>NZ_CP154260.1:5753000-7190000 GCF_039545795.1 Chitinophaga niabensis | reverse complement strand
ATTCACCATTTGCGATATATAATGTACATGGAATTATTTCTTGAGCATCGCCTTAAAGCGGCCCTTGTAATAATCCTCCTTCAGCAGGTCTCCCAGGGTAGAGAAGTTCTGCGTATCATACGTTCTTGCATAAGCTGCATCCAGTAACTGATAACGATTCTCTTCCGTAGCAATTAATTGTGTCAGCGCACGGATCTGTTCTGTACTCACACAAACGGAACGTGTGCCCTTCCTGAAAGCATCCACCATATCATCGTCATTCTTCTTACCATTCATTGTACGCAACAGCTTGCGGAACGCATCTACTTCTAATATCTTCCCGCAATCGGAGTTCACCATTTTAATGGTTGGCTTCTTTTCCTCAACAGGCACCGATTCATTGAATTCAGCGTTAGCAATACTGTCCTTCACAAACGCAGCCCGCTCTGCCGCGGCTCTTTCTTCCTTACGTTTCTGACGTTTGGCATCCCGGATCTCTTTTGCACTCAGCTCTTCCTCGGGAGGAACGTTCTCTGTTACTACTTCCGCAGCCTTCTCTGCAACAGGTTCAGCAGGAGGAGTTGTAGTTTTATCAAAGTCTATAAATTCAGGCTCTGTTTGTCCTTTTTTCTTTTTAGGCTTACGCTCTTTCTTCACCGGTACCGCTTCTGAGGATACATCTGTTATAGTAGCCACCGCAGAATCAACCGCGGGAGCAACTGCAACCGCTTCATCAGCTGCTGCTTTCTTTTCATCTTCCATCACACTGCTTAACAGGTTCTTTTCTTCTTCCGTCAAAGCTTCCCGCTCTTTACGGTTCTTCCTGCCTTTCGGCTTTTTTGTTACAACAGGCGCAACATCTTCCACAACAGGAACAGGGTCAGCAGCCACCACAACCGGAACCGGTTTAGGTTTCGGAGCCTCCAAAGGCATATCGTCAGGCCGGTCGTCTGTTACCACCTTATCCAAAGCCTCAGCAAAACCGCCTTTCTTCCTGGGGATAACAGTATCGGCCTTTTTAGCCAGCGCCGCTTCCACATCCGCCTGCACATTATTGATCAGTTCCTTTTGTTCTGCAGTTGAACCTTCATTGGAAATGCGGGTAACCGTTACATTTTCCTGTAAAGGCGCGCCCCCACCGGATTTAAGTGTAGCAAATGTTTGAAGATCATACAAGGCGTAATCATTGTCTCCCGTATTCTTCAGCAAAAACCCGTAATCCCGCTGCCCCGTCAGCCGCAGCACATAAGATTGCTCAGGCGCTTCACTTTTCGGGAAACCAATGGTAACAGGTACTTTGCCCTGGGGCAATTTGGGCAGGATCACATATCCTTTCACGGAAGAACTCAGCATTTTCCCCTCCAGCTTTACATAAAAGGGCAGCTGCTTCTCATGCTGAATGTACACGAAGTACGATGCATCCTGTGCTGCCAGGCCAGAACTTACCAGCAGGCAACAGAACAGGTATAATAATTTCAATTTGAATCGATCCATAATGCTTCTTCTAACAAATATTATTCCAGCACAATTAATACCTCGCCTTTCTCAACGGCTGTGCGCTCCGTTACCTTCACTTCTTTCACCACGGCATCCGCCGTTGCTTTGAATACATTCTCCATTTTCATAGCCTCCAGGATCAGTACAGGGTCTCCTTTATGGATAGCCTGACCAGGACTCACCAACACTTTCAGTACCATTCCCGGCATGGGCGCCTTAATATCATTCACTTTCCGGGAAGAGGCTTCGCTGATCCCCATGGATGCCAGTAAACGGTCCATAGGCTCTTCCAGGGCCACTTCATACAGCGCCTGCGCAATCTGAAGGGTGAGCGTTTTGGTATCCCGGTCCGTTTTCACCACCTGTGCTACAAAACTTTTCCCGTCCATTAAGATGCTGAATCCACCGGAAGGCAGTGCCACTGCGCTCCAGTTTGTTTGCTTCCCGTTACATTCTACACCGCCGGAACCATCCCCGGCCGGGGTTATCTCAAACGGCTGGGTGCCGTTAACTGTTGCTTTGATCATAAATAACCTGTCCTGGTACTACAAAAATAACAATTTTAACCGCTTGCGTTGTATTTGGGCCATTTGTTTAAATTTGACCCCTGCCCTCATGAGGAGGGCCTATTTTTGTCTTAAACAACAATTCATGCATCTGCAACTCAAGAACACATTCAGCATTTTGCTGGCAGGATTCGCTGTCATAGGGCTTTGCGCCCCTGTGCTGGCTCAATCAGGCGAGCAGTCGAAAGAAGACCCGGCACTACAGATCTACCGCTCATCTCCCACTAAGATCAATAACCTCGTTCACACTAAGCTGGATGTACGTTTTGATTATGCTAAGCGCCAACTCAACGGAAAGGCCTGGATCACCCTCCAGCCCCACTTTTATCCCACGGATAGCCTTACGCTCGATGCAAAAGGTATGGACATCAAACAGGTTTCCCTGGTACAAACCAGTGGTGCTGCGGTACTGAAATTCCCCAGCGAAGCCATGCTGAAGAGCGCCAAAAGCAGTCCCCTTAAATATGAATATGACGGCAAAGAACTCCGCCTGAAACTCAATAAAACGTACAAAAGCAGCGAATCTTATACTGTTTTTGTTGAATATACCGCTAAACCGGACGAAGCAGAAGTAAAAGGCAGCGCAGCGATCACTGACGCTAAAGGCCTCTATTTCATCAATCCGGATGGCAAAGATCCTAAAAAGCCCATCCAGATCTGGACGCAGGGCGAAACAGAATCTTCCTCCGTATGGTTTCCTACTATCGACAAAACCAACCAGAAAACCACTTCCGAGATCAGTATGACGGTGGATAAGAAGTACATTTCCCTCTCCAATGGTAAACTGGTTAGCCAGAAACCCAATGCAGATGGCACCCGTACTGATACCTGGCGCATGGAACTTCCTCACGCCCCCTACCTCTTCATGATGGCCGTAGGTGATTTTGCCGTTGTAAAGGACCAATGGCGCGGAAAAGAAGTGAATTACTACCTGGAAAAGGAATACGCTCCTCATGCCAAAGCCATTTTCGGCAACACGCCTGAAATGATGACTTTCTACTCAAAGATCCTGGGATATGACTACCCATGGGTGAAATACTCACAGATCATCGTACGCGATTACGTTTCAGGCGCAATGGAAAACACCACCGCCACTATCCATGGCGATTTCCTCCAGAAAACAGACCGCGAACTGCTGGATGATGATGACCGCCAGGGAGAAGCCGTGATTGCACATGAGCTGTTTCACCACTGGTTTGGCGACCTCGCCACCTGTGAATCCTGGAGCAATCTCACCATGAATGAATCTTTTGCAGATTACAGTGAATACCTCTGGTTTGAGCATAAATTCGGTAAAGATGCTGCCGATGAACATGCCTACAGCGCTATGAACAATTACATGGAATCTGCAGAATACCAGGGAGATCATCACCTCGTACGTTTCCATTATCACGATAAAGAGAACATGTTTGATGCCATCACCTACCAGAAAGGTGGCCGCATCCTGAATATGCTCCGTAATTATGTGGGTGACGAAGCCTTCTTCAAAGCCCTCAATCTCTACCTGAAACAGAATGCCTTCAAATCAACGGAAGCCCACCAGCTCCGTCTTGCTATAGAAGAAGTGACTGGCCAGGATATGAACTGGTTCTTTAACCAATGGTACTTTGGCGAAGGTTATCCCACGCTGGACATCAATTATGATTACAGCCAGTCCGGCACCGCAAAAGTGATCATCTCCCAGAAAGGCGACAAAGTATGGGACCTCCCCATCGCTATTGATGTATACGCCGGCGGCAAAAAAGAACGCCACAACGTACGCGTAAAGGAAAAAGAAAACACCTTCTCCTTCCCCGTTAGCGCTAAGCCAGACTTCATTAATATCGATGCAGATAAAGTATTGATCGTTAAAAAAACAGACCGCCGCGACCTGAACACTTACGTGTTCCAATACAAGAACGCTCCTAATTACCTCGATCGAAGAGAAGCCATAGAAGCCTGTCTGAAACAGCAAACCAGCAATCCCGCAGCCCGTGCCACGGTAATTGCTGCCCTGAAAGATAAGTACGAAGGTCTCCGCTCCCTCGCCATCAGTGGCCTGAAACTGGACAACAACGACATAAAAACCGCTGCCCTGCCCATTCTTACAGACCTCGCAAAATCTGACGCCCACTCCCAGGTACGCGCAGCTGCTATCAAACAACTGGGCCGCCTGAAAGATGTTCAATACACCGCTCTCTTTGAAGGTGCATTGAAAGATCGTTCCTACCTGGTAGAAGGCACAGCCCTCAATGCTTTGGCGGAACTGGACATCAAAAAGGCCTATCAATTGGCCAAATCCATGGAAAAAGACGCCAAAGGCCTGTTGGGTAGTGGTATCGCCAGTGTTTACGCCAAAAACGGAGACGTAAGCGATGTGCCTTTCTTTGCACAGAAACTGGAAGAAAGCACTGGCCAGGACAAGATCGGCGCCGCCATCATGTACCTCAATATCCTCGGCAGTGTGGACGACACGCAAATAGTAACCAAAGGCATCGATGAAGTGGTAGCTGTGACAGAGAATTTCAACAACAGCTGGGTGAACAACTACATTATCAACCTGCTCACGCCTATGGCCAAAAAGAAACAGGAGAAAGCCGCCATCGCTAACGGAGATACCAAAGCCGCGCTGAGCAAGCAGGCTGCATATATCCAGCAGGCAGCGCAAAAGATAAAAGAGAATACCAAAGAAGATTAAAATGAGGTAGCCAGCGGCAGTTATACTATCAGCCGCCGTTGTGTCACTCACTTGAACGATCTGTTCGCTATTGAGAGGCAGTTCCGAAAGGACTGCCTCTTTTTTTGTCCCAAAGCGTACCAAACAGGCTCATAATCAGTGCTATAGTTGCTTATTCTTATATCATTCCTATAGCGCTCCTATAGCATTCCTATAGCATTGCAGGCACATAGGTATATCCAAACGATATAGAAATGCTATAGGAGTGCTATAGGAATGCGCTTTCAGCGATATAGGGATATACAACTATAGCCCTTCCATTGTACCGGGATGGGTATCCCTTTGTAATTCGCTCCACTTTTCCCTATCTTGAGAAAACCTTTATAAATTCCACCTCTCCAGCCCATGATATCACCCTTAATTCTCGTCACAGCAGCTATCCTCCTCCTGATCGTACTCATCGTATGGGTAAAACTGGATACCTTCATTTCCTTCCTGGTGATCAGCATCCTGCTCGCTTTAGCCTGTAAGATGACTGGCCCCGCAATAGGTAAGTCTATTGCCGGGGGAATCGGCTCCACCCTTGGCTCCCTTGTAACCATCCTTGGATTTGGGGCCATGTTGGGAAAACTGGTGGCAGACAGTGGCGCAGCCCAACAGATCACCTCTTCCATGGTAAAGATCTTCGGCATTAAACATATCCAATGGGGAATGGCCCTGGCCGGATTGCTGGTAGGTATCCCCATGTTCTATACCGCAGGATTTGTGGTAGTGGTTCCCCTCATTTTCGCAACAGGCATCTCTACCCGTTTACCCATGTTGTACCTGGGTATCCCCATGATCTCCGCACTTTCCACTGCACATGGTTTTCTTCCCCCGCATCCATCTCCGGTTGCTATCAGCCAGCAATTGGGAGCAGACATGGGAAAAACTTTGTTATATGGCCTCATCATCGCCATCCCTACCATCACACTGGCCGGGCCATTATTCGGCAGAACACTGAAAAAAATGCAGGTAACACCTGAACAGGGCCTGTTGAACATTTCCTTCAAACCAGATGCTGAACTACCCGGCCTGGGCATCAGCTTAGCAACTGCCCTGCTCCCCTTGATCCTGCTAACCATCACTACTTTACTGGACCCCGTGATAGAACACGGTACTTTCCTCCATTCGCTGGTTGGCGTAATTGGCGATCCCAATATTGCCATGCTGCTTTCCGTACTGGTAGCCATTTACTTTTTAGGCATCCGCCGCCAGCAATCCATGAAAGCCATTATGAAATCCATAGAAACAGCTTTCAAAGATGTAGCGCCTATCATGCTGATCATTGCAGGGGCCGGTGTTTTCATGCAGGTGATTAAAGATGGTGGCATCAATGTTTACATTGGTGAAGCCCTCAAAGGCCTTCCCGTTTCGCCATTGGTATTGGGCTGGATTATCGCAGCTGTTATCAGAGTATGCGTAGGATCTGCTACTGTAGCGGGTTTAACCACAGTAGGAATTTTATTGCCCCTGATCAAAGACCAAGCTGTACATCCTGAACTGATGGTGTTATCTATCGGAGCAGGCAGCCTTATGTTCTCTCATGTGAATGATGGCGGCTTCTGGCTGTTCAAAGAATATTTCAATCTCACACTGAAACAAACTTTTGCAACATGGTCCGTAATGGAAACCATTGTTTCTGTATGCGGATTGATCGGAGTGTTGGTATTGCATCAATTTATTGGATAACTTTAATGCAAAATTAAGAGATGACCAAAGAAGGGATATCATCCTGGCATCAGATAAAGGATACCGCCACTATCGCCTCCCCGGCCCTGCTGGTATACAAGGAAAAAGTCGCAGAGAATATCAATAAGATGATTGAGATGGCGGGAGGTACAGCCAGACTGATGCCTCACGTCAAAACACATAAAATGGGGCCGGTTATCACCATGCAACTGGCAAAGGGTATTACCCGTTTTAAATGTGCTACCTTTGCAGAAGCCAATATGTTAGCAGAAGCCGGCGCCAAAGATATAGTGGTAGCCTATCAGCTAAACTCCCCCACAGCAGAGAGTTTCGTCAAACTTACCCGCAAATATCCGGATACCCGTTTCGCTTCCCTGGTGGATAATATTGCATCTGCTCAATTATTAAACGATCTCTTTCAGCCACAAACGGCAGAAGTATACATAGACATCGATAATGGTATGCATCGCACAGGAATTGCGCCTGAAGCGGCTTTCGCGCTTTACCAGCAATTACGGCAACTGCCTAATATCCATTGCCGTGGCCTGCATGCATATGATGGGCATCTGCGGGAATCTGATCTGGGCATCCGTACGGAACAATGTAATGCAGCATTTCAGCCTGTAGCCGCTTTAGCGGAAAAGATGGATAACCCGGAGATCATTGCCGGCGGTACACCTACTTTTCCCATCCATGCCCAACGCAAAGATGTGATCTGCAGCCCGGGCACCTGCATCTTATGGGATGAGGGTTATAGCAGCTCCTTACCTGAACAGGACTTCATTCCTGCAGCATTACTGCTTGCTCGTGTGATCTCCAAACCACAGGAAGGCCATCTTACTTTAGACCTGGGGCACAAAGCCGTATCCGCGGAAAACCCCATTACCAAAAGGGTTTTCTTTAAAGACTTACCGGAATATGAAGTGATCTCTCAAAGCGAAGAACACCTGGTACTGAAAACACCGCTGGCTGCACAGTTTAAAGTAGGTGATATCTTATACGGCACACCGTGGCATGTTTGCCCTACGGTGGCATTGTATAACGAAGCACAGATCATTGAAAACAGCTCCCATACAGACACATGGGCAATTACCCGTGGCCGCCGCTTACTGAACTAAAATAATCCTTTCTAATAAATCACCTATGCAACCTTTAATCTTCGACGCGCACCTGGATCTTAGCATGAATGCACTGGAGTGGAACCGCGACCTGACTAAATCCCTGCAAGCTATACGCGATCGGGAAAGAAATATGAACGATAAACCGGACCGCGGCAATGGCACCGTGTCTTTACCTGAGATGCGCAAAGGCCGTGTAGGTATCTGCGTGGCTACACAGATCGCAAGATATGTAGGGCTGGATAATCCTTTGCCGGGCTGGCATTCCCAGGAACAGGCATGGGCACAGACCCAGGGCCAGCTGGCATGGTACCAGGCCATGGAGGCAAGAGGTGAAATGAAACAGGTCACGAATGCTGCTCAGTTAACAGCACATCTCAAACTCTGGGAAAACGCTACGGATACAAGTTCTCTCCCTGTAGGTTTTATATTAAGCCTGGAGGGTGCTGATTCTTTCTTTGAACTGGCCTGTGTTGAAAAAGCCTATGCATCTGGTTTACGTGCTATTGGCCCTGCGCATTACGGCCCGGGTGTTTATGCTTATGGTACAGATTCCAATGGGGGCTTAGGTACAAAAGGGCGTGCATTGCTCACAGAAATGGAACGCTTAGGCATCATCCTCGATGCTACACATCTTTGCGATGAAAGTTTCTACGAAGCCATGGATCATTTCTCCGGCCCTGTATGGGCCAGTCATCATAACAGCAGAGCGCTGGTACCGCATAACCGCCAGTTCTCAGATGAGCAATTCTCCATCCTGATTGAGCGTGGTGCCGTAATAGGTACTGCTTTTGATGCATGGATGCTGATCCCTGGCTGGGAACGCGGTGTAAGTACACCTGCCGGAACAGGAGTTTCTCTTCAGCATGTAGCAGATCATATTGATCGCATCTGCCAGATTGCAGGTAACAGCAAACACGCTGCAATTGGCTCTGACCTGGATGGTGCATTCGGAACAGAACAATCTCCTCATGATCTGGAAAGCATCGCCGGCCTGCAAAAGCTGCCTGCTATCTTAAAGGCACGCGGGTATAAGGAAGAAGATATTGATAACATCCTGCACAAAAACTGGATCAGGTTTTTATTGGAGACCTGGGGTTAAGGGAGTAGTGCTTTTAAAGAACACACAGTCACTGAACATCCTGCAAACAAAAAGCGGGCTACGAGAGCCCGCTTCCGCCCGCCATGACATCGGAATGGCGGTTGGCGGATGTTGCATGTTCACTGCTTCCTGGTCTAGTAGACCAATTCTATTTGCCCACGGATCTCTCCGCCAGGGTTAGCCGCGGTATGAATATTTACATACCATTTACCAGCTAACAGATCCTCCTGCGTTTGGGTAGTTCCGTTGATGACAAAACTCGTGGTAAAACTTCCTGCCGGGGTGGGCGTAAATAACGTAGCGAAATTTTGTAACACCCCTATATTAGTACCTCTTGCGGCAGGCCCGTGAATATGCATAAGCGTTGCATTCCCACTCAGGTTTTGCCAGCGCACGGTGATGGTGAACTGCTTAGTGTCAGGATTATATGTGGCATCAAAACTTCCGGAAGCGGTAGTAGTCACAGCAGGGTTCTCCTGTGCTCCGGTCATGGGGGCATTCGTAACAGTGTAGAGGTTATCATCCTTATCTTTTTTACAGGCGATCGCCAGCAGACAGAATAAGCCCATGGTGATAAACACCAAAGAATGTATGTTTTTCATAAGCGCTCGTTTTCAACTTAGTACGAGCCTTTGCAGGAATTAGTTGCCTGATGAGCGGATAACTCTCCCCTCTTCCTCATCCCAGCGCCAGGGTGTATGATCTAAGGGAATTCCACCGATCCAGACATTTTGCTGGGAGGCAAAAGAAAGGTAGTTTTCTTCGTTGTGGAGTACTTCTTCTCCCAAACCGGTAAGACTCAGCATTTCATCTTCCCGTTTTACCACACCAGCCCTTTGGAGGCGCTGGGTGTAAACATCCAGCTGAAAATCCCCGAAGCCATAGATCTTCAGCTCATTCCAAAATTGATAATAGAGGTCGCGCTCCCGGAGTTTTCCCAGCGCCAGCCTGTCCAGGAAGAAATGTTCTACGGCATTAAGACCATTGGAAGAGCCGGGTAATCTTTGCAGATGGGCCTGCAGGGCATTGCCAAGATAAGGTAAGTGTGTACTGGAACGATGGCTGAGCTGCTCAATCGCCAATGGGTCTTCCTGGCTGTAAGCTATCCAGGCATCATTCGCCAGTTGCCAGTCTTCTTCCTGCAGGTATACTCTTTTTTCAAATAAAGGAGGAAGATGCTGGGATTTAAGCATCCCTATGCCACGGAAATTGGGTACATCCGGGTGTTTATCTAATTGTACAATACTTATAGGAGGGAGGGGCGTTTTGAGTTGCTGCAGGTAATACAGCACAAATAATAAGTTCACCTGGCAAAAGAGGTCAAATTCAAACCAGAGAACGATCTCTTCATACGCAGCGGCATTATTCAGCAACTGGTATTCATGATCTACATCTGAAAGATAGGCTTTCTGATCAATCCCATATTCCTGCTGCAGGAATGCGGCCCTTTCTTCAAAAAAACGGGCCATATTATGCGTTGCGGGAGCCTTGCCTTCACAAAGCATTTCCCGCCAAACCATTACATCACCGGGAATGTTCGCATGCTCAAAGATCGTACGCGTTGCATCCCCATTCAATACATGCAATATCATAATGATCGAATTATCAATTATACACGATGATTATGATCCTCCCGATAACTGATAATTCGAAAAGGATCTTTACCAACTGCCGCTTGCTCCTCCGCCACCGCCGGAACCGCCGCCGAAGCCACCAAAGCCTCCGCCACCACCTCCGCCGGACCAGCCTCCGCCGCCTCCGCCAAATCCACCACCACCAAGGCTGCTGCCGATCATACCTCCAAGGATACCTCCAAAGATACTGTCGCCTCTGCGGCTCATTACACGTCCACCGCCTCTTCCGCCTCCGCCACCACGGCCAATAATAAAGACCAGGATCAAAATAAAGATAATGACGCCGATCACATTACCGCCACTGGGGCCACGTTTAGAGCGGGGAACACCTTTGTATTCGCCGGCTGCTGCTGCAATAATATCATCTACCGCTTCATCCAGGCCCTGGTAATAATGTTGTTCCCGGAAGTTTGGTTTAATAACCTTGTCTATGATACCGAAGGCTACCGCATCCGGTACAGCACCTTCCATCCCATAACCGGTTTCAATCCTTACCCGCCTGTCGTTGATGGCAGCAAAGATCAATACCCCGTTATTCTTTTTTGATCCGATCCCCCAGTCACGTAAGATCTTGAGGGTTACTTCCGCAATATCATAATCACCTACTGATTTAACCAGTACGATGGCAATCTCTGTGGAGGTGCTGTCGTTATACGCCACCAGCTTCCTTTCCAGCTCATCCGCTTCAGATTTAACGAGTACACCTGCGTAATCGTTAACCAGCCGGGGCGGATTAGGCTTGGGAGGGATGCTGATATTTTGTGCAAATACACTTGTACCAACCAGGATCAATCCCCATAATAATAACCAGCGAGTAAACTTCATTGTTTTTGGCTTATGAATCATTGCTACTTATTTCCCGAAAATGATATCATCCGGCAGTTCATTCTGATCGCCGGAGTCATAAGGGAAATAATGATACAGGGATTCTCCGATCTCCTTCACACACACTTCAATACCTTCCACGATCTTGTTAGAGGAAAAATGATTTTTTAAAAGGAGGGCTTCCCGTTGCCAGAAATCCGATCCTACCTTTTCATGTATACCCTGGTCTCCCAGGATAGCGAACTGATGGTCCAGCATGGCTATATAAAGGAGTACCCCATTACGTTGTTTGGTTTTATCCATTCCCAGGGACACAAAGGCCTCCCGGGCACGATCCATTGGATCAACATATTCGCAGCGGCTTTCCACAAATAACCGGATCTCTCCGGAGGTCAGCCTTTCCGCATGACGGATGGCATTCACCACCCTGTTTTTTTCCTCTTCCGAGAAAAGCTCCTTCTTTTTAAAAGAAAATAGTTTCATATCAAAGGAAATAGTCAAATAAGGGTTATCCGTCCGAAACACCTGATTTCGTGATGAATAACCCTTTAAATTATCTAGAACTGCACTTTAGGGGCTTTTTCAGCACCCTTATCTGCCTGGAAGTAGCCTTTTGCTTTAAATCCGCCCAGGCCCGCAATAATATTATTGGGGAAAGTGCGTACACTGCTGTTAAACTCGTTCACAGCACCGTTAAAATCGTTCCTGGAAACCGAGATCCGGTTCTCCGTTCCTTCTATTTGCGCCATCAAAGTCTGGAATTGCTCTGTGGTACGCAATTCAGGATATTTTTCAACGGTAACGAGTAAACGACTGAGCGCTCCGGTCAATTCGCCCTGAGCAGCCTGGAATTGTTGTACCTTTTCTGGGGTCAGGTCGTTGGCATTGATCTGAACAGAGGAAGCTTTGGAGCGGGCTTCAATTACTTTGGTCAGTGTTTCCTGTTCAAATTTGGCAGATCCCTTTACCGTGTTCACGAGGTTGTCAATTAAGTCAGCCCTGCGCTGGTATTGCGTTTCCACATTTCCCCAAGCCTTTTGCACCGTTTCATCCTTTGCTACTAATCCATTGTACTTGCTGCAACCAAAAAAGCCCAGTAGTACCAGGACGATGACAACAATGATTCCTGTTTTCATATTCTATCTTTTTTAAATAATAATGTAAGGTTACGGGTGTAGTCAAACCTACATGAAATAACGGAAAGCGCAAAACATGGTTCAATTAGTTTAGCGGTTAACCGCAAAGTCCTGCCGTTTACGAATTAAGTAGCGGCGGTGAACCAAAAAACGAAAGGTGAATAACAAAAAATATCTATGTTTGAAATCGAATTCCGGGTATGAGCGCATCAATTATACCGGCAATTGGGAATGCAAGCTTGTGTTTTTTGATTTATAGTTACGGCGGTTTCTGTCGTTGCTAACTCACTTATTTTTATTAACTTACATTTAGTCTACTGCGTTATAATGAGTGCACAACACATTCACATCCTCTATATCGATGATGAAATACATAACCTGAATGCATTTAAGGCATCATTCAGGAGGATTTACACCGTTCAAACGGCAGAATCCGCTGACGATGCTTACAAATTGCTGGAAGATCATGAATTTCACATCATCATATCGGATCAGCGTATGCCGAGGATGACAGGTATTGAGTTCTTCGAGTCGATACTTGCTAAATACCCTGAGCCGATCCGCATTCTCCTTACAGGATATGCAGATATCAATGCAGTGATAGATGCCATCAACAAAGGCCAGGTTTATAAATATTTCTCTAAACCCTGGAATGATGAGGAGTTACGGCATAATATAGAAAAGGCATACGAAGTATATGCCCTGCGGAAAGAGAACCGGGAGCTTACAGAAAAGCTACTGGACGTGAACGAAAAGCTGGAATTCCTGCTCAGACAGAAATTGATCTCATAACATCATTTTTCATAGGTAAAAGAGGTTGTATCCGTAAAAAGATGCAGCCTCTTTTTGTTTGTGGCCCCTTGAGGTTGAATTGATAAAAGTGCGGTCTGTTTTGTTTGTGGGATCTTGAGGTTGTATCGTTAAGTGGCTCCTTGAGGTTGAATTGATAAAAGTGCGGTCTGTTTTGTTTGTGGGATCTTGAGGTTGTATCGTTAAAAGTGCGGCCTCTTTTGCTTGTGGCTCCTTTTGAGGTTGTATCACTAAAAGTGCAGCCGCTTTTGTTTGTAGCTCTTTTATTTGTAAGTCCCATTTATTTCTATCCCCCTACCAGGGCTTTTTTTGCTGAACTCAGCCGTTACCTTTAAATTGCGTCCATTGTGAACGTTTAATTGCTCAATCATGCAAGTTTGGAAAGATTACCAGGCACAGAACAAAGACCGTTTCCTGAACGAGTTACTGGATCTGTTGCGGATTCCCTCTGTTAGTGCGGATTCCCGCCACAACGAGGATACGAAGCGCTGCGCCGAGGCGGTGAAACAAAGATTAACAGACGCAGGGGCAGACAAAGTGGAAGTTTGCCCGACAGCAGGCCATCCCATTGTTTACGGGGAAAAGATCATCGACCCTTCCCTCCCTACCGTATTGGTATATGGCCACTATGATGTGCAACCTCCCGATCCCCTGGACCTCTGGACCAGCCCTCCCTTTGAACCTGTGATCAAAGACGGAAAGATCTATGCACGTGGTTCCGCTGACGACAAAGGCCAGTTCTACATGCACGTGAAGGCTTTTGAAACCATGAACAAAACCAACACCCTCCCCTGCAATATCAAATTCATGATCGAAGGAGAGGAAGAAGTAGGTTCCAATAACCTGGGCATTTTCCTGGAAAACAATAAAGAACGTCTGAAAGCAGATGTAGTGCTGATCTCGGACACTTCCATGATCAGTATGGACAATCCTTCCATAGACACCGGCCTCCGTGGCCTGGCCTATATGGAAGTTGCTGTAACCGGCGCCAACCGCGACCTGCACAGTGGAGTGTATGGCGGAGCAGTTGCCAATCCGGCCACTATCCTCGCCAAAATGATCGCTTCCCTGCATGATGAAAATAACCACATCACCATTCCCGGCTTCTATAATGGCGTACAGGAATTGAGTGCAGCAGAAAGGGAAAGCCTGAACAAAGCCCCCTTTGATGAGGCCGAATACAAAAAAGACCTTGGCGTAGATGAACTCTGGGGCGAAAAAGGATACACCACTATCGAAAGGACCGGCATCCGCCCGACTTTAGAAGTAAATGGTATCTGGGGCGGCTATACCGGCGAAGGTGCAAAAACCGTATTACCCGGAAAAGCATTTGCCAAGATCTCCATGCGCCTGGTACCAGGTCAGGACTGGGTAGCTATTTCAGATCTTTTCAAAGCACACTTCGAAAAGATTGCGCCTAAATCTGTAAAAGTATCTGTAACGGCCCACCATGGTGGTTCTCCTTATGTTACACCAACAGACAATATCGCCTTCAAAGCAGCCAGCAAAGCCATTGCAACTACTTTCGGAAAAGATCCTATTCCTGTTCGGGGTGGCGGAAGTATTCCTATTGTGGCATTGTTTGAGAAAACACTGGGGTTAAAGACAGTGCTGATGGGCTTTGGCTTAGACAGTGATAACTTACACTCGCCGAATGAGAAGTACGGACTGGAGAATTTCTACAAGGGAATTGAAACCATCCCTTATTTCCACCAGTATTTTGCTGAGATGAGTAAAAAATAAAAAAAGCCGCAGTACTTACTGCGGCTTTTTTATGCTTTATTTCTTGATAGCCGCAATACCCGGCAATTCTTTTCCTTCAAAGTATTCCAGCATAGCGCCACCACCCGTGGACACATAGCTAACTTTCTCTGCTAAACCGAATTTATTCACTGCCGCCACAGAATCTCCGCCACCAACGAGGGAGAAAGCGCCATTTTCGGTTGCCTTCACAATAGCATCAGCGATGGCTTTGGTACCACCCTGGAATGCTTCCATTTCAAAAACGCCCATAGGGCCGTTCCACAAAATGGTTTTAGAAGCCGCGATCACTTCACTGAACTTAGCGATGGCTTTTGCCCCGATATCCAATCCCATCCAGCCGGCAGGGATGTTGTCATTAGATACCAGCTGTGTATTGGCAT
Source organism: Chitinophaga niabensis (assembly GCF_039545795.1). Lineage (NCBI taxonomy): Bacteria > Pseudomonadati > Bacteroidota > Chitinophagia > Chitinophagales > Chitinophagaceae > Chitinophaga > Chitinophaga niabensis. Next base: position 7,174,802 of record NZ_CP154260.1, on the reverse strand, counting down.
CTGCAGCAAACTTATCAGCAGCAATTGAATCTTCCGGGATCAGCAATTGCACACCCAGGGATTTTGCTTTAGCCAGCAGTTCGTTCGCGAGGTCCAGTTTATCATTTTCCACGAGGGAGTTACCGATCTCTTTGCCTTGCGCTTTCAGGAAAGTGTAAGCCATCCCGCCACCAATGATGATATTGTTGGCTTTGTTCATCAGGTTTTCGATGATGAGGATCTTGTCGCTCACCTTTGCACCACCGAGGATAGCCGTGAAAGGCTTTTCAGCACTGTGCAGTACTTTTTCCGCGCTGTTGGTTTCAGCCTCCATGAGGAGCCCGAACATCTTTTTGTCCGCAGGGTAAAAATCAGCGATAATGGCTGTGGAAGCGTGTGCGCGGTGAGCGGTGCCGAAAGCATCGTTCACATATACATCGCCCAGTTTGGAGAGTTTCTCCGCAAAAGCGCGATCGCCTTTTTCTTCTTCTTTATAGAAACGGAGGTTTTCCAGCAGCAGCACCTCTCCCATTTGCAGGTTGAGGGCAGCTTTTTCAGCAGTTTCGCCGATGCAGTCTTCCGCAAATTTCACGGTAGTGCCGTCCAACAGACTGATCAGGTGAAAAACCAGGTGTTTAAGAGAGTATTTATTGGTTGGCCCGTCTTTCGGACGGCCGAGATGACTCATGAGGATCACAGCGCCGCCGTCTTTCAGTATCTTTTTGATAGTAGGTACTGCTGCGGTCATGCGGGTATCGTCCGTGATCTCGAACTGATCGTTCAGGGGCACGTTGAAATCTACGCGGATCAAGGCTTTCTGGCCTTTGAAATTATGATCAGAGAACTTGCTCATGAAGGGAGGATTTTAGGAAAGGTAAGAAAAAAACCCTCCGTGCACCGCTGGGACAGCGTTTCGCGGAGGGTTGGTAAAATTATATAATGCGAAATCGCTTATTTGCTGATCAGACCGGCAAAATGCTTCACAGTACGAACAAGCTGAGACACATAGCTCATTTCGTTATCGTACCAGGAAACGGTTTTCACCAGTTGGATATCGCCCTGGGTCAGTACCCTTGTTTGGGTAGCATCGAACAGGGAGCCATAATTGATACCGATGATGTCTGTGCTAACGATCTCGTCTTCAGTATAACCGTAAGATTCGTTCGCAGCAGCCTTCATAGCGGCATTGATCTCTTCAACAGTCACTTTTTTGCTGAGGATGGTGGTCAGTTCAGTTAAGGAACCGGTGATGGTTGGAACACGTTGTGCGCTACCGTCCAGTTTACCTTTCAGTTCTGGCAGCACCAGGCCGATAGCCTTAGCAGCACCAGTGCTGTTTGGAACGATGTTAGCTGCAGCAGCGCGGGCGCGGCGCAGGTCACCTTTTGGATGCGGAGCGTCCAGGGTGTTCTGATCGTTCGTGTAAGCGTGGATGGTGGTCATCAGACCAGTTACGATACCATATTTATCATTCAGCACTTTAGCCATCGGAGCGAGGCAGTTGGTGGTGCAGGATGCGCAGGAGATAACAGTTTCGCTACCGTCCAGGATATCATGGTTCACGTTGAAAACCACTGTTTTCAGGTCGCCGGTGGCAGGAGCAGAGATCACGACACGTTTAGCACCAGCTTTGATGTGAGCTTCAGCTTTATCTTTATCTGCAAAGAAACCGGTGCACTCGATCACCACATCAATACCATGGTCTTTCCAGGGAATTTGACTAGGATCCTTCTGCGCGTATATTTTAACCTCTTCTCCGTTTACAGAGATAGAGTTATCGCTATGCTTCACTTCCTGTCCAAATCTACCTTGTGCAGAGTCGTATTTCAGCAAATGCGCTAAAACAGCGGGGCTGGTAAGGTCATTGATAGCCACCACATCGATTCCTGGCATATTGTAAATTTGGCGGTAAACCAAGCGGCCGATCCGACCGAAACCATTAATACCAATTTTGAGAGAAGTTCCCATTTTACACTGTAGTTTGTAGATGAAAAAATTGAATTGCGAAATTACAGCCTTAGCGGGGATTAATCAATAGATATTTGAGTTAAGTAAATTTATTTTGGAAAATAGACAGGAGATTATACCTTTGCAATCCCAAATAAGGGTACGCCGCGTTGGTCAAGCGGTTAAGACGCCTCCCTTTCACGGAGGAATGACGGGTTCGATTCCCGTACGCGGTACCAGGATAAAAGAAAAGGGTGCTCATGAGCACCCTTTTCTTTTACTAAGAGTTCCTAAACATCAAAAAAGTCATTCTCAAATATTTACTCATCCTCCTCCCGTTGACAGCATTGGGAATACATTATTTTCAAATAGGATATCTAAAGAACAAGGCTTATTTTCATAAGCATTCTTACCTCAGATCAAATGATGGAACTAACGCCTTATATCATTGAAACACTGCAATTCCTTTTTTGGGGATACGGTCTATCCACACTCATTTTCGGGATATTCGCAAAAATCTCATATCGGTCCAAAGACAAAGCAATGCAATATTTCGCTTCCGCAAATATTATAGCCTCTTGTGCAGGCATCTTGTTAGCCATAACGCTGCTCTTAGAATTGATAAGGAGTTATACAATTTCCGATACAGATCATACATTCTTCACTTACCGGCAAAGGCCCTTCATCCTGGCCATCCTACTTACAATTACCACATCTATGCTTGCCTTATCAAAAAAATTAAGGCAAAACTGGTTAGTTAGCCTGTTCATGGCACTGGTCTTAAATATATGTGTGATGATGGAAAATATATTTATTATTTGGACAAGTTTCTTCCGGGATTACCTGCCATCAAGTTGGGGCTATTATCGGGATTGGAGGATAAATTCCTGGCTCACCGCGCTGTTTTGGGCAGCCATATATTTCACTATCGTTGTGGCATTCATGAAACTGCAAAAAACACGATCAAAAAGTCATGAATAGTTTGGAAAAAAAGGATAATAAACCATTGATAATGAGCCTAATTCTCACAAAATACTGACTCCATGGAGATAAAACAATAATCATTTTTGTCGCGAAATTGTCGCAAGAAGCGTAGCCATGAAAAAGTACTATGCCTGCTTTTGTCAGCCCGGCAGATTAACAAAAATCACCAAATCCTGCACAAACTGGTTAGATAATTTTCCCTTAGGGGGTACCAACAATTTGAAAAGGGCTGTTCTGATAAGAGCAGCCCTTTTATTGCATCAAAAAAGTTCAGCTTTCCTTAAACATCCCTAACATGAAGCTGATCAAGGTAATATTGAAAGATTCATCGCCCCACACAACTCTGGATTCATAAAAAAGCTCAAGAACAACACTTGCCCATTTTTCCCACTCTAAATACAATGTATTCTCATTTTTATTAAATTACTGGATTCTCGTTTAACTCAATACTACCTTTTATGCTTTATGATAGAGATTATCGCATACTTAATGCAAAAGAAGAATTGCAATTACAAAGGGCTCATCAATATCTTGCTAGTAAAAAAAATGGATTCACCGTAGCTCAGCTCTTTCGATATCATAAAATGATGCCTGAAGCTGGATACCACTTTGAATCAATCTTCCCCAATAATTACTTAAATATAGACGAATTAGACAATCACGACAGGCTTGATATCGCATGCACTTCTTTTCTCTCCCTGATTGAACAACAAGCCACCGAGAGAGAGATTATTAATTTAATAAATAAAAACAAGTACTATTTCATAATTGGTTCAATCCTCAAATCCAGTTATTCTTTTGGTTATCACTGTGCCTATGCCATTAAAGAGTTTGCGTTACCGCCAAATTTTATTGCCGATTATTTGCTTATTGACAAAAGTTCAAGTGGGCATCAACTTGTTTTTGTGGAGCTCGAGAGTCCAAATGGGACAATAGTGAACGCAGATGGGACTTTTGGCAACTCAATCCGAAAAGGCCTTAAACAAATAGAAGATTGGGATGAGTGGATTGACGGTAATTTTTCACACTTAAGATTGCAATTCCAAAAATACTTAGGGACCCATACCCCACTACCGGATGAACTTATGACTCTTGATAAGACCAGAATTCACTATACGATTGTTGCAGGAAGGAGAAAAGATTTCAAAGAAAAAACATATCGTTTGCAAAGAAAGCTCAAAAAGGAAAATGACATTACACTCCTACATTACGATAATCTAATTGATACAGTGCAATTGTTTAAGCGATCAGGCAACTATTAATCTTGGTAAATTGAAAAATCAATAAATCCTTCAGTATCTCGAACAAATAATTCATTTGCTCGATTGAATAATTTATAATAACTTAACTTTCATCAGTTATCATAGTAACATATTTATATATCCTCTACCATCAACCAAGCAATTTACAAGTTAATAAAGCGTGCGGAAAAATACGACAAACAACATCTTGTCAAAACATTTGTAGATGTCGGGCCATTATTAACATTATTGCAAAACTCAGACCATCAGATTTTATATGGAAGAAGGGGTGCAGGAAAAACGCATGCCCTAAGTTTCCTTGTTGGCGAATTGGAGAGTAAAATTCATATTCCCATTTACATCGACATGCGAAATATCGGTTCCAATGGAGGAATGTATTCTGACACCAATTTAATGCTAACAGAACGCGCTACTCGTTTAATTCGATCTCTCCACCTTTGGTCCATTGTTAGATGAACTGGCAACTTCAATCTCGGAAATTGAAGTTGTAGGTAATGTAGAAGTTGAAGAAACTGACAATACTTCGAAGAGTTTCAAAAGCGAAAGTGGGGGTGGTTTTGATACCGCTAAAGGAGTCACATTAAGCATTAGAGATGAATCGGCCGTTAATAATGGATATATATCGAAAAAAGTTGAACGGTCCTACAAAACATAGAGTACACTTAAATTAGCGCAAACCCTCCGTAAATGTTAGTAATATACAAAGGAAGAATTATATACCCAACTTCAAGTCCCCTTGGAAAAACAGAAAGGGGCCTGGAATACCGGATACGTCAAGTATGATGGCAATATTTATCTGTTCGTAAATATTGGCATACCGGGAAGAACTGGCCACGACTACGCAAATACCTGGGAGGATTCGGACTTAATCTGGTATGCAAAAACAGACACCCACAAAAATCAACCTTTGATAAAGGAAATGATTAACAACACTACAAATGTTTTTATTTTAACCAGAACTAAGAACCGTGCCCCTTTTAATTACAAAGGATCAGCTACATGTATAAAATTTGAAGATACTGTTCCAATAAAAATTACTTGGAGACTTACATCTAATGACATTGAATCTAAGCCTGAAGATATAGATCCAGATTTAGTATGGAAAATGTTAAAGGAAGCCCCCAATGATATAACGAAGGAATATATTACACTATTAAAGAGAGTACGTCAAGGACAAAATAGGCTCAGGAATAATCTACTGTATCAATATAGCAATAAATGCTGTGTAACCGGGTATGGCGTTACGGAAGTTTTAAAAGCTTGTCATATTGAGGAGCACAGAATTGGTGGTTTAAATGATTCAAAAAACGCCCTTCTTCTAAGATCAGATATCCATGATTTATGGGATAAGAATTTAATCGGATTTCATCCAACAACACTAGCAGTACACATAAAGGATGAATTAAAAGAGACTGATTATTCATTTTTAGATGGACAAAAAATCGCCCCTAGAAAAGACGGTTCTCGCCCAGATGAGCAACTCCTAGAAAAAAGATGGGAAGCATTCAATAAAGTTAAATAGAAAAGGTTTCAACTAGCCACTACAAGCAAGATGGCATGGCTTTCGCTTTCTACAGGCTATACTGAAAGAAACCACACAATGACACCAAACAACCACACCCCCTGGTGGCAAAAAGCCATCATCTATCAAATATACCCCCGCTCCTATCAGGACAGCAACGGAGACGGCATCGGCGATCTCAAAGGCATCCTCAACCGCCTGGATCACCTCCGGTGGCTGGGCATCGATGCCATATGGCTCTCCCCCATCTTCCCCTCCCCCATGGCTGATTTTGGCTATGATGTGAGCAACTACACAGACGTTCATGAGATCTTTGGCAATCTGAAAGACCTCGAAGCATTAATAAACGCAGCCCACGAAAGAGGCATAAAACTGCTGTTAGACCTCGTCCCCAATCATACTTCCAGTGAACACCCATGGTTCCTGGAATCCCGTTCTTCCAGAGACAACCCAAAACGCAACTGGTACATCTGGCAGGATACCATTCCCAACAACTGGCTCAGCGTTTTCGGTGGTAATGCCTGGGAATGGGATGAACTCACCCAACAATACTACTACCACGCCTTCCTCAAAGAGCAACCAGACCTCAACTGGAGGAATCCGGAAGTTCAGGAAGCGATGTTCAACGTAATGCGTTTCTGGCTGAACAAAGAAATAGACGGATTCAGAGTAGATGTACTCTGGTTCATCTTCAAAGATGAACAACTAAGGAACAACCCACCCAATCCAAACTATACACAGTACATGCCGGATTATGATCAGCTGTTACCGGTATATTCTACAGACCAGCCCGAAGTGCAGGATATCACACGCAAAATGCGAAACGTACTGGAAGAATACGAAGGAGATCGTGTATTGATAGCAGAAGTATACCTTCCCATCAAAGAACTGATGGTCTATTATGGCGTAGACAACAAAGGTGCACATCTTCCTTTTAATTTCCTGCTGCTTTCACTCCCCTGGGACGCCACGCAGATAGCCACTACTATAGATCATTATGAAGGAGCATTACCCCCACAAAGCTGGCCAAACTGGGTTCTTAGTAACCACGACAGGCCACGCATCGCCAGCCGCGTTGGAGCAGAGCAGGCAAAAGTAGCCGCCATGCTACTATTAACGTTGAGAGGTACACCCACTATTTATTACGGAGATGAGATAGGCATGCGTGATGTAGCCATCCCCTTCAATGAAATAAAAGATCCGCAGGGATTAAACATGCCGGATAAAAACCTCAGCAGAGATCCCTCACGCACACCCATGCAATGGGATAACACGCAACATGCAGGCTTTTCAAAAACAAAAAGCACCCCATGGCTAAGGTTAGATAAAGCATACGCCCGCATGAATGTAGAGGAACAAAAGAACAACCCTCACTCCATGCTAACCCTTTATAAAAAACTGATAGCAATTAGGAAAACAGAACCCGCCTTAGAAACAGGAAATTACATATCCGTTCATTCGGATAATCAAATGATCGCATATATCAGAAAGAATGAAGAAAGCCCCGGATTCCTCATCGTCCTCAACCTTACCCACAGACCCTGTTACTTCAAATCGAATTTCAACGGTGTGATAGAAATAGCTACATCCCCCGAATTGGAAGGCAGCACGGTTAGTGGTACCATCAGTCTTGATGGAGATGAAGGAATATTGATCAGATTAAAGCAACCCAGCACATAAAATCACCGTATATAAAAGAAACAACTCATAAATAACACTAACATACAACGCACTCAACTGTTGTTTACGGTTGTTGTACCACTTTTGGGGTATCAACCACCCCGCCTGGCAATTTATCTTTGATAACCACCTATACTGTAAAAACGAAGGACCATGCCATCATTTACCGACACCGAATTACAGATGAAATTTTGCGAAGGATTTACCTTCTTCCCTTTCAAATCTCTTGAACAGCACGGCACACTGATCTATAAATCTTATGCCGGAAGCGATAACCTGAAAAAAGTCCTGGAGTGGCACAGCAGGGAACACAATCTCAGCCAATACACTACCAAGATCACAAAAAAGATCAAACGCCAGGATATCGCCGCAGCCCCCGAATTACTGCAAAAATTAAAAGAAGCGGGGAATTGGTGGGAAGCTCACCTGCTTTCAAGGACCAGCAACCTCCTTGCAAAAAAACTCCAGGAATACCAGCACCTCATCACCACCTATCACCAGAAAGTACTGCTGACAACCATTGCAAAGCTGACCGACAAACAACGCAGCATCAGTGTAAAAGGCATCATGCAAATGGAAGATGATATGCAAAAGTTTGTTCAGGATACAGACGCCCTGCTGAATTTCCTGAAAGACCAGGTAAGTAAAAAGAGCAGCTACGCGCCCCGCATGCTGGATACGGAAGACAGGGAATATCTCTCAAAACTTGCCGCTGCAATTGATACGTTCAGGTCACTTCAGGAAAGAAATGTATATTTGCTGGATGCGTGGAAAACGCACCAAATGATACATAACAGCCGCAGGGCAATGAATTAAAATAAAATGTCCAGTATAAACGTACAAGTTCCACATCAGCTCTCCAAAGAAGAAGCGAAGCAAAGGATACAAAAACTATTGAGCAACCTGAAAGAGGAACAAAAGGATCTGATATCCCATATTAATGAGGAATGGACAGGAGATGACTGTACCTTTAACTTTACAGCAAAGGGATTTGATGTTTCCGGTACCCTGCAGGTGAATCCTGATCATGTTGCCATCACGGGTGAATTGCCTTTCGCTTTATCCTTCTTCAAAGGCATGATCTCTGATGTTATCGAACAAAAAGCAAAAACACTCCTTACTTAAAATTCCGGCCTTTATAGAATACATCCGGCTGCTCATCCTTCTCGGAAGGAATGGTAAGCCCGCGCAATAGTTTCGTAAGATTGAAACATTGCTGAACGATCACGTGTACCACTTCCCCTTCCCGCTGCACTTTACCTTCTACCATCAGCAGCCTGGACTGCAATATCTCCTTACGGTACTTCTCAAACAATGCTTCAAATACTACCAGGTTGGAAAAACTGGTTTCATCTTCGATCGTAATGAAACATACCCCGCTGGCGGTTCCCGGTCTTTGCCTTACCAATACCAATCCTGCCACCTTTACAATACTGCCGTCTTTTACTTCACTGGTCTCCTGGGTTGTAAGTACATGCAGCAGCTTTAATTTCTCCCGCACAAAACTCACAGGATGGGCTTTAAGCGATAAAGTAGTAGCCGCATAATCCTGTATCACATGCTCTGCGTCTGTCATAAAAGGTAGCGTAACCTGTGCTTCTTTGGTAGTCTGCCCCGCAAATATCTGAACCGGCCTGTCCTGAAGAGCAGATACTTCCCATAATGCCTGCCTGCGGTCCAGCCCGATCGAACGAAAGGCATCTGCATCTGCCAGTTTTTCCAGTGCAGTTTCAGGTACACCAGCTTCACGTAATGCGGTCACACTTGCATAACCTGTTCCACGATTGGTTATCAGCACCTGCATATCTTCATCCTTCAGTCCGTTCACTTGTCTGAAACCAAGGCGCATAGCGCGTTCTTCCAGCGTATTATCCCACATGGAACAGTTCACATCTACCGGTAGTACAGTTACGCCATGTTTACGTGCATCGATCACGATCTGCGCCGGTTGATAGAAGCCCATGGGCATGCTGTTCAGTAATGCAGTGGCAAACACATTCGGATAAAAACATTTGAGCCAGGAGCTGATATATACCAGCAACGCAAAACTGGCAGCATGACTTTCAGGGAAACCATAACTACCAAAGCCTTCCAGCTGGCGGAAAACACGGCGGGCAAAGTCTTCTTCATATCCTTTTGCAACCATACCGTCCACTAATTTTTTCTCAAACTTAGTTACCTGGCCATGGGATTTGAATGTAGCCATGCTTCGCCGTAGTTCATCTGCTTCGGCCGGAGTGAAACCTGCAGCTACGATCGCGATCTTCATGGCCTGCTCCTGGAATAAGGGCACGCCTAATGTTCGAAAAAGGATCTCTTTCAATTCCTTTGAAGGATAAGTAACAACTTCTTCTCCATTACGCCGCTTCAGGTAAGGATGCACCATATCTCCCTGAATAGGCCCCGGCCGTACAATGGCCACTTCTATCACCAGGTCATAAAAATTCTTTGGGCGCAACCGGGGTAACATAGACATCTGTGCCCTGCTCTCGATCTGGAATACGCCAAGTGTATCAGCATGACTGATCATTTCGTACACCTTTGGATCATCCTGTGGAATATTGGCCAGTGTAAGGTGCAGGCCATAATGTTGCTTCGCCAGATCAAATGCTTTGCGGATACAGGTGAGCATACCCAATGCCAGTACATCTATCTTCAAAAATCCGAGTACATCAATATCATCCTTATTCCATTCAATACTCGTTCTGTTTTCCATACGTGCATTCATGATCGGGCACAGATCGGTAAGTTTTCCTCTTGTGATCACAAAACCACCGGTGTGCTGCCCCAGCTGTCTCGGAAAACCCAGCATCTGTTCTGATAGTTCCAGTACTTTGCGCAAATGCGGATCCGTGGGATCCAGCCCCTGCTCTATGATACGTGGTTCATCCAGGCCCTCATCGGTAAAATGCCATGCACCGCTTAAACGTTCAATAATATCTACAGAAAGACCCATGGCCTTCCCCACATCCCTGATAGAACCTTTATGGCGTTGCTGTGTAACAGTAGCCACAATAGCAGCACGGTCCCGCCCATATTTTTCATAGATATACTGAATCACTTCTTCGCGCCGCTCGTGTTCAAAATCTACATCTATATCCGGCGGTTCATTCCTGGCAGATGAAATAAACCGTTCAAACAACAGGTCAAATTTCGTGGGGTTAACAGCGGTTATACCCAGGCAATAACAGATGGTAGAATTAGCAGCGGAACCTCTTCCCTGGCACAGGATATCCTGCCGCCGGGCAAATCTTACAATATCATGCACCGTCAGGAAATAAGAAGCATAGTTCATTTCTTCTATGAAGGCCAGCTCATAATTTATAGCAGCAGATATTTTCTCCGGGATCTCATCTCCGAAATGTTCCCTTGCGCCCTGCCAGGCCAGGTGTGCAAGTTCCTGTTGTGGTGTCCGGCCTTCAGAGGTGAGTTCTTCGGGGTATATATATTTCAGGCTGTCCAGTGAGAATTGGCAGATCTCTGCAATCTCCTGGCTACGGCGGATAGCATCAGGATACCTCATGAACAAACGCTGCATTTCATCTATCGGTTTCAGGTATCGTTCTGCATTACTATGCAAGAGGTATCCGGCATTATGGATGGTACATTTTTCCCGCACACAGGTGAGTACGTCCTGCAATTCCCTGCGGGATGAAACATGGTAATACACATCATTTGTGGCCACCATCGGGATGTTCATCTTTTCTCCAAGCTGAGAAAGCCTGTATAATTTTTTCTGATCATCCCCGGCATATGATCTGCTGGCGCCCAGGTACAAATGATTGCCTATTGCATCGTGATATTCCTCTAAAGCATGTTTAAAATCATCATCCAGGTCAAACCGTGCATTCAGCGTAGCCGGTGGCACCACAATAAATTTCATGCCTTTGCAATGTGCATATACATCCTTTCTGTACAAATGGCAATCTCCTTTTTCCGCGCGAAGATTTCCTGTGGTGAGCAATGCGGATAGTCTGCTGTAGGCAGGCTGATCTGTGGGATAAGCTAAAAGACTGGGACCATCCAACAGGTCCAGTCTGCATGCCGGAATGATACGGATGCCATTTTCCTTTGCAGCTGCATGCCCGCGCACAATACCTGCAAAACTGTTACGGTCAGTGATAGCAATAGCGTCATAACCATACTCCACTGCCTGCAATACCAGCTCTTCAGGATGCGATGCACCCCGCAGGAAACTGAAATTACTGGTGATCTGTAACTCTGTATAACTCATAACGCATCCTTACGCAAAAAATCCGTGTATAAACCACTGGTGGCGGTGATCCGCTGTATAATGCCCCGAACGGAACAACCAATACCGCTGCCCGGCCTCATCTTCTACCATATAATAATCCCGGTGTTCTCCTCCATCCAGCCACCACTCCCGTTCTATACGTTCAGGGCCATCTGCTTTTTTGATCTGGTGCAACTTACCTCTGTACCGGAAAAGCATAGGAGGATAATCAGGAATAGGGGCTGTTACTTCAATCGCTTCCGGTGTGGGTAATAACATAACGGGCCGCGGCCTGTCCAGCCGCCAGCCACTCTCCGGTTTATCCTGCATGGAAGCAGCCAAACGAATAGACCGTTCCGGCCAGTAACGTTCAGCCGGCAAAAAGCGCCGGATAGCATCTGCGCCTACTTTACCGGCAATACGGTCCAGCAGCTCCGCAATGCCCGCTTCTTCCAAACCCGGAGCGGCGGCCCACAGTTCTTCCTGTTGCTGTGTTACATCTTCCGCCTTTGTTACCTCCAGCACAAAAAGCTCAATGCCTAATGCAGGTTCTATCGAAGGTATTTTTAGTTCAAAGAGCTTATAAAGATGGGCTACATGATGTGAAGCACGACTGGTACCTATCTCTGCCTGTACTATTTTATTGTCTACGCGATAACACTTGAGCACAGCAGTTCTCAGCCCCTTTCCTTCTGTTTCCAAACGTTTACAAAGCACCTGCAACAAACGCTCGATAGCAATCTCGATCCCTGTAGCGGTACGGATTGGCTCAAGGCAGTTCAAACGTTCCTGGTAAGGCGGGTTAATATAGATAGGTTGAATAAATTCTTCTTCCTGCCCCAAAGCCTGCCCCAGCCTTGTAAGCAGTGTTTCACCAAAACGCCTGCGCAATGCGGAACGTGGCATATTGGCAAAGCTGGCGATCTTGTGGAAGCCTAATTTATGCAGCCGTACTAATATAGCCGTGTCCAGCCGCAGCGCTGCAGGATGAAGGGAAAGCAATGCTGTTGTTTGTTCTCCGCTGGCTATCACAGGATATACATTCCCATAATGAGCAATTGCCCAGGCCGCTCCGATAGTATCTGCCATACCAACACGTACATCATAACCGTATGCACTGAACTTAGTAAGGATCTCTTTTAAATAATCATGCTCGCCTCCCCAGAGATGGGCGCAGCCACTCACATCCAGGATAAGGCCATCAGGCAGGTCCACAGCTACAACTGGTGTATAACGGATACACCATTCTCCCAAAACTTTCAGTAGTTTTTGTTCAAGACCGGGACGGTTATCCAATACTTTCAGAGCAGGAAAAACTGCTTTTGCATCTGCTACCCGCATGCCGGTAACGATGCCCTGAGATTCAGCCGCTTTGTTCGCAGCAGTGATCTCAATGCGCCCATGTACATTAGTGGCAAATACAAAGGGGATCTCCTGTAATTCAGGCTGGCGGCGGGTCATCCAATCCGTCACAAGGTGGCGGAACCATATCGTAACATATCTCTTCCCCATCTTATCCCACTTTTCTTTTCGGAGGATCTGATATAACAGGGGCTGCATGTTCGGGCAATACAACAAACTGCCCTAATGACCATTCAAGTTCCCATTTTCCGGGCTGTCCGTTCCGGACTTTCAGCAATTCTACTTTCCAGCGGGGGAAACCCACGCCGGGCAGACCCTCTTCCAGCTGGCTGGGCAAAGGTCTGATCCGCCATTGGGCAGTGCTGGCAATCTGGTTTAATTTTCTGGGGTTCGTACGCAGGATAAAGGCCGTTACATTACTTTGCTCTGCTGCCAGTTGCAGCCGCCGGGATTGGGTGAAACTGATCTCTGCCAGGTCAGCTATAACCGCTGCAAGCCCCCGGCATTTCAAACATTCTTCAATCGTCCACAGTACTTCTTTTTCGCGGTGAAGGTCAACAAAAATGAACCTGTCCGGCTCCACGCCAAAAGCTTTAAATGCAGCAGGGAAAAACCTGCGTGAAGTACTGATCCATAAACAAACACCGCCCTGCTGCATAAATGCAGAAAGCAGTGCTGCCATAAAACCTCCTGAAGCTGCCGTATGTTCCGGTGCCTCAGTTAATAATTCATGAATGGTTCCTGTGGGAAATACAGCATTGGGGAAGGAGCGGGTGATGGGTTCTAACCCAACATTCACCACAGCGGTATCGCCTTCTGCCTTATAGCCTTGCAGGGAAAGGATCTCCTTCTGCAAAGCAGCGATAATATCTGCTTTCCCACTGGTCATGTCTAATACGGTTATTTAGCAAAAATACTAAAATATTTAGTATTTTTGCTAAATCCCGGTAATAATAACCTGGTTTCCGCCGCCTTCATATAACTGTACGTTATTGAGGGTAACAACACCGCTGTTGCTGGCCCCGTACTTACTAACATTCTCCCCGTTAGCTAAAAAAGCTGTAGGTCCGTAAGTACTGCTTGCCGGGGTAAACGTTACAGTATAGAACCCCGGCTCCAGCTGCCACTTATTGCTGTGGTTATAAAAGCCAGGCTCCATATAAAAACTATACGTATGGCTGCTGGTCAAATGTGCAAAATGAATGGTAAAGCCGGTGGCTGTTGAATTAGAAGCCACGGTTTCCGCAGGGATAAGTACATGGCTCTGCAGAAAAAGGACTACAGACAAAATAAGCGCTTTCATAAGAAGATGTTTCCTATTAAATTAATACAAAGCGTCTGCAATCCCCCCGCAGTATATTTAGTACTTCACCGTAAAATCACTATCCCCATCCGTTTCCGCTACTCCCGTAACCGGAGAGAACGTCTTCACCCTGATCTCCTTATTGGCCACAGCGAATTTATACAACCGCATCATCCCTCCACCTCCATTCGGCCGGCTTTGGTAATCAGATAAAAAAGTATGGATCGTATGCCCTTCAAAAACATCTGCACGATAACCTTCTCCATTATCGCCATGATGCCCGTTGATCATCATCACAATATTTGAACGGTATTTCAGGCGTTCATAGATAGAAGAACCCTGCTTGCTGAAATTCCCCTTCGTAGTATTAGACCCGGCCACGGGATTATTCCCCATAATAGAATGGCTCACAATAATAGCTTTCCGCGAAGCATAAACACCCAGCAGATCATACGCCCAGTTATTCATAGCACCGGCATTCACCAACTGATCATCAAATTCAAGATAGATCACAATAAAATCCATCCCGCCTGCGCTGAAAAGGTCGTAATGACTGTCATTGTTCCCACCATAGTTCCCTCCGTAATAAGGACGGCCCTCATAATGTTTCACACCAAAATATCTGTTGTAATAGTTGGTGGTAGATGTCAGCGGATTACCGGAAGGATATTGATCATGATTCCCCACAGCTAAACCATACGGGATACTAACCGGGTTCTCCAATCCATAGATAGCATCCCTGGCCAGCTTCCATTCAGTTGCAGCATAATTGGGATTATCTCCATGTTCCGAGATATCTCCAAGATGTGCTACGTAAGCAATGTTCTCTGCCACCTGGTTATTTTTGATCCAGCTGATCTGTGCATTGAACATGGCAGGCGTTCCACCTAATTGTGGTTGGCCAAGATAATACTGCGTATCAGGCAACACCACGATCGTGAAATCCCCCGGTGCTGTAGTCGCTGCAGTCCCCGGTGTGTTAAGTTCTGTTTCAAAGTTCTCTGGTGGTGTAACAGGTCCCGGGCCAGCATCGCCGCCCTTCTTCCCACAGCCAGCCAAAGCCAGTGCAGCTAAAAAAAATGCTTGTCTCATAAATATTGGTTAATAGTTACAGGGCCAAGTAATCCGGAGGACAACAATGGCGCATCACTTTTAAATGGAATATTGGTACGGGTTAAACGTTGTTCAGGAGGTAAGGCAGCATCACCGATCAGCCGGTTAGGCCAAAGGTTCACTACTTCAATCTCCAGCAGATTAACACCCGGTTTAACAGCAGATGTTATTTCCACTCTCCAGGGCGCCGTCCATACAATGCCCAATGACCTGCCGTTTAATTTCACGGAAGCGATATTCTTTACAACACCAAGGTCAAGGAACAAACGGCCGGTAGCAGCAACAGTGATCTCTTTCACATAAGTAGCCGTACCGGAATAATATTTAATCCCGGGCTCAGGGCGTTTCGTCCAATCCTGCAAAGAAGGGAATTCTATAGACGCAGGACCGCCCCATGCCGTATCAAACTTTACTTTCCATGCACCTTTTATCTCCTGCACGGTAGCAAAAGAAGGGAAAGGCACAGCCTTCAGTGAACTGCTGCGTTTCGGAAATACTACAAAGAAAGACTGGAAAGCCTCAAACACCATAGGCACAGACACTCTTCCACCAGCAATAGAAGATACAGCTCCGCGGGTTTCACCTGATACAGGATCCCATATTTCAGGTTTACCACTGGCCCTGAATTGACAATCTAATTTCTCTATCCTGTTGTTGCGGTTAGTTAAGAAATAAACCTCTCCTTCATCAGTAGACCGATGAATGAAGTCAATAAAAGCATAAGGACTATCATGTGAAAAATCCGGTGCAACACCATCGAGTAGCAGAATATCCCGCAAAGGTTTATTCCAGAAAACACGTCCTTTTCCGTATTGATGAGAAGCCACATTTGCACCATCACAATTACCCCAAACCTCAGCTGCTATACTGCTTACTGTAGTATCACAGGTAGGATAATCCTTCAACCCGGGGTCCATAGAAGGCTTGCGCCCAACAATGGTTGCACCTTCCAGTACCAGCTGTTTGAGGCGTGATATAACAGCCACAGGCATACGCACCGTCTCCGGTAAAACCAGCAAACGGTAACTCATGCCATCCGGCAAAACAATCCGCCCGTTCTTAACAGCCAACCGCGTAAGCAACACCTCTTCATTACAAACATCATAATCATATCCAAATCCAAGAGAAGGATCAATATGTTTCGGCATTACAATATTGGGCGCCCAATCACCATTGTAGTAAAGCACATCTGCCACAAACATCCCTTCCTGTAAAAGATGCTGGCAGCGCGCCATATAAGAAAGGAAACCACCTGATTTATTCCACCAGGTAACATTGGGATTAAAGTGCGTACCCGCACCATATTCATAACCCGGCTTACCATCTTCAGGGCGGGTAGAAGTAGAAGTATGGATCACCAAACGATTGATGCCTTCGCAATAAGCCCTGTCCGCCGCCTGCTTTAAATTACCGGGATAATCATTCCAGTGCCGCATAGCCGTGAATGCTTCCGCAGGCACTATTTTCTTTCCATAGATATGCCCGGCAGAAGCTGCCATCTTCGTTACTTTATTCTGCCCGTTCTCTAAACGGGAAACACCATATCCTAAGTTATCATCCAGCCCTCCAGGTTCATCATGCCGAAGCCCCAGCCAGAATTCCCCCATCGGCTGATCACTGCGGCCAAGGTTTTTCAAACCATCCATACACATGGTGCCGGAACGGCTGGGCCCGGCAGACTCATTCTGCACTTTCAATCCATGCGCATGGCACAACTCTGCGAAACGTTTATAATGCCCATCTGCCATACAGTCCGCCACCGTTTTTCGGTAGTCATGCAGAAAGCGGTCAGAAACTTCCGCAGAAGTAATAATGTAACCTGCTATCACCGGCAGATAAGGCTTGGCATCATAGCCTCTGTAGAAAGAAAATTTCTCTAGGATCTTAGCCGTCCAGTTAGGGAAGCCATCTTCGAAACTATCATCACAGAAATATCTCAGCGTATTACCCTTCACTGATCCGGCCAGCTCCAGCAATACTTTTCCAAGATGTTCGAATTGTATATCTACTCCTTCACTGCTCAACCAGCCAACAGATAATCCATCCGCTTCAGGTTGTGCAATCATTAGGCGGGAGCCTGTCATTCTATGTCCAGTCCGCACAATAGTCCATGAACCTGCAGGCACATCCCATTCAAGATGGCCGTCAGCGCGCATTTTTGCAGTAAGGTCAATCACTTGTGCAACAGGCACCGGTTTATCTGCAGGAGCAGCTTCCCAGTAATCCAACACCGGTTCCATCAGATCTTTTTGCCGGATGAAATTACTCGCATCCTTACGGTTTGTCTTAGCGGGAATGAGCTTTGCACGCTCTCCATCTATTTTGGTACTACTCGGAAAAGCCGTCACAGCAGTATCACGGTAATCCAGCTTTTCCAATGGCAGGTCTATATAATCTTTAAATCCCGGGGGATTAAACACATGGTCATAGCCGGAACGGTTACCTGGTAAAGGCAGTGCAGCAGAGAACTTTTGCGGCCCAACCACCGTTATTTCAGATTGCAACACCCAGCGCCCTGCCACTTCAGGTGTGATCCATGGGCCACCCATTGCCCAGCCGGAGCAAAGGTTTACACCCACATCAATATTCAATCGCTTCGCTTCCCTGATCGCATGTTTGAATAATTCCTTCCATTCATCGGAAAGGAATTTTGCGCCAAGGGGCATTTGCACACCACCCAATCCACCTGCGGAATTCACCAGCAGCACATTCCCGATCCCTTTATCCCTGAATTCTTCCAGGTCTCTTGTCAATCCTTCTTTACTCACAAGTCCGTTGAACCACCACCAATAGCAACCAGGCCTTGCACTATCTGGAGGATTCACAAATAATTGCCGCATATCATTCCCCGCCATGATGGCAAAAGCATTACCAGTACTCAGGAATCCGGCACTAACACCAAGACCTACCGTTGAAATAAATTTCCTTCTATCCATTTTAAAAAATTTATGTAACCGGCGATAGCAATACTATCAGCCGCCGTTGTGTCACTCACTTCAGCGGTTTGTCCGCTATTGGGCAAAAGCATATTCGTAATGATAAACACCTGAACCAACTGCCAGCTGCTCCTCTTTACCGGGTAAAGTAATGGTGGCTGTAGTGTTACAGGGGATAGTGACATCTACCTTAATAACACCGCCACCGATACTCCAGGCCGACTTTACTTCTCCATACAATGTTTTGTAAGATGCACTGGCTGTAGTAAGCCCGCCACCAGGTTTAGGTGCAATCACAATATGTTTATATCCCACCTGTGGATTAATACCTGCTACCACTTTATACATCCAGTCTCCAATAGCACCATAGGCATAATGATTAAAAGAGTTCATGCCCACATTCTGGAAAGAACCATCCTGTTTAATACCATCCCATCTTTCCCAGATAGTAGTAGCACCTTTCTTTACAGGATACAACCAGGAAGGATAAGTATCCTGCAGTAATAATTTATACGCTATATCATTATACCCAAAACGCGTGAGTACATGGCAGAGATAAGGTGTGCCTAAAAATCCGGTAGTGAGGTGATTGCCATAGGCAGCAATGTTATCTACAAGCCGCTTAGCAGCAGAAGCTCTCAGCGCTTCCGGCAACAGATCAAAGTTCAGGGCCAGCACATACGCTGTTTGTGAACTGGATACCAACCGGCCGCTGGGAGCAACATATTCATACAGGAATGCTTTCTTCACGGTATCCAGTAAAGCAGTATATTCTTTAACGTCCGCCTCATTGCCCAAAACGTTTGCGGCATTAATGAGGTTCTGTGTGGAAGCCGCATAGAAAGCCTGTGCGATTAAAAATTTATCCGTGATAGCTGCTTTACCGTCCTTATCATCGTTAGGAATATAGAAGAGCCAGTCGCCATAATGCGGGCCACTATTCCAGAGATGATCTTTGCTGATACTGCGGATATAGTTTACCCAAGCCTTCATGCTCTGGTACTGCTCCTGCAGCAATTGTTTATCGCCGTAGGTTATGTAAAAGTTCCAGGGTATGATGGTGGCCACATCTCCCCATCCTGCAGAACCCGCATTCTTAGGCGTTCTTACATCAGGGATCACCACAGGCACATTGCCATTCTTATGCTGGTCTGCACGGAGGTCTTTCAGCCATTTGGTAAAGAAACCCGCTACATCCATATTGTAAGCAGCGGTATTGAAGAACACCTGCGCATCCCCTGTCCAGCCAAGCCGTTCATCCCGCTGCGGGCAATCAGTAGGTACATCCAGGAAATTTCCTTTCTGGCCCCATTGAATATTATGCTGCAATTGATTGATCAAGGGATTAGAACATTCAAACTTACCAGCCGGCGTCATATCAGAATACAGTGCAATAGCTGTTAGTTGTTCCGGCATTACACCGGAAATCTTTACATACCGGAATCCCTGGAAAGTAAAATGGGGTTCCAGCACCTCCACATCTCCGCCCTTCAGGATAAACCTGTTCTCCTGCTTTGCTCCTCTGAGGTTATCTGTATAAAAGTTACCCTCTTTATCCAGCACTTCCGCATGATGCAATACCACGGTATCACCTGCTTTACCTTTCACACGCAGTTTTACCCAGCCAACAAGGTTCTGCCCGAAATCAGCTACCGCCTCACCCTTAGGCGTAGTGATCATTTTAACCGGTTGAAAATGTTCATGTTTGGTTACCGCAGGGCCTGTTTCTGCCACGAGGTCCCTTTTGCTGAAATCCATCACACGCACTCCAGCCCAAACCAAAGGGATCTCCTTCCGCGCATCATATATTTCTCCATTATAAATATCAGAAGCCAGGATAGGCCCGTCAAAACTCGATTCCCAGGTTCCATCCGAGTTGATCTGCTCCGTACTGCCATCTGTATAAGTTACTACTAACTGAAACAGCAATCCCACTTCCTTACCATAAGTATTCCGCTTATTATTGAATTCAAGATTACCCCTGTACCAACCATCGCCCACTGTCACCACTGCTGCATTCTGTCCCTTTTGCAGCAAAGCGGCTACATCATAGGTCTGGTATTGTAAACGTTTACGGCTGGTCCATCCCGGCCTGAAATAATCCACCCCTACTCTTTTGCCATTCAGGTTGGCTTCGTACAAACCATGCGCCGTTACATATAAGCGGGCGCTCTTCACTGATTTGGACAGGGTAAAATTCTTACGGAATATAGGAGCAGGCCCCACCTTACCGCCTGTGGTATCCTTTGTTTCAATCCATTTTGCCTGCCAGTCTGCCGCAGCCAGCAATCCCATTTCCCAGGTATTGACCTCACTCCAGTTAGACGCCTTGCCCTTATCATCCCATACCCTTACCTGCCAGGAATATTTTTTCCCGGATTGCAACACCGCTCCTTCATATGGAATATGCACAGATTGCGCGGAATTAACTTTTCCAGTTTCCCATACCACCCGTTGCCCTTCCTTCACTTTTATCTCATAAGCAGATTGTAATACATTCTTATCTGAGGAAACCAGTATCCAGCTAAGCTGCGGCTTTAAGTGATCAATCCCCAATGGGTTCACTTTATAGTCGCAGGTGAGCTCCTTTACAACAAAGGCAGCTGATACTCCCGAAACATGAACGGTGAACAGGAGCAAAAACAGTAGTCTTTTAATCATCATTACGTTGGAATTTAATATCTGATATGCTTATTGTACAGGCTATAGGTGTATATGGAAGAATGGCCCCTTTGCCCGCTGCTCCATATGCTAACGCGGAGGGGATCACTAACAAAGCTTTTGTTCCTTTGGGGAACAGCAACATGGCCTGCTCAAAACCTGATAAATGAGTTGTTCCAGAAACAGTCACTGCCATGGGTTTATATGGTAACAGCGGATTATACAAACCCGCTTTCTCCGCAACCTGTTTATCCGTAGTTTCAAAAACCTTACCGCCAAGGTAACTGGCCGTATAATTCACTTCAATCGTATCTC
Source organism: Chitinophaga niabensis (assembly GCF_039545795.1). Classification (NCBI taxonomy): domain Bacteria; kingdom Pseudomonadati; phylum Bacteroidota; class Chitinophagia; order Chitinophagales; family Chitinophagaceae; genus Chitinophaga; species Chitinophaga niabensis. The sequence goes on along the minus strand of NZ_CP154260.1, from coordinate 7,153,504 downwards.
CGGGCAAAGCCTTTTTACCTGCTCCTTCTTTCAGCACTTTATATTGTAATCCCGGACCGGCCCCGGCCGTTATATGATTCGCGGTAACAAAATCTGCTATCCTGGATGTTTCCCGGTCACGCGCTTTAATATTCTCCGCAGCCCTCAGTTCTTCAATTTTATTACTAAATGAACGGTCATCCAGCTTTCCACGTGCAATCACCTGATGGATCTTCACTTTGTATATGGAATGTTTGATCTTAAACACGCCCTCATCTCCTTCACCCAGTAATCCCAGTGCAGCAAAAAGATCTCCTTTGAACCTGGACCGCTCCCGGAACATCAAAGCAGGCCGCGCATCAAAATCCTCCGAACCGGAGATCACCTGCCCGGCTTCCGATTCTTCAATATAAGAAAATGACACAAAATCATCTATCCCTATATGCTGCTTTCCTTTATCTGTCAGGATCTTATACAACATATCCCCCTCTCCCTTCCGGAAAGGCTGCTCACAACCACTCAAATGGAAAATAACCGCAAAAGCTGCCAGTAAAAAACAGGCAGCTTTTGCAGTAAAACTTATGTTACGCTTACTTTTCAAATTCAATCTTTAATTAGTGTATCCATCATTTTGTGTCAAGGCCGGATTTAAGCTCCGTTCATTGAAAGGTATAGGGAATAACAGTTTGTTCTTATCTATCTGGTAAGAATTAGCAGGCAGGTAAGGGAACTCAGCTTTCAGGGCAACAGCATGCGCTGTCATCACAGTAATAGCTTTGTCCGTCCGCACCAGGTCATGCCAGCGGTGATTCTCAAACGCCAGCTCTACTCTTCTCTCACGGGCAATGATATCTCTCAGCAATGCCTGATCTGTTGTGGTAACAGGGGAAACACCTGCACCAAAGGCTCTGTCGCGCACTTCGGTTAAGTAAGGCAAAGCTTCTCCAGCTTTGTTCCTTTCATTCAAACATTCCGCCAGCAGCAGCAAGGCATCTGCATAACGGTATACAGGCCAGTTGTCGTTTGTGTTATTCGCCACGGTATGCGGGTTCAGGTATTTCTTGATGAAAGGCACGCCAACTTTTCCTGCTGGCGGAACATAGTTAACAATACTTTTCAGTGCAGTAGGTGTGAAAACAAGACTCGCATTATAACTGCCTTCTGCAATAGCAATAGATGCATCCTTCCGTTTATCACCTGTTTCATAAGCATTGATCATATCCTTTGTAGGGGTATTCCATCCACCACCGGCAGAGCTGGAGTTATTGGTAGCTACACCTGTAAGGACGGTTGTATTGGTACATTTAGGCAGGAATATATAAATGAAGTTACTTTGCTGCCCCTGGTTACCCTGCAGGTACTGCACTTCAAAGATCGATTCCCGGCTGTTCTTATTGGCTGTCTTAAACACATCTGCATACACAGGCAGCAAAGAGTAACCCATGGTGAGGATGTTCCTCAGCAATGGCTCTGCTTCCGGATAATTCTTCTGCGTCATATACACTTCCGCGAGCAGCATGGTAGCAGCTCCTTTAGTAGCAATGCCACTTTGCGGGAATACCGGATTTGCCAGTTTGGCGATTGCATCTTTTGCATCTGCAATAATGCTGGCGTATACCTGATCTACCGTGGAGCGGGTGAGATAAGATTCTTCTCTCGTGCGCACTTCTTTCAGGAATAAAGGCACGCCACCGAAATAACGCACCAGTTTGAAATAATACCAGGCCCGCAGGAATTTTGCCTGCCCTTCAATATCCGCCTTTGCGGCATCAGATAAGGAAGATCCTGCAATCCTGTCCAGCACAATATTGCAACGGGAAATACCTTTGTAAGGCTGGTAGTACAGGTTGTTGGTATAAGAGTTGGTGCTTACGTCCAGGAAGTCTGCAATGTTCTCTCTTTCCAGGTAAGCAGGCCCCCTGTCAATAGAATAGAACTCATAATGGGTATTATCAGAACGCATCTCTGCGCCATAATAATCATAACTGATCACATCCCTCAGCGGCTGATAAGCTGTTGCCAATGCCGAGCGGAACTGTTCTTCCGTTCTAAAGAAAGAAGCGGAGGAAACCTGGTCTTCCGGCGTAAGGTCCAGGAATGAACTGTTACAGGAAGAAATAAGTATCGTTAATATGCTGAAAAAGCTAAGTATCCTTTTCATATCTATGGATAATTGAAATGAACTGATGTTATTTAAAGGTAGCTGTCAGGCCAAAAGAAAAAGTACGCGGAATAGGATAAGCCCATTCGTCAATACCAATACCTTTACCGGAAGAAGCTTCCCCTTCCAGGCTTACTTCGGGATTCAGACCGGAATAGTTGGTGAGCACAAATGCCTGCTGAATAGAAGCATACAAACGGATGTTCCTCATCAGCAATCCTCTCACCGGACAGTTATAACCTAAAGTGATATTCTTCACCGTCAGATGTGAACCATCTTCAACAAAGAGGCTTTGCGCTGCCCTCCATGGACCGGTTGTACCAGTATAAGTGCTGGTAAAATAACCGTTACCCGGGTTTTCAGGTGAGCGCCAGCGGTTTTTGGCAGCCTTTGTAATATTGAATGCACCATCCAGGTTTTCAGTATACTGGTGTGTAGCATTGAAGATATCGTTCCCTACGGAGCCAGACATAGAAATAGCCAGGTCAAAGTTTTTATATTCGAAAGTGTTCGTGAACCCGAATATAAAATCAGGGTTAGGATTACCGATGAAAGTACGGTCTCCCACATCTATCACGCCATCTGCTTTCACATCTTTATATCTTACCGTACCAATGCGGGAAGTAGGTTGAACAGGCTGGTTATCCAGGTCATGTTGTGTGAGGTAGATACCATCATTGATATAACCATAGAACATACCCAAAGGTTGTCCTTCCTGGTTACGGTAGTAGCCGGAGTTCACACTCGCACTTCTATCAATATAACCAGGGCTCACCAGTTTCACTACCTGGTTTTTATCGAAGGAAATATTAAAGTTCGAATTCCATTTCAGTTTGCCCGTAAGGTTCACGGTATTGATCGTGAACTCATGTCCCCACATTTTAAAGGTGCCCACGTTGTACGCAATAGCCGTAAAACCAGATGCACGGGGAATAGGTGTATCATATAACAATCCATCCGTGAGCTTGTGATAGTAATCATAAGTAAAGGAGATCCTGTTATTGAGTACAGAAAGGTCCAGCCCTATATCAAAGGATTTATTACGTTCCCAGGCCAGTTCTGAGTTCTCCAGGGAACTGATGGTCTGCCCGGACACCAGGGTGTTATTGAACACATAATTATAGTTACCGATGCCGGAAATGAATTTATAGTTACCGATATCATTGTTACCCGTTACACCATAGCTGGCACGCAGCTTCAGGAGATTGATCACAGGAATACTTTTCATGAATGCTTCATCACTCAATACCCAGCCCACAGAAATGGAAGGAAAGAAACCGTATTTACTTTCTTTGCCGAAACGGGAAGATCCATCCTGTCGCATAGCTGCTTCCAGCAGGTATTTACCTTTATAATTATAGTTAACACGGCCTAATACAGACAACAGTGAATAAGCATAAGCACTGCTGGAACCGGAAGGGATCAAAGTTGCCTGGTTCAGGTAAGGAATTTCATCATTGGGGAAATTGGTACCATTCACAGATCCGCTTCCGGATTCAAACTTCTGCACAGAATAACCAGCAAGGAGTTCAAGGTTATGATCCTTCGCAAATGTTTTTGTATAGTTCAGGTTCGCATCTGCCGTCCAGGAATAATTATTAACGGAAGAATAGGTACCTGTAGCTTCTGTGGTGGATGTTGTTTGTCCGGGCGCTGCTGCACCGGAAATTGATTTAGGAATGAAGCGGTTGCGGCTTTCGCTACCCAAATCCAATGCAATGCTTGTTTTCAGGGTCAGGCCTGTTAAGAATTCATAGTTGAAATAAGCATTACCTAACAGCCGCGTGGTTTTATAATCATCCTTTGTCAACATCAATATCTTGTATGGATTGGTGTTGGCGATCATACCCGGAGAGGAAGAAGAATAAGGCATTTCACCGTTTGCATCTACAGGAGATATTAAAGGAGATGATTTCACCGCAGCGCTCAGCAACTGGCCCACCCCTTCTGAATTGATCCTTGCATTGTGATCTATCCTGTAGCTGGGAGCCAGGCCAAAGCCCACTTTCACTTTGCTGCTCAGGGAAAAATCCTGGTTCATGCGCAGGGAGAAACGTTTTACATCCGTATTCTTCATCACACCTTCCTGGTTAAAATAACCTGCCACGATGGTGGAAGATGAATTTTCTTTGGCAGTAGAGATCGTAACATTGTAATCCTGGATAGCTGCCTCACGCATCATATAATCGAACCAGTTAGTACCTTCTCCATAACGTTCCGGATTGGCATACACGGGGTTCAATGCGCCGGTATAGTTTTCATATTTCACCCTGTCCTGGTAGAATTCATTCTGGAATTCTGCGAACTCACGTGCATTCATCATATCCGGCCTGCCACGCTGGGGAACAGCCTGCACACCATAATTAGCACTCAGTTGAATTTTAGACTCTCCGGGTTTGGCATGTTTGGTAGTGATCAATACTACCCCATTTGCTGCACGGGAACCGTACAACGCACTGGCAGATGCATCTTTCAATACCGTGAATGTTTCAATCTCTGCGGGGTTGATATTATTGATGCTGCCTGTAATAGGAATACCATCAATTACATACAATGGAGAGTTACCTGCAGTCAGGGAAGCTGCTCCCCGGATCCTTACTTCCATGCCTCTGCCTGGCTGACCGTTAGCGGCATTGATCTGCACGCCAGCCAGTTTGCCCTGCAATTGCTGTGTGAACTGCGCTACCGGGTAATCTTCCATGGTAGCCGCTTTGATAGTGGCAATAGAACCTGTTACGGCGCGGTTGGTTTGTGTACCGTAACTCACCACCACTACTTCATTCAATGAACTGGAAGATGGCTTAAGGCGAACATTCAGAACAGATGACTCACCCACTGCTACCTGCTGCTCTTCAAATCCGATGAAGCGGAATAATAAGGTGGCTCCTTTTGTAGCGTTGATTGAATAGGAACCATCGTTGCCGGTAGAAGTACCTGTGCGGGATCCTTTAACCGATACGGAAACTCCGGGAAGCGCCAAGCCGCTTTCATCCGTAACATTTCCGCTGATCTTGCGCTCTGTGGCTGTCTGGCTAAATGCAGATGCGGCACAGAGGAGTAGGCATAAGAATAGAAGGATACGCCCCTCCTTCATAATGGAATAGTAGATTTTTGCACGCATGTTGTTCAGTTTTTTTCATTAGTGGTCTGAGCCCCTTTGGTATGAGCCGTAATGTCAAAAGGAGGTCGTGGGAGATGACTGGTCCTCTGACAATCTAGTAGCCCAAATATAAAACATTATTAAACATAATTAAACATACCAAAAAAGCCTTTTTAATGCACTTTTTGACATATTTATCCCTAAGCAAGCCCAAACGCCTTATTTCAGCACAAAGAAAGCCTTAATAGCCAGAAGTTGCTAGTCAACTGCGTTAACAAAATGTAAAGTATTTAAATAGAATTAAACATCCTTTAAAGGGAAGTAAGAGGGGATTGGGGCTAAATGATTGCATGCCTGCGCTTTATCGCAGGCATGCAATCAGGGGGAATATGGTTTTTTACCGGGTTGGGCAATGTCCTTGTTGAAAAAGTATAGGTCTTATCTGGTTGGGTAATCACATCATATCTGCTTTACTTGGGAAAGCATAGCTCTTACCCGGCTGGGTAATCACATCATATCATGCTTTAGTTGGAAAAAGTATAGGTCTTACCCGGCTGGGTAGCCACATCATATAATACTGTCTCCTTCAAAACAAGCGGCGTTAGTTTCGCCTTGCCGGAAATAACCGGTTGCGGAATATGCGCTATCGCAAAGAAAGGATTAGGGTTCTCCTCTCTGGTCGTTGCCTTCAAACCTTTTAACACATTCGGCACACGCAAACGGCAATTACCTCCCAATGTTGATCTGATCACCAGCTTCTGCACTTGTCCATCCTTCCACACTAATTCCTTTATCTCAAATCCTCCACGCGCACGCAAACCAGCCACACGCCCATTCTGCCACTGCCTCGGCAAAGCAGGCAACAGATGAACAGCCCCATCATGGCTCTGCACCAACATTTCCGCAATACCTGCTGTACAACCGAAATTCCCATCTATCTGAAAAGGAGGATGCGCATCGAACAAATTATCATAAGTACCACCACCGCTATTCTCTCCTTTATTCAATCCTGCCGGCGTCAACTGATTACGGATAAGCTGATAAGCATGATCCCCATCCAGCAACCTTGCCCATAGATTCACTTTCCAGCCCATAGACCAACCGGTAGATATATCTCCCCGCTGGATCAGTGAATTACGCACCGCCTGGAATAACTCCGGCGTGCGGTAAGCAGATATCTGGTTCCCGGGATGTAAGCCGAATAAATGAGATACATGCCGGTGTTTATCATCCGGATTATCCAGATCTTCCAGCCACTCCTGTAATTGGCCATGCTGGCCCACCTGCATAGGCGGCAACCTTTGCCGTGCAGCTTTTATTTCCACCACCATTTCCTTATCCACCTGCAGGACTTCTGCTGCACGAATGGTATTGGTGAACAGATCAAACACTATCTGATTATCCATGGTAACACCCGCCGCCATAGAAACACCAGGACGAGCTTTCGGTGCGTTCTCCGGAGAAATAGATGGAGATACTACCAGCCATTTATGCGAAGGTTCTTCTATAAGATAATCAAGATAGAATTGCGAAGCACCTTTTAAAGCAGGATAAACAGTTTGCAGGTATTTTTTATCGCCACTGTAACTGAATTTCTCCCAGGTATGCCTGCTCAGCCATGCACCACCCATTGGCCACATCGCATAAAAGATAGGATCTACCGGTCCTGATATACGCCAGAGATCTGTATTATGATGCGCTACCCATCCACGGGCACCATACATTGTTTTTGCAGTACCCTGCCCTGTTACGGATAACTCCTGCACCATCTTTACCAATGGCTCATGCATTTCTGTAAGGTTGGTTTCCTCTGCAGGCCAGTAATTCATTTCTGTATTGATATTGATGGTGTATTTACTTCCCCAGGGTGGGTCCATCTTATCATTCCAGATCCCCTGCAAATTTGCAGGCTGCCCTCCCGGCTGAGATGCAGAGATCAACAGGTAACGGCCAAACTGAAAATACAGGGAGGCAAACTGGGGATCATTACCATTGGCAAAATCCCTTAACCGCACATTCGTAGGGTTCTTCGTGGAATCCGTACGGCCAAGGTCCAGCTTCACCCTGTTGAAATATTGCTGGTATGCCGCTACATGTTCCTTCAGCAATGCAGCATAATTCTGTTGTAATGCCTTCGATAAATAAGTGGCCGCACGTTTACCCTCATCTGCACTCACATCATTATAATTCACAAAATTGGTAGCGATAGAAATATAGATCGTTACCGCATTTGCATTTGTAACGCTTACTGCACTACCAGCAGGTTTAACACTTCCTCCTTCCGTGCGCACTTTTGCCAGTGTGCGGAATTTCACTTTCCCTGCCACACCATCCTTACTACCGGATGTACCCGTCATAATCAATTCATCATTCCCTGTTACTGAAACAGCAGATGGTTTATGTTCAGTTGCAAGCGATGCCGTGAAGCTAATACTACCGGGCTTATCAGCTGTGATCCGCACAACTATTACTTGTCCCGGCACAGTGGCAAATGCACTGCGGGTGTACTGCACACCATTCACACGGTATGTTATTTTCGCAACGGCGCTTTCAAGATCCAGTTCCCGGTAATAGTTCTCAAATGCATCATGCCCCGGGAAATCCAGTTTCAGATCACCTGCCGGCTGATACTTCATACCATGGATCTTTGACTGCATTTTCTCTGTAGCCAGCTTACTGGCTTCTTTATGTTTCCCTTCAAAGATCAGCTTCCTCACTTCCGGCAAAACCGCCAGCGCATCAGGATTATCATTACGATTAGGCCCTCCGCTCCAGATGGTGGATTCATTTAACCGGATCAGTTCTGAAGCAGGATTACCATACACCATAGCAGCAAGCCGTCCATTACCCAATGGCAATGCCGCTTCCCAAACAGTACCCGCAGGTGTTTTGTACCATAACTTGTTCTGCGCGAAGACGCAGCTGGAGAGCAATAATAATCCGATTAGCTTTGAAAACATCAGTTTTATTGTTTAATGGGAATTGTAGAAACATTGGAGGCCTTTCCACGAACAATCTGACTGGTAGCCCCTGCCAAACGAAGATACCAATCCGCCGGCAAAGCAATGCCATCCTGGTCCAGCGAAAGATATTTTGCACTTACCGGTTTCTCTGCTGCCGTTGGAGCCAGTTTATACATGGCTGTTCCTTCATCCACTTCATCGTACATAGCAATGTACACCATATTCGCACCTGCATTGATCACATTATAAGATTGGTGCCAGTAGAAGTTTCCACCGCTCCGTGGTATCTGGTTAAAAGCCGTTTTGCCATTCCGCAGATTGTACCATGAAAAACCCGGCCATATCACCGGCATATAATCGATCCTGTTCTTTTTGCAATAAGCCAGATCCGGCACCACAGCCGTATCCCTGAATTTATCAGCCCCTGCATGATCTTTATAACGCCCTACAGACCATGGACTGATCACATCCAGTTTATCATATACCGGCTTCCATTCATTCTGATGATGCAGCCAGTTATTGTTTACGCCGCCCATGATCGTTGCCTGGTATTTTTTAGCCGCACCTTTATGAAACCAATTCAGCAAAGAATCTGTTTCCGCCGCAGAAGCAAAAGTGGTATGATCAAAACCAAGCCCCCATATCGCCACCAGTGGCCTGCCTTTATGATGAAGATAAGACTTACCCTTCGTAACTTCCAGTGAATCCACCAGGTATTTCCAATCCCTTTCAATGATCTCTTTCCATTGCTCTCCTGCACCGGAGATATCATACATGATGCAATACACGCGTTCATATTTTTCGCTCGCCTGTTTCACATTCCGCACCACCTGGGTAAAATGTTTCAGAGAGGCCCGGCCTTTCAGTTCCGTAACAAACCGTTGCTGGAACACACCATCCAGGTCGTGCTCCTGTAACCATTTGAAATGAAGGTCCACCACCCCGTAATGATAAGCGGAATATACTTTAGCCGGCGAACCATCTGCATATTTCATATGGGTGGCTTCCTGCGTATTTGCAGGATACTCCCGCATATCCGGCCAGAAATCAAAAGTGGCAAAACCAGAATCAGGCTTGTTGCGGAACCAGTGTTTCCAGTAACCCAGCCCGGAACCGTCATTAGGGGTACCAAACCAACCCTGATAACCGAACATCACTTTTCTATCAAGGGTGCGGGGATCTGGTTTATACTTTTCATCTGTTTTATAACCCGCTAATGTTACCAGTACGATCAATCCAAAGAAATATTTTTTCATGGTCTGTCTGCTTTTAATTTTCCGAAATTATAATTGGGTTTTTCGCCCATGAACATCTTTATCTTTCCTCGTTATTTAATATTCTCTAATTCTGCGATCGTCCAGAAAGCATTTCTTGCGGAAGTTTTTGCTCTTACCTGTTTCACACTCTCCACATCTACTACCGGTGTTTTATTTTTCCCGTAATTGTAACGGATATAACTCAACACAGCAGCTACCCATTCATCATTATTCGTAGCACCGAAGGGTGCCATTACATCCGGGTAATTTTTCCCGTCAACAGGCCCTGACAACCCATTCAGCATAATGAGGATCATCGCCACTTTATCTCCATCCACTCTTTTGGAACCTACAAAAGGCGGCGCTGCTGTAGCAGCATCCCCAACGGCCAAACCTTTACCATCCGGACCATGACAGGTAGAACATAATTGTTTATAGATATTCGCACCATTCAGGATCAGGTTACGATGTGCCGCCGGCATATTGGCCAGCCTGCCGCCAAAGAGTTTTGTATTCTTTGTTACCTCCAGGCTATTACTCACCCCATCCAATACACCCGGATACTGAGAATACGCTTTCAAACGTCCTTCCACATAACGCGCTGCCTCCGCTTTGCTCTGTCCCATTGTTAAAGCCAGCTGTACCTGTACAAGAGAAGAGGTATCACTTTTCAGTTCCGCCAGTTTATCCAATACCTGCTCATCATTTTGTTTCAGCAGCGATTCACTGATCCACACCGCAGCCTTCCTTACCTGCGGATCATTATCATCCATCGCAGCAAAGAGGGTGGGTTTATCAATAGCTCCCAAACCCTCCAGTGTCCATAAAGCATGTACACGTGCCAGGTGACTGTTTGTTTTACTTACTGCCATTTGCTTCAGCGCAGGCACCACAGACTGATCTCCTGAAACAATGATCTCCTTTTGCGCATTCTCCCGCCACCATCCGTTGGGATGTTCGAGGTAAGGCAACAAAGCGCTGGCAGGTTTATCCAGAAGTTGGGGTTTAGGGCCTGGTTTATATCCATCATGCACCAGCCGGTAAATTCTTCCGCGCCCGATATTCTTTTCCAATCCCTTTTGCAGGATCCGCGGGCGGAGGAAACTACCTTCTTTCGTCCAGGTGGCTTCCTGGATAATTCCGCGATGCATATCTACAATGTATAAACAGCCATCCGGCCCGGTAGTACTGTTCACCGGGCGGAAATTCATATCATAGGAGGCCATGAATTCTTCTTTCTCGTAAGCATTCCGCAACGTCACCTTTCCTTCGCTGGTAGTAACTTTCGCTCTGCGGATCAGCCTGCCCACCGGCTCACAGATAATGAGATCACCTTTAAGGTCTGCCGGCAATGCATCTCCCCGGAAAACGGATTGCCCGCAACCTGCCGTAAAATGATTCAGGGTGGTATCAGGGCGTAACCGGTTCATGCCGCCTTGTACATCCGGGGTAACAATGATGGGCCATACCGCCAGGAATTCCTGGTTGTACTGATCTTTCGGATTGTACAATCCATAAGCCGGGTTGATCTGAAAACCCAGTGCCGGAATTTCCGCACCTGCACTGGAAAAATACATGCGGCCATAATCATCATTGGCCAAACCCCATTGTCCGCCGGGAGAATTGGTCAGTGTATCTGCCACCAGTTTCCCTTTGGTATAACGGTAACGCACAGGGTCGCAACTTACGTAGATCCAGTTATCCATATTCCAGACCAGCCCGCTTTTCTGATGTTCCAGGTTACGCGTGTCTGCCTTCGGATTTTTATAAACAGGTTCTTTCTGATCTGCTACGCCATCTCCATTTGTATCTGTATAACTGTAGATATCGTAAGTATACGTTTCATTCACCAGTAGTTTATGCCCGATGCACAACATCATGCGGGGCAGCACCAGGCTGTCGATAAATACGGAAGACTTATCCATCGCCCCATCCCCATTCGTATCCTCCAAAAGAGAGATGCGGCAGATGGGTTCATTTTCACCCGTACCATTAATATCCTGCATGTAGGTGCGCATTTCTGCCACGTACATCCTCGCATTGCCATCCCAGACAATGGCCACCGGTTCTTTGATCATCGGCTCACTGGCCACCAGTTGTAATTTATAGCCGGGAGGAAGCTGAATGGATTCCATGCTTTCCTTTACTGAGAGATAGCCGGGATTCGGATGCGGGTTAACAATGATCTTCCCTGATCCATCCCGTTGAACAATTTGCGCCTGCTGAGATACTTTACATTTCCAGGCAAACAGACTGAGCGCTGCCACCAGGAAAACCCAGGCTCCATACTTTCTCATTTGTATCATTTTTATGATTTACATAACGTAATGCTAAGTAAGCAGAAGAGGATTAAAAAAGGATTAATAAACGTTAATAAAAGGGCTAACAAATGCACTAACAGGGGCTAATGCTATATTATTTTTTAAAAAAAAGGAGATTAAACAGTTTTCTTTTCCTCCGTATTTAACTTCCTTACCAGCCAGGGTAAAGTAAGCCCCTGCCCTATGAGCGTAAATAAAACCACCACAATGGAAATAAATATAATGGCGGCCCGCTGCGGAAACGGACTCCCATCCTTCAAAGTTGCCGGTAACCCGATAGCGATAGCCAGGGAAACAATTCCCCGCATACCTGACCAGCTGATGATCAGGCTATTTTTAAAATCCAGCAGGGCATGTTCCGTGATCCGCCCCTTCCCTTTTTTAAAAGCCCGCTCCAGGTTGAGCTGTTGCCCAAATACCCGCGCTACCCGTATCACCAAAGCCACTAGGGTAATAATAAAACCATAACCGATATACAGGATGATCTGTTCCCTTTCCAGGCTTTTGGCCACATAAGGGAACTGGAGACCAATAAGAATAAAGATCAATCCGTTCAGGAGGAAGATGATCACATCCCAGAAAGATTTACTCTGCTGGCGTAAACCATCCGGCAACAATTTTCTGCTGAACCGCGAAATACCCAAACCCAGCATCACCACTGCGATCACACCGGATACATGCATTTCTTCTGCGAGCAGGTAAGTAACAAACGGCATCAGCAACATGAAACCGATAGTGACAAGATAATTTCGATGCACGTATTGCAATACCTTCCCCAGCAGCTTCGCCATAAAAAAACCCACTAAAAAACCACCCACCATTAAGATCACAAATTCCAGCGAGGCCTTCCAGAATACAAAAGCAGTACCCGTAACAGCTGCCACGGCAAACCTGTAAACTACCAGCGCTGAAGCATCATTCACCAGGCTTTCCCCTTCCAGGATGGTATTGGTTTTGTGCGAAAGCCCCAACCCCTTTGTAATACTCATCGCCGCCACAGCATCTGTTGCAGAGAGGATAGCCCCCAATACAAAAGACAGTGGCCAGGTCATTCCGGGGATCAGGTAATGGGCTGTAACGGCTATACCCGTTGCCGTTATAAATACCAGTGAGATAGCTAAAGTGCTGATGGTATTAATGTTCGTCCGGAATTGCCGGAAAGAGATTTTGAAGGCAGCGTCATATAATAAAGGAGGAAGGAAGATCAGGAAAACCACTTCGGGGTTCAACTCAATGTTCGGTAAGGTGGGAATAAAACCCACTGCAATCCCTGCACTGATCAGTAAGATAGGATAGGGCAGCCTGACCTTGTCCGCAATGGCAGACAACCCGATCATAACAGCCAGGATAATAATGACTACGCTGTAATTTTCCATGCCTTCGCTTTAATGCTTATGCGTCCCGAACAACCGGTCCCAGATACTGGTGTAAAAACCAAAGTTATATTGTACATCCTGGTGATGATCATGATGGAAAGTGGAAGTACCCAGGTATTTCATCACAGGAAGGTTGCGGACTGCCGCAGGTAATGGCTCCATCCCCAGGTGACCTGTTAACCCGAACACCACATTTACCACCAGGTAGATCACAATGGCATAGATGGAAAAAGGATACAGCAGCAATAAAGCCAGCCACATTCCACCAAAAGCCATTGTTTCAATAGGGTGTAATATAAAAAGATCTATCGGTTTCGGATGTATGGCTTCATGGTGCAGTTGATGCACCGCTTTAAAGAGAAAGGTTTTATGAATGACGAAGTGGAATACAAACATCAGCAGGTCCATGGCAAAGAACAGGAGCAGGAAGTCAGGTATAATGCCCCAATTAACCCCCATCGTAATAGTGATCCACTCTTCCTTCCACATCCAGAAGCCGGCATAGGTCACTACCGTGTTCAATACATTCGTGATGGCACAAATGCCCCATTCCCTGGGAGTATAAACATTCCGCCTCCCCTGCACCAGCCGCCCGATATACAAAACGAGGAAAGTGATCCCTGCATTTTCCAGTAAAAAGAGGAGCCATAACAGGGGAACAGATAACCCCAACAATGCTTCACATAGGCTTGACATAGGCTCAAGATATGGTACTCCTTAACACATTCAATAAGGAAGGTGTCAGTTTCCCAAAGACAGACACTCCCGCGGCCCCATTTTCCAATGCCAGCTTAATACCCTGCCGGACCTGTTCATCATCCCCCTTAAAATCCGGGAGGTACAATCCAGCATAGAGTGGAAAACTCCCCCGCAATGCCTTCACCCCCTCAGATACCGCATCGCCTATCCACTTCACACTTTCCCGGTAGAAGCCATGATAGATCATGGGGCAAACGGCATCCAAAGGCCAATTTACCCAATCCTGCCGCACAATACGTTTGGCGATCTCTGGTGTAGGGAATACTGCTGCCGTAATGGGCTTTTTATGCTGACGCGCTACGGCGGACATGTTACGTACCACATTGCTGATACTGTCGTACCGGAACTTACGCCAGGAAGGGCTTTGATCAGGATGTTCTATTTCCAGAGGATCTAGGCCATAGGCACTTTTATATTTGCTGCGGCAGGTTTCGCAATAGCAGAAATCGTATTCCGGCAACTCTTTCGATTGGTCAATTTTGTAATTCTCCCAGAGGTTCACCGGCAATATCACATCTACAAAACGGATATAATCAAGATGCAGGCCATCCACATAATCTTTGGATAAGATCTCTTCCGCTTGCTTTTTCAGGTGTTCCACCACCCCTTCCTTATTCGGACAAAGGAAACGATAGTACCCAACATATGGCGGATGCGTAGCACAGGATTCTCCCTTCCTGTTCTGCGAATACCATTCCGGATGATTCGCCAGCAGGTCCTTATCCCCCCTGTTCATTGTCCAGAACCAGCGATGGGCAGCAATACCCACTTCTTTAGCGGTTTTAAAATGCAGCGGACTGTCTTCTTCAAAATAGATCACACCAATGCCGGCTTGTTTGTATTCCTGGTAGCGTTGTTTCAGCTCAGCTGCAGTGTCTTTATGATCGGGGTTGATCCATACCCTGTGCTGTACTTTTTTAGGGGGAACAGGAACTGATGAGATCAGCGTGGCAGGTTGAATGAATGCGAGGCTTCCAAGCCCCAGCGATTTCATGAAGTCGCGTTTATTCATGGCGAGATGTGATTTTTCCTTCCTGGTTTATAATGGTAATATAACCGGCTTCCTGGATAGATGCCGAAAATTGCAAAGTAGTACCTTCTATTACTGCGGGGGAATTGATACCCAATGCCTCCGTATTTTTTGCATAAGATTTATGCTGTTCCCAGTATTGCTTCTGGCGGTAATAGATGTTCCACAACTCATTTGCCGCCGCTGCTATCACCGGTTCTTTGAAAACACCTGGGCGCTGCACACTGAATTGAAGATAACCCCAATGTTCCGGTGCATGCATATTGATCATACCCTGCGGAGACCATACCCAATTGTATTCCGGGGTACGGGGCCGTTTAACATACTGCCCGTCTACAATATCCATTTGCCACTGCACCCGGGAGAAGTTGATCCGCCAGGTGCTGCCATCCTGCACCAGGGAACGGCGGCCATAAAAAGCCAGTGCCCTGAAAGGGATGGCCATTTCCACCGTCCAGGAAGAATCCTTGTCTGCCGGGTTATTTAAAGTTCCATTGAACCGAACTGCCGTACGGAGCCCTTTTGCATCCCAGTTGATCATAGCCTGCCCGCCATTGCGATAGGGTTTTACCATGAACAGGTCCATTACCGTATTGAGGGCATTGATCTCTATCTCATAGTATTGATGTGTATCGCCGTCAGGGTCAATGAACACTTCAAAATCATTGTCATGAAAGATGATGGTATCCCGCTGACGGAGGGTACCCCGGATATGTGGTTCTTCCAGTTCTGCCAGTACATAAAGGCAGGTATCATCCCATTGCATTTTCACACGGGTACGGTAGAGCGGAATGGGTTTGGCTGTGCCTTCTATATCCAGGAAATCTTCTGTCCATGGGATGTTTTGCCAGTCCGGAGAAGTACCTGTAGTACGATAACAAACATAATGCCTTGGCGCCTGCGCGCTTACACTGAAAACACCTGCCAGCAACACGATCAATATTAAACAAAAACGATGCATGGGTTAAATATAACTATTCAGGCCATTTTTATGGGGCAATTTGTGGGGAACAGTTTCAAATTATTTCACTTCATTTCACAAGGTATCAGCTTGCAATTCATACCAAAACTTAACATTGGGTATATTATCTTATTGTTAAATTTACAGTCCTTCACTAAACGATAAATGAATAATGGCCAAGTCCAAGAAAGAACCTGTTAAGGTTAAGCATGCATTACGTGAGCAGATTGCCACCACGCTCCAAACTACTTTTACTGATCTGAAAGAAACTGTTGGAGAAAAGAAATTCAACCGCCATGTGAAAAAAGCGAGTAAGCTATTAGCAGCCGGAGCTGAAAAGAAAACAGCTACGCCGAAGAAAGCAGCCGCCAAAAAAGTAACAGCTCCTAAGAAAGAAGCTGCGAAAAAAGCTACTGCTCCCAAGCAAGAAACAGATCAAAAAACAGCCGACTCAAAGAAAGCAAAAAAAGCAACCGCTCCGAAAAAAGCAGTCGCAAAAAAAGCAAAAGAGCCAAAAGCTAAAGCGCCGAAGAAAGCAGCAAAAGCAAGTGCTCCAAAGAAATCTGCCGCTAAAAAAGCTGCAACGAAAAAGAAAGGCGCAGCGAAGAAATAATTCAACGCTTTCCTTTAAATACAGTAGGAGAAAGGTACAGCGTTCCCTTTTGAACGCAGTAAGAGAAAGGCACAACGCTCTCCCTTTGACCGCGGCGAAGAAATAACTAGCGCTTCCCTTTGAACGCAGTAGGAGAAACTCCCAGCTTATATTTGAACACTGTTGAAAAATAAGCTGGCGAGGAAAATCCTGTTCTATACGCTACCTCTGCCACTGAAATATCTTCATGCTGCAGGAAATACCGTGCCTTCTGCAACCGCGTATTTAGGATGTACTCATTGATATTCGTGCCGATCAGCGCTTTTACTTTCCGGTATAACTGCACTTTGGAAATATTCATCTGCTTGTAGATATTCTCAATAGAGAACTCTTCATTCCCGATATTACTTTCTACAATAGAAGTGAATTCGGATACAAAACGAAGATCAGCCTTCTTAGAAATAGCACCTCTCAATCCTGCCGGAATATCCGCCGTGAAGTGTTCCTTTAGCTGGTTCCTGTTCACCAGCAAACTATTCAGGGTATGCCGCAGTATTTTAAAGTCGAAGGGTTTGGTGATGTAAGCATCCGCTTTATTCTGCAATCCTTCCACCTGCTGTTCTGCAGAAGTACGGGCCGTTAATAAGATAACAGGAATATGCGCCGTGCGCACATCGGTTTTGATCTCCTTCAGCAAAGCATGCCCGTCTTTTACCGGCATCATCACATCACAGATAATACCATCCGGCAGGTATTCAAAAGCCAGCTGCAATCCCTGCTGTCCGTTCTCCGCTTCCAGCACCTCGTATTCATTGGACAAACGGTATTTGATAAAGCTCCGCATCTCGGGATTATCTTCAACCAAAAGCAGTACGCCTTTTTTTTCCTGCGCCTTCTGCTCTTCCGGCAGATCGGTTACAGGCATAAGGTCCGCCATATAGAATTCCTGTTCTTCTTCTTTGGTAGCGGCAATAGCCAGTTCCTCCAGCTGGAAATGCTCTTTCCCTAAAGGCAGCGCCACCGTGAATACTGTGCCTTTATGCTTTTCACTGCTGGCAGTAATAGTACCATGATGCAATTGCACCAGCTCTTTACAAAGCGCCAGCCCTAACCCCGAGCCTTTGTGATTATCTACATCGCCCTGGTAAAAGATATCAAAAGCATGCTGCATTACTTCCGGAGACATACCAATACCTGTATCCTGCACCTTTATCAAAGCCTGCCCCTCTTTCTTTTCCAGGATAACCGTGATGGAACCATTGTCCGTTGTAAACTTAAAGGCGTTGGACAAGAGATTGAACAACACTTTATCCATCATGCCCGTATCCATCCAAACCGGCAGTCTTCTTTCCGAAGTCACCAACCGGCAATCGATCCTTCTTTTCCGGGCTATCTGCTGAAAGATCTCAATGATCTCATTACTGAACTGCACCAGGTCATTCTCTGATGCCTTCACCTGCATTTTACTGAATTCCAGTTTACGGAAATCAATCAATTGATTCACCAGGTGCAAGAGGCGGTTGGCATTCCTGCGCACCAGCGAAAGCTGCTGCCTGTCTGCCCCCTGTAGTTTTGAATGCTGCAGCATTTCATCCAGCGGCCCAATGATCAGTGTAAGTGGTGTTCTGATCTCATGGGAAATATTGGTGAAGAAATCGATGCGCGCTTCATTGGCTTTGGCCGCTTCCGCACTCATTTCCATGAGTTGTTTACTCTGCCGGCTGATCTCATCATTCTGCAGGGCCAGTTTTTTATTGATCTTCTGGTTCAGGTTCCTGGAGTACCATAACAGGCTGGCAAAGATCAGCGCAAACGCCAAAGTGATGCCCAGTATATACAACATCGTCCGCTGGCTGTTATACACTCTTTTCTGTTCTGCCAGCATCTGCTGCTGCAGTTCTATATCCTTCTGCTGGTTCAGGATCTTATCTGATTGCAAAACCATCATCCGCACATTGGTGGAATCCACCACCAGCGTTTGCAGGAAGGTTTCTTTGGGAAGTGGCTGATGTTGTAAGATATGCAGCGCATTACGGATCGCTTCCGTTCCTCCGGTTGGATATAATAAAGATGCTGTGAGCAAACCACCAGACACCATTTCCAATCCACCCCCTTTACCGGATAAAGCATCCACTCCAATGATCCGGGTATGTTGCACACCGGCTTTCAAACAAGCCTCCCTTGCTCCCAATGCCATCACATCGTTATGCGCAAAGATCAGGTCTGCCAATGGCAGGCTGGTGCTGATCTTATTTAAAGCCGCTTCGGATTTCTGTTTTACCCAATCCCCATGCACCTGCTCCAGGATCTGCACTTCCGGGTATTTGCTCAACCCATCCTGGAAACCCCGCCTTCTTTCAATAGCCGGTGAAGATGCCGGAAGGCCTACCACTTCTATTACATTTCCTTTCCCTTTCAGCAAACCTGCCACATATTCCCCTGCTATCTTTCCTATCTCGTAATTATCTGCCCCTATATAATTGGTGTATTTCGTAGAAGCAATTTTCCTGTCCACCACAATCACCGGGATACCTTTATTATATACCTCTTCCACTACAGGTGTAAGCGGACTGGCCTCATTGGGAGAAATAATGAGCAGGTCGATGCCCTCCGCCAGTAATTCCTTTACCTGCTTTACCTGTACACTGCTGTTATCATCCGCCTGTTTATAGATCAGCTCCATACCCGGGTGGAAAGAAAGTTCCCGTTGCATTTCTGCCAGCATGGATTTTCTCCAATGGTCTGCATCCCCGCATTGGGAGAAGCCGATCCTGAAATGACGGGGAGCAGGCGCAGGCCGGCAGCCTGCGAAAATGCCGGCCAGAAAGGTTAATATTACCAGCGTTCTCATTTCTTCACGTGTTTATTTGGAAGATCAGTGGAATTATACCCTCAATGTAGAATTTTCTTTCCTTATCCTGTAGCATAACGTAGCCCGATCCCCGGATATTTGATCCAAAAATGAAAATAGGGGATACAAAATCAAAAACCTTCAAAAAAACATCGGCCCTAAGGAATTGAAATACAGCATAATGGGAAATTGATACGATTTTAGAAGTGATTGAAACAGGGCAGCAGGTTTTCCCCTTAAAAGGCGCGTAAGTTGGTAGAAATTCCCACAACACGTTATATGAAAAACAAAGTTTTCTTCTGGAGTATTACGGTAGCCCTTGGTGGTTTTCTATTCGGCTTTGATACGGCAGTTATTTCCGGCGCTGAACAATCTATTCAACAATACTGGCAACTGGACGGCTTTGAACATGGCCTCACCGTTTCCATTGCCCTGATAGGAACTATTATCGGTTCCATGCTGGGCAGCCTGCCTTCTGAAAAACTGGGCAGAAAGAAAACACTGATCCTGATTGCTATCCTATATCTCTTTTCTTCATTAGGTACTGCACTTGCAACCGGCTGGCCGGTTTTCCTGCTTTTCCGTTTCCTGGGAGGTATTGGTGTGGGCGCATCTTCCGTAACAGCCCCCATTTATATCTCTGAGATCTCGCCTGCCGCCTCAAGAGGAAAACTGGTAGCACTTTTCCAGTTCAATATTGTTCTGGGCATCCTCATCTCCTATCTTTCCAATTACCTGATAGGCCAGGAAAGCGACACCTCCTGGCGCTGGATGATGGGCGTACAGGCCTTCCCTTCCCTCCTGTTCCTGGTATTATTACGTTTTGTTCCGGAAAGTCCCCGCTGGCTGATCCTGAGAAAAGGGCGGATAGCAGAAGCCACAGAAACTTTAAAAGTGATCAATCCCAGCGGTTATAAAGAGGAACTGTATGCCATCCGCAATGATGTACAAAGTGAGCACCAAAGCGAAGCCCTTTTCTCCCGGAAGAACCGCTTCCCCGTTTTCCTGGCTATTACCTTTGCCGTTTTTAACCAGGTATCCGGGATCAATGCCATCATCTATTACGCGCCCCGGATCTTTGAAATGACGGGGCTTGGTAAACAATCCTCTCTGTTATCCAGTGTGGGGATCGGCTTCGTGAACTTCCTTTTCACCCTGCTGGCACTTAGCTTCATTGATAGGGTAGGCAGACGTACTTTGATGCTGATCGGTTCCCTTGGACTGATCATTACCCTGGGCCTGGTATCCCGTGCCTTTTACCTGAATGAGTTCAATGGATTTATGGTCACCATATTCCTGCTGGTATATATTGCGTTCTTTGCTTTTTCCCAGGGGGCTGTGATCTGGGTGTTCATCTCTGAGATCTTCCCCAACCAGGTAAGGGCAAAAGGTCAGACGCTGGGTAGTATGACGCATTGGATAATGGCTGCAGTGATCGCTTTCATTTTTCCCATGTTGACAGAAAGCCTCGGTGGCGGCAACACTTTTCTCTTCTTCTGTGTAATGATGGTATTGCAATTGCTGTTTGTATGGAAGATCATGCCCGAAACAAAAGGCAAATCACTGGAACAGCTGGAAGGCACACTTATCATGCATTAATACTAAGCTCATGAACCACGGTATCGTTTGTTATGGAGAAATATTATGGGACCTGCTCCCTTCCGGCCCACAACCTGGCGGAGCACCCATGAATGTTGCTTATCAGCTGCACAGGCTGGGAAAAAGCCCTGCCATGATCAGCCGCATAGGTAAAGACGAAAGAGGGGATGAACTGATGAAAGTATTGCAAAACAAAGGCCTGAACACGAAATATATTCAAATAGATGAAGC
Source organism: Chitinophaga niabensis (assembly GCF_039545795.1). Classification (NCBI taxonomy): domain Bacteria; kingdom Pseudomonadati; phylum Bacteroidota; class Chitinophagia; order Chitinophagales; family Chitinophagaceae; genus Chitinophaga; species Chitinophaga niabensis. The sequence continues at coordinate 7,132,325 of NZ_CP154260.1, read as the reverse complement.
AGTACCAACAGGTATCGTAAAAGCAACGCAACATCCCAACGGAGATATGTCGTACGACATTGTTTCCCCTTCTGCATGGGACCATATTGTTGCAGACGATACCACGGAGGCATTGGTGAAACAGGCGGAGTATTTTGTGTTTGGCAGTCTGAGTGCCCGCCATGCCACTTCCCGCAACACACTTTTCCAGTTGCTGGAATTAGCACATACCAAAGTGCTGGACATCAATCTGCGCACACCACATTTCAGCCGCTCCCTCATTGAATCGCTTTTACAATATGCCGATATCCTTAAACTGAATATAGATGAACTGGAACTGGTGACCAGCTGGTATGGCAGTTATAATAATACAGCAGACCGCGTATCCCTCCTGCAGGATAAATTCGGGATCCGCCATATGATCGTTACCATGGGAGCAAATGGTGCGCAATTACACCTGAATGGCCAATCGTATACTCATCCGGGTTATAAAGTACCCGTAACAGACACTGTGGGCAGCGGAGATGCTTTCCTCGCCGCCATCATCTCCAAAACAATAGACAAAGCAGCACCTGAAGCAATGCTCGATTTCGCCAACCGGTTGGCAGCAACCATCACAACCTACAAAGGCGCAATGCCGGATTATGATATCAAAGAAGTGGATTCCATTTCACATTAAAACCACGTAGTATTATGAAATACAGGATTACAATGATGGCACTTCTGCTGATAGTGCTCAGCAGTTCTGCGCAACAAAAAAAAGTGACGGGCACCGTCACAGAAAAAAACACCGGCATCCCGCTCCCCGGTGTTAGCGTACAAAGTCCTTCTACCGCAGTGATCACAGACAGCACAGGCAAATTCTCCATCCTCTCATCCACAAATGAAACCCTTACTTTCTCCTATATAGGCATGAAAGTATTCACTGCCAAAGTACCTGCCAGCGGAAATATCATCGTTGAAATGGACCGCGATGCCAGCAACCTCAATGAAGTAGTGGTTACCGGTTACCAGGCCCAAAAGAAAGCAGACCTCACCGGCGCCGTATCAGTTGTAGATGTGGAAGCCATTCGGGATGTGCCACTTGGCAACCCAGTAAAAGCCCTGCAGGGAAGAGTGCCCGGCGTATTCATCACCACTGATGGCTCTCCTTCAGGAGGTGCCACTGTTCGCATCAGGGGAATTGGTACACTCGGCAATAATGATCCCCTCTATGTAATTGATGGTGTTCCCACCAAACGAGGATTACAGGAATTAAACCAGGATGATATTGCATCCATACAGGTATTAAAAGATGCCTCCTCCGCTACCATCTATGGTTCCCGTGCAGCAAATGGAGTGATCATTGTTACCACAAAAAAAGCACGCAAAGGTTTTACCCGCGTAGATTTTGACGCTTCCCTTTCCACACAGGATTACACCACCAAACAAAAAACACTGAATGCAGACGGCCGCGGCAGAGCTTACTGGCAGGCCGCTGTGAACGACAGAACTAATCCCAACAACAACCAGATCTATCAATACGACTGGAACGGCGATTACAATAATCCCGTACTCAATAAGATCATCTACCCTGAGTTTATCGATGGCGCTAAAACCATGCGCCCCGCTGATACATACTGGTACGATCAGATTGAGCAAACAGCCATCATCCAGCAATACAATGTATCTGTAAGCAGTGGCAGCGAAAGAGGAAGCGCTTTGTTTTCGCTGGGGTATTATGATAACAAAGGTATCGTGAAAGCATCCAACAATAAAAAGATCACGGCCCGCCTTAATTCAGATTACAGCTTCTTTAAAAACAAATTGAAGATAGGTGAGAACCTAAACTTCTCCTATATCCGCAATACCCTCATTCCTATCGGAGATGTATTGTTCACGTCATTGGTACAACAACCTGTTGTACCTGTACATACCGTTGATGGAGGATGGGGTGGCCCCGCACCTGGTATGACAGACCGCCACAATCCTGTTCGCCTCATTGAAGACAATAAGCAAAACCTCAACCACTTTTACCGTGTATTCGGTAACGTGTATGCTGATGTAGATATCCTTCCTGATCTTCATTTCAGGAGCAGTGTGGGTATTGACTACAATGGTAACTACCAACGCACCCTTCGTAAATCCTACGTGTCAGGTTTTCTTTCCGATCCTTCCAATCAAACATCCACTAACCAGGGATATGATGGCAACTGGCTCTGGCAGAACACCCTCAACTACAAACTGGAACTGGATAAACACCGCTTTGAATTCCTCGTGGGTCATGAGCAGATCAAATACATGAACCAGTCGTTCTACGCATCCAGGCAGGGATATGCGCTGGAAAACATCGATTACGCTTACCTCGATGCCGGTTCTTCCAATAAAGACAATGGCGGCGGTGGTTCTGGTTATGCGCTGTTATCTTACTTCGGCAAGATCAACTATGCGTATGCAGACCGCTATTTGGCTTCTGCTACCCTTCGCAGGGACGGCTCATCCCGTTTCGGTAAAGAATACCGATATGGTACATTCCCTGCTTTCTCCCTGGGATGGCGTATCAGTGAAGAAGCCTTCATGAAAAAACAACACACCATCTCTGACCTGAAACTCAGATACGGCTGGGGTAAATCCGGCAACCAGGAAATTGCCAACAACGCTACCTACGCCCTGTATGCTTCCATCTATGGCGTAGATCCCACCTGGGGATTCGACAATGGCAGTGCTTATGATATTGGTGGCAGTGGCTCAGGACAGTTACCATCAGGTTTTACACGTATCCAGCAGGGAAATGATTCATTAAGATGGGAAGGAACGGAAGAAGCGAACTTCGGCCTGGACTTCGGTTTATTGGAAAACCGCCTCACCGGCTCTGTAGATTACTTCATCAAAAAAACATCTGATATATTGATCAGCCCCGGTTACCTGGCCGTACAGGGAGAAGGTGGTAACTATTGGTTCAATGGCGCTTCCATGCAAAACAAAGGGTTGGAAGTATTACTTTCTTACAATGGTAATATTACCAAAGACCTGCGCTTTACCGTTACCGGTAATTTCTCTACTTACAAGAACAAAGTAACTTACCTGCCCAAACAGGTATTAACTTCTTACCCCGGTAACGGAACAGATAAAACCATCCTGGGCCGTTCTATCAATTCATCTTTCGGTTACATCGCAGATGGTTTATTCACTACACAAAAAGAACTGGATGAATCTGCTGCACAGGTGGGTAAAGGGCTCGGAAGGATCCGCTACCGCGACCTCAACGGAGATAAGATAATAGACGATAAAGACCGTGATTTCATTGCAGATGGCAACCCGGATTTCCTGTATGGATTAAATGTTGAACTGTCCTACAAGAATTTTGATCTCAGCTTTTTCCTGCAAGGGGTACAGGGCATTGAGGTGAACAACACCTTCAAAACCTTCACAGACTTTTCTTCCCTTTGGGTAGGTAGCAACTGGGGAGACAGAACCCTCAGTGCATGGACATCCACGAACACAGGTTCTACCATCCCTGCACTCACATTGGTGAACAGGAATAACGAGGGGCGCTCTTCTACTTATTTCTTTGAGAACGGCTCTTACATGAAACTCCGGAATATCCAGTTAGGCTATAACCTCAAGAACGCTTTGCGCAACGTGGGTGTACAAACTGCCCGGGTATTCCTGCAAGGCAGCAACCTGATCACCATTAAAAGCAAAGGGTTTACAGCTGCCGATCCGGAAGCACCAGGCACATCGTTCCCCATTCCTGCTATCGTAACCGCTGGTTTCAATGTATCATTCTAAATAATGCATTCCATGAAAAAGATCATATCACTCATCTTCTCCGTATTGCTGATCACGGCATCCTGCAAACGGATCCTGGATGAAACACCACAGGGTGTTGTATCAGACAACGATTTGAACACACCGGAGAATGTAAACAAACTCGTGATAGCGGCTTACTCTTCTCTCGGCAATGATCACTATACTTCTCCCTACACCAACCTCTGGCCTTATGGCAGTGTGCGTGGCGGAGATGCTTATAAAGGTGGCGATGGCCCCGGAGACATTACAGAGTTCCATCTATTGGAAACATTCTCCCTCAACAGGGCAGACAATGGATTAACGGATGAACTGTGGTTCCGTTTATATGTGGGTATCGCACGCGCTAATGATGCCTTACGCCGGGTGAATGCTATTGATGAAGCCGCTTTTCCGGATAAAAAGAAACGCCAGGGAGAGTTACGCTTTCTGAGAGGGCACTTCTATTTCCTGTTAAAGATCCTCTTCAAATACGTTCCGTATATTGATGAGAATGCAGCAAAGAATGTTTATGACACCATCTCTAACAAGACGTATTCCAATGACGCCCTCTGGACAAAAATAGCAGACGACTTCCGTGCGGCTGTAGCAGATCTGCCACCAACACAACCTGAAGTAGGACGCGCCAATCAACTCTCTGCAAAAGCGTATCTCGCTAAAACACTATTATACCAGGCTTACATACAGGATGAAACAAATAATGTAACCAGTATCAGCACCACCCTGCTCACAGAAGTGAATAAACTCTGCGATGATATCATCATCTCCGGCAAATACATGCCGAATGCAGACTATGGCAACAACTTCCTCACACCGTTTGAGAACAGCAAAGAGTCTGTATTCGCTATTCAGTATTCAAAGGATGATGGTACACCCAAGGGCAGGCTGGATTATGGTCATGCACTGAACTACCCGATGAACAAAGAATTTGGCTGCTGCGGGTTTCATGTTCCCAGTCATGATCTGATCAATGCATTCAAAACAGATGCGAACGGGCTGCCTATGTTTGATACGTATAATAATGTGGATGTGGCAGCATCAGGTGATTATATGACCAGTTCTTTTGATCCCCGGCTGAACCATACAGTGGCTATTCCCGGCAAACCTTTCAAATACAAAAGCAATTACATCTTCCTGCGTTCATGGGCACGTGCACCGGAAGTATATGATGCATTTGCCAGTCTGAAAGAAGCCGTAGCACCGGATGATCCTTCTTTCCAGAAGATCCCGCCATTCATGTCCAGCTCCAAGAACTGGGATGTGATCCGTTATGCGGATGTATTGTTATTCAAAGCAGAAGCACTGATAGAACTGGGCCGTCAAAATGAAGCCTTATCGCTGATCAACGATCTGCGCACCCGTTCCGGAAATAGTACTGCCCTTCTGAAACAACCGGATGGTACACCTTCTGCTAATTACAAAATAGCCACTTACCAGCCCGGCGTTAATTGCACCTGGACGCAGGCTTTTGCAAGGCAGGCCCTCCGTTGGGAACGCCGCCTGGAATTTGCTACGGAAGGCTATCATTTCTTTGATCTTGTACGCTGGGGCATTGCAGCAGAATACATCAACAAATATTTCACCGTAGAAAAAACAAGGTCCGCCCACCTCAACGATGCTTTATTTAAAAAGAACAGGGATGAATTCCTGCCAATACCTTTAAACCAGATCAATTACAGCCGCGGGCTCTATCAGCAAAATGCAGGATGGTGATGACCACTATCGGCAAAAAATGATCACGCCGGTATTATCACAATCGTTATCGGCAAAAAAACAGAATGATCACGCAATTATCTATATCAGTATAAAAAATGATCACGCCGGTACTATTACAATCACTATCAGCAAAAAAGCAGAATGATCACGCAATTATCCATATCAGCAAAAAAAATGATCACGCCGGCATTATTACTATCAGTAAAAAAGTAAAACCATCACACCGGTATTTATTAAATTGTACATCATGAAGATCTTTTGGACAGCATTATTATGCCTCTCAACACTTTTCCAAACCGCACACGCGCAGGAATTCAGCACTGTATTCAAAGCTTCTCAAAAATACCTGGTATTACCGGTAAAGAACGGGGCAGCCAAACATAATGTAGAACTCTGGATAGACGGAGAGAAGGAACGTTACCTTAACATAGAACTGGCAGAAGGAGAACCAGACTGGCTCGCCTACCTGGACATCAGCGCCTGGAAAGGCCAGGACATTGAATTCCGTGTAGACAAGTGGAAAGCGAATTTCACCGTACAGCAAAGTGATGAAGACAAAAACGCCCTCCCCCTCTACAAAGAAAAACTGCGCGGCCAGTTTCATTTCTCCCCCAAACGCGGCTGGACGAATGATCCCAACGGCATGGTATATTTCAACGGAGAATACCACCTCTTCTTCCAGCACAATCCATATGGCCGGGAATGGGGAAATATGACCTGGGGGCATGCCGTGAGTAAAGACATGTTGCACTGGAAAGAAGTAGGCGATGCCCTCCACCCTGATAAATTCGGTACCATGTTCAGCGGCAGTGCCATTGTAGACAGCTTCAACACCAGCGGCCTGGGCAAAGGCGCCATGGTAATGTTCTTCACCGGCGCTGGCTCCTGGGGCCAGGGCCTTGCCTGGAGCAACGATGGCAGAACATTCAAAAAGCTGGACCGCACAGTGGTACACCGCATTAATAAAGACAACCGCGATCCCAAAGTGATCTGGCATGAGCCCACCAAAAAATGGGTAATGGTATTGTATGTGGAAAGAGAGAAAGAACAACACAGCATGCAATTCCTCACCTCGCCCGATCTGAAAAACTGGACAAAATCCAGCGTCATCCTCGGCGGCATCGGCAATGACCGTTATCTCTTTGAATGCCCTGAGTTCTTTGAACTACCCGTAGAAGGCAATCCCGCTGAAAAGAAATGGATCCTCATAGCAGCAAATAGTGAATACGCCATCGGCACATTCGATGGCATCACTTTCAAACCGGAAATAGAAAGACTGAATGGTCAGCATGGCAGAGACTTCTATGCTTCCCAGACTTTCAACAACGAACCAAAAAGCAGGCGCATAGAAATAGGCTGGTGGAGAACACATACCAATAAAGGAGACATGAACTTTAACCAGGCCATGAGCATTCCCCTGGAATTAAAGTTGGTACGGACCGCACAGGGCCTGAGATTAACCCGTACACCGGTAAAGGAACTGGAAAACATCCGGGAGAAAACCTTCACAGTGAAACCAACACGATTGAAAGAAGGCGGCGCCAATCCCCTCTCCGATATCCATGCGGAATTGCTGGAGATCAGAACAACCATTGAACCCGGGAAAGCCAAAGAAATAACACTGGATATTCATGGCCTCCCGGTAGTGTACGATGTAAGCAAACAACAGTTACAGATCGATGGTGTAAATGCCAGCGCTCCATTGGTGAATGGCAAACTTGATCTGATCTTATATGTAGACCGTATAGGAGTGGAATTATTCACGGCGGACGGGTTACTGTTCATGCCTGTGAATGTGAACATTGATACCAGTAAGCAATCATTGTCCCTGTCTGCAAAAGGGGACGATGCACAGTTAAAGAAGATGACGGTGTATGAACTGAAAAGCACCTGGTAATAAAACTATCAATCCGGAGGCGCTACCCCACGCTTCCGGATATGTAAATTCCTACAGTCCTTTCTTCCCCGGTATCCAGTAAGCCTTAGTAATGATCTGGCTGCTGCTCACCCCTTTTCCCTTCAACAATTTCCGGAACCGTTGTATAGACTCCCCATTCCCTGTAAGTACATAAGCAGCCTTTTCATTAACTAAGTCAAAAGAATGGCTGCCTTTACGCACAACATCTACCTGCATGCCCAGTTTCTCCGGCACACGGAAATTAACTTCATCCAATTCGAGAATACCGGTACAAGGTACTTCCTGCATAATAGCTTTAAGTGTGCCAATAGAAGATTCATCTCCAAAGAAGAAATTCTCCACGCCTTCGCGATAGAGCTTTCTGCCCCTGGGGATCACCATCTTGGTTGTATCTCCCACTTGCAAACTATCTGCAAAAGCGCTTCCGGGGCCATTTCCGTGGATATGAAAAATAATCTCACAAGTATCTTTTGTAAATACACCAGGTGTATAGTCCCTGTGGTCCAATGCACTCACCCTGAAGGTTACTGCATAACCTGCATCAAAATCCGCCCTGGACAGATCTCCCGTAAAACAAACCCTTTTCACCTCCGGGCTTAAGTATTCTACCTCCGTAACTGTTACCGTCAGGAACTTGGACGCCATAAGGCTCTCCACTGCATCTCCCATCCATTTAGGCATTCTTGGCATATAGCTAATTTATCTGCAAAGCACGCGAGAAATGAAAGGCATGGCAATAGCGGAATAAAAGGAAAGATTGGATTATTTGCGGTATTTCTTCCGGAAGGCCAGCGGTGGCGTTCCCTCCGCCCGGTTGAACACCCTGCTGAAATAAGTATGGTCTTCAAAGCCCAGATCATCTGCAATCTGTTTAACGGTATTGTCTGTATAGAACAACAAGCGTTTTGCCTCCATCATTACTTCTTCCTGGATCCAGTGGCTCACGGGAAGACCCGTAGTTAACTTCACGGCTTCATTTAAATAAGAGGGAGAGATATTCAATGCTTCCGCGTAAGCGGAAGGGCGTTTCATTTCTCTGAAGCCGCCTTTCAGCAGGCTTTTAAACTGACGGGTGATAATGGTTGTCCTGGAATGTGCATCATTCCTGCTTTCCTCCGTGGCGGAAAAGATCCCTGCAAACAAACCGATCACTACATCCGTCATGGAACGCGTCACCATCAATTGGTCCGGCTCCTGGCATAGTCCCTTTAGCACAGAGAAACAAGCCTCCAGCCGCTCTGCTGTTGCCGAAGAAATCTTCAGCAGACCGCTGCGCTCTTCAAAAACAGTACGGAACTGCTCCTGAACTAAAGCCCCGTCCACCGCCAGGAACCAGGCGAGGGTATCTTTCATGGAAATACCATAATGCACCTGCCCCGGAAGGATGCAGAAAACACCTGTGCCACTGGCTTCCACTTCTTTGAAGTCTATGATCATACGGGCATGCCCTTTCTTATGGAAAAGGAAAATATAGTGATCATCCCGGTGTATATGATTGATGAATGATGTTTCTTCTTCTCCCACTTCTGTCAACTGCCTCACTTCAATACCAGAGGTATTGCTCCCGAGTGAATGAAGGGGGATCTTATTTCTTTTGGACATATTAGCTGGCGTTGGAACAAATATAATTTATCACGCTGTAAGCCAATCCCTATTTTCATTTTTAATACATTTGTCATTACATACCAATTAGTACTTTATGTCCAAAGCAGCCGCAACCCGGTTAACAATCCTGCAAAAAGCATTTGAGCTGGTCTATGCAAACGGCTACCAGGCCACGAGCATAGATGATATTCTCATAAAAACCGCAGTTACCAAAGGCGCTTTCTTTTATCATTTTAAGAATAAGGATGATATGGGACTGGCCATGATCCAGGAGGTGATGCACCCGGCCATGTATGCAGCCATGGTATTACCACTCACTAAAGCAGAAAATCCGGTGCAGGAAATTTATAAGATGATGAAAGGACTATTGATAGAAAATCCACACCTGATCCCTAAGTACGGCTGCCCGGCAATTAACCTGATAGAAGAAATGTCTCCCCTGAACAGCACTTTCAATAAAGCACTTTCAAAGCTGGCCACCCAATGGCAGGAGGCTATTGAGCTGACTATAAAGAACGGAAAGGCTACCGGTAAAATAAGGAAAGACGTGAACGCTACGCAAACAGCGTTCTTCATTATGTCCGGCTACGGTGGTATCCGGAATCTCGGAAAGCTATACGGGAAGGATAGCTACACAGTGTACCTGAAAGAGTTGAAACGTTACCTCACGGGCCTCCAATAAGAAACGGCACCTTACAAGTCTCCAGTAAGAATTGAACCACACCTTATCGCCTTCGATAAGAATTGAAACCTTACAGCCTCCAGTAAGAATTGCCCCACATTACCGCCTTCAATAAGAATTGAATCCCACCTTACCCCCTTCGATAAGAATTGAAACCTTACCAGCCTCCAGTAATAATTGCCTCACATTACTGCCTTCAATAAGAATTGAAACCTTACCAGTCTCCAATAATAATGCCCCACCTTACCATCTTCGATAAGAATTGAAACGTTACCTCACCAGCCTCTAATAAGCATTGCTCCACTTCACCAGCCACTAATAAAAATTGCCCAGCCTCCCCATCTTCAATAATTTTTTCCCCTAAAACATACCAATCGGTATGTTTTCGATATATATTTGCAGCATGTACCAGATATTGCTGCACTTACATTCTTTATTCCGCTGGTTAGTGCTGATCAGCCTTATACTCTCCATATACCGCGCCTGGAAGGGGTATACAGGAAATAAACCATTTACCCGAACGGATAATTCCATCCGTCACTGGACGGCTACTATTGCACATATTCAACTGGTGCTTGGGTTCGTATTATATTTTAAAAGCCCATTCACAGGAGCACCATTGAAAGACACCCTGCAAAGCATGGAACTCAGCTTCTTCAGCATCATCCACATCAGCCTGATGATCATTGCCATTGTGCTGATTACCATTGGCTCCGGCCTATCCAAACGGAAACCTTTCAGCAAACAGAAATTCCGCACCATGCTTTTCTGGTTCTCCATCGCCTTATTCATCATCCTTATTGCTATCCCCTGGCCATTTTCACCCTTTTCTCACAGACCATATTTCAGATCATTCTAATCATGAACCAACTGCTTAAAACCAATATCGGAAGATTGCGGATCATCGGATTCCTGGAAGGTATATCCCTTTTACTGCTGCTTTTTGTGGCCATGCCTTTGAAATATATCTTTCATTACCCCGTTGCCACCAGTATCATGGGCACTATCCATGGCGCCCTGTTCCTGCTGTTTATCTTTAATACCCTGAGCGTAGGCGTAGAACAGGGATGGCAGTTCAAACATACTACCTGGAAGGTCTTACTGGCCTGCATCATTCCTTTCGGCACCTTTTATATAGATAAAAAGATTTTAAGAATTTGTAAACAATAGTTTAGTATATTTATACAATCCTTTTAAACTATTTGTTTGTATGCAGCATCAAAACAGGCGGAACTTCCTGCAAAGTATTGCATTGGGAAGCCTTGCGCTTACTCCGCTCAATCAACTGGCCGCTATGCCAGCGCCAGCAAACCGTAAAACGAAGATCAGGTTTGGCATCTGCACGGATGTGCACCAGGATATTATGCACGATGGGGAAGCGCGTTTGAAAACCTTTATAGATGACATGAAATCACAGCAGGTGGATTTCATTATCCAGCTGGGAGATTTCTGCCGCCCTTATGAAAAGAACCTTCCTTTCATGAATATATGGAACAGCTTCCCCGGCCCTAAATATCATGTAATAGGCAACCATGATAATGATGGCGGGTTCACCCATGAACAGGTGATCGCTTACTGGAAAGCAAACGGCGCCTACTATTCATTTGATCAGAACGGTTATCATTTTGTGATATTGAACGGGAATGAAAAAAATCCCTCTAAGGACAGGCCTCCGGGCTATGCCCGCTACATTGGTATTGAGCAGCAGGACTGGCTGGAGAAAGATCTTGCAACCACTACCCTGCCTGTGATTGTTTGCTGCCACCAGGGTTTGGATAATGATATGGGCGGCATAGAAAATGCCACACAGATAAGATTGATCTTAGAACGTGCAAAGAAAGTACAACTGGTGTTCAGCGGTCACCATCACCTGGATTATGTGAATGAGATCAATGGTATCTTTTATGTGCAGATCAACAGCATGTCCTACCAATGGCTGGGAGATGATTATGTGCGGATACGGTACGCTAAAGAGGTGGATGAAAAATATCCAATGATAAAATACACGGTGCCTTACAAAGATCCTATCTATACTATCGCGGAGATAGATCACCGTGGCAACTTTTATCTTAAAGGCTCGAGCACTTCATTTGTCGGGCCATCCCCAAAAGAATTGGGGATGACCAAACATGATATGCCTTATGAAATAGTGCCTTATATTTCTGAACGTAAGATCAAACTAGTCTAACGCGCATAAAACTGCAACCGCACAGGGCCGATCAAACCGGATTTCCTTAAGGGATAATCCTTATCAAACTTCTTCACATTCGTTTTAGTGAACCGCTTGTCCGCAGGCAGGTAATTATCACCAATGATCCTGTTGGGCCAGAGGTTCACTACCTTTAATTCCAGTGTGTTCTGCCCCTCTTTCACATAAGCAGAAATATCTCCCCGGAATGGATGCGTCCACCAAACGCCGGTATGTTTTCCATTGATGATCACTTCCGCGAGGTTGTACATTTCTCCCAGGTCCAGGAAAACCTTCTTCTGTAATTGTGCTGCACTTACCGTAAATGTCTGATGATACACTGCTGTACCGGAATAATATTTAATTCCCGGATCTGTATGATCCGTCCAGGAGATCAGTTGATTGAATACGGTGCTTTCCGGGCCACCCCATTCCTTCGCAAAGTTCACTGTCCAGGGACCAGTAACGGCTACATTCTCAGGTGTGCCCAGGGATGGCGCTACATCAAAAGTATCCATCGGCAATGCAGGAATACTGGAATGATCACCTGTACTGTTTTTCCGGAATACCACAAACACAGAGCCGAAGGGATCTAAGAACAAAGGCAGTTCTACTGTTTTACCTTTGGTAGCATATACCGTTTGCGGAACGATGGTGCCTTTATCCGGGTTCCATAACTCCGGTACTTTACCATCTACGCGGAAAGTAGTATGGATATATTCAGGACGTTCATTCCTGTTCACTACATAATAGATCTCTGCATCCGGCGTGGTACGGTGAATGTAATCGATCAATGCACCGGGTTTGCGGCTCTGGTATGCAAAATCCGGTCCCTTGCCTTTATCCTGCAATACCTGGCGGATGGTTTTACCAAATACCACTTTTCCCTTTCCGTAAGTATGTTCTGTAATAGTGGTACCATTAATATCACCCCACAATGCTGCGGATAATTCTTTCACCTTTTGTTCTCCTGCTGCCCTGTCTTTTAAACCTACTGTAGTCAGTGGTTTCGGACCAACGATCGTGGCACCGTCTTTCACCAGTTGCGCCAGCTTCACCATCACATCTACATTCACTACTTTCCAATCCGGCAAAGCCAGTACTTCATAACGCATGCCATCCGGCAGTACGATCTTTCCATCTGCTACTTTCATGCGGGTAAGGATCACTTCTGTATTACATACATCATAATCATATCCTTCACCCAGTTCAGGATGAATATGTTTCAGGGGCACCTGGTTAGGAACATTATCGCCGTAGTAATAACATACATCTCCAACAAACAGTCCACGGGAAAGCATGTAAGATACCCGGCTGTTCCATTTCAGGAAGGCGGGCGCCTGTTTCCACCAGGTTACATTCTGATTGAAGTGGGTACCGGCAAAATATTCATTACCCGGTATACCTGCTTTTTTAGGAGAATGGGTGAAGGTATGGATCACCAGCCTGTTGAGTCCTTCGCAATAAGCCCTGTCTAAAGTGGGTTTCATAAATGCGAAATCCTCTTCCCAATGTGGGCCAATGCTCGTAGGGCCTTCTGCCTGCACAAAACGTTTTCCATAGATGTGTGCAGCTGCAGCAGGTTGTTTGATAAAGATGCGGCGGAAGTCCTCCACCCTATGTGTTTTCGCCCTGATCCAGAACTCTCCCATCGGGATCGCATTCAGGCCAAGATTCTTCAATGCATCGATGGGTGCAGGATGCGGGCCGCCACTTTCTGAGTGCAGCGCCAAGCCATCCTTCTTCGCCAGTTCATCAAATCGTTTATAGTGATTTTCCCAGATCACATCCGCAATCGTTCTTCTGAAATCATAGAGGAAACGATTGGAAACATCCCTGCTTTCAATGATCTTTCCGGTTAATATAGGAAGGTACTTTTTGATATCATAGCCATTCTGTTTTTGGAAAGCGTCTACAAAAGCAGGTGTCCAGTTGGAGGCGCCGAGTTCCCAGCTATCGTCATGCAGGTATTTAAGGCTGGCGTTCTTATGACCTTTGATCAACGAAGTGACCACCTTATCGTACTGCACATCCATGGCTTCTTTGCTCATGTAATCAATAGCGAGGCCACCACCACCGGGGCTGTGGGTGGATACTTCAATACCGGTACCACTGTACCCAAACCGCATGATCTGGTAATTACCAGCTGGTACATCCCAGTTGATATTGCCTTGTGCATCTACATAACTACTTACATCTATCACATTATCCAAAGTTGCATTGGCTTCATGTGGCGGAGAAGCTTCTTCTTTCATGAAGAGGTTCCAGTCGTATCCCAATCCGTTCTTCGTCATCGGAATAGAATAGATACTGTGCACCGCTTTGATATTCATGTTTTCCAGTGGCTTGATCTGCTCGCTGTTCTCATTCAGTTTAACGGCCAGTATTGCAATGGGTTTATAATAACCTGCTTTATCCAGCTTAGCCGGCATGGGCAGCTGCATGTTTAATTTCCGCGGACCCTGGATCATGGTATCGCTCCATACGAGTTTCTTGGATGCCAGCTCCGGCGTAACCCATGGCCCGCCATCATTCCAGCCGCTGCCAATATTCAGGCTGATCTCCAGGTTCAGACTGTCTGCCACATCACAGGCATAATGGAACAGCGCTTTCCACTCCGGCCCCAGGAATACGGGACCGCTTTCTGTTTTTTCCATTTTATTGTAAGAAGAAGAACCTGCATCGAAAATGATCGCACCTTTGATGCCTGCTTCTTTCATGGCAACAAGGTCTGCTAAAACACCTTCCTTCGTTTGATAGCCTTCCAGCCACCACCAGAATACCCGGGGTTTTGCTTCATCCGGGGGATTCATGAATCCCATGGCAAGATCACCTTGTACTTCCGTTACCTGCTTGCTATTGGTGCATCCGTTAATGAAACAGCAAAGCGCTGCCCCCCATATCAGTATTTTTTTCATTTTTCGTGATTAATGATTATTTCATGTTCACCACGCACATCCGGGAGAAAATATGCGCCTTTGGAACCGGAAGGTTTAATGACCTTACCATCCATAAGAACGGTGAACTTTTGCTGTGTAAGTCTGGCAGGCAATACTACCTGAGCAGTAGTATTGGAAGGAATGGTGATTTTCATCACCAGCCTGCCGGGAGATTGTTCATATGCTGCAAGGATATCTCCTTTGATAGTGGGTACTTTTATTTTAGCCCAGGGCAGATCACCCAGCTGTGGTTTTATCCTGCATGCAGCCCATCCCGGCGCTATAGGCTCTATGCCCATCAGCTTACGGGGAATGATATTGGCAGGCACGGCGCCCCATGCATGGTTCCAGTCCTGGTTAGGTTTGTATTTATTATCCCATGCTTCCATGGTAATAGTACTGCCGGCACGGATCATATTATACCAGCTGCGTAATGCCTGTGAATTCAACAGGGAAAGGCCGTACTGGTCATCTCCGGCATCATACACCGCATCCATCAGGAACTGGCTGCCATACACACTACAGGCCATTCCGCGGGAACGGATAAAATCACCTACCGCTTTCTGGTGTTGTTCTTCCACCAATCCGAAAACCAATGCGAACATATTGGCATGCAGGGAAGCATGTGTGGTGCCGTTTCCATCCAATACTACTTTTCGTTTGGCATCCCAGAACAATTTGCGGAAAGCTTTTTTCACCTGATCTGCGCGTGCGGCAAACATGCTTTCATCCGTTTTATTACCTAAGACTCCTGCCATCACCTGCATATCGCGCAGGGCTTTATAGTAATAGGCATTCACTACTGCATTATGTGTGGTGAAGATGAAACCATCTGTTTCACCACCTTCTTCGTTCCCTAATCCTAAAATACCGGTATGCGGCCAGTCTACAATATCCCTGAGCTCTTTGCCATTAAAGTGAATGGATTGCAGGAGTGCTGCGTTCTGCCTGCCGGTGCGGGTACTGATCAATCCGCTGGAATCTTCCAGTGCCATCAGCAGTTTTGCTTTCAGCTCCGTATAGTAATGCCGGGCAGAACGGATATCTCCTGTATAGAGATAGTCATTATAGGCCATTAATACAGATTGCAGGATCCACTCTGTGGGCCAGGTGGCATGATACAGGAGGTATTCATGTGAACTGCGGGCAAGACTATATTCCCGGTCTGTAGCATAATAACCTAACTGGTTGATATAAGCATCTGCCTCATAGGGAATACGCTCCCTGTCGCCATCAACAAAAACACCTGCAAAGGAAGTGGCCTTCATGCTGTATTTACATAATTCCCACACCGCATTCAAAATAGTATCTGCACTTTCAAACGAAGCCGCTGCATCATTAAAAGGATAATTCACGGCAGAGCGGATAATATCTGTAGGTTGCAAAGTACCTGTATAACCTTCCAGTTCACAATACCGGAAAGGCAATACCTCCCCGATATAAGATGGTATTTTAATAGCCTGTGCACCGGTGTTCCGCATATCGGGCCTGATGTATACCTGGTAAGTATGAGTACCTGCACGTAAAGGCAAACGGTACGCCTGGTAACGCATGCTGCCTCCCGGTTTCCGGTTGATACTGCCATCTGCATTCACTACTTCACCAAGATGCACGGTTACGGTATCTCCATCTCCTTTGGCAGACAGGCGTAATTTCAATTGCCCGAATGCGGCTTTGCCAAAATCTATCCGGCCATCACGAACAGCTACCGGGAACTGATCTGTTTTCTGCAAAGGATATTTTGGAGTGGCATAATCCACCATTACGGAATCTGTAAAGAATATGGCAGGCTTAGAGAAACGGCTTTCCTGATCCTTTTCATCCCAGATCTGTACCATCCAGTAATAAGTAGTGTTGGGCTGTAATGCCTTACCGGCAAATACAACACCGGCAGACTGTGCGGAGGTTACTTTTTTAGAGTCCCATATATTCCCCTGGTTTTCTGGCTGGTCTGAAACCAATATCCTGTAGGCTGTCTGTTGCACAGGCGCTCCTCCGATAGCCCAGCTGAAAGCAGGCTGGCGGTTCGCGATGCGTACATACTGCCCGCCTGAAAATTTCCTGACCGGTTGCACAGGATATCCATTCACATACTGCTGATCTGTATAAGCCAGCAGATCACACATCAATCCCTCAGGAACAGCTTGCTGGGCATAACTTTGTACCGAATTAATAATGATAAAGAGAAAAAAAAGAGTCTTCCTGCGCATGGTAATAGTATAAAATGATAAGAAAGCCGGGAATAAGTTCCTGGCTTTCTTACTACAATATAAAAAAAGATTATCGCTGCCAGCCCTGATTTTGCTCCAGCTTCTCATCTTTATTGGTATCGATGACGGTTTGCGGGATAGGCCACAGGTTATAATTGAAAGTAAGGGTTGCCTTTGCTTCAGGCCAGTAAGCGTATTTTTTAATGCGGTCTACCGCAATGGTTCCACCCATCCGCAGCAAAGTATTCCAGCGGCATTCTTCATATACCAGCTCACGGGCACGTTCATCCAGGATAAGATTGAAGTTATCGTCCATATCCGCTGCCGTTACTCTGTAAGTACAGTTAGCGCGGTCCCTCAGCAAATTCACGTCATCAGCCGCCCCTTGTTTATTTCCGCTGCGTTGTTTGGCTTCTGCACGCAGGAGGATAGTTTCAGACAGGCGGATGAAATAATCATCCCTGAACAGATTGCTCATGTTCTCGCCATCAGCTATACCAGTGTATTTATCTGTGGCGATCTTGCAGGATACAGGATAGCAAAGGCTCCTGTTGTTCATATTGGTAACAGGATCTGCACTGCCATTGTATATCACGTTCCAGGGAACGATCTGGCCGAAGTAAGGAGAAGAAGCCACGTTTCCGATAAAGTTCCTGCGGAATACGATATCTGAATTACGCATATCTGCCGCCCACTGCCCTGCATATATTTCATCGCGGGTGTACATGGTAGGTATCATCTGCGCAATACCCCTTCCTCCTACATTCTCTGCTGTTCCGGTCAGGTGGTCTTTTGCACCATCACGGAAAACAGGACTATAAGTACGGGAATAAGGGAGTTTGGATTTACCATCTTCAGCTCTGTACGCTGCATAATCGATCTGTATAGCCCAGATGCATTCTTTATTGCCATCCTGGTAGTTCACGTTCTTTTCCTGGAAAAGGTCCCAGTATACATTCCCCTGCGCTTCCGTACTTCTTGCACCAAAGCGGTTCTTCATCAGGGAGAAGGTACCACCGTCTATCACCTTATTGCCGTATGCGATGGATTGTGCAAAGGCAGCATTGGCCTCTGTTGTTTTTGATTCTGCTGCCAGTTGTGTACCCAGGGCAAGATAGAGTTCGCAAAGATTATGCTGTGCGGCACCTCTTACTAAACGGCCTCCGGCGGTTGTTGTAACCGGAAGGTCGTTTTCAATAGCCAGCAGTTCATCTATCGCGAACTGGTATGTTTCTACGCGGGTAGATCTTTTAAAATTATACTGCGGCACAGTGGATGGCTGTGTTACAATAGGTACACCACCAAAGATCTCTCCCAGGTTACGGTAAGCAAATGCACGGAAGAACCTGGCCTGCGCTAAAGCATATGCTTTATCAGCCGGGGTAGCCCATGAGATCTGTGGAAGGTCCGCAGCCGATATCGCCAGGTTTGCTCTGGCGATCAGTTGGTACCAGGTGCTGTAAAAATTAAAGAAAGTACCGTTATCCGGATTGATGAGACCATAGTTGTTGAAAGTAGCCCCTCTTCTGATACTGGCCACATCGTACATATCCGTTCCATTTCCGCGGAATACAAAGATCCAGCCTTCTTCCGAAGGGTTTGCCCAAAGGTCGCGCAGCTGGGAATAGATGGCAACCAGTGACTGGTCTATCTGGGCGGAAGTGGAGTAGGCATTTTCAACTGTGTAGAAGGTAGTCGGTTTCTCCATAAGGAAATCCTTATCTGATTTACAGCTTACGATCCCTGACAACAATAGCAGCAATGCCCAGGTAGTATAATTATAATAATGATGAATGATCTTTTTCATGTTGAACTCGTTGAATTGGATTAGAAACTGATGTTGGCGCCAAAGGAATAAGATGAAGGAACCGGGAAGGTATTTTGCCTTACCGTAACACCTTCCTCCGGATCTCCGCCATGCCAGTTAGTAAAAGTGGCTACGTTTTTCGCACTTAAAAAGAATTTCGCAGCGTTGACATGCAGCCTTTTTAACAACCCCGCATTCACCTTGTAAGACAGTACAATGTCCTGTACTCTTACAAATCCACGTGATTGCAATCCCAGGAAACGCCCGTCCCCTGCAAAGTAGGCAGATGGATATATGTTACTTTTGTTCTCCGGGGTCCAATAAGGCTTGGACGTCATATTATCGTTAAAACGACCGGTACCTGCAGTAAGGTAGGCTGCCTGGTTAGCCCTCATAAAATAGCCATTGCCACCAAACGTGCCGGAGATCATCACATAGAGATCAAAGTTTTTATAATTAAAGTTGTTACTCATGCTCATCCTGAAATTTTCATTCTCGTTTCCCAGGATCTTACGGTCGCCGGCACTGATACCAGGCTGTTTGTCAATATCCCTGTATTTAGGGGCTCCGGGAGCAGCACCTGTTGCAGCGATATATTCCGCATCATCTGCCTGCACAATACCGATCTGTTCATATCCAAAGATCGGATCGAGCGGATATCCGATAAATAAATTATTCGCCAGGTCATCGTCTTCTTTACCATCTTTATTCAGATCATCTCCATACAAATTAACCACGCGGTTCCGATTCATCCAGAAGGTAAGCGAAGTGTTCCAGCCCCAGTTACTCTTTCTTACATTCACTGATCTTACCGTCACTTCAATCCCCTTATTATTCACCTGGCCCATGGAAGTTCTCATAGTCTTGAAACCTGTCATTACCGGGATGTTGCGAACGAATATCTGGTCGGTGGTTTGTGAACTGTACAGGTCTACGTCTACAAATAACCTTTCATCTAACCAGGCAGATTCAAAACCGGCGTTCCATGCAGCTGTTTTTTCCCAACCCAGGTTTGAGTTACCTAATGCATTCTGGAAGAGGCCATATTGAATTGCACTACCTGTATTAGTGAATTGATACCTTACACCACCTGAAGTACCATTGGCAATGGTAGAGAGTGTGCTATAAGGAGCTCCACTCTGATTCCCGTTCTGCCC
The DNA here is from genome assembly GCF_039545795.1 of Chitinophaga niabensis. Classification (NCBI taxonomy): domain Bacteria; kingdom Pseudomonadati; phylum Bacteroidota; class Chitinophagia; order Chitinophagales; family Chitinophagaceae; genus Chitinophaga; species Chitinophaga niabensis. Next base: position 7,112,335 of record NZ_CP154260.1, on the reverse strand, counting down.
CCAGGAAACTTTCAGTTTCAGGCTGTTCAGGGACCTAATTCCTTTCATGAATTCTTCATTAGAGATCCTCCAGGCAACACCGGCAGCAGAGAAGTTCGCCCATTTGTTATTTGCACCAAACACGGATGCTCCGTCCCGGCGATAAGAACCTGTGAAGAAATATTTATCATTATAGGAATAACTTAAGCGGCCAAGATACCCGATATTGGCCTTTTCCTCACCATTCATCTCTATCCTCTGTACAGTGGCTTTAGAGAGGCCGTACATACCCAGCGCAGTATTACCATTAGCGGCAAAGTCCGTTCCTGTTGCCCTCGTCATTTCATATCTCGTGTAATCCCTTGTAGCCACAGCTGTAACATCTATGCTATGTTTACCAAAATCCTGCTTGTAGTTCAGGATATTATCTATTACATAACTGTAAGTAGAATTATTATTAATATTCCCTGTAGCACGGGTTAAAAATCCCTGGATGGCTGCAGGGGAATAACGGGCAATGCCTTCTCCTTCCGCAATAAAACTAGATTCATAGGTAAAGTCCCCCGCCTGGTTCCTGTCCTGGTTCAGCAAATAATTCAGCCGGTAAGTAAGCCCTTTTACCCATGGCGCTTTTAACACAAGATGAGAATTGAGACGGTAGTTATTCCTGATATCCTTGTTGTCGCGCGTACCATCATTTACACCCCATAAAGGATTCACCAAAGATTGGGTGTAAGGGTATTTTTCCAGGTTCCCCTTATCGTCCCGGAACATCACACCATATGGAGACATGATCTGTGCACCTCCGATATCAGCCGGGATACCGGAATAATCCCTCCTGGAAAAACCTCCATCTACACCTATTTCCAGCCAGGAAGTAATGTTTGCATTCAGTTTTGCCAATACAGAGATCCTTTTAAAATCATCCCCTACCACAATGCTCTTGTTTTGGTCAAAGGAAGAGGAAAGATAATAGTTCACTGTGGACGTAGCGCCTGATACAGCAGCCTGGTAGCTTTGGATCAGCCCTGTACGGGTAGTTTCATCCAGCCAGTTGATTTCTTTTCCGGCATCCCTGTTAGCTATTTCTCCCGGTTTCAGCCAGTTGGTAGAACCAGGGGTATATTTATTACGTGCGTTCACTACCTCTAACCATTCTTCTCCTTTCATCATCACCGGCCTGCGTTGCCAGGTTTGTATCCCTGTTGATGTATTGAAAGCAACAGATGGTTTCCCTGAACGGCCTTTTTTAGTGGTAATGGCGATTACACCATTAGCAGAACGGGAACCGTATGCAGCTGCTGATGTAGCGTCCTTAAGGATATCAAAGCTGGCAATGTCGTTTGGATTAATATCGCCAAGACTGCCCAAAAACACGGTTCCATCCAGCACGATCAAGGGATCATTATTACCATTAATAGAGTTCTTTCCGCGCAATAGCATAGTTGGCTGGTCTCCGGCGGAATTGCTTGCGCCGATGCTCAAACCGGGTACATTCCCTTTTAATGACTCCAGTGCATTCAGGTTAGGTAACGATGCCATGGGCGAATTCTCCATTCTCACAGAACTCACAGATCCTGTGAAGTCCTTGCGCTTGGCAGTACCATATCCTATCACCACAAAGTTCTCCAGGGTAGTGGACTCTTCTTTGAGTGCGATGATAACATTGCCCAGGTTCTCTGGTTTTAGCGTAATGGTTTTATAACCCAGCATGGTTACCTCCAGTTCCACGTCCGTACCATCGGGCAGGGTAAAGGAAAACTCCCCTTTGGCATCCGTGGTAGCGCCTTTGGTGCTGTTCTTCAGCCTAACGGTGGCGCCGGGTAAAGGTTCCCCCGATTCGCTGGTCACTCTTCCTTTTATCAGTATTAGTGGCGCCGGCAATAGCGAAGGATTTACAATTGGCATTGGTTCATCCTTTTTGCGCACCACTACAGTTTGCTCAACAATTACATAATTAAATGGCTGATTGTGGAAACATGCTTCCAGCGCTTCTTTAAAAGAAGCATCCTTCAATTGCAGGGAAACCTTTTTAGCATCTTTCATCAACCGCTGGTTGAAGAAGAAGTGATAGCCACTTTGTTTCCCTATTTGTGCAAACACTTTTTCCAGCGAACCATTTTTAATGTTAATGGTGATCTGCTGGCTATATCCCTCTGCGCTCACCTGGAGGCACGTAATAAAGAGCAGGATGGCGGTTAGCTTCATGATCAGAAGAATTTTTCCGGTTGGCCACAGCCTGGATTGCAACAGACCGCGGAGGCCCTTAGACCTTGTGGAATTCGTAAATCTTAATTTCATAACTTCGTGGTTTGTTTGGGTTTTGCCCGTTTCAACAGTTAGCAAATTGATTGATACGCAGACGCAAGCATCCGGCCGGTTGTACCCTCATACTTCCGGCCTTTTTCTTGAATCCGATAATTAAACTCAGTTAGGTATTTTTAGCTTGTTCCTAAGGATTTATAATGACTGTTCTTTCCTTGATTTTGGCATTTATATCACTGTAAACTAGTATTTCCAGGAATTTAGTCAGGCTCACATGTCTTGGTAATGACCCACTGAAAAGGTCTTTCGGTACGCCGTTGGGATAAGCAACGGTAATATCATACCATCTTTCTGCCTGCCGTAATATGCTGCCGATATCGGCTTCATTGAATTTGAAGTACCCTTCCTTCCATGCAGTTATCTCTTCCAGGTCATCCGGCTCCACAACCTCTATTTTCTGCGCGATCTTAGCCTGCTGCCTGGGCTTCAGGTTTATACTGAAGGCCCCCTGGCTTATTTTCACGGAACCTTCCAGCAGCGTGGTTTTGATATCCCCTTCATTATCATACGCATTGATATTGAAATGCGTTCCCAACACCGTCACCTGTGCCTTTTCCTCTCCTGCGCCGGACATGATCTTTACCTTAAAAGGTGTTTTATGCTCCAAAGGCGCCACTTCAAAATAGGCTTCCCCTGTTACTTTCACCATCCTTTCCTCACCGGAGAATGCGGTAGGATAAGTAATGGAAGAAGCTGCATTGAGCCATACCTGTGTACCATCCGGTAAAGTGATCCGGTATTGGCCACCCCGCGGCGTGCGCATGGTATTGAACATCACTTCGGAAGCCGGGGCACCGGAGGTATTATATTCCAGTTTTCCGTTAGCCAGTTTCACCACTTTTGTATTCCCCTGCTGGCTCAGCATACCATTGGATGCACTGTCCAGCGTAATGGTGGTACCATCTGCCAGCGTAAGTATGGCTTTGTCCCCTCCCGGTTGCACTTCATTTTTTTTAATGGGCGGTGGCGGCGTGGAAGCCAGCTGAACTGGTTTTTTAGATTGGAGGAAATAAGAAGCACCGCCTGCAAGGAGTAATAAACTGGCTGCGGCAGCCCACCAGGTTCGCCTGTTAATGAAAGGCGCCCGTTTGCGGGGAACATCTTTCAAAACCGGCCGTAGTTTTTCCAGTACAGCATCTTTGGCACCGTTGTCTTCCAACTGGTGATAACGCGGATCGTTCCAGATCTCCTTCATAAAGGATTCCCAGGTTTGCCGGCTACCCGGTTCCCGGGATGCAGACCATAGCCTACGGAACTCCTCTGCGGATAATTCACCCGCCAGGTATTTTTCCAGTAAATTCTTCAGATCTGCATGCATAATGATTAGCTCCTGTGGTATGAAGACCATTGAAAAGCACAAAAGGAAGTGCCGGATAAAAAAAATATTTTAAAGGAACCTGGAAAGGAGCGCAGTAGCCAGTAAGGCATGCTCCCGGAGGTATTTTCTGAGGAAAGCGAGGGAACGGACGATATAATCTTTTACAGCCGCACGGCTAACACCCATCTGGAAACTGATCTCCTCATGGCTGAGGCCCCTTTCACGGCTAAGGCGGAAAGCTTTTTGCTGCTGTGGTGGTAACTGGCTGATCCCTAATTCCACCAGGGTTTGCAGTTCCTTGAATTCCGTGGACACGGAAGTATCGCCGGATTCAAGCCTTGCCTGATAGGTAAGATAATGCTGATAAGCTTCTTCCAGTTTTAACCGGCTCATCTTTTTAAAGATGAGGTTACGGGCACTGATGAAAAGGAAACCATCCAGCTTTTGGATGTCTGCAGCCTTTTCCCTGTTCTGCCATAACTGAAGAAATACTTCCTGCGCAATGTCCTGCGCCATCTGTGATGACTTTGTTAATACCATTGCAGAGGTGTATACCCTGTTCCAGTAATGATCAAAGAGCCGGCAGAAAGCGTCTTCGCTTCCGGCAGCCATCTCCTGTAGCAACAATTGATCAGTATAAGGTAGACTGGACAAATGAACAGCGGCTTTTATTCAAGTAAACTTAGGAAAAATAATTACTAAAAAACAATATCCCGAAAAGATCACTTTTAAAAGAATAGCTCTTTTTCTTTGGTTGATTGATCCCTCAAATATAACACCCTAAAGGTTTATATCAAATTTAGTGTAAATGAAACACTTAACCGAAGAAACAGGACAGTACAGGATGGTTCAGGGGTACTTTCAGTTCTTTTGGCTTTTATTTTTCCTGTATTCAACCGGGCTCACACCGTTATGTTTTTTGAACTGCCTGCTCAGATGACTTTCATCTGTAAAGCCCAGTTCATCTGCTATCTGGCCAATGGTCATCGTGCTGTAAGCCAGCCGTTGCTGTACCAGCTTTATCTTATACTGTGTAATGTAATGCTGCAGGCTTTCTCCTGTGAACTTCCTGAAATATTCCCCCACATAATTAGCGGAGAGATTAAAGCTTGCAGCCAGATATTCTACCCGCAGTTTTTCAGGATCATTAATATGCTGGCGGATATGTACCAGCATCCTGTTGATCAGGGGTTCCGGCTCCAGCCCGGTAGCCGTTGTTTCTGCATCCTCTGTTACGTTACGCGCAAGGATGTTCAGGATCAGGGTTACAAAATGTTGCAGGTTCTCTTCATGGTAGGATTGTTTTTCCTCATATTCCTGTACCATATTTCCTATGAGTGCGGAGATCATCTTACAATCTCCCGGTCTTTTGATCAGCAGTTCCTGGAAACGGTTATGATGTGCAAAGATGTGTTCGAGTTGTTTAAGCCATTGCGCGATCCTTTCGCGGTCCTGTGCATTTTTGAACTGTGCCAGGAAAACTTCTGAGAAACGGATGGAACAGAAACGTGTGGGGATGGAGATATCAAATCCCCGGCAGTCCAATGGCGTAAAAAGAAAGATGCTTCCCTTCTGATAAGGGAACCTGTTGCGGTTCACTTCCCGGGTGCCCTCTCCTTCCAGGATCTGCACGATCTCAAAGAAATGATAGATCAGGGGGCGCTCATGCCAGCAATCCATATCTGACACATACAACTCAAATGGCTGGTGTAACGCTTTATGCTCCATAACCTGTAAAATTACAAAACAAACCCTTCTTTATCACTGTTCCGCCAGCACAGCACGGTCTAATTTTGAGGATCAAAAACAAACATCATATGCGTTTAAAAGAAAAGCTGCTTTCTTCCCTCATTACACCTTCCATTACTTTACGCAATCGTGTGGTAATGGCCCCTATGAGCAGGCGGCGGTCAGAGAATGGTATTCCGGGTAATTCCGTAGCTGTATATTACGGGCAAAGGGCTGGCGCAGGTTTAATTATTGCAGAGAACACCGCTGTGGCGGCAAATGGCGTTGGTTATCTGCATGCACCGGGTATTTATAATACCACGCAGCAGGCGGCATGGAAAAAAGTGGTGGAAGAAGTGCATGCCAGGAATGGAAAGATCTTTATTCAACTGGTACATACAGGCCGTATAGGGCATCCGCTGAACCAGGAAGGAGCTGTTCCGTTAGTAGCACCTTCCGCCCTTACAGCAGCAGAAATCATACGTACGCCCGGAGGTATTCATTTACCTGCCACACAACCGGAAGCCCTGAGCACTGCCGGTGCACAGGATATGATAAAAGCACATATACAGGCTGCTGTTACTGCTATCGAAGTAGGTTTTGACGGCGTGGAAATACATGGTGCCCATGGTTTTTTACCGGAACAATTCCTTCACCCCCGTACCAATCAGAGAACAGATCAATATGGCGGCAGCATTGCGAACCGCAGCCGCTTTCTGTTGGAAATTATGGAAGGGGTGGCAGCAGCTATTGGTAAAGAACGTACCGGAGTGAGGCTTTCACCTTTTGCTATCCTGAATGATCTGCCGGCTTATGAGGAAGAAGAAGCTACACACCAGTATATCATAGATGCTTTACGCGAAATGGATATCCTGTACATCCATCTTTCCAGTCAGGCCTCCTCTATACCCAAGTCATACATACAGGATGTGCGTAAACGTTTCCACAATCTGTTGATCCTGGCAGGTGATTATACAGCTGCTTCTGCTGAAGCCGCTTTACAGGAAAACCTGGCAGACCTCATTGCTTTTGGCAGGCCTTTTATTTCCAATCCTGACCTGGTGGAACGTTTCAGGCACAATGTACCTTTAGCGGCTGCGAATAAAGAAACCTTTTATGAAGGAGGAGATAAGGGATATATCGATTACCCGGAGATGCCTTCTGAAGTCATGGCTACCCGTTGAATCGTATCATCTTCATTATAATGCAATACATCGATGCACACGGAGCGATGATGACTGTCGCCTTTTTCAAGCCCGCCATTATGATAGAAGAAGTAAGTACCGCCTTTGAAATCAAGGATGGCGGGCCTGTTGGTTTCACAGTTACCGGCAATTTCATTGAGGATGCCTTTGAACTCCCAGGGGCCGTGAATACTACGGCTCATCATATAAGCCACCTTTTCCGGGAAGCCGTAGCCATAAGATAAATAATACCAGCCATTCCTCTTATGGATATGCGCACCTTCCTGGAATTCCGGCAGCTGAATAGTTCTGACAGGGCTTTGCAGTTCTATCATATTCTTCTTCAGCTCTGCATAGTAACATTGCTGTTTACCCCAGAAGATATAGGCCCTGCCATCATCATCTATCAGCACGGTGGGATCGAAATTATCACCACCATTGATCGTATTCAACGACGTGATCAATGCAGTACCGCGCGCATCTGTAAACGGCCCTGCAGGATTATCTGCCTGTGCCACACCAATGGCTTTGCCATCAATAGTGGCGTGGGTTACGGCTGCATACCAGTAAAACTTCCGCTCATGGTGGATCACCTTTGAAGCGTATGCATCTCCTTTAGCCCAGGAAAAATCAGTGGCTTTCAGGGGGCTGGGGTGTTCCCTCCAGTTCAGCAGGTCTGTGGAGGAAAAGCATAACCATTCCTTCATCACATATTCCTGCGAACCTATCGGCGCTTCATCGTGGCCGGTATACAGATATACGGTGCCATTGTGGGAAACAACAGTTGGGTCTGCCGTGAATTTATGTTGGATAATAGGGTTCATAATTGCTATTCCGCCCCAAAATTCCTGCCAACCTAATCGTCTACACGGTCTCTGTCTGCCTGTAATACCCATTCCTCCAATTTATTCAGATCCGAAAATATAGGAGAAAGCAAAGCCGCAAACTTCAACTGTGTTTCTTCTGAGGGGAAATAAGCATAAAAACCACCGGCTTCAGGATCAAATTCTATTTCCGATAACAGGTCTTCATCCAGCTTTTCCAGTATCTGTGTAATATGTCCTTCCCAGCAGTAACCATTTCCTTCATAGTCGTGCTTTTGAAAGAAAGTGTAGTACCTGTTATAGAGATCATCACTTTCAAGGTCGGCTGATACGCTATACACGTCATCATTGTTCCCTAAGGTAAAAGGGTAATGTTTATTTGTTTCCATATGATTTATTTCTCTGCAATATATTTTCAATGTTGCTTGCTGCATTCGATCATAGCCAGCCCTCAACCCTTCGCCTGCCCGGGCGCAACGCCGAACTTCTTTTTAAAAGCTTTGCTGAAATGCTGCACAGAAGAATATCCCAATTGATCCGCCACTTCTTTGATGGGCATCTGCCGGTATAACAACATTTCCCTGGCCTCACTCAGTTTATGATCTGCCAGGTACCCGAACACAGTATTATTAAAAACTTCTTTGAACCCTTTCTTCAGTTTGAACTCATTGATCCCTGCAATGCGGGAGAGTTCCATGAGAGAAGGAGGTTGTAGTGAATGCTGAATTAAATAGGATTGTGCATAACGGATCCGTTCAATATCGTCCGACGTTATACTGGAAGAGAAAGGTGTTTTACCGGTAAGACTTTCATATGCCTGCGCCTGCAATGCCAGCAGTTCAACACATTTGGATTGCAGGTACATCATTTTCAAGCCGCCACTGAACCGGCAATACATAATATCCTGGATACACTGATGCATAGCCATTGTAATAGGCATGTTCTCCTTGTTGATATCTATTTTACTGTTAGTGGAGATCCTGTTAGCCAGGTCCATCAGTAGCGGGGAGCTGTTCTGTGCCAGTGCAAGAAAAGCATCGGTGGTGAAGTGTACTTCAAAGAAACGGTATCGTGTATTCTTTGCATACTCCCCGGCACCGGTGAACTGCGGCAGGTAATGCATATTGCAAAAGTTCTCTACAAAATCGTACCTGTCGCCGCTTCTGTCGTTCTGCAGGAAGCCATAACCGGATAAGGTGAAATGTAACTCTACTACAGGAGGTTCATCTTCCATGTCCATATGCAGGTTGATCTGCTCACGTAGCGCAATATCACCATACTTTACAAAAATACCAGCAAAGGATAATTGTACCATTTCCGCATCGCCAAAAGGGAACTTGATCTTATTCCTTCTCTCTATAACCTGCGTCTGATCGATCACTGTTGCCGTTGTTCCCTGGTTAACTTTCCCTGCACGCCCTTTAGCATCATAAACACTTACGATCATAAAAGAATCCGTTTAGTATAAAACATGCTCCGTATGGTATAAAAGTAAATATAAAATTCTGAAGCAGCTTTGCCTGTAAAATAAAAGACCAGATGTTTTACCAGATCACATTATTCCTGCACTCCTGGCTGCGCTGGCCGGTGATGTTGTTATTACTGGCCACCTTATTCCTAAGTTTATATGGCTGGCTGGCTAAAAAACCATTTACGGATAAACACCAGAAGTTGTTTGCCTTCTACAGCGGGATGCTGGGCATACAGGGTATTGTAGGTTTGGTATTATTCTTTGTTACCAGCCCTATCACTACCTATATCTTATATCATAACATTAAAGGTATCACCTCTGATCCGGGCATTACTTTTTTTACGCTGCGGCATCCGCTTCTTATGTTCATAGCTGTTCTGATATGCAATGCAGGAAAAAAGCGGGCGGGAAAATCGTTGCTGCCTGCGGTTAAGTTTCGGACCTGGTTTATTTTTACGCTCATTGTGTTCCTGGTGGTGATGGCTAATATCCCCTGGCCTTCCATGGAGTTCGGCAGGCCGCTGTTCCGTTTCTAAGGGAGGAAGGGGAGCCTCCAATTGTAAGGTGGATCCTTCCAATTGTTGTGTAGATTCCTCCAATTGCGCTGTAGCTCTTGCCAATTGTTGCTTGGGTTCCGCCAATTGTGCTGCGGTTTCTTTCAGCGATGCCGCAGCCAGTATTGCCTGCAACTGCAACATCGTTTCCTCTTTTTCAATTCCCAGCTTGAGCAGTTCCATGGCCATGCCTACTATCTTACGGTAGAGACCGCGCTGCTTAGGCAGGGTGCAGTAGATCTCTGAAGCAATCTTTGCAGCCAGTGCCAGGAAGGAAGCAAATTCCATGGTCCTTCTGAACCGGGGATCTTTCTTCACCCGTTTGCCAGTTAAGGAGCTTTTCAAACGGGCATAGTACTCGTCACCCATTTTATAAAAACAGATGTTGCCGATAGTACCTTCCAGTTTTACTGGGCCTGTTTGCTTTGCCATTATGCAAAGTTAGGAAGAAGGGTTATCCAAAAAATTGATATATAGCAACTTTTTTCAGGGTAAACCCCTGGCAAAAGCATAGATGAAGCATAGATAACCCATATCAAAGGCATAGATGAAGCGTAGTAAAAGCGTATGAGATATTTACTTTTTACCCTTTTTTCACCTCTTTGGGACTCAACCCGTATTTCTTCTTAAACTCATTACTAAAGTGCTGCAGGGTACTATACCCCGTTTCATAAGCTACCGCCGTTACGGTCCTATCCCCTTCCCGGATCATATTCCTCGCCTGCTCCAGCCGGTGATCCTTTAAATACCCGAAAACGGTATTCCCAAAAACATGTTTAAAACCGGCTTTCAGCTTAAAAGTATTCAGGCCTGATTGCCGGGCCAGTACTGACATGGAGGGCGGGCTCTGCAGATCCTGCAGCAGGATCTCCCGGGCCAGGTGCACCTTCCTTATATCTTCCGGGAATAATTTTGCGCTGCGCACCGGCTGGTTTTCCCTTTCTTCCAGCTGCGCACATTGCAATGCCAGCAGCTCCAGCGCTTTCGATTGCAGAAAAAGCTTACGCAATCCGCCCCGGTAACCACATTCCTTCATGCTTTCTATCAGCATATGCATCTTTGGCGTTAAAGGAAGATTTTGACAATCCTTTTGGAAAGAGGGCTTTTTACCTGCAATATACTCCGCCAGTGCTTCCATTACCGGGCTGGTATTCTCTGCCAGCGCCAGGAACCGCTCCGGCAGAAAGCTGAGCACAAACACCTGCAGGTCCTGCTGCTGTTTATACACCGTTGCTTCCGTTGTATAGGCATTCAGGAAAATATTATGCTCGCCTGAAGTAAAGTGTTGCGGTTTACGTTCTCCATGCGGCCTGGTCACAATATCCCCCTGCTGCAAAAAAGCAATGCAGGGCATAGGTGCCTGCTCAACAGTAGACACATGCAGCTCCTCATGTACATCAACATTACAATAACCCATATGGATACCATCTGAATAAAACTGGCGGAAACGCACGTCCCAGAAAGGCTTTCGATCTTCCTGAACAGTTTCCCAGGCGGAGCAATCCATTAATTGCTCCCTGTTTAGTAATAATTTGTCTTTATGCAATACCTCGCAGGCACTGTTCCTGAACACTACTTCCATAATTAATTCGTTTTACGCAAATTTTAATCCCGATCCCGCAACATTTCTCATCCATCATTTGCCAATTTTGCTTTGTATACTCTATAACGGCATATTTCCTGGATACCCCCATCATTCGGGGTACTTTGTACTTTATTTAACATACAGCATGCTTTATTTTCTTTTTCATACCATATTGCGCTACCGGTTCGCAGTAGTGATGCAAAACCTGGCCCGCTCCTTCCCGGAAAGATCATACGAAGAGATCAATCACATCGCCGGCCGGTTCTACCGGTATTTCAGTCACATGTTCCTGGAATGGCTGCAAATGATCCTGCTCTCTGAAAAACAGATGAAGAAACGGGTGCAGGTGAATAATGCCGCTTTGCTGGAGCATTATCATGCACAGCAACGGAACATCATCATCATGTTAGGGCATTATGGCAACTGGGAATACGCCAACATCCTCCCTTCTTATGTTTCATTTGATGTGCACGCCGTATTCAAACCTTTATCCAACAGGCTGTTCGACAGGATCATGCGCAAGCTCCGCTCCCGCTTTGGTTTAAAATTACTCTCCATGGACAAAGTGGTACGGTACATGCATGCCAACAGGGAACGGCCGGGTGCTTACATCTTTGTATCAGATCAATCGCCTTCGCAGGAAAACCGCTTCACTATGGATTTCCTTCATCAGCCTACCAATGTTATTACCGGTGCAGAACGGATCGCTAAAAAACTGGATGCCGTGGTGGTGTATGCCGTGATTAATAAAAGAGATGCCTCTTCTCATTGGGAGATCTCCTTTTCATTGATCACAGACCAGGCTGCTGCAACAAAAGAACATGCCATCACTAAAACATTCTCGGAATTCCTGGAACAAGATATCCGCAGATCACCTGAATACTGGCTGTGGAGCCACCGCCGCTGGAAAAATAACAGATCATGATCATCGCTCTTATCACCATACTATTCCTTTTTGCTGTTCTTGCTGTACTCGCAGGTATACTGATGCAATATCATCGCTCGCTGGAAGATTAAACATTTTTCCTACCTTCAGGGTATGCTTAATTTACGTGTAAACTATCCTTCCATTCCCCGCGAAATGGATGTATTTTTGGAATACTGCAGTAACATTAACCCTTCACTTGCCAGCAAATTGCTGCACGTACCTTATCAATCCCTGGATGCGGCCGGCGAAGCGGTTGTGTTTAACTGGTTACGCGCGACACCGGAACACTCAGACCTTATTTCCCTGCCCAGTGGTAACAATGCACTTTACTGTGTACTTTCTTTCTTCAGAAGCATCACAGAACATATTGCCATAGAACCCACTACTTTCCCCGGCTTTAAAATGGGCGCGGCCAGTATGAATTACCAGTTCCATATCATAGCCACTGATGAAGAAGGTATGCTGCCGGAAGCATTGGCAGAACATCTTAAAACCGGTAAGAGTAAACTCATCTACCTGCAACCCACTATCCACAATCCCACCTGCAGCGTAATGTCTTTAGAAAGGCGGCAGGCCATTGCGGAGGTTGTACGGGCTTATGAAGATGTATATATCCTCGAAGATGATGCTTACCGTTTCCTGCATCCTGATCCTCCGCCTTCTTTCCTCACTATCTTCCCGGAGCGTACCATGCATGTGCATAGTATGTCCAAACCCTTTAACCCCATGCTGCGTGCTGCTTATCTTGCAGCACCGAAAGGACTGCTCAAAGGCATCGAAAACCTTGTACAACTTACTTCCAGCGGTACCTCCCAGCTTTTTACCGATTTCAGTATTTACCTGATGAAAGGAGAACTGCTGAAGGGGATCATCCGTGATAAACAACAAGCCGCACAGGCCTTGCAGGAAAAGATCAGGCGTATCTTTAACGGCCTCACCTACAAAACATTCCCCAGCTCCTATCATATCTGGCTGAAAGCAGATCCTGCTATAGCGGAGCAATGGAAGGATAAGAATATTGACATTCCCCCCGGAGCAGGATTCTCCGTTACAGACCATACAGATCATATCAGGGTTGCCCTGGGAATGTCCTGGGACCAGGAGGAACTGTTACCTGGTTTACAGGCCATTGCAGACTCCCTGAAATAGTTTTTTTTCCCGAACACTTGGAGAATAGGATATAAATCCTTTATTTTGTCTACAGTTTTAGTAGACTAATAAGCCAACGTATTAAAAAACCACTCCTGAATGTAAGGGTAACTGTCCACCACCAGCAGTAGATCCTTATCAAAGGCGTTTCGTAAAATCAATCGGGATGAAACCTTTACACACATGTTCAATCCAACCCATGGTGGCAATACATACTTTATATCCCCCCATGCGTTTTAGTTGTTGCTGCTGATCCGGCCGTAACATCCGTACCAATTTTATTCCTGCATCATAGCAAGCCACTGGTGAGGCCTCCGTGTTTCTCCAAGCCGCTGCTTTCTTCCAACCAGTAATCTATTTTATGAAACAGTTTTATGTTTTTCTCCTGTTTATCAGCTCGTACAGTTGGGCCCAGCAAGCCCCAACAGTGAGCGGCACTGTTACAGATGCCGTTAGCAAACAACCCCTGTCGGGCGTCAGCATCTTTATAAAAGGATCTAACACAGAGATCGTGTCTGATGCAGATGGTAAATATAAGATCCCCGGCACTGCAAAAGAATATGTGCTGTTTGTAAGCCTTGTGGGTTATCAAAGCCGGGATGTGAAGATAAATGCAGCCAATGCACAGATCTCCCTGCAGCCGGGCAATCGCACGATCGATGAAATTGTGGTGGTGGGATATGGCACCCAAAAAAGAAAGACATTAACCAGCGCCATCTCTTCCATCAATGCTGCGGAAGTGAAAGATATTCCGGTAGCCGGTTTCAATGAACAACTGCAGGGAAAAGCTTCCGGCGTACAGATCAATTCCAATACAGGTATCCCCGGCGATGGTGCTTTTGTACGTGTGCGCGGCACTACTTCCATTAATGCCAGCAATGATCCCTTATACATCGTAGATGGTGTGTTCATCAACAACACCAGTCTGCAAACCGTCAACAGCGGCGGCCGTGCCACCTCCCCCATTGCAGACATCAACCCGGATGATATCCAGAATATAGAGATACTAAAAGATGCCAGCGCTACTGCTATCTATGGTGCCCGTGGTGCAAACGGCGTAGTGATCATTTCCACCAAACGCGGCAACTTCAATTCTAAACCAACTGTTAGCGTCAACTATTCAACCGGCTGGGCAAAGGCTGCTGAGTTATGGGATCTCACCACAGGCCCTGAGCACGCCACACTTATCAATGAATTTTACGCCAATTCGCTGGCAGATGCTACCAGCGCTGCAGATAAAACAAAATATGCACTTCCTCCTTTCCGCCCTGTCAGCCAGGGAGGCAGAGGTTTACCGCAAGAGCAGAAAACATACGACCGCCTCCATAAATTATTCCGCACAGCAAGGATCAGCAACTATAATCTTTCTCTCAGCGGTGGTGGTGCCAATACAAAATATTTCATCGGCGCCAGTTATACAGACCAGGAAGCGATTGTAAAACCACTGGGCTTTAACCGTGGAAGCTTTCGCCTGAATGTGGACCATAAGCTCAATAGCAAAGTACAGGTAGGTGTTAGCAATGGCCTCACCCGTTCTTACAGGAACCAGGGCAGAACAGGTGATGGCCCTGCAGGTGGTATGCTGCAATCAGCGCTCCATACGCCCACTTATCTGCCGGAAGTAAATGCAGATGGCACGCCTGCACGCTGGGCCGGGTTCGACAATCTGCAGGTATTGATAGACAACTATAACGTGAACACCACCAGCCTTCGCTACATTGGAAATCTTTATGTGGATGCGGAACTGCTGCCCGGTTTAAAATTCCGCAGCAGCTGGAGCCTGGACTATAACAACTATGATGAATCAGAATACTGGAACGACCAGATGCAACTAGGTGCCGCACCAACCAATGGTCTCGCCACTTCCAACATCACACAGAACAGTACCTGGATCAATGAGCAAACACTTTCCTACCGTACAACGTTTGGCCGTAAACATGATTTTGGCATACTGATAGGAAATACCATCCAAAGCAATATCACCAAAAGCACCTTTGCGCAAGGCTCCGGTTTCCCGGGTAATGCCTTCACACTCATCTCTGCTGCAGCCACCAGAACTGCCTCTCAAACCTGGACGAAGTACAATCTCACCTCCTTTTTTTCAAGGATCGATTACAGCTATGCTGATAAATACTTCCTGGAATTCACTATCCGTGCAGATGGCTCCTCCCGTTTCGGAGAGAACAGGAAGTTTGGTTACTTCCCTGCTATCGGGGCAGGATGGCGCCTGAAAGAAGAACCTTTCCTGAAAGGACTGGATGCTATCAGCGACCTGAAGTTAAGGGTCAGCGCAGGGCTTACCGGTAACCAGAATGGTATTAATAATTTTGCAGCACAGGGAAACTGGACCGGTGGAGCCGGCTATCCTGATAACAGCAGCGGAGATAAACCCGGCACCGCACCACAACAACTGGCCAACCCCGACCTGCAATGGGAGAAAACAAGGCAGCTCAATGCCGGTATCGACCTTGGCCTCTTAAAAGACCGCCTGGGTATCGAATTCAATGTCTATTCAAAATACACAACAGATAACCTGCTACAGTTACCCGTTTCTGCGATCACCGGTTATACTTCTTATTATGCTAACGCAGGTGAGATCAGTAACAAGGGCTTTGAACTGTCCATTAATTCCGTGAATGTAAAGTCGCGCCACTTCCGTTGGAGCAGCAGTTTCAATATTTCACGGAATGTGAACAGGGTAGAAAAACTGCCTATCCCCATAAATCAATACAGCAGGGATTGGGTACGTATCCAGGAAGGATATTCACTTTATTCCTTCTGGTTATACAAACAGTTGTATGTAGATCCGCAAACGGGGAATGCCGTGTTTGAAGATGTGGTGAAAGATGGCAGCATCAATGTGGCAGACCGCCAGATCCTGGGCAATGCCGCACCTGAATTCTTTGGCGGGTTGAATAACACGCTCTCCTGGAAAGGTTTTGACCTCGGCGTACTGATCAGTTACCAATATGGAAACGACATCTTCAACCTCAACCGTTTCTTCGGAGAAGGCGGAGGAACACGTGATGCCAACCGTGTGCTCTTTGCCAACCAGCTCAGGAGATGGCAGAAACCAGGCGATATAACAGATGTGCCACGCCTCACGGCTTTCGGCAATAACTATACGCTGGAGCAGAACAGCCGCTTCCTCGAAGATGGTTCATTCCTGAAACTGCGTACACTCACACTTGGCTACAAACTGCCAAAGATTCCCAAACTGCAAAGCGTACGGGTTTATTTCACCGCCAGCAACCTGTTCACATTAACCAATTATTCGGGGCCAGATCCTGAACTGAATGTGAGCAGTAATCAGAATATCCTGGGCCTTGATATTGGTACACCGCCACAGCCCCGCTCCTTTCAATTTGGCCTTAACGTAACACTGTAATAACCATGAAAACACTACAATATATACTCCTGTTCGTAACACTCACTTCCTGCAACAAATTCCTGGAAGTAAAACCCAAGGATTCTATCCCGGATGATGTAGCCATTGTTGACAAAGCTTCTGCACAGGCTGCTTTACGCGGTGTATACAGAGGCCTGGCATCTGATGGTTACTATGGTAATTCCTTTCAGTCTGTCGGTTACCTTTCCGGCGATAATATTCAATGGACGGGTTCACAATCTATTGTGCAGCAATTCATTGACCACAAAGTAAAAGCAGATAACGCCACCGTTGCGGCTGTATGGGTAGCCATTTATGCCACCATTAATAAAGCCAACAACGTGATCGCGAAAGTACCTGAACTAAAGGATGCAACACTTACCGTTGCAGAACGTGATCAAATGATCGGTGAAGCACGCTTTATCCGTGCACTGGCTTATTTCGATCTTGCCCGTACATGGGGTGGCGTACAGATCGTACTCACACCAACCACTTCCGCGGCTGATAAAAAAGGGATCAAACGCAGCACACTGGCACAAACCTATGCACAGGTACTGGCAGACCTGGAAGCAGCAGAACCTTTGGTAGCATTGCCTACAGTGCAGAACCCCGTTAGAGTGAACAGAGAAACGGTGTGGGCTTTACGCGCACGTTTTCATCTCTATCAGAAAGAATGGGCACTGGCGGAAAGTTATGCTGCAAAAGTGATCAGCAATACCACTAATTACCAGTTGCTGAAACCTTTCAATTCTTTCTTTGCACCAGCCAGTGCAGTGGCCACAAAAGAATCGGTATTTGAATTGTCCTACAGCGCTACTTACACCAGTGCGCACAGGAATCAATGGCAGCCTCCTGCTAATGGCGGTACACGCCAGATTGCTCCTAACAGTGCCGTGATAGCTTTATTAAACGACCCGCTCATTGGCGGTACAAGGAGTACGCTGTTAGCCAAAACCTCAGCTGGACTCTGGTACGCCAATCTATACTATCGCAGTCCTGCCACAGATCCTGCATACCTTATCCGCATTGCAGAATTATACCTGATCAGGGCAGAAGCACGCGCCAACCTGGAAAAAACCATTGAGGCCAAACAAGACCTGGATGCCGTGCGCGACAGGGCCGGACTTATTCCCAGCACGGCAGCTACGAAAGCAGATCTGTTGCTGGCCATTGAAAATGAAAGGAGGGTGGAATTTGTTTTTGAACCACACCGCTGGTATGATCTCATCAGAACCGGCAGAGCAGGAACTGTACTGAACCTTACAGATCCCAAACGGTATGTGCTGCCCATTCCGGCCAATGAATTAACGATAGATCCTGCCCTTGAACCCAACGATGGTTATTAAACAGTAAAAGTTTTTGTATATGCCTGAATTACATCACACAACTCCCGCCGTGGAGTGGAACAACCGGGAGAAGATCTTCTTTCGGTTCTTCTTCATTTACTTCCTGCTGCAGGTTGTACCATTAGACCCTACGTACTTTTCTTCCATCAACTGGACGCAGCTCCACTATGGAGATATTTTCAACATAGCACATTACTACCCCCGATTGGGGTGGATCATAGCCATAGTGGCGCTGGTTGGCGCCGCTATCTGGACTTACACAGACCGCGATAAACGCATCTCTTATGATCGCCTTTATTACTGGATCCGTGTAGCCGTAAGATACCGGCTGGCCATTGCATTATTTGCCTATGGCTTTCTTAAATTCTATCCGCTGCAGGCGCCATATCCTTCACTCAGTAACCTGAATACCTACTACGGTGATTATACAAGGTGGAAGTTATTCTCACTGAGCCTTGGCATTGTACCGGACTACCAGTCTTTCCTGGGCCTGGTGGAGATCATTACAGGCGGTTTACTATTATACAGGAGAACCGCGAGCGTAGGCGCCTTCATTGTATTGATCTTTACAGGAAATGTGTTCGTATCCAACATCGCTTATGAAGGTGGCGAACAGGTATACAGTTTATACCTGATCACATTGGCGCTCTTTGTGCTCAGCTTCGATCTTAAACGTTTGGTGCAGCTGCTCATCCTGCAAAAACCTGCTTTCCCCAACCGCTTCCATGTAACGCTTACTAAGAACTGGCAGCGTTATGGCAGGTTAGCCTTGAAATCGTTCGTGATCTTTTTCTTTGTACTCGCTTATGCCTTTAAGCTCTCCATGAGTCAAACCTACCAGTTCCCCAGCACCGCTGGTTTAGCAGGTGCTGAAGGCATCTACAATGTTACACAGTTCAGCAGGAACCAGGATACGCTGCCCTATTCCAAAACAGATCCCGTTCGCTGGCAGGATGTGGTGTTTGAAAAATGGGCCACCATCAGCATTCGTTCCAACCGCCCCGTGATCATTGATTCCAACAATACAGAAAGAGTATCCGCTGTGGAAAACGACAGGACCTATGAACTGGAAGGCACGGCAGGCAGGCACTATTACAGTTATGATGTGGACACGCTCAAACAGGTACTCACACTTCATAATAAAAACAAACACTATAAGGGAGAACAACTGGTATTGCATTACAGCAGGCTGAATGATTCAAAACTACTGCTCAGCAATGATTCACTTTATGTAGTGCTGGACAAGATCCCTAAAAAATGGTTGCTGGAAGAAGTGGCCCGCGAAGGCCGCAGAAAATCTATCAAACTATAAATCTATTACTATGTCAGTTATTGAAACTGTCCTTCAACAGGATGCCCGTACTACCACTGCACCAAACCCGGTGGATGCCTGGAAACCATGGCACAAAGTGCTCTTCCGGATAGCATTTATATTCTTCATTGCCATCTGCATACCTAACAGTACAGAATGGTATAAACTGGTACTGAATATAGACTGGACGCATCTGCATTACCGCGATCTTTATGACATCGCCCGCTTTGGTTCCGGCATCAACTTATTTGGCGACAGCATCTTTGGCAGCAATCTCCTGGGTTATGCCAACTGGATCACCACTGCCATCATTGCCATAGCCGGCGGATTCCTCTGGACGGCTATTGTGCAATGGCGGAAAACAGAACGGGAAGAATATAATGTAATGTACTACTGGTTAAGAGCGATCGTACGTTACAGGGCAGGCATAGGTATCATCGGTTTCGGTTTCACCAAATTACTGCCGGTACAAATGCCCTACCCTTCTCTCGGTATCCTCAACACCAACTTTGGCGATCTCACCGCACAGAAAATATACTGGCTGTCTGTTGGCATTGTGCCCTGGTACCAGATCTTTGCCGGTGTTGTTGAAATAACCGCAGGTTCCTTATTACTCTTCAGAAAAACCACCACACTCGGTGCCATCCTGTTATTCGCAGCACTGGGAGATATTGTGTATGTGAACTTTGCATATGACGGTGGTGTACATGTATACAGCAGTTACTTTGTATTACTGGCTGCCTTCCTGCTGGTAAATGACCTGCCCAAATTATACAACCTGCTCATCCTGGAACGTTACACCGTTCCCGTTAACTTCTACCCTGACTTTTCCGGATGGAAAAAGTACACCCGCTTTGGGATCAAAGCAGCAACCCTCTTTGTTTTCCTCGGCTGGTTCTTCTACCTGCAATTGATCAACTTCCTGTATGACCCCTACAAACAACCATCCGTTGCAGGAGAAAAAGAATTGCGTGGCAATTATACCGTAACGGAATTCCGGCTCAATAACCAGGTGATCCCTTATTCTCCCCTGGATTCTGTGCGCTGGCAGGAAGCCACCTTTGAAGACTGGACCACTTTCACTTTCCGTGTGAACCGCCCGGTATTCCTGGACCTCTCTAACGGTGGTGGTGATCCGCAAAGAGACCTTAACAGAACATTTGAAGTGGCTGGTGTAGGTGGAGGGCAAAGGGTTTTCCATTACTATGCAGATCCAAAGAACCATGTATTATACCTCCAGGATAAATTCAAAGCAAACCCTGAACGCAGGAACCGCGCAGCAGGTGTTGGCGGAGATGGCGGAACAGCCCGGAACCTGAAAACAGATAGCAGTCTTGCTGCTACTGCTGCATTACCGGATAACTGGATCCCCAAGGAAATATGGCAGGATGAAGTGAACAGGATAGATCCGCGTGCCGCTTCCACCCGCAGGAACAGAGAGTTTGCCACTGCAAAGAACAACGAGAAAAGGAACCGCATGATCCTGCAATACGATACGAAGGATGGCAACAGGATCATCCTGCATGGTATCAATGAAAACAAAGATTCCATTTATGTGGTGCTGGATAAAGTGCAAAGGAAATATGCGCTCTCTGAAAGCAGTTTAAAAGCCGGAAAATATTGAGATACTTATTGATCGTTTTTGCATTGCTGGCATGTAAGCAACCTGTACGTTTTAATTTAGGCAGAGCAGCTACTGCCTCAGAGATCAAAGCATGGGATATAGATGTCCGGCCGGATGGAACTGGTTTACCTGAGGGCAGCGGCACTGTTGGCAGGGGCAGGGAGATCTATGCTGCAAAATGTGCAATCTGCCATGGCAAAACAGGTACTGAAGGTCCCTACAACATACTGGTAGGTGCTATAGATGATACCACCAAAGCAAAAACCATCGGCAATTACTGGCCCTATGCCACTACCCTGTTCGATTATACGCGCAGGGCCATGCCGTATAACCTGCCTGGCTCTTTAACGGATAATGAAGTATACAGCATTACCGCTTTTTTATTGCATGCCAACAAGATCATTGATTCCACTACGGAGATGAATAAACGCAGCCTGCCTGCTATCGTAATGCCTGCACGTAAACATTTTGTGGATGACGACAGGCAGGGCGGGCCGGAGGTAAAGTAAGCACACATGGAAGAAAAGAAGATCAAACGCCGTACACTGTTAGCAGGAGCCGCAGCAGCAGCTTCGCTGGCCTTTATGAAAATAGCTTCCGGGCAATTGGTGCCCGTACAAACTGCCGACCCTACAAAAACACTCGGACCGCCTCCCGGAGAAATAGGTACACGCTCTCCTTTTGAGAAGCCGCTGAAGATCACTTCAGATACTTCTTCCCGCACACCGCTGCAGGACCTCTTCGGCACCATCACGCCTTCAGACCTTCATTTTGAACGGCATCACGGAGGGGTACCTGCCATTGATCCGCATCGCTATGAATTATTGATCCATGGCATGGTGGACAAACCCATGATCTTTACACTGGCAGACCTGAAAAGATTTCCTTCTGTATCACGCATTGCTTTTCTGGAATGTTCCGGTAACTTCAGATCGGGGAAAGAGAAAATGACGCCCCAGGAAATCTGTGGTTTGACCAGCCAGAGTGAATGGACGGGCGTAATGCTTTCCACCCTTTTCCGGGAAGTAGGTATACATCCAAAAGCCACCTGGTTTCTGGCAGAAGGATCGGATGCCGCTGTGATGACGCGCAGCATTCCTGTAAAGAAAGGCTGGGACGATGCCATGATCGCTTACGGCCAGAATGGAGAAGCCCTCCGCCCGCAGCAGGGATATCCTGCAAGGTTGTTCCTGCCTGGCTGGGAAGGGAACACCAATGTGAAATGGCTCAGGCGCATAGAGTTGTCAGACCAGCCGTTTATGACCCGTGAAGAAACATCCAAATACACAGAAGAGATCAAAGATGGCAAGATCCGCCAGTTCAGTTTTGATATGGACGCCCGTTCCATCATTACCTTCCCCGCCTACCCGGTACAACTGGAAAAAGGATGGGTAGAGATAAGAGGAATTGCCTGGAGCGGCCGCGGTAAAATAACAACCGTGGAGATCAGTACAGATGCCGGAAAGAACTGGTACCCTGCAAAATTACAGGAGCCGGTACTGGATAAAGCACATGTAGCTTTCCGGTATCTTTGGCAATGGGATGGCAGTGAAACAGCGATCATGAGCAGGGCTGTAGATGAAACAGGATACAGCCAGCCTACTTTAAAACAACTCGTAACCGCAAGGGGTAACGATATGGGAGGTTATCACCTCAACCCCGTAACGGCCTGGATCATAAAAAGAGACGGACAGGTATTATTCAAACCTGAAAAATGGAAATAGTATGGAGAAAAGGGATTATGACGCAATTGTTGTAGGCGCAGGACCAAATGGGCTTGCTGCTGCTATTACTTTACAACAGGCCGGCCTGGCCGTTCTGCTGATAGAAGCGAAAAGCACCATCGGCGGCGGTTTACGCTCCAAAGAGCTGACCCTGCCGGGTTTTGTACATGATGTTTGTTCCGCCATCCATCCCATGGCGCTCAGCTCTCCATTCTTCTCCGCCCTTCCCCTGAAAGATCACGGATTACAATTCATACATTCGCCTGTTGATGCTGCCCATCCTTTTGATGATGGAACAGCCGCAGTATTAAAGCATTCTATTGAAGACACTGCGCGCTTGCTGGGTGAGGATGCACAAAGCTATAAGCAACTGATCAGCCCACTGGTGAAAGACTGGCCGCTGATAGCAGACGATGCATTAGGTCCGCTTCATTTCCCTAAACATCCATTTGCCATGGCCCGTTTTGGCCTGAAAGCATTAACCTCCGCCACCTACCTGGCCCAACGTTTCAAAACACAAAAAGCCCGGGGCCTATGGGCAGGCATGGCAGCACATGCCATACAACCTTTAACCAATACTTCCACTTCCGCCATTGCACTGGCTTTAATGATCGCAGGGCACCGGCAGGGATGGCCCATTCCAAAAGGAGGGGCACAATCCATCGCCAATGCACTGGCCTCCTATTTCCTGTCCATCGGCGGCAGGATTGAAGTGGACCAATACATACGTTCTTTAGATCAGCTACCTTCTTCCCATACTATATTGTTTGATGTAACTCCCAAACAACTCCTGCAGATTGCAGGGCACCGCTTCTCTTCCATTTATAAATGGCAGCTGGAAAAATACCGCTACGGTATGGGTGTATTTAAAATAGACTGGGCGCTGGATCAGCCTATTCCTTTTACAGCTCCCGAATGCAGAGAGGCCGGCACGGTACACCTGGGCAGTACCCTGGAAGAGATCAGATTATCTGAACAGCAATCTTCCAATGGTCAACATGCAGAGAAACCATTTGTACTGCTGGCACAACAAAGCCGCTTTGATACTTCCCGCGCTCCCTCAGGCAAACAGGTAGCCTGGGCTTATTGCCATGTGCCTAATGGCTCTACTAAAGACATGACGAGCATTATCGAAAACCAGGTAGAGCGTTATGCTCCCGGCTTCAGGGATACCATCTTATCCAAACATGTGATGAACACCGCAGATATGGAAGCCTATAATGCCAATTACATCGGCGGAGACATCAATGGCGGGATCATGGACCTTGCCCAGCTTTTCACCCGGCCTGCCTTACGTTCCTCTCCTTACCGGACATCCGCCAAAGGCCTTTATATATGTTCCTCTTCTACTCCTCCCGGTGGCGGTGTACATGGCATGTGTGGTTATCATGCTGCCAAACGTGCCCTGAAAGATGTGTTCGGTAAATAATGTAATTTGCCGGCATGATTACCATCAGACCCATTCAGCCGGAAGACGATGCTACCATTGCACATATCGTTAGAAGTACGCTCACAGAATTCGGTGCCAATAAACCCGGTACTGCATTCGCGGATGCAGCTACTGATCACTTGTCTGTCGTGTTTGCCAAACCACGCGCTATTTACTTTGTAGCCCTGGTAGATGGTGTGATTGCGGGAGGCGCAGGGATCCATCCATTGGACGGAGGCCCGGATCATGTTTGTGAATTGCAGAAAATGTACCTGCTACCTGCTACCAGGGGGAAAGGTATTGCCCGCACCCTGATTGCCCAATGCCTTGATTTTGCCCGTGAGAACGGCTATACCCAATGTTACCTTGAAACAATGCCTGCACTGGAAAAGGCCCGGAAGTTATATGAACACCTTGGCTTCATTTACCTGGACGGCCCTATGGGGAATACAGGGCATTTTAGCTGTGATAACTGGATGCTGAAGGACTTATAATGCTAAAAAAGCCTCTTTTTCGTTCATTTTTGCAAATAAGTGTCCGCTTTTGAGAATGCCTTTTCCCACTCTCCCCTTAAATACACCCATTTTCAGCCCTCAACTACCCCTTTTTTGTCCGCTTTTGAGAATACGTGTCCGATTTCGAAAATCCCGTTTTTAGCATAACCAACCGTCCGTAACAACATAACATCCCCATCACTTTTCCAATCCCTCACAAACCTTTACCAGTAAGGCATTCAAAGCATTTCAACACCCCTTCGTGATGGAACCATTCCTAACTATTAGCTTGTTGCCCCCTTCATCGCGGATTACTTTTACATCATCAACAACAACACAAAATTTAAAACTCTAAAAACAAAATATTATGAAAAAGATCATCACTATCCTCGCTATCATGTTCACCGCAGGTGCAGCTTTTGCAAGTAATGACAACGTTACTGAAAACAAAAAAGCCATGAATACTTTCAAGAGGGAATTCGCAGGTGCTTCCGATGTTGCATGGTATCATTCAGAAGAAAGCACTATTGCCAAATTCAATCTGAAAAACTCCAAGGTAACTGCACACTTCAATAAAGCAGGTGAATTGCTCGCTACCTCCCGTTATATTACAGATACAGAGTTACCGGTAAATGTGATCAATAAGCTGATCAAACATTTCCCTGATCAAAATATCAGAACTATTGTTGAATACAATGTTGAAGGAGAAAATACTTACGTGATCACCCTGGAAAGCAAAACCCAATGGACCATCATAAAGGCTCAGAACGGTATTCCGCTGACCACACTCAAGAAACTGCAAAAAGCATAGGTTCTATCACGCCATTTTAACTTAGCACAGCTGTCTCTCTTTGCAGAGACAGCTGTTTTTTTTAACTTTAAGTATGACTAAAACCCGCATCACTGACCTGCTGATCTTCACGCACCCCACGTACAAGATATTGATAAGCCTTGGGCTGGCGCTGCTCACCTTCTTTTTTGTCAGGAATGCTGAACTGAATCCCCTGTTATTATACACCCTGCTTTGGGATGTGTTTGCCCTTACTTACATCATTATCAGCTGGACGGTCTTTTTCTACCGCCCGCCGGAACAGATCAGGAAAGTGGCCAGGGAAGATGATGGCAGCATGTTGTACGTATTCCTGATCATATTGATCGCCGCCTTTTCCAGCATGTTCACGGTATTGCTGCTGATGCTCTCAGAAGATACCAGTAATACAGCCAAAGCGCTTTATATACCCGTAGCCGTTGGAGGGATGTTACTTTCCTGGGCAATGGTACATACCACCTTCACTGTACACTACGCGCATTTATATTATGATGATGCCATCGGCGATAATACAAAACATGCAGAAGGACTTAATTTCCCTAAAGAGAAAAAACCGGACTACCTGGATTTTGCTTACTTCTCTTTTGTGATCGGCATGACCTTCCAGGTATCTGATGTACAGATAGAATCCCGCATTATCAGGCGGATGTCCCTTGTTCACGCCCTTTTGTCTTTTATCCTGAACACCTTTGTAGTAGCGCTTACCATCAACCTGATCGCCGGATTGAAGAAATAAAAAAGGCCCCGATATGATCGGGGCCTTTGAGATTATTTGATCAGTTTGTTTAGTGTTTCCTGTGCTATAGGATGGTAATTCTGTTTGTATTTTGAATAGATCCTCTTCGCCATCTCCTGCCCTTTCGGCGTTTTCATCATCTCTGTATATAAAGGCGTCAGGAATTTACGGCGCCCCACCGTACTCAGGAAGGTTTCCATATTCCTGAATGCAGGTGTGTAATCCGCCGCTACGGACATAATGAACCAAAGGTCCGCCACCTCACTATTGCCCGTTTGGGTAAAATGATATGCTTTATCCAGCTGCTCCATCTGTGCTACTGTTAAAGGTTTAGGCATTTTACGCAGGAAGTGCAGCCATTCGTGAGAAGTCCAGCCTTCCGTTGCTACCGGCGCTCCTTCCAGGAAGTGTTTGCGTTCAGCATCTACCTTTTCAAAACGTTTCTGCGGTACACGCGGGCAGTTAGCAGGTATGCCAGGTCCATATACCCAGGCATCGATATTGATCTTATTAGCTAAAGCCGTATCTCCTTTCAGGAGGTGCTCATTTAAATATTGCAGGAACTGTGCCGTGTGCATGGTTTTAAATGCATGGGTATCGAAGTAATTGCGCAGGAAAGAATCCAGCCTGGTACGGCCGGTAGTTTCTTCTGCCAGTCGCAGGAAGTGTGCACCCTTCTCATAGGCGATATCCGTTAAACCATCATCCGGGTTGCGGTTGGTAAGGTCCAGTTTTAACCAGGTATCCCTGCTGTTCTTACCCAGTTCATTCACAGTTTCTTCCAGGTCCTGGTAACCCAGTTCCCATAACATATCCGCATAATCCGCTCCCATCATGGCTTCCATAATGCGGCGTTCAAAGTAAACAGTGAAGCCTTCATTGAGCCAGAAATCTTCCCAGGTGGCATTGGTCACCAGGTTGCCACTCCAGCTATGCGCGAGTTCGTGTGCAATGAGGCTTACCAGTGAACGGTCTCCTGCTATGATGGTAGGTGTACAGAAAGTGAGGCGTGGGTTTTCCATACCCCCCAGCGGGAAACCGGGAGGTAATACCAGTACATCATAACGCCCCCATCTGTATGGGCCGTACAAAGATTCTGCCGTAGTCACCATCTTACCCACTTCAGCAAATTCGTAATGCGCTTTTTCCAGCATAGCCGGTTCTGCGTATACACCTGTCCGTTGGTCGATGGACTTAAAGCCAATATCCCCTACTGCCAGTGCCATCAGGTAGGCAGGCACGGGTTGTTCCATCTTAAAATGATATACACCGCTATCATTCTTCTGCTGTGCGTTCTCTGCACTCATTAAAGCCATCAGGCCTTTAGGTACCGTCACGCGGGCATTGTAAGTAAAACGGATACCGGGCCCGTCTGCACAGGGGATCCAGGTGCGGGCATAAATGGATTCAGATTGTGTATAAAGGAAGGGTTGTTTTTTACCCAGTGTTTGTGAAGGTTCCAGCCATTGCAGGGCTGTTGCTTTACTGCTTGTGCCATACCAGATCACCACCTGGTGCGAAGCCGCTTCCACAGGAATGTTCAACCTGCTGCCCAGGTTAGGTAATACAGCATCAAGGCTATGTGTTACTTTCTTTCCGTCTACCGTAACACTGTCAATCGTTAATCCATCCGTGTCCAGGTGTAGTGTGTCAGCCTTGGCTTTATTCTCGATCGTCCAGGCAGCGCTGCCGCTGATCAGGTGTTTATCAAAGTTCACGGCAATATCCAGGTCCAGGTGTTGCACGCTGATACTGTCCGCATTGGACAAAGTATGCCTGTCTTTTACATTTACAGCAGAGTCCTGGGCTGCCTGGGTTGCAGGAGGTTGATTACAGGCAGCTGCAGTGAAGAGCAGGGCCACCGGTATTGCGTATTTCATGAAGCAGATTTTGTTAAGTATCCGAAGATATTACAATTCAGGTATTAAAAAAGCCCCGATCGTACGATCGGGGCTTTACTTATTTTACTGGTTCCGGTGTTAGCTTAGAATTCTCAAAATAATAGATTCCCCGGGCTTTCAGCAAGGGTAGTGCTGTTTTAAGCCGCTTTTGAAATTGTACAAAATCCTTCTTAGCCGGTTGGGTCCATGCAGCTTCTGCCAATGCAATCAACCTGGGGAAAGTAAGGTAATACATCCGCTCCCTGGAAGCAATTGTTTCCGTCCAGAGATTAGCCTGTATACCTTCTATCAGCGGGCTGTTCCTGTTAACGTTATCGGGTAAACTATTCAGGGAAAAATCATACACGCTTTTCAGTTCATTGAACTGGTTACCCGGCCATCTGCGGCCAACCGTAGCGGCACTATCCTGCACAAAATCAAAATAGAAAGGAAGGCGCGGGCAAAGCACTACTTTATATCCTTTCTCCAAAGCATTCTTTAGTTCATCCTTTTTTTCATGGCGCCACCAGAAAACGATGGTTTTACCGGGAGGCAAAGCAGAAGCAGTTACTTCATCCCAGCCCAGGATGCTGTTGTTTAGCTTCACAACCGTATCGGCCATCCTTTTAAGGAAATAATGCTCTACATCCAGGAGGGAGTTCAATTTCTGGCGTTTCATCAGGTCCTGCACAGCGGGATCTGTTTTCCATTTCTCGTTTCCAAAACTTACTTCATCACCACCAATATGGATCATCTGGGAAGGAAAGAGCACATCCACTTCCTTCAGGATATTACTGAGGTACTGGTATGTTTCCTCCTTTCCGGGATTGAACGTGAATTCAGGATGTTTTACAGAGCCACCGCCACTGAATTGCGGATAAGCCCTGTTAGCGGCAGTTGCATGGCCCGGCATATCAATTTCAGGAATAACGGAAATGTGCAGTGCAGCCGCATAAGCAACAATCTCTGCTACATCCTGCTGGGTATAATATTGAGCAGGCGCAATGGAATCGTGGTAATTACCGATGCCGCCCACAAGGGCAAGACGGGGATATTGTTTGATCTCTATCCTCCAGCCCGGCTGATCTGTAAGATGCCAGTGGAAACGGTTCAGTTTATAGAAAGCCATTTCATCCAGGATCTTTTTCACTTCTTCTTTTCCGAAGAACTGGCGGGATTCATCCAACATAAAACCTCTCCACTTGTACAGCGGTGCATCCTTGATATTCCAGCAGGGAATGGGTTTACCGGGAAACTTCCTTGCGAGCTGTAAAAAAGAGATCGCACCGTAAAAAAGACCGGTTTCATTTCCTGCACTGATCACAACCGCCTTTTTACTCATCTGCAGGTTATACCCTTCCAGATTGCTTACTTTCTCCAGCTGAAAAATAATGGCAGGCTGCTCACTCTTATCCTGAATGGCAGTGCGAACACCTGTGTAACGCAGTAATAATTTTTGAAGGGAATGTGCAGTGCCCTGTAATGCAGGGTCATTGGCGATGATAGGGGTATTATCCTGCAATAAGAAATGATCCTGGGCAAAAGTGGCTTGGTCTGGCATAGGGATCACCGGGCAACTCTGCTCCTGTGCAACCACCACCCGGCTTGCGAAAATGCATACCAGTATTAGCAATAATGATTTTTTCATGTAGATTACTTCCTTGTTGATAAAGCATTAAAGATAATAATCTTCATGAAAAATTTCTATCGGACCTGCGACTGTGGAGTGGACTGCAATGATTGTACATATTGCTTCTCATCTTTCAGCCAGTTGAGCATCCGTGTTCTGATAGAAGATTGCATCTCACTTAATACAATGTCTCTCTCCGGCAGGCCCTTCAGTTCTTTTTCATGCCAGTTAAGGCAGGCTCTTTTTTCGCGGATAGTATGGAATCCTTTTAATTTTTTGCGCATCAGGTTTGTACAGTAAATAAAGTACTCCGGTGAGTTGAAATTGTATTCGTACAGGATGTAATGCAGCTGATCAATGTATTCTTCATTGGATAAGCTGCCGTGATCATTCAGCAGGAACAGTAATCTCCTGTAGTACATCACCATTCTGAAAGAAAGATTTCCTCTATGGTTCAGCATAGGACTGAACATGATATCCAGTAAAGGTTCTTCTACATTACGTTTACGCAGGAACGCTTTCATATCTGCAATACGTTCTTCCATCTGGCGGCTAACGATCACCACATAACTTTGCGGTAACTGGTAATCAATGGCGAGATATTCGGAGAAATGCTGTTCCAGGCCCATTAAGATACCATGCAGCATCCCTTCCAGCTCCAGATAAAAAGCAATCAGCGAATCATCCGAATGTTGTTGGTATTTATGCAGTATCTCCAGCCAGAGGATCATTTGAAACTGGCATTCCTGCACATCCTTTGTGATATGTTCTTTCTTACTGTCGTCATCAGAAAGTTCTTTTAAATTGGCTGTAATGGCCAGTTTCTGCGCTCTGACCTCTTCCAGCAGAATAGGCATTTGTTCTTTGGTACTGATCAATATGCCGGGGCATACTTTTTCTAAAATGATCTGTTGTAAGGTGTGCATACGGGTTCAGGTTAATTCAATCTGATTAAAAAAATGGCTGATAAAACAGCCAGTATTAATAAAAGACTGATACAAAATATTAACACAGGAACATTAGAGGCTGCGTTTTTTGTATTGGCTTTTTCACAAGCGTTTCCTTTACTTCGGGTTGCTTCCAGGTTGTTGACTGAAAGTAGTATAATGTTATGTTCTCGTATTTTTTATAGGTCAGATGCCTGATCTTACTTCTCGATGTACTCATGCATACCGGATATTTGAGGGCTACCAAACCGTTTAATCAAAAGGTAAGCCAGACCAGGAATAATCCGGCGCTACTCTTTATTAACCATAATAAATCTAAATCAAAACTCTATTGATTATAAGATGATCAAATTGAAAGTTAGGGGGAAGGTGTTTTTGTTAATGCCGGGAAAATTAACGTGAGGTGAATATGCATGATCTACCATAAGCGAACGAGGCAAACCAGTGCCGCGAGATTAATAAGGGTATCTATTCTTTTCCTGAAATAGCTTTTCCCTATACTAAGATGTGTTTTGATACTTTCTTTGGAAACGCCCATGATCTTCCCTGCTTCTACATAGGATTTATCTTCCATATAAACGAGTTCCAGCGCTCTTCTGCATTGGCGGCCCAGGTTGGATAGTAATGGTGTCATAACACGGCTGCGGGACTCTTCATTCATTTGCCGGAGCACCTCCGGAAGTTCGTTTTCATGACCGGCAACGAGATACTGGCCATATAGTTGTTCTTTCTTTGATTTGGACTCATGTGCAGAAAGTTCATGGAGGCAGGCATTGTTCACCATCCTGTAAAGGTAAGGACGCAGATCTGTGATACGTGCCCAGATGCCTTCATTGGTGAGTAGTACCAGGAAACGCTCCTGCACAATATCTTCAGCATCCTGAATATTTCCCATTTTTGTATAGGCAAAGGCAAATAGCGGCTTATAGTATTTGTCATACAAGTGATTGAAAGCGGCCGTATTACCTTTTTTCATTTCTGCTATGATGCATTTGTCGTCCATATGGTTTAAAATAGTACGTCTGGTTAATAAAGCAGTATGCGTGCTGTACAGAGAAGTTGGTTGATATTGTTGTGCTGTTATTTAGACAAAGATGTATGCTTTGATAGTCTCATCAAGTCGCAATTTTTATCAAAAAAACAAATTTGAACGTTAAATGCCCGTTAATGAAGACTAAAATAGGGATAAGCGGAAATATATTACACTTAAATTCACCCTGATATTTGGTAAATGGAATCTTATAAGCAGCATGGAGAATGAACTGTACATACGGGAATTAATCATAAAGGAACACTTCGGGATCATTTCCGAAGAGGAACAGCTTGAATTGGACGGCATACTGGCCACCAGTGAGGAAGCAAGGAAGATCCGCGAAGAAGTTCAGCAGGTTCCGGCAGATGATGCACGTGAATACCTGGAAAATGTGAACCTCCGGGCCGGCCTGGATAATGTTTATGAACGATATAATGCCCAAAGGGCCAGGCGGCGCAATCGTACCCGCTGGGTTTCTGCCGCTGCATTGCTGGCAGCAGTGGCTGTAGGCGCCTATATCTGGATGCCCGGTAAAAAAGCTAACCTGCAGCCACAGCAAATAGCCCAGGCAGCAGAAGGCTCCGCTACCCTGCAACTGGCAAACGGACAGGTGATCACCATGAGCGATTCCGGCCAGCAGAACATCAACCTGCAGAATACCAATGTTCAGAATAATAACCGCGTCCTGAAATTTGACGTACAGGATAATGAAGGCGCCACCGGCTGGAACACGCTTACTGTTCCTCCTACGCTGGACTACCAGGTAGTACTGTCAGACGGTACCCAGGTATGGCTGAACAGCACTTCCAAGATCCGTTTTCCTTTTAAATTCCCGGGTAATCAAAGGGAAGTGTTCATAGAAGGGGAAGCCTACTTCACCGTGAAACAGGACGCTGCCCGCCCTTTTATTGTACATGCAGGGCAGGCAGATATCCAGGTATTAGGTACTTCCTTCAACGTGAATGCTTACAGGGCCACACAAGTGATCACTTCACTGGTACAGGGTAAAGTGGCCGTTCAGTCTGGCTCCGGCAAACTGCTCCTGGATCCGGGTAAAGAAGTGGTGGTAGCTACCGGCGAACCACTGGTGATGCGTGATTTTGACCAGCAAACCACCCTTGCATGGCGCCAGGGCGAACATTACTTCAGGGATGCTTCTATCCGCGAGATAGGAGAAATGATGAGCCGCTGGTATGATGTAGACCTGGTGATTGATAACCCGGAAGCTGGTAATATGCGGCTGCGTGGTAAGTTATACCGGCACCGTCCCCTGCAAAACTTCCTGGACCAGTTGAACAGCCTTGGCCTGGTGCAGTTCTACTGGAAGAATAACGTTTTACATTGTAAATAGTCATCGTACAAAAAAAAGCCCCCCGATTTGGACTAGCCCCCAATAGTTGGACTTTTTTAATTTTTTAAGTATTGAGCTCGGTATTGTACCGGGCTCTTTCCTTTTAGGTTAATTCTAATCCTGGTATGATTGTAATAATGAATGTATTCTTTGATGTCACTGGCTAACTCCTGGATGGATTGATACTTTTTCAGGTAAAACATTTCTGCTTTGATTGTGCCGAAAAAGTTCTCAATGATGGCATTGTCCAGGCAATTACCTTTCCTGGACATGCTGGGAGAGATGTTGTTTTCCAGCAATATTTGCTGGTATTGTTTCATTTGGTATTGCCATCCCTGATCAGAATGCAGAATGGGTTTAAGATCGCTGGTAAGCCGCCTGATAGTGCCTTTTAACATCTGTGTTATTTGCTCGAAGTTAGGACGCTCAGATAGCTTATAGCTAATGATCTCACCATTAAACAGGTCGATTACCGGGGAAAGATATAGTTTCTGATCTTTTACTTTGAACTCGGTAATGTCGGTAGCCAATTTTTGCATAGGCCGGTCTGCTTTAAACTTCCGCTGCAGCAAATTCGGCGTAGTTTTCCCTACTTCCCCTTTGTATGACCGGTATTTCTTCCGTCGGATCACGCTTTTAAGCCGGAGCTGTTGCATGAGCTTTAGTACCGTTTTGTGATTGATCTTAAGTCCTTTTGAGCGTAAGGCCAGCAGTATCCGCCGGTAGCCCAAAAGCCCTTTATGACGTTGATAGAGTTGGACAATCCGGCATTTTATAACCTCATACCGGTCTGCAACGGGCTTGTGGTTGATGTAATAGTAGAAAGAACTGCGGGCCATGGAGGCTATATGCAGTAGTTGCGCTAAATTCCCTTTTTGCCTTAATTCAAGCACTATGAGCGCTTTTTCTCTTTGGCTTTCTCCTCCTGTTTCTTTTGAATTAAGGCCTGAAGCTTTTTTAGGTATTGATTTTCAAGCCGAAGATAAGCAAGCTCTTCTTCCAGTTCCTGTTCCCTTGTTTTAACTTTTGCGCCTTTTGTTGCAGGCTTCTTCGGTGCCATAGACTTACGTTTACCTCTTTTCTCCTGCTTTAACCCTACATTACCTTCCTGTTCGTATATACGAAGCCATCTGCTCAGTACAGCCGTACAAGGAATATGGAAACGTAGGCAGGTTGCTTTTAAAGATAAGCTTTCCTGCAAATAAGTCCTTATCACCTCCATTTTAAAAGAAGCAGGGTAACGGTTGTTCTGCCGCTCAAGCCCGGCTGTGCCGAATGCCCGGTAGTAGCTGACCCACCTGCGTAGCATATCAATATTGATCTGCAGCAGATCTGCCTTTTGGCGTACTGATGATCTACCTGCGACCACCTGCCTGACCGCATCAAGCTTATAGGCCAAACTATACTTTTGTTGTCTACTCATAAAAATGCCCCCAATAGTGTCTAACTTTTTGGGGGCACTCCAATTGTATCGGGGGGCTTTAATATTTTTATACAATATTCTTATGCTGTAGCGGCTACTGGTTTCATCCCCAGCATACGCATAAACCGGAAATGCGATCTTACTGCACTCATCATAGTAGGCATAGAATTATACTGCAAACCAAATTCTTTACACTTTGCTTCAACGATCTTGCTCAGTGCAGGATAATGCACATGGCTGATCCTAGGAAACAGGTGATGCTCTACCTGGTAATTCAGGCCACCTACAAACCATGATACCACTTTATCTTCCGGTGCAAAATTCGCAGTGGTTTTGATCTGATGAATAGCCCATTCGTTTTCTATCACCATATCATCTTCTCCAACTACTTCAAATGTGGTTTCTTCTACCACGTGTGCCAATTGGAATACGATAGCCAGCGTAAAGCCCATTACAAGGTGCATGGAAATAAATCCGATCAGCCAGGACTGAACACCTACCACCCAGATAGGCAATGCGATGTAAAATACCACGTATAATACTTTGCTACCCCAGAATACAAGATGGTCGCTCGCCTTCATGTTCTGCAATGGCGTTTTATATACTTTACGGCTCAGGTACTTTACAAAATCCATGATAAACACCCATGCAAAAGAAGAGATGCCATATACCAGCACTACATAAATATGCTGGATCCTGTGCATCGGCACCCATGTTTGGGTACTGCACTGGCGCATGATCGGGCTTTTTGCAATATCGTCATCTATACCATCCACATTTGTGTAAGTGTGATGGATAATGTTATGTTTCTGTTTCCAGATAAAGGCGTTACCGCCCAGTGCATTTAAAGTAAGCCCCAGCGTATCGTTCACCCAGCCTTTGGTAGAATAACTTCCATGGCAGGCATCGTGCATCACGTTAAACCCGATGCAGGCTAATACAAAGCCAAGCAGTGCACTCAGCGCTATCCCCGCTGCAGCATGAAAAGGAAATACCAGCAGGCTGACATAGAGCAAAACTGCTGCAGGCAACAGCACAATCGTTTTAAGATAGAGCTGGAAATTACCTGTTTTCTTCAGATTGTTGGTTTGGAAATACTCTTCCACAGACGCTTTTAACGAAGGAAAAAAAAGCGCGTTCTTGTTGTTGAATGATACTTTGGCCATAATTGTAACAGAAGGTAGGTATGATCAAAATGACGAATGAGTTTCATCATCCTTAAATAATATTTACCCTTTCTGTAAAACTAGCGAAAATATCCTCATAAAAGCAATATATAGCTGATTGAAAACCTATATATATTGTTAAATATTAGTCCCTCCGTCTATTACAAAACCGGCACCGGTTACATAACTACTCTCAGGACCAGCGAGATACGAAACCATACCTGCAATATCATCCGCAGTACCAAACGCTGAAAGTGCCATCAGAGAGCGTTGAAAATCAGCATGTGGGCCATTGGCCGGATTCATATCTGTATCGATCGGTCCGGGATGAACAGCATTCACCGTAATGCCTTTTTTACCCAGGTCTCGCGCCATACCTTTTGTGAGGCCGATCAATGCACTTTTACTCATTGCATATAAAGTGCCACCGGGGGTGGGCATCCTTTCCGCCTGGCAACTGCCGATATTGATGATCCTTCCACCTTTTTTCAGATAAGGCAGGGCAGCATGAGATCCGGCAAATACAGCACGGATGTTCACGGCAGTGATCAGGTCAAAATCCTCGATCGTCATTTCAGACACATCTTTGTAAGCTGCAATCCCTGCATTATTTACCAGGATATCCAAACCTCCCAATTCCTTAGCAGTCTGGTCCACTGCTTTTTTCACTGCCAGGGGATCTGCACTGTCTGCCTGAATGGCGATACTTTTCACTCCCAGTTGTTCTATTTCTTTCACCAGGGCGGTTGCTTTTTCTGCAGAAGCCTGATAGGTAATGGCTACATTGGCTCCCTCACGGGCAAGTCTTTTTGCTATGGCCGCACCAATACCGCGGCTTCCTCCTGTTACCAGGGCTGTTTTGTTGGCTAAATTTTTCATACCCCAAAAGTAAAATGGAATGATTAAATTTGCAGGTACAGCTAAAATTGTTAAGTACTAACAAAAAAGTAAGTATGCGGAAGGAAGAGTCTACCAATGCACAGAATGAGGCTGCACTGATCAGGAATTGTGGAATGGCTTATGCCCTTTCCGTGATCGGCGGCCGCTGGAAACCTAATATCCTGTATTGCCTGCTGAAAGGCAAAATGCGGTATAATGAATTACGCAAAGCCATTGATGGGGTTTCTGAACGAATGCTGGTAGCACAGTTAAGAGAACTGGAAGAATTTGGCCTGGTGAAAAGGATCATCTATCCTGAAGTTCCGCCAAAGGTGGAATATGAGTTAACCGAGCTGGGGTATTCTACAGAACCTATGCTAAACATGATGTCCGACTGGGGTAATAAGAACCGGGAAGTAGCCATCCTTTCCTAAGCTTCCGAGTTATTTCAAATATTTTTGGATTTATAAAGATTTCTCTTACCTTTGCCATCCCAAAAACGGCAAATGCCGCGTTGGTCAAGCGGTTAAGACGCCTCCCTTTCACGGAGGAATGACGGGTTCGATTCCCGTACGCGGTACCAGGGAAAGGTTGTTCTAAAAAGGACAACCTTTTTTATTATCCCTCTGTCCGTTTGGCAAAGTTTGCGAACAGCGCAGAATAGCCCCAAAATCGAAATACTATTGCGGAAAATTGTCTGGGTTTGTATTTTAGAATTATGATAAGATCAAAAACCTTGCTCGTTTCAGTTTTACTCCTATTTACATCTGTTGTAACAAACGCACAGCATGCCGATAAAGGGCTCAAAGACTATTACAAAAATTACTTCCCGGTTGGTGTAGCTATCACACCACGCCATCTACAGGACTCGGCCACGAGTGCTTTCATACGCAGGCATTTCAATAGCCTAACGGCCGAAAACGTGATGAAAATGGAGCCCATACATCCGCAGGAAGATCGGTACAACTGGTCTGGCGCTGATGCAATCGTTCATTTTGCAACGGAAAACGGTTTGAAGGTCAGGGGGCATACCCTCTGCTGGCATAATCAGGCTCCGAAATGGATGTTTTATGATTCCGAAGGCAAAATGGTAAGCAAAGATACCTTGTTGCACAGATTGCGCAAACACATCCATAATGTTGTGGGCCGTTATAAAGGTAAAATATATGCTTGGGACGTAGTAAATGAAGCCGTATCAGACAACCACAACGAGTTTCTCCGCAACTCCCTGTGGCACCAGATCTGCGGGGAAGACTTTATTGCTCAGGCATTTCTGTATGCGCATGAAGCTGACCCGGATGCGGTACTATTCTACAATGATTATAATACAGAAAGCCCGGCAAAAAGAGAAAAGATATATCGCCTGCTTAAAAAGCTGCGCGATGCAAACATCCCAGTTCATGCCATAGGCCTGCAAGGCCACTGGTCCATCAAAAATCCTTCCAGGGAATTGCTGGCGTCCACGATCGATCAATATGCATCGCTTGGCATAAAAATACAGATCACTGAGCTGGACGTATCCGTTTTCTCCAACGATAAAATGCCGGAGCATCACAATTTCACACCAGAACAGGAGCAGCTGCAGGAACAGCAATATGCCATGCTTTTCGATACATTCAGGAAATATCGTGACGTAATCAGCGGCGTTACTTTCTGGAACCTCTCAGATCGTTCGAGCTGGCTGGATAATTTTCCGGTAAAGGGCCGGAAGAACTATCCACTGTTATTCGATGAAAA
Organism: Chitinophaga niabensis; assembly: GCF_039545795.1. NCBI lineage: Bacteria > Pseudomonadati > Bacteroidota > Chitinophagia > Chitinophagales > Chitinophagaceae > Chitinophaga > Chitinophaga niabensis. The sequence goes on along the minus strand of NZ_CP154260.1, from coordinate 7,074,362 downwards.
CCTGCAGCCTAAAAAAGCTTACCGGAAGGTTATCGACTTTTAAACTTCGCGGGCATATTGCAGCGTTCGCGGAAGTAAGAGCGTTTTCATCGTATTATCCGTTACTTTCTGCTTCTGATCACCAGGGCAATAAGCGCTGAGAAAACCGCGCCGGTAACTAACCCGCCAATAATGCTTTGCACAATAAAAGCCCCGGTGTTCAGCCTTGATGCTGCTTCCTCCGCTGACATTTGTTGTTTGGACACCGCAAATTCCCGCATATTCTCAAAATACTCCGGGGCAATAAGCCCCTGTGTGATGAGTTGGTTCACCGGACTAAGGATAACGATGAACAAGGTCAGCAACAGGCCGCTTTTAAAGGCCTGCCTGAAGGTGATTGCTCCCTGGAAGGCCTTCATTTTCTTTTCGCGTATGGCGAACACATAGATCAATAATGATGGCAAAAGAATAAACGTTGATACCAGCTGCTGGTACTGGATATGGCGCCCATGCAATCCACATAAATGCTCTGTAAACATCCAGGCCAGGTACATCAGAGAGAAAATCCCTGCCCATTTAAGTTCAGTTCGAATGTTTTTCATGGCTTATGATTTGTTCATGAGTTTAATCCATTGCTTAATAATAGCCTGGAGGTCTTTGCTTTTAGCCTTTACTTCTGCCATACTTTTGAATCTGGCATACGCTTTACCTTTGGGCGCCGGCTCCAGCACAGCGCCCGGCGTCAACCCTTCTGCCTGGTGAAAGACCAGTGTTGCTGCATCTTTCACCCGCGGGCTAAAAGTGGCAATGTCGCCTTTGTAATAGAAGCTGGGGCCACCCCATTTTACATCTTCTGTAATTTCAGGGTGGGTCTTCATAATTATCTCCCGCAGTGCTGCGAGCTCTTCTCTTAATGGATGGTCCAGTTTTGCCAGGAACTCATCTACTTTTTTTGAACGCATATTTTATAGTATTTGTAAATGCTAAATTCACAAACCCGGCCCGGAAAAACATTTACATATGTTGAGAAACGAAAAAAGGGCTCTCCGTTATAGAGAAGCCCTTTTTTCTATTATAATAATATAACGTTATCAGGGATGAATGATCAGAAATATAAACGCTGCTAAATTCACCAGCAATACTGCTCCATACACAATATTCGTCCGCCCGCTGGCGAGTGACAGCATCACCGTGAACACTGAAAGTCCCAGTAAGATCATGGACTTGATATCCAACCCTAAAATGATATTCATATTATACAGCGTGCTCACGATGGAAACACAGGGAATGGTCAACCCGATACTCGCCAGTGCAGATCCCAATGCCAGGTTCAGGCTTGTCTGCAGTTTGTTCTTCCTGGCTGCGTTGATCGCCGCAATCCCTTCCGGCAAAAGTATTACTGCCGCAATGATCACACCTACCAGCGTTTTCGGAAGATTGTAACCGATCACGATCTTCTCGATCGTTGGGGAAAGGGTTTTAGCCAGCAATACCACAATGCCCAGGCTGAGCAACAGGAACACAAGACTAACGATCATCTTCTTACCGGAAACCACTATTGCATGGGCGTTATCTGCGCCATCTTCCGCCAGGAAATATTCACGATGCCTGCGGGTTTGCGCCAGCAGGAAAAAGGAATAGATGACCAGGCAGGCGATGGAAACGAAAATGAGCTGCGGCGTTGAATAATAAGGTCCTTCTACACTAGTCGTAAACGTAGGGAACACCAGCGTGAGGATCACGATGGCAATCAGCGAAACGAGTGCAATGGTGGCGGAATGTTTAGTGAAGATCTGTTCCCGGAATTTCAGGCCGCCTAAGAATAGACAAAGGCCCACAATACCGTTAAGGATCAACATGGTTGCAGAAAAGATGGTATCGCGTGCAAGGGAAGCCGCTTCGTTGCCCCCGGCCACCATCAGTGAAATAATGATAGATACCTCGATGACGGTAATTGCCACCGCGAGAATAATCGTACCGTAAGGTTCCCCTACCCGGTGCGCGATCACTTCAGAGTGATGTACTGCAGACATCACACTGCCGATCAATAACACGCTTGCAATGATCTGAAAAATACTGCTGTCGTAGACCAGTCCTGTAAAGAATAAGGCCCAGGCCAGTATTGGTGTAATAGCCGTCCATTGTAATAATAATCTCATCTGCTGGGTTTTATGCCGTTTGTAAATGTGGTTACTGTCTGATAGGGCGACAACTACAGCTTGTAGCACTGTCCGGGTAAAAATAGCCAAATAAACAGGAAATCGTTGCCGGAATTAATTCCCGGGCACACAAAGAGGTCACTCCAAACGGAGTGACCTCTTACCTTTTAAAATCTTTATTGCAGGGCGCAGAGTCCGTCTGATCCTATTCCCAGCGCAAGGTTCATGGTATTATAGTATACTTCGGATGCCATGAGAAAAGTGATATAGATGATCTGTTCCTCATTGAAATGTTTCTGTAGCTCCCGGAAAACAGCATCCGGCACCTGTTTGTGCAGTGTCGCTTCCTTTACATAGTTCAGGCAGGCGCGTTCTGCAGGTGAGAACAACTCACTGGTGGCAAAATTGTGGATCTCGCCCAATTTCTTCATAGAACTTCCTTTGCGCATGGCATATGCCTGTGTAATATCGATGCAGAAGGTGCAATTGTTCAGATCAGATACCATTGCCTTTAACATAATTTTCAGGTCGTCACTCAGCGGTGCCTGCTCGCTGACCTTATAGAAAAGGGAGGCTACTTTCATAAGTTTGGGCACTCTCGCATATACAACCTTGGCGGGCGTGATCACTTTGCCGATCATTTTCTTAAGATACCAGTATCCCAGTTTCATGTATAGTCCTTTGGGCTTCTCGATGGGCTGCAGTCTTAATTGATGTTCCATTGTAAACAGTATTTTACAGGAAGACAAGCCCTAACCCATTTCGTGACAATTTTTATCCCTGGTAGCGGATATTTTTTAATTTATCCGGGTTCCGGATAAAATAGAAGCTAACGATCGCCTCACCTTCATGCTCAAAACACATACAGGTAATAGGTTCCCTGGTAATGGCATCGAAGAGCGCCAGTGCCGGCAATCCATTCACCATCAATACGTTATATAAAGGAGTAGGTACCGGAACTTTACTGAAAAGCCCCAGTACCATGCGGGACACCACATCCCGGCCAAACAGCGGTTTGGTAGCGGAACTAACTTTGCCCCCACCGTCTCCATAAAAGCTGATATCTTCTTTCAGCAGGGAGATCAGTTTATCCTGATCCTGGTTCATGCAGGCCACGATGAAGGCCTCCAGCAATTGCTGGTGACGGGGCACATCTGATTCAAAGCGCTTTTTATCCTTTTGGAGTTTTTCTTTCGCGCGATGCAGGTGCTGGCGGCAGGTACTTTCGGGAATATCGAGGATAGCCTCCAGCTCTTTATAGGATAGATCAAAGCTTTCCCGTAGCAGGAAGACGGCCCTTTCCAGCGGGTTCAGCTTTTCCAGGAGAAAGAGGAAGCCAATAGAGAGATCATTACCGGTATCCGGGAAGATCTCTGGTAATGCTGTATCCGTTATCGGCTCAGGCACCCAGGGGCCTATGTACAACTCTCTTTGCCGTTGCAGTACCTTGAGGCGGTTAATGGAACGGTTGGTGACAGCCCGCATCAGATAATGACGGGGTTGCTCCACCCGGTTGGTATCCATTTCCAGCCAGCTGGTATATACATCCTGTACAATATCTTCCGCTTCCTGCTGCTCTCCTATCATACGGTAAGCAATGGCGAAAAGCAGGGGACGGTGTTCAAAAATATCGGAGAGCTGTGTAGTCATACCTGTTAGTGTTGTAAAGATAGCGGCTCTTACATAAAAATAACAAAGCGGGAAAGAATAAAGATTCCTCCCCGCTTTGTTATTTTTCCGCTACCTGATCAAGCATCCGGTATTTCAGGCTCAACCAGTCTCATCAGCTTATCCAGCGATTCCTGCCAGCCTAAATAACAAAATGCTTCGGGGATAGCATCAGGAATTCCTTCCTGCTTGATCTTTATATCCGTACCTGCTATGGTTTTCTCAAGCCAGATAGAAGTAACGATCTGACCCGGTAAATTAGGATCATCAAATTGATCCGTATACTTCAGAAATTCGTTCGGTTTGATCTCTAAATACTCCCCGCCAAATGAATGGCTATTGCCTGTAGAAAAATTCTGAAAAGACATCTTATATGTACCGCCTTGCTTCACATTCATTTCATGAACAACGCAAAGAAAGCCGTACGGTGGTATCCATGAAGCAATTGCCGTAGCTTCAGTAAATGCGCGATATATCTTTTCGGGTGATGCTTTAAGCATTCTGTGTAATGAAACAGTACCTGGCATAAAATCATTTTTTTGTTCCCTACTCATCTGGCTTTTCGGTTTCGCCCGTTTTTTGCAGTGGTTGCTGCTCCACTTGTAATGATCAATTGACACTACAAATGTGGCAGTAAAATTTGATTCTGACGGGGGCCGCGTACGACAATTTATGGGGTTAATTGCGACCAGCCCCATGGTTGTTGCTACGGCTGATAATCAGCGTTCCGCTCTTATTAGTAGCAGGAAGGGTGATCTGCAGCACACCTTTCTCCAATCGTTTGAGAACAACCAGCTCTCCATTGAACTGCGCCTGGTAGTCAAACGCCGGATTCATTCCTGCCAGTATAGCGCGTTTATGCGGAAGGGTTGCTTCATCAAAAGAAATATTCGCTTTATACGCGCTATAATCATCATTAAATGACTGTTCGTTGATCCAGATCTCAAATCCCGGAGTGATGGTTCCTGTTTTATAATATGCGTCAAACCAGGCCAGCACGGGTGTTGACAAACCGGAGAACTGATGCCAGCCTGCACCTCTGCCGGATGCTGCCAGAAAGTGTTCAAAGGTATAATAGGAGGCATCTGTTTCTTTTTTATAAACATCCAGGCCCTTCGCAGCTACTTTATAGGCAAGATCACTTCTATCCATATCCAGCATGCTCTTCCACACAAACCACTGATGCGGCATCCATACAGCTCCGTTCCAGTAACCATCTATCCGGTAATACGGAGCCGACTGGTCCACAACCGTAATCCCGGAAGGGCTCCACAAGTGTTGGGGTGAAAAGATCTTATCTATTAAAATTCCCTGTTGATCCTGCGTACACATCCCTGATATTATTGGGTAAGCGCCATCCAGGCCCATATTGAAGTTAACTCCGGATACAGGGTCTTTATAAAAGCCTGCGGCACGCCCGGTAGCATCGTGCATCACATATGAATAGTAACCACTCTTTGCATCCCAGGAATGCTTTTGCAACGCCGCGCTAAACCGGTTGATGTCTTTGTCGTATTCTTTAAGATCAGCACCCTTATTGAGTGCCCTGGCTGCCATCCTCAGTATCTTAGCTACACGGATCACATGTGCTGTAGTCACTACCGGGGTTACCTGTTTCTCCAAACGCTGACTATGAACGCCCACTTGCGGCGGATAATCATCCCAGCCTCCGGAATTGTAAAAATAGTCCCAGGTTTTCAGCAGATCTGATGACAGTACATTGGTGGAAGAACTTCCGTAACGCCCCGCCAGGAATTGATAATATTGTTTAAGCCGGGGATAAAAGTAACTGAGTAATTCCCTGGATTGCGTTTTATTCCACAGCTCCAGGAACACATAGATCTGAACAGGCAATGGAGATCCGTGGTGAATGAATGCAGATTGGCTGCCCGGTGGTGTTACATAAGTATTGATACATTCAGCAGCAAGTGCCGGGTTAAATGTTGAAAGACCAAGAGCAACAAAACCAAGGTCCCAGGTATAAAGGCTGTTCCACCACTTACCCGGTGTAAAATGTTTGATATACTGATTTTGTGTATAAGTGGGATATACCACATTTGAAAGCAAGGTACTTTTCAGCATCTTATGGCTGAACTGGTATTTCTTTCCCTCTTCCAGTATTCCCTTTTCTTCCGTGATGGTATCTTTCAGTTGAATATTTCTTTTCAATGCAGTCAGCACCCCATCATGTGTTCCGCATGCAAGCAGCGCCGTACAGGTTTGCGAGGAAAATGGCGCCAGTTCTACAGGCCTGATAAAAACATTGGCATAATCTCCTTTCGTGTTTCCGTTCAGCACCTTAGCCACATGGTTATGTGTTTCATTCCGGAAAAAGATATCCAGTTCATCATTCCTGATACTACGGATCTTAAAAGGTTCTTTATCCCATGTGATCCCGTAATGCACCGGTACATCCTGATATTTCAGCAGTAGCGTGCGGGCTTTGAGATCTTCTTCCGTTACAGGTGTTTTAAGCAATGGTGCCGGAACGATCTTAAAAGGTGTGCCGGACAGCGTTGTGGTGACAACAAAGCCATTCAACAATATCTCCTCACCACCAAGTGATGTAAGGGTTAAACGCCGGTTATTGTTGCCTGTTACTTCAAACGGAATGTCCAGTACAGTAAGTGTATCTCCTGGCAAAAAAGTAACTTTCTGATTGATCAGCCCTGAGAGTTGCACGGCTGATCCCTTTCCGCCTTTCATTGTGTAAATAAAAAGAAGCCTGGCCTTTTTGGTACCGGGTGATATGTCTACATCGTACTCGATCTTATCACCTGGCTGCCGGCCAAATTCTTTTCCAACGCCGCGGCCATTTATAAGCCGGGAATCCCGTACTTCTCCACGCATCCACCCATCGTAAACAAGATCGGTAGCAGGTTTTTTGGTAGCAAACGAAAGGGAACGATAGTCCACTGCGTTATACCACTTCGTTCCTTCACCAAATTTTAATTGCTGCATCCCGTAATTATCAGGGTATTCTATGGATGCCACCAGGTTCAGGGAAAGGTTTTGTGGAAGCGCTGTATTATTAACACAATGCATAGACACCAATACGGAAGCTGTATCGATCAACATATACGTAACATCTGTATACACCTGGTCCTTCCATTCCAGTTCATACCGGTAAGTAATAGCACTCCCGTCATTTTTCACATTCCAGGGAAAATACAAAGATTCAAACCGTACGTTTGGAACGAGGAGTTTATTGCGGTAATAACCAGGCAAAACGGAGAAATCGAACCGCATGCCGGATGCAACATCCGGAATATGGGAAATGCCCGCATAATGTTTGGAGTAAGGTCCCCAGGCAGGTAACTGAAGGTCATGCGTGCCATTCAGCTTTGTGGTATCGGGAAGTTTTATCTGTGCAGCACTGTCTGTAGCCAGTAAGAATACCAGGCAGAAAGCGAACCCTGCTATTAGTTTCATGGTGGAAGTTTTGAGAGAATGCCTGTCAACGGGAGATCGACAGGCATTCTTTTATTTTAGTTGGACCCTTCGTTCTGGGTGATCTTTGTTTTATTGATGTCTATCTGACTTTGTGGGATAGGGAATACCTGGTTCTGCGGGGTAACCGGATTTACAAGGTTGATCTGCGCAGATTTTCCGTTGAGTACGGTAATGGCGCGGTCTGTTCTCACAAGATCATACCAGCGCAGGTTCTCAAAGGCAAACTCCACTCTCCTTTCATGTTCCATAACCAGTCGGAATGCTGCCTGGCTGGGCACTTCCACAGCAGTGAGATTACCAAGTCCTGCACGCCTGCGCACCTCATTCAGATAAGCGAAGGCATCTCCGTTGGCAACAAAACCAGCTTCATTCAAACATTCTGCATACATCAGCAACACATCTGCATAACGGATAATGGGAATATTATTCCCATTATCATTATTGACAGTCGGAACATCGTAATATTTCTTAACGAAATTGCCCGGAATGGTAGCTCCATTGGCATTCACATAGGAAGTGGCAATGGTGGCAGCCTTTCGCTGATCACCCGCTTCATAGTCATTTATGAGATCATCTGTTGGCACATTATTACCGCCGCCACCAAACATGATGACAGCATTTCCTGAATTCTGCGGCGCAAATGAATTGGGCCAGGGATTTCCCTGCCCTATACCGCCGGATTTGTATTGCACATCAAAGATGGCTTCTTTGTTGTTTTTGTTGCTCACCTTGAAGAAATCTGCATATGCCGTGGTCACCAGCGCATACTGGTTCAGGTCAATCACTGCCTTCAGTTGCACAGCAGCCGGGGCGTATTTCTTCTGCGTCAGCAACACGCGGCCAAGAATGGCTTTGGCAGCTCCCTTTGTGGCCCGGCCAACATCTGCACCGGTATAAGAGGGAGGCAGTGCCTCTGCAGCTTCTGTAAGATCTTTTTCTATTTGCGCATACACATCCGCCTTGGGGTTTCTGCCGTATTCATATCCTTCATCCGGGTTGCTGATCTCTTTTAACACCAGTGGCACATCGCCAAATGTGCGTACAAGGTTGAAATAAAAGAGGGCACGAAGGAATTTAGCTTCCCCTATGTACCGGTTCTTCAATGCATCACTTATTGCAATAGGCGTGATACGGTCCAGAATAGCGTTGCACCTGGCTATGGATGTGTAACTATTACTCCAGCGGCTATTAATAAACGGATTGGTGGTACGGATATAGAAGCGGTCAAACTCATCCTGGTCCGTCACGGAACCAGAAGCTACAGGAAAGGAATTATCAGACCTGATCTCTCCAAAAATATAGCTATCAACGCCATAAGTACCACCAGTTCTGAGTGCATTATAAGCACCACTGATGGCATTCCTGAAATCTTCTTCCGTCTGGTAGAAATTATCAGTAGTAATGGTAGATATAGGCTTCAGATCTATAAAGCCTTTACCGCAGGAAGACAGCAAAAGCGTAACTAAAGCGGCCTTGTATATAAAGTGGTTATTGAATTTCATGAGATGTCAATTTTGAAGTTTAACCTGAACATTAGAACCCTACATTGATGCCAAAAGTGACTGTTCTTGCCAGCGGATAGCTGCCATAGTCAACTCCGCCTGTAAGCGCCCCTTCATAGTTACTTACTTCCGGATTGAAATTCGTATAGTTCGTCCAGGTATAAAGGTTCTGCGCAGAAGCATAGATCCTTACCTGCTCTAATTTAAGCCGGTTGATAAGCGACTTTGGCAGTTTATAACCCAGGCTTATGTTCTGAATACGGAGGTAGGAACCATCTTCCACCCAGCGTGATGAAACGGCATTATTATTACCTGTTGTACGTGCATTGGCTCTCGGCACTTTACCATTGCCAGGGTTTTGCGGGGAACGCCAGCGATCCAGTGCTATGCTAAGATTGTTACCTCCGCCTTCCAGGTTATCAAAAAAGCGGCGGCTGAGATTGAGTATCTGCCCTCCCTGTGTACCCTGTATGGAAATGTTGAGATCAATGTTTTTATAAGAGAAGGAGTTGTTCATACCATAAATGAAATCAGGCTGGTTATTACCAATGAGGGTTCTATCCCGGGCATCAATTATCTTATCTCCGTTCACATCTTCATATTTCACATCTCCCGGCCTGGTGGTATTATCATGAGGATTAGTATTCAGGTCTGCTGCATCTTTGAATATCCCTATTTGCTTGTATCCGAAAAAGCTGCCGATAGGCTCCCCGATCATCGTAACATTTGTTTCGCCAACACCGCTGCCGCTGAGGATACGGTCACCTGTTGGCCCGAGTGCCAGTACTTTATTTCTGTTAAAAGAAAGGTTGGCACTTGTATTCCAGGTAAAAGCCCCGGTAAGGTTATAACTGTTCACTCCAAACTCGAAACCTTTGTTGCTCATTCTGCCAATGTTCTTGTTGGCGGAACTAAAACCGGTAAGCGTGGGCACATTTACGGAAAGTAACAGGTCTTTGGTGGTGCGATCGTAATAATCAATAGTAAGAGAGATCCTGTTTTTTAACAGTCCAATGTCCACACCAAGGTCCAGTTGCTGGTTGAGTTCCCAGCTCAGAGCGGGATTACTGAGTGTGCTGATGGCAAGGCCGGTGGACACGTTATTATAAAAACTATAGTTGGTAGTGCCTACATTTCCTGCATAGGGATAGTTACCGAATGCATTATTACCGGAAAGACCATAGCTAGCGCGTAGTTTCAATTCTGACAACACAGGCAGGTTTTGCATGAAGGGTTCTTCCGTTACCCTCCAACCGGCAGAGGCAGCCGGGAAGGTACCAAACCTGTTATCAGGCCCGAAAACAGAAGAACCGTCACGGCGAACCGATACGTTAAACAGGTATTTACCTTTATAATTATACCCTACCCTTGCAAAGTAAGAAACTGTTGCATTTTCTGTTTTCTGGGAAGTAACAGATGCTGGTTGCCCTGCGGCATTCAGCGTTTGTACAATATCGTTGGCAAAAGTATTGCCCGCAGCGTTGGAAGACTGGTATTGTACTTTATTGGATTCTGTACCCACCAGCGCTTCTATATTGTGTACATCTTTGAAAGATACATTGTACGTCAATACCTGGTTAACCAGCCAGCTTAAACCCTGCTCTGAAAATGCGCTTCCTGCTGCTGCTGTAGGTGGCAATTGCTGGTTAAGCGGCATCTTTGAAGTGGTATAAGCGTTTCTCCTGTTCTGATAAAGATTGGCATTACCGGAAACCCTGTATTTGAGATTAGGAAGGAATGCGTATTCTGCGTATGCGTTGGACAGCAGGTTGGTTTGATTAAACTCGCCGTTGTATTCCGTGATATTGGCAACAGGATTGGTGATGCCCGGCAGGTTGTATGGGGCTGCCAGTTCCGCCATGGAAGAATAACTGCCGTCTGCTTTGTAAATAGGGGCCATGGGCATGGTATTGAGCGCGGCATTGATGATACCGTTATCCGCCCAGTGCCCATCTGTTCTTACTTCCTGTGTTACTATATAAGATGGATTGATGTTAATGCCGATAGTCAGTTTCGGCGCAGCTTTAATCGCTACGTTTGCCCGCAGGGTATAACGGTCCATCGCTGATTTTTTGATGATACCATCCTGCGTCAGATAACCTGCACTAACAGAATACTGCGCATTTTCAGAGCCGCCGCCAACAGAGAACTGATAGTTCTGGATAGGTGCTGTACGGAAAATGAGGTCCTGGTAATTGTGGTCTGGCAGTGCCGCTACTTTTGCCGGATCATCAAAGTTAAGCCAGGCATAAAGATCCCCGCGTGGATACCGGTAACGCAGGAAATTGGAAGGCCTTGCACTGTTGGGATCTGATATCTGTGCACCGGCCACATTGTCCAGGTAAGCATTGTTGGCCGCATCTTTGGCAAACTCCGCATACTCTTGTGAACTCAGTACATCCAGCTTTTTAGTCACCTGCTGAAAGCCGGTGTATACATTCAGGTTCATGCGTGTTTTGCCGCTGCGGCCTTTTTTTGTTGTGACCATGATCACACCATTGGAACCACGGGAACCATAAATAGCTGCTGAAGAAGCGTCTTTCAATACATCTATCTTGTCAATCTCTTCTGCATCCAGTAAACCAAATACAGAGGCTGAAACAATGTTACCATCCACCACTATCAGCGGGCTTGTTCCTGCTGTAATAGAACCAAAACCTCTCACCTTGATGGCTGGTGTTCTGCCAGGGCTTCCGGAATTCTGTTGTACTACCACACCGGCTATTTTACCCTGCAGGGCGGTAGCGACATTGGAAACCGGCATATCACCGATCTCATGCATGGGAACAGAAGTAATGGCGCCGGTCACATTTTGTTTCTTTTGCGTGCCATACCCTACCACTACTACATCGTTGAGGTTACTGGAAACCGCCAGCAGTGTTACGTTGAGCGTTGTTCTGCCAGCCAGGGCCTGCTGTTGTGACGCAAACCCGATATAGGAAAATACCAGCGTATCATTGGCTGATGGAACATTGAGCGAGTAACGCCCGTCCACACCAGAAGCGGTGCCGATTGAAGTTCCTTTTACATTAATGCTCACGCCGGGCAGCGCTTCATTCTTATCATCCGTTACCAGCCCGGTAATAGTAACCTGGGCATTGCCGGCAGCGCCCCAGCTCTTTTCAGGCGAAATAACGATCAGGTTATTCCCCATATCGTGATACCGGAGACCTGAGTTCTCCAGTAACTTACTGAGGGCCTCAGTAACCTTCGCATTCTTCACAGAGAAATCCATTTTTTTGGACAGCCCGCTGAGATCGTAATTATAGAGAAATCTGATTTTGGCTTTTTTCTCGATTGCATTCAAAACTGTGCGCAGTTCAACCTGTTCAAAACTGACCGTTATGGTCTGGCTGAATACTTTCGATGCATTGACCTGGGAAGCCGTAAAAAGAATAATGAACAAGGAAAGCTTCATACATAGAAGGAATTTAAGCAGACGTGGCGTCATAACTCCCCTGCCAGGAGGTATGTTTTTTTTCATAACTTTGGATTTACGGTTTAAAAAGAAAGAAACCCCTTGATTTTGCCGATCGGAAGGTTTCTGGAACATTAGACTTTTCGGGGAATGTTTCCGCATTTCCCGATTTTTTTTGCTGTTACTTGTAGATGTTTACCTCATTATTGTTGATTTTAAATGTGAAAGGCAGCGATAGCCGCAGGGCTGACAGCACTTCGGAGATACTTTCGTTTTCAAATTTTGCGTGGAACCTGTACCCCGCTACCGTTGAATCATTGATAACTATTTTTACATTATACCATCTTTCTATTTCGGCGGACATCTCCCGGAAATCCTCTCCGTCAAAAACCAGCTTATTGTATACCCAGGCTATTTCTGCCATGGAGGTATCCTGGGTGCTTTCTTTCAGCTGTTTTATGATCATATTATTCGGGGCAATAACCCCGGTATTGGAGGAAACGCTCTCCAACGTTCTCCCTATCACTACTTTTTCATGTGGATGAAGCAACAGCGGTTCCTGATGGCTGCCGCCTGTTTTTGATATCTGTACCAGGCCCCTGACCAGGGTAGCCTCCGTTTTATTGTCTTCCGGATAACATTTCACATTGAAAACGGTACCCAGCACCTTTATATTAATGTCGCGTGTAAGCACAACAAAAGGACGTTTGGCATCTTTAGCCACATCAAAATAGGCCTCTCCCTCCAGCTCCACTTCCCGCAGGGAATCCGTAAAATTCGCAGGGTAGCTGATCCGGCTCCCTGAATTAAGCCATACAACGCTGCCATCCGGGAGTAACAACCTCGACTTGGCACCTGGTTTTGCGATAGTTTCTATCCGGGATAATGCTGGTACACCGGGCTGGCTTCTCATGTACAACCAGGAAAAAAAGATCACCCCTGCCAGCACAGCGGCCATGGCAAGGATATTACGTAAATAAAGCGGGCGGCGGCTATATACAGGTTCAAATACAGGTTCCGGTTCGGACCCGGACTCCGCTGTTTCGCTGGCTGCGGAGTTCAGTATATGGCGGAAATGGGCTTCCGGGTCTGCATCTTCATCAGCAATAGAGGAAACGGGGCTGGTCCAGTAATCCGTTAGAATGGAAAGAAAATAGGCGTCCTCCGGATACTCCTTAAAAAGGGCATCCAGTTCCTTTATTTCTTCGGGAGACGCTTCTCCGGATAATTTTCTGGCAATTAATTGCGCAATCCTTTCTTTATGCATTGAACCTCGGTTAATGATAAAGACAGGAAAAAGGAAGGATGACCTTAAAAGAGAAGGAAATTATTTTTTGGCCGTTTTTCTGGGGAAGGCGGTAAAATGTGCCTGTACTTTTTCAGAAATACGTTTAACAGCAATTACCATCTGGGCATCTACCGTATTTACAGTGAGGTTCAGGATTTCGGCCACGTCCTTATAGCGGAGGCCATCTTCACGTACCAGCTTAAAGATCATCTTGCACCTGGGTGGCAGGGATTCAATGGCGGACGTGATCTTTGCCTGTAATTCAGCGCTGATCATTTTTTCATCTGGCGCCTGCTCGCGGCTTAAGGCTATATCAAAATGGTTGAAGGGCTCCGTAATTTGCCGGTGGGCCTTGGAAGAAAGATAATTCAGGGAGCTGTTTTTTACCGCCACATAGAGGTAAACACGGATATTGGAAATGGAAGGCACATTTTCCCTCTGTTTCCAGAGCTTGATAAATACATCATCCACTATTTCTGTGGCTGCCTCCTTTATTTTAACGATGGAATAGGCGAACTGGTTGAGCCGGGGGCTATAGTATTGAAACAACTGGCGGAATGCCTGTTCATCACCATCCCCGATGCGCTGAAGCTCTACTGGCGGCTCCTCACTTATATGGTGTGAAGTATTTCGCAAGTAATCGATTATTGAATTTTGATTGATAATAGAAAATCGCCGGACTCCTGGAAAACAGGAAATACAGCGCATGATGTTAGGTCAATAAATAATACTATCCAAACCCCAAAGTACACTTTTTTTGTAAAACAATGATGTTGCCCCGAATAAGACAATCATCTATTTCTTCAAATACGGCAAAGCAGTATTCAGCACCTCATCTTCCCCCCCTCTGATCGTCCATCATAAAAAACATCCAATCTTCCGTATATTGGTGGTATGCGGTATCTAATCATACTAATTCCACTATTCGGCCTTCTCTCAGCAAATGCCCAGGAAATGTCCAAACTGGACTCTTTGGCCCGCAGCCTGGAAACCTATTCGGACAGCACAGAACGTATATCCCTATATATAAGGACCAGCAAGGATACCTATGAATCTATGGAAGACCTTTGGTTCAAAGCCTATGCGGTAAACGCACAGCATCAGCTGCTCTCTGCTATTGATCAGACCCTTTACGTACAACTGATCCATGAGAAAAAGGACAGCATTGTATGGCAGGAAAAATACCCCATTGAAGACGGCATTACCAGCGGGCATATTTATCTTGATGATCTGCTACCTGAAGGAAATTATTGGTTATGCGCTTATTCCGCTCATTCCCTGACCGCGAAGGCGACACGAAGAATAAGAATAGTAAAGAATGTAACAGAACTGCTGCGGAAGAAAACATACACCGATAGCATGCCCAGAAAATTGCAGTTCAACCTTCTGCCCGAAGGCGGTCACCTGCTATCTGGCGTAACCAACCGTATTGCCTTTAAAGCGGTGGCTGAAAACGGCTTGCCTTGCCCTGTTTCAGGAACCCTGCTTGATGGTGATAAGATCATCGCACATTTTAAGAGCACGCATGCAGGCATGGGCAGTTTCCGCCTTAGGCCAGCATCCGGCAACACCTATTACGTTCGTTTGGATGCTCCTTTTGCAGATACCCTTTATCCCTTGCCCGAAATCAGGAAACAGGGAATGTCCTTCCGGCTGCTGAACAATAACCAAGACAGTATCACCTTCCGGATCTATCACCAGGGAACAGAAAAACAACTCTTCTATTTCAGGTTGCAAACAAGAGGCATAACCCAGTTAATGGCCTCGGCTGAAATAAAAGACAGCATGGATATTAAACTGCCTTTACAGGAAGTAGCAAGCGGCATAGCTGAAGCAACCCTTTTCGACCATCGTGCGGTACCCGTAGCGGAAAGGCTACTCTATATAAAGCAGGATAACCGCTTATCCATTACCGCAAAACTTTCCCAGGAAAGCTATGGCACAAAAAGGAAAATTGCCCTGCAAATACACGCAGCCGATGAACAAGGCAAACCGGTGATTGCCCAAATAGGAGCAACAGCATACGACCGGATCTACCACCGGCCAACAGAACCGAACGATATACAAACACATTACCTGCTGTTCACCCAACTAAAAGGCAATATTTACGATCCGGGGTATTATTTCGATACTACAAATACAGACCGTAAACAGGCGCTGGACCTGTTATTGCTCACGCAGGGCTGGCGCTCCTATTCATGGAGTGAGGAAGCATTAAAAAGAATGGATAACCTGGCATTATCCGACAGTACGGTTGTGGAACTCATTGCGCTTAAAAAGAAAACAAGATCTTCCCAACAGGCTGTTATGCTTTTTGATGCGGAACAGCAACGCAGTCAGCTAAGCACATTGGATACCAGGGGATCGTTACTGCTTTCGCCGGAAATCCTAAGTCTATCCGGCAATATCTATATCAGGCACTATGGTGAAAAACGGGATTTTGAATGGAAGGTATACGATCCTTTTGAACAGATCAATAAAATAAAGCCCTGGCAAAAAATAAACTATCCTTTGGAAGGACCACCCAAACAAGCAACAGCAGAAGATCAACCGCTACTGGCACGTGGAAGTATTAAACTCAAAGCTGTGGAAATACAAGGGAAAACAGCCACCGTGTTCCGGGATAAATACATAGGCCACCTGGACAGTATGGCGAAATACGATGGCCTTACAGACAGGGCACACGGAAGTTGGTTAAATTGTCCTGTTGCAGGCTGCAGCAAGGAACTTCCCATCGAAGGAAAGCGATATATCACATGGAGTGGGCCCAATCCCCCGGTTTCTCACCCCTTCTCTTTCAATTCAACGAATACCAAATACGTTGTCTATCATTATCCTCAATACACAGAGGAGGAATTATTAAAAATGAATGGTCTGGCCAGGGTAAAAGGTTATTATCCGAAAAAGGAATTCTATCAACCCGATTACGATAAAGAACAGGATCCCCTGCCGGATTACCGGAATACCCTGTTATGGGCACCCAATATCATAACGGATGAGAACGGAAATGCCAGCCTGGAATTCTTTACCTCAGATATCAATTCCGCTTTTTATGGTTTAGTAGAAGGTATCAGTGCCAATGGCATGTTAGGTAAAGCTACTTTCCAGTTTATTGTAGCAAAATAAGTTAATAACTAATCTCCACCTTCACCCCCTCAGGACTATTATCAAACTGTAAAAAAACGGTTTTGGAGGATTCATCCCAGGAGGTAGAGACAGGCGTTATCTTCTCACCACCCGATCCATGCAGCACTGTTTCTTTTGGTGCAGCCGGTAACAGGATGCGCATGGCATTCACCGTTTTAGCCGGGCTCTTTGCAACGAAGCTATATGCCCCCGCTTTTCTCTCTTCATTATAAATGCGTGATGCGGCCGCAAGCACCTGGGGCTTGCCAGGTTCCTTCACCCTCGCCACATTCAACAAAAGTGCCTGTTTGCCCGGTGTTACAGATTTGCTCGCCAGCACAGGAAGGGTAGGATCAAAAAGATCGATCACGGGCCCCTTCACAACAAAAGCATTCTGATCATTATTTTCATCCATCACTGCTACCACATCATACATCCCCCTGGACACATAAAGACTATTCCTGAACAACAGCTTACCGGCTTTGGCACTTTCTTCATAAGCCTTTTTGATCAGCGCCACATAAGACTTCTCCCCGGCTTCATTCATTACAAACTCTTTAGGATGCTGCCGCACAATATATACATATCCTTTCCCTACCTGGGCTTGTGACTGATCCGGTTTTACTCCCAGCAGGCGGAATAAATGTTCTGAAGGTGCCCTGAAGGTATTACCTTTTGTATTCCACCATTCCTGCACAGATTGATAAGGATCATCGTCACGCCCGCAATAGATAAGCACACCACCTTTTTTCACCCATGCTGCCAGATGTTGATGCACTTCTGCTGACATCGGCTTCATATTAGAGTAACTCATCACCAGCACTTTGATATCTTTCAACGTTGCTTCAAAAGGCAGATTTTCCATATGCACAGTCTGCACAGGAACGCCCAGTTTAACCAAAGGCAGCGTTTGCCCGTAGAAGTTGGAGAACTGCGGATCTTCAAATCCCTGGTGGGTCGGGAAACGCTGGAACATCATGGAATTACCCATCAGCACACCAATACCATTCACGCCAGACACCCTGTTTTCGGTTTCAGGCATACTGTTCAACGCATTCACCATGATCTGCATCTGGGTTGAATAATACTTCGGGATCAGAATACTTGAATCACTATTAGGCAATTTATAAGGACGGGTGTAGATCCTTTCCGGCCAGGGCATTACTTCATAATTTGCTACCATTGGGTACAACAGTTTAGCAGTAAAGGTAGCTTCGTAATTACGTTTGTAATCTCCCCAGTCACGCGGCCAGTCTTCGATCGGATCGGTGAGCAGGAATATCTTACGGCCGGTAGGTGCCGTCATGGAGATCATGGAACCATATTCCAGGAATGCATTTTCAAATACACGTTCCTTACGCAGTCCATTGAAATAAGTTGGTTCACGCGAGGTACCTGTCCATACCTGTGCAATGTAACCATCAATACTTGGAAGAGAAGCCAGGCTTGCCTCCGGACTAACAATCCTCCAGGAAGAATAATTCACCAGTGAATGCGTGGGAATATACACCTTCACATCCATCCCTTTCTGCTTACCGTAGGCCTTCGCGTATTCGGACACTTCTTTAATGGCATTGTAATACAGGTGATACTTCAGCTTGCTGGACAGGTAAGTATTCTCCGGTGAAGTATGCTGCGGCTGCCAGGGAAACCCATAATACCGCTGCCATTCCTTTTTAAAAACCTCGCTGTAACCAGCACGCGCCCAAAACTCAGGCTCTTCCAGGTGAATGTGACTGATACCGGCATCAATCACTTTCTTGATGATTGCTTCCTTCATGTAAGCAATGAAAGTACTTTCCGGCACTACATAAGGCACGTTCCTGCCATGCCAGATCGTATCTCCATCCTGCTCTACCTGCCCGATGCCGAAGTGATTCTTACCATCCCATTTACCGGTGAAGTAATCTTCGTAATTACCCCAGGCAATGCCTGTCATAAAATGAGTCTGATACCCTCTTTCCCTCCACGACTTCACGCGCGCTTCGAAGGTCATGCCGCGACGGTCGCCGGCACCATAAACGATTGCGATATCCGAACGGACATCTATTTCCGGGGTCCACGCACTGCTGGTCTGAAAGGCCGTTTTCTCCTGTGCCATAGCGGCTGCAGAAAGGCATAAGCTGCAAACAAAAATGAGCGTTCTTCTCATCATGGTATATTGATGGTTTTAACCGTTGTATAGTTGTAATACTTTAAACCATAATCTATACGTGCTCCCACCCGCAGGAAAAATGAGCGGGAACCCGGGAGTACATCTTTTGTAGTGAGCGTAACGGTTTGCCCCAGCTGATCATTCCCGGATGTTCCACCGTAATTCACCTGCACGGAATACTTGTTATCGTAGTTATTATTGCCCACGTAATTATTAGGACTTACAAAAAGGAATACATCCGTCACATTCTTGTGAAAGGCAGCATTGGCCGTACCACGTGTAAACCTTACCTGAACGGAAATAGTCTTGTTTGTAGCATTATAGGCAGGTTCTCCCACCCATTCTACATTCAGGAAGGGTTCCACTTCAAAGTCCACATTGGTGGTTCCGGCAATATCCATGGTCTTCCGTTTATCCACAGTTACCTGGCCGGAGCCATCGTATTGTACAAGCGGCACAAAGGGGCCTTCCACCGAAATTCGGTAATTGCCTTTGAAGATCTTGGTATTGCGGAAAGAGCCATCCTGCATGGCGAAGAAATAATAAGGTGTTGGTGTACTGCTCCAGCTCAACTCCTCCAGTACAAGACGCATTCCCCTGTCTCCAGCTTCAGATTGCAGGTTGTTTTTGGAACCTGCATCTTTTATATTCCCGGCGAGCGTTTCAGCCGGTTCCGGATAGTCATCATATTTCTTAGTGCAGGCACTGGCCAGCAATATCAATATACAAAAACTTATATGGCAGATCTTATTTTTCATGACGTTAAATTTTTACAAACATTAATAGCCTGGGTTCTGGATCAGGTTCTGGCTTTTGGAGATCTCCGAGCCGGGGATCTCCTGGTAATACCATCTGGTGTCGAACGTATAACGTGAATTGCGTTCATCCAGCCGCGCATCAAAGAAATATTTGCCGGCTTCTGCTGAGTAGAACGCCATGAGTGTACGGTAAACAGTACCATTCTGCTCCTTATCCAGGATACGCCATCTTTTAAGGTCCCACCAGATCTTATTCTCAAACGCCAGTTCCTTTCTTCTTTCATTGCGAACAATATCAATAGTGTTGAGGGCAGCAGTAGAAGCCAATAATACAGCTCCCGCCCTTTCGCGGATCTGGTTGATAATGTTGAATGCATCCTGCAGGTAACTGCCTCCCTGCCCTGCTGCATGTAATTCATAAGCAGCTTCCGCACGGTTCAACATTACTTCTGCATAGCGCATTTCTATCCAGGTCTGGTCTGAACGATTTTCCAATACTTCAGCAGTAGGCCTGTTCGGATCGAGGTATTTCCTCACAGAAAAGCCTGATACGGCTCCTGTTCCATCAGCCGTAAATACACCACTCCTGCCGGCAGGGTTTTTCTTTGATCCATCAGGTAATGTGAAAGGCGTTTGCTGTGCGTTAGGAGAAGATACAATGTTAGCAGAGGGATAAGGCGCAGTAGATCCTTCCGGCAACAAGCGGCTGATACCACCTGCTGTACTGCCTGTATAAATACCACGATAGATCTCAATACTCTCATTCTTGAAAATGTCTCCCGGAACAATCACTGTAGCACGCAGCCTGGGTTCTGCATTTGCAAAGAGATCGAGTGTATTTGTGTAGAGGATATATTTACCGCCGGCATCCAGTGTTTGAATGGTGCCATCAGGGTTCTTAGGAATACCATCATACAGTTCCACCAGGTTCAGTGTAGGGTTCACTTCAGCAGAGTATCCATTTCCACCCATCAACTGGCGGGGAACATTGTAAGCATCATAGCCATGCACTGTTTCAGGATATTTGTATCCTTTTATCAGGATGTTCTCCGGGCTTGTTGCATCAAAGAACAGGTTGATGTAATTCTGCATCTGCGCCTGCTTGTCTCCGGCAGCCCAACTCTTTTTATACAGGCTGTAATGACCATCCACCAGACCTGCTGCATCGTAGGCCGCTTTGAAATAATCATTTGCTTTGTTAGCAGGTATCCCTACCAGCCGGTTTTGATTACCATCGAACAACTGCGTCTGGTTGTATTTTGCAATTGAACCCGCATACAACATGGCACGCGACTTAAAGGCTGCTGCTGCATATTTATTAGCACGGCCGGATTCACTGGAAGCCTTCATATTGTTATAGGCAAAGTCAAGATCCGCCGCAATAGAATCATACACTGCCTGTTCTGATGCCCTTGGTATCTTCAGCTCCTCTATGCTTTGTTCCGGGTAGTTCAACACTTTATTGATGATCGGCACACCACCATATCTTTTCACCAGTGCCATATACGTTACCGCACGGATGAACCGGGCTTCTCCCAGCCAGTGATTCACATCCGCCGGCTGGAAATTACCTGCATACGTTGGCAGGGTTTGCAGGAAATAATTCGCTTCCCTTATCAGTGGATAGGCGCGTTCCCAAAAGTTGAATCCCTCAGTAGTAGAACCATTCAGATCACGGCTCAATGCTTCGCCGGTATTGGCAGGTTGAGGATTGATGATCCAGAAGTGATTGGTACCCCTGGTAGGTGAATACCGGAAATCTTCAAATGGCAGCTCGCTGTAACAGCGGGCCATATATATTCTGATCCCACCCTCTGTGGTAAACACATCTTTATCCTGGATCACGTTCATGGGTGGAATATCCAGATCGGTGCAGGCAGTCTGCCCAATGAAGCATACAATGGAAAGTAAGAATATCTTCAGTTTCATAACATTAAAATTTAACGTTCAGACCTACGGAGAAAGTCCTGTTGAGTGGATACAGGTAGCTGTACAAAGTAGCAGGATGCTCAGGGTCCACATACTTGATATCAGTGATGGTGATCAGGTTGTACCCGTTCACAAAAGCCCGCACACCTTTAAGCCCTATCCTTGTAGCTATTCTTTCCGGAAGGGAATAACCGATCTCAGCACTTTTAAGCCTTAAATAGGCGGCGTTCTGCACATTGAATGCGGAATTCTCATCAGGCACTGTACCTGTATAACCATACTTCCCTGGCACCCATTGCGTATTGGGATCATAAGGATCTGCTTTAGGATCTGCCGGATGCCATCTGTCCAGGAATAAAGCCAGACCACTGCCACCGCCCCATAACGATTCACGCAGTTGTTCATTATATCCAACATTCACCATACCGGAACCCTGGAAAAGGAAATTGAAGTCCACACCTTTCCAGGAGCCGCCCAGCATAATACCGTAATTGACAAGCGGAATGCCGTTATAAGCAATGGGATGTACATCCAAATCACTGATCATACCATCACCGTTCCAGTCTTCATACGCATAGTCACCAGGCAGTGTACCTCTTCCTACATAATTCTTGCTGTCCAGGATACTTTGCCAGGATTCAAAACGGCCACCGGCACCAAGTCCCCAGCGCGCATTATTAAACCGGTTGTTGGAATTCTGCCGCCAGTTTTCGTAAGAATTACCAGCCCCGGAACGTTCTACAAAACGGTTGCGGGTACGGGTGTAAGAATAGATGGCTTTGGCGTAGTACTCAAAGTCTCCTATTTTATTGCCATGGTTGAGCTCCAGTTCTATACCCTGTGAGCGATTGCTGTTGAGGTTTTCCTGGGGGAGGTTGGCACCTACAACTCCAGGCAGGCTTTGCGCACGGGTGGTCAGCAAACCTGTTCCATCTCTGCGGAATATATCCACTGTAAGGCCGAGCATTCCTCTCCATGCATTGATATCGATACCAAAGTTGGTGGTTTTGGCTACGAACCAGGTAATGAAAGGATTGGGGATACCTTTACTTTGCAGCCCGTTGATGAATTCATCATCGAAGATATGGCCCGGAGGCAGTTGGTTATTACTACCGGAAGCAGGGTAAGTATATCCTGTGATAAACTGGTAAGCAGCAGCCCCATCATCCCCCAATTCACCATAAGACGCGCGGATCTTCAGGTTATCGATCATGCGTAACGCCTGCGTATTCTTCCAGAATCCTTCTTCTGATACCCTCCATCCAACAGATACGCCGGGAAAGAAACCAAACTGTTTATCTCCCGGGAATTTAGATGATCCATCACGGCGGAAACTTGCTTCCAGCAGGTATTTAGATTTGAATGCATAATTTATCCTGCCTACCAGTGCACGGTTGGCATTGCGGTAAAGATCATTGAGGGAAGACGACATATTCCCCTGCTGATTAGTACTGTTGCCTGCCATCAATTGGTCCACTGCCAGGGAAAGCTCCCGCATAGCATAAAAGTTATCTCCTGAACGCACACTGTTCTCATACAACAGCAATGCACTTACATCATGCACTGAGTTGAACTTTTGATCGTAGCTGGCGGATAATTGAAACAAAGTATTAGGTCTTTCATAGTACTCCCTCCGTAAACTGGAAGGCGACTGTTGTGGCCTCGCGGTATAAGCATCCGAAGCTCCATCGTAAGTATATTGATTGTATTCTCTTTGATAAAGTTTATTGGTATAGCTGTTATAATCGTAGCTATACATCCCTTTAAACTTTAACCCTGTAAGAAAAGGTGCCTGATAAGTAGCTGATACGGATGACTGGAACCACCTGTTCAGGAATTGCTTATACCCTGCGATGTCTTTATTTGACATAGCTACAGGGTTGGTACCATCTACAGGGGTATGTGCTAAATAGTCTGGATTATTATTGGCATAAACAGGTTCCAGCGGATTCTGGCGCCAGAAGGAACGGATGATCCACCAGGTATCCTGGTAGGGCTGGTTCTTCTGATCGAAGATGCCATTTACGTTAAGGTCTACAGTGATGTCCCTTGTTACCTTACCGGTAATATTGGAGCGTACATTATAGCGTTTATAGTTAAGGTCACCGCTTCTGAGAAAGCCCTGCTGCTCTGTGTACCCGAGGCTCACATAATAACTGATGTCTTCACTGCCACCTGAAGCATTGAGGTTGTGTTGCATCTGCGGAACCACATCCTTTATGGTGGGCGTGTACCAGTCTGTGCTTTGTTTGGAACCATTACGGTAAGCTTCAAAATCAGCATCGGTATATGCCAGGCGGCCACCATTTACATTATGCATCAGTTTCTCATTCACAAGGGTCATATAACCGATCGCATCCAGAGAGCGTGGCAGGCCGGAAGGTTTTTGCCAGGTATAACTTCCATTGTAAGTTAGCTGGCGCCCTATCTTTCCACGTTTGGTGGTCACCAGTATCACACCATTTGCTGCGCGTACACCATATACAGCAGCTGATGCATCTTTCAGCACCGAAATATTTTCAATATCGTTAGGATCCAGCCGGGCAATGTTATCGCGGGGAATACCATCTATGATCATGAGTGGTGCACCAAAACCGCGGATATCGAAGTTGTTGTCGAAAGAGCCGGGTTCACTGCTGTTCTGCACAATGCGGAGGCCGGGTACTTTACCTGTTAGCATATTCAGCACGCTTTCATTTTTGGTGGTATTGATCTCTGCATTCGTAACCGCTGCCACAGATCCGGTGAGGGTGGCTTTCTTTTGCACACCATATCCCACTACCACCAATGTGGTCAGTGCTTTGTTTTCCACCGCTAATTTCACATCAACGGTAGTCCGCTTTTGAATAGGTACTTCCTGGCTGATGTATCCGATGAAGGAGAACACAAGTGTTTCAGTTCCCAGCGGCACTGATAGTACATAACTTCCATCCTCACGGGTAACCGTACCTTTGGAAGTTCCTTTCACCGCTATATTCACACCCGGCAGTGGCTCCTGGTTCTCTCCCACCACTTTTCCCTTTACGGAGAAAACCTGCTGAGCACTATTGCTCCTGGGCTTCACCACAATCGTATTTTCACGGATGGCATAATCCAGCGGCTGGCCTGCAAAACAGAGGTCCAGCACTTCTTCCACCGTAGCCTTTTCAACGGAAATGCTGACGGGTTTGGTGGATGCCAGCTGGGCATCGTTGTACAGCAGTTTGTAACCGCTTTGTCTTTTCAATTCTTTCAACACTTCTTCAATGGAAGTGTTCTTTACGTTCAGCGTAACCAGTTGGGCAAATGCAGATGCCCTCGCTTGCATGAATGCAATCATGCATAACACGAAAGTCAGCTTTCCGTAGAATAGGAATTTCAATGTGTGGAATCGTTGCATAGCAAACTTTTTGGTTGTTATGGTATATTGTTGCGCATATAGAGGATTAACGAGAAACTTGTATAGTAGTACCTTTCAGTCCGAAACGAACGCTTTCAGTCATTTCCAGCATATTGAGCACACCGGATACATTGCCGTAACGAGACACGGTACCGGAGAAAGTTAAACCCTTCATTTCGCCTGTGTATTCAGGCTTTACATTGTACCAGCGGGAGAGTTTGCGCATGATGCTGTGAATGTCCTCATTATCAAAAATGAAAAGACCATTCTTCCAGGCCACTGCTTCTTCCACATTAGCCCGGCTCATAGTAATGGTGTTACCAACGAGCGCCTGCATACCTGGTTTAAGGATATGCCGGCCGGAAAGATTGCTGACAGCCACGCTGCCTTCAAGAAGTGTAACTTTACTTTTAGCTTCATCTGCATAAGCCATCACATTGAAATGAGTTCCCAATACCTCAACGGCGTTCCCGTTGAAAGCAACTTTGAATGGCATACGTTCGTTGTGCGATACTTCAAAATAAGCCTCGCCGGTAATTTCCACAGACCGGTCCTGCCCCTTGAAAGAAGAAGGGAATTTCAACGTAGAAGCTGCATTCAGCCAAACGCTGGTACCATCGGATAAGGTGATCCTGAACTGTCCGCCTATAGGGGTGGATAAGGTATGCATCTGTACTTCATCAGATGCGCCACCCATATTATAAGCCAGGCTTCCGCTATCCAGTTTCACGCATTGTACTCCTCCCTGGTTGAATAGGGTACCGTTAGACGCACTGTCCAATACAATACGCTGGCCATTACCAAGTGTTAATACAGCACGGTTGCCACCGGGTGCAGGATCATTATTATTCTCTGCCAGGGGTACAGCAGCAGGAATGGAAGGAGAAGGATTTAAAAGCCACCAGCCAAGAACAGCTATCAGCAATATGGCTGCCGCAGCAGCAACGGATCTGAAAACCCGGATACGTGCGGATTTCTTCCAGCCGATGTTTTGCTCAATGGCACCCAACAGTCTTTTCTCGTGGAGCTCACGGCTTTCAGCCATAGTGGGAGGCACTTCCAGGAATTGTCCATCATCATGCGCCAGCCACTGGGCCAGTTCAGCAGCCTCATCAGGTGAAATCGTGCCCTGCAATTGCTTTCGGGCCAGTTCTTGATAACGTTTATTCGTGGAATGGTCTTGCATCAGCAAAGGGTTTCTGATACAAGGTCAATTGAAAAGAGGTTTTCCCTGAATGGGAGAAGAAATTTTTTTTGAGGCGTATTAAAAGAACATCATCCACATCCGGGAGATCAACTGCCCCAGGCCGGAACGCAGGATCTTGAGCGCACGGCTGATATGGGTTTCCACTGTTTTTTCAGATACTTTCATGTACCGGGCTATTTCCCGCTGGCTATATCCTTCCCCCCGGAGCCTGTAAGCAAGCTGGCATTTCTCCGGAAGAGCGGCCACTATTTTCTCAAGCCAGCCCCTCAATTCCTCAAATCCCAGCCACTCTTCAGTAGAATGGTCTGCAGGAGACAAGCTGCGTGCGGTATCCCGGAGATAAGCTTCAGCTTTATGTTGCCTGGCAAGGAAGTTCAGGATGCGGTACCTGACCGCAACAACAAGATATCCCGCCAGCTGCTCCCGTATTTCCAGTGTTTCACGGCGTTGCCAAAGGTCAACAAATACGTCTTGTACAATGCTCTCCGCTTCGGAGAGGTCCTCCAGTTTTTTTCCTGCTATATAAAGCAATTTGTCCCAATATCTTTTATATATTTCCCGGAAAGCATGATGTTCCCCGCTCTGTAGCATAAGCAACAGTTCCTCATCCCTGTGGAATTGTAAATTAGCGGAACCCATCTACGTAGGTTTTAAATTTCGGGTGATGTATTAACGTCTCTCAGCGATCCTATCTATTGCAAACATACTGCTAAATCGTTAATGCAAGGTGCTAAAATTTGGGGGACTATTTAGTAAGCTAACAAACGGCCGCATGCAATAATGGCTATCCATAACAAAAGGGAAAGTACCGCTATTACTTTTACAGCGGCAGGGGAAGCTGCACCTCCATTCCTGAGGGACCGGAAAACAAACGCATTACAGGCGGCCAATATAAGCAGGATCATCTTTGTCCAAAACACCGGATCATATCCAAGGGTACTTGCATTGGTTATAAAAAGCAATATACCGGAAGGGATCACCAATAGCAATCCCCTTACAGACCAGGGTAACAGGAGATGCCCTAATCCATCCAGGGGCAGATGTTTTGAAAATCCCAATAAACGAAGATCAAATATAAAGGCTGGCCCTACCAATAACACAATTCCTATAATATGCACAATTTCAAGGCAAGGGTAAAGCCAGGCAGATTGACGAATGGCTTCAGCCCAGGAAGTATGCTCCAGCAACTGCAACCAATCTGCCATTACAAGCATTAGCGCAATTCGTATTTGGTGCCGTTAATAAAGATCCTTTCGGCACGCATTTCGTTTTTGATCTCTTTGTGAGGATATCCTACCACACGCAATGAGGCCCCCTTTTTTATCATATCAGCAGTAACCCCACGGGCGCTCATCCGGCTGACGGGAGCCAGTACTACGGTCCAGATCACCTTATCCTGATTTACTTTAATAATGCTATGAGGATTTTCATAAGCAGACGATTGAATGGTTCCTGTGTAGTCAAGCGTTTTACTCTGGTCGTAATTGGCCCATCCATGGTGGGGTGGGGTGAAGGAAACACAAAACATGAAGAGCAAGACTGCGAAGATATTTTTTAGTAAGGTCATACTACCCGTATTTAAATGTTACTAATAAATTCTTATCTGTTTCAATATAGTGAATTCATCCATTTTTTACAAGCGTAGCTCATGCACTTTGCCCAAAAAATCATCCCCCATAGTATGAATAGCAACACCTGCTCTATCCTGCTCTTTCCGCAGCCTGTTAAGGGCCGTTTTATTGCCGGTATTACGGTCAGTTAACAACTCAGCAGCTACTGTTGTATCATGCCATTCACCAATTGCATCCTGCAGTTGGTCCAGATAGGCAATGTTTATTTTCAACGTGTGTGTTAATCTTTTATGAAGCATCCCATAAATATATATGAGCCGTTTTATCTTCTTGCGGGCCAAATGGAACTGATCCGTAGATGATGCAGCAACAATGCCGGCTATTGCCTTTAGCTGCCGGGAGAACCAATGTTTGATACTCCTGTTCCGTATAGGACGTATTACTTTTAGAAGGGACCTGATATTATTCCTGATATGTTTTTCGTAACGGCCGGGATGTAAATGGAACCGCTCGGACTCCCGCTGGATGGCATGTTTTTCTTCAGCATTAAATACAGGTTGTTCAATATGAAGCCGTTTCATCATTTGCAGGTTAATATTCGCTTCCCGGATAATACCCGCCCGGTGAAAGATCTTCCTGACAGCCTTCAGCTGACCTGTGGTCGCTATCTTTCCTTTATATAATTTTACAAAAGCCCTGATCTTTTTAATCTCCACACGTAGCTTGTGCAACGCATCATGATTTCCGGAACCTGAAAAGGCATATAATTGCCTCCGTATTTCCAGCCATCTCTTAATGAGGTATTTTTGTTGCCTTTTCTTTTTAAGCATACCCGGGCTTTGTAAATAAAGTTAACACTATTGATTATATTAGTTCAATGAATCCCTATGAAAGAATAATAAAGGCACTGGAACAGGAAGAGCTGCATCCTGAAGTAAAAGAGGATAAGTCAATAAAATGGCAAAACAAGCATGGAAATCAATGCCGTATTTTTGAGCAGGATATGACTGTTGAAGAAGAAAGATTAGCCTGGTTTGAATCAGATGGCTGGGCGCATCATTTACTAAGAGTGATGGAGAACGGAGAATTTTTCAACTGGACTCCTGAAACCTACAATCCCGTATTTGGCTGCTTCTGCCTGTTGCTGGAATGGTATAACGATCACCTGATCTTTATTTATCAGGAAAAACATAAAATATACATCTGCTCCATTCATAACCAGCAGGTTAAACATTTCAGTTTCTCCGGAGAAGAGATAGAACGAAAAGGAAATCTCATTTCCTTCGCTGCCCATGGCGATTTACTGAAAAACAAAGTTAGCATTATTCAAATCCCGGAACTCATTCTGCAGGAACCCATCAGTGAAACAACAGCGGAGCAAATGGGATTATTGCCTCAGGGGCTAAACAGGCCCGATGGGTTTTTAAAAGCAAAATAAAAGGGAGCGGTATGGTACCGCTCCCTTTTATAATATATTGTATTTTATCACTTTGCCACCCAGGCACTTTCATAAGCTCCTACAAGTATGCTTGGCTTATTACCTATCTCACTGGTATTGGAATTCGCAAATACTGCGACCTGTGTTTTACCAAAATCGAATATCATCGTTTCTCTGTAATTGGCGCCGCCATTCTTCCAGTAATATTTCCCGAATTTACCGTTCACTACAGCATCAAAGCCCAGCAAAGCATCTTTCATCTTTTGATAACCGGCTGCACTTACAATAAGCCCCTGTGTTGCACTGCGCTGTATCTTGCCAAATTCAGCAGTGCTGATATAAAGTCCGCCTGCACCGCCATTCCTGCGATAGTCTCCGTTGTTAGTACCTGCTTCACTACCGTTTGCAGTAGCATATCCTTTGGAAGCACTCTCAGGGCTGATGAGGCCATTGTTGTTCCAGGGAGCAAACGTAGCAACACTCCACTGTGTCATGCCTGCAGGTTTAAAAACATTCACTCTTACTATGCCTACATACCGTACGCCTAAAGCATCATAAAGCTGATCCGGTTTATTTTCCAGGGACTTTAATACATTATAGTCCGCAGGGAATTCTTTTTTAGCAGCAACATAAGGTAACATAACAGCCAGTAAAGCAAAATTGACATTGTTATAAACCCTGCTTTGATTTTCAAATTCATCTTGCTTCATCGGGCCTTCCACTGTTTTCTTCAGTTCTTCCCAGTCGCCACCGTATTTGATAAGGCCGGTACGATGAGAGAGCAGGCGTTCAAAGGTCAGCTCCTTAAAGCTTTCAGAAGGTTGCCAATTAGTAGGCAGGTATTTGTACACAGGCTCAGCGAGAGACATATTGTACTTTTCCAGCAGGGCTATGGTAGCCAGCGCCGTCACGAACTTAGTGGAGCTCGCAATATCCTGCCGTTGTTGTGCAGCGTGCATAACAGCAGGTGCATCCACAGGGCGCCTGAGCCATCCACCACCACCACTGCCACGGTAGTAGATATTTCCTTCATGGAAAATGGTGTAACCATAACCGGCTACCTTTCCATTCATGTACGCTTCAATGTTGCCCGCAAATTTGTCAACATCAAATTGTAGAATAGCCAGATCGCCAATGGCTGCTTTTGCATTTTCTAAAGATACCTGGGAATCGGGTTGAACATTTTCTTTTTTGCAACTGGTAGCGAATAGGATGGTACCTGCTACGAGTCCGAACATCACATTTGTTTTCATAATTCTGAATAATTGGGGTTATAAAATTTTAACGAAGCAAAGATAGGGGCATGCAGAAGCAGGTATTTCACCCGTTTAACGGATAGGGTGTTTGGGTTAACGGAAATAAGACTTCATTTAAAAGAGAAGGGCTTCCTGCGGGAAGCCCTTCTGTATATTAAGGCACAACAGCAATAGCTTCTATGCCTACCAAATGTTCCGGCCGCCCGAGGGCGGCAACAAATATTACAGTTATTAAAGGCGGGTTGGGTCGTTTACCCCATACTTTCTGAAAGGCCTCAAATCCAGGCTGTATATCCTGGCCTTGTACAATATATACCGTCCACTTTATCAGGTTCTCCCAGTCTGCACCGGCAGCTTGCAAAGCAGCACCTATATTTTTCAGCACCTGCTCCGTCTGCGTTTTCATGTCTTTGCCGATAACTTCTCCTGCTTCATTATTGGCATTGATCTCTCCTATATATATTGTTTTTGCGTTTCCCTGAACGGTAACAACATTAGTGAATGCCGGATTCTTAATTAGTCCATCCGGATTGATGTGTTCTATTTTTAAGTTTCCCATACCAAACAGGCAACAATCATTGTGCCAGTGATCAATCAGCCATTTTACTTTGCAGGAACTTTTCTATCTCTGGCAGTGAAGCATTCTTCAGAATGATATTTCCACCGGGGCCTATTAAAAATTTAGCAGGAATTGCTGTTATTTGCAACATCGTTGACACTGCTCCATCTGCCCCCTCCAGGTCGGACAGGTTAGGCCAGGTAATATTATGCTTAATGATTGCCTGCATCCAAAGGTCTCTTTTCGTGTCCAGTGAAACGCCTAACACCTGTAAGCCTTTTGTTCCGTAGAGACTATCGAGCCTTTTAACAGCTGGCAATTCATCTATGCAGGGACCACACCAGCTCGCCCAAAAATCGAGTAGTACATACTTTCCGCGGAATTCGGAAATGCACCGGATCATATTTGTGGTATCCGGCAGAGAAAAATCAGGTATCGGCTTCTTTACACTAATCAATTCCGGGTAGTCGAAGAGCTCGTATTTAAGCCTTCTGCCAACCGTGTTTTGCTGCATTTCATCGGATAATTTTAAGAAATATTTCTTTGCGCTGTCTATCGGTATATACTTCGAATGACCCTGTAATTCATATAAGGCACCAAAATTAGAGGGGTGCTCCTCAACGAACCGATATATATTAGCCTCTATCCTCCTGTTATAAGGCTCAATAATTTCACGCTCTATTCGTTTCTTCTCTGTTGTATCTCCGGTCTTTCTTAAGCTGTCAGCAATATCATTATATACCCGCGCCTCTCTGACAAGAGGATAATAAACCTTATCTATATAGTGCATATATGTATCCTGCTGCAGAGACCCCGTAACGGCAGATCTATATATCGAATCCTTACTGCCGGTTATTTTTATCTCATTATTACCCAGAATAAAACCAACCCACCCCCTGGCTTTGTCAGGAACTTCGATTGAATAAAAAGCTAACTCATCAACATGCCCCTTAAAAGTAAAGTGATCATTTACACTCATGCAGGAATCAAAGTACCGGACTTTAAAACCACTCGCATACCCCCTGTCAGGCTTGTTCCCTAACAATACCTTGGTGTTACCGATACCATCTATCTTTCCTGAAATGGTGAATCCCTTTTTCTCCTGCGCTATTCCTCTTGCACTAAGGATCAATAATAATGCTGTTGTAAGTCGAATTAGAAACATAATTGCATGGTTTACCTCCAAAGGATCAAATTAACAGCCAATAAAAGTTAAGGATATTCAAATACAACTAAGGGGTTAGTTAACCAGCATCTGCTTTACCCCCTCCGTCATAAATACCTTCAGTGCCCCATCTGTTCCATGGTATACAAGATAAGCATCCAGCTCCGGATGTTCCGACAGCAGCTTTTTGGTTCCTTCCAGTCCAAGTACCATACACGCCGTATCATAAGCATCCGCTGTCATACAATCTGTTGCAATGATCGTTACACTTAGCAGGTCACTGGTGGCGATGCCTTTTTTGGGGTGCAGGATATGATTGAAGGTTTGCCCTCCCGCGGAATAATGATCATTATAATTGCCTGCTGTGGTCATGGAACGGTTATTCAATTTCAGTAAAGCCAAACGGCCATCAGGATTTGTAGGGTCTTCAATGCTAACAGTTCTGGTATTGCTGCAGCGCAACTCCCCTCCCACTTCTACCACGTAATCAATGATCCCCTTTGTTTCCAGGAAAGTGGCAATCACATCAACCGTATAGCCCTGTGCAATACCATCAAGGTCCAGCCGTACATGTTCCTTCGAGCTCTGTACCGTTTCTTTATCAAAAGTGATGAATTCAAAACCAACATACTGAAGCAGGGAATCCACCTGTTGTAACCAGGGTTTACCGGTAGCTTTACCTTTCCGGTAAGCTTCCGTTAATGGCATAATAGTGGGATCAAAAGCACCATGGGTAGCTTTATAAACTTCATAAGCTTTTTGCAGTACGGGATAAAAATGAACGGACTGAAACCGAAAGGCCTCGAACTGGTTAAAGGTCGAGATTTCGGAATCAGTCCGGTAAGTAGATAAACTTTTATCGATCTCCGTGAGGATGGAATCAATCTGTACTTTCAGGTTGCGTTGCGCCTCATCGAAGTAACTGATATGATAAGTAGTTCCCTGTGCGGTTCCTTCAAAACGCACTTCCGGTGTATGCAGCACACCGCATACGTAAAACAACAACAGCAGGTTATTCACCCTTGAGGATATTCATGAGTTCCGGCAAATGCTGCTGGTAAACACCTCTTGGAGAAGTTTTGTATTTCTTCGCTAAGGAAGCCGCAAAGCCCACCACTTCTCCCATCATGCCACAGGTACGCATTACGCGTGTGCTGCCAAATGCAACGTGTGTAGTGCTGATATTACGGCCTGCCATAAACAGGTTACTGATATTCTTTGAATAAAGGCAACGGTAAGGAATGGTGTAAGGTGCTACCCTGATATGTTTGGTGCTGGCGAAGAACTCCTGCCCCTCAAAGTATTTGCTGTTTTTCGCATCGGGGAAATGCAGGTCAATTGTCCAGGTGGCGGTTACACTGCCATCAGGATATAATTTCCCTTCCTGGATATCCATCTGCGTGAGGATATGATCTCCTATGATCCGCCGTGATTCCCTTTTACCACCAATATAAGCAACCCATGCCAGTTCCTGTTTTCCATACTTAGCTGGCTTGCTTTTTTTCAGGTAAGACCAGTTACCATAAATAGCACGCAGGTTATGGTCGCGGATCTTTTCCGCATCCATGATGGTATTGAAATTACCAAAACCGGTTTCCCATTCCCAATCTGATTGCGTCTGATCTATATGGTACTCATCTGAGAATTGCAATGCCCAGGGTGTTTCAGGGAAAGAAGAAACAGTATCCTTTGCCACAGAGGCCCAGAGGTTGGAGGTGCCAAGCGTAAAACTATCTGATTTTTCAGCTGCGAGGGACTCCCCTGTTTCTGCCTTACTTTCTCTTCCCATGCGGAAGTCCGCACCGGCTAAATAGCCAACTGTACCATCGCCGGTACAATCAGTGAAATAGGTACCGGTAAACCGTAATTCTTTATTGGTAGAAATATCGCGGCCTGTTACCGCAATGATCTTATCTTTTTCCTTTTCCAGTTTATACACATGGGTATTGAGGAAAAGAGAAAGGTTCTTTTCTGCCTTTACGATCTGGATCTTCCTGGCATCGCCATATTCATTTGCATCGGGGTTACCGTTCCCCGGATCTCCATTGTCCATTTCTCTGACAATACGCCCCAGTTTAGGATAATGGTTTTTATCCACATCTCCCTTCAGGTGTACCCGTACCTCTGAGCTGTTATTTCCTCCGAGTACAGGCCTGTCCTGGATAAGTGCGGTTTTCAGCCCCATACGGGATGCAGAGATTGCAGCGCAGGTGCCTGCAATGCCACCACCGATCACTACAAGATCATAATGCCCGCCATCACCTGGTTCTGCTGATTGATGCAATAATTTACGGCGTAAGGCATTCAGGTCTTCCAGTTTATTGGGTGGAGTAAATTTAGCGGCATCGGTAAAGAACAGTGCATCACAACGGCCGTTGAACCCTGTCAGGTCTTTTAAGCTAAGCTGCACTTTTTCATTTTGAATATCTACCATGCCGGCATCATACCATTTCCAGGCAACATCACCGCTTTCACCAAATACCTGCCCTGCCTGTTTGCCATCCAGCCAGATGGTGAATTTACCAGGCCCGGTAGGGAATGGTGCCCAGTCTTTTGTTCTTACCCACATCCTGTATTTTCCTTTTGCGGGAAACGTTACAGTGGTGCTCGCATCTTTTACAGGTTTTCCCATACCATGCGCCATCAGGTAAGAAGAACCGATCACTACAAATGATTGCTGATCCACTACCCAGCCACCTTTGTTCTCAAAGGATTCCGCTTCTACATAAACATGCCGCTGTGCAGTAGCATGCAATGTGATGAAGAGGAAAAGGATCATCAGATTTCGTTTCATATCCATTTCAGTTTGAATGTTTCTTTATGGTCCATTTATTGAATGTCCTTTGCATAAGGCCCCAGCTGAGCTTTTACAGCCTGCGACAATTTGGGCTGTGCAGCCAGGATAGCCAGTTTGCTCTTCACCTGTTCCTGGTTACCCGTAAGTGATTGTGCCACTTTAAGTGCTACCTTATCAGTAAGCACCAGTGTTGCCATCCTTTTATAGATAGCCATTTGCAAAGGGTATAATGCTTTATTAGCTGTTTCCAAAAGCCATAGCTGTCTATCCGAAAAGAAATCAGCATCTGCCTTTTGTAAGGCATACTTCGCCGTGAAAATATTATTGCCTTCAATGATCCGGGTTATATCATCTTCATAAGATGCTGTAACATGCCCTGCGGCATCAATCACTTTATCCATTGCCCAGTACTGGTAATGGTGATTGTTACTTTGCAGGAAGTTATGCAGTAAGGTGCTGTCCGTTAATTTTTCCGTGATGCCGGAGATCTCTTTTGTGATCTTTCCATGTGCAAGATGCCAGAGTGTATAACAGGTAAAAACTGCGCCTTCTATCACTTCATTCTTAATTGTTTTGAGCGTAGCACCAGTTTTCATATCTACGGAATCTGAGATCTTCTCTGTGCCTTTTACCACCAGGTCTTCCATTTTTAGTTCTGAGAAGATGGATGTTTCCTTTGCAATGATCTCCTGCAATTTGGCATAGTCCTTCTCCTGGAATTCCCGGTGATCTGTTTTGGTCAACACTTCATTGGCTGGCATGGTAAAGCGGGTATAGTTGCCTAACAGGTCCCAGTAAAAATTGATATATACAGGTTTGCATTCCCCTGTATTACATACCGGCGTATAAATATTCCGGAAGTAATACAGGGGCCTGCCGTTATTATCCAATGCGAGTTTTAAAGTATCCTTTTCCGCTGTGAGGTACACACGTTCAGTCTGCCCATGGGCAAAACTGCATAAGAACAATAAGATGCCTGTAAGAATTCTCTGCATACTATTTATATTCCAGCAAAGCAGTTGCTTTGCAATCGCTGTTACTGCTGAACCTGATCCAGCGAGCCTGAACACCTGCGGGGAAATGATGGATATATGTTTCACCCGGAGCCACCGTCACTTCTTTATATTTCATCCATTGACCGGTACCAACAGGGTCTGCTTCAATCTTAAATACAACAGCCTGTTTTGCGGTATGCGATAATTTCAAACTGCGGTCGTCATAAAATCCGATCAGGTAGGGATCAGAAGCCACTCCACTCTTTACATCGGTGTTCTTCCAGGGACCGCCATGCCCTACCGGTTTACCCATTTTCCACAGATCATCTATTACTCCGGCCCATACTGCGGCCTTTCCATCACTGGAATAGATAAGATGATCATTTCCTTTCACCTGCCCCTCAACTCCGGTGAGGATCAGCAAACCTCTGTAAGAAGCATAATCCTTGATCCGGAAAGAATGGGAGGATATAGGCCTGATCTTGGCATATCCATCTGCATTCTCTGCCGGCAACTCATAAAAGGTGCCATGACAGTCGAACAGGTCACGTTCAGTAGCTACCTCCCTGCAAACACGCAGGCTGGTTCCTGTGAACGCATCGTTGCCCAATGGCAAACGCCAGCGGCGGCCTTTATCATCAACTACCAGTACTGATGCTTCATCTATGATAACCGGCTGTTCAGGAATGGCAAACTTGCTTTTGATAAACTGATCAGTAGTTACATCTTCCTTTTTTACCAGCGCCATTTTTTCATCCAGTTCATAATATCCATGAGCTGTGCTAAGCCCCAATGTGCGGCGATCATCTCCCAACGCATACAACAAACCTTCTGAAGCTGGCGCTCCTGTTACTTTACTGAGGCCATTGAATATTGTTGCTGGCTTTGTACTGCGTGCATCATCTGCAGCATAACAGAACTGCAGGGTAACATTGGTAGCATTGTTCGTTCTAACGCGGATCCACTCTCCCGGTGTGGTTACCGGAAACAATATAGAAGTTGCACCTCCCGGGGCTAAGATAATCGTTTGGGTTTTAATTTTAACCCAATGTCCATTCCCATTATCGGTTTCAAAGGTAAATGTTGTGGGAGCCTTCCCATTGTTCTGCACCCATGCGGAACGATGTTTCCAGCCTGCAAAGAGGAAAGGATCAGAAGGTTCATTTGCCTTTACATCTTCCTTTATCCAAACAGCTCCTTCAGCCGTAGTGGGCCCCAATTGATCAGGCAGGTTAAAGGACGTGAACCAGAGATTGGAATTGGACTCACCCGGCCCTTCAATACTTCCTTTCGCTTTACGTTTATTCAGAAATTCTTTCTGCGCAGAATCATCACAACCAAAAACCAATTGCTCATTCCAGCGGGTATAATCACCGATCACTTTCAGATAAGCAGAACGCGGACGAATACCGGCTGTATTAGCAGCGGAAAAATTCCCGGGGAAACGCCAGAACATACCATGCATGGTCATCAGGTAATCCGGCTTTTGTGCCGTACCAATGTCTCGTATCCTTGGCCATTCTGTATTCCATCCATGTGCACCATCATAACTATGACTGGCTTTGGGCAATCTGTAAAAATGCCATTTCCCTGCATCACGCACGCCCAGTAATACGGATTTATAATCCCAGCCGGTAGCCCAGATGGGATCTGTTGCAGGATGTGCATTACCGTTGATACCTCCCGGGCCGGTCACTTCCACAAACTGGTTGCGGCGGACTACTTTCCAGTTCTTTCCGTCCCATTCAGACAAAGAACCTGATTCAATATCAAAATCTGTCAAAGCTTTCGGTCCCTGTTCTCCATTGTTGGAATAGATCATCACACCCTGCCCGGAATACAATCCTTTGCCATGTGCACCGGGTAACAGGTCGCTGTTCTTCCTAGTATTTCCATCTTCTGATATCATCACCGGCTGCAGCGTTTTTACATCCACCTCATAAAACCCTTCTTCCATAGTGCCATAATATATCTTACCTGCCGGGTCCTGCAGATGACGTGCATTACCTGTATGACGGCCTGCCATGGCCGTATAGGGGATTACTCTTACACCACCTTTGCCGTCAATAGCATATGGCCCGATGAACAGCTGGTTACTTTCTTTATGGATCATCCTGTTGGCAGGTGTGCCGCCAATACTCTCCTCCCGGACTGTTTGTTTCAATGCAGGTGATATTTCATACAACTTGTCAGAGGACCCTTTGGGCAGATGCGGCCCATACGTTATCACCCATAAATTACCAGCCCAGGGTACCACTGCACCGGTACCGCATTCTCCTTCTTTATTATACATAGCCAGGTGCGGGTAGACCCCACTGAAAGCACGTTGCGCTTTCAGTGGGCCTGCCGCAAAACATAAACCTATCAATAGACCGTTGATTCCTTTTCTCATCATCTTAATAGTTAGGATTTTGTGTAAGATGGCTGATCAATACTTCTGTACTTGGTATCGGCCAGAGGTATTGGCGTGTAGCATCAAATTTCCGCACAGCCACCACCTTAATATAACCGGCATTATACATAGCGGAGAGATCTGCCACGCCATCTTCATCCACCGGGGCAGTTTGCGGGAAGAACCACAATCCGGGCTGCACTACTTTTGTACGGAGATCTGCAGGGTCCAGCATGCCATAGTTTGGCATGTTCAATACTTTGTCTGCTATTTTCCAGCGGATGATATCCATATAGCGGATACCTTCCCTTGCAAACTCCATGCGTCTTTCATTCCGCAGGGCTTTGCGCAGCACAGCCTGGTCATTGGATGTTACAGCGGGATATGCGGCAGTATTAGTATATGCTACACCATATGCCCTCGCACGCACCATATTGATGGCATCTCTTACGGACTGGTCTATTTCATTCAATTCAATCTTTGCTTCTGCATACATCAGCAATATATCTGCATAACGGATGATGATCTTATCCGGCTCTGTCTGCCATGAATTCAACAGCCAGTCTCCATCAATTCCTTTTTTCCAGTTCAATCCGTTGAAAGAAGCAAAGATGGCGATGGACCGGGTATCTTTGTTCTCCACATACTTCTGATCTGCATCCTTCCATACTTTTAATGTATCCGGGTGCGGCTGATAGGTATAGCCGAGATGAGAAGTTTGAAATTCTATGATAGTAGCAGCGCAGCGGGGATCACGGTTCAGAAAAGGTTTACGCGGATCGTAGAGCGGCGATTCATCTATTGGCAATCCATCTTTACAAAGGAATGCGCAAAGCAGATCCCAGGAAGGGTTTTTAGCTCCCCAACCACCGGCATTCCTGGGTACAAAATTCTGGCAATCCCCTAATGTAACTTTCAATGCTACCGATCTTGGCAGGCCAAAAATAGTTTCGATTGAATTCTTTGTTTTAGACAGGAATAAGTTCCCAAAATCAGTATGCAGCTTATAAACATTCTGGTCCATACAGGCCTTTGCAGCATCACGGGCTGTAGCCAGATCGCCCATGTGTAAGGCAATGCGGGCTTTCATGGCCAATGCAGCGCCAGAGGTAGCACGTTTCAGATCTGCTGCGCCATATGTTTTTGGTAAGTACAATGCGGCGGAATCAAAATCTGCATAGATGTTTTTTAGTACGGTAGCCGCATCTGTTTGTTTCAGACTCAGCGCCTGTTCTATATCCAGTGCGGATTCCGTGTATACAATATTCCCATAGTGAGAGAGCAGGCGTGAATATTGACAGGCACGTACAAAACGGGCTTCCCCGGAATAACGGCTGATCTGTGCCTGCGATAAATTTTTTGCAGCCCTGCCCACACTTATTATTACGTTATTGGCCCTTGCAATCGCTTTATAGGAATTCGTCCACCAGCTTTTCACAAAGTCCGTTTCACCATTGATAGTAGCACCTGTGATAGGTGTGGTGGCATCACGGTAAAGGAAATCGTCCGTCCACTCATCACTGTCCAGCATCCAGAATGCGTCCTTATACAATCCATTGAGGGACATATCAATTTCCTCCGGCGTAGAATTCCATGTTTCACCCGATCCGTCTGATAATGGATTCAGGTCCAGGCTGCCGCAGGAAGTGATAAAAATGATGCCGATACCGGCCATTAATATGTTGCGTTTCATAATAGTACTTTTTAAAACTTAACGGATGCACCAACTACATAAGATACAGTGATAGGATAACCCAGTCTGCTTGATTCCGGGTCCCAGCCTTTTGGATAATTATGTATAGAGAAAAGGTCTGAAACAGCACCATACACCCGTACATCCTGCAAATGTGCTTTCTCCGTCAGCCAGCGTGGAACCGAATAACTCAGGTTAATATTCTTCAGACGGAAATAACCACCGTTCATAAGCCAGTAATCAGACATGGTGTAATTATTACCTGCGGAAGTATTGGAATAACGGGGATATTTTACCTGTAAATTCTGCTCCGCAGTATTGTATTTACTCCAGCTGTTGCCATCCAGGATAGCAGGGAACGCTCCATAGTTCTCCTGCAAAGGCCGAACGATATCTGATGTTAGTCTTGAATTCTGATGCCCCACTCCCTGCAGCACCACACCCAGGGTCCAGTTCTTATATCCGCCCTGTAAATTGGCGCCATACATGTAACGCGGTAAAGAACCACCTAATAACACACGGTCATATTCCGGAGATATTTTCCCATCCGGCACACCAGCAGGACCACTGATATCACGATAGCGTATATCTCCTGGTTTAACATTGGCATTCAGTTTGGCAGATTTATCCACTTCATCCTGTGTCTGATACAAACCATCAGATATATATCCATACCATTCATCGAATTCACTGCCATATACCTTAATCTGGTCACCAATGAATTCTGTGCCGCCAAGATCTCCCATTTTTGACCGGAAGTCAGATACGTTAACGGTGGCACTGTAGGTAAAATCGCCCAGTTTATCATTCCATCCCAGCTGTAATTCCCAACCTGTTGTATACATTTTACCCGTGTTCTGATCAGGGTTGTCAAATCCTATGAAATCAGGAATTTCAAGTTCAAGCAACATATCCCTGGTTGTCTTTTTGAAATAATCACCAGTAAAGCGGAGCCTGTTATCGAAGAAATTAACATCCAGACCAAGATCGTAAGACTGCGTGGTTTCCCAGGAAATATCACGGATGGCATATTGCCATTGTGCTGCTGACTGCGCAGAAGTAACCGTATTGCCTCTGTAAAAGAGAGAATTGTTTTCGAAGGAAAGGATAGCCTGGTAAGGATAATTATTACCGATCCTTTCATTACCCAGCGATCCCCATGAAGCACGTACTTTCAGGAAGGACAGCCAATTGGAAGTGCTTTGCATGAAAGGCTCCTGGGACATTACCCATCCTGCGGAAACAGAAGGGAAAGCCCCCCAGCGGTAACCACGTGCAAAACGGGAAGAAGCATCGTAACGGATATTGGCCTGTAACAAGTATTTATCTTTGTAGTTATACATGATCCTTCCAAACCAGGAACGATATGCATTTTCAGAAGCGGTACCTGTGTTATCCCGGAATTCCAGCGGACCCAGGTTCAGGTAAGGATAAGAACCTAAGATATACTGGCCACGGTAGGCCATCAGGTCTTCATTAAAAGCATGGAAGTACTCATAACCTGCCAGCAGATTGATATTGTGCTTGCCCAACTGTTTGGAATAATTAGCAAGGAACTGCATGGTATACCGGTAGCTGTCGTCTCTGTTCTCTGTTAACTTAGTTTCTGTAGCCCCCTCTATATAACCTGAGATGGAATTGGGATTATTAAAGGAAGTATAAGGGATCTTCCTGTTGAACAATTTCTTCTTATTGTAATTCAGGAAAGGAGACACAATAGCAGAAAATTTCAATCCTTCAATCGGGGTAAGATCTACACTAACACGACCTCCTATCTGGTTATACCATTCATCTCTGAAACCACCATATTTCATCAGCGCGTAGATATTTGCGCCATCCTTACCGGCACCTACACGTCCGTCTGACCACATGGCTGCATATAGCGGCGGAACGATCCCCATTTTATACATAGGGTCTGTAACAGGCTGCTTCACGATAGAACGGCGGAAATTAATATCCACGCTGGAAGAAAGGTATTTATTGATAGTGATATCATTGTTGATCCTTGCCGTAAGCCTTTCGTAGGTACGGTTATCATACAATGCATCTGTTTTATCATAACCCAGTGAAACCCTCGACCGAACGGCTTTCCCGGCCCCGCTGATACTGAGGATATGGCTTTGCCTTGGTGCACTGTTATGCAGTATCATTCCCCGCCAGTCTGTATTAGGATATTCATCAGGGTTCTGTGCATGAAGGTTCAGGTAATTATCAACTGTAGCTTTGGGGTAAGTGGGATATTCATTGGCATTGTTTCCATTATCATTCCAACGCAATTCATTCGTCATCTGCATGTACCTTACCACATCAACATAACCCGGAAGTTTTGTAGGTTTTTCAATGCCATATTCAAATGCATAATCCATGCTCATGGCGTTTCCCTTGGACCTTTTGGAGGTAACCACAATTACTCCTGCCGCAGCGCGGGAACCATAGATGGAAGCAGAAGCTGCATCTTTCAGTACAGAAACACTTTCTACATCGTTAGGGTTAATGGAGTTGATATCATCCACCGGTACACCATCCAGGATGATCAATGGATCAGCTCCTGCACCTGAAATGGTAGTGATCCCCCTCACCCTGATCCTTGCTGTTGCTCCGGGCGCATTGTTATCACGCGTTACCATCACACCGGGCATGGAACCTTGCAGCGCCTGGGACAGTTGCGTGGTTTTACGTGCAGTGATATCTTCTCCCTGTACGGCAGAAACTGCACCTGTAAGGTCACTTTTCTTCATAGCACCATATCCTACCACTACAATCGCTTCAAGCGCAGTATTATCTGCCAGGGTAAGTTTCACCTGCAGACTGCGCTTCCCTTCCAGGCTAATCTCCTGCTTTTCAAAGCCTATATAGGTAAAAACAAGTGTGGCACGATCATCTACATGTGCAAACTTAAACTCTCCTTTTTCATCCGTTGTTGTTCCCGTCTGCGTACCTTTCACAAGAATGGTTACACCAGGGAGCGGTATCCCTTTATCATCCGTTACCCGCCCTGAAACAGCTGCCGGTGGAGGTTCTGC
This sequence comes from Chitinophaga niabensis, assembly GCF_039545795.1. NCBI lineage: Bacteria > Pseudomonadati > Bacteroidota > Chitinophagia > Chitinophagales > Chitinophagaceae > Chitinophaga > Chitinophaga niabensis. The sequence continues at coordinate 7,031,452 of NZ_CP154260.1, read as the reverse complement.
CGGAGGCTGAACAGGTAGTGGCTCCGGCTGTTTCCTGATGGAGATGGTTTTATCTGTTATGGAAAAGCTGAGGCCCTGACCTTTCAGCGTGGCCGACAGCAGTGTTTCTATGGACACGTGGTCCATGGCTATCGTAACCGGTTGTGCGCTTTTGATAAGGTTGTTATCATAAAATACTACATACCCTGTCTGCTTTCTGATAGCAGAAAAGACCGTTTTCAGTTTAGCATTCTTACCGGAGAAACTCACAGTCTGTGATACTGCAGTGGCACTTACATTCAGGCATATTACGGTTAGAAGCAGTGTTGTTAACTTCATCGCTAACAGAATTTTGGTTGAGCAACGAATCCGGCATCCGATATCCGGATCACCGGTGTGGAATTGTACAGCAAGCGCTATCCGCTTGCAAACAGCAATAAATTTTAATTGCATACATTTGCATTGTTTGGTTGAATAATCAGGCAGTCCTGGTCGATTGTTTTTTATCAACTGAGCGTCTGCCAGAGATGTTCCCGCATTTCTGGCTTTTTTTCAGCTGACCTATTTCATAACGGTTATATTTCTTCCTTCTATTTTAAAACGTACATTATTTTCCTCCAGGATGTCCAACACCTTGGATAAGGGTAAAGAACGCTGGATAGCACCACCAAAGCTCCTTTGCGGCACACGGCCCTCATAGGCCACAGTGATATCGTACCAGTTTTCAAGCTGCCGCATCACGGTAGGCATATCTGCATCATTGAACTGGAAAAACCCATTCTTCCAGGCCATCACTTCATCTGTTTCCACATCATCCTCTAACCGGAATTGACCATTGGTAGCCAGGCTGGCCTGCTGCCCTGGTTTCAGAACGGCATCCTGTATCCGCACAGCCCCTTCCAGCAGCGTGGTTTTGATAACCGGTTCTCCGGGATAGGCATTGATATTAAAATGTGTGCCCAGTACCTCTACTTTCATGTTGCCGGCCTGTACTTTAAAAGGCCTGGCAGCATCCTTCGCCACTTCAAAATAGGCCTCCCCGGTGATCTCTACAGACCGGGTATCTCCTGTGAATATATTAGGGTAGGTGATAGAAGAGGCTGCGTTCAACCATACTTTTGAGCCATCCGGCAATTGCAACCGGTATTCTCCCCCACGCGGTGTACGCATGGTATTGAACATCACCTCTCCGGAACCACTTTCATTCATTTCATAAGCCAGTTGCCCATTCGGCAATTTGACGATCCGGGCATTTCCCTGTTGCGTTAGCAGCCCATTGGCAGCGCTGTCCAGTTCAATAACAGTACCGTCTCCCAATATGAGCATAGCTTTATTCCCACCAGCCGGCACTTCGTTTTTATATCTGGTATGTTCTGCCATCCGGGTTTTTTGCTGAAGCTGGCCGGGCTTTTTAATAAAGAACAAACCTGCGCTCACGATCACCAATAAGGATGCCGCAGCCGCCATCCATTTCCTGGACCAGATAGGTCTTACTTTTCCCTCCACGGGCAATACTGCCGCCTGGATCCGTTCGGATACAGCAGCAGGCATGGTGTCTGTTGGCTGGAACCGTTCCCATGAATTCCCAACCAGCTGTTTTAACAGCTCATCATCTTTTAAGTCATTGATCCCGCGCGCCAGTTCCTGTTTCTCCTCTTCTGTACAGATACCTTGAAAATACCTGTCCAGCAGGTATTGCATTCGTTCTCGCAACATGATGGATAGTTTGTCTGATAAATAGACAATCGGGCGGAAGGATATACCTAGATTATTTTAAAAAAAATTTCAGGAAAGGAAAAGGAAGCAATAAGCCAATATGGTAAAGCTATCCGGTGTGGCCCGTAATTGCCTGCGGATAATGCGGAGGGCTTCTATCAGGTGGTTATTAACCGTGGAAGGGGAAATATTGAGGGATCTGGCTATCTCCTCGTGCCGGAGGCCTTTATCCCGGCTGAGGGTATATACCAGTTTCTGTTTGGGTGTAAGTTTATTCAGTGCAAAATGCAGGCTCCTGTTCGTTTCCTGCAGGGAGATGTGCTCTTCCACATCGGAGCAGGCATTTTCCAGCTTCCGGCTCAGCTCATGGATAATATGTGTTTCCGTGGCCATGCGCTTCAGGGAATTGATCACATGGTTCTGTGACATACGGTAAAGGTAACCGCCGAAATTCTCTATGTTCACCAGGCTGGCACGGTCTTTCCACAGTTTCAGGAATACGTCCTGGATAATGTCTTCCGTCATTTCAGGGGAACCGTTGGCCCGCAGGAGGAAATGATACAACTTATCCTTGTAGTTGGAAAAAAGCGTGGCGAATGCCGTGGAATTACCTTCTGCAGCATACCGTAACAGGTCCTTTTCATTGAATGGAGACTCCATGGAGCGGAATAGTGGAATTATTGTATCGTTTTAACGTAGACCTGATAAAAATAACGAATTACTTTGAAATCCATAATTTCCTATATTTATTTTCTCATGCATAATTATTATACCATCCTGGGAATAGCAGACTTTTCGGGGGCTGAAGAAATAAAAGCAGCCCACCGCAGGCTCTCCAAAAGATACCACCCGGATCTTAATAACGGCAATAAACTGTATGAGGAAAGGTTCAGGGAAATCCAGCATGCCTATGAGCAGCTGCGTGATCCATTAACAAAAGAAAGGCACGACAACCGGTTACGCTACTTTTACGCAGCAAAAAACACTTATACAACGCCCATCCCGGAAGTACCTGTGGTACAACCGGATGATCCTGTTATCTCCTGGCGGAGATCCCGCGGAGCAGTGATCGCTTTTTTTATTCTTGCATTCCTTTTCTCAGGTGTACTGTTTTCAAAACCCTGGGAAACAAATGCAGGCAAACAGGAAACATTCTCAATAGGTTCGGAAAGGGAAACAGTGCTCAATGCGCAAGGCAAACCTCATTGGACAACTAAACAGGGAAGTATTGAAATGTGGGCTTACGGCAAAAGCTTCGTGATCTTCCAGGATGGAACGGTCAGTAATTATCTTAACATTGACAGTAACCTGCACATTACAGCACCATTTTATGAATAAAACCACCCGGGGAATTATTACCATTGTTTTTGTGATGTTCATCTGGGGCAGCTCCTTCACGGTGACCAAAATGGTGGTAACGGAAGCACCGCCACTTATTTCAGCGACCATACGTAATATCATCGCCTGCTTAGTACTCCTTCCTTTTTATTTATCAAGAAGAAGAAAAGTACAGCAAACTTTACCTTACCCTAAACTGGCATTAATGGGCGTAGTAGGCACCACTGTCTATTATTTACTCTTTAATACCGGCATGAAATATATAGCTGCATCTACCGGCGCACTTATAGAAGGCCTTGTACCTGTTGCCATTGCAGTACCTGCTGCGTTTATTCTCAAAGAACAATTAAACAAAAGGATCATTGCCGGCATTTTGCTTTCTGTAACAGGCGTTATATTGGTTGGTTTTGTGGGTACCGCGCAAAAATCACCCAACGCATTATTGGGCAGCACAATGATCGTTGGCGCCGTTTGTTTATGGAGTACTTATACATTATTGTCCAGGAGTCTTAAAAATACGGATACAATACTCGTCACTACGGTTAGTATGTTTATCGGCACCGTTCTCTCTATACCACTTGCGTTGATAGAGATCAGCAATAATGGATGGCCGGATATTTCGCTCAAAGCCTGGCTGGGTATTATCTACCTCGGTGTTTTTGCTTCTGCTGTTGCCTACTTCCTCTATAACAGATCACTGGAAAGTTTGCCCGCAGCCCAGGTAGGCAACTTCCTGAACCTGATCCCTGTAATAGGCGCTGTTATTGCTTTTATCTTTCTGAAGGATACTTTCACCTGGCTGCAGCTGGCAGGTGGCATATTAGTTTTGGCAGGTATCTGGCTGAGCAGTAAACGAACTTAATCCCAGGTTTCGAGGAAAAAGAAAACCCAGTAGGTAATAAGGGCACCGGAAGGATGGTTGGCCAAAGTTTTGCGGAGCGTGGCAATGGCCTGCACGATATAACTTTTAATGGTGATCCGGGAAACCCCCATTGTTATAGCAATATCTTCATGCCGCATACCCTCGAAGCGGCTTAATTTAAAGGCTTTCTGCTGCTGGGGAGGTAATTGCTGTATGGCCTCCAGGATGGTAGACTCCAGTTCTTTAAACTCTGCTCTGCCATTAGCCCATGTTTCATCCTGCTCCCGGAAACAATTCAATATATGCTGCCTGTATGCATCTCCTGAAGCCAGTTTACGAAGACGGGTATAGATCATATTCCGTGCTGCTACAAACAGGAAACCTTCAAACTTCCCCACCGCAGCCATGCCGGAACGTTTTTCCCAAACCATGGTGAATATATCCTGCGCTATATCTTCGGCAAGATCAGGAGATTTGGTGAGCAATAATGCTGTGGAGTAAACAGGGTCCCAGTAATGTTCAAATATAGCCTTGTATGCATGCTGATCGCCGGAAGCGAGCATGCGTAACAATTCACTTTCATTATTTAGAACATGAGGCATATCCTGTGGAACTGGCGCTGGTCTTAACTTAAAAGTAATAAATGTTTCACAAACTTTCCGGCATTATATTAAATCATTAACAAAAAGAGACAGCCAGGTGGGCTGTCTCTTTTTGTTAATGAAATGATCAGATCGTTTATGGATAAGTGATAACTGTTCCCTTATTATCTGTATTTGCCGAATTATTTACGTAGTTATTTGTCCATCCACCCAATGCAGCGCCCTGCGTTGAAATGTATCCATATGCCGGCCCGGAATAGAACCTGTTGTTATCTATATAAATGTGATCACCATAATAGCGGGTAGGGCCTCCCTCAGGCGTATAGTTTCCTGCGGATATAACATATCCACCGCCGCCAAAAAGGTTACCACGCAACAGGATATTGTCAATAAAACCATACGTTGGTTGAATCATGAATGCACCGGTAGCGTTGTTGCCGGCACTACGCACATCAATGTGGCTGTCTATTACATTCAATTGAGCAGTTCCAATACGCCTTGTACCTCCGTCAACGTGATTGCCTTCTCCGCTGGGATCTCCACCATCCCCCGGCAGATTATTAATTAAACAATTTCTCACAATGGAAGCGCCGCCAAATGAAAATCCGCCTCCCTGGATCGATACTACTACTCTTAAAAAGGTCACGTCTTTATCCAGTGGCGTTTGCTGCGGATGTGCAGCATAGCTGCCAAGACCACCAGATCCTTCAATATGCGAATCTTTGATCAGCACTGCACCCTCCGTTGAACCAACAGGCCATCCATTACTGGCTGTAGAAACGATCCAGCATCTGTCAATAATAATATTACCCTCACTCACATCCAGGTCTACTATTTTCTTCATGCTGATGGTTGAACCTCTTGGTATACGCCCGCCGGTATACAGTGGAAGCGTTCCCTTATCTATACCCTTACCCGTTAATCCTGCATTGGTAGAATCGATCTGCCAGCCGCGCAAACCGCTGCTGGTTGATCCTGAAGTAATGTTGATCGCAGTACTTGCAACAGAAAGGTTACCTGCCGCATCTCTGGCTCTTACTTTGATACTATAGGGAGTGGACGGGGTCAATCCATAGATATTAGCCCAGGTACCGTAAACGGAAGCGAGTAATACCGTGTCGTTGTACACATTGTACCCGGTAACAATAACGTTATCCGTAGAAGGTTTCCAGCTCAGATCAAGACCATAGGCATAATTTTCAGTAACGGTAACAGAATCTGGAGTAGTTGGAGCGCTGATATCCGGGAGTACTTCAAAAGTAACATCACGGAAGTAATTGGTGCTATGATATGTGCCGGTAGGAAACGCTCCTAAGGTTGTGCCAAAAACACCATTGGCGCCAACAATCGTACTTAATGGTCCATTGGTCACAACGTTTTCCAACCCATTGCTGGTAGCGCCATATTCCGTGTTGGAGTTAACTGTTACTACATACACTGTGTTCACCGTAGTTTCATAGGGTGTGCTCAGCGTTGCAGTTTGCCAGCCTGAAGCTGTTTCTCCCGTAAAGGTTACACTGGCCAGCACTGTGCCTGCAGCAGACCATATGCGCCCGGTGTGGGTACCGGTTTCTCCGCTGGTCTTGTAATAACGGATCTGCGTGATCTGCCCAAGCTGGGTGGCCTTGAATTTCGTACCTAACTCATAGGGGCCGTCGGTACCTGATACGGCAGGCGTTTGCGTAGTGAATATGTTATAGAACTCATCTTCCTCATCCATGATGGCAAGAAGATCCGGCTTGACCTTTTCGCGGTCTTTCAGCTTGGTACAACTGGTTGTCAGGCAACCAGCCAATAAAAATAAAAACAGGACTCTCATGTTTTAAGGTTTTTTCAGGTTATTATAATTGACATCTGATTATGGATTACTGATGGCAGTTCCTTTATTATCTGCATTAGCAGGATTATTTACATAGTTATTGGTCCATACTCCAAATCCTGGTCCGCTTGGTGTCCCGGCGTAACCATAACCAGGTCCGGTATAGAATCTGTTATTATCCGCATAAAGGTGGGAGCCATATGTGTTACCACTGTGGTTTTCCGCGTATACAGTATATCCGCCGCCGCCAAAGAGGTTACCGCGCAAAAGGATATTGTCGATAAAGCCCCACAGTGGTTGAATAAAGAATGCAGAGGAACCATTGCTGCCGGCAGAACGGATATCAATCTGATTGTCTATTACATTCAATTGCGCAATGCCACTGCGCCTTGTTCCTCCGTCAACATGATTACCGGTATCAGTAGCAGGGTTACCATAACCGGGCAGATCATGAATATAACAGTTCCTGACAAGGCTCGCGCCATTCAGCAGAAATCCTCCTCCCTGGTCTGTTATTTCTGTTCTCAATATGGTCACCGCTTTATTGGTAGGTGCCTGGTACGGCGCCGTAAAATATTTGCCCCGGGTGCCGGTTCCCTCTATCCTCGAATCTTTAATCAATATCGCGCCATTATCAGAACCTACCGCCCAGGAACCACTTCCTGTGGTAACGATCCAGCATCTGTCAATAATAATATTACCCGCACTGAGGTTGGGGTCTACCAGTTTTTTCATGCTGATGGTGGAACCCGCTGCAATAGGACCACTATGCAGGGGCAGACTGTTTTTATTTACACCAACACCTGATAATCCGGAATTGGTGTTATCGATCTGCCAGCCACGCAAACCACTGCTGGCTGCACCTGTAGTGACGCTAAGAGCAGTGCTTGCAGCAGAAAGGTTGCCTGCTGCATCTTTTGCTTTTACTTTGATGCTGTAAGCAGTAGCCGGGGTCAATCCATAAAGATTAGCCCAGGCCCCCGTAACCGAAGCAATCAATACCGTGTCATTGTATACATTGTATCCTGTAACATTAACATTATCGGTGGAAGCCGTCCAGCTAAGGTCAACACCATATCCTGTAATATCTGAGGAAGCAACAGACGTGGGGGTAGTTGGAGCAGTAACATCCCCTGTTCCGGTTCCAACAAAAGTAATATCACGGAAGTAGTTAGAATTATTATATGAACTCGTAGGAAAAGCACCTAATGTTGTACCATAAACACCATTAGAACCAACAATCGTACTCAACGGGCCATTGGTAACAGCTGTTGCCAAACCTCCGGTGGTAGCGCCATATCTTGCATTGGAGTTAACCGTTACTACATAAGTAGTATTGGCAGAAATGGCATAAGGTGTGCTCAGTGTTGCTGTTTGCCAGCCGGAAGCCGTTTCTCCTGTAAAAGTTACACTTGTCAGTTGCGTGCCAGCGGCAGACCATAAACGGCCGGTATGTGCGCCATTTTCTCCGCTATATTTGTAATAACGGATCTGCGTAATGGTGCCGGATTGTGAGGACTGAAACTTCATACCCAGTTCGTAAGGCCCATCGGTATCTGTTGAGGAAGGGGTTTGCGTGGTGAACACGTTATATGGCCCCGTCTCATCATCCAATGTCGCAAGAACACCATCTGCCCTAACGGTATCACGGTCTTTCATTTTTGAACAACCCGCAGCCATGATTGCAGTCAGCAAAATTAAACTTAGGATTTTCATGTTGTAAGGTTTTAAACAATAAATAATCATTACCAGTTTACAAGTACAGGGGTAAATGGCTCATCATTATCATCCCAAACGTTGTTTGTCCATACTGCCGGATAAAACTCCCAATAACTTGCAGGTCCATAATCTCCGCCTAATGGATTCCTTGCACCAGGATCAGGTGGGTTACGTCTTACCCTGTTGCCTGTACAAATACCAGCTCCCAGGCCGGCACCATTATTAGGGAAATTCAGCCTGATGGCATAGGCACCGCCTGTCACTTTATTATTAGTGATCTTAACATTACGGGAAGCAGCTCCCTGCATGAAAATAGAAGCAGTATTGGATTCATCCAGGAGCTCTATGTTATTAGCGTTTACCGTTACATTATTGGAATTGCCCCAGATGAACACACCATCGTGATGTTTTGACTTATCCTGTGTCACCCATATTTCATGAATGAAATTGTTCTCCACCAGGGAATTGCTCATAGCATCAACACCTCTTACCACATCATGAATATTATTATTCCTGATGGTAGTATTCGTTGCGCAGCCCGCTATTCCGCAGTCCACATCATTGGGGTTAAAGCTTCCCACTTCAGGTCCGATATCGCAGTTCTCAATAAGGATAGCGGTTCTGTCGCCATCAACACCCGGCACACTTGGCTGGGCGGTGTTCTGGAACCATACTACTGTGCGGTCAAAACCGATCGTAGCATCTCCGCGAACGCGGCAGCGCCTGATAGTACAACGTTTCACAGACACAGGGATAGATATATACCCGGTAACAAGTACATCACTCAGTACTTCATTGTTACGCATGGTATAGTTAGCATACGTTCTTTTAGGTCTCCATCCTCTTGGGAGCCCGGTGTTGGTTGCATCAGGCCAGCTTCTGTCGCCACACCTGTTTTTTGAATAGGATAAAGCATCCTTAAGGGATACCTTATCCAGTGCCGCCTCTTTGGAGGAACATCCGGCGAATAAGATGCCGATAAAAAATAAGACTAGTTGCTGTTTCATCATTTGGTTGTTTAAATGGTTAAATGTTTATAATACTCTCAAGTAGCGGGGTCCAGTTCCTTTCATAATATGCCTTCATTAACGTGTTGATCCTATCCTTTTGGTTGTTCTTTTCAAAATGAGCCAGCAGATCATTGAAAATGTAGAATTGCAGCCAATACCCGTTGCTGTATTTCTCCCATTTGCTTTTAGGGCTTGTCAGGGAAGCATACCATTTATAATTGATCTTAAGAGCCTTCGCCACCTTAATAGATTGCAATGCATTGTTCCACATTTCATCTGCCAGCTTTTCAAACAGATCATGGTATTCCTTATAGGTAAATTTTCTGATATCGATTATTTCATGCCTGATATTAAAGCGCTTCAGATTAGTCACACGCTCAAAAGTGGTATCCCCGTCCAGATCATGTTTGATAAGATCAAAGAAACCATCCCCATCCATATCTTCATAAGCGATGGTGGGAAACTGTTTTGGCTCATCAGGAATGCGCTTATACCCGCCTTCATATAACCCACCCCAGCCCTGGTAACATGCAGCATTCTGGTCAATCCGCCAGCAACCTTTTTCCGCACCGTATAAATGGATCTTACCATCAAACCCGATATACAGTTTGCCCTTTCCGGAATTATCCTCATCCCATTCTCCCCTGTCTCCCGCAGCATCTGCCTGTGGGTTATGGTCAATTCCATTATTATTCTTTCCTATCCTGAAAAGGTTCTTCGGTTCATAAAATTCAACCCGCTCCCAGCGTTCACAATCATCGTCCTCATCAAAAACCATCCAGCACCGGTTCCATTCTCCTTTATTAAAAACCCTGTCCAATGCAACAGTCCTGGATGTATACACCAGTGAGTTTACTGCTCTCCATCTTTTATCATATAGCAGATCACTGATCCGCGCATCAATACCTGCATGATCATTATTGATCTTATGTACCTGGTCTTTATAAGAAAAACCCTTCCCTTCAAAGTACAGGCTGAAATCATAATCAAATTCATTTGAAGGCGCGTTATCATTATCCAGGTCTACAGATACAAAAGCCCGGTTTACCACTCCATTTAGCGAAACATCACCCGCTGAATCGAAACGGCCTTTATCTTCCAGCCTTACAGACATTTCCGTAAGCCCGTCATGATCCGCATCGTAAAATATAAATGGGTTCTCCCAATTGATCCCAAGGTCTTTGATCCGATAACTGGGAGCATGCGTTTTCAGGAAAAGTGTTTGCCCATGATAGTCTTCAAAGAAATTAGAAGCGCCGGCATGCGTCCAGCATCTTAACACCAGTTCTTTCCAGTTAATAAAATGAAACGCACCATCCTTTTCATCATCAATGATCCACATATAATTGCTGCTCCAATCCCATCCCTCAACGGACTTCAGATCACTGTTCTCTACCACCAGCTGCATATCAGCCTCTCCATCATGATCGTTGTCTATCCAGTCAATACTCAGGTCTCCGGGACCTGCAAATACGCCATCCCCATTCCTGTCAATCAATAAACAATCACTGTCAAGATCACCCTCTGTGTCGCTGTAACTCATATCATCATCATCGTCCAGCCATATAGCATTTGCACCATTGAATAATTTGATCTTTATCAGATCAGGATCATCGTCCCCATCTACATCTACATGCGCAGGTTTATCCATGTATCTGGGCCTGAATTCATTCAATAGTTGGGCAGAAGCACTACTTAAAAGCCCCATGCAAACAACCACCAGGATCAGTACTGCTTTCATTGCTTCCGGGCTTTTATCTGTGCTGTCTCAGAATCCTGTACATGCTGTTCAAATGTTCTGATATTGAATTCCTTTAAAACATCCTTTACCTTCACCTCAGGCGACAAACTTTCTATGATCGCCCATTCTTCCTCATGGAAAATGGTGATACGTATCTTACGGCCATATTTCTCCTTTATCTTTTCAAACTGGAATACATGCGGCCAAACGTGCACGAAAGCTTTCTCCAGGTTAATAGGCGCACATACCAGGTTTTTATTCCAGGTCCCCGTTTTTGCAATTTCCATCCCGGACATATCGCAGATCTTAGACGTGTCTTTCCGTGTACTGGACACTACATGGTATCTGTTCTGCCAGGCCCGGGTGTTCACCATCTGGCCACCGGCGAAAGCTGAGGGCCAAAAAACAATTTCAGCCCCGCTTTCTCTTAGTTTCCGCCAACAGTCTTCCCATAGAATATCAAAGCAGATCTGAATACCAATGATGCCAAAATCAGTTTTAAAAACGGGAGGTGATAGGGTACCGGGAGTAAGGCCAAATGATACCTCGTCTTCTACGATATGTGCTTTCCTGTATTCACCAAGCCTCTTCCCCTGCCTGTCAAATACCACGGCGGAATTATACACGCTCCCTGCTTCTTCCGTATACACCGGGCAGATAACATAACAACTATTTGTTTTAGCAAATGCTGCAAACTGCTTTAAGGTCTCTGCAGAAAAAGCCACTTCTTCTTTAAAAGTGTATTTCCGTTTTATATTGGAAGTATTAAATAGTTCCGGTAGGCAGATGATATCCGGTTTAAAAACAAGCGCCTCACGGAGTACTTCAAATATTTTCTCCACCATTAATGCCGGCGTTTCCGCTGTCATGTCCGTTTGAGAGACAGTGGCAATCCATACTTCCCTTGCAGCACTTTCAGTTACAGCACCTGGCAAAGCATTAGCCAATCCACCCGAAGCGATGGTTACCCCTCCTGCTGCCATAGCCGAAGCCGACAGGAACTTTCTGCGCGAAATCATATTTTTTCTCATCTCTGATATTTGGTTCATTTATGGACGTACAAGGCCACCCTGCAAATACTGCAAGCTTTTGGGGGAACAACCATTATTTTCAGTTTACCATCACCTCACCGATCTTGTACCAGCCGGAAACAGTCTCATGTTCTTTTTTAAGTGGTAATTCAATATTCCTGTTATGAAATCCGCAGTTATCCTGCATGTTTATCAACAGGTCATACTTACCCATGTCTAAGCTTTTGTTTATATCGATCTTATATTGTTCAGCTACTATTTCATCAGGCAGCCAAGTTCTGTTATCAGACTCCCGCAATTCCTGTATGAATGATCTGCCGGTTTTCTTATTGATCAGTTGCACAGAAAGTTTAAACCGGTGATACGCAGGTGCCACACCATGATTCTCCCAGGTCATCCTTAAATAGTTGCGGCTGGAATGAATGCGGAATGTATCCGGCATCATCGCAAACTTCGGGAAATACCAATACCCGCTCAGGTTAGCCAGTCTCCCTGCCAGTGCTGTGTTCTCCAGGAGCCATTCCCTGGGATAATGATGAAAGCCTATATAGGTGGCATGCGTTTCATGGATAGCTTTTTCAAACCCGGAACCATCCCTCCACATGCCATTTTGCACCGCATCACTGTAATGGTCAGATTCCAGTACTACCGGGATCTTCTTATACACTTTACTATACAACTCAGGGCTGCGTATACAGGAAGGCCCAAAGCCCAGCCGTTCGTACCACTTTACGTTACCACTATCATCGCGGAATCCGATCCCCTTTTGCAGGCAGTAATGATATATCTCGTAATCCGCGCCATCGTCTGTATCACGCTGTCCGATAAAGTCATCACTGATCAGCAGCACAGACTTTTTGTAACATCTTTTATACATATCCACATGCCGCTTAACAACTGCCACCGGCACATCTTCCCAACCTGAAAAAGCAGTATGCCCTTCTCCCCATTCGCCGATGCTCCCGATATCAATATATTCCACCCAGGGTTTACCATCATATCTTGCGGCGAAGGCTTTATGAAAATTCTCCAGTTTTTCAAGGAACACCGGATCTCCATAATCCGGTGCCCAGGCCTTACCACCCTGTATCATTTTTCCTTTTGCACCGGCCTTTTCCACCCATGCGGGTGTAGCATAAGGAGGGCCGGTTGTTTCTTTACAGGTGATGCGGAACGAAATAGTATGACCCCATCCTACCCACCTGTTGATAATAGAATCTATCAGTGTCCAATTGTACACACCTTCCTCCGGTTCCAGATAAGACCATGCCAGCCGCAGATAGATATCATTCAATCCGGGGAAATCCGGCAGGGAATCATTTACCGCCAGGCGGTCGCCATAATTGGAGATGCTGTTATCATAATAATGGATGAACCAGCCTTTATGTGGGTTGCTGCATACTTTTGCACTATCCCAGTAACGTTCCAGGTGAAAAAAAGTACGGTTCTTATAAACGCCCTTCCCATCCTGTGCCTGTGAACACAAACTAAAAAAGGTGAATAGCACAACTATCAAAAAACGCATCATTAATATCCGGGGTTTTGTACCATCTTTTTATTTGCATCCATTTCCGCTTGTGGTATGGGGAACAGGTACTTCCTTACAGGATTGAACGTGCGTGTTTCCAGTTTGATGTAGTTAACATCGTTCACATCATTTCCATTTCCTACCCAGGCGATACTGCCGTCTGCAAAGTTCATAGTACCTCTGCGGCTGCCGTATAAAGGTCCGTTCAATACCTGCGGGCCAAGGTCCCAGCGCATGATATCCAGGTACCTGAGTCCTTCGAAAGCCAGTTCCACCCTGCGTTCATTCCTCACCAATGCCTTTGTTAAAGTGGGAGCTGTTATATGCCCGCTCCTTGTTCTGATAGCATTGATATAATCCAGTGCGGCAGCAGTGTTTGTATTTGTTTCCACCGCAGCTTCTGCATAGGTGAGATACATTTCCGCCAGACGGATCACCATAATATCTCCGCCGAAGTTAGGAGGCCAGCCGCCGGGGCTATCAGCCAGACTGTTGATGTATTTGATAATGTTCATGCCAGACCGGGCAGCAGGTTCGTTCCTGTTGTAATCCGGATTAGGGCTGCCGTCTGCAAGGAACTGGTCCAGCGTATTATAGTAACGTCCTTTCCATAATTGCCCCGGATGCAGCATAGACATTTCCATCCTGGGATCGCGGTTTTTGAAAGGATTATTGATATCGTAACCAGAAGTAGGATCAGTGATGGCTTTACCGTTACTGCACTCATAAGCATCTGCCATGCTTTTGGTAGCATTCAAAGCAGACCAGCCGCCATCTCCGGCAGGGAGGCTTATCTGTGTAAGTGATTGCTCATAATCATTCACAATGTATTGCACATTTAAGATTGCCTCTTTATTGATCCCTTCACTTTTCTCCAGGAACAGGTCCCGGTAATTCGGGAACAGTTCATAACAAGGCATATCGATCACGGCTTTTGCATCGGCCATGGCAGCCGGATAGTTTCCCATCATCAAATGCAACCTTGCTCTCAATGCCAGTGCAGCACCTTTTGTAACATGCCCTTTTGAATCAATGGTATTCTGAACCGGCAATGCACCTTCTGTGATAACGGCAGTGAGCTCATCCAGTACAAACTGTTTTACTTTGGCAGCAGGGTCCCTTGGAAGTTCATCCGTTGCATTAAGCACTTTGGTAACCAACGGCACATCACCATGTAACATTACTTTCCAGAAGTAATCATACGCTCTGAGAAACCTTACTTCACTTTTGTACAGCGCCTTCTTAGCTTCACCCATCGGCACGCGGTCTATATTCGCAAGGAAATTATTGTACTTGCGGATACGTGTATAAGGATACCAGTTCGCTGATGCGGAAAAGTCGTTACCATTTTCAGTGCTAAAATGCATCCAATCGATCCAGCTGCCGAGCACATGGTAGTTCGCCGGTGTCAGCGTTCCATTACCCAGCACCTGGAAACCGAAATTGGATTTCTCATAAGCATTATCAGAGGCGCCGTCAAAAAGCGCAATATTGGCATAGGTTTCCCATAAACGGTAGCAACCGTTCAATGCTAATGTGGCATCCTGCTCTGTTTTCCAGAAGGAGGCATCTGTTAGTTCGTTACGGGGCTTCACATCAAGGAACTTATCCCCGCATGAATATATTACAACGATGTTAAGTGCAAGTATTGTAAGTAATAGTATCTTTTTCATCCCTGTACGTTTTAGAATGTTACATCAATTCCTACTGTATAAAATTTAACCTGTGGGTATGTACCGTTACCCGAGCCGGATAGAAGCTCCGGATCAAAACTGGAAGGGAATTTTGTAAATGTCAGCAGGTTCTGTCCGCTGGCATATACCCTGGCCCTGGTAATGGCCGCCTTCTTCAGCAAAGCCGTTGGGATGGTATATCCTATCTGTGCTGTTTTTAACCGCAGGTAGGAAGCATTCAGTACACTAAAAGAACTCAGATTCTCCTTGTTATGTTTTTCCGTGATCAGGATCCTTGGATAATATCCGTTCTTCACCACTTTCCCGTTTTCAACAATGGTCCTGTCCAGGTGCATACGCAATGCATTGTTGGGATCGAATGCCCAGAATGATTCAGCGCCTATCACACGGTTCACTTTGCTGGCTCCCTGGAAGAAGGCAGACAGGTCAAACCCTTTATATCCCAGATTGATATTAGCACCATAAGTGAACTTAGGTATGGTATTACCCAGCACAATCCTGTCGTCTCCATTGACCTTGCCATCTTTATTCTGGTCTTTAAAGATCAGGTCACCAGCCTTTACAGCTGCGCCTTCCACATGCGGGGAAGCAGCAGCTTCGGCATCTGTCTGATAAATACCTATCGCCTCAAAGCCATAATAAGAACCCCATGCTTCTCCTTCTGCATAGATCATGTCTCCTTTGGACGGGTTTTTATATCGCTCCACTTTATTCTCATTAAATGCACCATTCAGTGCCACGGAATACTGAAAAGCTCCTATTGCATGATTATGCTCAAGTAACAGTTCAACACCTTTATTCCTCATGGCACCGGCGTTTGTAATCGGAGCAGGCAATCCAAAGATCATGGAAACAGGAACAGAGGAAAGGATATCGTCTGTATAACGATCATAATAATCAGCAGATATGGAGAACAGTTTGTTCCGGAAAAGGTCCAGGTCAAAACCCAGGTCCAGTTCTGTGGTTTTCTCCCAGCTGATGATCGCGTTGCTGGCAAAGGCAGTAGCGGCGCCATCTGCAACAGCACCACCGAAATTATAGTTCTGCCCTAATTTTATTCTTTGGAAATAACTGTAGTCGCCAATATTATTGTTTCCCAGCTGGCCCCAGGAACCTCTCAGCTTCAGGTTATCGATCCAGCTAACACCCTGCATGAAATTCTCTTCTGTTACTCTCCAGCCTGCAGATAATGATGGGAACCATCCTACCCTGTAGCCACGGCTAAACCTGGAAGATGCATCCCTCCGCAGGTTCAGTTCCAATAAATACCTGTTATCAAATTCGTAATTAGCCCTTCCGAATATAGAACCCAGCCTGGATTCAATAGCATACCCTCCGTTTGTCATACCCTCTGTTGATCCGCCATTTAGCTGGTCCAGGTCGTTAGAGGGAAAGCCTTTCCTGAATGCTTCGTTCGTGAAAAACTGGTAGGCTTCACGGGAAGCACCCAGTAACCCTTTCACGGCATGTTTGCCAAACTTCCGGTTATAGTTCAGCAAACTTTGCAAAGTGATGGTTTGCTGACGGGTGATATTATCTGTTACGCTATTGGGGCCCTGCTCGGTATACACACCATTACTGTAGTAGTCGATCTTTTTCACATGCCTTTTGTTGTCGCCCAGGTCGTAGTTAACACCTGCAACACCTTTCAGGGTTAAACCTTTCAACAGCGTCAATTCTCCGAAAACACTTCCCAGCAAATGGGAGTTGGTACCATTCCTGAATCCGCCTGCATCTACCCAGGCAATAGGGTTCCCGTCTGTATAGCGGTTCCAGGTACCGTCCGCATTTTTATTGGATACCGTGGGCGGTATAAAGTTAATCTGTCTGAAAAACTCTTCTCCTCCGCTAAATGGGGAGATAGGATAGATCACGTTATTCCTCGACAGCGATATATTCGTACCCACGGTCAGCCACTCCTTTACCCGGCTATCCAGGTTGATCCTTGCATTGTAACGTTTGTGGGTGGAGCCTTTGATCAACCCTTTCTGATTGAAATACTCAAATGAAACCCTGTAGCTGGTGATATTATTACCACCGGAAAAAGAAAGGTTATGGTCCTGGGTAGCGCCTGATTCTGTTATCAGCAGGTCCTGCCAGTCTGTATTGGGAAAGTTATAAGGATCAACGCCGGATTTATACTTAGCAATATCGTCATTGCTATACCGTGGAGGTAATCCCTGGTTCCTGTTACCTTCATTGTATAATTCAGCATACTCATGGGATGGAAGATGATCCGGAAGATTAGTGGTTGCCTGCCATCCGGCAAAGCCCCTGTAATTAATTTCAGACACACCGTTTTTTCCGCGTTTGGTGGTGACCAGTATCACTCCATTAGCAGCCCTTGATCCATAGATAGCAGCAGAAGATGCATCCTTCAATACACTCACACTTTCAATATCGCCGGGCGAAACATTGTCCATTCTTGATTCCAGCCCGTCCACAAGGATCATGGGGCCGGCATAGTTCATAGTACCTATCCCCCTGATCAATATACTGACACCTTCATCACCCGGCTGGCCGGAAGGCTGTGTGATGGTAACACCAGGTAAACGGCCCTGCAATGCAGCTACAGTATTGGTTGGCACATTGGCGATAAGGTCTTTCCCGGAAACCGTTCCAACAGCGCCTGTGAGGTTCACTTTCTTTTGCGTGCCATAACCAATGGCCACTACTTCATCCAACCCAACTGTTGATCGCTGAAGTTTTATGTTCATCACGGCATTACCGCCTGCAACAAATTCCTGCGGCATCATCCCCACAAAAGTGAACAGGATCGTTCCGTTCCGGGGAACACCTGAAAGCTGATAATTACCACCGGCATCCGTAACAGTCCTTACAGTAGTGCCTTTTACTACAATAGATGCTCCAGGTAATGGCTCTCCGTTATCATCTGTTACTTTTCCACTGATCCGCCCTGCACTATCCTGATCCAATGATCTTGCCGGCAGATATACGGGAACTTCTTCCTTTTGTTTGATCACAATGTTTTTCCCTACGATGGAATAAGAAAGTGGCTGGTTCTTCAGAATAGATTCCAACGCTTTTTCCAGCGGAACATTTTTGAGGTCCACTGATAAACGGGGTGTTTTGTCGATCATCTTATGATCAAAGAAAAACACATACCCTGTTTGTTTTTCAATGTACCGGAACAGCTTCTCCATGGTAGTGTTTTTCTCAGAAATAGTTACATTCTGAGCGGAAACACCCGTGCTCACCAGAAGGCATAAGAATAAAAAAATACTAGCGAAAAGCTTCATAACATGTCGTTTAAAAATAGACCTACATTGCATTCGTAATTCTGGTTGTCGGGGCAAAACTATCCCCTTCGGCGTCTGGCCGTAATTTTTAAGTACTCGTAAAAACATTTGATTTGCCTGCGTGTATTAACTATGGTGTTACAACTATCTTTTTCCCTTCGATCCTGAAATGCACATTGCTCAGTTCAAGTATCTTCAATACATCCTGAATATCACTGCCTCTTGCTATTTTGCCGCCGAACTCCCTGTCAGGTACATTCCCCTCATACGTGATCTCAGCATCATACCAACGCCCTACCTGACGCATCACAGCCTCCAGTGATGCATGGTTAAAATGGAAATAGCCATTTTTCCAGGCAACCACGCCTTCCAAATCCACATCGTCGCTGACAGACATCCTGCCTGCTGTATTTAACGCTGCCTGCTGCCCCGGTTTCAACTGAACTGTCTGTGTGCCTTTATTTACCTTCACCGCACCTTGCAGCAGGGTAGTTTGTATATTCATTTCATCGTCATAGGCCATGATATTGAAATCAGTACCTAATACCTGTACCATCATCCCTTTCACAGCCACTTTAAACGGCTGGCCGGGATTTTGGGCTATTTCAAAATAGGCCTCTCCGGTTAACTGTACTTCTCTTTCCTTACCGATGAAAGCAGTAGGAAATCGCAAAGAAGAAGCTGCATTCAGCCATACTTTGGACCCATCGGGCAAAATAATCCTGAACTGCCCTCCTCTTGGAGTAGCCAGTGTATTATAACGTATCTCTCCTTCAGCTTTTTCCCGTGCAGCATTGTAAGCCAGCTGGCCACTATCCAGCTTAATCACCTGCACATTGCCCTGATGAGCAATGGCACCATTTTCCGTAGTGTCCAGCGTAATTTGCGAACCATCTGCCAGTGTGAGTACCGCTTTATTACCACCAGGCATTACCCGCTCATGTGCAGTTCCACTCAAAAGCTGCCCCCCCGGAGTAGCGGGTTTCAAAAAGTAGATCAGCCCGGTTACAGCAAAAGCAAGGAGTGCTGCCGCTGCTGCATATGGGAGTATCTTTCTGATGCCGGAAGGTTTCTTTGCCTGCTTGCCTGCCATAATAGATTGACGGACAGCTTCCATACGCGCAGGGTCAGAAAGGCCATGAACCGTTTTATTATGCAATAAAGTGCTGAGGGCAGCCTCCCATTGCTGCCGCATAGCATCATCCTGCAGGGAATCCAGCAACCGGGAGACTTCCTCCTGACTGAGGTCCTCGCTGAGGAACTTTTCCAGTAATGCGTTAAATGTTTTTTGGTCCATAACAATATAAAGACGCATAACTATTCCAATAGGAGGTGCCGGAATAAAAAAAATTACCGAATCTTTAGTATTTTACCCGTCAAGCTAAAGTAAATCTGATGGATAAATTAATCAAGAGAAGGGCGGCCATCCGCAATTTATTGATCATAGCGGGAGGGGCGATGGTACTTCCGGCCTGTTACAGGAACTCCGGGAAAGCCAGTATAGCCTTGCAGAACCTCACCATCAGCGAAGACGAGGAAAACCTGCTGGCTGAATTAACAGAAACACTTATTCCTGAAACAACCACCCCCGGTGCGAAGTCGCTCAAACTACACCTCTTTGTATTAAAGATGGTAGACGACTGCTACACGGCAGATAATCAAAAGCTGTTCGTGGAAGGACTGAAAGGATTTAACGACCACTTCTCAAAACAGGCCGGTACTTCCTTTGCCGATGCTTCCCCGGAAAAAAGGCAGGAAGTATTAAAGAGTATCCAGGACATTAAGCAAAAAGACGATCCCGTTAAAAAATTCTACGACATCACGAAAAGCAAAACCATACAGGGATACCTCAGTTCCAAATACGTGATGACCAATATTGTAAAATACGAATTAGTGCCCGGCAGGTATAACGGTTATTTCCCGGCATAAAAACAAATACAGTTATGGCAAACCTTACAATAGATAGTGTAAAAGAACGCACCTTTGATGTGATCGTTATCGGTTCCGGTGCCAGTGGCGGATGGGCAGCCAAAGAGTTTACGGAAAAAGGATTGAAAACACTGGTGCTGGAACGTGGCCGCCCGGTGGAACATGTGAAGGACTATCCCACTACCAACATGTTCCCCTACGAATTTGAACACCGTAATGAGATCCCGCGGAAAGAACAGGAGGAAAATCCTATCGTCAACCGCTGTTATGCTTATCATGAGGACACCCGGCATTTTTTTGTAAAAGATGCGGAACATCCCTACGTACAAGAGAAACCCTTCGACTGGATCAGGGGTTACCAGGTAGGTGGTAAATCACTGCTTTGGGCAAGGCAAACACAACGCTGGAGCGATTTTGATTTTGAAGGCCCTGCCCGCGATGAATTCGCAGTGGACTGGCCTATCCGTTATAAAGACATTGCACCCTGGTACAGTTATGTTGAACGTTTTGCCGGTATTTCCGGGAATAAAGACGGCCTGGCAGAACTACCGGATGGTGAATTCCTTCCCGCTTTTCCCCTCAATGCGGCAGAAGATCATTTCAAAAATGCACTGAAAGCAAAATTCCCCAACCGGTATTTGATCAGTGCCCGCTGTGCGCATCTTTCCAAACCCAACCAGATCCATTTTGATCAGGGACGGGTGCAATGCCAGAACCGGGTCCTTTGCCAGCGCGGCTGCCCCTTCGGTGGATATTTCAGCAGCAATGCCTCTACCCTTCCCTGGGCACAGAAAACAGGCAACCTTACTTTACGGCCTTTTTCTGTGGTACACTCCATTATATATGATGAAGGAAAAGGAAAGGCTACCGGCGTGAAAGTGATAGATACCAATACAAAAGAAGAAATAGACTTTTTTGCCAGAGTTGTTTTCGTGAATGCCTCGGCTCTCAATACCAATCTCATTCTGCTCAACTCTACATCCAACAGGTTCCCGCAGGGACTGGGTAATGATAACGGCTTAATGGGTAAGTATGTGGCCTTCCATAATTACAGCGCTACCATCAGCGCAGAATACAACGGACTGCTGGAATATAAAACTGACGGAAGGAATCCGGCGGGAGGTGGTTACATCCCCCGCTTCCGGAATGTATTCAAACAGGAAACAGATTTCCTGCGTGGTTATGCCGCCGCATTCAGCGCAAGGCGTGCAGAATCCCGCAATTCCAAAGGAGTAGGAGAAGAATTAAAGAACAGCCTCGTGAAACCAGAATTAGGACCATGGCAGGTAGGCTCACATATGATGGGCGAAACCATTCCTAAAGAAAATAATTATGTGCGGCTGGATAAAAGCCAGAAAGATGCATGGGGCGTACCCCTGATCAGTGTGAAGGTTGAGTATGATGAAAACGACCGGCAGATCAGAAAGGATTATTACGAACAGATGCGCGAAATGTTTGAAGCCGCCGGATTCACCAATATAAAAACACGCGATACAGATCGTAACCCCGGATTGGATATCCATGAAATGGGCGGCGTACGCATGGGCCACGATCCCAAAACATCTTTATTGAATGGCTGGCATCAGCTGCATGCCTGTAAGAATGTATTTGTGACAGATGGCGCCTGCATGACCTCAACAGGTACGCAGAACCCAACACTCACTTATATGGCTTTCACTGCCAGGGCTGCAGATTATGCGATGAACGAAATGAAAAAACAAAACCTATAAAACACTATAAAAAAAGCTGCCACCCGGCAGCTTTTTTATTTTTAGCCCTCACCCAACTTTTGCATGATCATGCCCCGTCTTATTGTAAGTATGATCATTGTAAAACTCATGGGCGGATTAGGCAACCAAATGTTCCAATACGCGCTGGGAAAAGCTTTGAGCCTGCATCACGAAACCACGCTCAAACTGGACCTCAGCTGGCTGCTGGATCATTCTGCCAAACGCGAAACCGGCTTTGTACATCGTAATTTTGACCTGGATATATTCCGTATACACGTTCCCGTTGCAGCACCGGAAGAAGTGAAACGGATCCGCAACGAGTGGCTGCCTGTTAAACGGGCAGACCTGCTGGTAAAAAAAATACTCAGCATCCCGCAAACCAATATCCGGGAACCTTATTTTCATTATACGCCGGCCGTATTTAATGCAGGCCCTGATGCTTACCTGGATGGGTTCTGGCAATCGGAAAAATATTTCAGGCAATACGCAGCTGTGATCCGTAAGGATTTCGATTTCGTGCATCCTATCGGCCCGCAAGCCATCCCGCTGATGGAAAGTATCCGGCTAAGTGAAGCAGTATGTGTAAACGTACGGCGAAAAGAATATGTGAACAATCCTTATCATGGTGCTATGGATGTGGATTATTACATGCGTGCAGAAAAATATATTCGGGAGAAAGTAAAAGACCCGCACTTATATATCTTCTCAGATGATATCACCTGGTGCGAAGCCAACCTGCATTTTCAATCTCCCGCCACTTTCGTTCCTTTAACATATGCCGGGGAAAAATACAGGGATATCTTCAGGATGATGATCACCTGCAAACACTTCATTATCCCTAACAGCAGCTTTGGCTGGTGGGCTGCATGGTTATCTCAGAACGAAGGCAAACAGGTAGTGGCGCCCTTACAATGGTTTGCCAGTTTAGGCCCTAAAGACACACAAGACCTGTTGCCCGAAAGCTGGGTACGTTTATGATACGGCGTTCTTTGCAATCACCGTCCAATCACTGTTACCGAAACCTTTTTCTATCCAGCGGTCCATCTCAGCTGCAATAGCAGGTATTACAGCCAATGTTCCATTGCTATTTTCCACCGTGTTCATAAACAGCTGCGTATCCTTCCTCGCCATGTTCAATTCCCAGGAAGCCTTATCATATTCTCCGCTGCTCATACGCTGAAGGCGGGTAGGCAACATTTGTGCAGGATTCCAGATATCAAACAGTGACCCGATATCCTGCGCGGAAATATGCAATGCTTTACCAAGAGATAAAGTATCCGCCAATCCTGCTGCAAAGGTTACGAGGAAACAATTACCAACTAATTTCATCCCTGCAGCCTTTCCTTCTTCGGACCCGAAATTGATCAGCTTCCCCGTCATCTTATCCAGTAATGGTTTTACTTTTTCAATCACTGCCTGATCTCCTGATACCAGCATGTAACCACTCCCTTCTCTTGCATTGGCAGGTCCCATAAATACGGGCGCATGCAGATAGGTAAATCCTTTTTCTTTCCATTCCTTTGTACGCTGTATAGCGCCCTCAGCAGAAGTAGTGGTATGATCAATGATCACTGCACCAGCTTTCAGACCCGGAACAGCTGCTGCCAATACCTGGTTTACACTGGTATCGTCCTTCACAGCAATATGTATATGATCTGCCCCTTTTACAGCATCTGCTGCTGCCGTAAATGCTTTGGCACCTGCTGCTTCCAGCGCTGTTGCTTTCTCCGGGCTCCTGTTCCATACCTGTACCTCCACACCTTTATCCAACAGGGCCTTCACGAAATTTGTTCCTAACAGTCCCATACCTAAAAATGCTCTTACCATATCTTTATTATTAAAGTTTAATTATACGATCACCTTTTGTGAAACGGGTATCCTTCACTGCAGCCGTTCCCTGGAAGCGGTATTGAAGTCCTACTATATCAGTGGGTTCCGCAGAAAAAGTAAGCGAGTACGCCTTTTCTCCATTCACGAAGAAATTCACCTGTTTATTTTTTGCTTCCACTTTAAGCTTTACCCACTGGCTCAGATCACAACCAAATCCGGAGAGGTTGGCATTACTGCTCTTCGCAACTGCCCCGGCAGCTACAAGCACAAGATCTCCTACACAACCTTTTGCACAAAGCGGGATCATGATCATATCATTTTTACAATGGATCAATACCTCTACCCGCTGGCAGGCAGCTGTTCCTCCACGATACGCGCTTTTTAAGCTTGTTTCAAGCGTGAAATTATCATTCTTTATGCCCAGGTCCTGTATGTTATAAATACGCAACGCAGGAGGGGAAGGTTGTAAAGGAAGATGATATGCGGCAAGCAATGCTTCGTCAACCACTATCGCGCTATCTTTTTCGCATTCTTCTTTTTTGAAGTAAACCGGCACACCACTTTCCTGTTCTGCCAATGCAAGCCAGCCATCCGAAGCCACCATCAGATCATGTTCTTTCACGATCTGCTCACCAATGATCAGTTTTGCCCGGAAATATCCGGGTGTATAATAAATAGTAGAATACTCTTTCTGATCAGCCGGTACGGTAACCTTCCGCCTGATGTCCCAGGACTGTGAAATGGATGCCTTTTCATTACCAGCGGCCGTAGCATCATAAGTAAAGATCACGGAGTTAGGCACCCCCTTGGTTACGGTTGTATTACTCCTGAATTGATAGTCCTCTTTATTAATGCGGATGGTAGTATTCGATAAGAATAAGAGATACAGTATAATCACCAATGGCAGCAATACCGCAAGCCCATACTCCCATTTCCGGCGGCGGGGTTTCTTTTTCTCAGATGTTCCGGCTGCTGCCGATGCAGTGCCTTCCGCTATCTCTGCCATTCCAGCTCCCGCTGCAACTTCCGGCCTTTCAGAAACCTCAGGAGCAACTGCTTTCTCCTGCCGCTTAAATTCCCGCCAATCCTCATACCCTGCAAACTGTGCCAGGGTATTCAAAGTTGTAGTAGCCGGGATATTATCATACTTCAGCTTACCCCACAATCTTTTCAATGTAGTCACACTGAGCGTTACACCCGTAGCCTCCCGGATGGTTTCACTGAGTTTTTCAAAATCATAACTTGTCCAGTCATGACTGTCTCCCCAGCCCAAACGAGCCTCGGCCAATGCCAGGCACTTTTTTATATAGTTTATCTCAAGACTGTTATTCATTTTAAATGAAGATGTTATGAGCTTGCAGCTACTTGCACGAACTTGGCGCTCCTTTGAATGACTATCAATTTACTTATTATTCACATTTGCTGTACCTATCCAGTTAAAATTTAAAAACAGGTCATGACAAAAACAGCAATTGTTCTCATCCCGGTTCTTTTTGCCTTTATGGCAACAGCCCAACAGAAAAAGAAACAACAGCAGGAGATCAAAGTTCCCCTCACTGCTGAAAACTGGGCATTCAAACCCGGCGCCGTTGAATTTACCACGCACAGATCAGTACCCGCCATGAAACTCCTGAGCGGCCAGGATTCAGTAATTCTGAAAACCATGGATTTCACGGATGGCACGATTGAATATGATATAGAACTGTTTGAGCAAAAGTTTACGTCTTTTTTCTTCAGGTGGAACAGTGCAAAGGAAACAGAATGTTTTTATTTCCGTCCCGCAAAATCAGGAAAAGGAGATGCTGTTCAATACGCTCCTTTTATAGATGGTGTTAACCTTTGGGATATGCTTTTCCATTACCAGGCGCCGGCCTCTTTTGAAACAGGGAAATGGAATCATGTAAAACTCGTGATCTCCGGCAAGCAGATGCGCGCTTATGTAAATAACGATAAATGGCCCTGCCTTTTAATACCAAGGCTTGAAGGCAACAGCCTGCATGGCACCCTGGCGTTCGATGGCCCGGCCGAGGTGATCATCTCCAACCTGGTCGTAAAACCCGGCCAAACGGAAGATCTTTCACCGGAGGAAGGACCAGACCTCACGGATCATGATACCCGTTATATCCGCAGATGGCAGATCAGCCCACCCGTTGCAGCACCCAAAAGGTTTGAATTCAATGACGAGTATTTTAAAAAGAAAGATGCCAGCAGCTGGGATACGATCTGGGCAGAACGCAGAGGCTTGGTCAATATCACCCGTAAATATGGCGGCCCTCCTTTTCTCTCCCGCAGGCTGGTTTGGCTCAAAACCAATGTACATTCAGCGACCGCACAAACCAGGAAACTGAACCTGGGTATAAGTGATGAGGTCTGGATCTTCGCAAACGGAAAATTCATTGGCACCGACCAGAACATCTATGGCCATCCCCTGATGAAACAACCACAGGGCCGCTGTGCCGTTGAAAATACCTCTATGCCCATCCCTTTGGTTCAGGGAGATAATGAAATAATGATCGCCGTAGCATGTGATTTCTATGGCTGGGGAATTATAGCCCAATGGGACAAAGATGAAGACCTGACCCTGAACAAGTAAAAACTCCTTCCGCCATGCATACACAAGGGCTGCCCGTGGGCAGCCCTTGACTTTATAGTAAGATTCCTGGCCCCATCCATGGGATTTCCTATATCATTCCTATATCCCAGTTCCAGCATTCCTATATCGTTCCTATAGCATTCCTATATCCAAACGATATAGGAATGCAGGTAGAATGATATAGGAATGAGCCTTCAGCGATATAGGGATATAGGAATATAGCGCCATCAAGCCAAAACAGAGGCCGTCTTCACAAGTAAAGGCGGTCTTTTCGTTTTGGTAAACCTGGCTTTCCAAACATTCCATTTTAAAGACTTAACAATTTCTTTTTATTGCATTTAATTACATTTATTATTACTTTTAGTTACGAAAGTGTATCAAATTAATGTTATCATTCCACTGAACAAGACAATTTCACGTTTCCGCTTTCTATTTTGTACCCTTTAATAATCCATTACTTTATGAGATCCTACTTAAAACTCTTGCTATTCCTGCTTTGCTTTGTGGCCCTCCGGTCGCAGGCGCAAACCACACAGGCTTCCATCTATGGGGTTGTTTCAGATGAAAACAAACAGCTCATCCCCGGCGCTTCTGTGATGGTAAAAAATCAATCCACCGGCTTTACTTCCCGCACTGTCACCAATTCAAAAGGGGAATACAATATCCGGGAATTGCCACTGGGTGGCCCTTATATTGTAACGGTAACTTATGTTGGTTATGCAGACCAGCAGGAAAAAGGCAGTTTTCTCAGCCAGGGGGATGCCACCCGTGTAAATGTGGTTATGAAAGTTTCCGCAGTGACCATGAATGAAGTAAAAGTGGTAGGCAATTCGCTCCGCAACAAAACGGAAAACTTTGGGGCCGCAACCACCGTTACTGCCCGAGACATTTCCAAACTGCCGGTAAATGGCCGGAACTTCACTACCCTGATAGACCTCTCCCCGCTTAGCCGTGGCAGCAATTTATCAGGCCAGCTGGCTTCTTCCACCAACTTCACTATTGATGGTACCACAGCCAGGAACCCTACTTCCGGTGGAGGTTCCAACAGCCGCACAGGTGCTCCGTATATCATATCCATGGAAGCCATCCGTGAATTTAAAGTGGTCACCAATCAATACGACGTAACCTATGGCCGCAGTGGCGGAGGTACCGTAAGCACCGTAACAAAAGCTGGTACCAATACTTTCACCGGCTCTGCTTTTATGTTCAGCCGGGCAGACTGGCTCTCCAGTCCTAATGATATCCGTGGGGTTAAAAGAACCAATGATTTCTCTACCAATCAATTTGGCTTCTCCCTGGGAGGCCCTATCATCAAAGATAAAGCGCACTTCTTCCTTACCTGGGACCGCCAGGCAGATGCACGTCCATTGCAATTAGCAGACATCCGCACGCCTGATGACGAAAAGCGCCTGAACATTACACAATCCACACTGGACCAGTTCCAGCAGATAGCCCGCAGTAAATATGGCGTATCTAATGCACCGCAGTTTGGTTCTTTTGACAAGAAAAGAAGTACGGATGCAGTGTTTGCCCGTATCGACTGGCAGCTGAATGAAAAGAACCTCCTCACGATCCGGAATAACTTTATCAATGACCGCAACTTCCAGGGCCGCGATGATAATACTGCCATCAATATGTACGAAGTATATGGCGATGCCAATACCTTTAATAATAGCCTCCTTGCCACCCTGCGTACCGTATTGAATCCCCGGGTGACCAATGAGCTGAAGCTGCAGCACCTTTATACTTTTGAAGAAAGTGTACCCAATAAACAATTGCCCAAACAAAACATCCCGCGTGCTATTGTTGAAAGGGTACAATCTACCATCAACAGCAACAATGTATTTACTTCTATTCAGTTAGGAGGGCAGCGTTATTCGCCGGAACACTTCTACAATAACATCGTGCAACTGGTAGATAACGTATACTTCAATACCAACAAAGCTAATTTCACCTTTGGTACAGACATCATGTACAGCCATTTGAATTCACTGTACGGCAGTGAAATGAATGGCCGTTTTTATTTCACCGGTATGACCAATTTCGATAACAAAACACCTTACCGTTATGCCCGTGAAATAGCTCTTGCTGAAGATCCCAGTCTTAATCAGAATATCCTGAACGCCGGCCTTTATGCGCAGATGCAAACCCGCCTTGGCCGTGGCCTGGAAATGATCCTTGGATTACGTGCGGATTATACCACTTACATGAACAAAGCCAATTTCAATCAAACTGTATATGATCAGTTAGGCGTACGCACAGATAATCCACTGAATACATTCCAGGTGCAACCACGTATACAGTTCAACTGGGATATCAATGAAAAACACACAGATTACCTTCGCCTCGGCGCAGGGATCTTTGGATCTGATATCAACAACTATGCAATGATCAATAACATGTTGTTTGATGGGACCAAAGTACTCTCTGTTGATATCACAGGAAACAATGTACCAGTACCGGATTTTGTTGAATACAGGAAAGATCCTTCTAAAGCTCCCGGTAAGGAATTGTTCGACCAGTTAGGTCTTGCACGCATCGGTACAATAAATACCAATGCAAAGGACGCGCGCATCCCGGTATTATATAAAGCCAACATTTCCTACAATCACCTCTTCTCCGATCGCCTGAAAGCAGGTATCACCTTCTTCACCAGCATTGCCCGGAATAACTATATGTATGTGGACAGAAATATGGTGGATCAGCCATACTTCCGCCTGCCCAATGAAGGAAACCGCGCAGTGTATGTTCCTGCCGCAACAATCAACCCCACCAATGGTGTGGCTGACTGGACGCAGGGAAGAAAAAGCACACAGGTAGGCCGGGTACTGGAATTGAATGCCGGTGGTAAAGTGAACCAGTATGCTTTTGTAGTGGATGCGAACTGGCGTTATTTCAGAGATGGTGAAGTCACCTTCAGCTATACCTGGAATGATGCAAAAGACAACACCTCTTATAATGGAGACGTTGCCAATACCGCCACCCTCTCACTCATGGTAAAAGAAGATCCCCGTAACCTGAGCCTCATGAGTTATTCAGATAACCAGTTCCGTCATAAAGTAGTGTTCTATGGTACACTGCCCAGCTGGAAAGGTTTCAGCGTTGGTGTAAGGTATTCCGGACTGGGTGGTACCCGCTACTCCCTGGCAGTGAATGGTAATGTGAATGGAGACTTTGTAAACTCCAACGATCTGGCTTATATATTTGATGTAAATAATCCGGCCGTAGCTGAAAAATACCGCACCGGTATTAACAACATCCTGAACAATCCCAGTGTAGATAACAGCCTGAAAGATTACATCCGAAAAAGCATGGGCACCGTTGCTGAACGGAATGCTGGTATCAATGGCTTCTATGGTATCTGGGACCTTCGGATCGGTAAAAAATTCAATATTTACAAAAGCCACAACATTGAGATCTCCGGCGATCTCTTTAACATAGCCAACCTCCTGAATAAGGGTTGGGGTACTAACAAATCCCTCGGAAAACAGAATATCTATTCACTCGGTGGATTCGATGCAGCCACCACCGCCTATAATTATAATGTGAATGTGAATACCGGCGTAGTAACGCCATCCGGTAATCCCTGGCAGATACAGTTTGGTATACGTTATGGATTTTAAAAATGAAAAAGGCTCCGCAAACCGGGGCCTTTTTTAATTCACAATTTTATAATATCACTCTGAACGCGGTTCACTGTAGTTTTACCCGCGAAATGGACACGCCATATTTTGGAGAATGTTTATCAGATCAGATCGATCTGAGTGGTTTTGATGCCTTATATCATCAATATCACCAGGCCGTGTATGCCAATATATGGAAGATCGTGAAACAGCGTGAAGCGGCTGAAGATATACTGCAGGAAGTTTTCCTGGCTCTCTGGGAAAACCGTGTAAAGCTGCAGCCCGCCAAAGTTGCCGGCTGGTTGTTTGTTACCAGTTTCAACAAATCCCTCAAATACCTTAAGCAAAAAGAAAGACAACAGGTACCCCTCAACACCACAGACATCTACCCTGAAGAACCCATCAGCGAAGAGTTATACACCTTCCGTTTATCCATCGTGGAAGAAGCAGTGAACCATCTGCCGGACCGGAAAAAAGAAGTGTTCAGGCTCTGCCGCTACGAAGGAAAATCATATGATGAAGTAGCAAACATCCTGGGTATTTCCGTTACTTCCGTAAAGGATTATCTCAAACAATCTACCCGTTTTATTAAAGATTATATCTCTCACCACCAGGCGGAAGTCCTTGCTACCGGCGCATCTCTGCTATTTTTCTATCTCAGCTGACGCACATAACAATTTCGTAACACCAAACGGCATCCCCTTTTCTGCAGTTCAGGGTATTTATCTCGAAACCACAGAACAGCATGGCATTAAAAAAGAACGAACGAAGGGAGAAAGCCCGCTTAAAGCAGGAATTTGAAGACTTCCTTCAATCCGGCGATCCTATGCTTCCTCCGGAAAAGTCAGCACTACTGCTGGAAAAACTGCATAATACTATCACTGAGAGAGAAAATACTTCCAGTCGTGTTTTTAAGATCTCAGCAAAATGGACAGCCGCCGCAGCCATGATACTATGTATTGGTGGTGCCATGTGGCTTCATTATAACACAGGTAAAAAAACCACACCGGTTATCGCCACTGTTGAAAAAAAGAAAGATCCGCTCATCGTTGAATCCAACAAGAGCGATAGTGTCCGGCGTCTTGTATTGTCAGACAGTTCCGTTGTAAAATTAGCACAGGGAAGCTCCATCAGCTATTACGCCTCATTTGATACCGGCAGGCGCGATATAAGGCTTTCAGGAAAGGCCATTTTTGAAGTAAAGAAAAATGCGGCGAGGCCCTTCACCGTATATGCAGGAAATATCAGTACCACTGTATTAGGTACCCGCTTTATGATGAATACATTGCTGCAGAATAAAGTAAGCGTAAGACTATTTGAAGGGAAAGTGGTGATCCGTTCCGCTGTAGGAAATTTCGGTATGAAGGATGTATACCTGAAGCCCGGAGAACAATTTGTGATGGACAACCGCTCCAGGCAGTTCACCGTGAAGTCTTTCAAAGAGATCAAAAATATTCCGTTGCCGGTTCAGGTAACAGACACCACCAGCATATCACTCGAATTCAATCAGGAGCCACTGGAAAAAGTATTGGCTAGCATAGGGAAACAATATAATGTAACATTCAAATTCAGCGATGACAGCGTTAACAACATGCTGATAACAGGTAAACTCCTGCCATCTGATTCATTAGACGTAGTGCTTTCAATGCTGGGGAACATCAATGGGCTGGCATTTAAAAAAGTGGACAACAATAAGATAGAAGTAACCAGGATTCAATAAGAAAAAAAATTAACCCCTTTAAAAAACATGCTCATTCGGAGCATGCGGGGAAACTATTGTCAAAACAGAAAAAACAATATGATGAAATTCAGATCTCTAACAATCAAATGGTGGCTATGCCTGGTAACATTTGCTTTTTCAATTTCATTGAAAGCACAGGAGAAACCACAACTTACCGGTATTGTGACATCCGAAAAAGGAGAAATACTGATAGGTGTTGGTGTAAGTATTGTTGCAACAGGTACTAACGAAAAACAAAATCTCTCTACCAATGAAAAAGGTGTATTTACAGTATCAGGCCTGAAGCCCGGTAATAAATACCAGCTTTCGTTTTCCTTCATGGGATATGAAAAGTATGTGATCAAAGATTTCGCTATCAAAGCCGGAGCTAACAATTCATTGATCGTACGCATGAAGGAAGCACCCGCTGACCTCAATGAAGTAGTAGTGATCGGGTATGGTTCTGTACTTAAAAAGGACCTGACCGGCGCCATCTCTACCATAAAATCAGAGAAAATAACAGAAGTAGCTGTAACCAATGTTACACAAGCCCTCCAGGGACGCGTAGCTGGTGTAATGGCACAAACAACTTCCTGGAAACCAGGTACCACTGCACAGGTAAGGATAAGGGGCGCACGTTCCATCACTGGCTCAAATGAAGTATTATATGTGGTAGATGGCATGCCCCTTACAGATGGTGCAGAGCAGATCAACCCAAACGACATTGAAACCATCAACGTATTAAAAGATGCGTCTGCTACTGCGATATATGGTAACAGGGGTGCAAATGGTGTGATCATCATTACAACAAAAAAAGGCAAACCGGGTATAACCACCGTAGAGTATAACGGTTACTATGGTGTACAAAAGAACCGCCCCATGCCTGAATTAATGAATGCCGCAGAGTTTGTAGAATATTCCCGCGAAGCGCAGCGTAATACACTGGGTGGCGCTTATGATCCTAAACCCAGCCGCGACCTTGACTTTAAGAATGATCAGCTGGTAGCCACTCCCTACATGTTGAAGAACATGGAAAATGCATGGGCAAGCGGCACTTACGATCCCTCCAAACTGGTGAGCACAGACTGGATGAGCTATGGCCTTCGGACCGGCAGCATGCAGGACCA
The DNA here is from genome assembly GCF_039545795.1 of Chitinophaga niabensis. Taxonomy (NCBI): domain Bacteria; kingdom Pseudomonadati; phylum Bacteroidota; class Chitinophagia; order Chitinophagales; family Chitinophagaceae; genus Chitinophaga; species Chitinophaga niabensis. The sequence continues at coordinate 6,998,601 of NZ_CP154260.1, read as the reverse complement.
CCAGGTAAGCGTACGCGGCGGAACAGATAAAACCAAACTCCTCATATCCGCCGGTTATTTCAACAACGTGGGTGTGGTAAAAGATCAGGATTATACACGCTATAGCATTCGCGCCAATATCGATCACAGTATCAGGGACAACATCAAGGTAGGTACACAATCCCTGTTCACCAGTTCACAACTGAATGCCGGCTGGAATGAGATCTTTGACACGTATGGATTAAAAAGCTTCAATCCGCTCGCCTCTCCTTATGCAGCAGACGGAAAAACGCTGGCATTATACCCCACCAACAACACGCGTACACCTAACCCCATCACCAATTTTGGTAATACCAAACGCCTGGTGAAACAGGATCGTTATATCGGAAATTATTACCTGGATGTTTCTTTCCTGAACGGGTTTAACTTAAGGTCTAATGTGGGTCTTGATTACCGCGGCACACAAAACCTCAATTTCAACAAAGCCAATACTGCTTCCGCGGGTGGAGAAGCGCCATCCAGTACTTCTAATGGTGGTAATAAAAGATTCATGTACACCTGGGAAAACATCCTGAGCTATAATAAATCTATTGGCGACCATAATTTCTACGCAACCGTAGTACAATCCATACAATCTGAAACCACTGAAAGTTATGGTGTTTCCGTAAGAGACCTCCCTTATGATCAGCAGCTGTATTACAATGTGGGCAGTGCTTTAACGATAAGCGGCGTTTCCAGTGGTTACGTACGTTCCACGCTGGCTTCCTTTATGGGAAGGTTGAACTACAACTACAAGAACAAATATCTCGCTACCTTCTCTACCCGTTATGATGGCTCATCCGTATTGGCAGTAGGGCATAAATGGGTAGCATTCCCCTCTGTAGCCCTGGCATGGCGCCTGAAAGGGGAGAACTTCCTGAAAGATGTAAAAGCTGTCAATGATCTGAAACTCCGCTTAGGCTGGGGCAGAACAGGTAACTCCGGTGGTGTAACGCCTTATATTACCTGGGGCAGCCTCTCCACCGTAAGATATGTATATGGCGAAACTTCCAAACTGGGCTTTGCACCTACGGACATGATCAATCCTAATCTTAGCTGGGAAACTACCGGGCAGTATAACATCGGACTTGATTTCTCCCTGCTCAGGGGCCGTATTTCCGGTAGCATCGAAGCATATCAGCAAAACACCAGCGATCTCTTGCTCGATCAGCAATTGCCCACTGTGTCCGGCTTTGATAAGATCCTCGTGAACATTGGTAAAACAACCAATAAAGGATTTGAAGTAACCATCAACACCGTGAACGTGTCCACCAGCAAATTAAAGTGGAGCACAGACTGGATCTTCGCTACCAATAAACAACGGATCGTAGAACTCTACAATGGAAAAAATGATGACCTGGCATCCGGCTGGTTTATCGGCCAGCCTGTTAAAGTGATGTACGACCTGAGACCTAACGGCATCTGGCAGGATACGGATGCAGATAAAGCCGAGATGGCCAAATTTGCTGTTAATGGCGCAGTCTACAAACCAGGAGATATCAGGCCGCTGGACCTGAACAAAGATTATAAGATCGATGCGGCGGACAGGTCCATCTTTGGTCAGCAGGATCCGAAATGGACAGCCAGCCTGGGTAACAACATCCAGTATGGTAATTTTGATGCCTCTGTTTTCATCTATGCCAACGTAGGCCAGACCATTTATCATAATCTTGATATGCGTTTCGATGGCCGCTATAATCAACCTAAACTGGATTACTGGACGCCCACCAATCCAAGCAAAACCTATCCCCGTCCGTTCCTGGGGTCAGCTGGTTTAAACTACCTGGGCATCCTGAACTATTACGATGGTTCTTTCATGCGCGTGAAGAATATTTCCCTCGGTTATACACTCCCTGCACATGTTGTACAAAAAGCCCATTTACAGAAATTCAGGATCTATGGCAGTGTACAGAATCCTTTTGTTGTCACTAAATTCCCCGGCACTGATCCTGAAGGAGCTACCGGCTTTAATGAACCAAGCCTGACCATGTACCTGCTGGGTGTGAATGTGGGTTTCTAATATTTTCTTAATACTATAAACAGAGATAAATGAAAAAGATATATGCGTGCCTTGCGGCTGTTATGGCAATCACTTCTTTCTCCGGCTGTTCAAAATTCCTGGAAGAGAAAGTTATTTCCAAAGTCTCTTATCAGCTCTATGAAACGCCGGAAGGTGTGGAAGGGGCACTGACCGCAGCCTACAATAACTTAAGACTGGCAGTGAATGGCGAACGCGCTCTCACTTTCAGTGATGCCGGAACAGACCTGTTTACAGCAGGATCTGATGGTGACAGGTCTTTTAACCAATACCTCGCTACCCTGAGTTCTTTGAGCGGTGATGTATCTGATTACTGGGATTATCACTATTTCGGCATCTCCCAATGTAACGTAACATTGAATTATTTGCCTAAAGTAGCCATGGATGAAAACAGGAAGAAAATAGTGGAAGCAGAGGCTAAGTTCCTGCGTTCTTTCTATTACTTCGAACTCATCCAGCATTTTGGTAATGTGCCCCTGGTACTCACTGCCATCGATAAAGTGAAAACAGATTTCAAACGTGCGCCGGTGAAAGATATCTATGTTACCATTATTGCAGATATGGTAACGGCTGTTGCACAATTGCCGGTAACACCTGCAGAACAGGGCCGCGCTACAAAAGCTGCTGCTGCACATCTGCTGGCAAAGATCTATCTCGCAAGAGGAAGTGCTGTTTCTGCAGAACAAAAAACCATCCGCGGTTCAAAAGCAACTGATATTGACAGTGTTATTTTCTATGCCGGCCAGGTAGTGCGCCAGGAAATAGGTAAATATTCCCTGGTACCGGATTACACCCAGCTGTTCGATATTGCTAACCAGGTGAACCCTGAGGTGGTATTTGCCGTGCAGTTCACTACCAACACCCTGAACAATGGAAGCGGTAACAACCAGCACCTGTACCACGTTCCGCAGTACGATGCTGTGAACACTAAAATACTAACCCGTACCACAGAATATGGCCGCCCTTACCGCAGGGTCCGTCCTACTCCCTATGTGTACACAGGCCTGTTTGGTGCTACCCGTAAATATGATTCCCGTTTCGCGAAATCATTTGTATGGGCTTACATCGCCAACGTGGCAGCAACAGGTATTACCACTACTGCCGGAAATAAAATAGATGTAAAACCAGGTGATACCGCTATCTGGTTCACGCCAACACTTTATGCCACACAGGCAGAACAGGATGCTGCCACACAGGAAAATAAACGTTTCTCTTATTTCTTCCCCCTGAACTTCTACCTTCCTTTTTCCAGGAACAACATCTTCCCCGGCCTGAAGAAATGGCTGGATAAAACGCGTATCACCGCCAATGATACCAATGGTTCTAAAGACTGGATGGTATTCCGTTATGCGGAAACATTGTTACTACTCGCGGAAGCTTATGGCCGCAAAGGTGAATACGAGAACGCTGCCAAATATATCAATGAAGTAAGAACACGCGCTGCATACAAAGATGGTGAAATGAAAACCACCCAGTACTGGACGTTTGAAGGAGGAAGTTATGCAGACAGAACTGCCAGCACCATCCCGCAAATGCAGGTGACTGCCTTACAGATCAGCAATAATTTTATTGATTTCATACTGGAAGAAAGAGGCCGTGAAATGCTGGGCGAACTGAACAGGTGGGAAGATCTGGACCGTTGTGAAAAGCTGGTAGAGCGCGTGAAATTATATAACCCGGATGCACAGAATATCCGCGACTTCCATGTACTGCGCCCGATCCCGCAAACACATATCGACAGGCTGATCCCGAAAGGCCCGATCCAGGAAGAACAAAACATTGGTTATTACTAAACTAAAAATACACCCGTATGTTCAGAAAAGTTTTATTTGCAGCGTTATTGCAGGTGGCCGGTTCTTCCATAGTATGCGCACAGGAAACCGCGCGTTTTAAAGAGATAAATAAAGCGTTTTTGTCTCCTGACTCAAAGATCGTATTGATCGCATCACACAGGGGTACACATAATGATTTCCCGGAAAACTCCATGGCTTCATTCAAAAGAGGTATAGAATTAGGCATTGATATACTGGAACTGGATGTGCGCCATACCAAGGATGATTCCCTGGTAGTCATGCACGATGCTTCTGTTGACAGAACAACAAACGGTACAGGGAAAGTATCCGATCTTACTTTTGAAGAAGTAAGGAAACTGCGCCTGAAGTTCAATGGCCAGTTAACAGAAGAAAAGGTGCCCACACTGGAAGAAGCACTGAACCTCGCAAAAGGTAAAATACTGGTGGACCTTGATATTAAAACCAACCGTGTTCCCCAGATCATCAAAGTGGTAGACAGAACACAAACTGCCAGCACTACCATGTTCTTCTTAGGCCGTGGCATTTATGCGAAAATGGTGAAAGAGCAAAACCCCGGTTTCAGAACATTAGTGAGAACTCATCAGGCATCAGATATTGATTCACTCTTTGCGATCACTAAAACAGAAGCGGTTCACATTGATCCTTCTCACAACACAGTAGAAGTAACTGCCAAAATAAAGAAGAACGGTGGACGCGTTTGGATCAACGCACTCGGTGAAGTGGACAAAAGAGCTGCCGCCGGAGACCTGGAAGCTTATGGTGAATTGCTGAAAAATGGTGCGAATATGATACAAACAGATTACCCTGCTTTGCTGATGAAGTATCTGAAAAGTAAGAATCGCTATTATAATTAACACAACTGAAACACTGAAAGGCTCCGGAGATACCGGAGCCTTTCATTTATGGCATGGTTTTGAACCCGATATTCAAAAACGTGCATCATGGACAGTATTAACCGGCAACAGCCAGAAGACAATCATGAAGACCTGCAGGGCAACCCGGCTGTCAAAAAGCTGAAAGAACTTGCAGAGAAAGCGGAAAGCTGTTTCTTCTGTACACGTATAAAAACAGGAGAACAATTCTCTACCCGCCCAATGGCTACATTAAAAGTGGATGATAACGGAACCTGTTGGTTCCTGAGTCCTAAAGACAGCCATAAGAACGCTGAAATTGCAGTAGATCCTGCAGTACAACTGTTGTTTAAAGGAAGTACCCATTCAGATTTCATGACGCTGTACGGCAGGGCTTCCATCAATGACGATAAGGAAAAGATAAAAGAACTCTGGAACCCGCTCATCAAAACCTGGTTCACAGAAGGTATAGATGATCCCCGTATCTCCGTGATCCGGTTCATTCCTTTAGAAGGTTATTACTGGGATACCAAACATGGGCAGATTGTGGCATTTGCGAAACAGATCGTAGGAGCGCTCACCGGCAAAACACTGGACGATTCCATTGAAGGAAAAATAAAAGTATAAAAACATGTTGCATATCACGCAACAGCTCAAAGCAAAAGAGACAGCCAAACAGCTGTCTCTTTTTTTATTATCCGGCAGAACGCTACACTTTGTAGTACTGCTCCCAGCCCTTACGTGGCGGAGGCCCAACAAGTAAATCGTTTGCATGTTTATTATTAGTAACAATCTTCTTCTCCCTATCAAATTCAATTTTACTGCCTGTCCATTGCGCCATCACACCGAGGCAGAACATTTGGCTCAAAGGCCCTGCGATGGAGAATGGAGAACGGGTCTGCTCCTGTCCTTTACAAGCCAGCAGGAAGTTGGCAAAGTGATTGGAAGGACTTTTCGGTACTACCGGCAATTTGCTTTCCATCTCTTTTGCTTTCTCTTCAGGAATGATAGACAGTGTGCTGCCATGTGAACCTCCTTTAAAGGTTAGTTCCTTACTGTAAATGATCTTACCCGGATTGAGCTTAGCAGGTTTGATCGCTCCTGTACTTGGCGGCGGAATGTTTGGATCAAGGCCTGATACACCATATCCTGCAGGGATCGGCGGCAGGTTATCTACCCCATCATACCAACTCACTTCCAACGGTGGCATATCACCACGTTTAGGGAATTTGAAGGATAAGGTGGTGGAAGTTGGATAGAAGAAATTATTGTGGCCGGTTAATTTCACCGGGTTCACTTCGTAAGGCAGGCCCAGATCCAGGAACTGATGTACGGTATCCAGGGTGTGTGCACCCCAATCTCCCAAAGCACCCATACCAAAATCAAACCAGCAGCGCCATTGGCCATTCACAAAATCCTTGTTATAAGTATGCCCCTGTGTTTGCATCTGCCATACATTCCAGTCTAAGGTGTCCGGCGTAGGTTCTGTTGCAGGGAAGTTTTTAATATTGGTATCCCATCCATGCCAGCGGCGGGAGGAATTCATGTGTGCAGTAACAGCTGTTACATCTTTGATGATGCCCGCTTCTTTCCATGCTTTGAACTGGAAATAATTGGCTTCGGAATGCCCCTGGTTCCCCATTTGGGTGACCACTTTAGGATATTTCTTCGCCGCTTTCATCATCAGTTCCACCTCATTAAAAGTGCGTGCCATTGGCTTCTCAACATATACATGTATGCCAAGCCCCATGGCCATCATCGTAATAGGAAAGTGGGAAAAGTCGGGAACGCCAATAGATACCGCCTCGATCTTTTTGCCCATTTTATCAAACATCTGCCTGAAATCCTGGAACCTCGGCACGTCAGGGAATTGCTTCAATGTATCCAGTGTATGCGGTGCACCCATGTCCACATCACATAATGCCACAATATTAGCCAGACCGGTTTTATACAAAGCCTGTATAATTTCTGCGCCACGGTTACCAATACCAATGCAGGCCAGGTTCACTTTTTCACCCGCTTTCAGCGGTTTGCCGTTTGCCATCAATATGCCGGGAGCAGCAACTGCCGCAGACGCCAGCATAGCTTGTTTCAAGAACGACCGTCTTGAATATTCATTATTCATACGTGTAATTATTTATAGTATTAACATTCCAAAATACATAAATAATTTACAGAATCATATGAATTTTACTCCACTGTACTCAGCAGCCGGGCAATGTTGGTATAAAATGGTCTTACGGAGAAGAAATAACCGATGCCGATCACATCAAAATGGTCGTACCCGTTATATACACCCACATGGTTCCATACACCCTTTTCCAGTGGAACCGCAGCATCGTAGGGCCTGATAATACTACCCGCCGGGCCGCTCATCCCATAAGTATTGGCAGCACCATCATTGGGCCACCATTTGGAATCTATCACTATTTTACCGGGAACGTTGCGGGTGTAATTACCAATACCCATCAGTATCGGGGTAGGATAAGCAACCGGCATCAATACCGGGTTCATATCCAGGCGGGGATATTCCCAACCTGTGAGCAGCCCATGGAGAGAGGCTTTGGTGGTAATGGAGAAGTAGTACACATTCCTGGAATCCGGTTCTGCGGCTTGTGCTACTACAGCTGCTTCTGGTGTAACATCATGCCCGGAATAATCATCTGTGCTCCAGATGTCACTCTCCTCTACCCTTTGCGCATAGGCATTCCAGCTTTCGCCTGGTTGCTGCTCCAGGCCCCATTGTTCCAGGCTGAAATCGTAGATCTTTTCTATTCCCGGAACAATCCCCGCCAACGCAGCCACCCAGGTAACCATTTTACGTACAAACGGAATATTTCCATCCAGCAACACATAGGAAAGTGTGGCGCCATTATGTGGTGTGCTGATGGTAGTAACAGATCTTACCCAGCCGGTTTTATCTCCATTGAAAATAGCCGCGTGTTCTGGATCCGTTCTTTCTGCTGCATTTCCCTGTTCCAGCAATGCCACCAGTTTACGCACAGTAATGCCACCCATGCTATGCCCCAGCAAATGCACAGGATGTTCCGCATCCCATTCCGGATAAATACCGGGAAAATAACGCAGTCGTTTTTGCGCATGCCCAAAATGACTGCTGTGGAATTTCCCGTAATCCACATACCCTCCTTTAATATAATAATACAATTCTATAGCGCGGTCCCAGTTACTGCTTACAGGGCCTACTTTTGCTTCATATGCCGGATACCCGCTAGCAGTCAGGTATTGCGGAATATTGTCAATCCCTCCCCAATAATGATAAAGCCCGCCCATTTCTCCAGGCCCGAAGCCCCCGAGGCCATGTACCATAATAATAGGAATGTGCCCACCACTGCGATGCGTACCGGAATGGCCTGCTGGTAACGGAATAACCTTATCCAATGGAGTTACCGGCTCCATGGCCACTTCTTCTTTTTGTGTAGTAACAGCTGATTCTTTTTTACAGGCAATAGCTAACAGCAATAACAGGATGATGAGGTGGTTTTTCACAAGCATTTCTTAAAGATTTTTGGAGTAAGGCGGCAATATAGAGCATTTAGCCCCTGTGCCAAAGCTAATCAATTGTTAATGAGTGCAAATAAAAGGGCCGCTCCAAAAGGAACGGCCCTGAAAGATCATTAATGGATAGTTAATTATGCCTTCTTATTCAGGAGCAGGTTGATCATCATTTCCAGCTTATCTTCATTTTTTCCATCGATCCGGAAATCATTAAAGATCAGGCGCCCCTCTCCATCGATCAGGAAATTCACGGGAGCGGCTCTCCTGTTATCCATGTTTCCTTTTGCCCTTCCTTCTTCTTCTTCAAGTGGTGTAAAAGTGTATCCGCTACCTTTCATGAAAGGGATCACATAATCATTCTGTTCAGAAACGATATTGATCCCCACGTAATCAACAGGTTTGCCTTTGAATTTACGCAATGCGTTTTCAAAATGCGGAAACTCACCGCGGCAGGGGCCGCAGCCAGGGAACCAATAAGTGAGCAGCACTACTTTGCCCCTGTAATCAGATAAAGAAGCTTTGCCGGGTGTTAAATAACGTTTTAAAGTAAAAGGGGTAGCAGGTTGGGAAATGGCATCCAGTCTTTTCCAGATATCTGTTTCTACCTGTGCAGCATCTTTACCTAATTTAACGCCATAAACGCCGAGTGTTTCTTTCAATTTCACCTCAGGTGTTTTAGAGAAGTACACGATCAGGCTGTCGTAAGCTGCCTGGTTATTACCTGATACAGCAATACTCTCCGCTTTTAAAATGGCAAGGCTGGTGTTAAATCCAAAGTAACGAGGCAGTTTAATTTTATCGATCAATGCTAAAGCTTCTGCACCTTTTTTCTCCGAGATCAGTTTTTTCACTGCCACTACATTTTGTGCGATCGTCAACTGATTCTCCCATCCTTTCATTTCCTCCCCTTTAAACTTCACCATGTCTTCTGCCAATGTAACTGCTTTTGCCGGATCGGTATCCAGTAACAGATCATAGTAAGAACTCATTCCACTGCGGGACCAGCTGAATTTTGCAGGAGAGTAACTGCTTTTCAGCATTTCATAAATTTTCACTTTGTAGTCAATATCCTTGGAATCCGCTGCCAGCCAATACAACCCCTGTGCACCCCGCTCGTTGTCGGGGAAACGTTTTACCAGGTCAAAGATCATGGCTTCGCGTTTCGTATCATCATCCTTGAAAGAATTGGCATAATAAAAAGCATAGGATGCATTGGAACGATCTGATTCTGCTGCTTTCCGCAAATACTCCTTGCCGCCTTTGAAATCGCCCCAGCGTTGTGCATCCGTCCACAGATTACCCCATGCTTCTGTAAAGGCCGGGTCAATGGCTACTGCTTTCAGCAAATAAGGTTTTGCTTTGGGGTTCTCCCTGTTAACATACGCAAGCCCAATACCATAAGGCACCATAGCGGAACGCGGAAATTTCTTCATCCACTTTTCATATTGCGCCACCACCGCAGGTGTATTCACACCCGCTGCTTTTGTATAAGCTTCGTGTACTTTCAGGCTATCAGGTGTAGCTTCCACCGCCGCGATCAGTTTGGCCAGTTCTGCTTTGTCTGTAACAAGCGCTGGTTCTTTCATCTGTGCTACTGCAAGAAGAGGAAATAAGAGTACGAGAACGATTATTCTTTTCATAACAAATATTTTAATAAGGGTTTTGAGTAAGTTGTCCTTTACTGGCATCTATTTCAACACCATTGATCGGAAGAAGATAACGTTTGCTGTCCAGCGTATATGTTTTAGGTGTATTCACATCTATGCCGGTAATGCTTACATTAAAGAAATCACGTGTTACGGCAATATCATCTGCAGGATGATCATTTACGCTCAGGCGGCGGATATCATACCAGCGCATCGCAAAAGGCATTTCCCTTCTTCTTTCTTCCAATACCTTTTTTATGGCATCATTTTTATCAGCGGCCGTCAAAGCAATATAGGTGCTCATTCTTTTTAACCGCAGCATATTCACTGCATCCATGGCAGGGCCTGCCTCGTTCTTACGTGCCAGTGCTTCTGCCTTATTCAGCAACACTTCTGCTACCGTTGGGCCTGTTGGCGCATTCCTGCCATCGCTGAACATGGTATAACGGAAGGTAGCCGGCTCCACTACGCTAAACCTTCTGCCACCGTTCGGCATCATCAGGTTTTTATACCGCAGATCATTCGCCTGATCATAAGATGCCAGCAAAGCAGCACTGGGTATAAACCACTGTGAACCATTATAGATATACCGCGTATAATAAAACTCGGTCCAGTACAGGAATTTAGCTGCCACCCAATCATTCAGTTCATTGTAGTTTAGCGTAACAGCCGGGTTGGCATAAGTGGTAGCCCTGCCCGGGATCAATGTTTTATAATCCACCAGTTTGGCCGTTGTAGTGGCCAGTGCTTTATTCGCTTCCTCAATACTTTTATCATAATCTCCGGTGAACAGGTAGTACCGGCTCATAAATGCAGCAATCGCTTTTTGGCTGATCCGCCAGGCTCGGCGCGGATCAACATCATCGTATGCAGTTTTCTTTGCTTCTGCAATATTCTCGAGGATGAAATCATAAGTTTCCTTCAACGTGGCCCTTTTAAGGGAACCGGTATAATCAATGCTGTTTTTGATGGGCAATCCCATGCTGTTCATATTCGCTTCAAGATAAGGCGCACAGTAATGATTCACCAGTACCCAGTAAGAATATGCCCGTATAAAATAAGCATCGGCCCTTACCCGATCCCTCGTTGCCTGATCTCCTGTTACATTATCAATATTGGCAAGGATAAGGTTAGCAGTGAAGATCTTCTTGAATTCCGCATTCCATAATGCATCCGCAGCTGCACCTATCAATCCATCCACACTGAAAACATAATATTGCATATTATCAATAGTAAATGCACCAGGGTTCTTTTTATACAGGTCTTTTGTTATTTCATTATCATCAGTAGAGTATACTGAGGTAATATCCGCCTCTTCATAAAAAATTGGTGCATTATCCACCAAAGCTTCCAGCTGGGCTACTGTTTGAATGCTGGCCTGTTTCTTCGGTTCTTCTTCCAGGTATTTTTTACATCCGGCCAGCAGGATGATCCCTGTAATTATATATAGCTTCATAATTCTTAAAATTGAAGGTTTACACCAAATGTATAAGTCTGCACAGGCCTGTTTGTACCCGGCAGCCAATCTGGATTATAGCCTTTGCTATTGGCTGCCCATATCAGGCCCAGGTCCCTGCTTTGTGCAAAGATCTTCAGGTTATCTATCTGCATGGTGTTGATAAGTCTCCTGGGTAAATTGTATTCCAGCGTCAGCTCTTTACATTCTATATAAGAAGAACTTTCAACAAGGCTGCTCAATGCCGGCGCATAACGGTCCCACAGGTAAAGTTTGGTTTCATTGGGATTTGCAAAGCCCGGAATATCAGGGTTACCCGCTAATACATCATTCACATATTTATTCACAAATACTTTACCGCTACCCACAGTGGCCGCATAGTTAAAGCCGGGATTACGGTAAACCCCACCCATTTTGCCAACAAATATGGCGGTCAGCGTAAAGTTGTATGCCTGAATGGTATTCACCCAACCCAATGTATGCGGTGGGGTGGTGGTACCTTCATAATTCAGAAAAGGTAATCCCAGCCCACGGTTGTACAGGGCCACATCATTGAACGATTGTAAACTTCCTTTGGGGCCGGCCACTTGTGGTATACCATCCTTCATCCCTTTATAAGTAAAGGAATATACTGCATTCACCGGGCGGCCTTCCACAAACTCTCCACCTATCAGCTGGTATACATACAGGGAAGGGCTGTAAAGACTATTGATCCTGTTATGATTGTAGGCATAGTTAAAGGAAGTAGTGTAACGAACAGGTGTATTCGGTATATCAAGGTTAGCGCCTATGGTCAGTTCAATTCCTTTATTGGTGATCCCTGCATTATTGAATTTCTGAATAGTGGTACCGGAAGCTGCAGGCAAAGCAATATTACCGATGATGCCCTCTCCTTTTTTATTATAGATATCTATAGATCCAAAGAGTTTGTTCTTCAGCATCGCAAAATCCAATCCCAGGTTGGCACTGGTTGTTTTCTCCCAACGCAGGCCCGGATTACCATTATCTGCTATCGTAGCCGTGATGGTACCGGTATTTGCATTCAGGCTGCCGCCCACATTCAACAAGGCTTTGGTGGAAGTAGACCTTTCCACGTTCCCGTTCTTACCATAAGTAACACGGAGTTCCAGGCGGTCAAACAACTCCACATCCTTCATGAAATTCTCCTCCTTTGCATTCCATTTAAAACCTACAGACCATAATGGCGACCAGCGCAATGCCGGATCATCTGTAATAAAATTGGAAGCATCACTTCTCATGCTACCTGAGAGGGTATATTTGTGATCATAAGTATAAGAGGCATTACCATAAAAAGAAACAAACTTGTTCCGTTCCCAGGTGAATACTGTATTTCCGCCAGGAACGGTAGTAGTGGCACCCGTAAAATTCGTCAGCAGATCTAGCGAGCTGCCATAACCATATGGTGGTGCGGTAGTCTGGAGCTTATCAGAAAAATAACCATATACATAAGGGTTGGCCTGGCTGCTACTGGTAGCCTGAGACAACTCCATCCCGGCAATAACTGAAACGCCGTGTTTTCCCTCGAAGGTCCTGTCAAAACTAAGTTGATTGCGGATCAGGTAACTCTCCAGGTTGACATTACTCATATCAAACTGGCGGCCACTGGCATCTGTAAAAGTCCGTGGTTTTAAAATACCACCTTTGGGCAGGAAGGAACGCCCCACCGTTTTCGTATTATTATTATACTCCGTAAGCGTATTGTTTAAACTCCGGGCATAGAAAGTATTGTCACTATAAAAATCTGCATAATCTGTTTTGCCTCTTTCGTACTGGAATTTAGCATCAAAGCTGAGTCCTTTCATCAGTCTCACATTCAGGCCTGCCTGTATCCTGGCGTTTAGGGCCTCACTGCTTAGCTTTCTGCTGTTCACCTCACGCAGCAGGTTGTAAGACCAGTCTGAATAAGGGAATTTATTAAATGGGATCAGTGCCAGTTGTTCCCTGTTGTACGTTTTCAGGTTAGTACCATAACTACCGTCAGGGTTCAGCAACATTTCATAGGGAGACAGTTCCTGGATCTCTGTAATGGTAGCACCGCTGGTTTCACGTTTTCTGTATTGCAGGTTAGCGCCGATGTTAAAATTCAGGAACTTTGTAAGTTTAAAATCATTATTCAGATTGAGATTGAAACGATTGGAATTATTTCCCTTGTAAGCACCTTTTTCACTTTCATACATCACGGAAGCATATGTTTTAGCACGGTCCGTTCCTGTTTGCAGGCTTACATTATATTGGTTAAGGATGGCTCTTTGCATCAGCAGGTCCCTGATCTGGGAGCGGTTGCTCGTTTTGCTCAAAAGGTCCAGCCCTGCATTCATATCAGCAGTGCTGATCTTTCCATTCTTATTTGCAAATAAAAGTTCCTGCGCCAGTGTCAGTGAATTAGTAACATCCGTGAAACCGCCTGCGTATGGAAAAAAGAACCAGCCATTATCAAAAGCTTTCCGCTCATATGCCACCTGATCTCCTGAGTTGGCCTGTGTAAGTACCTGGTCAAGATCCACCATTTTGGAGATCCTGGTGAAGGCACTGGCGTTCACCTGTAATCTGCCGCCTGTTCTTGCTTTTTTGGAAACGATCACAATCACACCGTTTGCTGCACGCGCGCCCCATATGGAAGCTGCCGCAGCATCTTTTAATACAGTTACAGACTCTACATCGTTAGGATTAATATCAGAAAAGTCACTGCTTGCTATCGGGAAACCATCCACTACAATTAAAGGCCTTCTGTCTGCATACAAAGTGGTATTACCACGAATGAGGAAACTCATGCTGCCATCTTCGTTTTCTTTTGCCTGCATACCTGCCACCAGGCCTTGCAATGCAGTTGAAATATTAGATACCGGCCGCTTGCTCAACATCTCCTTACCTACAGTTGTGAAAGAACCCGTAGCCCTTTCCTTGGAAATGGTTTGATACCCCGTCACCATTACCTGTTGTAATGCTTCTGACGACAGTTCCAGTTGTATGTTCAGGGCACTGCCTTCCTCTGCATACACTTCCTTCGTTTTATAACCTATAAAAGAAACGATCAGTACCGCTTTACCCTGTAACCCTTTTACCTCAAACGTTCCATCCTGATTGGTAGAAACAGTGTTGCTGGTATTTTTAACCCGAACAGTGGCTCCCGGCAATGGTGTTCCTTTATCATCCGTTACCCTTCCACGCACATCTATCAATACCGCGCCTGAAGGTTTCCACAATGCAGGTTTGCGGGAAAGGATAATATCCTTCCCGTCAATCCGGAAATTCAGGGGCTGGTCCTGCAACACGATCTTCAGGAACCCCTCCAGCGGAAGGTCCCTGACCGTCAATGAAACAGGACGGGTATCTTCCAGCAGGTCGCGGTTATAAAAAACCACGTAGCCGGTTTGCTTTTTAATGGTAGCAAAAATGTTCTTCAGGGATACATCTTTCCCGGAAAGTGTAACAGATTGTCCCGATCCTTTAGCGTGTGCACTCAGAAAAACAACCGTAAGTAAAAAAGCGGTCAGTTTCATCACTAACAAGATTTTGGTTAAAGCCCGCGGGCCTGCAGACCGGCATTTCCCGGCCATAGCCCACCCGGGCCTGATAGCAGATTTTTGCATAAATTGCATTGTGTGGTTGATAAATAATTGACTTCTAACATGTGTCGATAGGGATCAGCCAGGCAATCCGGCCGGAGTGGTGCAAACACGCCGGCCTCTTTTTTTAATGGTTGATCTTATACAATAGATGGTTATAGCGGTACTTTAAGTACCACCGGCTCATGTAAATGTTCCATATATGATTAAGTGTATTTTCCCTATTTCCTTACGATCAGCTGCCTGCCTTTGATCTCAAAATGCACCTCGGCATCCCGCAGCGCTTCTATTAAGCCCGCTAAACTTTTATTCCTGCTCAATTCCCCGCCAAAGCGGATATCCGGCACACCACCTGCATACACCACTTCAATATCATACCAGCGCTCCAGCTCCTGCATCACTTCTTTGAAACTGGCACCCTCAAAATTGAAGAGGTCATTCTTCCAGGCCATTATTTTATCAATATCAGGATTGCTCACTACTTTAATACCATCAGATAATTGTGCCTGCTGCCCAGGTTGTAATACCACGTGATCTCCGCGGGACAAACTGCTCACCTTCACAGCGCCTTCCAATAACGTAGTGCTCAATCCATCATAAGCATTAACATTAAAATGCGTGCCCAGCACTTCCACTTTCATAGTCCCTGCCTGCACTGCAAAAGGTCTGGCCGCATCCTTCGCCACTTCAAAATATACTTCCCCCCTTACCTCCACTTTCCTTTCATGACCACTAAATGTAGTGGGATAACGTAATGAGGAAGCGGCATTCATCCATACCCTGGTACCATCGGATAATCTCACCTGGAACTGCCCGCCATTGGGTGTAGTGAGGGTATTAAAACTGATGACATCATCATTGCTCCCCCCATCGTATGTTAGCTGGCCACCGGTTTGCTTTACAGCTGTTCCGCCTTGTTGTATCACCTGGTTGCCCGTACTGTCCAACGTAACCACAGACCCGTCAGCCAGTGTAAGCATGGCTTTGTTACCTCCCGGCGCAACGTCCTGTACCGCCAATGTTTTCACAGCAGGAGATTGCCGGGAAAAACGGTAAAGCCCTCCTGTTACCACTACAACTATAATGGCTGCTGCAGCAGCAAATTTTATCCAGCCCAGGCGTACAGGCCTGCGTTTTGTGATATCGCTGAATATTGCATCCAGGTCATGTGTTGCATCACTGGCAGCATAAGCCCTGTTAGCCAGCGCCTCTCCCCACAAAGCTTCCGCCTCCTGCGCAGGATAATTGTTCCGGATAAATACTTCCAGTTGAGCAAACTCTTCCGGGCTGATGGTTTCATCCAGGTATTTCTGGAACAATGCTTTAAAATCGCTGTCTTGCATTTTGGTGGTATTACATATAATGACGGAGGAGCAGGAAAAAGGAGAACATTCTTTTCAAAAAAAATTAT
Source organism: Chitinophaga niabensis (assembly GCF_039545795.1). NCBI lineage: Bacteria > Pseudomonadati > Bacteroidota > Chitinophagia > Chitinophagales > Chitinophagaceae > Chitinophaga > Chitinophaga niabensis. The sequence continues at coordinate 6,982,264 of NZ_CP154260.1, read as the reverse complement.
TCTTAATATGAAAGAAGCAGGAAACCAAACAGGAATATCAGTTTGTCCGCATGTTTTTCCAGGTATTTGCGGATGGCCATCAAAGCCCTCACCATATAAACTTTAGAGGAAAGCGGGGTGATCTTCAATTGCAGGGCAATCTCCTCATGTTTAAACCCTTTCAGGCGGCCCAATGTAAACACCTGTTTCAATTGCGGCTGCAAAGTGTCTACCGCCTCCTGCAAAAGCCGACCCAGCTCTTTGTTCTCCAGCAAACGCTGGGGAGTATTTTCGGTATAGGTAAAGTAAGCCTGCAGGAATTCCTGATTCGATTCCCTGAAAACTTTATTATGAAGATGATCGTGAATAAGATTGCGGCTGATGGTATATAAAAAGGCAGGGAAATTACGCACCTCCTCCATCTTCGTGCGGTTCAGCCACACCTTGAGGAAAATGTCCTGTGCCAGGTCCCTGGCCTGTTCCGGAGATTTTGTAAACCGGAGCGCGGCGCCATATACCTGGCTCCAGTAATGCCTGAAGAGTTGCTGAAATGCGTTTTCGTCTCCCTGTGCCAACAGCCGGAGCAAGTCCCTCTCGTTATCTAAATTTTCATACATCAGCCTGTCCCCCTGGCAGTAAATGGTTGATTCAGGCTTAAAAGTAGCAAAAAAAAAAGGTTACTCTATACAGAGTAACCCTTTTATGATGATAGATAGAGAAAATTATTGCTTCAGTACAAAGGCACCTACTCCTTCGATATCAGCGAGTGTGGACGTTTTTTCCAATGTAATATAGTTTTGCGTCCTGGCTTTTGTCCATTTTGCTAATGGTATGCTATACTCACCGCCCAGCAGGTAAAAATAACCCTGGTCTGCTGTAAGATAAGGAACGAACATGGTATTGGTACCTGCTCTGTAATAAGGCTGGTCTTCCAGCGTGATCGGGTTCTTAATATCATACCAGTCACTGTTTGGAATTCTATAACCTTGCGGAGTGGGTGTTGGCGTATATAAACTACCACCTCCATTCACAAACATGGCATCCACCGGTTTGGAATCAACGGTAACATTGATACCTTCAAAGATAGCCACGCCGGTAGCGTTGCCACTGTTGGCAAACAAACCACCCGTTTTAGTACCGAAGCCATCTCCGTCAGTAGTCGTATAATTGAGGCCCCTCACCCATTTAGTAGCAGGAATGGCAGTAGATCCTGAACCATTGATCATTCTGCCGGCGCCGCCTACATAGAAGAAAGCACCTTTAGCAACAGTACCTGTTGTGATATTGATCTTATATGTACGTTGCTGCCCGGTAGCCCATCCCTGGGCAGGATAACCTGTAGGGATAGCTGCATTGGGATTGGTGGTAGCCACCATGGCATAAGGCGTCAGGGCAAAGTTGATATCCTTTGTTGCCATAAACTGTACATACTCATAGTTACCGTCGCCGCCTTTCACATCCGTCATCAGACCTGTGATAACAACAGACGGAATGTCCACAACAGCGCTCAGTATTTTAACATCACCGGACCTGCGTATGCGGAAATCCACGCCAAGTGAGTCAGATTTAGGAGTAGGTTTCACATAAACGATCCCATAATAATTGGCCATGATGGGCAGGGAGGTATTTGCAAATTCGGCATCGGCATCTGATACCAGGGGAATATTAGCAAAACCGTCATTGAGCGTTTTCACACCTGAAAACACATCGCCTGGAACAGGTAAGGGATCAAAACCGCCCTTTACAATAACACCCAAAGTACTTTCATATTTCGCGGGGTTCGCCAATATTAAATGCGCTGGTACCCTTGGTGCAGGAATGGCATTTCCGGAAGATACTTTCCTGATATCTTTGGTTGTAACACCAGTGATCAGCATCCTGCCATCCACTTTCTTCAGCACTTTACCTTCCATTTCAATGATCAGGGAATCACCGGATGTATAATTAGCAGCATCCGCTCCCAACGGTATCGCAATCCCGCGTAATTCATTCAAACGGCGTTTGTCCTGTACTATCAGCAAACCTTCCACCATGTTGCCACCGGCAAAATCAGAAACCACCATGGCAGACAGCTTGGTAGATCCAAGCATATTCTCTTTAGTAAGGGTAAGGTCGGTGCCCTTGTACATACCTCTGATGTCGTAGATAGCTATATAAGGACTGATCTCCCCTCCCGGATAGTTGCCGTATTTCTCACATCCCAGGAACAGGCACAGAGACAGCAAAAAGAAGGAATATATTGTTATATTTTTCATCGTACTTTTTTTGATATTAACAACTATTACGGTTTTTGCCACCACACCTGTGTAGAGATCTGATCTGGCCCCTGTGCGGTTACAGCAAGTTTATAATTAGTAGGATTGGTGGATTGGATCAGCACAGGATAAGTCATCCTTGCCGGCATCACACCATTATTCCTTAAACCGGCGCCTTTAGGTAATACAGGGTGACCTGTACGGCGGTATTCAAACCATTGCTGCAGATCCGCGAGGAAAAGCGCATAGTATTTCTGCAAATGGATCCGCTCCATTTTTAAGTCATCTGTTAATCCCTCTTCCCATTCAATATCAGCCGCTGTCAGGAAGGCCTGGATATCCAGGTTCCAGTTAGGCAACCACATTTTAATGCTCTCACGGGCGCCCGCATTATAGAAGGTAGCAGCAGAACCGTTGATCCATTTCTTTAAAGCGGCCTCAGCAAGAATAAATTTCACCTCAGCTGTATTCATGATCTGCCCTGCCAATGGTTCTGTTTGCATAGAAACGGCAGAGGTATTGGACAAGAAATAGGATTTTTTAGGCGGATTCTCTCCTGCTGCATAACCGCTCGGAATTCCCAGGTATGCTCCGGAAGCCGGGGAAATACCCCATCTGTTAAAAGTTCCGTTACCCCAGGGAAGCGGTATGCTGATCCTTGGATCACTCCAGGCCACCAGGTTATCAATAAAGAAACTGGCCAGGCCTGGCGTTCTGAAATCCTGTTCCCTTACACCACCCACATATGGTGAAACAAGTAATCCTGCACCCGTCCATCTCAGAATAGCAGAATGGCTGCTGTCTGTCATGATAGGATAAGTACTGGCCCTGGTATCTACTATATCCTTGATCTTTGCAATGGCCATCGGAGCTATTTCTGCTTTACCGGAAACCCGCATCAGTAATCTTAATTGCAGGGAGTTGCAGAATCTGCGCCAAAGGCTGATATTCCCATTATAGACCGGGTCGGAGCTTCCATCGATAGCGGTACCGGTTGTCAGCAAAGTATTAGCTGTATCCAGCATCTTAAAGAGTCCCATGTAAATATCCTTCTGCGCATCAAACTTAGGTTCAGTGATACTATCTTCCTTTGCCCTGTTTGATTCGGAAAAAGGTACATCTCCATAAGTATCTGTGAGCATAGAATAGATCCATGCCTGGCAAACAAGGGAAATACCCGAGTAGGACCTGTTGTAATTCAAACCGGAGTCACTGGCAATCCTGTAGATCTCTTTAAAATTGGTCAGTTGGAGATACCAGCCATTATACAGGTAATCTGACCAGTTGGCGCGGTAATCATACCTGAAAACTTTTCCCTCTGCATCACTCGCATCTACTGTTACCTGCATCAACTCGTTATTAAAGTTACGGTTGCGCAACATATTAACGGTAAGGGTCTTTACCAGCGCTGGCCTCAAAAGCTGCGATGGCAATGCTTCCGGAGAAGCATTTGGATTGGTATTGATCTTCGTAAAATCTTTTGTACAAGACGTCACAAACAGACCGAGCATCAACACAACACCTGTGATCTTATATATAATCTTCATTGTTTTTCTGATTAGAAGCCAAGAACTAAGTTAAATCCGAATGAACGGGTAGATGGGAATTGAGCCGTCTCAAAACCTTGTACAATACCCGTATCGCTAATGGTACCGAATTCAGGGTCAAACATCGGCCATGGAGACCAGATGAATAAGTTACGACCATAGAACCCGAGTACTGCCTTTTGCAGACGCAGCTTTTTTATCAGCTTTGGCGAAAAACCATATTCTATACGCGCTTCCCTGAATTTGATAAAGTCTGTAGAGAAAGTACTTCCCTCTGCGTTATCTGCTCCATAATGTGAACGGTAATACTCATCTATATCTGTAGCGAGGGTTGTGTTTTTTACAAACTTCCCGCTTCCATCGTCCATAACACCATTACCGATCATACCACTATATCTGCCCGGAAGTGTGATCTTTGTTTTACCCTGTTCCGCGAGTTTATAGTTCATTAATGAATGTGCAACAGCACCGTACTGTCCATCAAACACGAAGGCAAAGCGGAATTGTTTGTAAGAGAATTCATTTGTCCAGCCCAGCTTCCATTTAGGTGCGGTATTTCCGAGATAAACTATACCTTCAGTGATCTTTGCAAAACCTGTTCTGGCATCGTAGATGATCTGGCCATCCGGAGCACGCTGATATCCTCTTCCATACATATCACCCATACTGCCGCCAACAGTTGCCACAATTGAACCACCGGCGATAGGGCCTGTTCTCAATACAATGAAACTATCCGGCAGGGATTTGATACGGTTCCGGTTAGCAGAGAATACCACATTCGTATTCCACTTAAAGTTTTTAGTTTGAACGGGGGTACCGTTTAAACCTAACTCTATACCCTTGTTATTCACCACACCTGCATTGATAACAGATTCGGCGTAACCGGAAGCCGGGTCCAGCTTACGTTTAATGATCTGGTTATGAGTATTACCTGAATAAACAGCCAGGTCTGCACCTAAACGGCCTTTAAACATTTTCAGCACAGCACCTGCTTCATACGTAACCGTTTTGAGCGGCACCAGGTTACCATTCGCCAATAAGGTGGGATTACTTAATTCTCCATCAGACCCTACTACAGGATCATAATAGTAGGAAGTAAAGTAGGGGGTTGTACCACCGCTACCAACACCTGATGCAGAGAACCGCAGTTTCGCAAAATCCACAGATGCAGGTAATTTTACTACTTCAGACACAATGAAACTCGCGCTGGCAGATGGATAGAAGAACCCTGAATTTTCTGTACGCTCTGGAGTTGCCAGTACGCTATTCCAGTCCTGACGGGCTGTAAGGTCTAAGTAAAGGAAGTTTTTATATCCGCCTGAGATCAAACCATAGAAACTGTTGATCGCATATTTACTTCTGTTGGGGATGGTGATCAACGGCCCGGCACTATTGGCAAATGAGTAGATACCTGGGATCACGAGAGAATCCGCACGCGTTTCATCTTTGTTATAATTATTGCGCAGTGCACTTCCACCTCCTGTAACAGAAAACTCAAAATCACCTACCTTCTTATTATATCTCAACAGGAAGTCTGTACTGCGTTCCATGGAGAAGATATTCTGCGTACGGTAACTACCAAAAGGAAGTTTAGCACCTGCGTCAAATGGACGGCTTTGTGAGCGTTGTTCATATCCAAAATCCACGGAAGTTCTTACCTGGAGGCTTAACTCTTTCGTAAAATTATAGGCTGCCTGCACATTACCAGTTAAACCATTCCGGTCTGAGGCATTGAGGAACTCATAAGAGATAGCATAAGGATTCTCAGGGAAAGTACTGAAAGGATATTTAATGGTTTTGCCTTCCGCTCCCTTTGCCCAATAATTCCTTAACCAATCCGGATCTGCATTGGGTTGCCAGAAGATGTACCAGTACATGATGGACTGGTTACCATATCCTGCTCCCGGCAGGTTATCACTGCTCTTATTGGTATAGTTTATCTTTGAAGAGATCTGGAGCTTATCATTCACTTTGGAATTCACAGACAGGGATACTGTATTACGGTCATAACCTGTATTAGGCAATATCCATTTGTTAGCTACATTGGTGAATGAAAAACGCGCAGTGGTCTTATCCGTACCACCATCTACGCTCACTGTATTGGTCAATGTTCCGGCAGTAGTAAAGAACTTGTTTATTTTATTGGTATAAGGTACCCAGGGTGTTCTTTCCTTACCCACCGTTTGTGTTACCGGATCATACTGGAAGAACTTGCGGTCTTTGTCAAACCTTGGTCCGTATGCAGAACTGGTACCACTGGTGCTGGCACCATCCGCTGTAGTTCCATAGGAATAATAATCCATCCCTTCTGTACCCTGCCCATATTCGTATTGCAGATCTGGCCAGCGGTTCACGGTTTCTAAAGAACCGTTGGAACTGAAGGTAACACCCAGTCCTTTTCTTTTGCTGCTACCTGATTTTGTAGTAATGATCAATGCACCATTTGCACCACGCTGACCATACAATGCAGCAGCACCGGGGCCTTTTAACACGGTGATGGATTCTATATCCTCAGGGTTAATGTCATTCAAACCACTACCATAATCCGCAGGCATGTTATCACTGCTGGTACCATAAGTAGATTCACCACCAATAGCAGTACGGCGACCGCTACCCTGGTTGATCACCACACCATCCACAACAATCAGCGCCTCATCATTACCATCCAGGTTGTTCTCTCCACGGAGCACGATCCTGTTGGAACCGGTAGGACCACTGTTAGACCTGATCAGGTTCACACCCGCGATCTTGCCGGACAATGCATCCGTCCAGTTATTAGATAATGCGTCTGTTAATTGCTCACCTTTTACAACGGTGGCAGAATAACCCAACGCTTTTTCATCACGTTTGATACCTAATGCCGTTACTACTACTTCACCCAATGATTTAGGATCCGGTAGTAATTGCACATTCAATACCTGTGTGGTTTTTACAGTAGCAACATGACTGATATAACCGATAAAAGAAAAAGTGATCTCGGTACCTGTGCCGGAAACAGTGAGGGTATAATTACCCTTTGCATCTGTAACAGTTCCTTTATAGCCGTCCTTTGGTTTAATATTAACGCCGATCAAAGCCTGTCCGTTTTCATCGGTTACCTTACCACGCACTACAATGTCCTCAGCAGGTTTTGCGGAAGACCGGAGTATAGGAGTGGTGGGGTCTTTTACTGTAGACTTGCCAATTGATGTGCCATAGACACACAATTGCAGGCCGGTGATAAGTAGGAAAAATTGTTTCATTCACAATGTGTTTAATGTAATTATAACCTTGCGTTTAGGTTGATATACAGGTTTCAGTTGATTACTTTTTTCTTGCGCAAAAGTAAATAAGCCTTACTTAACCCTATATTAAGCTTATATTATGTTTAAGATGCTTTCAGAGAATTAAGCGGCGCAATTCAAAACATGGAAAATCTGATAAATGATTGGAAAATAATGGTGCATGAACCTGCCGGCATTCATGGTGCTGCATAGCAACATCGTTTACACATGGAATTAATGATTTTGGTTATAGTTTAAAAAAATCCCGGCTGATTAAAATCCGATTCCGTGGAAATAAGGGACAGTGCTAATATAGAGATAAAACGAAATTAAACAAAATTAAATTAGAATTAATTAATCGTAACCATATATGAAACACAATGAAAGTAGCAAGTGAAACAGGCTAGTAGACAAACAAGTAATTGCATGTCAATACATTTATAAATGTAAAAAAGAAGAATTCCTCTCTGCTACCCCCTGAGGAGGGAAGGAAATGAAACTTATCTAATGGTGCAGCGATCAGAATATCCGCACCGTCTGCCACCTGGTATCATTTGTAATAGTCCATAATATATGATTACCGCTCAAGGCACTGATGCATACACAACCGTTCTGCCACTATATAACTCCCCCTTAGCTGGCTTCTTTTTTGTTATTAAAAAATAGTTTTTATACCCCTGACACAGGGCTGTCACAAGCCCCTTTTACCTTTGTTAAAACAATAAAACAAAAACATCATGGCAAACAAAAACCCTTTAAGAGGCTTCGCAACAGCAAATTATTATGCAGCAGACCATGCAGCAGCCATTCAGTGGTACAGTGAATTATTCGGCATGGCACCCTATTTCAATAAACCCGGTTATGCGGAATTCCGTGTAGGAGATTACCAGCATGAATTAGGTATCATAGATGCACAGTACAAACCAAAAGGTTCAGCCACCACACCAGGCGGAGAAGTCATCTACTGGCATGTAGACAATATCGAAGAATCACTGGACAGGTTACTGGAACTGGGTGCCACCGCATATGAACCTATCACCCAACGCGGCGGCGGATTTGTAACAGCTTCCGTACTGGACCCTTTCGGAAATATCCTCGGCATCATGTACAACCCTCATTACCTGGAAGTGCTCAACTCCATTAAAAAATAAAGACATGGAAAAAGTGAACGGCATACCTGCATTCCACGCCAAATCCGCCAGTGACTGGCGGAATTGGCTGGAAAAGCACGGCAGATCTGAAAAAGCAGTATGGCTGATCATCTATCACCAGAAAAGCAAAACACCCAGCGTACATTATGCAGAATCTATAGAGCATTCGCTTTGCTACGGCTGGATAGACAGCAAAGCCCTCAAAAGGGATGAAGAAAGTTTCTACTTAAGCTTCACTCCCCGCAAACCCAAAAGCAACTGGAGCAAAAAAAATCGTGAAAGAGTGGCCCATATGACGGAGCTGGGATTGATGCGGCCAGCCGGCCAGGCCATGATCGATCTGGCCAAAGCAACCGGCACCTGGGATGGATTAGCCGCGGCACAGGATAACATCCTGCCGGATGATCTGAAAAAGTTGTTTAATAAGAACAAGAAAGCCTTTAAAAACTTTGATGCATTTGCCCCTTCTTCCAAACGCGTGATACTGGAATGGATCTCCAAAGCGAAAAAACCGGAAACAAGGCAGCAGCGGGTATTACAAACAGTAGAACTGGCAGCAGAGAACGTGAAAGCGAATCATAAATAAATTACCTTTGCAAAGAGGGCTGCTTCAAAGCAGAGCGCTTTGTATATGCTATCTTCATTCTGCAAATATGCACCTCCACTGCCCCTTCGTATAGCAAAACAAACATCTTCTTAAATAGCTGATAACCAATACACCCAATTCTTCACATAGGCTTGACATAGGCTCAAGATAGGGTCCATGTTGTTCTCAGGTATCAATACCGAAGGAACATATGATGATTAGGATTAGCATGTGCAGGCGATATCTGAAAATCATAACTCCCTATCGGCTCAAACCCCGCCCTCATATAGAAATCAATCGCCCGGTGGTTTTCCTTCCATACAAATAACCACATCCCCGCCTGGTTACTCTTCCGGGACAGATCAACATTGAACTGGTATAATCCATACCCCAGCTTCAGGTTGTAAAAATCCTGCAACAGGTATAACCGCTCCAGTTTGGTGACATTCTTTAATTGAATAGCAGGATGCGAAGCATTGAGGATGATCTTTGAGTAACCCGCCGGCCGCTGATCATGATAAATGAGGTGAAAGATATTATTGGTATCGCTGAGTTCTGTTCTCAAAGTTTCCTCGCTGAACTTCTCCTCCACATACCGCGTTATATCTTCCGGCGGCGCGCTATGCCCATGAGATGCCAGGAACGTTCTTTTACCGATATCGGCTATTAACGCAAGGTCTTCCTTCGTTGCTTTAATGATTGAGGCCATTTGCTGTTAGGTTAAATGTATGCTTAATAAATATATCCCAATTCCCTTAAAAAAACGCCATTTTTCTTCTATCTTGTCCGCCATCATAATCTCCACGTCAGCAGCATTCATTGATCATAAAACTACACACGCATGAAATTGCTGTCTGCAAAGCCAATCTTTTTATTTATTGTATTATGTAATGCACTTCCCGCCAGTGCGCAAGACAGATGGGCCATCCAGGAAGACGGCAGCATCCGCTGGGAAGTGAAAGACCGCCTTCCACATACAGATCATATTGAAATGAGTGGTGAAAAAGTCTCCGTATGGGTAAGGTATGGTTTAGACAGCATCGGCAGATCAGATATTTTCCGCACCGTGGTGTTTCCCACCTTCCGATTATTACCTGACGGCACCCGTACGCACATCAGCTATTCCTTTTCAGACAGCGACCTGCCCAGGATATATGTGAACAACCGCCTTATCAACCTGCAACTGATCAAGAACGGCCCAGGCCGTGCGGGAGAACTTTCTTATAATATCAAAAGCTTCAGCCATAGAGGTATTATGAAGATCAGTGCACAGGCAGGAACACCTGCACTGGCAAATGTAGAACGTACCATATTCCCTTCGGTAGACAAACCCCTGGTGCTGGAAACATTTGTGATCAGGAACATCACAGACCAACCCATGAATGTTTACATGGAGTACCTCAGAAAGGAAGTAAGAACGGATGCAAAAAGAAGCAAAGGCTCGCAGCACAGTATGATGGCAGGCTCCGTAAATGATGGCACGCAAACGATAGCGCCGGGAGAATCCGCCAGCTTCAGTGTATTTTATCTTGCTTCAGACACGCCACAATCTCTCAGCACCATTCACCCGCAGCAGGAAGAAACTGCCCGTGCAGCAAGAGTTGCCAGCCTGGACGATAAACTCCGGCTCGAAACACCGGATAAAATATTAAACACCGCTTTCGCTTTTGCCAAACTGCGCGCCACTGAAAGCATCTTCAAAACCAAAGGCGGCTACATGCATGGCCCCGGTGGTTTAGCTTATTATGCTGCGATCTGGGCAAACGATCAGGCGGAATACATCAATCCTTTCTTTGCCTACCTGGGAGATGAAAGAGGAAATCTCTCTGCCATGAATGCCTATCGGCATTTTGCGGCATACATAAACCCTGCCTACAAACCCATCCCCAGCTCCATTGTTGCAGAAGGAGATGCCAACTGGCATGGTGCAAAAGACCGCGGGGACCAGGCCATGATTGCATATGGCGCATCGCGCTATGCCATGACCTTTGGCAATATTGATTCCGCAAAAGTATTATGGCCTTTGATAGAATGGTGCCTTGAATATAGCCGCCGTAAGATCAACGAACAGGGTGTGGTGAATTCAGATAGTGATGAACTGGAAAACCGTTTCTCCGCAGGCAAGGCAAACCTTTCCACGAATACATTATACTATGATGCCTTACGCTCTGCTGCTATGCTGGGCCGTCTCTTAGGTAAACCTGCTTCGCAAACGGAAGGTTATTTAAAACAAGCCGCAACATTACGCGGAAACATAGAAAAGTATTTCGGCGGCACCATTGAAGGTTTTGCCACCTACCGCTATCATGAAAATCTCGAAGTACTGAGGGCATGGATCTGCCTGCCTTTAACTGTTGGTATTATGGACAGGAAAGAAGGTACCATCAATGCCCTCTTCTCTCCAAGATTATGGACAGCGGATGGTTTAGCCACCGAAGCAGGAAAAGGAACTTTCTGGGACCGCTCTACCCTTTATGCTTTACGTGGCGTACTGCAAGCTGGCGAAACAGAAAAAGCGATGGACTTTATCCGCTACTATTCCCGCCGCCGCTTACTGGGAGAACATGTTCCCTATCCCGTAGAAGCCTATCCTGAAGGTAATCAACGTCACCTCTCTGCAGAAAGCGGATTGTATTGCCGGATCTATATAGAAGGGCTCTTTGGCATCCGCCCGACAGGATTCAATACATTTGAATGCACACCGCGTTTACCCAAAGACTGGAACAATATGGCGCTTCTTAAGATCAATGCTTTCGGAAATGTGTTTGATGTGGAAGTTGCAAGAGCAGGAGCTGGCAAACTTCTGATCACTGCAAAAGGAAAGAAATATACGATCAAAGAAGGAGCTACACAGGTGATAAAACTATAAAGAAAAAAGCCCGGAATATATTCCGGGCTTTTAAAAAATCATTTCCGCAGTACATTCCAGGCCGGCTTCCAACCACTCTTAGGTTCAAAATAATTCCACAGGTAAGCAGCGATCTTACGGATCATCACCACTGCTTCATTATCTGCTTCCCAACGCTGGTCTTTAATATTCTTTGTGCCTACATAGAATACATAATCTCCATGTGGCGCATTCACCAATACCACTTCAGAACGGGATTCATTTACAGAGCCGCTTTTTGCAGCCACCTGTATATAAGGCGGCACTTCTGAGATAGCCTGTTCATCATAATATCCTTTCGTCATTAACCGGTACATTCTTTCACTGGCAGCTTTACTGATCACTTCTCCGCGATGGATCTTTGCTACCAGGGCAGACATTTCCCTGGGTGTGGTTTGCCCCCAGCCATAGATCTTCCTTATTTCTTCCCGCCCCTTTGTGCGGGAATTCACACGGGTATCTTTTAAACCGTATTGTTCCATTAGTTTATTTACCTCTTCTCCGCCACCGGCCAGTTGCTGGTTCCAGAGGGAAGTGGTATTATCACTATAAGCCATCATTAATGCAGCCAGTACACTCACTTCCGTAGCAGCACTGTCTTTAAAAAACTGCATCAGTCCTGAGCCGCCGTATTTAGCAGAATCACGGTACACAAGTGCCTGGTGCCAGCCCAGTTCTCCCTTTTCAATTTTGCTGAACAGGCCTACCAGTAAAGGTACTTTTACAATACTGGCCGTGGGGAAAATGGTATCTCCGTTGAGCGAAGCATATTTGCCGGTTTTGAGATTGAGTACGTATACGCCGGCTGTACCGTTAAACCCTTTGGTTAGTTCCACCAGTGCTTTTTCAAGTTTATGGTCTACTTTACGCTCCTGGGAAAAACCGGCAATAGAAAAGAAGAAAAGGCAGTAAAATATCTTTTGCATACCCTTAAAATAGTAATTATTACTAAGCTATACAAGGAATATACACCTCAAACACAGCACCTTCATTCAGCTCGCCTTTAGCCTGAATAAAGCCCTGGTGGTTCTGGATGATCTTTTTGCAGATGGCCAGTCCAACACCTGAACCGCTGTAATCAGACTGGGTATGCAGCCGTTGAAAGAGATCGAATATTTTTACGCCATAAGAAGGGTCGAAGCCAATGCCATTATCCTCAAAGGATATTTTATAAAAGCAGGAATTTTTGTGTTCAGATGCCGAAAAAGACACTGACTGCAACTGCTCTGCACTGATCTTAATATGAGGAGCACGGTCCGGATGGCGGTACTTTAATGAATTATTGAGGAGGTTATCAAATAGCTGGACAAACTGGAAAGGAACTGCTTGTACAACAGGCAGCGAATCCACTTCTATCACCGCATTACAATTTTCGATGGTTTCCCGGTTGGTGGCAATCACTTCCTTCACAAGTTCATTGAGGTCTACTGCTTCCTGGTTCTGGGAAATGGAAGAAGCTTTTGAATAACTGAGCAGATCTTCTATCAGGCTCTTCATACGGGCAGCCGCCCGTATGGACCTTCCAAGATAATCTTTTATTTTCTCCGGTAACTGCCCGGAATGTTCATAAATATAATCGCTATAGAACTGGATCTTTCTTAAAGGCTCCTTCATATCATGCGCGGCGATATAAGCAAACTGTTCCAGCTCCCTGTTCTGAAACTCCAGTTCCTTTGCATACTGGTTGATCTTGTCTTCTGCACGTTTTTTATCCGTGAGGTCACGGGTTACTTTGGAGAAGCCGATCACATTATTATTTTTATCGTGCAACGCCGTGATCACAATACTTCCCCAGAAACGGGTACCATCTTTTCTTACCCGCCAGCCTTCCTGTAAAGCCTTTCCTGTTTGGTATGCTTCATTGATCAGTTTCTGCGGCAGGCCGCTTTCCCTGTCTTCCGGTAAATAGAACAACTGAAAACTCTTTCCTATTATTTCATAATCTTTATACCCCTTTATTTTTTCCGCACCGCGGTTCCAGTTCTGAATAATGCCGGACTTGTCCATCAGCAGGATGGCATAATCATCTACTTCCTCGATCATTTTATGATACCGCTCTTCACTCCTTTCCAGGTCTATCGCCCTTTTATCAGACTGCGCCTCGGTTACAGACATATACTTTTTCTCGCTTTCACGCAATGCAGTAATATCTATCGTAAAACAACGGGTATGAATAAATTCCCCGTTCACCCTGAAAACATTGGAATGAATATGCACCGTTTTTATCCCACCATCCTTATGCCGAAGCTGCGCTTCATACATATGTAATGTTTCATTCCTCGTCAACCGCTCCAGTACATCATTGATCACCTCCCTGCTCACATGGAACTCTGAAATATGATGGCCGATATATTCTTCCTTTTCATAACCCAACAGGTCCAGTTCCGCCTGGTTGGCCCACAGGATCATCCCGTTGGCATCCACCCAATGCAAACCAATGGCAGCATTCTCCACATAATCCTGTAACTCTTCCTTCCAGGGTATCTCCTGGTAAGAATTTACCATGCCATTAACGGCCCCCTGCTTATCTACGTTAGGGGCTATATTAATCCTGACCATAATCCGTTGTCCGTCAGGTCTTTCCATCACCAGGTCCCAGTCTTTCCTTGGCAATCCATCTATAAGGCACGAGGCCATAGGGGTTTCATCATGGGGATGGTATTTGCCATCCGGATAATAAAACCTATGGGCACCGCAGAACCGTTCCCCAGATTGTGGAATCCTTCCCCACAAACGGGTAGCCTGGCTATTATACTTCTTAATAATACCCTGGGCATCACAAACACAAACCCCCACAGGCAAAAGTTCAAGAAATTGCGTTGGAATGTTCTCTGTATCGGCCACTATGGTATCTAAAGGGACATTATTCGATTCCTGATCCATAAGCAGAAATTATGAAATATTCGGCTTCTACAACATGGTAGGAGCCTCCTTTTCCTTATGGTTGATCAAAGTATATGCCACTCGCCTGTTATTTCTTTTCCAGCGCCTTTACCCGCTCCTTTAAACCTTCTGTTTCTTTCTGTTGCTGGATGATATATAGGGTCAACTCCTCTACTTTCTTAAGCAGTTGTTTGTTCATTTCTCCAAGGTCCTGCCCGTTTTTCTCAATTTCTGCTGCCGAAGGGATCTCTGGTAAATGTTGATGTGTTGCAATATAGGCGGCTACTTCCTGCAGAGAAGGCAATACATATCCCTTGTGAAAAACATAATCCGGCCAGCTGGCAGCCGCTGCTGTTACTTTTACTTTTTGCGCTATCGCAGTACCAGCCACAGCGAGTTTGTAACCATTGGGGGCGCTGGTACCAATGCCCACATTACCATTTTGATCGATCCGCATGGTTTCTATTCCCACGTTTCGTACAAAAACAAGTGGTTTATTCAGGTAAGGGCCCATGTAAGTTGCTGTAGTGTTGGTATACACTTCAAAATCTGAAACGCCGGGATCATCAGCACTGACATAGAAATTAGGGATAGAAGCTGAGGTAACTGTACCCATTGGTGCACTGGACCATACCGGACCTTTCGTAATCAGTTTGTAATTTGGAACTGCCGCAGTACCCATACCCACATTACCTCCTGTAAAAGACACATTACCTCCTGTAAATGCAAAGTTACCTCCTGTAAAAGTATGACCACCTCCATTTGTAAAATACTCTATTGAACTACCTCTTAGCATCAGGGGCAAATAGGTAGCATTTCTGGGATTGAGTGCATCCAGGTATCCTTTATCACCAACGTAATACATACCTATTCCATTTACATCCTGATTGTATTTGGCAAACCCCGTTATCCAAATGGCATTGGAAGTGGTGTTAGCGGAATCGGTCACTGTTTGTAACGATTGACTCCTGGCATTAAAGGTCAACAGAAAAATAAAACCTGTGCTGGCTAAAAATTGTTTCATAGATAAACCGGGTTAAAGTTGATTAAAGCATGAAAATAAGGATTTTTATTTCCCCGCCCTCTCTATCACCCCCAGCAAGGACTTGTCCCCCTTTGCATCCTGTTTCAACTCCCATATCATCACGCCCCCTGCCTTTTGCTGTTTTGCAAACACCACTTTCTCCCGGATGGACGAAACACCATTATAATAGATCTTACCGCCACCATTCACACTTACACTATCTGAATTTTCCGCGCCGGGGTATTGGGCAATGATCTCACTGTAATGCATACTCTCCGGTGCATTACCGCCAAAACCATATCCATAAAATGGAAGGCCTACCAATAAACGCTCCGCAGGAATCCCTCGGGTGCTATGATAATAATTGAAATCGGCAATCGCCATGGAAACAGGGGAATGCGGACCGGGACGGGAAGGATTCCAGGGCCCTGTTTTGTCGTAAGACATAATGTTGATGAAGTCGAACTGCTGCAAGGTGGCATCGTTGATCTTATTGGAATTCCAGGAGGCCAGCGCAGCGGTCATCAGTTTTTTCTTTGGCTTTAGGGCAGCAGCCAGTTCACTGATAAAAGTGGCGTACTGTGCATTGATCAGATCATTTTCGAGGTCTACATCTACCCCATCGAAATTAAAGGTCTCTGCCAGTGTTACTAATTTAACGATCAGCATGGCACGTTTATCATCCTTTAAAAGCTCCCCAATATGCGCCGGGGCACCACCACCGCCAATAGAGAAGAATATGCGTACCTGCTGACTGTGTGCTTTGTCAATAGCCTTGCGCACGTTTTCATTTACGGAGAAATTGCCCGCCGCATCCGGGTTAAAAAAAGCCAGGTTCAGATCTGTGATCTTTGCCAGGTCAATTGTTTCAATAGCCGTATGCCAGTTATTGTTACTGTGCAGATAGCCCAGTACACGGAATTTCGGCTCCTGTGCCACCGCCTTCTTTTTGGTGCAGGACAACAGCATAACAGATAACAACAGGAAACAGTACAGGAATTTAAACCTCTTCATAGATTAAGAATTAAATGTAAATAAAGAGGTTAAGAGAGCAGGATAAAAATAATCTATCCCTCTTTCAATTCCAAATAGATGTATCAGATTCTTATCTGCAATTGTACATATACCAGGTTGCGGGAATAGTTAGTGGTAAGGGGGATATCTTTTTTGAACAGGTCGATGGTAACGCCTGTTTGCAATGCGGCATAGAAATTATCTGCAAAGATAAAGGAGACGTTGGGTACGATGGTCTGGCGGGGATTACTATTTTCATCAAAATATTCATACCGTGCAGAAAACTCCATGGCCCTTACACGCGGCCGGTGATATTCATACCGTAAAGTGGGGAAGAAATAAAAGCCCTTCATCCTGTATTGGCTGATAGCCGGCTTGGGCCTTACCGTATCTGCATTATAGGCAATGAAATCCGTACCCGATTTATACTCTCCCATCAGCAGCAGTTTCCATTTCCGCGATAAACTGATCCGCGTAGTGGCATCTATACCATATGCATTGCCAATGGCACTCTTACCCAGGCTGCCGGTTCCTGCATTCACACCTATCGTCAGATCATCCAGGGGCGAAGTTTCTATACGTGCATATAGATTTTTGGTATCATCATCATCCGTATTTTCATTCCTGTTATTTCCATTATATACGCCTGCATAATACCTTAGATTACCTTGTGCATTTATATCCCCAAAAACAGAAAGCCCTACCTGGAAGCTCTGCCAGCCGTTCTTTCCAAAAGCATAATACTGGTTGGAGAAATCCACCGTGCGGATGATGTCTACCGGCATAATATCTTCTATCCCCATAAAAGGCCGGAACTGCCCGGCCTGTACATTAAAGTGTTTGTTCAGGGAATATTTGATAAAAGCATTCTCCAGTACTTTATTGGCAGGGTTACCGGAAAAGTCTGCAAAGTTGGCCAGGATATTGGCAGAGAAGTGATCATTGATATTTGCTTTTACCATGATCCGGGCACGTTTTACAAGAAAAGAATTGCTGGTGCCTTTATCAACAGCGGGATCATAATGTTTGCCGTTCACATCCACATGCCGGGTAAGGGAAGCCACGTAACGCGTTTGCACTACACCGGCAAAACTCAGGGAACGTTTATAGGCAGAGAAGTTGGTGATGGTATCTCCTTCTGAAAGTGAGGTTTCATCCACCTGCTGTGCATAGGCGGGCAGGGAGCAGGCAATGGCGAGCAAAAGTAATAGCGGCTTCATACAGCAAAAAACAAATCCGGTGTAAATTTTGTTCTTTTGTACTTAGAATTAAATCAACAAACATGGAAAAGAGAACATTGGGTGGTACAGATATTCAGATAGCCCCACTCGTTTTTGGCGGTAATGTTTTTGGATGGACGGCTGATGAACCTACCTCCTTCCGCTTACTCGATGCATTTACGGATGCGGGGTTCAACGGCATCGATACATCAGATAATTACACGGCCTGGATACCCGGTAATACCGGCGGAGATTCTGAAAGAGTGATCGGCAAATGGCTGAAGCAAACCGGCAAGCGGGACAAAGTGGTCATTGCTACCAAAGTGGGTGGTAAGTTCAGCGAAGAAAAGAAAGGTCTGAAAAAAGCATATATCCTTCAATCCATAGAAGATTCCCTCACACGCCTGCAAACAGATCATATCGATCTGTACCAGACACATTACGATGACCTGGAAACACCCATAGAAGAAACCCTGGAAGCATATGCAGAAATCGTAAAGTCCGGGAAGGTGCGCGCCATTGGCACTTCCAATATGACGGTGGAGCGGTTGGCTAAATCCATCAATATCAGCAAACAGAAAGGTTTCCCTGCTTACCAATCTTTACAGCCGGAATACAACCTGATGGAAAGAGAAAAGTATGAAACACAATATGCACCTTTTGTAAAAGAACACAACATTGGCGTGATCCCTTACTTTGCACTCGCCAGTGGTTTTCTGACCGGCAAATACCGCTCAGAGAAAGATCTTGAAGGCAGCAGCCGTACAAAATACGTAGCGCGCTACCTGAATGAAAAAGGATTTAAGATCCTGAAAGCATTAGATGAAGTAGCCGCACAATACAACAGCAAACCTGGCACAATAGCCATTGCATGGGTAATGGCGCAACCGGGTATTACTGCACCTATCGCCAGTGCCAGT
This sequence comes from Chitinophaga niabensis, assembly GCF_039545795.1. NCBI lineage: Bacteria > Pseudomonadati > Bacteroidota > Chitinophagia > Chitinophagales > Chitinophagaceae > Chitinophaga > Chitinophaga niabensis. The sequence goes on along the minus strand of NZ_CP154260.1, from coordinate 6,963,535 downwards.
AATATGGCGCAGTTTGATCATCTTGTAGCTGCGGCTTCATTGAAGCTGGATGTAAAAGCTTTGGACTTATTGAATGCAGCCAGTGCTTATTAAAACATAAAGCGGTCAGATGATCTATCATCTGACCGCTACTTTTATGCCACTCCGGGCCTATCGTTTAATGTTCAGATTCTTAATCATCCTGTTACCGATAACATCCGTAATCTCCACAAAGTAAATTCCTGCACTCAAGCCGTTTATGTTCATGTCCACTTTGTTTACAGCACCCGGTATCCGATGCTTACGAAGTCTTCCTAACACATCAAATATCTTTATCTCCTTAATAAGATGCTCATTAGTAGTGATCGTTACATTACCCTTCGCAGGGTTAGGAAATAGCTGCACATTATTCGTAGCAGGTTCTCCTTCTTTTTCTTCCCCGGCAACACTAACATCTGATTCACCTGCTCTTCTGTCAAGAATAGGAGGACAAACAAAATTAGCATTGAACTTATGATAAGTAGTAAAACCACCACAGGCATTTGATCTCCTCAAAGTCCATGTAGCAGCGGCACCCTGTGGCTTTATACTCACCTGAACCTGTTGGTTATTAGGGCTTGGTGTTAACCCAACTGCTGAGTTAGCGGGCGTTTTGCTGATAAAGGTCCAGGTATAATTGGTGGCTACGGGATCGCTTACATTCACTGTACCAATATAATAATGAGGCTGACCTGGTTGTAAGAGCACGTTACAATATTCCAGCACCCTGTTAACCGTACTACCGCTGGTAAAGTTTTTATAGAAATGTTCATTCGGTGCACCTACTGTTACCACTCTTTCAATCGTTCTTGTCTGGCCACAGAAATTGGTAAGTACCACGCGTATTGTTTCAACACCCCTGCCAATATTTTTCACTGTGATCCTCGGTGTTCCCTGTCCACTGGTGATCTCAAGATATCCGTTAACGGGTGTCCAGACTATACTGAGTCCAGCGGTATTAAGCCCTGCCAATTCATATTCCGCCGTAGTGCACACCAGGTTTACACTACCGGAAATAGTATTAACAGGCTGGCATATACCCGGGCAAGTGTTCCAGGGCATCGCTTCAAGGATCTTCCGTTCCATGAACCGGGAAGCCTGCCAGGACATCCAGCCATTATGGTATTGATTCCAATTGCCGAAGCGCCGATCCAGGAAACCATTATTATCGATATCGTCATTATCACTTAAACAAAATACAGCAGCGCAATCTGATGTATAGGTCTGTACAAATTGAAAGGGAGAAAGTGAAGGGGTATTTAAATTATTGCCGGTTAAAGTTCCCGGGGCTGCAATATTTGCATCTATGTTAAAGAACATGTTATTGCTCTGCCATTTGTTGGCAGCACTATATCCCTGATTGCGAAGATCCAATGCGCTGGCTGTTGGGATAAAGTTATGGCCATGATGCCCCAGATTACTGGCAGGTGAAGCCAGCCCATTGTTATCACGGTCATTAAACCTCGCTACAAATTGCGATTGGGTAGTTTCATAACTTCCGGGGGCATCGTCATATGGAAAATGGCCGGTGTATTTGAAATTGCGCACCTTAATGCTCGGCAAAACACCTACAGGTATACCAAATATTCTCACCACTTTAAGTCCTACATACCTGTAACGACAGATATAATCATTCACCCCATTCTCCGGTACAGCATAAGCAGCGGCTGTTGCATTTACCAATACAAAAGTGATAGCTCCGTCAAAGATCTTCGAGCCCGGGCCAAAGCTACCGAACTGGGTACCATTCCCTGCATCCCGGGTACCGGATGTATTATTTCCCCTGCCAAAAGCAATACCATAACATACTGCCTGCTGCGGATAACCCAGGTTCTCCAGTTCCTCCGCAAATTTAGCACGTACCGGATCAATGGTAGAGAGGTTCGGGAACCAGTTAAACGCAGCCTCATCGTTAGCCCCTTTGGTAACCAGTAATTGCCTGGTAGCCGGGCTTTTACTTGTTTGCACCAGGTCAAAAAATGACTGGTCAAAACGAGTCCCTCCGCTAAAAGGTTTTTTCCATTTCAGGAATTCAAAGTCGCGGGACATTTCACCGAACAGGTATTGCAGGCCCAATGGAATATTGGCGCCCTGATGTGGTGCATCATAACTGAAATATTTTCCGATCTGATGATTGATACCCCTGTTCTCCATATCCCGGAGGCACCACCTGGCCACCAGCCCTCCCATGCTGAATCCTATAACAGTTCCCGGCGCAGTTCCGGATTTAAGAGCATTTACCCTGCCAATGATGTCCTCCAATACTTTTGCATTGTTCTGTATGAAATCCTGCGGCTTTTTCAAATTCACAAACACCAGATCGTGGCCGTTAGAAAGCATTTCATCAACAAAAGTACTTCCGGAGAACCTGCGTATCATTTCGTCTATGGTAAGACTATTATCCGTATCATACCCTTCCAGTATAATAACCGGTTTATCAAATACCCGGTCGCATCCCGTCATCACACTTACATCTGCTCCCGGATTAATATCACAATTAATGATGTCGAAAATGCTTCCTTCCTGCCCACAGATAGAAAGCATATCAGATGTACCCCTCGTCATACCCAGGTAATCATTGATACTTGTATATACCGGGGCAACAGAAATATTCCATGTAACATCCGGCTGAAAATAATATTGCGGTCTCTCATACCGGATACTTGCCACGGCTGTTCTGCTTCCATTTACCGTACTGATTGTAGCAGTAATGGTCTTAAGCCCCGTGGCACCATAATATACACTTACACTTCCTCCTTTTGCAACTGTTCTCGGACCAGCGCCATCACCAAAATCAATACTTACACTGGTAATGCCAGGCATCAGCCAGAACTCATCCGGCAATGTAAAACTGATAGCATTATATGCATTGATCTTTGTCTGCAAAGGAGCAAAGATGAAAATCTCCTTATTATCATAAGGAGAACTGGTACGCCCCGGCACATCCTGCAGCCGCAGGCTATCCGGAGTAATGGAGAAAAGATTGTTGCTTAAAGCGCTCTGATTAATTTTTTGATAAGCCTGCAACAGAAATAACAGTGGTATGTTACCTGTATTCCTTTTGTAGCGATGTGCATTTACAAAAAGATCCTGGGGAGGTATAAGCGCAGCATTCGTATTTACGCCACTTAAGGTAAGGATGTGATAAAAGCTAAAGAAATCACCACTGCTTTTTATAACAGAATCGGATCCCACACCATCATAGTCCCCGCTTTCAAATGCTGCCATTGAATAATCCAGCAGATAACCGGATGGTATCTGTGAGGCGGACCTGTTGATCAATCCAAAACAGGTATCACGCCATCGTTCAGGCGTAACTAATACGGTATCTTCTAATTGTATCTGTGCAAAAGCAATAGCGATCTGCATAATAGCGATCCAGGTAAGAAGGATTTTTTTCATATAGGTAGGTTTTGGGTTGCGGGTTAAAGGGCTTTCAGCGCATGGGTTCAACAGTTCATATAAGTTAGCAATAATTACCTGATCAGGCAATTATTTAACATAAAACCGGTCAGACAGCTAAGCCATCTGACCGGTTGTTAATAAGATCATCAAAAAATTATTTCTCACCGCGTTCTCTCCGCAGTACGCAACCGCTGTAATGCTGCAGCCATCTCTTTCACCTTCTCCGGATACTGCGCAGCAATATTGTTCTTCTCCCCGATATCTTTTCCGAGATCATACAACTGCGGCATTTCATCATTCCCCGATTCAATATTCACCAGTTCCATCAGCTTCTTTCCTTTAGATGGTGTGATGTATTTAAAATTCCCCTGTACTAAAGACAATGCTCCTCCCTGTAGCACTAACCAGGAACGTCCTTTGGGTGTACGCCCTAATAAAGCATCCAGCATATTGAAACTATCCGGTGCATCATCTTCACCAAGGGTTTGCCCCGTTAATTTTGCAAAAGAAGCAAACAGGTCTACCTGGCATATCAGCGCATCTGAAGTTTGCCCTGCTTTCACCGTACCCGGCCAGGAAACAATCCATGGCACGCGGGTACCTCCTTCAAAAGCACTGTACTTTCCTCCCCGCAATACTCCTGCAGGCTGATGGCCATTTTGCAAGGTCACCGCTTCATCCTGGTAACCATCATCCAGCACAGGACCATTATCACTGGAGAAAATGATCAGGGTATTTTTGTCTATTCCGAGCTCACGTAATTTCTGCGTGATACGGCCTACCGTCCAATCCATCTGCAAAATGGCATCTCCCCTGTAACCCAGCCCGCTCTTGCCTTTGAATACAGTAGCCGGCATACGGGGAACATGGATGTCGCTCAGCGCGAAATAGAGGAAGAAAGGTTTTTTCTGATTTTCTTCAATAAACCGTTCTGCTCTTTCCGTAAATGCATACGCCAGCTCCTCATCCGTCCAGCGGGCTTTGTTACCTCCTTTCATATAACCGATCCTGCCGATGCCGTTCACAATGGTATTGTCATGCCCATGATCGGCGGAAGATCTCATTTTCAGTAATTCAGGATGTTCTTTGCCCGTAGGGTCATCTCCCACTTTCTGTTTATAGTTCACTTCTATGGGATCGTTCTTATCCAGCCCAAGTACCGTATGGTTTTCTACAAAAATAGTGGGTACCCGGTCTGCCGTGGCAGGAAAACAAAAGGAATAATCAAAACCCACTTCATTGGGACCGGGTTTGATGGTGCCATTCCAGTCAATTTCATTTCCGTCTCCCAGGCCCAGGTGCCATTTTCCCACCAACGCGGTCTGGTAGCCGCCTTTTTTCATCACACTGGCCAGGGATGGTTTATCCGTAGGAATGATCATAATAGCATTGCCGGGTAAAACACCCGTTCCCGCTTTCCGCCAGGGATATTTACCAGTCATTAAGGCAAACCGGGAAGGTGTGCAGGTAGCAGAAGTGGTATGTCCATTCGTGAAACGAAGGCCTTCTTTGGCCAGCCGGTCAATGTTGGGGGTCTGTACTTTTGTAGCTCCGTAACAGCCAAGGTCCCCATACCCCAGATCGTCTGCATAAATAATGATCACATTGGGCATCTTTTGCGCAAACAGATACTGGCTGTTGATGGCAACCAGCGTCATAAAGAGTAACTTTTTCATTCGGTGAATATTTACAGCATTACAATCTTACGGCTAAAAAATTTATTTATTCTGCTAAAACTGCCGCAGGCTATTTTTTCTCCGGTTTTTTGTTTAAATTAACAGTAATGCGTTGCCCTCAATAAAAGCCCTTATAGACATATATTTATTTCGTAATGTTTCGCAAATTGAACTTTTCTGGTTTTAAAATTGTAGTTTCACTTGGCGATTGAATGACCTGATTTATGTTAAACACACCCACCATACTACTGATTGATGATGATATTGATGATCAGGAGATCTTCACATCCGCTCTTGCGTTCATCGATAATGCGATTGCTTGTACGATTGCACCCAATGGCTATGAAGGCATTATGCAGTTAAATGATTCTGACGTACTGCCGGACCTGATCTTCCTTGATCTTAATATGCCCGTGATGAACGGCATCCAGTTCCTTCGGGAAATAAAAGCAGCACATAAGGCAAAAGATGTACCCGTTATTATCTTCTCTACCGCTTCAGATATCAAAACAATTGAAGAAGCCAAACAACTGGGTGCACACGATTTTATCACAAAACCGGAAAAGTTTTCAGAACTGGTAGGCCTGTTGCATGGTTTATTATTTCCTGCTACCCGTTAAAGTATCCTGATCATGGCATCAACTCCAACGCAAGCTCCTTTCAAATTTATGGAAGGGGGCGGCGAATTAGGAGCTTTGATCCGTTCCTATAATTGGGCTTCCACTTCCATCGGCACACCAGATCAATGGCCGCAAAGTTTACGTACCACCCTGAGTATTGTACTGAATTCCCGTTTCCCCATGTTCCTCTGGTGGGGAAAAGATCTGATCCAGTTCTATAATGATGCTTACCGCCCCAGCCTTGGAAAAGAAGGAAAACATCCGCTTGCCGTAGGACAAAAGGGAGAAGAATGCTGGCCGGAAATATGGCACATCATCAAACCCCAGATAGACCAGGTATGGGCTGGCGGATCTACCTGGAACGAAGATCTGCTGGTACCCATTCACCGCAATGGTGAACTGGAAGATGTATACTGGACTTTCAGCTACAGCCCTGTGAAAGATGAAACCGGAAAAGTAGGCGGCATCCTGGTGGTTTGCCACGAAACCACGGAAAGAAGAAAAGCAGGGATGCAAATTGAAATTGCCGAATCAAGATACCGCCAGCTGATAGAAAGTTTACCCGTTGCTATTTTCACGATTGATGCCAACGGTTTCATTAACCTGTACAATAAGGCAGCCACAGAATTATGGGGAAGGGAACCGCATATCGGAAAAGATAAGTGGAATGGCGCACACAAAATATTTCTGACGGATGGTACACCTATTGCACATGAAAACGGCCCCATGGCAAAAGCGCTCCATGAAAACCGGGAGATCAGCCTGGAAATGCTGATACAACAGCCGGATGGGAAAATGAAACATGTGATCGCACACCCGGAACCGATGCATGATCACGAAGGGAATGTGACCGGGGCCATGAATGTATTAATAGACATCACCGGCCTGAAAGAAGCAGAACATGCATTACGCGCCAGTGAAGAATTGCTGGAAAAAAGAGTGAATGAAAGAACGGCAGAAATAAAAAGCGCCAACTTTAACCTGCAACGTACCAATGCAGAACTGGAGCAGTTTGCCTATATCACCAGTCATGATCTGCAGGAACCTTTACGTAAGATCAGGACCTTCACGGAAATGCTGGAAGCAAGCCTGGGTTCTATTTCCTCCAAATCAAAAGGTTACCTGGATAAGATCACCGCCTCCTCCACCCGTATGAGGAAACTGATCAAAGACGTGCTGCATTATTCCCGCTTAATCACGCCGGACCAGCTGTTCACAAGGGTAGATCTGCATGCCGTGATCTGGCAGGTGATAGATGATTTTGAACTGACCATCCGCGAAAAGAATGTAAAGATCAATGTAGAACAGCTCCCTGTTATAGAAGCAAATCCGCTGCAGATCAATCAACTCTTCAGTAACTTGCTCGGCAATGCGCTGAAGTTCAATACAAGTAAAGCACCGGAGATCACTATTTCCGCAACTTTATTAGATGCGGGCAACCAATCATTACCGGAAGGATTAAACCCTTCCCTCTCCTACTACCTGCTGGAGTTCAAAGACAATGGTATTGGATTTGACCAACAGTATGCTGAGCAGATCTTTACCATCTTTCAACGCCTGCATACCAAACAGGAATATGCAGGAACAGGTATCGGCCTCGCACTTTGTAAAAAAATAGTACTGAACCATCATGGCAGTATCACCGCTCATTCAGAAAATGGAGAGGGCGCTGTGTTCAGGATCATTCTGCCGGTGAAGCAACTGCAGTTATAGATAAGCATTGGTGAATTTCATACCCCGTTCGCCAACCGTTCCATATTTGGCGTACGGTAACGTTTATTCAGTTCCGTTAGTTGCGTCCAGAAAGGTTCACTCGTATCCTGCCAACCCATGTCATCAATCAGGAACATTACAATATTAGGAGGGTTCTGAGCCTTTGCCTGCAGGCCGAAAAACAGCACCAACAGGCTTACAATCCCTTTTTTTGCTTATCATACCAACAATATTTACAATTACACAATATAGAAATTTTATCCCTATCTGCTAGTAAGCAATCTAAATCACATTAAACATAAAAAGTATGTATCATATTCTTTTATAGGTGCTACCAGCGTATGTGAAGGAATCATACATTTACAATAGAACATCTGACCTAACTACGCTGCCAGAGCAACCGGAACGAGGGTAATTACGTAATATCCCTGGCTCAAATACATCTGCATGAGGCACATTTTGTTGCTTATTTCCCTGGGAGCATCGCTCACCCTGAAAGCCGACCACATTACCGGCGGGGAGATGTATTATACTTTCACCGGCATGTCCGGCAATCTTTATAATTACACCGTTACTTTAAAACAGTTCAGGAGTTGCGGAACGGCTAACCGCCAGTTCGCCAATCCTACTTACATAGGTATTTTCAACAGAGCAACAGGCGAGCGCATACAAGACCGGCAGGAACAGCTCTCCGGTGAAGAACAGATCAGTACTACCAGTAACGATCCCTGCATTACCCGCCCCCCGTTCATCTGTTATTATGTGGGTACCTGGACGTTCAATATTTCTTTACCTGCTTCCCCGGATGGTTATATCCTTACCTCACAGGTAACCAATCGTGTGGATGGCATCAACAATCTCTCTTTTGGTTATGGCAGGATCGGGGCAACTTACACTTGTGAAATTCCCGGTACTGCTTTCGCTAATAATAGCAGCGCTAAATTTGTGGGAGACGACCTGGTGACGATCTGCGCGGAGAACTCTTTCTCGTATAGTTTTGCAGCAACGGATGGAGATAGAGATCAGCTGCGTTATTTCTTCTGCGAAGCTTACCTCACTGCCGGTTACTCTGGCGGCGGAGGAGGCGGTGGTGGTGGTGGTGGACCCATTGGAGGAAATAACAGCCAGCCCCCTGTGCCCCCGCCTTATTACTCCGTTCCTTATGGCGATGGTTTTAGCGGCGGCAGCCCTTTAGGCAATCGTGTTTCTATTAATCCCAATACCGGTTTGATCACTGGTATTGCACCGGGTGTAGGGATCTATGTGGTTACAGTATGCGTGCAGGAAATACGTAATGGTGTGGCCATTGCTACACAGCGGAAAGACCTGCAGATAAATATAACGGGTTGTACGGTAGCTGCTGCATCACTTTTACCGGAATACATGTTATGCGGTAATAGCCAGCAACTAAGTGTTGCCAATCAATCTACCAGCCCGCTGATCGTATCCTGGTTCTGGGAATTTAAGAACAGTGCAGGTGCGGTGGTATATAACTCTACTAACAATATTGCAGATTATACATTTCCTGTTGCAGGTACTTACACTATCAAATTGGCTACCAACAGAGGTTTTCAATGTCCTGATTCCACAGATGCACAGGTATTTGTATACCCTGGATTTGAACCACGTTTTTCTGCAGCCGGCGCCTGCATCAACAAACCGGTTCTGTTCACGGACCAAACCACTTCCAGGTATGGTATCACTAATTTCTGGGATTGGGATTTCGGAGAACCTTCCGCACAAACGGATTTCTCCAACGACCGAAATCCTTCTTATACTTATTCCACTAATGGCCTCAAGAATGTCCGCCTCATTGTACATAATACTGTTGGCTGCAAGGACACACTCTATGATCCGATGGAGATCCTGGATAAACCGCCTATCGCACTTTCTTTCCGTGATACACTTATCTGCCCGCCTGATCAATTGCAATTACAGGCTATGGGTACCGGTGTTTTCACATGGTCGCCCACCACAAATATGACGGGTGCCAATACACCCATACCAAGAGTAAGCCCTGTCAGTGATACAAAATATTATGTAGACCTTGATCAGGACGGTTGCCTTAATCGTGATTCTGTGATGATACGCACAGTGGACCGTGTGAGCCTGAGTTTACCTGCAGACACCGTGATCTGCCAGGGAGACCCGATTGTGTTAAGACCACAATCCAATGGCCTGCGTTACACCTGGACGCCCGCACTGAATCTGAATGATGCCACTATCAAAAACCCTTTGGCTACAACTACCAATAATACCATTTATAGTGTTACCGCTACGATCAGCGGCTGTACAGCCACTGATCAGATATTAGTATCCACAGTACCCTATCCGCGTGCGTTTGCAGGAGCAGATACCATTATCTGCTTTGATACCTTCGCGCAATTGCATGCATCAACGGACGGCACTTTTTATACCTGGCAAACTACAGATGCAGGCGGTGTTCCATTGTCCCTTGATCCAGCTGTAAAGCCTAAATTAACGGCTGCTTATGTTTTCTCTGCATTTGATACCAGGGGCTGTCCTAAACCCACAAAGGATACAGTAGTAGTAACGGTATTACCTAAGATCAATGCATTTGCGGGAAGGGATACCGCAGTTGTATTAGGCCAGCCTTTACAATTAAATGCTTCGGGCGGGGTGCAGTACACCTGGTCTCCGGCAACAGGATTATCTTCCACCACTATCCCCGACCCGCTGGCATTATACAACAGGCCGGTAACAGGATTACGGTATAAAGTACTGGTACAGGATATTGCCGGATGTGCTGACTCTGCTTTCATGAATGTGAAAGTATACAATACCATGCCGCAGGTTTTTGTACCTACTGCTTTCACTCCAAACGGAGATGGCGTGAATGATCAGTTGCGCCCCATTGCAGCTGGTATCAGGAATATTGAATACTTTATGGTCTATACCCGCTGGGGCGAGCTTGTATATCGCGGATCACAAAGTGGCAAAGGATGGGATGGCCGCATCAATGGCAAAATACAATCATCCGGCGTATATGTATGGCAGGTAAAAGCAGTGGATTACCTGGGCCTGGATTTCTTCCTCACCGGTACGGCCACCTTGTTACGATAGCCCTTTTTGCTACCTTTAGCATATGGAAGACCAACAGAAAAGAATGGCATTGAGCCTGCTTGCATATGCTGCACAAAGAGATGTGCAACCGCAGCAACTTTGCAAACTGGCAGGTATTCAGCTGGAAGAATTAAAGAAACCATCAGGAGAAAGTCTTAGTGCCGCACAGATGAATAATCTATGGACCAATGCGGGGCAGCTTACCAATGATCCCCTCTTTGGTTTGCACTTTGGAGAATCTGTACAGATAGCTGCACTTGGTATGGTGGGGGAGATCATCAAAAGCAGCAGCACAGTAGGAGAAGCTATCACACATGCCGCAGCCCTTTCGCATCTTGTTACGGATATTTTCAGAATGGAAGTAACACCTCCCGGCAAAACATTCACTATTACTTATATTCCGCTTACTACTGATACAACCCCTTCTTTTTCATTCCTGCAGCTGATGGATTTTTTCATGGTTTTCACCGTGCATGAACTGGATGGACTCCTGTTGCAAAAGATCCAGCCCAAAGCCGTACGTTTCCCTTATGTGGTATCCAACCTCGCAGAATACGAAAGAGTACTGCGCTGCAGGCCTGTAAAACGAACAGGTGAATATGCACTGGAGTTTGATAAAAAATACTGGGATGAACCCATCCTCTCAGCAAATTATGAACTGCAAAGCCTGTTGCTGAAAAAAGTACAGGCCTTACCGGAACAGGCAACAGCTACACAATCGTTACAGGCAAGGATCTATAATTACCTGCTCACAAATGCTTATCTCGGTATTATTTCACTGGAGCAGATGGCCGCGAATTTCAATATCAGCCCCCGCAGCCTGCAACGTAAGCTAAAAGAAGAAGGCGTGAAGTACCAGGACATTGCAGATGCCGTACGGAAATCCCTCGCCATGCATTACATGGCTTCCGGCAATTACCCGCTGAAAGAGGTTTCGTATATGCTGGGATATAATGAATTGAGTGCATTTACACGTGCCTTTAAAAGATGGACAGGAGACACGCCGGGTAGTTATCAGCACAATTAATGGTTATTGGTAGGTCGGAACAGGGTTTGTATCCGCAGGAACCGTAAGGCGCTGCTTTTTTGTTATATTTGGATACAAACCTGGCTTATATGCGTATCCTGACCCTTTTCAGTGTTTGCCTCCTGTTGGCAACCGCCACTTATGCCCAAAGCTCCTTCCGCCTCAGCCCAAATTTAAATATCAGGGATACCGCCGCAGTCCGGGAAGAATTATACCGCCTGGCAGACAGCGTATTTGCATTCTGCCAGGCTAAAAAATACCCCATAGGTCTTGCTCTCAGTGCTTCACTCGTTAAACATCGTTATGCAGAAGCACAACAATCTTTGAAAACACTTCCTCAATTGCCCAAAGATCCTAAATCATTGTCTGCCCTCAATGTGCTGCAGGAACTGGCAGCCTGGCCGGGTAAAGAAAAAGAGAAATTACAGGAGCGCATCAAAACCGTGCAGAAAGATTTCAGGCCGGATGTGATCAGCAGCCTGAAAGGAGCCTTCCAGCCCGGATATGCCAGCGTGCTCCGGCATAATATTTTCCTCAGCCTGCAAATGGCACAGCAATACAAACAGAACCTCAGCTTCACTAAAGTAACAGACCTGTTGCAATACCAGGCCATCCAGGATTTCCTGGATAAACACCATCCTGTTCTCCAGGAAACTTTACACCAACTGGAACCTACCCAATTTAAAAAGATAGTGGCCCGCATCCCCATGCGCGATGGTGTTCACCTGAATGCTTTCATCTTTCAGAACGCAGATGCCATGGAAAGACAACCTGCTATTATCAGTCTCAGTCCTTACCCATATGGTAGAGAAGCAGAAAGGGGAAATATATGGGCATTACATGGGTATAATTATGTGTATGTAGATAATCGTGGCAGGCGTACTTCCGAAGGAGAAAATTTCCCTTATGAAAAAGATGCACAGGATTATTATGATATTATAGACTGGGTTAGCCAGCAACGCTGGTGTAATGGAAAAGTAGGCACCACAGGTGGCTCTTACCTTGGATTTGCACAATGGCAAAGTATTCGTAAAGCATACCGCCATCCTGCCCTGAAAGCAGTGAACCCTGCAGTAGCCGTAGGTTTTGGTGTTGACTTTCCCCGTAATGCCAATATGTTCACGCCCTATATGCTGCGCTGGGCAGAGTTTGTAAGCGGCACGGAGAGTAACAGCCCAAAGTTCATGGATGAAAATTTCTGGTATGCAAAAGAAATGGAAATGTACCGCCGCCATGTTCCATTTACACAATTTGATTCCCTCGCCGGCCTGCCTAATCCCTTCTTCCGTAAATGGGTGTCTCATCCTGACTATGATGATTACTGGCAGGGTATTATGCCCAATGAAGAAGATTACGCCACACTGGATATTCCCATCCTCACCGTAACAGGTTATTATGACGATGATCAGAATGGCGCCATGTTCTATTACAATAACCATCACCGTTATGGAGGAGCCGCTGCTCAGCAAAACCATCAACTGCTCATTGGCCCTTTTGATCATGCCGGTTCCCAATGGATGGCCAATCCCATGCAATCCGCAAGAGCCATCGAAAAAGAAGCACAGATAGCACCTTACCGGTACATGATATCCTGGTTCAACTGGGTGCTGAAAGGGCAATCCAAACCTTCCTGGATGAAGAACAAGATCACTTATTTTGCCACTGGTACCGGCCAATGGAAAGGCACCAGCTCTTTTGCCGATCTTACAAAAGACAGTCTCCGGTTCTACCTCACCAGCACTAAAAAACTAGAGGCGCAAATACCGGATACCCAACAGGTACTCACTTACCGGCACGACATTACTTCCCTGCTGGATTCCGGTAAAGCGTATCAAAGTATTTTGCCAGACAGAAAAGATCAGAACAATCTCTATTCCCCGCACACCATCCTCTTTGAAACAGCACCTTTTCCACGCGATATCCAGTTAGCAGACAGGATCAGTGCAGAACTATACATCCGCCTGAACGTACCGGATGCTGATTTCTCCATTAATTTTTTTGAGATAACCAAAGATAATATGCGGGTATACCTGGGCACTTCAGCTATCCGCTGCCGCTATCGCTTTGGTGGAGACCAGCCCAAACTGATGCCCCTGAACAGCATTGAAAAACTGGCCTTTAACAATGCTTACATCTATCTGAAAAAGATCCGGAAAGGCAGCAGGGTACGTGTAGAGTTTGGCAGCTCCAACAGCCCCTCTATAGAAAAGAATTACGGGTTTGGCGGAATTGTGGCACAGGAATCCACCCAGGCGCCACGTTTTATTGAAGCCACTATTATTACAGATAAAGACCATCCCAGCAGTATCAAAATCCCCATTGCCGACTAAGAACTTCCACATACATGTTTGCGCATAACATTCTCATTTTGAGGGCATAACCTGATTCCCTATTTTTACGTATATTATATAAGAGTCGCGCCCCGTAGTACACCAAAATATACGTCTATTGAAACTATATCCTCCTATAGCTTACCTCATCCATTTAGGTACTGCAGACCAGGACGAAAGGAAACAGCGCTGGATACGCATTATTAACTCCCTCAGTCTGGTGACTGCTGTACTGGCATTCATTATGGGGATCGTATTCTATTTCCTGGACAGGAAACCACAGATCATCATTCCGGCCATGATAGAAACAGCCGGTTTCATGGGTATCCTCTGGCTGAATAAAAAAGGCCGGTCTGAAACCGCCGGTATTTCCATGATGGTATTGCAGGCCATGGGCTTCGTATACTTCGGTATCCTGTTAGGCACTGCTGTTGAAGCTATCCTGATCCTACTGTTCCTGGTGAATGCAACTTACCTGTTATACGAGAAAGGTACAGAAAGGACCATCTGTTTAATTGCCATAGCAGGCGGCCTGATCACCACAGAATTTTTCTACTATACAGAACTGGTTGAACCCATTACTTTTGCGCATACCACTACTTTCATACTACGCTGGTTATGCATCCTGTTCATTCTTACCATGAATACCCTGGTGATCCGTTTTTATAAAGAAGACAGGAATGTACTTATGAAGGCCCTCGAGGAACAAAAAGAAGAACTGCTAAGGTCCAACAAATCGAGGAAAGTGTTTTTACAGGAAACAAGCCATGAGATCCGCAATCCGCTCAATGCCATTTTCGGGATCGTGCAGTTAATGCGTATGGACATGAAGAAAGCAGCCAATCCTGATACTTTACCGAAACTGGTGGACGACCTATATGTGGCCAGTTTCAATATAAAAGACATCATCAATAATATCCTTGAACTATCCCGCATTGAATCCGGCCACCTGGATGAGGTGAAACGAAAAGAGATCTACATCCGCACAACTATCCGTAATACCGCAAATATTTATGAATATGTGGCCAATACAAAAGGTGTACACATACAGCAGAAATTTGACGAGGCCCTGCCGAACAACATCTTTACGGATGAAACCAAACTTTCGCAGATCATCAATAACCTGCTGACGAATGCCATTAAATTCACCCGTCATAACAGCAACATCACCATCCATACCGGCGTAAAGGAAAAGAGCTGGTTTGTTAGTATCACAGACCAGGGAGGTGGTATTGAAAAGGATAAACTTGAAAAGATCTTTGAACCCTTTGTAACGGAGAAAAGCAGTTTTATTGAAGGTACCGGGCTGGGCTTATATATCTCAAAACATTTTGCGGTATTGCTGAATGGTAATATCACGGTAGAATGTGTACAAGGCACCAGCACTACTTTTACCCTATCTCTTCCATTATCAGACTTCAGGCGCTCAACTGTTCTTTCTGCGAAAGAAGATTCACCGCCGATCCGCTTTGATAATAAAACAATACTGGTCATAGAGGATGACAGAATGAGCCAGGCCCTGCTCAAAAATTACCTGGCGGGTTTAGGTGTCAACGTTATCACAGCCAATAACGGGCTGGAAGGTCTTGCCGCTGCCCGTCAGCAAACGCCTGACCTGATCCTGCTCGATTCTCATATGCCTAAAATGAATGGGAAAGAAACACTGCAGCGTTTAAAAGAAGATCCTGCCCTCCTACACATCCCTGTGGTGGTTGCTTCCGGGGATGCGTTTACAGAAGCCATGGATGTATTCATGAAAGCAGGCGCTAATGATTATGTGATCAAGCCGATTGTATTGGCTACCCTGCCACCCATATTGGAACGTCATCTGCATAAATAAGGAGGGGATGTATCATACTTTTGATACATCCCTTTCTTGTTTTATACTATCGTAAGGGTTCTCTTTCTTCTTTGAAAGGACTATTTTTTTGATGCAGCCTCATTCTTCTTTTCTTCCACCCACCACCTGTTGATGGTATTCTCCTTTCCTTCCAGTACTACTTTATAAATATCTGAAGGCGCATCCCCTACAGGTATACTGATATGCTCTTTACCAACCGGCACTTCGCCGATCAGCTTATAGGTATCTTCTCCTCCTGTTTTATAGTTATTCGTGCTCGCCAGCCATACTTTCACCGTGCCTTGTTCATCCATGGCTTTCCAGGTAACATCCAGTTTATCCTGGATCTTTAACACTGTTGGGTTAGCTACAGATACTTTACCGATCAGGGAAATACCATCCGATTCACGGCTAACAGACAGCGGCAGCGGGAGTTGCAGGAAACGGGCTACAGTAGGCATGATATCTACCACACCGGGGTAATAATACTTAGCATAGTTATTTACCTGTGGCTGGTTAGTAAGGATCCAGCTGGAACGCTGACGTGGAGATTGCCCGCCATGATGTTTACCTGTTTTTTCATCCCGGCCATGATCTGTTGTAATGATCACCAGCCAGTTTTCTTTAAATTGTTTCTGACGGTATTGAATAGCATCGTAGATCTTACCCACTTTTTCATCCATCTTCTGAATACCACGGGTAAACTCAGGGCTGTCTCCGTACATATGCCCCATATCATCTGTATACTCAAGATATACCCAAGAAAGGTCCGGTGCATTTTTGCGGATGCAGTTAGCGGCTTCGTCTGCAACATGTGCATCTATCCTTTCCATAAAATCCCTGCCTTTATCATGCGGGAATTTTACGGTATCCAGTTCATATCCGTCAAACTTATAATCAAGGGTGATATTACCTGCCTCCGGCATACCCTCTGCAACCAGTTTGGTACGGTTATCCAGCCAGCTGCTGAAGATGGCGGTTTTCCGTTGCGGGTATTTCTCTTTAAAGATGCGGAAGATGTTCTGGTAATTGTAGTTCGGCGCTGCAATATCATTGTCCCATACATTGTGTTTATTCACCCAGGTACCGGTTAACACACTGTTGTAACCTACTGCAGAGATGGTAGGTGTTTGGGAGTATCCGCCTTTTTCTCCCCCAACAAATGCACGCATGTATTTACCGTCTTTGGCAATACGTTGCAGGTTGGGTGTGTTCAATGCTTCAATAACATCAGCAGAAATACCGTCTACAATAATAAATACCGCTTTGCGGGTCTGTGCAGAAACGCCTGCACTGGCTGTTAGAAACAATAGGGCTGCGAACCACTTTTTCATACAAAAGTTTAATGTTTTAAAAAGAATGCGGATAGTAATTATTCTCCACAGATCCGTCTGCATATAATTTCAGGATGGCAAAACCCGGAGGTGTTTCTTTGTAGTAACCTTCGCCGATAGAGTCTTTATCTCCCTTGCCCCACCAGAAACCACTCATGGCGCCGTTGCAGCAATACCAGACATTGTTATAGAAAGTTTTGTCGAACAGATGATTATGCCCGCTGAGCATGATCTTCACTTTATCTTTGTGTTTGTAAAAAAGGTCTTTCAGTTTTTTGTTATCTGAATGATTACCACCTTCCAGAACTGGTGTGGCTCCAAATACCGGGAAGTGGCTCATGAGCAATACCGGGGTATTGGGTGCTAATTTCTCCAGGTCATCCACCAGCCATTTGTACTGTATTTCATCCAGGGAGATCTTATCGTTATTTCCGTCCAGGATAATAAAGTGCCAGCCGTTCTTTGAAAAACTATAATACCGGTGCGGGATCTTCAGTCTTTTTACCACGTAATCCTTTCCATACATTTCATCTTCTTTGGAAGGAGCTGCCCACCAGTTATCATGGTTACCGATACAGCTGTGTACTTCATAATCTTTCAGTACACTCATACAATCATCCCATGCAGCCCATTGGCTGGTTACTTTTTCCCGCACCACATCATTGTAAGAAGCATCCATAATGGAATCTCCTCCGTTCAGGAAAAAATCCACCTTATGTGCTTTCACGGCATCCAGGCATTTTTTAAAGCGGGCGGCAACAATGGGATCGGCCGGTAAATGTACATCAGTAATATGCGCTACGGTGAGTATCGCCTTTTTCCCCTTTTCAGGCTGAAGAGCAGCCACTGCGTTACCACCCAATGCGGAGGCGGCTAACAGCAGGCTGCTCTTCTTAATAAGATCTCTTCTATTCATTGTTTTTCTATTGCCAGTTGAATAATTGCGGCGCCAGTTTAGGATTGATCAACACTTCATTGAATGGTACCGGACGGTAATAATACTGCGGTTCTTTGAAATTACGCAATCTGGTTTCTGTAACAATGGGGCCACCTGAATTACCATTTTTAAGATAAACCGTTACGTCTTCACCAATCAGGCCTGCTTTGTAATACACCAGCTTAACGCCAAGGGAATTGGTTTCCTGGGAACCGGAAGGAGGTACGGCAGTACCTTTATCTATCAGGATGATATCTTCAATGCCATCGCCGGTAAGATCATATTTACCAAGGCCGGGGAAATACATGCCTTCAGGTATTTTCTCCAGTTGTTTTCCTGCATGCCAACGGTTGATATCATCAAAACGGAATCCTTCCATGGCAAGCTCTACCCTTCTTTCCCTGCGGATCTCCAGAATTACACCTTTGTTAGCACCACTCACATCAGGATATTTGGCTGCCAGCACCGGATCGATATCCGCATTCGCAGCTGCAAGTGTCATAATGGGCATATTCACTCTTTTGCGTAAGAGATTCACAGAGTTATCCAGGTCTGATTGTGTGAGTGTACCCAGTTCGGCTTTTGCCTCTGCGAGGATCAGTAATACCTCAGCATAACGGTATGCCGGAAAATCCACACCATCCAGTATTTTGGAATCAGTGCTATTGATATAGCCTTTCAGCTGGTGGTATCCGGAAAAGTTCTTATTCAAACGCACAACATAAGGCACTGCTACGTTCGGAGGATTCACCGCCAATTTTAAACCAGGGTAGAACATCGTTTGAGATAATCTCGGGTCCCTGCCGGTGAATTCCTGTACAAACTGCATCGTCTGGTAATTCGGTTTATCCGTAAAACGTGTACCGTCTGCCATCAGGTATGTTTGCACCAGGTCGCGGGAAGGGGATTGCTCGTAATTGATAACGTTGCCGTTATTGTTACCGGTCTTCTTCAGGTCCTGGTCATATATATTCACCAGCATCACTTCTTTATTACCCGTGAGGCTGGCACTACTAAACAGTGCAGCATAGTCCGCTGAGAGATCATATTTTTTGGAAACCCTGATCTCTTCAGAGATCTTTGCGGCTGTATCCAGGAATGCGGTAGCCGTAGCTTTCAGATTTAATTCCGGATGATACAAGCGGTAAGTACCTTCATACAAAGCCACGCGTGCCTGCATCAGTTTCACTACCCATTTACCCGGTGTTCCAACAGGTACATTTTCTCTTACATTGGCACCAGCAAATGCCAGGTCAGCCATCACACTGTCCATAACCAGTTTACGGGGATCACGGGGTTTGTATAAACTTACGCTGTCGCTGGGATTGAGGGCTGTTGAGTACCAGGGCACATCGGAGAAACGCTTCACCTTGTCCATATAAAACATAGCCCTGTAATACCTTGCGAGGCCCGCATAATGATTTTTCACTTCCTGGTTCACATTGGCTCTCGCATAATTATCCATGAAGTAATTGATATTGCGCAAACGCCCCCAGGCCCAGCCAGCTGTAACGTTTTGAGAAGTAGGCGTACCATTCATCATGGTCTTTATTTCCATGGCACCGGTGGTTGCTTTATCATCCGTATCCTGATCACTGATATAACTACCCCGGTCTTTCATTGTTAACAGACCGGTGATATACAGATTAAGGTCTTCTTCTGATTTAAAGAATAATTCAGGTGGAATGGCTGTTTGCGGATAACGTTCCAGGAATCCTTTTTGACAGGATGTACCCATCAGCACAATGGCGGCAACCAGGAATATCGGGAGATGTAATAACTTTTTCAACTGATAATAGTTTTATCTTAAAAATCAAGATTAATACCCATGGCATACTTACGCTGGAAAGGATAAGCCCAGCCATAACCATCTTCGATGGACTCAGGATCGTAGTATTTCTTAATAGAAGAGAACTCAAAGAGATTTTCCCCTGTAGCAAAGATCCTTAAGCGGCTCACTTTATATTTCTTTGTGAGTGTTGCAGGTAAAGTGTAACCGAGTGTCACATTCTTAATCCGCAGGTATGCGCCATTCAACAGGTATTTGGTTTGAGGAATATCCAGTCCGCCCTGTCCGCCACCGTTATAGTTAGCATCTGCCATCCATGATTGCAGTACGGGGAAATAGGACTCGGTATTCTTATCTGCCAGGCCTGCGGCGATATAGGAAGCAGAATGCCTGTCCCTGGCTACGCCGGTTTCAGATGCGCCTCTGTAGAAATCAAGGTTCCAGGGATAAACACCTGCATAAGGTTGTTGATAAGGCCCCCAGAAGAGATAGTGTCTTGGATAGAAATCTCTTTTACCTACGCCTTGTAAGAATACATTAAGATCAATACCATTCCACTGCATATCCAGGGTAAAACCAAAACGGTAACGGGTGCTGTTATTGCCTATTACTTTATAATCACCCGGATCATTAATGGTACCATTTCCTTTATTGATCTTACCATCTTTGTTCTGATCTACATACTTAGGCCAGCCTGGTACTATTTCCAAAGCTCCCCAGGGCACAATGGCAGATTGGTCCAGCGCTTTGATCTCGTCCGCGTTCTTAAAATAACCGTTGCTCTCAAGCCCCCATATTTCACCTGTATAACGGCCGGCAATGTAATTATTCAAAGAGCCCAGTTTATTCTGGTTATACCTGGTGATTTTGGTACGGGAATCAGAAATGATAAATCTTGTGCTGAACGTAAATGTTTTTTTAGCCACTATAAATTCATTGCGGTAACCTGCGGACAGTTCCCATCCTGTAGTGTTCAGGTCAGCAGAGTTTGTTGGAGGTGGCTGCACACCCATTACAGCCGGCGCAGTTGCATCAAAGGTGAGCATCCCTAAAGTTTTACGGGAGTAGGCATCAAACCCGAACAGTATCCTGTCATTGAAGAAACCGATGTCTGTACCTACGTTAAAGGTGTTCACTTTTTCCCAGGTATAAGATTGCGGATCTACCGGCAGCAGTGCAGCTCCGGTTGCAATAGATGGGAAAGTATTATTGATCAGATAACCGGATGTGCCAATTGGTATAGTAGCAACACGGCGGAAATCTGAAGTCCACTGATTACCCAGCGCACCATAAGAAGCTCTGAACTTCAGGGTGGAAAGTGATTTACCCAAAGCTTGCATGAAAGGTTCTTCCGTTGCGATCCATGCGCCGGAAACAGAAGGGAAGAATCCCCAGCGGTTAGAAGGAAGGAAGCGGGATGAACCATCATAACGGCCATTCAACTCCAGGATATAACGGTTTTTATAAGAATAATTCAAACGCCCGAAATATCCGCGTATTGCATATGAAGTATATTCAGCACCTACGGTTTGTGTACCAGTTGCCAGCCCTAGGTAAGGCAGGGAAGAAGTGATCAATCCATCCCTGGCAGCCTGCTCCGAAGACCAGGTGTTTTCTTCCTGGTTAAAACCAACCAGTAATCCAAGCTGATGATTAACCCCTAATTTTTTGTTATAGTTAGCATAGAGATCATACACATCATGCTTCACTATACCATTCCGGACAGATATTGATCCAACCCCACCTTCCTCCCTCACATCATTCGGGCCAAACCCTATGCGGTATTTCCTGGAATCTGTATTGTATTTCCACATTTCCCTTTTAAAGCTGGCATTGGCGGTAAGCTGCAGATCTCCATCCAGGAAAGTAGCCACGCCTCTCACTACATCCTGGAAACCAAATCTTGTTTGCACATTGCGGCCGCCATCCTGTAATTGAGCTGCTAACCTTCCTGCAGCATTATTTGCCCAGGTACCATCAGGATTCTTGGCAACCTGTGTAGGCATGAGGTAATAGAGGTCTGTAATGGGCTTACTCGGAGCGTCTGCTTTGATCTGGTAAATATTCAGGTTATTGTCCACTTTCAGCCAGCTTAAAGGCATAAAGTTCACACGCGCCCTCAATCCATAACGGCTCCAATCATCTTTGGCCAACCTGTTCAAACCATTCTCTTTCGTATAATCACCAGATAAATAATAACCAATTGGCCTGCCTTTACCTGTTTCTGAACTTCCGCTTAATGTAATGCTATGGGTAGAGGAACTGCTGGATTTATTGAAGAAGTAATCATTCCAGTTATTGTTGCCCATATAGATCCATTTGGTAGGATCATTAGGATCCGTACGGATATCTTCTACCGCAGGATTATCCGAACGTTCTTTTGCCCATTGGTAATAATAATCATTGTAGTTCACATAGTCCCATGGCGTATTGTCTGTAGCGGTTTCCAGTACCCTGGAGAAAATATAAGGGTCTGTCACCTGATCAGGCAGTACGGTAGGCCTTGAGGAAGCGAAATAGTTATTATAACTGATCTTTTGCCTGCCACCTGATGTACCTTGTTTGGTAGTGATCAGCACAACACCGAATGCAGCACGCGCACCATAGATAGCAGCGGAAGCTGCATCTCTCAGGATAGTGACACTGCCAATATCATTAGGGTTCAAACGTTGGAAATCTTCTGTTGCAGCCGTGATACCATCAATGATGATCAGGGGTGTAGTATTGGAACCGGATACGATAGAACCCACACCACGGATATTGATACTGGGTGTGGTACCTGGCGCACCTCCCCTGTAGTTAATATTCAAACCGGGGCTTGCACCCTGCAATCCCTGGAAGATATTGGCAATAGGGCGTTCGGCCAGCTGTTTACCGGCTACCTGGTCAACGGCACCGGTGGTATTCATTTTCCGTTGTACACCATATCCCACTACTACTACTTCTTCCATAGAATTAGCAGATGGTTCCAATACAACGTTCATGGTAGCACTGGGATTCACTGCCAGTTCCTGTGTTACATATCCCACGTAAGAAAACACCAGCATCCCTTCTTCAGGCACCTTTAATTCAAACTCTCCTTTCTCATTGGTGAACACACCAATAGTGGTATTCTTTAACCGTACGCTCACCATATGCAACAACTCGCCGGAAGGGCTTACGATCTTCCCTTTTACCACCAGGTCCTTTGTAACCGTAGCCGCAGGCGCAATAACAATGAGGTTATTGGGCATCATGCGGAAGGTAAGGTCCGTATTTGCCAGCATCTGTTCCAGTACCTTTTTTATCGGCCATTCAGTTGCATCGATGCTCACTTTATGCCATCCGGGCAGCTTATCATTATTGTACACAAAACGGTAAGCAGACTGCAATTCAATAAGTGAAAATGCCTTTTCAAGATTAGTACGGGATAGTTTTACTGAGACAGTAGACTGTGATCGCACTTCGGCGCTCACCTGCATACATACAACAAACATTAAAATCGCGGAGAGCTTCATAAAAATTAACAGTTTTTTGAGGCTTCGCCCAGGTGGAAGCCAACTCACCACTGTACTTTTTTTCATACCTTTGAGTGTTGGTTAATTGATAATTGGTTACATGTTTACGCATAGCAATGTCACTAACCGATATTCAGCGGGAAATGGTGCGAACATTTCCCGTTTTTATTTCGGTTCATTGCCAAATATTATATGTCTATTGCTTGTTTATTCGATCCAGATAATTCCCTCTTTATCTGTTTTAAAATGAAATGATCCCCCGGTTAGTTCAAGGGCTTTTAATACTTCTTCCAGGCTCTCGTCCTGGAATACGCCTGTTAGGTATTCCTGTCTTTTGTTACTGTTCTTAAATCGTATTTCCACGCCAAACCACTGTTCCAGCATCACTGCCACCTTTTCCAGCGGCATGCGTTTAAAGGCCAGCTTGTTCTCCACCCAGGCCGTTTCTGTTACCACGCTATCCCTCACTACAGTGAGCGGGGATTTGATCAGCCTGATCACAACGGGCTCCACATGTTCCACAGAATCTTCTTCTATCAGCTGGATAGTGGGGATGGATAATTTTTCATTTGGTTTTAATCTGACCACCTGGTTCTTTTTTTCATCCAGCACTACTTCCACCACACCTGTCACCAAAGAGGTGACTGCACTGTCTTCCTGCGGATAGGCCCTTACGTTGAATTCAGTTCCCAATACACGGATGCTGAAGGTTTTTGTGCGTACCATAAAGGGCCGTTGTGCATCTTTCGTTACCGTAAAGAATGCCTCCCCTTCCAGTATCACTTCCCGGCGTTTGCCTGTGAATTGTTTGGGATAATCCAGCTTACTGCCTGCATTGAGCCATACGGTTGTTCCGTCCGGCAGTTTTACCTGGGAGCGGGAACCTTTATGGGTAACCAGTTGCTGGCGGTTCTCATCCATTTTAGGCTGGCTCCACCATTTACGGCCCATAAAGAATGCCATCAGCAAGGCTGCTGCCACTCCGGCTATGCGTACCGTCATCCTGCGGATGTTGCCACGGCGGTTGGAATAAACAGGGATCTCTTCCACCTCCACAGCCGATTCCAGCCTGCGTTTGTGCTTCTCCAGTGCTATCTCCGTATCCCCGGAGCTAAGCGGCTTTTGCTTATCCTTCCAGCCCTGGGTAAGTATTTCTTTGGTATAAGAAGCATCCGGATGCTGCTGTAACAAGCGCGCCAGCTCCTTTTCTTCCTCGGGGAGCAGCTCGTTTGCCACCTTTTTGGCAAGCAGGTTCCAGATTTGATCATCCATCATATCAGAAGGACAGTTTAAAAGTTAAAAGTTCCCTAAAGAGAAAGAAAAAAATTTATTGACGCAATAAATAGGACTGGGCTAACTCAGCAGACATATCCAGGCGGATAGCCTCTGCTACTTTTTTAACGGCTATAGTGAGCTGTGCATCAACGGTTTTGGGGGAAATTTCCAATAATTCGCCTACCTCTTTATATTTCAATCCGTCCTGTTTTACCAGCCTGAAGATCAGCTGGCAACGGGCAGGCAGGCTGCGGATGGCAGATTCTATTTTCTGGGCCACTTCCGCGGAGATCATATTATGTTCCTGGTCGGGGCTCATGGCAATGGCATCCGTATCCAGGTTCTCAAGGCTGGCATACTGATGTTTGCGCTGTTGCTGAAGGGTATTATAAGAAAGGTTACGGGTGCAGATATATAAATAAACAACGGGGTTTTCTACAGAAATAAGCTGGGAACGTTTCTGCCAGACCATAATGAACACATCTGAAACAATCTCTTCCGCCAGGTGAAATGAGCCGACCACTGCAGCAGAGAAATGGATGAGCCTGCTGTAGAGTGATTTGTATAACTCGTCATAGGCTTGCATATCCCCTGCTTCACATACGCTTCGGAAGTTGCGTCTGATCAGATCATCATTAGTCATGCCCAAAAATATATAAATGTTGTTTCGCGATTATTAACGCAATGTTATATCCTCGATAATTTGAATCCCGGTTGATTAACGTGGATGCCGTGCAATTTAAAAATCCGTTCACTGTATTATAGGCAAAGTACAAAAATTCTTCATCCAGCCAAGATTTATTAAATTTAATACCTAATCTTTCACCAGTTATGAAACCAAAAGCGACTATCCTTTGCCTGCTCATGGCAGCAGTTCCCTTCGTGCGTGTATCCGCCCAGGCCAGTTTAGAGAAAAAATGGACCTCAGACACTACTTTAAAAGTACCTGAATCTGTTTACTTTGATGCCAAAAGGAACACCCTTTACGTCACCAATATTGATGGTGCCCCCTGGGCTAATGATGGCAAGGGGTCCATTTCGAAACTTTCCCCGGACGGAAAGATCACTACCCTCAACTGGGTAGAAGGCCTCAGCGCCCCTAAAGGCATGGCTGTTGTTGGCAACCAGCTCTTTGTAGCAGATATGGGTACGCTCGTTATCATCGACATTGCAAAAGGAGCCATCACCAAACGCGAATCCATTGAAGGTGCCCTCAACCTGAACGATGTAACTGCTTCCCCCAATGGCGTAGTATACGTTTCAGACTCTAAAAAGAAGACGGTTCACACTTATCAGAACGGAAAAGCCACCCTCCTGCTGGACAGTGCCAATAGCGGCCTGAGAGGCCCAAATGGCCTGCTCTATATGCCCGATGGCTTGCTGGTATTGGATAATGGCGCACTTTACAGGGCCGGGAAAGACAATAAACTCACCCAACTGGCTAAAATTGCCGGGGGAACGGATGGAATTGAACACGTAAAAGGCGGGGAATTCGTAGTTTCGTGCTGGGGAGGACAAGTATTTTATGTGGATGCCAAATCCGGCACAGTTACCAAAATGCTGGATACTCAGGCTGAAAAACTGCAAACAGCAGACATTGGATATGATGCCAAAAAGAGAATTGTTTACATCCCTACCTTTTTTGGAAATAAAGTTTCCGCATACCAGTTAAATGTAAAATAATCTAATGACCGGCCCAAGGTCCGGAACCCGGGATTCGGTTTCCGGTTCCGGACCCAGCCAGGTTCATACATCGGGAATTCAGTTTGTCTAAGATTTTCATTTTTGTTGCAGCAATCTTCTTATTACACCTGCCTGCTTTTGCACAGGGGCAGCATAATGCCTATACGTTCCAGCATCTCTGTATCGAAGACGGACTTTCCGGCAACCACGTTTCCGCTATCCTGCAGGACAGGAAAGGGTTTATCTGGATTGCCAGCACCTCACTGCAACGCTACGATGGTAAACACCTCGTCACCATTTCCAATTTCGACCGCCTTCCCGGATCTATCTATTACGAGAACATTGCTTTATATGAAGATCGTGCCAGCCGCATCTGGATGGGCACACCTGATAATATCCGTGTGTATGACCCCCTCACCGCCAAAGTAAAGATCATCCCGCTGGAAGCGGGCCTTGCGGTTCCGGGCAATCTCAGCTGCCATGATATTACGCAGGACCATCATGGTGTTATCTGGGCCACTACTGCACTGGGTTTGTTACAACTGGATGAGCAAAGCAACAAATTCAGAGTCCCCCCGGGTATGCCTGACAGTATCCGCACGCAACTGAGAGGTGCATTACTGGAAGATTCTTTCGGCCGTTTATGGGCCAGCGGGAAATATGGATTGTATATCCTCAGCAACAACCGCAAAGAAATATACAGTACGCATAACAATCCCCTGAAAATTGCCGCATTGTCCATTGGCGCCAGCTCCAAAAGATTATTTGAAGACAGTAAGAAAAGGATGTGGATAGCCACACGCGGCTATAATTACCTGTATGCCTATAATGCAGATTCCAATTCCTTAAAACAATACCAGTTCCCGCTCACTACGAAAGTAGAAGAAGATCCTTTCGACCAGGTATACGATATGGCATCTGATATGATGGGCAATATCTGGGTAGCCCTTGAACATGAGGGGTTGTACCGTTACAACGAAAAGCTGGACAGTTTTAATCTGCATATCGCCGGTAATAAACAGGATGAACTGGGCCTGCATTACAATTATGAAACCAACTGCCTGCTCAATGACCGGGATGGTCATTTGTGGATAGGTACGGACCGCGGGATCAATATCATGAGCCTGCATAAAGAAAATTTCACCCGCTATGATCACCGGAACCAATTTGCCGGCAGCGCTTTGAAACTACCTTATTCAGAAGTGACGGGCACTTTCACAGCCTCCAACGGAGATGTTTACATTGGTTACTGGGGAAAGGGATTCGCATGGCTGGATGATAAATTGCAACTGAAAGCACATTACGATTATGATCCCAAAGGGAATGGCATTTCAGATGATCATGGCCTTGTTTGGGGCTTTTCGGAAATGCCCAACGGCCACATCCTCATAGGGCAGGAAAATGGTTACGTTTCTCAGTTTGATCCTGTCCATAAAAAATTCATCCACCATCATCCCCGGGACTTTCAGGATGAAGCAATACTCACCATGCTGCCGGAAAATGATACAACTATATGGACAGGTTTGTACCTGCATGGCATCGTCCGCTGGAATCCGAAGCAGGATAAAGTGACCCGCTATCCACAACTCTTAAATGTTACCCGCCGTTTTAATGCCGTGATGGCTATTGTACCACAGGGAAAAGAAACGCTCTGGCTAGCCAGCACCTATGGCGGGATCCTGCGCTTTAATAAAAATTCCGGCCTTGTGGAAAAACAGATCATGTTCCGTAATAATGGAGATACCGTGCGCAATATCACTTCTCTCCTGCGTTATAACGACAGTATCCTGCTGGCCGGAACAGATCATGGTCTTTACTTTTATAACCATCTCCGCGATACCTGGACGGCACAAATGCTTAACACCATCCATTTTGATGAATGGATCCTGAGCATGCAACCTGCAGAAGAAGGCAATGTATGGTTCACTACGCCCTATGGTTTTTACCGGCTCAATGCCGCCACTCGCACACTCTCTGCCTTTATTCAGAATGATGATATTATAGATAATCCCCGCCGTGTACGCAGGCATATTACAAAACTGAAGAATGGGCATTTGCTCGTAGGCGCTTCTGATCACTTCGTTTCGTTTTCTGTTGATCACCTGCAGGTAAAATCCCCGCCACCGGATGTAACGATCGTAGATTTCCGCGTGCTGGACAGTCCTATCATTGTAGATTCCGTGGTAGGCACACAATTCCCGCTGGTGCTTACGCACGATCAGAACTTTATTAGTATTGAATTCAAATCCCTTCAATATCACACTTCAAAAACGCGCTACTATTATCTGCTGGAAGGTGTGGACGCAGATTGGGTGCCTGCTGAAAACCTGCTGGTGGCACGTTACACCAAACTTCCTCCCGGCGATTATGTTTTCCATGTAAAAAGTATGGACATGGCCGGCATGTTCTCCCGCAACACCACTTCACTGCGCATCAGTGTATTACCTGCATTCTGGCAAACCTGGTGGTTCAGGGGTTTAGGCATACTTGCAGTGCTGGCAATGATCTACGGATATTTCCGTTTCAGGTTATACCGGGTGAAGAAAGAAGCCAAAAACAAGGCCGCTTTCAGAGAAGAACTGGCACAACTGGAAATGAAAGCATTACGAGCGCAAATGAACCCGCACTTCATCTTTAATTCACTGAATTCTATTCAGACCTTTATGATGAAGAATGAAACGGAGCAGGCGCTCTCTTATCTCAGCCGCTTTGCACGCCTGATCCGTAATGTGCTGGACCACTCGCAACTGAATAATGTAACCATTCTGCGGGAAACGGAAATGCTGGAGAACTACCTGGAACTGGAGCGTTTACGGCTCAATGATCACTTTGATTATAAGATAGTGATAGATCCTTCCCTGGATAAAGACTTCCTGGAAATACCGGCCATGGTGATCCAGCCTTTTGTAGAAAACGCTATCTGGCACGGGCTGCTGCATAAAAAGGAAAAAGGGTTATTGACCATCTCATTCACGCGCAGGGAAGACAGGATCCATTGTATCATTGAAGATAATGGTGTTGGCCGGGAAGCGGCTGGCGTATTCAAACAACAAAGCCATCCCACCCATATTTCACGGGGTGTGCAGATAACAAAAGATCGGCTGCAGATCTACAACAGCCGGTACAATATGGATGCGTTCTTTGATATAGAAGACCTGAAAGATGCAACAGGTCAGGCAACGGGTACCCGGATCAATTTATGGTTCCCCTTGCTGGAAGATTAAAAGAGGGCGTTTATTTATTGTATGAAATCCCAATCTCCGGAAGATTAAAAGAGCAACATTCATCACCCCAGCCCAATTTCCGTATGCCGCTCAGGAATTTCAATATCCAAAAATCCTTTCTTCAGTAACCATTCCTTGAACACCGTTTGCACTTCATACTCTCCATGCACCAGGAATAATTTCTTCACTCCTCCCGGCATCTGGCATGCCAGCCATTGGCTCATATCTTCATAATCTCCGTGTGCACTCATAGAACGGATCACCCCAACAGCTGCACGTACCTCATGTTTATCTCCATAGATATGCACTTCTTTGGCGCCCCGCATCAGTCTTCCGCCAAGGGATTGCGGTTCACAATATCCTACAATGAGGATGGTGTTTTTCGGATCATCAATATTATTAGCAATGTGATGTTTCACACGCCCGCCTTCCGCCATGCCGGATGCAGAGATGATCACACAAGGCTCTTTCCGTAAGTTGAGCGCTTTGGATTCATCTATTGTTTTGATATAATGCAGTCCGGGGAAATCAAACGGATCATCATCTATCTCCAGCATCTTAGCCACCGTTTTATTAAAACATTCCGGATGAGATTTTGTGACCTCTGTGGCTTCCAGTGAAAGCGGGCTGTCTACAAACAGCTCTACACGCGGCAATTTACCGGCTAACTGTGCACGGTTCAATGCATACAATATTTCCTGTGTACGCCCTACGCTGAATGCAGGTATGATCAGTTTTCCTCTTTTACCTACACAGGTTTCCTGGATGTGACGCAGCAAGGCTTCATCTCCAGGCGCAATATCTTCATGCAGCGTACTGCCGTAAGTAGATTCCATGATGATGTAATCTGCCTGTGGAAATACTTCAGGAGATTTGAGGATAGGATCACCATAACGGCCAATGTCTCCGCTGAAAGTGATCTGGCGTACCTGCCCGTCCTCTTTGATACGGAGATGCACACAGGCACTGCCGATGATATGGCCAGCATCTGTGAACAGCACTTCCACATCCGGGTCTATACGGAACCATTCTCCGTAATTAACACCACGGAATTGTTTTACTGCGCGTTTCGCATCATCCAGCGTGTAAAGTGGTTCAATGGCCGGTTTACCTTCCCGTTTGTTCTTTTTGTTCACGTATTTGATATCATCTTCCTGGATCTCTGCAGAATCCAGCAACAATATCTCTGTAAGGTCTTTGGATGCACGCGTGCAAAAGATATCTCCGGTATAACCGAGTTTGTTTAAACGGGGTATTAAACCGGAGTGATCGATGTGTGCATGCGAAAGGATCATGATATCCACTTCCTTCGGGTCAAATCCAAAATCCTGGTTCAGGGCCACTGTTTCTCTGCCCATACCCTGGAACATACCGCAATCCAACAGTATCTTCTTTCCGTTCTTTAGCGTGATCAGGTGCTTGGAACCTGTAACTGTCCTTGCTGCCCCATGAAATGCAATCTTCATAATACTCTCTTTTTATGTCTTGGATGTACTTTTAAAACTCCAGGTAACTTTGAATTGTGCGATCTCCGTGCCATCCGCAGATCTGCCGGTAATACCAATTGTGATAGCAGAAGAATTACCGGATGCTATTGCCTGCATGATAGCATTGCGAATAGCATCTCCCTGCTCACAGGTAAAATAAGTACGGCTTTTGGCTTTCTTGAGAAAGATACCTTCCATCCCTGTAACTAACATGGATACACGGGAAGAGGTTCCGCTTGTATGTGCCATGGCCAGCACACCTGTGCTCATTTCCGCCGCCATAGCCAGGCAGGCGAAGTAGGTAGAGCCGAAAGGGTTTTGTGATAACCAGCGGTAAGGTACTACCGTGGTACAGCTATGTGCATCCATTTTATGGATCCTCACGCCGGACAGCCAGGCGCTGGGTAACTTAAACAGCAGGAACAAAGAAAACTTGAAACGGTTATTCACCAGTTTAACAAAGTGATCAGTCGAAGTTGCATTGACCATACTATTAAGCATTACAGGTGATGCACATAATCATAAATGCCTTTTTGCGCATTTACGTCCGGCTCGCCGGCTACCTTAGGTACCGGTATTGCCTTCATTTCAGCATCCAATATTACGGCATTTGTGTTATCTGCCAGTTGCAAAGCAAGAATATCTTTCAACTGCTGCGCATATACGGGATCATAAATGGGAAAACATACTTCTATCCTGCGATGCAGGTTACGGTTCATCCAGTCTGCAGAACCCATATACACTTCTTCCGCGCCATTGTTATGGAAAACAAATACACGGGCATGCTCCAGGTAACGGTCTACAATACGGTGAATACTGATGCCTTTCCTTGGCACAATACAACAGATACTCCTGATGATCAGCTTCACTTCCACACCAGCCTCTGCAGCAGCGTATAGTTCAGCGATCATTTGTTTTTCCTGCAGGTTGTTCAGTTTAATAGTAATGCGTGCCGGTAACCCTGCACGTGCATGGTCCACCTCGCGCCTGATCATTTCCGTAAAACGGTTCACCAGGTTGAACTGTGCCACCAGTAAATGATTAAACGGCAGGAAATGATATTTGGCAGGTGCAATACCCGTTTGCATATAAATGAACAAGAGTTCCAGTTCCTGCGTCATGCCGGCATGTGCGGTCAGCAGTACATGATCTGTATAGAACCGTGCAGTACTTTCATTGAAATTACCGGTGGCATATAACCCGATGTGGTCCCAGTTGTAGCCACGTTTGCGTTTTACCAATGCCACTTTCGCATGCACTTTCAGGTTAGGGATGCTGTATAATATTTTCACCCCTGCTTCTTTCATGCGTTTAGCCCAGCGCACGTTATTGGCTTCATCAAACCTTGCTTTCAATTCCACCATCACCGTTACCTGTTTGCCATTCCTCGCTGCGCTGATCAAAGCATTTACGATCTGTGAACCGGAGGCTACGCGGTAAAGTGTTACATAGATCTCCTGCACATCAGGGTCTGTAGCTGCTTCATTAAAAAAGCGGAGGATATAATCGTAATTCTGATAAGGCACGTGTAATAACACATCCTTTTGCAGAATGGTGTTCAGTAATGTTTCTTCTGTTTCCAGTGCTTTTACACGGGCGGAAGGTAAACGCGGGTAGTTCAGAGCAGGGTCTTTTACCGGCAGGTCTGCCAGGTCGCGGAGATGATGATATCTTCCGCCGCTGGTCATTTCCTGCGGGGCTATACGAAAATAAGCCGCCAGGTTATGCTGCATGTCTTCCGGCATTTTGCTGTCGTACAGGAAGCGGGTGGGTAAACCCAGCGCTCTTTTCACCAGCATGCTTTCCACCTTTTGCAGTAAATGCCCGCTGAATTCATCCACATCTATTTCAGCATCACGCGTGAGCTTGATGCTGTAACAGCCTTTTACCTGCTGGCCCGGAAAGAGGAAGTGCAGGTGCTCCCGGATCACATCGTCCAGGAAAACAATATGCTGGTCCGGCAGGCTCAGGAAGCGGGGCAGGTGACTGGAGGGAATGTTCACCAATGCATATCCGTTGTTATCAAAACAAACAACGAGATACAAGGCATTATTCTCCAGGAACACTTCTACCGGATGTTCCATCACTATTTTTTGCGGTTGCAGGAAACCCAGCACGGTATTAAAGAAATAATCTTTAATGGCAGGCTGGTGTGCTGCCTGGATCACATCTCCATAATAAAGATGTACCCCATGGCGATGCAGCCCCGGCAATACTTCTGTGGTGAGGATCCTGCCGAATTCCTGTAACTGGCGGCCGGTTACCTGCTGAACAGCAAATAGCAAACCTTCCTGTGATACCTGTAATTGCTGCAGGGCCAGGATGGCCGGCATGCGTACCCGGAAAAATTCATCGAGGTTGGAAGAAAAGATGGATAGGAATCGCACCCGTTCAAAGATCGGCACCTGCTCATTGGCCGCCATTAATAACACCTGGTTATTAAAAGAGAGCCAGCTAAGGTCGCGATCGTATAGTGTAATGTCAGTTTCTGTGTGCAAGACTATCCTTTTACCGGGAAAAACAATGCTGCGATCGTAAATGCCAGAACGGAGGCAATGATCCCATACATAAATATATTATACGCGATCCGTAGCATGCGGTATTTACGACCCAATACAACACCCAGGTTATAGATGTCGTGGATCATATTGCTATAGAGGTAATCGTTCTTCTTCATAATGGTTTCCATACCATCTTCATACTCTTTATAGCTCATCTGGTGGAAGTTCCCGAAGAACAGGAGGTTTGATTTTTTATTTTGTATATCCAGGAGTGTGAACCGGCCGGAGGTAACATTCGGGCGGGTAGCCAGGATAGAAAATACAATAGTGGTAACGCTGGTGGTTAAAAAGATAATGGAAGGGAGGATGAAGTTGGGATAATCTTCCAGTTTGCGCAACAGCACACTGAGTAATACGGAAATAATAATGGCGTTCACAGAGATCATAATGTTGGCCTTCGAATCCGCCATGGAACTTAACCGTATATGGTTGGTGCTGGTGGTACGGAACATGGTTTCCACACCTCTTCCCGGCTTGGGTTCTTTTACTTTTTCAGCACCAGGTTCTCCCGGTTTACCTTCCTCTTCTTCTTTTTTCTTTTCCAGTTTGGCTGCTTTCTTCTCCAGTTTTTTCTGCTCTGCGGCAGCCTCCTGTATAGCTTCTCCCTGTTTCTTTTCCAGTTTGGCTTTCAGGCGCTCCAGGTTCTCTTCTTTCTGTTGCTTTAAAAGCGTTTGGCTGTAGGCTGTATGATATTTATGTGCTTCCAGGAAACTGATGGTGGTAACGGTCCATTCCAGGCCGGAGATATCCTGCTTGCCGGCCAGCTCTGCTTCTGCCCTGAGCAGTTTATTCCGCTTATTGAACTCTTTGGAACCCAGGTGAAAAAGGTCTGCATCACAAACGATCTGCTCCAGCAGGTTATTAGGCATCTGGGGGATCTTTGTAGCCAGGATACAACCTTCCACAGCCTGCGCCACACTCTCCGGCAATTGCTGCAGTCCTATAAATTCCCTTGCTGCATTGGCGCCTGCCTGTTCATGATCCGCACGTACACCCAGCACATAACCGAGATCATGGAACCATGCTGCCAGCAATACCACCAGCTGGTCCGCATCCGTTAAGCGGTAATACGCAGCTATCTGCTCAGCCGCCTGCACTACCTGCTGCGTATGTGCTATGTTGTGATATACCAGTACAGGGTTAGCCCGTTGCTCAAATTGCTGGGTAACATAAACCTTCGCCGCAGCGATCACTGAACTTATTTCCATCGGAACTTGTATTAACAGAGAGAATTCAATTCCAAATTACGGCATTTTTTGCGTTAATTTTACTTCTCAAAGTTAAGGCTTATGAAGATGATCATACTCTATTGCCTGCTCATAGCCATCATATCCTGCCAGGGGAGTCAGCAAAAAGACATCAGTTCTCCTAAAGGATACAAGATGGAGACCCCCGAAAGGTTCAAGGTAAGGGAGTCTTTACAGGAGATCTCAGGTATTGTATATTATAAGGATGAAGAACATTTCATGTCCATCAACGATGAACAGGGCAAGGTGTTCCAGGTGGGCCTTCGTACCAAACAACCCTACCCTTTCTGGAAGTTCGGCAAGAGCGGGGATTATGAAGAGATCCTTACCACCGGTAAGCAGTGGATTGTACTGAAAAGTAACGGCAGCCTGCATTTCGTGAATAACCTGTTCACAGACACTACTTCTTCTTCCATTTATCATTTCCCTAAAACAGGTACTGGTACCAAAGAATTTGAAGCGGCCTATTACGATCCTACCCGCAATAGTACCATCGTTATCTGTAAGAACTGTGAGGAAGATAAAAAGAAGAAAGCCACCAGCGTGTATGCTTTTTCCATGGATTCCCTGCAATTCTCCCCGGTGCCGGTTTTCAGCTATCCGTATGCTGACATTCCAAAGCTCAGCGGATCACCGTCCAAACACTTCAGGCCATCTGCCGCTGCTGTACATCCCATAGAAAACAAGGTATATATCGTGGCTTCTATCAACAGACTGCTGGTAATTACCGATCTTTCCGGTAAAGTACTGGAAGCACACCGCCTGTCGTCCAGGCACTTTAACCAGCCGGAAGGCATCACCTTTGCCCCGAATGGCGATATGTATATCTCTAATGAAGGGGATGAAGAACATACGGCAGACATCCTTAAATATAAATATCATCCACAGCCATAACTATATGCGTTCAAAGTTATACTTACTTGTCATCACCTTATTCATATCGTCTTTTTGTTTTGCACAATCAGACAGTATCAAGCAACGGATCATCCTCATCGGGGATGCCGGGGAAATGCACAATGGCACCAACCCCACCATCGATGCCGTACGCAGAACAATAGACCTGAATAAGGGAAAGAACACGGTACTCTTCCTGGGAGATAACGTATATCCGCTGGGGTTACCTAACGTGAACGCACGTAACTATAACGAAGCGAAAGAAATCCTGGATTACCAGATCAACCTGCTGAAAGGCACCAAAGCGGAAGGAATCTTTATTCCGGGTAATCACGACTGGGCCCGCCATAAACCGGATGGATGGCAAACCATCCGTAACCAGCAGTTATATGTGGATTCATTTGGCCTGGCCAATGTGCAGTTCCTGCCTAAAGGAGGATGCCCCGGCCCTGTTGCAGTGCCTTTAGGAAAAGATGCTGTGCTGATTGTATTTGACAGCGAGTGGTGGTTATACCCCGGCAAAAAACCCGGTCTCGAATCCGGCTGTGACTGCAAAACGGAAGATGAGGTACTGGCTGCCATCAATGATATTGCAGCCCTTAACCCCGGTAAACTAATGGTATTTGCCACCCACCATCCTTTACGCAGTTATGGTATTCATGGGGGTTATTACACCATCAAGCAACACATTTTCCCTTTAACAGATGCCAAACCCGGCCTCTATATTCCGCTGCCTGTAATAGGCTCCATCTATCCTTTGGTAAGAGGGGTATTTGGCACAACGGAAGATCTGCCGCATCCTTTATATAAAAGAATGATCAAAGGCATTGAAGAGGCCCTGCCGGAAGATGCCCAGGTAGTATTTGTTTCCGGGCACGATCACACTCTTCAACTGATCAAAGATAAAGGCAGGAGTTATATTGTCAGTGGCTCCGGCGCAAAAGATAACCGGGTTAAAAAGGGCAAACTCTCTGAATTTGCCAGCCGCCTCAATGGTTTCAGCGTAATAGAGGTAATGAGCAATGGCAATGTGCGGGTGAACTTTTACAACGATGGGGATATCAAACCCATGTTCAGCCAGAACCTCTATAACCTCAGCACTTACCGCGGAAGGGCGGAGAACTATCCCAGCCGCAAAGATGCACCCGCCACGGTTACCCTGGCGCCTGATGCCCAATATGAAAAAGCCGGTGGCTTTCACCGTTTTATACTGGGCGACAATTACCGCAAAGTATGGGCTACCCCGCTTACTTTCCCCGTAGTAAACCTGGATACAGTGAAAGGCGGCCTGAAGATCCTCAAAAGAGGTGGTGGTAAACAAACCCGCTCCCTGCGCCTGGAAGACAAAAATGGCAATGAATGGGTAATGCGCTCCCTGCGCAAATGGCCTACTTCCGCCCTGCCGGAACAATTGCGGGAAACCATTGCAAGGGAAGTAGTGCAGGACCAGATCTCGGCTGCCAACCCTTACGCACCACTGGCTGTAAGGCCTTTGGCTAAAGCTGCCGGTGTGCCTCATACAAACCCTGAATTCGTATACCTCGCAGATGATACCGCACTGGGTATTTACAGGAAAGATTTTGCCAATGGCGTATACCTGCTGGAAGAAAGGGAGCCTGTAAGCACCAATAAAACCTATAACTCTGAAAAGCTGATGGAGAACCTGCTGGAAGATAATGACAACAGCATGAACCAGCCCGCTTACCTGCAGGCCCGTTTGCTGGATATGTTCATTGCTGACTGGGACAGGCATGAAGATCAATGGCGCTGGTATGCAGAAAAAGATAAAAAGAAAAAGGTCTTCTATCCTATTCCGAGAGACCGTGACCAGGCCTTTTTTGTGAACGAAGGTGTACTGCCCAGGCTGGTGAGCCGCCCCTGGTTATTACCAGCCATTCAAGGTTTCAGAAAGAAATTCCCTTATATACAGGGCTTCAACTTCAGCGCCCGTTACCTGGACCGTAATTTTATGAGTGAGCTGGACGAAGCTGCATGGCAGAAACAAAGTACTGCTTTTGCCGGGTTAATGACGGATCAGCTGATAGATGAAGCCGTTACACAATTCCCGGACACTATCAATAAACAGGTGAGTGAAATGATGCGCAGCACGCTGAAAGTAAGGAGGGATAAACTTCCTGTGCAGGCTATGAAATATTATCACTTCCTTGCAAAAGGTGTTGATGTGACGGGTTCATTTAAAAA
Organism: Chitinophaga niabensis; assembly: GCF_039545795.1. NCBI lineage: Bacteria > Pseudomonadati > Bacteroidota > Chitinophagia > Chitinophagales > Chitinophagaceae > Chitinophaga > Chitinophaga niabensis. The sequence goes on along the minus strand of NZ_CP154260.1, from coordinate 6,925,692 downwards.
TGAGCAATTCACCGTTACCCGTTTACCGGAAGGAAAAGTACAGGTGCAATCTCAAAAGATCAGCAAAAGCGGAGACCTGGAACAAACACTCTATAACAGAACATTTGATCCTGCACATACCAAAGAGGTAATGCTGTACGGCTTAGGTGGCGAAGATAAATTCATTATTAAAGGAGATGGCAGATCGCCTATCCGCATCCGTATCATAGGAGGCAAAGAGAAAGATACATATATAGACAGCAGCGAAAGCAGTGGCAAACGCATTTTCATTTACGACCTCAAACACCGCAACGACAGCTTTGCCGTAACCCGCAGAGAAAGATTACGCCTCTCTTCTAAACCGGAAGTGATCCGTTACGACAGAAGGGCTTTCCAGTACAATAAGGTAATGCCCTTACTGGCTGCAGGTTATAACCTGGATGATGGTATCTCCCTGGGCCTTGGTATCCAATACATCGGCCATGGTTTCCGTAAAGATTCCTTTGCCGTAAAACATACTTTCACCGGCACCCATGCTGTAGCTACACAGGCTTACCAGTTCCGCTACCAGGGACAGTTCAATGATATCATCGGAAAAACAGATCTCATCGTCAATGCTACTGCCAAAGCACCGCATAACACGGTTAACTTCTTTGGCTTTGGTAACGAAACCGTATATAAAGACACATCAAAACCAAGGATCCGGTATTACCGCAGTCGTTTTAATGTGTATTCCGTATCCGCTGCTTTACGCACTAACCTTACACAGAACGTAACGTTCTTTGCAGGCCCCACCGTTTCTGCCAACACACTGGAAGCAGAAGATAATGAAGGCCGCTTCCTCACTAACTACAAAGAAAATAAACTGGACTCTGCTAACCTGTTCAAAAACAAATACTATGCAGGTTTGAGCACAGGTTTCAACATCGATACCCGTGATAATAACCTGAACCCTACACGCGGATTATTATGGTCTGTTACTTACCAGGCTAATACCGGGCTGAACAAAGAGAGCAACAGTTTTTCCACGCTCCGTACGGACATGAGTATCTACGCCTCCCTTGGATTACCGGCTACCGTTACACTGGTATCCCGCTTTGGTGGAGGTGTTACCTGGGGCCGGCCGGAATTCTTCCAGGCCATGACATTAGGTGGTACTGCTAACCTGCGTGGTTACAGGAATAACCGTTTTTCGGGAAGGGCCATGGTGTATAACAACATGGAGTTGCGGGTGAAATTATTTGACTTCACTTCTTATATCCTGCCCGGATCTGTTGGGCTGCTTGCTTTCAATGATGTGGGAAGAGTATGGGAAGATGGGGAAAAATCACATGTATGGCATGACGGCTTCGGAGGCGGTATTTACTTCTCTCCTATAAATATGCTGATCATTACCGCAGTGGTAGGGCATTCCAAAGAGGAAACCCTACCCTACGTAACGTTTGGATTTAAGTTTTAACAATCCCTTCAAAATTCACACTTAAACGGATGGCTTTTAAACCGCTGATACCTTGCAGTTCTTCCAGGTCAAGCATTTCCACTTCAGGTAAGAGGATGTTCTTGTTCTGTAAGAACTCAATGTATTTGCGGTATTCCTCTGCCTCACGGCCATAAGAATATACAATGGCTATTTTACCAGGCTGTGTAAGCCTTTCCTTTGTAGCCTGTACCCGCACTTTATCGATCCGTTTCTTCATGATCTCATAACGGATATTATAAGCTCCCTCTACATCAAAGCGCCGCTCATCTTTACGGAAACTGATATCGATAGGGTTATTATGTGCCAGGATCAATTGTGTGGTCTGTAACGGAATTTTCAGCTTAGGCTCCAGTTCATGCGTGATGCGTGCAATGGTTGCCATAGACGTAAGCTGCCACAGGCGCAGATTACGGAGGTACATATTATCAAACTTCCTGTCCGGCGCAATGGACTGGCCAATGTAGATATTATATTCCACCCCGTCCGTTCTGTACTTTTCAAAATAGCAGGGATACGATTTCTGCAATTCATCCTTCTCTTTCTCATAGTATTTATTCACCGCAGAATTGATCTTTTGCAGGCTCTCTTCATACTCACGGCGGTGATGATATACATGGCCCGTGTTCTTGTCTATCTTCTCAAAATAATGATGCAGCAAAGGTTTCAACTCGCTTTCACTATCATACAGATGACGGAAGATAGGCGCAATCTCATGGTCCAGGAATTCGTTGATCTTCACTTCATCTTCTGCGAAGAGAGAATCCTGCATGCTGTTGAGCATACGGTTATTCTTGAACTGTAACTCTTCCAGTAAAGGCAGGTTAAGATCTCCGTTGATCTGGCGGAAAGTGTTCTGAATGAGCTGTAATTGTTCCCGGAGGTCGTCCCGGATGGCGGAACCTCTTTCTACAGAGGAGTTGCGGATATCTACCGCGCCATATAAAGGATATACGCCTTCAAACAATATATTGCCAATATCTTTCTGCTGTTCTTTAGGTGTATGCAGGTACTCCCATGCAGCTTCCGTGAACTTCCATTCCACCGCAGGCTGCAAGGCCGTATACTGTTCTTTGATCACTTCATTGATCCTTTCACTGGCCAGCTCCATACTTCTGCGTAACAGTAAGGTGCCTACTGCATAACTCGGTTGCAGGCGGGCCAGCATTTCCCAGTCCAGCACCTCATCTGTAGTAGAAGCAATTTCCAGCATACCCAGCAAAGTATTTTCATGCTGAATAGGGCAAAGGATGAAACTCTTGATACCCTGTAAAGGCAGATACCTTAAGAAAGGATATAACTCTACCGTTTGCCGGTTGACCTCTGTCAACACCAGTGGCTGTGGATTGCTATCGAGGAATTCCAGTAACTGCTCGTTAAGACTGTTACGCTCCGCATCGTTCCGCGCATTAGCGAAGATGATGCTTTGGGCAACATAAGCATTGTCCAGCACGGACTTGTTGTTCACCTTGATGAAAGGGATCATGTGCAAACTGATGTCTGGCCGGCCTACCATGGTTTTCAGGTAGTCACGTGCTTTCACATAAGTTTTCAGCTCATTGTCTTTACCGATGTTCAGCACCAGGTTCTTCATGCCGTTCACCACATGTTCCTGTGTAACATCCTTGATGGTCCAGATGGCGAAGCCCTCCAGGGAGAAACTATCCAATGGTATCAGCCTTTCCAGGTCGCCGAGGTCCTGCAGTTTGAAATCTCCGGTGCAGATACGGTCACAATCCAGTTTCGGAAGCTCACCTTTCACTTTTACATCTATAAAGCGGGGATCAATCACCAGCTTAATATAGCGCTGAACACCAGTTTCCGGATGTATAATGCTGTGGGTAAGTTCGTTATCATAATTGATCGGGAGGCCATACCAGCGTTCCAGGATGAGCTTATACATCCAGGCCTTTTTATCCTTTTTCGCTTTTTCTTCCGAAACACCTTTGGGGATAGCCATCAGTTCATGCCCGTTATCAGTAAAGAGCTGGCGGAACTGTTCAGAATAATAGAAGATGGCAAAACGGAAAGGTGCCCCGATGCCATAAATGTCTTTTGTATCATCTATGGTTACCGGGAAAACGGTAGCGGTAATAAGGTCCAGGTATTCCTGGTATCTGGAAATATCGGTGTCCTTCTCTAATGGTTGCAATAATGCAGGATCACTTTCAAAGTGGCGTACGATCTCTGAGAAGTAGCTGGCACGTGCTCCTGTGGTCCGGGCGGCCTTCTCTTTTATGTAGCGGATGTAAGGACCGAATGAAATGTGACTGTCAATCAATTCATCCTCCTTAAACAGACGCGGGTGTGCAGTTAAAATTTTCATATTCAAACGTCAAAAAATCATCATTTACAGCGCTAAGCCAGTTGACAGTGCAGGATAACAGAATTGTTGCTTGGGGAAGGTGACACAAAGTTACGGGTTTTCTACATCCGAAGTATTATTTGCCGGATAAACCGGGGAATTCGTGTCCTGAATGGCATAAAAATAAGATGTACCGGTATTGGCATCGTCAAAACTGACGGGGTTTTGATGCCTGTATATATAAAAATATCCACATAAGCCAAAATCTCCGGCGCAGCAAAGGGTATGGAAGGTATACAATCCTAAAAGCAGGGCTTTCCCTTCTACGGGTACAAAGAAAAAAGCAACTGCACACAGGCCGGAAATGATCACAAAAGGGGCCATGGCAATGTAACGGAACTGCCGGTAATTGATCACAAAAGCATGGGCTACAGCGTAGAACATCAGGTAACGCCAGATCACACCATAACGTACGTCCCTGGCTCCATACCAGCGAAACATCCAGCCATGGATCATTTCATGCAGGGGAACCAGTAAAAAAGTAGAAGGGATGCCCAGCAGCAGCCATCCAAGAAAAGCAGCAACAGTCAGCTGACCGGAAGTTCTCCAATAAATGCCGCTAAGTACTATGAACACGCAGCCCAGGAAAAAGAAAGCCATGAACAGCCGCTGGTAGATATTCCGGGCCTGCAGCCCTTCCCGCAAAGGAAGGATCAGCTCCCGAAAGCCATACCGCGCAAATTGCGAATAACCTTTCGATTCCAGGGAACGGATCAGTTCCTCCATGGCTTACAGGGGAATTTCCACCTGGTTCTTCAGCAGGTCGTCAATAGTATCCCGCTTGCGAATCAGGTGGGCTTTGCCGTCCTTCACCAATACCTCCGCCGGTTTCAGGCGGGAGTTAAAGTTGCTGGACATTTCAAAACCATAAGCGCCGGCATTGTAGAATACCAGGTAATCTCCTTCGCGTACTTCATTGATCTTACGGTCCCAGCCGAAAGTATCTGTTTCGCAGATATTACCCACTACGGTATAGATGCGCTCTGTACCCTTATGGTTGGAGATATTTTTGATGAGGTGGAAAGAATCGTAGAACATAGGACGGATCAGGTGGTTAAAACCAGAGTTCACACCCACAAATACCGTAGCCGTTGTTTGTTTGATCACATTGGCCTTCACCACAAAGTAACCGCATTGGCTCACCAGGAACTTTCCTGGTTCAAACCACAATTGCAGCGGGCGTTTGTAGGATTTGGCGAAGTGATTGAAAGCATCGGTGAGCTTTTTGCCCAACAGATCGATATCCGTTTCAGGATCGCCCTGCTGATAAGCCACTTTGAATCCGCTGCCCAGGTCAATGAATTCCAGGTCAGGGAAATGCTCCGTCATTTCGAACATGATCTCCACCCCGCGGAGGAATACATCCACGTCCTTGATCTCAGAGCCGGTGTGCATGTGCAGCCCGGTCACTTTCAGTTTGGTGGATTTAACGATCCGCTCAATGTGGCGCAGCTGGTGGATGGAAATACCAAACTTACTGTCCACATGGCCCGTAGAGATCTTAAAGTTCCCTCCTGCCATGATGTGCGGGTTCAGGCGGATGCAGATAGGATAGCTGCCGCCGAACTGGTTGCCGAACTGCTCCAGGATGGAAATATTGTCGATATTGATGTTTACACCCAGGTCTTTCGCTGCAATAATCTCCTGCAGGTCCACACAATTGGGGGTAAAAATGATGTTTTTAGGATCGAACCCAGCCTTAAGGCCCAGTTGCACTTCCTGAATGGATACGGTATCAAGCCCGCAGCCAATAGAATTGATATAGCGTAATACGTTGATATTCGTCAACGCCTTACAAGCATAAAAAAAGCGGGCATCGGCCTTCACAAAGGCTTTCTGAAGCTTCTCGTATTGTGTTTTGATCTTTTCGGCATGATACACATAAACTGGTGTACCAAACTCTTCCGCCACTTTCACCAGGAAATCGGCGCTGAGAACATCGCTTTGCTTAGCCATCGTATCTATTAAATTGAATGTGCGAAAATAGTAAGAATATTAATCTTCCCGCATAAAATCGTCCAGATCCCTGCGTTCCCGCTTTGTGGGACGCCCGATTTTGCTCTGGCGCTTGCCGGTATCGAAGCTGGCAGCGATCCTTTGGTTGAATTGCTTATCCTCTTCGGGGGTTATATCTACGTAATATTTAATGGCTTCACTGTACTGCACCCGGTTATGCAGCAGGCCCACTACCTCTATTTTCCAGCGTTTGGCCTCTGTTTTAATATCATACTGGTCACCAATGGTCACGCCTTTGGCTGCTTTTACAGCCATTCCTTTGAGCTTCACCTTGCTGGCATCGCAAGCTGCAGCAGCCTGGGTACGGGTTTTAAAGATGCGTATGGCCCAGAGATATTTGTCCAAACGGAGTTTTTCTTCACTCATGGTTGCAAAATTACGAATCGCCGGCATGCAGAACAAAACAGGATGATATACACGGTTCATCATTTCTTATTATATTTCAGCCATTATCCTGTTGCACATGAAGAAGAGCCACCTGCTTTATCCTTTGATCATCGGTATTTTTGCCGCACTTATCTGGTTCATTATTGCCCAGGGTGAGCGTTTGCCTGAAAAACAACAAACTCCCCTCACCACCACTCTAACACCCGCAGCCGCAACACCAGCCGGCACAGGCGTATTGAACGAACTCATACATCATGCCCGGAATCCCCTGAGCATGCTGCTTTTCCAGATCATTATCATTCTCTGTGTGGCCCGCTTGTTCGGCTACCTGGCACAAAAAATAAAACAACCTGCTGTAGTAGGTGAGATCGTTGCCGGTATTGTACTCGGCCCTTCCCTGCTGGGATTGTTATGGCCCGATGCCATGAAAACTATTTTCCCTGCCGGTTCTTTAAGCAACCTGCAGTTCCTGAGCCAGATAGGCCTCGCCTTTTTCATGTTCATTGTGGGCATGGAACTGGATATCAGTAAGGTCAGACAAAAGGCACACGATGCCGTGATGATCAGCCACGCCAGTATTATTATCCCTTTTTTCCTGGGTGTTTGCCTGGCTTATTTTACTTTCCAGGAGTTTGCACCGGCTAATGTGAGCTTTGTGTCCTTTGCCCTGTTTATGGGAATTGCCATGAGCATCACCGCATTTCCGGTACTGGCACGCATTGTACAGGAAAGAGGATTAACAGGTACTCCCCTGGGTTCCATGGCCATTACCTGTGCCGCTGCGGATGATATCACCGCATGGGGTATACTGGCCGTAGTGATCGCTATCGTAAAGTCCACCGGTATCTTAAGTGCCGTTGTCACTATTCTGCTGGCCCTGGCATTTGTAGCTGCCATGTTCTTCCTGGTACGCCCCTGGCTGCAAAAACGCATGACTGCCGTTCAGGGCACCAAAACCAAAGTAGCCCTCGCCTTCTTTGTACTGCTGATCTCCGGCTACCTGGCAGAAGTGATCGGCGTGCATTTGCTCTTCGGCGCTTTTATTGCCGGTGTGATCATGCCGCAGGAAATGAATATCAAATCCTTACTCACAGATAAACTGGAAGATGTAAGTGTACTCATACTGCTGCCTATCTTTTTTGTACTAACCGGTTTACGCACGCAGATCGGATTACTAAACGAAGGACACCTCTGGGCTGTATTTGGTGTGATCATGCTCGTGGCCGTTTCCGGTAAATTTGCCGGGTCTGCGCTCACAGCAAGGATTGTAGGCCAGCCCTGGCAGGAAGCGCTTTCCATCGGTGCATTGATGAATACACGGGGATTAATGGAACTGGTAGTATTGAATATCGGTTATGAACTGGGTATTTTAACGCCGCAGGTATTTGCCATGCTGGTATTGATGGCGCTGGCCACTACTTTTATGACGGGCCCTGCACTGGATATCATTAATCATTATTACGCACGCCGGCGGCATGTTGTTTCGCCGCATTCATCGGCACAGCATTAGATATTTTCTAACTTCATCCTGATAGAATCAAGGGGGCTATTTACATTCCTGATAATACCCCCCTGATCTACCAGGAAAGAATAAGGCAAAGCGAAGATCTTGTACTCCTTTATATTCAACTCGCCGCCCTTTTCAAGTAAATGCAACCCTTTATAGTTGTTTTCTTCAACAGCGTCTAACCATTTCTGCCTGTCCTTATCAATAGAAACCGCAACAAGGGAAAATCCCTTTTCCTTATACTTTGCATACAGTTCATTCAGTTCGGGTACCTCTTTTACGCAGGAACCACACCACGAAGCCCAGAAAACAACCAATGTATATTTTGATCCCTTAAAAATATCCGGCGGTGCCATTTTCTGGCCCTTTTCCGTTTCGCCATATAGCACACGAAGGGTATCGCCAATTGCTTCGTTCACTGTCCTGTATTTTATTAGTTCTTCATTTAACATCTGTCCATATAAACCGTTGCGGACATCTTCCGGCAGGTTTTTATAGAACTCAAAACCATACCCCGGTTCCCATCTTGCAATTTTTGTATCCAGTGCTGCATAGACCGATATAACCGAAGGACTGCTCCTTTTCTGAAAGTTTTTTGCTGCGGCAACCTGAAAGAATTTGAAGTGTTTATCAAAATCATTCACCACTGCAGACAGCGTATCAATCTGATCTCCTTTTTCAATAGCCGCTATAAGCAAATTCTTCACACTGTCTTTTTGCCTGAAATACTCGCCCTGCATGCTATCCAGCAGGTTCATATAAAACGTCAGTTCATTCTGCAAAGGAGAAGCAGTTGTTACTTTGGGATATGGCAGCAATCCTTTCTGCGCATAATTTTTCATATCTGCTTCTATATAAATGGTATCCTTACTGCCATCAGCATATAACGTTATAGACCAATTTGACTTATATGCCGGATTAACAATACCCATATCGAGAAAGCCCGGCTGCTCTATTTTTCTTTCCAGTATCAGGGTTGCTGAATCCGGCTCAATCCGGATCTTTGACTGCAGCACTTTAATATCAGGATATCTGTCACCCAGATCTACTGACACCTTTTCAAAATTCTTTATTGAAAGCTTAATGATTACTGTCAGATCCTGTTTCTGGCCCTTATTCCCGCAGGAAATAAGAAAGGCTGTGAGTAAGAGAAAAACAATTCGCATAGTATACAATATAATAAAAAAAGGCTGTCTCAAAGAATGAGACAGCCTCTATATAGTATATTATCCGTTTAGTAAAGATTATTCTGTTCCAATGCAGGATTCAGGTCTCTCTCCCCAAGCGGGATAGGCCACCAGTAGTCTCTGTCTTTATTGAATTTCCTTGTTTCCAAACGGTCTCCTTTGTAGTTATAGATATCCGTATTCAGTTCCACCTCTGCTGTTTTCCAACGGCGGATATCATTGTAATACATACCCTCGCCGGCCAGTTCAATCCTTCTTTCATGACGGATCACTTTCCGCAGATCGTCTTTGGATAAACCACGTGTGATCTTTGGCATGGCCACACGGCCACGGATAGTATCCAGCGCATCGTAGATAGTGGCATCAGGACCAGCATACTCATTCTGTGCTTCAGCATACATCAGTAAGATATCTGCATACCGCAGTACAATGAAATTGGTTTCTGACTGACGATCTACCAATGATGCTTTATCTGCAGGTGGCGCTTCCCGGTCATAGATGCTGAACTTTTTCATTCCAAAACCTGTGATCGCAAAACGGGTAGCGTTAATGGTAGCCCCCATGTAGCGGTCGCCGGGGAAAGTGAAGGTGCCGTACAAACGTGCATCCCTGTTCAGGAAAGGTGTTGCTGCATTATACAATGGAGACTGTGATTGCGGAAGGCCATCCTTCATCAGGTAAGCTTGTGCAAGGTTCAGCAGTGGAGCGTTTGTATTGTACTGACGGCAGATCAGGTCGAAGGAATTTCCCTGGTTCGGGAATACATACTGCACATCAAAGATCACTTCTTTGTTATTCTCATTCGCCGGCAGGAACAACGCACGGTAATCTGCAAACAAACCATAACCCGTACTTGCAGCTGCATCGATCACTGCTTTCGCAGCGTCGGCAGCAGCTTTCCACTTGGTGTTATCGTTTGCCGGGTTCAGCAAGGGGCTTGCTTCGTACAACAATACACGTGCTTTCAATCCCATGGCAGCACCTTTCGTAGCGCGGCCTTTATCTGTGGCAGCAGTGTATTTGAAAGGAAGTTTCAGTGCTGCACTGTCCAGGTCTTTCAGGATCTGCTCTACCACTTTCACACGTTCTGTTCTCGGCAGATCGCCCTGTGTTTCTTTATTTGGCGGCTCAGTGATCAGTGGCACTGCACCATAATAATTCTGTAACAGGAAATAATACAAAGCTCTCAGGTAATACGCTTCTCCTTTCATGCGGGTTACAACAGCAGGGTCCATACCTGCCACTTCATCCACTTTCACCAGGAAAGTATTGCAGCGGCCAATACCTCCGTAACAATCAGACCAGCGGCCGGTAATAACACCACCGGTGTTGGATGCCTGCAGACCTGCAGCGATGGAATTATAACTCATGCTGTTGCCATAATTGTAGGCATTGGGAGAGGCTGTTTCTTCCCACAGTGCAGTTGTATTGTTGGAACCTTTACCACCATATACACCATCATTGCGCAGAATGGAATAACAGCTGGTTAAACCTGCGGCGGCGGCTTCCGGTGTTACCCAGAAAGTTGATTCCGTATAGCGGTCGTTAGGTTTAACATTCAGCAGGCTGGTGTTACAACCTGCTGTCATCAGCAACAGGGCGCTTCCGGCTAAGAATAATATCTTTTGCATACACATTTTTTTAAATCGTTAAAAAGTCACATTAAGACCGGCGCTGAATGTTTTCATCATCGGGTATGTGTACAGGTCTGTTCTGTTCAATAAAGATTCAGGATCCATGTCCTTATACTTTGAGAACGTCACAAGGTTCTCAGCATTGGCATATACGGTCAGCCTGTTGATCTTTACCTTATCCAGCAATGATTGCGGGAATGCATAAGACAATTGAAGGTTCTTTAACCGCACATAGTCACCACTCCTTAACCAGAAGTCAGAACGTTGTGTAAAGTTGGAAGTTGCTGCAGTGGTAAGGATCGGTAAACGTGCGTTGGGCTTCTCAGGCGTCCAGCTATCCGTAGCCCATTCCCAGGTTGCGTTTGCACCATTGTTGAAAGGGAACGCGAGATTCGCCACAGGATATACTTTCACACCGGCCACACCCTGGAATGCAGAGGTCAGCGAAATACCTTTGTACTCCACGTTGAAACCAAAACTGAATGTATACTTCGGCATAATGGAAGATGCATTGATGATCACACGGTCGTCACCATTAATGATGTTATCCTTCTTTACATCCACATATTTAATATAACCCGGCCTTGTATCATTACCCTGGTTAGGTCCTTTGCTTACTTCATCCGCATTCTGGTAAAAACCGTTGGATTGCAGGAGGAAGTAGGAGTTCATCGGATAACCTTCTTTGGTGATGGTGCTGCCGGGGCCATAAATGATCTCGCCGTTGAGGTCTACCACTTTGTTTTTATTATAAGCCACGTTTCCAAATACACCATAGTTCACATTACGTACATTATTCTTGTATTGCAGTGTGATCTCATAACCACTATTATCTACTTTACCCACGTTCTGCGTAGGGCCGGTAAGGTTACCCACCTGGCTTGGAATATTCACAGGGCGCAGGATACCATCCGTTAGCTTTTTATAAACATCCGCTGTAAGGGAGATGCGGTTCTTCCAGAGATTAACGTCCACACCACCATTATAAGCAGTAGTAGTTTCCCAGTGAATGGTAGGATCTGCATAGGCAGTAGAAGCAGCGCCGGAATTAAGTGTTCCGCCAAAGCTGTAATCTTCTCCAAGGTTCACCAGTTGTTCATAGCTGTAAAGCGCTACTGCCTGGTTACCCAGTTGGCCTGCAGAAACACGCAGTTTCAACTGGTCAATGAATTTGGATTTGAAGAAAGATTCTTTATCAATACGCCAGCCGGCAGACACGGCAGGGAAATAACCCCAGCGGTTATCTTTCGCAAAACGACTGGATCCATCTGCACGGAAAGTGGCTTCCAGCAGATACTTGCCGTCAAAGTCGTAATTCACACGGCCGAAGTAAGACATGATCACATCCCTTGTGCTGTTACCACCGGTGGCATTCCACACCGTACCTGCACCCAGCGCACTTAAAGAAGCATCCAGGTAACCCGTCATACTGGCGTTGAAATTATCCGTATCAAAGTTATCATAGCTGGAACCGATCATGGCGGAGAGGTTATGTTTGCCATTGAAAGTTTTTGCCCAGTCCAGTGTGTTATAGAAGTGCATGGCCATGTTGTTCTCATCCGTTTTCGCAAAACGGGGAGCCGTGGCAGGACTGTTCCAGTTGATAGCAGCGCCTGTTTTAGGATTGAATGTTTGCAGCCTTGGATAGGCTTCACTCAACAGACCATCATATTTATCTACACCAAATTTGATGTTGTAGGTAATGTCGAAAGGCAGTTTGTATTCCGTAAAGATGGTGGCCAGGAAACGTTGTACCACTTTAGTGCTCAGTGCACCAAAAGCAATCAGCCTTGGATGCTCCCAGTTATTACGGCCGGGTGTTCTGAGCCAGGAGTTACCATAGCGGCCATCTGCCAGTGTATCAGTAAGGATAGGCAGTGTACGGGAAAGGTAATTCCAGAAGGAGTTGTAAGAAGGTTGTGTGTAGTTACGATAGTAACCATCCAGTGTAATACCTGCTTTCAAACGTTTGGTCACATTCATGGAAGCATTGAGGCCCAGTGAATAGTTTTTGGCGTGGTTGGTAGGGCCGAACATGATCCCATCTCTATCCAGGTAACCAATAGACAAACGGTATTGGTATTGTTCCGTGCTGGCAGCAATGCTCAGGTCATGTTTCTGGATCATACCATTATCCAAGGCTATTTTATACCAGTCGTTGGCGGGGTAAGTGATATTATCCGTTTTAACACCCTGTTCATATTCTGCGATCTCAGCCTGTGTATAATCGGGTGCTTTATTCTCGTTAGCCAGCGCCTGGTTCTTCAGTTTCATATACGCAATGGGATCATTGATGGCATCCGGCAGATAAGTAGCTTTATGGAAGCCGCGATAATAGCTATAGTTCACACGCGGCGTGCCTTTCCCTTTTTTGGTTGTAACCAGGATAACACCATTCGCTCCACGGGAACCATAGATGGCAGCAGCAGCATCTTTCAGTACAGAAATAGACTCGATGTCGTTTGGATTCAATTCATCCATGGAATACTCGATCCCGTCTACCAATACCAGCGGGTTGTTATTATTGAAGGTACCTACTCCCCTGATGCGGATTGTAGAACGGTCTACCCCTGGCTGGCTGTTACTGAGGTTCACAAAGAGACCGGGTTGGCCATGCAGTGCATTACTCACATTGGTGATAGGCACCCCTTCTTTCTCTACCATGTCCAGCATGGTCACAGCTCCTACGAGGGTAGCCTTTTTGCGGGTACCATACCCCACAACCACCGTTTCATTCAGTTTTTGCACGTCTTCCTGGAATTTAATGTCCAGGTTGGCCGCCCTTGTTACTTTAATCTCCTGGGAAAGGAAACCGATAAAAGAAAATTTCAGCACAGCGCCTGCGGGAGCATTGATCTTAAAAAGCCCGTTGGCATCTGTGGCAGTACCTGTAGAAGTACCCACGATCTGAACGCTTACGCCCATAAGCGGAGTACCCTCAGTGGCAGATGTTACTTTTCCCGTAATAGGCAGGTCCTGTGCTCTGAGCGATAACGTAGAAAAGAAAATGATTCCGATGCAAACCGATAAAAACCGGTAAATGTGGAATCGTTTGGAAAGTTCCATAATCTAAGATTTAAGGAATATGAATTGGTTATTGTGTTACGTGGTTGACTGGTTGATGATGCCTCGTATCAGTATATGACGATTTCTTTTATGTGATTACGTTTTGGCTTAATCACTATGAATTTAAAAGAATAAATAATAATTCGAAACCAAAATAGGCAATAAATTGTAATCGCAAAAGGCTTTTGTATACGAACGGGAGGAAATATTCAATAGAAGCCGCAGGGGGTTGAAAGTGACGGGATTACTAATATGAACTAATTATTAACTCAGGGTATCTTCCCCAACATTTTCATCGCTTTTCTAAAAATCCGCTGTAAATTAGAGTGAAAACCATTGCTTTAAAATAGTAATCCGATGGTTTTCAATCTGATTTCCACCTAACCTTGAAAATGAACCCAATTATATTCCGATGATCAATATCGCTGAGCGGCATAAGTATATACTGAGCAAGTTGCACGAGAAAGGCTACATTAATGTACTGGAGCTTTGCAAAGAACTGGATGTTTCGGGAGTAACTATTCGAAAGGATTTGAAACTACTGGAAGATAAAGCCCTGCTGTACCGCTCCCATGGAGGGGCTACTGCACAAAACCCTTATACGAACGATAAGCCGGTAAATGAAAAAGAGAAGATCAGGCGGGAAGAGAAGAACAACATCGGTAAGGCAGCGGCCTCCCTTATTGTACCGGGTGATGCTATCATCATTGGTTCTGGGACTACTGTACTTGCCCTCGCACAACATATTCAGCCCCGCGGGCCGTTGATGATCATTACTTCGGCCCTGCATGTTGCCCTGGAACTGAACCGCTTTCATGATATTGAAGTGTTGCAGCTGGGTGGTGTGTTACGGAATAATTCCTCTTCGGTTACGGGTACTTATGCAGAGAAGATCCTGGCTGATTTTTCCTGCAGTAAATTGTTCCTGGGGGTAGATGGGATTGATGTGGAATTTGGACTGACCACTTCCAATATAAACGAAGCCCATCTTAACCAGCAGATGATGGCAGCGGCACAAAAAACGATTGTGGTGGCAGACTCTTCCAAGTTCGGCAAGAGAGGTTTTGGCCGGATCTGCCGGCTTGAAGATGTAGATCAGGTGATCACGGATAAAGGTATCTCAGATCATATGAAGAAGTTACTGGAAGATGTGGGGATTGAGGTGACGATAGTGTAGGCTGTAAAGATATTCAAATAAAAAAAGCCCCCGATCCTCACCGGGGGCTTTTACCTTTCAATCAGTAAATTATCTTCTTCTTGTAGTTGTTTTCTTTTTCTTGGTCGCGGTTTTCTTTGCAACTACCTTTTTCTTGGTAGGGTTTGCATTCACTTCCGGTCTTTTAACCGGAGCGGGGAAACGCGATTTGTCTACTGTGGCAGCTTTATCATCCAGTGTAAGCTGAAGGGATTCTTTCAGGATCTCTTCTTTCTCTGCCTGGAATGTTTTCATTTTATCTTTCGGGATCCTCAGATCGTAGCTATTGGTTTCACCTGCCAGCGTTTGTGCAAAGTTTGGATTTAATCTATCCAGCTCTGCTGCATCAACAGACAGTTTTTTCGCAATCGCTTCCAGTTTGTATTTACCGGTGATATTGAAAACTACGGTGTTGTAGAGATCTTCGTCAGACAGTGGCGCTGCTTTTTTGTATTCGCCAGGCATGGTCATTCTTGCTGCGGGAGCTACATAATTATCGCTCACACCAAAGAAGGTATTGAAACGATCGAGGATGTAACCGGTGGCAATGAATTTGTATACATGGTTGCGGGACTCTGCAGGAAGGAAATACTGGATGCCCCAGAAATCACTTCTTCCGCTGATCTTTTGCGCTCTTTGTACACCACCTGCGCCACAATTGTATGCAGCTACTACCAGTAACCAGTCATCGAATTGCTCATACAGTTCATTGAGGAATTTAGCGGCGGCCACGGTGGATTTGTAGAAATCCTTGCGTTCGTCCACTTTCTTTCCTACGCTAAGGCCAAAGATCCTGGCCGTACCGCTCATAAACTGCCACATTCCTACGGCGCCAACCCTTGAGCGGGCATTGTAGGACATACCTGATTCAATCACTGCCAGGTATTTCATTTCCTCGGGAATACCGTGGTCAGTGAAAACCTTTTCGATCATGGTAAAATAAGGAGCCGCCCTGTCTACCATCACCGCGAGGTGCTGGCTGTAACGGGTAGCGTAATCATTTACATATCCGGTAATGTAGTGATTATTCATTTGCTCGTACACCTTGGGATTGCGAACGACCACGGGCATAGCCTGTGCGGCCTGTTTCACTGCTAAGCTGGCAGGAGAAGCGGGCAGCACTGTGTCTTTAGGCAGGTGTGCGGATTTTTTAAGGGTGACTGAGGTATCAGCGGACAATTCAATTCCCGGGATAACCATCTCCTTAGGGCTCATATTGCTGGCGGCGTCTGCACTGGTGATAATCCCCAAAGCCGGCAATAGGAGTGATAAAAAGACTTTCGTCATACGCGTTGTTGTTTTATTCTATGTTTACTTGCTGCTCATGCAACATGCTATGTGCTATTTGTAACAAGTTCTCTTCGTCAAACTCCTTCGTGATGATCTGTATACCATATGGCATCCCGTTTGAATGCCTGTGCAAAGGTACGGAAATTGCCGGAACCCCGGTCAGATTGGCTAAAACTGTGTAGATGTCCGCCAGGTACATAGCTATGGGATCATCCATTTTTTCCCCAATCTTAAAAGCCGTTGTAGGGACGGTTGGGAGCAGAATGGCATCATATTCAGCCAGGATCTTTTGCATCCTTTCTACTACCAGCCTCCTAACCTGCTGAGCCTTAGTGAAATAAGCATCGTAGTAACCGGCGCTCAACACAAAGGTACCCAGGAGGATACGGCGTTTTACCTCTTTTCCAAAACCCTCAGACCTGCTTTTCTTGTAGAAATCTGTCAGGTCCAGATCCTTTTCAGGGGTACGGTAACCGTACTTGACCCCGTCAAATCTGCTAAGGTTGCTGGAGGCTTCTGCGGTGGTGAGCACATAATAGGCTGCCACTACATAATCCAGGTAATCGAAGTTCACCCCTTCTACGGTGTGTCCTTCTGCTTTCAAATCTTCAAAGAAACTTTCATATCCCCCACGCATCTCAGGATCAAGGCCTTCATGATGCAGTGCATCCTTTAAATACGCAAATCTCCGGTTTTTATTGTGTTGGAGACTAGCTTGATAATCAGGCACTTTACTTTGAGAGGCCGTACTATCATAAGTATCAGGTCCGGCGATGACTTGTAGAACCAGTGCCACATCTGCAATATTCGAGCCAAAAATGCCTATCTGGTCGAATGAGGAAGCATAGGCGATCAGCCCATGCCGCGAGATCCTTCCATAAGTAGGTTTGAGGCCTACAATACCACAAAAATCAGCAGGCTGGCGTACGGAACCGCCGGTATCGCTACCCAGGCTTACCTGGCATAAACCGGCCTGGACCGCAACAGCAGAACCTCCGGAACTGCCGCCGGGAACACGTGTATTATCCAGGGCGTTGAGCACATTGCCATAAGCTGAGTTCTCATTGGTGGAACCCATGGCAAACTCATCACAATTAAGGCGCCCTATGATAATGGCGCCTTCAGCGATCAGCCGCTCAACGGCTGTTGCAGAATATAGAGAAGTAAACCCTTCCAGGATCTTTGATGCGGCGGTCACCTCGTGACCTTTATAGCAGATCACATCTTTGATGCCGATCACTACACCTGCCAGGCTGCCGGGGCGTTCTCCTTTCCGGATACGCGCATCCAATGCCGCTGCCTGCGTCAAAGCATCCTGGGCGAATACTTCCAGGTATGCGTTCAAATGCCGGGCCTGCTCAATCCGGCTCAGGTACAAACGTACCATGGCCTCGCAGGTCGTTTTTCCGGCATACAACGCCTCTTGAAAAGACGATATACTGCTGAATTCAGTCAAACCCAAACCAGTTTAAATCTTACAATGGGAGATCTCTAATAAAACGGAAATCCTCTACTCTTTCTATGGGAGGGAGAGACGCGACTAGTTCTTCTTAACTTCGCCTTCTTTCATGCCTTCTTCCATCTCACGGCGCACGTTGTCTTTGGCATCTTTGAACTCACGGATACCTTTACCCAGGCCACGCATCAGTTCTGGAATTTTCTTACCTCCGAACAGGAGCAATACAACCAATGCGATAAGGATAAGTTCAGTCATGCCCAGTTCTTGAAAAAGTAAAAGCGGTGATTTAACGAAAATTGCGGTCATTTCTCAGTTTTTATAATGTTCAGCTAACAAAGATAGGTTTTAATTTGGGGTTTTTCAATGCAATCGCAGGACTTTAATTAAGTTTTAAGGATACGCGCGAAGGCAGGATGGATGCGGATTAGACAGGATTTTTGCCCTGTAATTGTTGTTTCGGTGATAATCCGTTAAAATATACGCAGAAGCCGGGGGAAACAGATGTTCCGGAGGCCGGACCGTATAAACTATCCTGCCGTTTTTGAAGGCCTTTTCCCGTTTCTGAAAACCCTTTTCTACCAGGCATAAAAAAAACGGAAGCCCATCGGACTCCCGTCAAGAATTAATTTCCTGTATTAGTACTAAACCCTTTTTTCCTTAATACGTGCTGCTTTACCCTGACGCTCACGCAGGTAGTACAGTTTAGCCCTTCTCACTTTACCAACTTTGTTCAGTACAACTGAATCAATGTTTGGAGAATGGATAGGGAACAACCTTTCAACACCAACCCCATCAGAGATCTTACGCACGGTGAAAGAAGCTGTAAACCCAGTACCCTGAACCTTTACAACATCACCTTTGAAGGACTGGATACGCTCCTTGTTACCTTCTTGAATCTTATAGTTAACGGTAACATTGTCACCGGCTTTGAATTTCGGAAATTGTTTGGCAGCAGTCAACTGCTCGTGAACAAAAGAAATCGCGTTCATCTTTCAATAATTTATAGGACGGCAAAGGTAAGGAACTATATCCAAATACCAAGACCTTTTCCTGCTTTTTAAAAAAATTAGTTGCTAATCATGGCTTAAGATGTCCGGCCGGCGCTCTTTTGTTCTCCTGAGGGCTTCCTCATGGCGCCATTCATCCACTTTACGGTGATCCCCGCTTAACAGGATGGCAGGCACTTTCCAGCCCCTGAACTCCTCCGGCCTGGTATAAACAGGGGGTGCCAGCAGGTTATCCTGGAAAGAATCGAACAAAGCGGAGGTTTCGTCATTCAGCACACCCGGCAGCAAACGCCCTATGGCATCTACCATTACAGCGGCGGCCAGTTCTCCCCCGGAGAGTACAAAATCCCCGATGGATACCTCCAGTGTCACAAAATGCTCCCGTACCCTTTCATCTATGCCTTTATAATGTCCGCAGATGAGCAGCAGGTTCCCTTTCAGGGAAAGCCCGTTGGCCATGCGCTGGTTGAATGGTTTGCCATCCGGCGTCAGGTAGATCACTTCATCATACGTTACCTCCTTCTGCAGGCTCTCAATGGCATTTACCAGCGGCTCTATCATCATCACCATGCCGGCGCCGCCGCCAAACTGGTAATCATCCACCTGGTTCTGGCGAAGGGTGGAATACTGGCGTAAATGATGTACGTTCACTTCCAGCAAACCCTTGTTGCGTGCACGTTTCATGATAGAATGTGCAAAAGGGCTTTCCAGCAGTTCCGGTAATACGGTAATGATGTCTATCCGCATGATCAATTATTTATTTCCCCAAATAGATGTCCAGCAGGCCATCCGGCAATTCCAGGTAAACGATCTGTAGTTTCTTGTCTATCTTCAGCAGGGTCTGCTCATTCAGCGGAAGCAACATCTCCTGCTCCTGGAACATCACCTTGGCCAGCACCTGTTGCGGCATTTCAATGATCTCTTCTATTTCACCCAGTACACCGGCCGCTTTGTCTTCTACCTTAAAACCTAAGAGGGATAAAGGGGCAGCGGATGAAGCCAGGCCTTTGAAGTCTGCTTCTTCCAGGTAAACCCCTTTCTGCATCAATATCCGCGTAGCTTCCCGGGTATCTATGCCTTCCAGTTTGAGATAGGTGTTCTCTGTGTCTTTGGCTTTGGCTTTCTGAATGAAGTAGGGCATGAAACTGTCCTTCCGTTCTTCAATGAACACCGCCGTGATATCTTTCAGGGCTGTTTTCTTTCCCAGGCTGTGCCGGAGAATGAACTCCCCGTCTGTACCATAAGCGGCAGCGAGTTTCCCGATATTGAAATAATTAGCCATTCAAGGATGCCTTTTTGCAATATGGTATTTGATGAATTACGCTTCAGCAGGGCCATCGCCTTCAGCTTCGGCAGCAGGAGCATCTTCAACTTTCCTTACAATCGGAGTAACCGCGCGGGCAGCTCTCTTTTGGCTTTCGCGACGAGCAGATACTTTTTCTTCGTGATCTGCCTGCCATTGCTCAAACTTAGTGTAAGCAGTTGGTTCATCGAACAATCCGAGTTTAACGCCTCTCAGGAGGTGTTTCAGGTAAAGTACGCCTTTGAAGGACAGGATGCGTCTAACAGTATCGGTAGGTTGTGCACCTTTCTGCAACCAGCGTAATGCTTTTTGCGTGTCGATGTTGATAGAAGCTGGTACAGTCAAAGGATTGTATGTACCTATCTTTTGGATGAATTTACCATCCCTTGGCGCGCGGGCATCAGCCACTACTATAAAGTAAAAAGGTCTCTTTTTAGCGCCGTGTCTCTGTAATCTGATCTTTACTGGCATAAATAAGTCGAATTATTTGGTGCGAGTTGTTAGTGAATAAAATTGTTTCAATCGGGCAGCAAATGTAGCCCTAAAATTCAAATTCTCAAAATGTTTTCATTTGCTGAATATCTCTAAAGGGTTATGGATAATAAACTAATCCCTTACAGATCAATCTGTTTTATTATCCGTTCGCCCTCCTATCCTCTCATTTTGAGGCCTTTAGCCCCACCGGGAATTTTGTTCATCATCTTCATCATCTGCCGCATCTGCTCAAATTGCTTCATGAACTGGTTCACATCGGTGATCTCTTTACCGGCTCCCTTGGCAATCCGTTTCCTGCGGCTGCCATCGATAAGGTCCGGATTAGCTCTTTCTGCAGGGGTCATGGAATTGATCATGGCCTCTATGCCTTTGAAGGAATCATCGCTGATATCGAGGTCTTTCACCGCTTTACCTACCCCCGGGATCATTCCCAGCAGGTCCTTGATGCTACCCATTTTCTTGATCTGCTGCAATTGCTCCTTGAAGTCGTCAAAATCAAACTGGTTCTGGCGGATCTTCTTTTCGAGCTTTTTGGCCTGCTCCTCGTTGAACTGCGCCTGTGCTCTTTCCACGAGGGTGGTGATATCTCCCATCCCCAGGATCCGCTGTGCCATCCTTTCAGGATAGAACACATCCAGCGTATCCAGCTTTTCACCCATGCTCACAAACTTGATGGGTTTGTTCACGGTGTATTTGATGGTCAATGCAGCACCACCGCGGGTATCACCATCTAATTTGGTGAGTACCACACCGGTAAAGTCCAGCCTTTCGTTGAAGGCTTTGGCAGTATTCACGGCATCCTGACCAGTCATGGAATCCACCACAAAGAGGATCTCCTGTGGCTGCACGGCAGCTTTCACATTGGCCACCTCGGTCATCATCACTTCATCCACCGCCAAACGGCCCGCGGTATCTATGATCACGATGTTGTTGCCCTGTGCTTTAGCATGTTTGATAGCGTTTTCGGCTATCTGTACCGCATTCTTGTTCTCAGGTTCGCTATATACTTCCACCCCGATCTGGCCGCCCAGTACTTTCAACTGATCGATCGCCGCGGGACGGTAAATGTCCGCCGCTACCAGTAAGGGTTTCTTGTTCTTTTGTGTTTTGAGGAAATTGGCCAGTTTGCCGGAGAAAGTGGTTTTACCGGAACCTTGCAGACCAGCTATCAGGATCACGGTAGGGTTGGCTTTGATATCCAGCTCTACTTCCGTGTTACCCATCAGTTCAGCCAGTTCGTCCTTCACGATCTTCACCATCAGCTGGCTGGGGGAAATAGCCGTGATCACTTTCTCTCCGAGGGCTTTATCCTTTACCTTATCGGTGAATTCCTTCGCGATCTTATAGTTCACATCTGCATCCACCAGGGCCCTGCGAATTTCCTTCACAGTAGTGGCCACATTGATCTCAGAAATGCGTCCTTCTCCCTTAAGCTGCTTGAAGGCTGACTCTAACCGCTCCGATAATGATTCAAACATATACTTGATGCCGGCATTTTGACCGGAGTGCAAAAATAAGCATTCTAAAAAGTAAAAAATTAAAAAAACCAAGAAAGATAGCCGATCGGGCCTAAAAAACGTGATTCTTCCTTATAACTCATCCTTTTGAAACAAGTCTGATCCCGGCTCTCTCCTATATCGCTCCTATAGCATTCCTATAGCATTGCAGGCACATAGGTATATCCAAACGATATAGGAATGCTATAAGAGTGCTATAGGAATGCGCCTTCAGCGATATAGGGATATACAACTATAGAGCCGCTGTAAACGAAAAAAGGGACCAGGTTTGCACCTGATCCCTTCATTTACAGTATGTTATGGCTACTTTATCAACCTCCCAGGTAGTTGCGGAGCAATTTGCTGCGGGAAGTGGTACGGAGCTTTGTGATGGCTTTGTCCTTGATCTGACGAACACGCTCGCGTGTCAGGCCAAATTTCTCACCGATATCTTCCAGGGACATGGGATGTTCCACACCAATACCGAAGTACAGCATGATCACATCTTTCTGACGGTCTGTAAGGGTAGAAAGGGAACGCTCGATCTCGCGGCGGAGGGAATCATGATGATCCAGTTCCTCATCTGCGCTAACGGCATTCGGATTTTCCAGTACATCAAGCAGGGAATTATCTTCTCCGTCAATGAAAGGTGCATCCATGGATACGTGACGGGCAGCTACACCTAAAGTAGCTTCCACTTCTTCCGTATTTATTTCGAGGATAGTAGCCAGCTCATCCGGAGAAGGCTCTCTCTCAAATTCCTGTTCTAACTGAGAATATGCTTTGCTTATTTTGTTGGACAATCCCACTTTATTCAACGGTAAACGTACGATACGGGATTGTTCTGCCAATGCCTGGAGGATCGACTGACGGATCCACCAAACGGCGTAGGAGATGAATTTAAAACCACGGGTTTCATCGAAACGCTGTGCTGCCTTTATCAGCCCCAGGTTTCCTTCATTGATCAGATCACTTAAGGATAAGCCCTGGTTCTGGTATTGTTTTGCAACAGACACTACGAAACGCAGGTTTGCTTTTGTTAGCTTCTCTAAAGCGCGCTGGTCGCCCTGTTTGATCCGGATGGCCAGGTTCACTTCTTCTTCCGGCGTAATGAGATCCACTTTGCCGATCTCCTGCAGGTACTTTTCTAACGACTGAGACTCACGATTGGTGATCGACTTCGTGATTTTAAGTTGGCGCATTGACATAGCACGGGAACAGTTACAGGTTAAAAAAAAGTTAATTTAGAAGAATGCTAGACAAAAATAACTTTTTTTAGATGCTGGCCAAAAAAAATATAGTCCTGTTAAATCCTTTTTAAGCTAAATCGATTGTGGACAAGAATATTCAAGATGTAATACTATTTTGCCCTAAATCGCCACTGTTTTACCTTGAATTTTGAAGATTGGGGAAATAACCAAATAAAGAAGTGGTATATACATAATCCAGAAAGATCATATTTCAAAATAAAACCACGTTTGATAATGAATTAGTTAATATATCAAAAAAAAGTCAAAATTTCCTTTGTTAGACTAAATTATTTTCTATAATTGCATGCAGATGATTTAGTTTTTATAATAATACTGTGCGATGTCAAAGAAAGTGCAATATGAGTTAGAATATCCGGTTAGATGCTCCCCAGGTATCCTGTTTGAATTTCTATCAACCCCGGCCGGCCTTCAGGAATGGTTTGCGGACAAAGTGGATTTCAGGGATAATGTTTTTTCTTTCTCCTGGAACGGATCCACAGAAGAGGAAGCAGAGGTATTGGAACAGTTGCAAGATGAACGGATACGTTTACGCTGGCTACACGCCCCCAAAGGAGAATACTTTGAATTTAGTATTCAGATATCAGAAGTAACGAACATGACTATACTTACCGTTAAAGATTTTGCTGAGAAGAAAGAAGTGGCAGATCAAAGTCAGTTATGGAATTACCAGATAAAAGACCTATTTCACCGTATCGGCAATTAAACCGGCCCCCTGTTCAGCAATTCAAGCAGTGGCGCGTAAGCAGCCACGGCCTTATCAATTATTGATTCCCAATCCTGCAACTCGTACCTTTTAGCAAGTTTTACAAAAGACTTTTGCACTGTGCTTTCCCATTGCTCCGGCGACAGGGAAGTTACAGGCAGGAAGTTGTTTGCCTCAAAGTGATGCTGCCAGGGATCATCCTGTATACAAACAGACCAATGTTCCGCTGCCAGTATCGCTTGCGAAGCCAGCAATGTAGCCCTGTGCGGTACTAAGTATTCTCCGCCGAGATGTACGGTGGTACTGAAAAAACGGCCCCACCAGAAAAAAGTGCGGCAGGCGAATATGTTATCACGACTAAAAAGACGGGGATAATCCAGGATCACATAAGGCAGGCCCTGGTAATTTTCTCCCTTAGAGATCTTCGGGGAAAATGCGCCTTCCACCGGAAAGGCTGATATTACCCGGTCAGCTGCCATGGCCAGTTGCAGCGCTCCGAAAAGCTGAAACACCTTTTCAATGATCCGGTTCTTGTGCAAGATCCATGCTGCATCCGTTACTATACTCAGTTCTTTGCTATCCAGCTGATATTGGTTCATATGAATAATTTAACGCTTTTTTGATTAGCCCATACTGTGGAGCTTAGCGGAATCGTGTTAACTTTGTGCATCAGCATACAAAAGTATACTGAATATCAGGCAGTTTTACATTTTTCATTTTTATTTTTCATTCACCAACTGTGAAGAAACTCGATAAACTCATCATTAAAACCTTCATAGGGCCATTTATCGCCACATTTTTTGTGACGCTTTTTGTTCTCATCATGCAATTTGTATGGAAGTACATTGATGACCTGGTAGGTAAAGGACTGGATACACCGGTGATCGTAGAACTGCTGGCTTATACCAGCGCAGGGCTGGTTCCGCTGGCAATGCCGCTGGCTGTGTTACTGTCTTCCATCATGACCTTCGGAAACCTGGGGGAGAGTTTTGAACTGGTAGCCATCAAGTCCTCCGGCATTTCCCTGCTGCGTTTCATCAGGCCTTTGTTTATCCTTTCCTGTATCATCGCACTCGGTGCCTTCCTTTTTTCCAACTACATTATTCCTATTGCCAACCTTCGCGCAAAATCTCTTTTATACGATATCACACAATCCAAACCGGCCTTCAATATCAAACAGGGGGTGTTCTACACGGATATTCCCGGTTATGTGATCAAGGTAGCGCGTAAGGAGCCAGACAATAAAACCATTCACCAGGTAATGATCTATGACCGCACAGCCGGTACCAGGAATGAAAGACTGATCCTGGCGGAAAAAGGGCTCATGGAATTGTCGCAGGACAAACGTTACCTGAACTTTACACTGGAGAACGGCTGGCGCTTTGAGGACAAAAGTGATCCCCGCGGTACTGGCAACAATGAACTGGTGCGCGTAGGCTTCAAGAAATACAAAATGCCTTTCGACCTTGCTTCTTTTGCGTTCGACCGCTTACCGATGGACCTCTTTGCTTCCAACCAGCAAATGCTGAATATCCGCCAGCTGGATGAAGGGATCGATTCCTTATACCGCGTGGATTCAACATTCGGGCGTACTACAAGCGCCTATATTTCAACCCGTTACCCTTTCTACAAATGGAAAGACACGGGCTGGATGGCCCTGGCGCCTCCTTTAAAAGCAGCTGCTTTCTATGATATCATCCCTGCAAAATCCAGGCGTTATGTGCTGGACAGGGTGGAATCCAACATCCGTGATGCAGAAAGCAGCCTTACTACCACCGCAAAAGATTTCTCCGATAACTTCAAAAGAATACTTCTTTTTAAAGTGGAATGGCAGCGGAAATTCTCGCTGGCACTGGCTTGCGTGGTTTTATTCCTCATCGGGGCACCACTTGGTTCAATAATTCGTAAGGGTGGCTTAGGTACTCCGCTCGTTTTTGCCGTTATATTCTTTGTGATCTTCAATATATTCTTTATGTTGGGGGAGAAAATGGCCAGGAATGATGTGATGGCCACCTGGAGTGGGATGTGGCTGGCCAATATAGTGCTGCTGCCTATTGCTATTTTCCTTGTGGTAAAAGCCATGAACGATTCCAACCTGTTCAACCAGGAGTTTTATTACAGATCATACAAACGTTTTAAACAATATATCCAGAGAAAACGAAATAAACACGAAATAAGCGCATAGTTAACACACACATTACGGACCTACAACTTACAACGCATGCTGAAAACACTGGCAACACTGGTGGCTAAGAACCGTTATTTTTTTATCCCATTCCTCCTATGGCTGATCATTGGCGGAGCCCTATTGACGATATTTACAAAGGACCAGCTGTTCCTTGCAGTGAATGGTACACATAATCCTGTTGCGGATATCCTGGTCACCATCAGTACTTATGTGGGTAATGGCCTGCTCTTCGGGCTGATCCTTGCTTTCTTCCTTTTTAAGCGCCAGTGGCGGAATTTCTTTATGGGTGCTGCTGCTTTTCTGCTGGTAACACTCATCGTGCAGTTCCTCAAACGCGCATTCAGTGAACCCAGGCCTATCTCCTATTTCCCGGATCCCTCCATTCTTCATATCCTGCCCTGGATCAGTGTGCATAGCGGACTGAGCTTTCCTTCGGGCCATACCTCTACGGCATTTGCCATGTACTGTTTCATTACATTGATGTGGAGCAATAAGAAAATGGGCTGGGCGTTGTTCCTGCTTGCACTGAGCACGGCACACTCCCGTTTGTATCTTAGCCAGCACTTCTTCGCAGATGTATATTGGGGCAGCATTATCGGCACTTTATGCTGTACGCTTGTTTACTGGTTGTTTGAATACAGAAAGAGTCAGACACCGGGAACTACGTGTATCCACAACACGGTAATCACACCTTCTGCGTGAAATATATAAATAACAGAATAATTAAGGTTTCTTTGCGAACTTAGCATCTCAACAATAGAGAAGCATAAATCGTACATCCTGATGAAGTATCTTTTGATCGCAATCGTTGCGGCCCTGTTATTCATTCCCTTCCTGGGTGCTGTGCATCTGTTCGACTGGGACGAGATCAATTTTGCAGAAGCTGCGAGAGAAATGATCGTTACCGGCAATTACTCCCAGGTGCAGATAGACTTTCAGCCATTCTGGGAAAAGCCTCCTTTATTTATCTGGATGCAGGCCATCAGCATGAACATCTTTGGCATCAATGATTTTGCAGCGCGCCTGCCCAATGCTATTGTTGGGATTGCCACGTTACTTACTTTCTTTCATATCGGTAAAAAACAGGTAGATGAAAAGTTCGGCATCTGGTGGGCAATCGTGTATGCCGGTTCCTGGTTACCGCATTTCTATTTTAAATCCGGGATCATAGATCCTACTTTCAACTACTTCATTTTCGTTGCATTATACTTTGCTTCCAGGATATCATGGTCTGCGAAACCTACGCGCATGGCTATTTTCAGTGGTATCTTCTTAGGGCTGGCAGTGCTCACCAAAGGGCCTGCTGCTTTCCTTATTGCTGTGCTGGCCTTGCTGGTTTACTGGATCGTGAACAAATTCCGCATCCAGATAAAGATCGTACACCTGTTGCTGATCATGGTGTTCTCTTTACTGACCACCGCTTTGTGGTTTGGTTATGAAATAGCCGCACACGGATGGTGGTTTGTGAATGAATTTGTTGTTTACCAGTGGCGGCTTTTCAGCACACCGGATGCAGGGCATGGCGGGCCATTCTTTTATCACTGGATCGTATTGCTGATAGGTTGTTTCCCGGCCAGCATCTTCCTGCTCAGTTATTTTCAAACCAGCCGTACAAAATCCATTTACCTGCAGCAATCAGGTGAATCCAAAGATTTCAGGATATGGATGTGGGTGTTATTCTGGGTAGTGTTATTGCTGTTCTCCATCGTTAAAACAAAGATCGTTCACTATTCTTCCCTCTGTTATTTCCCGCTGAGTTACCTCGCGGCTTTACAGATCTACCGGTTACTGGAAGGAAGGTTCAGCCTTAAAGGCTGGAATATCAGCATCATCATGGTGATAGGGATCATCCTGGGCCTGGCCATTGGCTTACTGCCACTGGTGGGTATTTACAAACATGAACTCATTCCTCATATCGGCGATCCTTTTGCGCGGGCCAACCTGGAAGCAGATGTGCATTTCAGCTTCGGGGAAATGGGTTACGGGATTGGCTATATGATACTGGTGATTGTGAGCTGCGTATTACTGTTTAACAAAAAAGTAAAACAGGGCCTGCTCTGCCTTTTCATCAGTACCATCTTTATACTGGAAGCAACAGTGTTGAACTTTGTACCCAAAGTGGAGAAATTCTCACAGGGTGCAGCCATTGAATATTTTGAATCGTTTATCGGGAAAGACGTGTATGTGCATCCTTTGAGCTATCACAGCTATGCGCATCTTTATTATACCAGGAAGCAGCCCGGCGGGGATACTGCATACTATAAGGATAATCAGAAAGACAATAAATGGTTGCTGGAAGGCCCCATTGATAAACCGGCTTACTTTATCTGCCGGATCCAGGATTCAGCTCCCTGGCGGGCACATCCCAACCTGGAGGTGACGGGTGAAAAGAATGGATTTGTATTCTTCAAAAGGAAATAACAAAAAAGCCCCGGTACATTGGGGCTTTTTTTATTTTTTGGCGGCATCGTACCGCTTTTCTACTTCGTTCCAGTTGATCACATTCCAGAAGGCGGCCACATAATCAGGGCGTTTGTTCTGGTATTTCAGGTAATAAGCATGTTCCCAAACATCCAGTGCCAGGATGGGTTTGCCGGTTTCTTTCACCAGTTGCGTCATCAGGGGATTATCCTGGTTAGGGGTGTTGATCACGGCCAGCTTACCATCTTTCTTCACGATCAGCCATGCCCAGCCTGAACCGAATTGGGTTTTAGCCGCATCGTTGAACTTTGTCTGGAATGCTTCAAATGAGCCGAAGCTGGCATTGATAGCAGCCGAGAGCTTTGCAGAAGGAGTGGTTTTCTGTGCACCCAGCAGGGTCCAGAAAAGGCTGTGATTGAAGTGCCCTCCTCCGTTGTTGCGGATAGCGGCTTCCTTAGCGGTCACTTTTGCGAGGATCTGCTCCAGTTCCAAACCTTCCAGCGGGGAACCTTTAAGCGCATCGTTCAGGTTCTTCACATAGGCGGCATGATGCTTATCGTGGTGGATCTCCATCGTCATTTTGTCGATATATGGTTCCAGCGCATCAGTTGCATAGGAAAGTGCAGGCAGCGTAAAGGGTGCTTTTTCCGTTAACAGGGCTTTCTTATTCTCCGCGGCAAACAATCCTTTTGGATCAGCCATTGCGGCTAAACCGGCCAGACTGGCCACTTTGAGGAATTCTCTTTTATGCATATGTTTATTATTGATCTTACAAATCTAAAAGATAGCAGGTAATTCAGCGCAAATTTTACACCAAGTTTAAAGCATGTGTTACAACATACATTTTATTCATAATATCATATTATCCTTACTTTTGCGATATGATTAAAATAAAGAAGAAGATTATAGTTTAATTTGAAATTAATTGCTATTTTACTTTTATATTCATGTGTTGTTGTTGTAGTATTTAATCATTATCGAAAAGATGAAGTCAAATATCCCTGGCAGATGGCCCGGCCCTGCTGCCCCGGTAAGCAAGGCTCCGGATGCCGCCCTGTACTATCCTAACCGGCAGACGCCGGTTCTCGTCCATCCCCATCAGAATTTGAATGTTGGAATAATCTTACCGGCAAACGACTGTTTTGCTTACTTCGCCTGAAGAGGAGAAGGAAAATTTGATTTTAGCACAACTTGAAAAAACAATCCGTCAACTGATCTAACCACTTTTCCCGATAACAGGGTTAAGCGGTCTTTTGGCATTTTGGCAACTGGTATTTTCGTTATTACTTTAAATATTGAAAGGATAAAGGAGGAGCGCATCTTCCTTTTGTGGACATGGTTTTGGTGAAGTCCTTATACTTTGGCCCGTAAAAAATTAACCTGACAAGAAGAAAAGAGAACCGAGACAGGCAAAATTATTCACCTAGTAAATCAAGTCCAGAAGCAGCATGATTCAGGATCGCGTACAGAAGACAAGGCATGAGCCGTTGACCTATTTGCCATTTTTTTACCGGCCCACCATTGGGAAGGAGAAGGAGGCCCTGCTGAAATTGTTGCAGGATAACCCGCAGATAAGCGTCTATGATGAGTTAGAAGGTCAGTTAAAGGAATTGATCAAGAGTAAACATCCATCACGGCCATTAACGGCAGAAGAGTCAGCCGCCGCCATTAAAACACACCTGGGAGGTATTGCCCCGGAAGATTACGGTGTATGGGTATATTATCCATGGGCAGGAAAAGTTGTACACCTGCTGGACGAACAAGAGTTTATTACCATGCGCACCTCGCGCAACCTGCATAAAATAACTATTGAGGAGCGAGACATTCTGGGAAGCAAACGAATTGGGGTGATCGGTTTGTCTGTGGGGCAGACGATTGCCTTAACTTTGACGATGGAACGGATCTGCGGAGAGCTCAGGCTGGCAGATTTCGATACTGTTGAGCTTTCCAATCTGAACCGGCTCCGTACCGGAGTTTTTAACCTTGGCCTTCCCAAAGTGATCATAGCTGCCCGGGAAATCCTGGAGCTGGATCCTTTCATGAAAGTGAAGTGCTATACGGATGGTGCCACAGAAGAAAACCTGCATGGTTTCTTCACAGAAGGGGGCAAACTGGATGTATTGGTAGAAGAATGTGATGGCGTGGATGTGAAGATCCTCAGCAGGATCAGGGCCAAAGCACTGAAAGTTCCCGTAGTGATGGACACTAACGACAGGGGCATGCTGGATATTGAACGTTATGACCTGGAAGAGGATTACCCTCTCTTACATGGCCTGATACCAGACATCGCAGACCTGAGCGTATTACGCAACCTTACCAATGAAGAAAAGATACCCATTCTGGGGCCTATGGCTGGTATGAAAGATATGAGCCCCCGGATGAAACAATCGCTTGGAGAGATCGGTAAAACGATCACAACCTGGCCGCAACTGGCTTCCTCCGTGATGCTCGGCGGGGCACTTGTGGCAGATACCTGCAGAAGGATCCTGTTGGGTGAGCTGCAGTCATCAGGCAGGTATTATGTAGACTTTGATCAACTCATTCAATAATGCCCACAGTAAACAAAAAGAGCAATCAATGAGTGCATCGATAAATGTAAGGGCTTTTATGGCGCCGGATGATCCGGAAGCGTGCATGCGGTTCTATGAGGGCCACAGCAAGCTATTACAGATCTACTTCGGGATCAATAAGATCACTTCCGGAAATGTAGACTGGATCTCTCATAAGAACACCGTTGTGGTGATCGTGGAAGATGATACCGGTACAAAAACCTATGGTGGTGCAAGGGTACAGATGGCAGATGGGGTATTACCCTTGCCTATTGAACTGGCTATCGGTAAATACGATCCAAAGATCTATTCGGATGTAAAGATCGGCAGCGCAGAGATCTGCGGCCTGTGGAATTCAAAGGAAGTAGCAGGCATGGGTATTGGAAGTCTCATCCTGAGCAGGGTATGCGTGGCACTCATGACCCAGCTACCCGTAGATAATGTACACGTACTCTGTGCCCCCATTACAACCCGGGGGGCCAAACGAGTTGGTGCCGTGATCGATACCTCCCTGGGAAATGAAGGTGTGTTCTATTACCCTAAAGACGACCTGGTAGCTACTGCCATGATTATCAGAGATGTGCATGAAGTGTCCAGCGCGGACCAGAGCGAAAGAGACCTTATTTTTAACCTGAGAAAAAACCCTAACCAGATACGGGTAGAAACCGGCCCCAAAGGATCGTTTGAAGTAAATTATCAGCTAGGGCTCCCGCAATGGGTATAAACTATTATGTTTGCTGCGCAAAGCGCAGTAACTTAATGTTCAATTTCGTATTCCAATGCCTATACGCTTTTTCGTTTTAGTATTCCTTGGCCTGCTCTGGAGCCAATATTCCAAAGCAGGTGAACCCGTCGTATTCAGAGATAGCTCCAAACTCATGCAAATAGGAGCATCATTGGAACTCTATAGTGACAGTAGCAACAAGCTTACCATCAACGATATCATTAAACAGCGCTTCCTGCCATCCGGCCAGGAAGTTCCCAACCTCCAGATCTCCGCTTTCACCAACTGGGCAAAGTTTTCCATCAAAAACGAAACGGATGTGAACCGGCTTTTGCTGGAAGTGGAATACCCTACCATTGACGAGATCACTTTATACGAAGCGCTGCCGGGCGGCGGATATAAAACAGTAGCGCTGGGGCAGCTCAAACCATTTAAAGAACGGCCTTACAATCATCAGAACTACATATTCCCGCTGGAGATCCCAAAGGGTGAAACCCGCGAATTCTATTTTGAAGTGAGGGCCGGCGAACAGGCACAGCTGCCGGTTTACCTGGGTGTGGAAACCACCATGAACTTCAAGAACACGGAACGAAACTTCATATTCGGCCTTTACATCGGCATCATTCTCGTAATGGCGCTGTACAACCTTTTTATCTATATCTCCATCAGGGACACCAGTTACCTGTATTACGTGGGTTACATCATCTGCGTAGGACTAACACAGGCATCGCAGCAGGGCTATACTTTCCGTTTCCTCTGGCCCAACAACACCTGGTTTGCCACACACGATACCTTGCTGATACCCATTTTCAATGGTATCACGGCCGCCATATTCATTCAGTCTTTCTTACATACACGCGAGAAATACAAAGTAGGGCATACCATCCTTACCGCCGTGGTGGTGGCTTACCTGCTTTGCCTGATCCCCACTTTCCTGGATCAACATCTGATTGCCAACATGATGACCCAGATGACGGCCATGTCCGCTTCCTTGCTGGCCATTTTTGTAGGCATCAAAGTAAGCCTGAAAGGATTTATCCCTGCCCGTTACTTCCTGGTGGCATGGGGCATTTTCCTCACCAGTGTGGTAGTGTTTGTAATGCGGAACTTTAATGTGCTGCCTTATAACGACTTTACTTACTATGCCCTGCAGGTAGGTTCTGCAGCAGAAGTAACCCTGCTGTCTTTCGCACTGGCCAATAAGATCAATATCTACCGGAAAGAGAAAGAAGAATCGCAGGCCATGGCCCTGCTGGTATCCCAGGAAAATGAGCAACTCGTGCGCGAGCAGAACATTATACTGGAAGCCAAAGTGCAGGAAAGAACAGAAGAGCTGCAAACCAGTAATAAAGAGCTGAACAAAGTGCTTACCAACCTCAAAGAAGCGCAAACGCAACTGGTGGAATCTGAGAAAATGGCTTCGCTCGGTCAGCTTACCGCCGGTATTGCGCATGAGATCAATAACCCTATTAACTTCGTTACCTCCAATATCAAACCCCTGAAACTGGACTTCGAAGACCTCAAAGGCCTGCTGAAAAAGTACGAAGAGCTGGGGCCCAATGGGAATATAGAAGAGCAGTTAAAGGAAATAGACCGCTATAAACAGCAGATAGATATCGAATACGTACACACGGAGATAGATTCCCTGATCAAAGGAATTGAAGATGGTGCCAACCGTACGGCAGAGATCGTAAAAGGCCTCAGAACATTCAGCCGCCTGGATGAAAGCGATCTTAAATCCGTTGATATTCATGAAGGTATTAATTCCACGCTGGTGCTGCTCCGCAATACCATGCCCAAGAATGTGACCGTCATACAGGACTTTGGGGAATTACCCAAGATTGAATGTTATGCCGGTAAACTGAACCAGGTTTTCCTCAATATCATCAACAACGCATTGAATGCCATTAAGATGAAGCCGGTTCAGGGAGATGAAAAACTGACCATTACCACCCGCCTGATGGAAAACAAACAGGTGAGCATAGGGATCAGGGATACCGGCATCGGCATGACGGACAAGGTGAAAGAGCGGATCTTTGAGCCTTTCTTTACAACGAAAGACGTAGGCGAAGGAACCGGTTTAGGCCTGTCCATCGTATTTAGCATAATCGAGAAACATCAGGGTAAGATACTGGTAGAATCCACACCGGGTATAGGAACGGAATTTATTATATATTTACCTCAGAATGTGCCAAGTACTCAGAGTTATATGTCCTAACTAATAAACCCTCAATGAAAAATAACCGAATCAGGATACTGTACATCGATGATGAGGTACACAACTTAAATGCCTTCCGCGCCAACTTCCGGAGGAGTTATGAGATCTATACTGCCAACTCTGCTGCAGAAGGTATGCAGGTACTGAAAGGCATAGAAGTACACATCATCATAGCGGACCAGAAGATGCCTACCACTACGGGAGTAGAATTCTTCAACGAGATCAAAGACATCTTACCAGACCCCATCCGCATTCTGCTCACCGGTTACACCGATGTGGAAGACATTATTGATGCCATTAACAAAGGGCATATCTTCTCCTACATCAAGAAACCCTGGGATGAACATGAACTGTTCAAAACCATTAATAACGCTTACGAGATATACTCCGCCAGGAAACAGCTCAAGGAAAAAGTGGCAGAGCTGGAGAAAACAAATGATGAACTGAACCGTTTCATTTACTCCACCTCACATGATCTCAGGGCACCACTGATGAGTGTTCAGGGTATCATTAACCTCAGCCGGCTGGACCAAAGCCTTACAGATCCGCAGGGCTATATGAACATGATAGAGGTCTGCATTACCCGGCTGGACAGTTTCATACAAAAGATCATTGAATACTACCGTAATTCCCGGCTGGACCTGGAATACGAGAAAATAGATTTTGAAGCCCTCATTAACGACTGTATAGATACTTTCAAACACCAGAACACTACCATCAGTTTCAAGGTAAAGATCGATCAGCATGTGCCGTTCAAGGGGGATTTCTTCAGAATAAGTGTCATACTGAACAATCTTATCTCAAATGCCGTTAAATATCAGAAACCGGAAGAAGCATATCCTCAGGTGAACCTGAATGTAGTAGTAGAACCCCATAAGGCTACCATCCGGATAGAAGATAACGGGATAGGCATCCTGAGTGAGCATCTGAGCAATATCTTTAAAATGTTCTTCCGTTCAAAGAATAACAATAAACCCGGAAGTGGCATTGGTTTATACATTGTAAAGGAAGCTTTAAGCAAGATCGGTGGAACTATCAGTGTAGATTCCCGTTACGGAGAAGGCACACAATTTGAAATTTCTATTCCAAACAGAAATGAATTCGATTCCTGATCTTCGCGTCATACTGATAGATGATAACGACATCGATCTGCTACTGCATGAACGGCTGATATCCATACAGCAGATCAGCAGAACAATCCTCGCATTCAGTAATGCCAATAAAGCACTGGAGTTCCTTTCCAGCAATATCACTTTACCGCACATCCCCCCTACTGTTATTCTGCTGGATATTCAGATGCCGGAAATGGACGGGTTTGAATTCCTGCGGTCTTTTGACTCCTATCCTCAGAAGATCAAGAACCAGGTGTACATCATCATGGTTTCCTCTTCACTTGATTTTGGCGACATTTCCCGTACCAATGCCAATCCGCTGGTGGTAAGATTATTAAAGAAACCCCTGCAGCCAAAGGAATTGAAAGAAGTGATAGAGAACATCTTTAAAGAACAATAAAAAAAGGCCTCCTCATAAAAATGAAGAAGCCTTTTCAGTTTTAATCCTTAAACCCTTATCTGTTAAAATCGTTGATCCCGTAGTAATAAACATTTCCACTGCCGGGGTAAGTACCTTCGATCTGAAAATTTCCATTTTGTTTTGCGAGCGCTGCTTTCAGCTCATCCAGGTTCTTTACCGGAATTCCACCCACTTTGGTGATCACAAATCCTTCCTTCATATTCGTTTGGGCATCTAATACGCCATCGCTGATATCCGTTACCTGTAATCCGCCGGCGATACCCAGTTTCCTGGCCTGTTCCGGGGAAAGGGGTTTAAGTTCAGCACCAAGGGATTCAACCGCAGCAGCCATCTGACTGGCCATAGCGCCCATTTTTCCTTTCAGTGTAACATTCACCACATTTTCCTTTCCAGCTCTTAACAAGGTAAGACTCACTTTATCTCCCGGTTTCTGACGGGCGATCTGTTCAGACAGTTGTGCGCCTGAAGTAACTGCCACATCATTCACTTTCGTGATCGCATCTCCTTTTTTCACACCGGCAGCTGCTGCTGCACCACTCGGATCTGTATCCACTACAAACACCCCATTCAGGTTATCTGGGATACCTAATTCTTTCTTCTGTG
This sequence comes from Chitinophaga niabensis, assembly GCF_039545795.1. Classification (NCBI taxonomy): domain Bacteria; kingdom Pseudomonadati; phylum Bacteroidota; class Chitinophagia; order Chitinophagales; family Chitinophagaceae; genus Chitinophaga; species Chitinophaga niabensis. The sequence goes on along the minus strand of NZ_CP154260.1, from coordinate 6,889,619 downwards.
CATTTTCCAGGTTCTCAGGCGCCATGCTGATGCCAAGGTATCCGCGTTGTACGGAGCCATACTTCATAATATCCCCTATCACCTTTTTCATGAGGTTAGAAGGAATGGAGTAAGCATACCCTGCATAGGAACCTGTAGGAGAAGCAATCGCTGCGTTAATACCTACCAGTTCACCATTTGTGTTCACCAATGCGCCACCACTGCTACCAGGGTTCACTGCAGCATCTGTTTGCAGGAAAGCTTCTACCGGGGCAGAGCCTTGCCTGTTAATACCAATGTTGCGGGATTTGGCACTGATAATACCTTGTGTAACGGTTACATCCAGGTTCAGCGGATAACCAATGGCCAGTACCCATTGCCCTAATTTAGTTTCGTCTGAATTACCCAAAGGCATTACAGGCAAACCTTTTGCATCGATCTTCACCAATGCCAGGTCTGTATTAGGGTCTGTACCTATTACTTTTGCGGAGTAGTTCTTACGGTCATTCAGTGTTACGGTCACTTCTGTTGCACCATCCACCACGTGGTTATTGGTAACAATGTATCCATCTTCACTAATGATCACACCTGAACCGGAAGCTTTCTGGTCCGGACGGCGGAATTGGCGGGAACCGCCTTCATCGCCAAAGAACCGTTGAAAAATATCATCATCCATACCAAAGGGATTATCTCCCCGCTGGCCACGTTGTTGTATGCTGGCCTGTTTGAACTTAACAACGGTTCTGATATGTACCACAGAAGGAACCGCCGTACCTGCTGCTCTTTCAAAATCTACCGGTTGTGCTGCATTTGCGGAAGAACCGGTATAAGAAGTTTGAACAAGGGGCTTGGGATCATCCTGTAAGATACTGTTGTAGGGCTTGTTGGTGGTAGCGCTGATAGCGTACCCTCCTGCAACCCCTGCCGCAACTAATGCTATGGCGGCAAATGTGAATTTCTTATTCATAGTATCCAGTTTTTTAATTGATACCGTAAAATTCACGGGGCATTCTGAATACATTCTGAATAAAAGGGAAGACCGGGCGGGTTTTAACGTTTCATTATAACATGGAAAGTATGAAGGGGATGTTCGTAGGCATAACTGATCTCAAATTGGTACAGGTCGCAGATCTTTTTCACGATCTCCAGCCCCAGGCCCATACTCTCCGTATCCGCACTGTTTTTGGAGAAGCGCTGGAAAAGCCGGTTGGCATTAAGGGCATATAACTGGCCGGTATTCTGAACGGTCAATACACCGGCGGAGAGTTTCACAATGATCTGCCCCCCCTTCAGGTTATGCCGGATGGCATTCACCAGCAGGTTGCTGAGCAACACTTCTATCAATGTGGGATTAGCGGAAATATGCAGATCCTCTTCCCAATGCTGCTCCAATATTAATTCCTTTTGCTGCATCTGCTGCTGGTATTGCTCCAGCAGGTGAAGCGTCATTTTTTTGATGGACACTTCTTCTGTTTCGGGGAACTGCCCGTTCTGAATACGGGTGAGCAGAATAAGGCCTTTGTTCAGCCTGGCCATCCGCTGGCTCGCTGAAGCCATATCCGTTATGAGGGTAGCCTGCTCTTCTGTGAGCGGCGTTGTTTGCATGAGCAGTTCCAGTTTTCCCTGGAAGATAGCCAGCGGTGTACGCATTTCATGAGAAGCATTCTCCGCGAATTCTTTCTGCGCCACATAGGATTTTCTGCTGCGTTCCGCGAGTTGTTCCACTGCCGTATTCAGTTCTTCAAATTCATTCACTTTGGAATGCGGCAATTGCAAAGGCTCCACCTGGTCTACTTTATACGCACGCAGTTTGCGGAGGGTATTATAGAATGGTTTCCATACCTGCCTGGCCAGGCTTCTGTTGATCAGCAGCAAACCTGCCAACAGCAGGGAAAGCAGCAGTACCTGCAGGATAATGATGCTGGTGATCAGCGCCTGGTGATTAGCCAGGGAAGATTTGATCTGCAGCCGATAGGTTTCCTGGTTGATCACCAGGTAAGAAGTAAGCAGGCGGTAAGTGCCCTTATCTGATGTATAGAGGGAATCTTTTGCACCGGGCCTGCCGGATTTTTCTAATGTAATATCATTATCCAGTAAAGGCTGTTTATTTTCCATTACCTGCAAACGTGGGATCAGCTGGGTTTTGGTGGCTATCAACCTCGCATCCACATTAGCGATCACTATACGCTGCAGTACAAAATAAAAAACAGGCACCGCTACCAGCAGCAGTACTACGGAAAGCAGGAAATAATATTGCACGGTTTTATTCAGCAGTTTCATGGCACATCCATTTTATAACCCATACCATATACTGCTTTGATCTGATCCTGCCAGCCGGCCTGTAATAGTTTCTTCTTCAGGTTCTTCATGTGGGCGTAGATGAAATCGTAATTATCAAAAAGCCCTTCTCCGTCTCCTGATAAATGTTCTGCAATGGCGTGTTTGGAAATAACGCGGTTGCGATTGGTAACAAGATATAAAAGGAGATCGTATTCCTTGCGGGTAAGGTCAACTGTTTGATCGTTCACCTTTACGGTTCGTGCCTGTGTATCCAGCACAAGCCCTCCCACTTCCAGGGTATTGCTTCCGGAAAAACGGCGGCGGCGGATCACTGCGGCGATCCTTGCACTGAGTTCAGATAAATGAAATGGTTTGGTAAGGTAATCGTCTGCCCCCAGCTGAAGACCTTTGATCCGGTCGTCAATGGAATCCCGGGCGGAAATAATGATCACCCCTTCTGTTTTGTGGTCCCGTTTCAGGGCCTGCAATACCTGCAACCCGTTGCCGTCCGGCAGGGAGATATCCAGCAGGATGCAGTCATATTCAAATGTCTCTATCCTGTCCAGCGCCGTTTTACAATCTGCCGCTACCTCGCAGGTATAATTTTCCGCTGCGAGGTAGGTAGCAATGCTTTTACTCAGTGCCTGTTCGTCTTCAATGATTAGAATCTTCATACTTTCTGCACATTAATTTACAGAAATTTAGGGGAAGATCAGGCGGTCGATAGAAAAACGGCCACTGCCGGTGAAGACTAAAGCAATGGCGAGGCCGATAATTAAGAGATGATACTCATAACCTTCGTGCCCTGCCGGCATGGTGCCAAACCAGTTCATGAAGAATCCCATAGAGGCATGCACGTACCAGATGATGCCAATGAACAGACCTATTACGGCTACTGCGGCAATACGGCTACCGGCTCCTGTTATCAGCATTAAGGCAGCAAAGAATTCTATGAGAATTACCAGCACCGCCACAAAAGCAGGCAGGCCTGCCTGCTGGGTAAGATGATGCATTTCTCCTGAGAAACCCGGCCCGCCGAACCAGCCGAACATTTTCTGTGCACCATGGGGGAAAAGAACAATCCCTAATGTAAGCCGGAGGATGAGGCCCGTCCAGCCATTGTCTGTAGAAAAACAAGTTTGTAACATGTGTACCCTGAATTAGGCTACAAAATTGCTGCAGCGGCTGCTGCTAATCTGTGATATATATCACTGTTTATTTTTCACCCGGTTCAGTGTTTCGCGGGTAATGCCCAGGTAGGAAGCGATCTGCTGCTGTGGCACCCTTTGTTCAAAATGGCCGTAGCGGCTGTAAAAATCTGCGTACCGTTCTTCTGCCGGTTTCTGGAGAAAGAGGATCCTCCTTTGCTGCGCTACAAACGCATGCTGCATGATGATCCTGAAGTATCTTTCCAGTTTGGGTATTTCGAGGAACAGTTCATCCAAACGGTTTTTATCTATCAGCAATACTTCTGAATCCTCTAATGCATCAATATTATAAACAGAAGCTGTGCCGGTTAACATACTGTACCAGTCTCCTATCCACCAGTCTTCAAAAGCAAACTGCATGATGTGTTCCCTTCCTTCTTCATCAATTTCATACTGCCGCAAACTGCCTTTGATCACAAAATGATCATAACGGCAAAGTTCTCCTTCCTGCAGGATGAATTCTTTTTTGCGTAGTGTTCTGTGTTGTAATGCTGCAGTAAAGTGTGCCTGCTCCTGCAGATCGAGGGCCACATAACGGGATATGTTTTCAAGGATAAGCGCGTACATACGGCAAATATAAGCAAATAGCCCATGGAAGCGAATTCCACGGGCATTTCACAGATCAATCATATAGACTAATTATCCGAATTCAGGTCTGATGTTATCAAACCTCTTTTTTCATGCAATCGTTTAAAGGATTTAAAAAGATATATGATCAATGCAGCGAGCAGCATGGGGAAAAGCAGGTTCAGACTTCATTCTGAGCCGGCACCACGTTGCGTGGCGCCGGGAACGAATGAATGGTTGGGTGATTGATAATGGTTGGTGATGTGCAAATTTGGTGTCAGGCAAAAGCGGGTTCTGCGGCGCCAGATAATTTACCACCAAGTAATAGGTGACGCACACTTCTCCCGCTGCCCGACAAAAGCTTATATAGTTGGTTCCATATTTTTAAAACGGAAGATTACATTCGATGGCAACACATGGTACCACCATCAGCTAAAAGTAAATTTGTGGGAGATGTTACCACAAAACGCATGAGTTTGAGATTTTTCATTTCAAATGCATTTAATTCAATAAGATACAGGAAGCGTTGTAAGCAACCTGGTTGTTTTGTGGTGGTAAATTATGTATCCTATTAGTCTACTAATTCTGTAGACAAATATACAGCATGTAATCAAATAACCAAATTAATCCTGTAAATTTTTTTGTCTGCACAAATAACCCACTGGAAGGCAGACCCGGTCTATTCGTCTCCGGGCGCAATAAATGGAGAAGAATTAAGTAGTTTTATTGTGATGTTGTCAACTAAACGGGTCAACCTGATCCTGCATTTCTTTCTATGGGTACCCAGTATAGGGGTACCGCTTTTCCTGTTACCGCTTAAAGATGGAACGGGTAAGCCCGAATTCTTTTCCATCAGCAAGATGGTATTTACAATGGCACAGGTGGTAGTATTCTATATCATGGTGTATTACCTGTACCCCCGGTATTTTCTGAAGAAAAGGATCAAAGAGTATCTCATCATCCTCACCAGCCTCTGTATTTTTATAGCTGTACTGAGCGCGGTGGCCGTAGCACAGTTTGACGCGCATTACAATTCTATCCTCTGGGTAGGTATTATTATCAAGTTCCTGATCAGTATGGCTGTAATGGCCACGGGTACCTCCTATATGCTGATCATTCATTTTATCCAGGATCAGCGGCTGCAGCAGGAGAACCTGAAAACAGAACTGGTATTCCTGCGTTCACAGGTAAGCCCGCATTTTATGTTCAATACCCTGAACAGTATTGTATCGCTGGCCCGCAAAAAATCAGATAAGCTGGAACCGGCCTTGCTGGAACTCTCCAACCTCATGCATTACATGCTGTATGAATCGGATGAAGAGAAAGTATGCCTGCGGAAAGAGATCGATTATATCCAGAGCTATATAGACCTGCAGACCTTACGTTTCGGGCACCAGGTGCGCATCACTTTCCGGAACAATCATCCCCCGGAAGAACTCTCTATTGAACCCATGTTATTAATACCTTTGATAGAGAATGCTTTCAAACATGGTATTGGCCTGATAGAAGATCCGGAGATCACCATAGACCTGGAAGTGCACCAGGGAGAACTTTCGCTTACAGTGTTGAACAAGTTCAATCCCGGAAGCCTTGAAACAAAAGATAAAACTTCGGGCATAGGGCTTACCAACCTGGAGAGGCGGTTAAAATTGCTCTATCCCAATAAACATACGCTCAGTGCCGTTAAGAACGATAATTACTTTAATGCATCTCTTAAAATCTATTTAAATGATCAGATGCCTGGCAGTTGATGATGAGCTGTTATCGCTGGACCTGCTGGAGGATAACATCCGGCGAATCCCCTTCCTGCAACTGGTAGCGCGGTGCAATAATGCCTATGAGGCAATGGAAGTGATGCAGCGTGAACCCATTGACCTGATCTTCCTGGACATCCAGATGGCAGGGCTTACAGGCACGCAATTCCTGCAGGGCATGACCAACCGGCCCATGGTGATCTTTATTACGGCCTATAAGAAATATGCGCTGGATGGTTTTGAACTGGATGTATTGGATTACCTCGTAAAACCCGTACCCTTTGAACGTTTCCTCAAGGCAGTGAACAAAGCGGCAGAATATCATTCCCTCAAAAAGGCACCGGTTGTAAATCCTGCCGCCGATTACTTCTTTGTGAATGTGGAATACAACCTGGTGAAGATCGCCATTAACGACATCAGTTATATTGAAGGGCTAAAAGACTATATCAAGATCTATTTACACCATACCACCAAACCCATCGTTACGCGGCTGATGATGAAAGCCATCTCCGAAAAACTGCCACCGTCCAGGTTTATACGGGTACATAAATCCTATATCATAGCACTGGACAAAATAACGGCTATCCGCAAGAACCGTATTTACATCAATGAACACATCATACCTATCAGCGATTCTCATCGTGAAAATCTCTTTTCCATTATAGATCCCAGGAACCTGAAAGATTAAGTCGTCTGCACATACCGTGTGGATGTCGCATTGTTGCCAGAGATGGCATACTTTGTTTTTACGGACAGGGAGGAGTGTGCAATTTAGCTGCTTAACGCACACAATTATTCGCTATGAAACACTTTCTCCTATCACTATTGATCTTTGGTTCCCTCCCTACCCTGGCACAGAACAACACCCAAACGATCAGCGGTATTGTAACAGACAAAGCATCTGAAAGGCCGCTTGCACATGTAGCGGTACAACTAACGGGTACCGGCATGGGTGCCATAACAGATTCAACAGGCCGTTATGTAATAAGAGGTGTACCGCCCGGCCGTCACCGGATCTCCTTTACTTTCCTGGGTTATAAAACAGTGGCTATCCCGGAAGTGCTGGTCACCTCCGGAAAACAGGTGGCGCTGGACATTCCGATGGATCAAAACATCAGTTCTTTAAGCGGGGTTACCATCTCTTCCGGCAGAGCGCGTAAAGGAAATGCAGCCAATGAATTTGCCGGCAGCAGTGCACGCTCTTTTAATATGGACGATGTAACCCGTTATGCCGGAGGCCGCAATGACCCATCCCGGCTGGCCAGCAACTTTGCGGGTGTAGCCACTACCAATGATTCCCGTAACGACATTGTGGTGCGCGGTAATGCGCCTACAGCAGTATTATGGAGAATGGAAGGGATCCCCATCCCTAATCCCAATCACTTCTCCACACTGGGTACAACAGGCGGCCCGGTAAGTGCATTAAACACCAATGCATTGAAGAACTCTGATTTCTATACCGGCGCTTTCTCTGCTGAATATGGAAATGCTACCGGTGCTGTATTCGATATTGCTTTGCGCACAGGTAATAAAGAGAAAGTGGAAAAGACCCTGCAACTGAATATGTTCAGCGGACTGGAAGCGATGATAGAAGGGCCCATTGGTAAAAAAGGCGCCTCCTTCCTGGTAGGCTACCGTTACTCTTTTGCACAACTCGCACAATCGCTTGGTTTGAATGTAGGCACGCAGGCCACACCACAGTACCAGGACCTGATCTTCAACCTCAGCTTCGCAGATTCCAAACTCGGTAAGTTCAGTTTATTTGGCATGGGCGGTACCAGCCAGATAGATTTTATCGGGAAAGACCTTGATTCAACAGACCTCTTTGCCAATAAGGATGAAGATGTTTATTTCCGCTCAAGAATGGGTGTGGTAGGGCTCAAACACACAATTGATGTAGGCCGCAATTCCTTCATCCGTTCTATCCTATCTTATTCTTATTCCGGCAACGAAGGAGATACCTACAAATACAACGAAACCGAAACAGAACGTAAACATGTTGTTTACGGAACAACCACCAATACCGGCCTTCGCCTTTCTACCTATATCAATTCAAAGATCAATACAAGGTTCACGGCAAGAGGTGGTGTACTGGCTGAGATCCAGGGGCTGGACACTTACGTTCAAACCCGGATTGAGCAGGCGGACTGGACAACCACCAGGGCTTATGACGGAAGTTCTTTATTACTGCAACCTTACCTTCAGGGCAAATACCGCTTCTCCGATAAACTTTCTCTTAATGCGGGTGTACATGGTATCTATTATGGCTTCAATGAAACATCCAATATAGAACCAAGGACTTCCCTCAGTTACGCGATCGACAATACGAAAACACTCACCTTCAGCTATGGCCTGCACAGCCAGCAACAGCCCTTACCTGTCTATCTCTATCAGTCACAGAAACCAGATGGCACTTATGATCAATCCAACCGTGACCTGGGACTTACTAAAGCACATCATTATGTATTGGGGTACGACTGGTCTTTTGCCCGCGACTGGCGCCTGAAAGCAGAGTTGTACCATCAATCCATCTACAATGCGCCGGTGGAACAACAACCCAGTGGTTTTTCTGTACTCAATGCAGGTGCAGATTTCACCTTTCCTGAAAAGGCGGGTTTAGTGAACAACGGCACAGGAACCAATACGGGTGTGGAACTAACAGTAGAAAAGTTTTTCAGCAGTGGATTCTATCTCCTCACCACCGCCTCCGTTTTTGATGCGAAGTATAAAGGCAGCGATGGTGTGGAAAGAGCTTCCACTTTTAATAACAGGGTAGTGCTCAATATACTGGCAGGCCGCGAATGGAAGATGGGCAAAGATGGTAAAAACGCTTTTACGGTAGATCTTAAAGTAGCCAATGCAGGCGGCAGATATTATACACCTGTGGATATTCCTGCCTCTGTTGCCGCCGGCGTAGAAAAACTGGATGAATCGAAATATAATGCGGAACGCCTCCCTTCTTATTTCAGGGCAGACCTGCGTTTTGGCTTCCGGCTGAATAATGCGAAACGAAAGATCTCCCACACCATCTTCTTAGATCTGCAAAATGTAAGTAACCGGGAGAACGTATTCACGCAACGTTACAACCAGGTATTGAAACAGGTGGGCACCCTCAACCAGATAGGCTTTTTCCCGGACCTCATGTACCGGCTCCAATTCTAGCCGATAGGATGGCGGATAACTGATCCAAACACAAGGCCCTGTTCCCGGGTAGGGGAACAGGGCCGGATCAGTGTTCTGCAGCACATATAAAGCATAAAAATATACTTCTCCCGGTTTGCCCTGCCGGGAGAATATTTTTTGTTTTATCAAAAAAGCGGCTAAATTTGCACTCCATTCAAGCCTTCGGGGGATTAGCTCATCTGGTAGAGCGCAAGCATGGCATGTTTGAGGTGATCGGTTCGAGTCCGATATCCTCCACGAAAGAAAAGGCCTTAAGTTTCATAACTTAAGGCCTTTCAGTTTTAACGCCAATCCTCACCCTATGAAACTTAAACAACGATTCTGGAAGATCGCCAGATGGTTCATCGCTCTCTTCTTTTTCATGCTCATTTGCAGATTGATCTATGGTTATGTAGCCACGGACATCATTGCCAGTTCCGATAATGCGGGAGACTTCTTTAGCAGTGTAGCGAACATAAGGAAGAACTATGCTTCAGAAAAAGGTTATTCAAAACCCGATGTGGACGGGCAGGCAAGTTTTGCTGCTTCTCAGAAATATGAGAAAACAGCTACTGTAAGAACTAAAAGCACAGCATTCGATAAAGATGCCTCGGCCATCAAAAACACTACAAAAGATTTTGAAGGTGTTATTCAATATGAACAAAATACGGGTAACAAGGGCTACAGGGAAATCCATTTACTGATAGGCGTGAGCCCGGAAAAATTCGACAGCTTCTATACTGCGGTTCAGGACATTGGTAAGATCAATTCCACTGAGATCACCAAGATCGATAAAACCAATGAATACAGGGAATTGAATGCTAAAAAAGCATCGCTTGAAAAAACATTATTATCGCTGAACGAGTTAAGATCAAGGAGTGGTGTGATCAGTGATTATGTTTCCCTGCACGATAAGATCCTGGAAATAGAAACAAAGTTGCAGGAGCTGGGCGTTGAGTTGGGCAACTTTGATGCAGAGAATGAATTCTGCAGCATCCGCTTCTCTCTTTTTGAAGGCGCACCCAAAAAAGGGATCAGTTTTCTCAGCCGTTTAAAAACGGCTACGGAATGGACGATACAGTACTATGCCATACTTGCTGTATCACTCGTATGCATATCCTTATCCGTGTTCATTATCTTACTGATCATTGATAAACTGAAAATACTAAGTACGCTTACAAAGACTTCTTAAAAACCAGCTGGTTAAAGAACATCATATTGCAGAACAGGAACAGATCGTATATGATAAAAGAAAGTAAGCTGAACTCCGTAAAGAACATCCTGATGGTAAAGAAACCATAAAGGCCTGCTGCAAGCAATTGGGACAGGATAAATGCTACTTTGATCCAGGTGTTTTCGTACAGGGCATACAATAAAAGAAAAACCAGATTAATCACCAGTACGATAGTTTCAACAATTAGTTTTTGAGTATAAATATTTTCTAAGCGAACGCCGGTGTGAGAGGCAAACTGAATCAACCAATTGAATAACAGGTAGCCCAATGCAAGTCCGAAATAGTACTTCCTAAATTCCGTCATAGGTACAGGTATAAGAAAAGGTCTTAAGCTCCACAACTTAAGACCTTTTTTTAATTCTTAGGAAACCCGTCAGGTTAAATTTTATACACATGTCCATATCATCCGCAGTGGGATGATCTTCAAAATGGAGATGCGGGCAGGTTCATTCCGGTAGCCTTACTTGCAAACAATACATGTAATCAGGGCCAATGTTTGCCCGCAGCCAGATCCATGTATCGTAAGTGCCACCGGTCATAACATGTTTCTTCGGATTAAGATTTTCATGGTTTAAAGGTTAATGTGCATAAGTAATCCGTTCTCCCGTTGATCGCTCAACGGCAGTCAGATGCGTGTAGAAAAATTCGTTAAATAGGTTGTGTTATGAGGGCTTCTCCTCAGGGCTTTTTATCAGGTTAAATTATTTGCTCCCCTGCATTGCTTTAATACCTAATAAATGTACGGATAATTCCAATTATTCGAAACTTTTTATGAATAATGAAAATCAACTAGTTATGAGAAATAACAATAAATTGAAAGTATATCGAAACATTTTAAAGGCGTATTTTCCGTTTATTTGAAACAAAATGAATAAAAAAAGACCCTGAATATGAAACCCAGGGCCCTTCTTTATCTATCCTATATTTACATCATGCAGGCACCTTTTCTCTTGTCCAGAAACGGTGCTGCGCGATGGCTTTAATAAATGCTTTCTCCAATGCCTTTTCTCCGGTGATCACACCATCACTTTTAAGATTTACAAAGCTTGCTTTCAAAACATCCAATCCCTGCCCGTCCGCAGCAATTGCTTTACAATGTTTATACCCTTCATTGATGAAATGAATGGCATCCGGCTCATTGATCAAAGCAGCTGCACTTCTTTCTCCTCCGGGTATAAAAACAGCATCAAACAAAACAGATGCAGCTGTGAGGAAAGTCATATCCACTTTAATGTCTGCACCTTTCGCATTTTTGATCATGCCTCCATGTGGTGCAATCACTTTCGCCTGAGCGCCTTCTGCCTCCAGCGCAGCTTTCATCTTACTTAAAGAAACTCCATCCACACCATCTGCTGCAAGTATTGCGATCTGCCTTGTGCTGATCGTATCCTTTCTTGTGTTGGCCATACTTAACGCAGGAGATTTTTCTATGCCCTGAGGAACAGGGTTATTCTGAAAGTCTCTCGGATTTGCATCCGCACCAAAATTATGATTGAGCGGCTCCTGTGGTTTCACTACCTTTATTCCCAATCCATCTGCCACGCGCTGCGCCAGCTGTGTACTTACTTTCGCCAGCAAACCTACCATACGTTCACGGATAGCAGGTGTTTCCAACTTACCTAATTCAAACCTTAATGCATCCACGATATGATTTTGCTCTGGTTCAGACTGGCTGTTGAAGAACAAAGTAGCCTGGCTGAAAAAATCCATAAAACTCCTGCTGCGCCCACGTACCTTTTTTGCATCTATCCTTTCTTCATGAGACGTAAAACCACCTTCTGCCATCTTTGCCTGGAAAGGGCATCCGCCACCCGTAGTATTAGGATGATAACTGGCTTTACCTACATTGATCTGCTGACGCATGTGACCATCCCGTTGATTATTATGCACCGTATTCACAGACCGGTTGATGGGTATCTCATGAAAATTAGGACTGCCCAGGCGGGATAACTGCGTATCTGTATAAGAGAATAAACGTCCCTGTAAAAGCGGGTCATTGGTAAAATCGATTCCGGGTACAAGATGCCCCGGATGAAAAGCTACCTGCTCTGTTTCAGCAAAGAAATTATCCGGATTACGGTTCAGTGTCATTTTGCCGATCCGCATAACGGGCACAATTTCCTCCGGAATTATTTTAGTAGGGTCTAATAAGTCGAATGGAAATTTATGCTCATCTTCTTCTGCCACTATCTGCACACCAAACTCCCACTCAGGGAAAGCCCCATTTGCGATAGCTTCATACAGGTCCCTGCGATGAAAATCCGGGTCTTTACCGGAGATCTTCTGCGCTTCGTCCCATACCACAGAATGTATTCCCAGTAAAGGTTTCCAATGGAACTTCACAAAGTGCGACTTTCCTTTTGCATTGATAAAACGGAATGTGTGCACGCCAAACCCCTCCATCATTCTATAACTGCGGGGAATGGCCCTGTCTGACATTGCCCACATGATCATATGCATAGACTCCGGTGTTAAAGAAATAAAATCCCAGAAAGTATCATGTGCGGAAGCGGCCTGTGGCATTTCATGATCCGGTTCCGGTTTTACGGCATGGATCAGGTCGGGAAATTTAATCGCATCCTGGATGAAGAACACGGGCATGTTATTACCTACCAGGTCATAGTTCCCTTCTTCTGTATAGAACTTCACGGAAAAACCTCTTACATCCCGCGCCAGGTCTGTTGAACCACGGGAGCCGGCAACAGTAGAAAACCTTACGAATACAGGGGTTTTAACGGAAGGGTCCTGCAGAAAACCCGCCTTGGTGTATTTCTCCATCGATTTATATACCTGGAAAAATCCATGGGCCGCAGATCCGCGCGCATGTACGATCCGCTCAGGGATGCGCTCATGGTCAAAGTGTGTGATCTTTTCACGGAGGATAAAATCCTCCAGCAATGTAGCACCGCGTTCGCCAGCCTTTAAAGAATTATTATCATCGTTAATTCTCAGACCCTGGTCTGTGGTCATAAATTCACCGGTACTATCTACACGGTCTGGATTGAGGTCTGCTAATTTCTTGTCCGGAATGGTATTCTTTGGGTTAGCTTTCTTCTTTGCCATAAGATAAGGTTTACTATTCCCTCATCAAATTCATGCCATGATGCTTACAGGCGCTAACAAACAAACTACTAACCGGTAACAGTCAATTCAAAAACAATATATATGCCATGGTGGGGACATTCAACCCCAACCTGCCCATTTAAGCCCTGTTAAACAACAACTTAACATAGAAAGAAGGCTTCGCTAATTTCTTCCGCAGGTCCAGTTCATAGAACATGCAGGACATCAGTTCCCGTAATTGTTTATTCCCCATGCCGAGTTTCATCAGGTAATTAAACAACCATGGGCGATGCACCAGTTTTTGCAAACGCGCACTGAGTTTTAATTCAGTGCCCAGTTTACGATGGACCGTTTCATCATATGCTTTCAGCTGTGTGGCAGAAAAATCATTGGCAGCAATGGCCCGTTTTACCTGCTCTGCTGCAAACCTTCCGGAATACAGTGCATTACCAATACCTTCTCCGGTGAAAGGGTCTATCAGGTGACCGGCATCCCCGATCAGCATAAACCGTTCGCCGCTCAGCGTTCTTTTCTTACTACCTAAAGGCAATCCATATCCATCTATTTTATCTATCAGCACGGCATCTTTAAAACGTTCTTTCAGCACCGGATCATTCTCCAATGTATCCTGCAGCATTTTCCGCAGGTTCAGTTTCTTCTTTCTTACCACTTCACTCAAAATTCCTACTCCTACATTTGCCTCTCCATTAGGTAAGGGGAAGATCCAGAAATAACCCGGCAGCAGAGATTTTAGAAAATGCAATTCGATATACCCTTTGGGATGCAGCCCTTTAATATTCTTATAATAAGCGCGGAGACCTGCGCAATAATGTTTTGGCTCCAGCTGTATACCTGCCACATCTTTTGTAAAAGAAGAATGAGCCCCATTAGCCACGATGATCAGTTTCGCTTTGATCTGTAAGGAACCGGAAGCATTACTGAGCAGATATCCATCCTGCTGCAAAGTATATTTATCAATGCCTGTACCTTCTATCAATTCAATATTTCCGCAACGCTTCATTTCATCTACCAGGAAATTATCAAACACCATCCGTTTGCAAACGAAACCTGCCGCCCCATCATTCACCGGTTTATATGAAATATCCAGCGATGCCCTGTTGGAAGCAATGAAAGTAACACCCCAGCTATCCTCCTTATCCTGCAGGGCCACCAGCCTTTCGCCGATAGCGGGATCGATACTGTTCAGAATGGCGAGTACTTTTCCACTCAATCCGTCTCCACATACCTTATCTCTCGGAAATACCGCCTTATCTACTACTATACAGGGAATATTATACTGATGTAATTGCAAAGCTGCCGTTGCGCCGGCCGGGCCAGCCCCGATGATACAAACATCGGTTTCCTTTATCGTGTTCATGGCCAGAAAGATACTCCTTAAAAAGTAACTGAAAAAGATTAAATTTACTATATCCACGCCGGTCAGGCATGATAAGCAACCCGAACCAAAACTGTACTTTCATCCCACCACCCATTTATTATTTGTGCTTAAGGCGCATGGATCAAACAAGCAGGTATACCATGTTATTCGCATTTCAGCTACAACCTTTAAGATCATGCTTCCTTTTGCTGGGATGTTTATTGTATTTGCTCCCTGCCCATGCACAGCCTGCCGATAAATATTTCCTCCAGAACCTGGATAACCGTAACGGCCTTTCCAACAGTGCCATCAATTATATTTATAAAGATGCGGACGACATCATCTGGGTAGCCACCTGGGATGGACTCAACAGGTATGATGGCTCTTCTTTCCACGTTTTCAATTACAGCAAAGAAAACGACCTGAAAAGTATAGGCAATAACGTGATACAATATATCACGGAGGACAAAAAAGGGAATATCTGGATCAGCACCATCGAAGGCATCTCCCGCTATGAAAAACACAGCGGCAGGATCTATAATTATTTCTACCAGCAGCACCAGCGCAGCAAAATCAGTGAACAGGAATTCCAACTGGCCGTAGATACTGCCGGCACGGTTTTCTGCCTCACACAAAAATATGGGCTCACCCGCTATGATGCCACAGCAGATTCTTTCCGTGTTTTTAAATTCCCGGGGGCAGGGATCAGCAAATTCGCTTTTGATGATAGCAATACCTTATGGCTGATCAATCAGGCAGGCGGGCTGGAAAAATATACCTGGAACGGGCAGCAGTTCAAAAGATCACAAAGCATCCAGCAAAAGGTCACTAATTTTTTTGTGGTTAAAACACAGCTGTTCTTCACTACGGCAGACAATCAATTATACCAGTTCGCCGGCAACACAGCAAAGCCCATTCTGCAATTGAAAAATGGCCTGACGGCGATGGTCCGCTATAATGATCATTACCTGCTTGCCTGGTCCGGCAAAGGGTTTGGTGTGTTTGACAACCAGTTCCGCCCTGCTGACTTCCTGGAACAGGAAGCCCGGCAAATGCAGAACATCCGTATCACCGCATGGGCTTTAGGCAGTGAACAGATCTTATGGTACGGTACTGATGGAAATGGTATGATCAAAATATTCCCAAAAACAAAACCCTTCGGCTCCATTGCCACGGCGGATGCAGACATGCCATACAGCAAACCCGTCCGCGCATTCTGTGAATATAACGGTAACCTTTGGGTAGGCACAAAAGGCAGTGGTATTATTGAACTGCCCAATTTCTGGCAGCCGGGATCAGACCTTACAAAACGGAACTATTTTTTATCTCCCGGCGAGTTGGATAACAATGCCGTTTACGCCCTGAAAAAAGGCAGGGATCAGTTGATCTATATTGGTACGGATGGAAAAGGCATCGGTGTATACGATACCCGCAACCGGAAGTTCCACAAATGGGCCGGTATAGAGGGATACGACAAACATCCGGAATTCGGTTCCGTTTATGCCATCCTGCAGGATGAAGACAATTCCGTATGGCTGGGTACCAGCAGTTATGGACTCATTCACCTGAAACTGCGTTTGAATAATAACGGAAGTATCAGTCTTGTTTTCCTGGAGCAATACACTTTCAACGGCAGCAACACCGGCCCTGCCAATGATATCATTTATGCCCTTGCATCCGGAGACCCTGATCATATCTGGATAGCCTGCCGGTATGGAGGATTGAGCCTGCTGGATAAAAGGACCCGGCGCTTCAAAACCTTCAAAGCCTTCACCTACGAAGGCAGCCTTTCCAATAATGATGTACTCTCTCTTTATAGTGACAGCCACAACAGGATATGGGTGGGCACCAGTTACGGCCTCAACTGGATCAACCAGGCAGACGCGGCAAAAGAGGAACCTGCATTCCGGAAACTCACCACGGAAAATGGTTTACCTAATAATACTATTCATGCTATTGAGGAAGACAATGCCGGCAACATCTGGGTAACTACCAATAAAGGACTGGCCAAAGTGCAGCCGGATAAAGCAACCGTTTCCTATTACCAGCAGGCAGATGGATTGCAGAGTAATGAATTCTGCGATGGGGCTGTATGGAAAGATTCCTCCGATCATCTTTTTATAGGCGGCACTTCAGGCTTCAATTATTTTCTGCCGCAAAGGATCAGGAATACCAGCTGGTGCCCCAACCTGCTTATCTCCAATATTGTCATGGGTGGTGTAAGTACACATGGTACAGTACTCCGGCCAGCCGCCAACAAAACCCTTGATTATACCATTCACCGCAAAGACGGTTATTTTGACCTGGATGCAAAAGCTATCAGCTTCCTCAATGCGGATAAATGTGAATATGCGTATTACCTGGAAGGCTATGATAAAGTATGGCATTACCCCGGCACCAATGGAAAGATTGCTTACAGCAATATTTTACCCGGCCATTATACTTTCAGGATAAAATGGTCTAACGGAGAAGGGGTATGGACAAATGAGACCGTATTGCTGAATATTGAGGTACAACAGTATTTCTGGCTTACCTTTCCTGCCTTCCTTGTATATATCATTATATTATCCTTCCTCGGTTACCTTTTCTATCAATACCGCATAGAACATCTCATGCGGGTAAAGGAAGAAGAGATCCACCAGGGGCAGTTGGGCTTTTTCACCAATATCGCGCACGAACTGCAAACGCCCCTCACGCTGATCATGGGTTCCGCGGAACGGTTCATGGATAAAAAGGAGAAACCTTATTTCCTCAACCTTATTCACCAGCAGGCCTCCCGCCTTACTTATCTTGTACAGCAATTACTGGAATTCCGGAAAGCAGAGGCCGGCTTCCACAATAATCAATACAGCTACCTGCATGTATCAGACCTGCTGAATAACCTCACCGATCCTTTTGTAACACTCAGTGAACAGAACGGTATAGATTACCAACGGAACATCCCACCGGATATCAAAGCCTGGGTGGATAAAGACAAACTGGAAAAGATCCTTTTCAATCTTTTATCCAATGCCTTTAAACATGGCGGTAAAAAGATAGAACTCAGCGCCGCAGAAAGTAACGGGCAACTGGAAATAGCGGTCAGCAATTCCGGCAGCCATATTCCTCCGGATCAACTGGATAAGTTGTTTGACAAATTCTACGTGGCCAAACCCGGCAATGAAAAATTTGGTACAGGGATAGGGCTTGCCTTCACCAAACAGCTGGTGGCCATGCTGCAGGGGAAAATAACCGCCAGCTGCGTGGAAGACTGGATCACCTTTAAAGTAAGCATCCCTTTAACCACTGCCGGCGAAAATGCCCAACTCATTTCAGACAAACCCTCCTATTTATATGAGTCCCTCACTTCCTACAGGGAATCGGTCATTTCCCCGGAAGAAAATAACAAGCGGGCCATTATTGAACAACTCTCGCCGGACAACAACCGTAAGAACATCCTGGTAGTGGAAGACGAACCGGGTATCCGCTACCTGCTGAAGGATATCTTAAAAGACCATTATACCATTTATGAGGCTGAAAATGGAAAAGAGGCACTGGACCTGATGGCGAAAGTGATCCCTGACCTCATTATCAGTGACATTATGATGCCGGATATGGATGGCCTTACCCTTTGCAATAAAGTAAAGAACGCTCCCGCCACCTGCCAGGTACCTTTTATTATATTATCTGCCAAAGGAAGTGTGGAACATAAAACGGAAGGGTATGAAGTAGGAGCGGATGCCTATATCGCCAAACCCTTTCATATTGCCCATTTAATGGTGCGGGTACGGAAATTGCTGGAATACCGCCAACGGATGCATGATCTTTTCAGGAACAATGAGAACATTACCACAGCAGACATGCCGGATACAGATAAAGAATTTATCCAGCACCTGGTGCGCATCATTGAAGAAAAACTGGACGAGCCGGAACTAAATGCCGCCGTTCTGGAAAAAGAACTGGCCATGAGCAAAATGCAGCTCTATCGTAAATTAAAAACGATGACCAATATGACACCCGGAGAGTTCATTAAACACATCCGCCTGAAACATGCGGCCCATTTACTCACTTCCACCCAGTTCACCGTTTCCGAAATTTTCTATCGTACCGGTTTCAATAACCAGTCCTACTTCTTCCGGGAGTTCAAAAAACGTTACCTCTGTGCACCCAACGAATACCGGGGGCAACAATCTGCGCAAAGCTAAATCACTGTATTTCAGCAAAATAACTGCCCATTGTAACTATAGTACAGTAAAATGTGACTATAGTGCATAAGCCCGGTATGCAATAAACCTACTTTGTAATAGCATTCCACAATACTTAAATCGCCGTTATGAAAAAAATACTTACACTATTATTAGTGTGTTTCCAGATGACTGCTTTCTCACAATCAACTGAGATCAAAGTCACCGGAAAGATCACTTCCGTTTTCGGGCAACCTTTAGGAGGTGCCTCCATCCAGGTTAAAAATGCAGCAAAAACAACTTCTACAGACGCTGCCGGCTCTTTCTCCATTACCGTACCCCAGGATGCCATATTGGTGGTAAGCTTTGTAGGTTACCAGAAACAGGAAGTACCTGTTGCCGGTAAAACAGCTATCATGATAGCACTCGAACCTGCAGAAACCGGTTTGGGCGAAGTAGTGGTTTTAGGATATAACAGTCAGAAAAAAGCTAACCTCACCGGTGCTATTTCCACCGTGAACATGGCAGACCTTGATCAGCGAAAGGTGCCGGATGTGGCACAAGCTCTGCAAGGCCAGGTTGCCGGTGTGCAGATCACACAAAGCACGGGTGCACCGGGTGAAGATATCAGTATCCGTATCCGGGGAGAAGGAACGATCGGGAACAACAGTCCATTATTTATTATAGACGGAATCCCCTCCCGCGATATCTCCTTCCTCAGCCCTTCAGATATTCAATCCATCACAGTGTTGAAAGATGCCTCTGCCGCAGCCATTTATGGTTCAAGGGCTTCCGCAGGTGTAATTGTGGTGGTCACCAAAACAGGTAAAAAAGGTGCTACCAATATAGATATCAACTATTTCAACGGGATCCAAAAAGTAGCCAACCTGCCCAAAATGCTCAACAGGGAACAGTATATGAATAAGATGGAAGAAAGCTGGAACAATTCCGGTTTTACAGGTACCAATCCCTATACAGCAGATAAAAGCAGAACGGACCTTGCTAATACAGACTGGCAAAAAGAATTGTTTGAAACAGGGCGTTCCCAGAACCTGCAGGTATCTGCCAGCGGCGGCAGCGACAAAATACAGTTCCTGGTATCCGGTAGTTATTACAGCCAGGATGGGATTGTGGTCTATGATAATGACCAGTACAAACGTTACAACTTCAGGACCAATATCAGGGCCAACCTCACCAACAGGTTATCCATCGGAACCAATCTCCAGTTCTCTTATGAACTGCAGGATAAATTATCTTCCAAAGGAGATGCACCCGGCATTATCCGTCATGCATTGATCCGCCCGCCGGTGATCCCTGTATATAAAGATCCCGGCGATCCTACTTACAAACCTGGTGATCCCTTCACCGATCTGCCTTTCTATAAACACAGCGATCAGGCCAATGGCGGATGGGAAAGCAATAAATATGAATACAGCAGCAATCCCGTTGCCCTCGCCTATTTCACGAATGATAAAAGGAATAGCCTGAAAACTTTCGGCAATGTATATGCAGAGTACGGTTTCCTGAAAGACAATGCTTTGAAATTCCGTACCAACCTGGGTATTGATCTGAATATGACCCATAACAAAACATTCAATCAGAACTTTGGTGATGACGATGGTGGCGGCAATGCCACAGATAAAGGACAGGGACGCAAGAACCGCCCCAATGGCCTGAATGAGGACAGGGGCGAAGAATACACCATCACCTGGAACAATACACTGAACTATACAAAGGCCTTCGGCAAACATAACATCAGCGCACTGGCAGGTACTGAATACATCACTAATTATGCTTCTTCCATTGGTGCTTCCAGGAGCCGGTTTGAATATGTGAACACCACCTTCCAGTACATTGATTATGGTGGATCACAAACAGATGTATGGAATGGCGGTAATGGTTCAGAATGGGGACTGTTCTCTCTCTTCGGTTCTGCTACTTATTCCTACGATGCACGTTATATGGCCACTGTAAATTTAAGAGCAGATGCCTCCTCCCGTTTTGCCGAAAACAACCAGTGGGGTTATTTCCCTTCTGTTTCCTTAGGCTGGCGGATCTCTGAAGAAAAATTCATGCAGGATGTTAACTGGATCTCAGATCTGAAACTGCGTGCCAGTGCCGGTACATTGGGGAACCAGGAGATCGGCAATTATGCTTACCTCACTTTACTGCGTAAAACCGGTGATCAATATGTGATCTCCCGTTATGGCAATCCTGATCTGAAATGGGAAACCACCCGCCAGCAAAATATAGGGGTAGACATCGGTATCCTGCGTAACAAAGTATATCTCTCCGTAGATTACTTCTCTAAGAAAACATCAGACATCCTGCTGCCTATTTCCCTCCCGGCTTTAGTGGGAAGCGTTTCTCCCACTATTGTAAATGCAGGTGAAGTATCCAACAAGGGTATAGAAATTGCACTGAACCTGCGGAACAATGATCATGCATTTAAGTATGATATCAATGCGAACGTAGCCACAGTTACCAATAACGTGGAAAAACTGCACCCCAATTTACCCAACATCACCGGCAATGTTTCCAGAACACAGGTAGGGCATCCACTGAGTTCTTTCTATGGTTATGTAATGAATGGTATCTACCAGAACCAGGCAGAGATCACCAGTTATTTACATGGCACACCTACTCCTTCCGAAAAGCCCGGCGATATCAAATTCAAAGACCTGAACAACGATGGTATCATCAATGATAACGACCGTACCTTCATTGGTAATCCAAATCCCAAATTCTCTTATGGCTTAAACCTCTCCGGCAGCTATAAAGGTTTTGATATCGGTATCCTCTTCCAGGGCGTACAGGGTGTTGACAAATACAACGATCTGAAAAAGATCACGGATTATGATACCCGTCCTTTTAACCACAGCATCCGCACATTGGAAGCATGGCATGGTGAAGGAACCAGTAATACCGTTCCCCGCTCTACTTTCAACGATAACGGCAGCAGCAGGGTATCAGATATTTTCGTGGAAGACGCTTCCTACCTGCGCCTGAAGAACCTTGAAATAGGATACTCCTTCGGCGCTATGCTGAAGAGAACAAATACCGGCATAAAAAATGTGCGGTTATATGTATCAGCGCAAAACATTTTCACCATAACCGACTACACAGGCCTGGATCCTGAATCCACTGATTTCTTCGACCAGGGTACTTATCCGCAGTCACGCGCACTGTTGTTTGGTGTAAACGTTCAGTTCTAATTACCGCTTAAAAGTAAAGCCATGAAATCAATCTATCATATACTCGCCATCACAGCCATCTTAAGTAGCTGTACCAAGCAATTACATAAAGATCCGATAGGCCTGTTAACACCTGATCAGATCAACACAGATCCCAAACTGGGAACCGTTACTTCTTCCGTCACCTCTTCCTACCAGATGCTTTCCAGTACACTCAACCTGTTGGGAGAATGGCAGTGGGATGGCGGTACCGTTACCCGCAATGATTTTGTTCTGCAGGACATTGCCTCCGGAGATATGCAAAAGAAATGGAACCCGGATGGGGATCAGGCCTGGATGGACCAATATTCCAACTATAGCTTTACTGCAGCGAATGGTGGGTTTAATGGCCAGTGGAGCTATGATTATGAAGGCATCTCCCGCGCCAATCTTGCTATCAGTTATTTAACGGACCCTGCTGTTACTACCAAGATCGGAATTGATGAAACACTGCGTAAAAGGTTGTTGGGAGAAGTATACTTCCTGCGTGCTTTTTACTATTTCGAACTCGTGAATAACTTCGGCGATGTTCCCTTACTGCTGAAACCACTGAAGAATTTCTCAGAAGCCTATAGCGTAGCAAAAAGAGAAAAGAAAGCTGTTGTGCTGGAGCAGATCAGTAAAGACCTTGCTGAAGCCAAACCATTATTACCCGGTACCAAATTTGCTGACAATACAGAAAAATGGAGAGCCTCCAAAGGTGCTGTGATGGCTATGCAAGCCAAGGTAGCACTGTACGGTAAAAAATGGGCAGATGTGATTGCCATCATCACAGAACTGGAAGGCCTGGGTTTCTATAGTCTCAATACCAATTACTTTGATGCTTTCAGTGTAGCAAAAGAATTCACTGACAATGAAGTGATCTTTGCTTATGATCACCAGCAGGGAAAGAATCCCCGTAACGGGAATGGGTTATGTGCTTTGCAGGGATGGGGTTTTATAGCACCTACTGCTAATTTCGTCAGTGCATTTGAAGCCAACGATCCACGGTTGTTGTACACGGCAGATGTAGCCAACCAGGCATGTTACAAATTACTGGGCACTACAGATAACAGCAATAAAGGGAACGATGATGCTCCCAACAATAAGATCTTCATCCGTTGGGCAGATGTGCTTTTATGGAAAGCAGAAGCTTATAATGAAAGTGCAAATTACCCTGCTGCCATTGGCATTATCAATTCCATCCGTGCACGTGCAAGAACAAGCCCTTCCGTAACAGGTGCTTTACCACCTGCCGGTACATTGCCCAACAGGAATATTGCCACTACAGATAAAGCCCTGGTTACCTCCTGGCTGGTGAGTGAACGCAGGGTAGAATTAGGTTTTGAATCACACCGTTTCTATGATCTGAAAAGATGGGAAACAGCCAAAGCAGTACTCACCGCTATGGGCAAAAACTTCCAGGATAAAAATTACCTCTACCCTATTCCGCAGGGTGAAATAGATAAATCAGGCGGTAGCATTACACAGAATACAGGATTTTAAAAGCAGCAGATATGAGTGATATAGCAAAGCGATTTGAAGCGAACCCATTGTTGTCCCCCGGGGACTTAAAAGCCAGTAGTGAAGGATTACTGATCGCCTGTCTTTTAAACCCCGGTGTTTTTCAGTATGAAAATAAAACATGGCTGATCGTAAGGGTAGCAGAAAGGCCGGAACAGCAGGTGGATGTGATCTCCTTCCCCATCCTCACACCTACGGGTACAAAGATCATGGAGATACCCAAAGACGATCCTGCGTTGATAGCCACAGATGCCCGGGTGATCAGATATCACGGTGTAGATTACCTCACCACCCTCTCCCATCTGCGATTGCTTTGCAGTGATGATGGTATCCATTTCTATGAACCGGAAGGATATACTTCGCTATATGGAGAAGGGAAGTTAGAATCCTTTGGTATAGAAGACTGCCGGGTAACGCAGATAGATAACAAATATTACCTCACCTTCACTGCTGTATCTGACAGTGGCGTGGGAGTTGGTATGCGTACTACCACCAACTGGAAGGAATTTGAGTCCCACGGCATGATCATTCCCCCGCATAATAAAGACTGTGCCATCTTCGAAGAAAAGATCAATGGAAAATATTATGCCCTGCATCGCCCCAGCAGTGTAGACATTGGTGGAAACTATATCTGGATCGCAGAGTCCCCGGATGCTATCCACTGGGGGAATCATAAATGCATTGTTAAAACCCGGGAAGAAAGCTGGGATAATGCCCGCGTAGGTGCAGGATGTGCGCCTATTAAAACAGACAAAGGCTGGCTGGAAATATACCATGGTGCCAACAAGCTCCATCAATATTGCCTCGGGGCTTTTCTGCTGGACCTGAATGATCCTTCCAAAGTACTGGCCCGTACAGAAGAACCCATTATGATACCTACTGCACCTTACGAACTTACCGGTTTCTTTGGTAACGTAGTATTCACCAACGGGCATACCGTGAATGACGACACCATTACTATGTATTATGGTGCTTCGGATGAATTTGTTTGCGGTGCAACGCTTTCCATCAAAGAAATATTCTCATTACTAAAATACGATCATGCTTAAGAAATTAAGGTCTGAAGTAGCCCACTTCAATAGTCAGCCGCATAACTTTCGCATCCTCGTTATGACGAATATTGTGTACGCATTTGTGCTGCCGGTGATAGATATTTTTGTTGCGGCTTACGTGATGCGTAGCTCTAACGACCCTGCCAAAGTAGTGATCTACCAGTTAACCATCTACACCGGCATACCATTGACATTTCTGTTAAACGGATTCCTGCTGAAACATTTTAATATCAGAAAACTTTACTCCGCCGGCATGTTGCTCAGCGGTGTATCCATGATGATCATGATGTCCCTCAAAACCCTCAGCCTTACAGGTATTGGTATTGCGGGGATCACCATGGGCATGTCCTTTGGTTTCTACTGGGCCAACCGTGATTACCTCGCATTGGCCATCACGCACGATGGTAACAGGAATTACTATTATGGATTAGAAACTTTCTTCTACACCATCATCGCTGTGGTGATCCCTGTAGGTATTGGCTGGTTCATTGAAACATGGGGAGGCAAAGGAGGAGCGCACAGTGCGTACCTGATCATTACCGGGCTGGTGTTTGTAATTACGATACTGGCATCCATTGTTTGTTTCCGTGGCACTTTCAGTAATCCCATGCAAAAGAAATATATTTTCCTGAAGTTCCACCCCTTATGGTATAAACTATTGTTCCTCGCCTTACTCAAAGGCCTTGCACAGGGATTCCTGGTAACGGCACCTGCCATGCTGATCATGTTGTTATTGGGGAAAGAAGGTGCATTAGGTACAGCCCAATCTATCGGCGCCATCATTGCGGCGGTACTGATGTATATCATTGGCAGGGTATCCGGCCCCGCCCATCGTTTGAGAATATTTGCAGGCGGGCTTATATTATTTACCATCGCCGCACTTTTTAACGGTATTTTGTATAACGAAATAGGGGTGGTACTCTTCATGCTCTTTCTGTTACTCGCCAAACCATTAATGGACCTGGCTTATTTTCCGATACAGTTCAGCGTGATAGACATCCTTGCAAAGAAAGAGAACAGGGGTGAATTCGCTTACATCCTTAACCATGAAGCCGGTTTATATGTAGGCCGCTTCCTGGGTGCAGCTACCTTTCTTTTACTGGCATACTTTTTCTCCATGGAGGTTGCACTCCGGTATGCCATCATCATCATTGCCGTTATGCAACTTGGTTCTATCTGGGTAGCAAAAGTGATCATGCGGGAAAGAGTGGAACTGATGCTGGAAGAAGAAAAAGACTTACACAAAATTCAACAGGCTATATGAAGCAACTGATCTTATGTTCCCTTTCCCTGCTACTGCTGGTAGCCTGCAAAGAGTCACCTAAAAAGGCTATGCCGCAGCAAAACCTTGCCAGAGTGGATTCTATGCCCAACCTGCCACAGCCGCTGGAAATAATAGATTATCATCAACTGGCCCTGCAGTTCGACAGTACGGTATATGATCCAAACGCCACAGGCGAATACTGGCCACTAGTTTGGCTGGACAGCAGCCATAAAAACTATCCGCAGACCGTAGTGGGTTTATACACTGCCATCGGAGATGTACGCCAGGGTCCTGCACATAACAAAGGCATGTTCCATGAAGCCCTGGCCAGCATGGGCGCCATATTGGGAGCATCGCTGGTAGGCATCGATAAATCACAGCAGCGGGGCCTCAACTATGTAGGCATGCTGAAAAACTATTTCAATAAAGACATTGGCTGGAACATTATGATGAACAATACCTGTCCGGAAGTAGCCTTGCTGGGTGGTGGCTATGGCAGAGACTGGTGGTACGATGTATTCCCTAATGTATTGTTCTACGCCATCTATGATAAATATCCCAATGAACCCGGCTTTGATAGTATTGCCCGGAGCATTGCAGATAAATTCTATCTCGCAGATTCTCTCCTGCATGGTGACTACAATTATTCTTATTTCGATTATGGTAAAATGCGCCCCATGAAAACACAGATCTGCGCACAGCCGGATGCTGCTGCGGGTCATGCATGGGTTTTATACTCCGCTTACAAAAAATTCGGTGATCAGAAATACCTTACCGGTGCTATCAGTGCTTTGAACGCATTGCAATCACAACCGCTGAATCCCACTTACGAACTCCTGATGCCCTTTGGCGCTTACCTCGCCGCAAGGATCAATGCGGAGCAGGGGAAGGATTTTTCCGTGAATAAAATGCTGGGATGGAGTTTTGACGGCACACCGCTTTGCAGGGAAGGATGGGGCGTACTCGTAGGCAACTGGAATGGCATGGATATTTCAGGTGTAGTGGGCAGCACTGTTGATCATGGCGGATATGGTTTTCTCATGAATACCTACGACTTCGCATGGCCGCTTGTTCCTATGGTGCGGTACAATCAATCCTATGCCACAGCAGTTGGTAAATGGATGTTGAATGCCGCCAATGCAGCACGTTTCTTTTACCCTGCACATATGCCGGATGAACATGAAGCCATTCCGCAAATGGCAGCTGCTACCAAAGGGGTAATAGGATATGAAGGCTTGATACGCACATCCGGTTTTGAAAAATATGCACATATCAAAGGACCTGTAGCACAGGGAGACGGACCAAACTGGGTACCGGGTAAAAACCCTGAAGTATCCCAGTTCAGTGTATATGGCAGTGCACACGTTGGTATCTTTGGCAGTATTATCCGCCCAACGGAAATACCGGGCATCCTGCAATTGAACCTGCTGGCAACAGATTTCTACCGCGATAAAGCATATCCCACCTTCCTCTATTACAATCCCTATCCGGAAAGTAGAGAGATCACACTGCCATTAGATAAACGCTCCGACCTTTACAATACCACCACCGGAAGTTTTATAGCCCGTAAGGTCTCTGATTCCTTTAATATCATTCTGCCTCCGCAACAAGCTACTGTTATAGTGATTGTGCCCGCTGGTAAAAAAGTAGTGTATGAAGGAAATAAAATGCTGGTGGAAAATGTGGTAGTGGACTACAACGTACAATAATATCAACGGACAATTACTCATAATTACGTACTTCTACGTAACGCCCAAGACAACTTGGGCGTTTTTTTCTGTTTAAATACATACTTATGTGATACCCCCGTCCAAAATCTGCACTTAACTTGTGCCCCAATAGCCCCAAAGAATTGTTAGCGGACATGCGCAACTAAATCTATTTACAATGACGACAAAAAAAATAAGGTGCTATGCGCCTGTTTTTCTTTTCATCTTCCTACTCCTCCTGTTCCACGTTGCAACGATCAGTTACCTGACCATTGCCGTTTCTGCATTTTATGCCATCATGGCCAGTGAAAGCGCACTCTGGATCATTTTGCTCACCCGGAGAAAAGCACGCGGCATCATCCATCTTAAAAAGAAATTACGCCTCATTGTTTTATATGGATTGCCTATTTCACTACTGGTTTCTGTTGCCGGGTTTCTCTTTTCCAGGTGGATAGGGCTGCATCATGAATTTGCTTATATCGCCGGTCTGAATATGTTATGTTGTTCGCTGGTGATCGGCGCATATGAATGTGTATATTATGTACGCCAATGGAAAAGGCTTTTCATTGAATCAGAGAACATCCGGAAGAGCACCCTTCATATTCAGTACAAATTCCTCAGAGACCAGATAAAGCCACATTTCCTCTTTAACAGCCTGAACAGCCTTACCTCACTGATCTCCCAGGACCCGGAAAAAGCAGAACGGTATGTGGAAGAAATGGCCATGGTATACCGCTACCTGCTGAAAAATAATGGTAAGGCGCTCACTACTTTTAAAGCGGAAAGGGAATTCCTTTCTTCTTATCTGCTCATGCTGCACACGCGTTTTAACGATGCACTGGTCATAGATATGCAGGTGGATGCCTGTTACGATGATTTTCTTATACCTCCGTTTGTATTACAGCTCCTGGTAGAAAACGCCGTAAAACATAATATCGTTTCCCAGAGCCAGCCGCTCACTATCCGCTTTTATACAGATGACGAAGATCAGCTGTACATCTGCAATAACCTGCAGAAGAAAAGGAATCCTCCGCCATCAGAAAAAACAGGTTTACGCAATATCAGTTCCCGGTATGAATTACTACCGGTGAAAAGAACACCCAGGATAACAGAACAGGACGAGCTATTTAAAGTAATGATCCCGCTCATTCCCCACCATACATATGAAACCGTTGAAGAATGACAGCACTTGTAATTGAAGACGAAACCTTAGCCGCTGAAAAATTAATAAAGATGCTGGCCGCCGAAGATGAAAGCATCCAGGTATTGGGTGTTTTAGATACGGTAGAAAAGGCGGTAGGTTATCTGAAAGACAATCCGGCACCGGATATCATTTTCCTGGACATCGAACTGGGAGATGGAAAGAGCTTTGATATTTTCCAGGAAGTAGAAGTGAACAGTCATATTATTTTCGTGAGTGCTTTTGATGAATATGCCCTGCGGGCATTTAAATACAACAGCATCGATTATTTACTCAAACCCCTTAAAAGAAAAGACCTTGCTTTTGCCCTGGAAAAGTTCCGGCAGCATTTTACTTTAACACAATCCAAATCTGAGATAGCCGGTATTATCCGGCAGCTGCAACAAAAGGAATACCGCAGCCGTTTCCTCCTGCGCCAGGGAACCCGCCTTTTTTCTCTCCATATTAATGAGGTAGCGATTGCCTATACGCGGGAGCGTTTACATTACATCCGCACTTTTTCAGATACCCATCACCTTATAGATAATAACCTGGATGAACTGGAGAGCCAGCTGGACCCGGAGAAGTTCTTCCGGGTGAACCGCCAGTTCATTGTGAGCTTTAATGCCATTGATCAGGCCTATGCCTGGTTTGATGGGAAGATCAAACTTATGGTAAAACCACCCGCCTATGAGGATATTATCATCAGCCGGTTACGGGCGAATGATTTTAAGAAGTGGTTGGGTAAGTAAGTGCTAAAAACACAAGGGGAACAACGCCTATCACCGCGCTGTTCCCCCTTTTCTCTAATCCCTGTCTCTGATTCGTCAACCTTTCTTTTTACCAAATTCATCATCTGGCCTTTAACATAAGCATAATCCCTGTTTACTTTTTAGAAGTTAAAGCTGAGCCATTCCTGATCTCGTCATTTGCCTTTTCTACTAATATGTCCCCGCTGTTGAGTGCTCCGAATATCTCCACTTTTCCTTCTGCATCTCTGCCTTTCCTTACTTCTACCCATTCCGCCTTTTGATCCTTCAGCCGTACCACGAAAATTTTCTCAGTAGAACTTACTACTGCTGTAACCGGTACAACAAATACACTGTCTGTTGTATTCAAGGGAATGCTCACTTCCGCTACCATACCCGGTAATAATTTCTTATCGTTATTCAACACGTCCATTTCCACACGCTGAGAGCGCAAACGGCTATCCAGCGCGCCGGAAAGACGGTTTACATTTGCTTTGAATGGTTGACCCGGCAAAGATTTCACAGTAAAACCTACTTCACTTTTATCTTTGAGGTAACTGGAATAAGCTTCCGGAATAGCCACCACCAAACGTAATTTCTTCTGTTCCTGCAAAGTGAACATCGGCATTTCGGAGCCTTTCCCGGAAGGGCCAACATAAGCACCAGCACTCACATTCCTGGCACTGATCACACCAGCAAAAGGAGCGCGGATCTCTAAGTAATTGCGGTTATCAGAGATTTCCCGGTAAGCAGCCTTTGCAGATTCCTGCTGTGCAAAATCAGATTTCTGTTTGGCAAATGCCAGGTCCAGATCATTCTGTGAAACGGTACCCGGTGTTTGGCTGGTAGTATATAAACGATCGTAATTAGCTTTGCTTGCAAGGTATATTGCCTCCTGGGAACGCAGTCTTGATTCAGCGCCTGCCAGTTGGGAACTTAATTCCGGTGCTTCCAGCGTTGCCAATACCTGCCCTGCAGATACAACAGACCCTACATCCACATTTAACTTCTTCACAAAACTGTTCACCTTGGCATATAGATCCACCTGTTGAAAAGGCACCAGTTCTCCCGGCATTCTGAGGGATGCTGAAAAGATATTTTTCTCCAATGCAAAGGTGGCAACCGCGGGAACTGAAGCAGCTTCGTCCTTGCGGGTGTCTGTTTTACTTTGCGAAACACCGCAGCCAGCCAACGCTACGGCTGCTATCAGTATTCTATTTGTTATTGTGATCATACAACGAAGGTATATAGTGTTTACTTTCTTTATTTTCAGGATCAAGGGAAACGGATGCAATGGATGCCTTTTTCTGTACCCAGGCAAATACCAGGGGCAGAATGATCAGTACGGCAAATGTAGAAGCTACCAACCCTCCTATCACCGCACGGCCCAATGGCGACACCTGGTCTCCTCCTTCTCCATGGCCAATCGCCATAGGTATCATACCTGCTACCATCGCGAGGCTCGTCATCAGGATGGGACGTAAGCGAAGTGCTGCCGCTTCTTTTGCAGAGGCCAGCGAATCACCGTTATGTTTCCTCAGGTGTTCCGCATTGGTGATCAGCAATACCGCATTGGAAATAGACACCCCTACGGACATAATGATACCCATGTAAGACTGAAGGTTCAGGGTAGAACCCGTGAGCATCAGTAATGCAAGAGAACCTAATATTACAGCCGGTACGGTTGTTAAAACCACAAAGGAAACGCTGAAGGACTGGAAGTTCGCAGCCAGCATCAGGAAGATCACCACAATGGCTACCAGCAATCCTGATTCCAGGCTATCCAATGTTTCCGTTAAGGTATTGGAAAGCCCGATCGGTTCCATTGCTAATCCACGGGGCAGTTCTCCCAGAGAAGCTATTGCAGCCTGTACATCTTTTGTAGCAGTACCTAAGTCTTTATTATTCAGGTTCGCTGTTACCGAAAGCATGGGCATGGCACCAAGGTTATCGTTCTCTCCGTATGTAGTGGTT
This sequence comes from Chitinophaga niabensis, assembly GCF_039545795.1. Taxonomy (NCBI): domain Bacteria; kingdom Pseudomonadati; phylum Bacteroidota; class Chitinophagia; order Chitinophagales; family Chitinophagaceae; genus Chitinophaga; species Chitinophaga niabensis. The sequence continues at coordinate 6,858,167 of NZ_CP154260.1, read as the reverse complement.
TGCGTAAGTGTGGCGATATCTCCCAACACAGGACGGGCTGAATTTTTCAGGATCGGTATTTCACTGATATCATCTATGCTCGTCATCTTGTTCTCCGGGATCTGCACCTGCACACTGTACATCAAACCAGCCTTTTCATCCACCCAAACATTTTTCTCTGTTAAACGGGAAGAAGAAGTGGAAGCGATCAATGAACGGGTAACATCTGTCATATCCACGCCCAGCTGTGCTGCGCGGGTACGGTCAATGTCGATATTGATAGCAGGATATTTAGTGGATTGCGTTAATTGAACATCCCGTAGATAAGAAACCCCTCTCAGTTTCGCCATCAGTTTCTCTGCATATTCTTCATTCAGTTTTTTATTCCTGCCGGAGATCCGCACCTCTACAGGTGTGGGAGAACCCTGGCTAAGGATCTTATCTGTCAGCTCAATAGGTTCAAAGGACAGAGAAAGTTCAGGCGCTCTTTCTTTTATTTTTGCACGCAACTTTTCTTTTAATTCATCCAGATCTGCATGATACTCTTTACTCAGGCTCACCTGTATCACTGCTTCCTGCGGCCCGGGCATGAACAGATAAATAGGGCTTACAGAAAACAGGGAAGGGTGTTGCCCTACATAAGCTGAGGTGATGGAAATATTCTCTTTCCCGATCACTTCTTCTATAGCTTTCAGGGCTGCTAATGTTCGCTGTTCCGTACGTTCCATCCTTGTACCCTGTTCAGAACGGATCCTCACCTGGAACTGGCCACCATTTGTTTTCGGTAACACATCCCGCCCGATATTCGTCAGCAGTAAAAAGGCAATTGCGCTGATCACTATCAGGTAACCTATCACAATAGGTTTGCGGTAAGGTATCATGCGATTGATGAAGCGCATAAAACGTGCCCTGAATTTTTCAAACCGGCTGATCTTTCCATCTCTGTTGCTATCTGCACGTTCCACCAGTTCTTTCTTCTGTTCCCAGGTATCGCCTTCGCTGGCAGCACTGGGGACATGTGCATGTTTTTTATGGCCTTTCATGATCCAGTTGGCCATTACCGGCACAAAGGTTTGTGAAAGGAAATAAGAAGTGATCATGGAGAAACCGATCGCCAATGCCAGCGGCAGGAACAAGGATCCGGGGATACCTGTCATTGTAAATGCCGGCGCAAACACGGCGAGGATACAGAAAAGGATCAGCAGTTTCGGGAACGCGATCTCCTTACAGGCATCCCAGATAGCCAGCGCCTTGGGTTTCCCCATATCAAGGTGCTGGTGTATATTCTCAATCGTTACTGTGCTTTCATCCACCAGGATACCAATGGCCAAAGCGAGACCACTCAGCGTCATGATATTGATCGTTTGCCCGAAGAGGCTTAAGAACAATACCCCGGAAATAATAGATACCGGAATGGTAAGGATCACGATCAATGCCCCTCTCAGGTCTCCCAGGAACAATACTACCATTAAACCCGTTAATACTGCTCCAATGATACCTTCACTGATCAGGCTCTTCACAGCATTCATCACATAAGTGGACTGATCAAATTCATAGGTGAGCGTTACATCTTCCGGCAAAGAAGACTGTAAACGCGGAATAGATTTCTTCAGGTTCTGCACTACTTCCCAGGTAGAAGCATCTGCGGATTTAGCCACGTTGATGTATACAGAACGTTTACCATTCACCAAGGCATAACCGGCTGCAATATCTGCGCCATCCTCTACTGTAGCAACATCACGGAGGTAAAGATTCTGCACGCCACCTTTGAAAAGCGGGATGTTCTCAAAATCTTTGATATTGGTGATATTGGTATTAGTAGGGGTGAGATAATTCTTATCGCCGATACGCACGTTACCGGAAGGAGCTGTTTGGTTGTTTAAACGAAGTGCCTCCACCAATTGGTCCGGCGTAAGATTGTGGGAACGCAGCATTTCAGGATCTGCTTTGATCACCACGGTACGGATATTACCACCAAAAGGTGGTGGCGCTACCAGACCGGGAATAGAAGTAAAGGATGCCCTTACATACACATTCGCCATGTCCATCAGTTCATTGTTCGTTCTTTTATCACTACTCAATACCAACTCTCCCACCGGCAAAGTGGATGCATCGAAACGAACAATGAACGGCGGCTGCGATCCCGGGGGGAAAATAGCCTGTGCCCTGTTACTAAAAGCAGATACCTCTGCTGCGGCCTGCGCCATATCAGTTCCCTCATAAAAGCTCAGTTTCATCAGGGTAAGGCCTTGAATGTTCTTTGTTTCAATGGATTTCAAACCATTCACAAAGAGCAGGATGTTCACATAGTTCTTGGCAAAGAAAGCTTCCATCTGGTTAGGTGTGTACCCACCAAACGGATGCGCAATATATAATACCGGTAATTCCAGTTTCGGAAAGATATCTACCTTAATCTGCCGCACCGCTTTGATACCGAAGAAAAATAACCCTGCTACTAATACCAGGATCGTTATCGGTTTGTTCAGTGCGCTTTTAATCAGTCCCATTATCTAGCTATTAGAATTCATTGATAAATAACCCGAAGTTGCCTACTGCCGCAGATTTCAGCAACAAGGCCTGCCACACATTGCTATAAGCAATATCCCGGTCTGTTTCCGCGCGGTTCAATGCATACAATGCCTGCGTTACATCTACCAGTGTGCTCAGTCCGTTACGGTACATCACTGTTTTCTGTAAATAAGCATCTGCTGCGGATTTGATCTGTACAGCGGCTTCCCTGTAATTGTCCAGCGCGTTCTTCATTTTAGTATCTGCCAGTACCACCTGCGCCTTCAATTGCTGGTCCACTACTTCCATTTCATTCTGTAATGCTTTGGAAGTAAAATCCTGTGCCGCAGATTGATGACGTACCCTTAAAGGACTCGTCAGGTTCCAGGTAACACCTATGCCCAGCAGGTAATTGCTCCTGGTAGGTTTGATGCCTTCCCAATAATTATGTGTGTAAGAAGTCTGGTCCTGCGCATAATCATTATGGAAACCGGAAGCCCGCGTTTGTAATACACTGAAAACACTGAAGGCGGGGTAGTTGAAGGTTTTGATATATTTCTCCTGTTCCTCACTCAGCAGGATCCTGCTTTTGTAATATTGTAAAAGAGGATGCGTATCCGGGTTTAATGCAGCAGTATCTGTGATGGCAGCAGGCAAACGTGTAATGAACAGACTGTCCAGCACAAACTCCGCGGGTGCCACACCCAGTAATTGCGCCAGTACATTTCCCTGCTCCTGCTCCAGATCTTTGGCTTTTGTAAGGGCTATCCTGGCATTGGAAACTTCTGCATTAGCGAGGGAGGAATCCACCCCGGCAATCAATCCATTCTGCACACGGCGTGTTACCACAGCACGGAAAGTATCCGCTCTTTCGAGGTTGCGCTCCCAGGAATTTGTTAAGCGCTGTGCCGCCAGTAAATTCAGGTAGGCACCTGCCACTCTCACTTCATGCCGGAACTGTTCCTGCTGCCAGTCGCGCTCATCACGTGCGGCCACAGATGCTGCAGTTTTGATCTTTTCCTTTGCCCTGCCGAATGCAAAAAATTCCCAGTTAATATTGGCCAGGTACAAAGCGCCAAAAGCGGCATTCCAGTTCTGAGAAGGTAAAGGCAAACCGGAGGAAGCCACACCAAGACCGCCAAAACCATACAGCGGGCCATTCTGCCCATTGACGGTTCCGTAATCCTGTTGGGCCGAAATATTAAGATTGGGGAGGTAATCCCTCCTGGATTGTTGAACGGTAGCCTTGGAAGCGTTTAAGTAATTGGCCTTGGCTTTAATGGTCCCGTAATTGTTCAAAGCCGTTTGTACAGCATCTTTCATTGTTAGTACCTGGGCTTGCGCATTCCAGGTAGCGCAACAAAATATGGCTGAGATCAGCAGATGAACCTTGTAGCGTATAGTCATCTCTAATGAATGTGCGATTATGCATGGCAGCTTTAAAGCTGAATTCTCTCATGCAAATAGCGCTCATCATTTTGAAGCAATTTTGAAGAATGGGATTCCGGGGGGAAGTTCACGATAAGGATATGCAGTCCGGATGTATAGTGGTACTGGATTTCAAAGGAATTCATATCACATATCTGTTTTACAATTGACAGACCAATTCCGATAGAGTTATTACACTGGCTTCCTTTCTTAAATCGCTGGAACATTTCCGAGGTAGGATTTTCCGGCGCTTTTCCGGTATTTTTTACCATCAGGAATTCCCGGTTCAGGATCACTTCTATGGTACCACCAGGCATATTGTGGCGGATGGCATTGCTGAGCAGGTTATTGAGCAGAATGTCTGCCAGTGAGGCATGCAGCTTCAGGCAAACGGGCTCTTCGATGCTGGACTTTACGGTCAGTTCTTTCAGGGCTATCAGGTCGCAGAAAGCGCCCAGGGCCTCTTTGGTATATTGATCAAATGGCACCTCTTCCGTAGCTTCATATTCATTGTTCTCCAGGCGGGATAACAATACCAGTGAGCGGTTAATACGCGTCAGCTTCTCTACTGCGTTATTCATATCCGCGATAAGTACAGCCTGGTCTCCCTGGATATCAGATTCTGATAACAGTTCCAGTTTACTGCGGATAATGGCCAGTGGCGTTTGCAGTTCGTGTGACGCGTTTTCGGAAAATTCTTTGAGGGAGCTATAATCATCCACTGCCTTATCCGTCATCTTCTTCACAAAAAGGTTCAGTTCCTTGAATTCTTTTGTACGCGTTTCCGGTAACACCAGCCGCTTCTTGGATTTCAGGTTGAATAACTGCAATTTTTTAATGGTGCCGTTAAAAGGGGCCAGCACCACACGGGAAGCTACCCTGGCCGTTAATACCACCATGGCCACTAAGATGATCAGCTTCCACATGATGGAGATCCTCAACCCCGCCAGGATCTGTTCCGAGCGCGATACATAATCGCCGGAAGTGATCCTGTAATATTGATTATGGATATTATGATAAGAAGTAACAATGATCTTGCGGTCATTATCATTCAGCAGGGGATCCTGGGTTACATCTCTTTCTGTAATAACATAGTGATCGGCAGCAAAAGCCGTATCAGTTTTGGCATAGAGCACCCTGCAGCCTGCAGTATATTCTGCCGGCGGCTGCCCTTTCCCGATCTGTTCAGCCACCCGCACATTCACATGTTTCAGGCGTTCAATAGCTGATTTATCGATCTCCCGTTTGATACTATAATAAGTGATCACACTATTGATAGGTATGATCACCATTGTAATACCCAGGAACCATAAGGTGAATTTATCAACGAGCTTCATTGCTTTGATGTATTAAACTTGTATCCCAGCCCGTACACTGTTCCAATATAATCCGTACCGTTTGCTGCACTGATCTTTTTCCTGATATTTTTTACGTGCTGGTATACAAAATCAAAGTTCGCGAAATTGTCTGTATAATCGCCCCACAGATGTGCTGCAATGGATTGGCGGGAAAGTACCCTGTTCTTGTTCACTACAAAATAAAGGAGCAGGTCAAACTCCTTACGTGTCATATCCAGTAATTGCCCGTTCACAGTAGCTTCCAGCGTATCTATATTCAAACTTATTTCATTAAAGGCAATGACATTGCTTCCGTTCAGCTTTTTGCGCCGGTAAATGGCACGCAGGCGGGCATGTAGTTCCGGCAGGTGGAAAGGTTTGGTGAGATAATCATCTGCACCCTCTTCCAGCCCGGCAATCTTATCGTCCAGCGAATTTTTGGCAGACAGTATCAGGATGCTGCTTTGTATGCGCTCCGTTCTTATAAAAGACAGGAGCTGCAATCCATTCCCATCCGGCAACATGATATCCAGCAGCACACAATCATACTGAAATGAAATCAGCTTATCCTGGGCATCCGTGATATTATAGCTCACTTCGCAGATATACCCCTCTCTTCCCAGAAATTCAGAAATACTGCTGGCCAGTTCTTCGTTATCCTCTATCAGCAAGACTTTCATATCTTCTGCAAATTACACACAAATTTGAAGCAATCTTGAAGTGAAAGGGGTTATAAATATATATGTCATTGAAAAACAATAACTTGATCTGGTTCAAATTATTCTGGCAGAGGATTTGCTTATACCTCCCCCGTAAACCTATAAATATGAAACCATATTCTTTATTCTTTCTTTTAACAATGATGTTGGCTGCATGTGCCGGTCCCTCCTCAGAAAAAAAGGCGGAGACAGACAGTGTGCAGACGAATGCTACAGCCGTAAGCAGTACGCCTACCGAAATCAGTACTTATGTGGGAGACATTGATGAAAAATCCGGTTCCGATTATTACCTGCTGGCGCTTCACGATTTTTTGAACGGAGAGAACTCAAATGGCATAGTGGCTACCTTCAATAACAGCGGACAGCCATTACGTGTACTTCTTTATCCGGAAGGAGATCAGCGGATCAAAGCTCCGCAGACCTGGATCTACCTGGACTCCCTGTCCGGCAAACCTGTATTGCTCCGGGAGATTGTGGAAAGTGAGAAGAATGTAACAGAGAACAGTTTTTATTATGGTAATGATTCCGTACTGCAATCAGAAACACGGGCTGCAGCAGATCTGCCCAGCCTTGAAAAAGCGGCATTCACTGCTTATCAGTCTCCTGCTGCGCCAAGCGATTACCGTTTGCAACCGGCTGAAGTAAGCAAACTGGTGGCAAAAGTATTGACGGCAGTAAAAGCAGATAGAAAAGACCTGAGCAAAGGAGCAAATATTGTACGTAAAGATGGGGCCTCGCACTGGGGTACCGGTAATGAACCCGGATGGAGCATTGCAGTGATCCCGAATAAAAAGATCATCCTGCATATGAACTACAACCAGGATAAATATGAATTCCCTTATAGTGATGCGCAGAAAGGAGATAATGAAGCAACAGAATTCATCACCACTATTAAAGATCACACCCTCACCGCAAAATTTGAGAACAAGCGGTGCACGGATGATGCAGATATAAAACACCCCATGACCGTCACCATCAGGTTCGATGGCAAAACTTACCAGGGCTGCGGCCAATCCTTATTTTAGTTAAACGGATGCACCGAAAAAAAAGCCGTCCCACATTCCGGGACGGCTTTCCTTTTTTATTTCTTTACCTTCTTAAATGCATCCAGGCCAGATCTGAGCCAGTTTGCGTACTCCTGGATATTTGGCGTGTAGGCCACAGGATAGGTCAGCAACTTTTCTTCAGGACTGATCAATACATACAAAGGTTGTGAGTTGTTGTTGAAGTTCAGGGTCTGCATGGTAGCATACTTATTCCCGATAGTTTTGATCGGTTTCTTGCGGCCATCAGGGAAAGTGTGCATGAACTGCTCATCTTCCGGCAACCTCTTTTTATCATCCACATACAATGAAACGAGGATGTAGTTATCCCTGATCAGTGCATGCACTTCAGGATCTGTCCATACATTCTCTTCCATGTTCCGGCAATTCACACAAGCCCATCCGGTAAAGTCTATGAGGATAGGTTTGTTCTGTGCTTTGGCCAGCTCGAGCGCTTTATCGTAATCATTGATCACGTTGGGCTCTACCGCACCTTTTTCATGCGCACTGTTACCATACCAGCTATAAGACATCGGTGGCGCGAATCCGCTCATCAGTCTTACGTTGGCATATTTGGTATTGGTAACGCCCGGAAGCAGGTAGATCGTAAAGGCGCCAAAGATAACCGCAAAGAAGATCCTGATGCCACCCAGCTTCTTCACAGGACTATCATGCGGGAAACGGATCAACCCTAACAGGTAGAGCGTGGTCAGCAATCCGATAATGATCCAGATGAGGAAGAAGGTTTCACGATGCAGGATACCCCAGTGCATTACGAGGTCCGCATTGGAGAGGAATTTAATCGCCAGTGCTACTTCAATAAAACCTAATACCACTTTTACGGAAGTAAGCCATCCACCTGATTTTGGCAGGGAGCTTAACCAGTTCGGGAACATGGCAAACAATGCAAACGGTAATGCCAGGGATACGCCAAAACCGGCCATACCGGCAGTCAGCAACCATGCACCGCCATCAGAACCCAAAGAGCCTGCCAGCAGAGAACCAAGGATAGGGCCTGTACAGGAGAAGGATACTACTACCAGCGTTAATGCCATGAAGAAGATACCTACCAGTGTTCCTTTATTTGCTTTGGAATCTGCCTTGCTGGCTAATCCGCTGGGCAATGTGATCTCAAAATATCCGAAGAAAGATATGGCAAACACCACAAACACCACAAAGAAGAATACATTCAGCCAAACGTTGGTAGAAATGTTATTGAAGATCTCAGGCTCTGCCAATCCTGCTACATGGAAAGGCACGCTGAATAAGATGTAGATCAGGAAGATAAAAAAGCCATACATGGTGGCATTGAAAATGCCTTTCTTTTTATCCTGCGCGCTCTTTGTAAAGAACGATACGGTGAGCGGGATCATGGGGAACACGCAAGGTGTTACCAGTGCCAGCAACCCTCCCAGGAATCCAAGCAGGAAGATGAACCAGGGGTTTGTTTCCCCTTCGTTACCGATACCGCCTACTTTGTTCACAGGGTTCTGGAGATCAATATTATCCCGTTTCAGTTTATTGGCCTGATCAGCTGAAGCCTGCAAGCCACCTTCTCCGCCGGAAAGATTACCAGCTGCATCCGCTTTAAAACGGAATTCTGCTTCTTCCGGAATGATCTCTTCTCCCTTCAGGATAAAATAATTCAGTGTTCCTTTCAGATTATTAACAGCGCCTTTGTATTTAACAAGCAGCTTAATTGTTACCTCTTTTTCAAAGAAAGTGATCTCCTTGTTATCCATTAAAGGTTCCGGAGCTTTCTTTTCCTGACCTTCAAACCCCAGGCTCACAATAGTAGCCCTTACATCACTGATGGTATCCAGGATAACGCGGGTATTGGGATCATCATCACTCATAGTGGTAGAAAATAACTTCCAGCCTTCGGATATATTGGCTTTAAATTTTAAGGTGTATTCTCCTTCTCCGGTCTTTTCTGCTGCAAACGTCCACTTCACCTGCTTTGCTGTGGCCTCTGCATCCTGCGCATACAGGTCAGGCCAGAGTATTAGCTGGAAGCTGGTAAGGAATAATAAAAAGTACTTCATATATATGATAGACTTAACAGATTGTAAAGAATGTAAATGCAAAAACGAGTTCCTGTAAAGAACTCGTTCCTGCTATACCTGAATATAATGATGTATTGGAGTGGTCAACTTACTTTCCTCCTACATTAAAAGCGAATTCTACTTCTGTAGGTGGCAGGCATTGGTGATCATCGCAGACCATAAACTCTACAGAGCCTTTCAGCTTTGTAGCCGCTTTCCCTTTTACCGTAACTGTTTGTACAAAGGAAACGGTGTTTTCATAATACTTCAGTTCTGAATCAAAGTTCTTGTCGAATGCTTTATGCATTTTACCCACTTCTTTTACTTTACCGGTTGTTGCAACCAGTGGGTTTTTAGCGAATTTAAAAGTGGTAGGGATCGGGCCTTCGCCAGCTTCCTGTGCATATACGTGCCAGCCTTTTTCAATAGTAGCTTTGGCAATCACTTCATATGTAGTGGCATTGACCTTCTTAGAGGTGAATTCCCATTTAACCGGGTTTTCTTCCTGTGCTAAAGCCAGCATGGGCAGTGCAAACATGCACAATGCAACGAGTAATTTCTTCATAGTTCTTTTTTTTCTGGTTGGTGGTTGATCTAATTGTTATTGATAAGGCTCTGGAAGATCAGCTGCCCATCGCGGTTACCCAGTACTTCGCTGGAAGCCCTTTCAGGGTGCGGCATCATTCCAAAAACATTTCTCTCCTTATTACAGATCCCTGCAATGTTGCGGATAGCACCATTCGGGTTAGCATGTTCAATAATATTGCCAAACTCATCGCAATAGCGGAAAAGCACCTGGTTATGTTTAAACAGCTCGTCCAGTGTGGCATCATCAGCATAATATCTGCCTTCGCCATGTGCGATAGGGATCATCAGCGGCCTGCCCGTTACATCTTTGGTGATAGATGCCTGGGTGTTCTCGCTTTTCATGAACACATTTTTGCAAATGAACTGTTGATTCTGGTTCTTCAGCAGGGCACCTGGTAACAGACCAGCTTCGCAAAGGATCTGGAATCCGTTACAAACACCTATTACACGGCCGCCTTTTTTGGCAAACTCAATTACGCTCTGCATCATAGGGCTGAATTTGGCAATAGCCCCGCAACGCAGGTAATCGCCATAAGAAAAGCCACCTGGCAGCAGCACGCAATCTTCCGTACTAAACATGCTAAGATCCTTGTCTTTATGCCAAAGCGCAATAACATCCTGGTTAAGGTCGTAACGCAATGCATCAATCATGTCCTGATCGCAGTTTGAGCCTGGAAATGTAACAACACCAAATTTCATCTGTAATTATTTGTTTTTTATCGATCAGATGGAACTTCGCTTTCGCTCCGTTTCATCAGTTAATATTTGTTTTTTATAGGTCAGATGGAACTTCGCCTTCGCTCGTTCCGGAAAAAGCAAAATTACTTAGCCTTGAGGAATTTACCATAACCGCTCATAGAATTTATGATTCCACTAACACCAGGCTTAATGCGAAAAGTATTGCATTACAATAACATATGCTAAAACGAGTATGTGTATAGCGCTTGCAATACCGTTATTAGTAATGGACCAGAAAACATTCCCTACGAACATGGAGATCGGCAGTACCACCAATACCCAGTAATTAGGGGAAAAATGCTCGCTGAAAAAGGGCACGAACATGGCCACCAATACATAAACAACCACCGTTGCCCAGATCTTACGCCCCTGGATCAGCATTTTCTTGAAAGTCCGCTGCAAAAGCAGCCAGCCCACTGCAAAGAACAACACATTTGCAATCAGCGCGCCCCAAACCTTGTAATCTGTGATCATCGGTAAATGGAACCCTATCCGGGGCATTTCGTAGATCAGGTCCCACTTGTCCGTCAGGAACAGGTAAGTACCCAGCAGGTAGAAAGGGCAGAACAGCCCCAATAACCCTATTATCCATTCTGCCAGCCGGAAAGACCGCATAATGAGCAGGCTCAGGAACAACAACAGCACAAAAAGGATGGCCGGGAAATAGAATAACCCGCAGATTCCCAGGGCAAAACCAATATTAAAAGCTACATCCCTTGCGGAAGAGCGCATGTAAAGATCAGAAATGCTGGCAAAGATCCACAGCATGATGGTATTTACGATCAGCGCAGGAGAAAACACATTCCAGCCCTCCAGTAAAGAAGTGAAGAGCAAAAAGCTCATGGCAGGCAGGTAAGTATCTTTGGCAAAAAGGCGGTGATTATTAATGGTACGGGTCAGCAACAAGGCCTGCAGGAACTGCAGGAGCAGCACCAGGGAGGTGAAAAAGAACGGGCTCTTGCCCACTATCCCTTCCAGCCAGCCGGTTAAAGCGTTATACAGCAAACCTTCGGAACCATCTGCCTGATAGAGAGACGGGTGTAAAAGATAGTAGAATTTAACGAGCAACGTGTAGATGAACAGCAGCAAAACCGTCAGCGGATTGCCTGATCTAAAAAAACGTATCACGGTGCAAAGGTGTAATTAAAAGTCAATTTTAGCAAAGCAAATATAATTCCTGTAAATGCAGGGGATCAGTACGGTACGGCTGCTGATCTGTTTGCCATAACGGGGCATCCAGGTGAAACCCTTATCCAGGTTGCGCAGTGTAGGCATGCGGTTCACTTTGCCATCAGGCCCAATGGTGTTTTCAGACAGTACATACTGCCGGCGGTCCAGTTCATTGAACAGGAAATGCAGTTCACTGCCCACATTTACCAGCATATAGCTCAGGTAAAGATCAGCACCATCGTCAAACTGACTTTTATGCACAAAATTGCTGTAGGTCAGCTCCCCTTTGTCGTCAAATGAAAGGATGGCCACGTTATCATAGTGGTAACGGGTTCCCTGGGCATCATTCCAACCATAGGGGTTATAATAATAAGGGGAATAAGGTGAATAATAATAGGGGCTGTATCCGCCATAACCGCCATACATATAGTTCCAGCGGTTCCAGGGCTGGGTACGGGAAGTAGTATAATAAGCTTCTGCCGTCAGCAAAAAGCCCCCGTTTTTGGTATTGATCACCTTGCGGATAAAATAATCGTTGAAGGCCGCAGAAGTGGAAGATTCCCCGCGGGCGCTTTGTTTCAGCTCAGGGCTGAATGCCACCAGCTTTTCGAATAACCGTTGCCGTTGGCCATAGTCCAGGCGGAAAAGGTACAAACCTTCCACATTCCCTCTCTTCTGTTTATAGTAGAATGCAGTAACAAGGGCCTGTTTATCCTGGTTATCCAGTTTCACCTTCACTTCATCCAGCAATAACCCTTTCGATTCAAAGTCCTGGTACTCAAAATCATCCACCACCGCTCTTTTGATCACAATCTTTCCATTGGTGATATAATCCCGGTTAGTGGTCCTTTCCAGTTTGGTGAAAATAAGGTCCCCATCGTTATTAAGATTGAAATTGCTCAGGAAGTGGCGCTTGGTTTCCATGGGCAGGGAAACGCGGCTGTTATTGACCAGGTTAAATGCGCTGTCGTAGAGAAAGGTGTAGAAAACATGGTTATCTTCCTTATCCTGGTTGATCTTGTACACCAGGATGCGGCTTTTATCTTCCGATACTTCTACTGAATATACTTTATTGTCTTTGGAGAAATTGCCGATACGGGTGGAATCCACCATCACAGGCGCAGATTCAAATACCCCCATGCTGTTCACGATGCCGCAGAAGCTGTATACTGCATCCTTGCGCTGGAATTGGTAGAGCATATATGCTTTATCGCCATAATTCACAAAATCCACACTGATCAGCTTCTTCGGCAAAAAGTCCAGCTTCACTCTATCCTTCAGCTGCATGCCATTATCATACACAGAAATGTGATAATCACCGCGATCGGCCTTATATACAAGGATATTACCCGAAATCTTACCTATTATTTCAAACTCCGTGGATTTATAATCATCCCGTTCCGGCTCTGAATAAGTGACCTTTTGGGCGGTTGCGACTGTTCCGCACAGCAGGAGGGCAAAAATTTGTACGATGGATCGAATGCGCATGGATAACTATTTATGGTTTGATACAGGATAAACGTAACACTTGGCTATTTTATGCATGCTTCTGTTTTCAAACCTACACGAAAATTATCTTATTGCAAAGGGGGGAAAGGGTGTAAGGTGTATATTTCCCATGAGCGCGATTTATTGCTTAAATTTAGGGCGTATATTATCAAAAAGCTGGCAAACCATGATGGATACGGTTTTAATTACCGGCGGTACCGGGCTTATTGGCCGGGCCCTTACCTCCCTGTTATTGGAGAAAGGATACAAAGTGATCGTCCTTTCCCGCAAAAAGATGTCCTCAGACCATCCTCAGCTAAGGTACGCCTCATGGGACCTGGAACGCAAAACACTGGATACCACTGCCTTACAGGAAGCCGATCATATCATTCATCTTGCAGGAGCCGGCGTAGCAGATGCCCGCTGGACAAAAGCACGTAAACAGGAAATAATAGACAGCCGTGTACAAAGCAGCCAGCTATTATTTGAGCAGCTCCGCCAGCATCCCAATAAAGTAAGAAAAGTGATCAGCGCCTCGGCCACAGGGTATTACGGGGCTTATACAGACCATGCTTTTACAGAGAACGATCCTCCGGCAACTGACTTCCTCGGCACTACCTGCAAGGCCTGGGAGGATAGTGTGCGGCAAATAGAAACCCTGGGCAAAAAAGTGATCATTTTCAGAACAGGTATTGTGCTAAGCCTCAAAGGCGGTGCACTCAAAGAATTCCACAAACCACTGAAACTGGGTTTTGCGACTGTGATGGGGAGTGGAGACCAGTTTGTATCCTGGATCCACCTGCAGGACCTGGTAAGATTGTATTTCAATGCCATTGTGAACGACAGGCTGAATGGTGTTTATAATGCAGTAGCACCGCATCCTGTAACCAACCAGGAACTGGTTACTTCTTTGGCCCATGCCGCAAAAGGAAATAGCTTCATAACAGTTCATGCGCCTGCCTTTGCATTGAAGCTGGCCCTGGGGGAAATGAGTATTGAGGTATTGAAAAGTGTAAAGGTTTCTTCTGCCAAGATCCAGCAGACGGGGTTTCAATTCTCCTATCCCGTAGTAAAAGAAGCAGTGAAACAATTGATCGGGGCCTTAAAGACCTAGTGCTGTTTTCAGGGCCTTTGCTTTTAAAAGACATTCCTCCCATTCTTTTTCCGGTGTGCTGTTAAAGGTAATAGCAGAGCCTGTCTGGAAAGACAGGTAATGGTGTTCTGCATTGTACAGCACACTCCTGATGACTACATTGAGATCAAAATCCCCTTCCGGAGTGATATAACCAACAGCGCCTGAAAACAGGCCACGTTTTGTTTGTTCATATTGTTCTATGAGTTCCATCACCCTTACTTTAGGCGCACCCGTCATGGAGCCCATGGGAAAAGCTTCGCGGATGGCATCTGTAAAATGGAAGCGTTCATCGAGTGTAGCCATCACCGTTGAGATCATATGATGCACCTGCGGAAAGGCATAGATCCCGAAAAGTTCATCCACATGCACTGTTCCCTGCACCGCAGTTTTGGAGAGATCATTACGCACAAGGTCTACGATCATCACGTTCTCCGCCCTTTCTTTTGGATTATGCAGTAATTCCTTGCGCAGCAGATCATCCGCAGCAGGGTCCGTGGCGCGGGTAATGGTTCCTTTGATGGGCTGGGAAATGAGTGTATTGCCTTCTTTCCGCAGGAACCTTTCAGGGCTGGAGCAAACCAGGTATTTATCTCCCGTACGATAGTAAGCAGCAAAGGGCGATGGCGATAAAACATTGAGCCGGCGGAATAATACCAATGGGTCTATAGTAGTATATGCATACTGCTCTCTGCAAAAGTTCACTTCATAACAATCTCCTTTGCGGATGTGCTCCTGCAGGGAACGCACGGCTGCCAGGTAATAGGCTTCATCCATCCTGGCTTCCAGGTTAAAAGATGCCCAGGTAACTTCTGCGGGAGGGTTTTCCGGTTCAGCCAGGCAGGCCTCATAGATCTTACGCGCAGCTGTTTCCGTGAGGTCTTCCCCGCTAATCAATACCTGTTGCTGTTCTAAAAGCAGCAGATAACGGGGTCTGAAAAAGAAGAGATCAGGAAATTGGATACCGTCCGGATGAACGGAAGAGAGTTTTTCGGTTTCGTTTTTGAGATCATACCCCAGGTGGCCGAATAACCAACCGGGGCGGGCAGTATGAAACGCGCGTAACTGTTCAAATGCAGTGCCGGCGTTACATTGCAGCTGCTCTACAGCATCTGCTGCCAGCAGTGCTTCCGCGCGTTGACCCCTTAAGCGGTAATCATTATTGTCTAAAAAACAACAAATGTTGAACCGGTTGCCCCAGCTCAACATTTGCTGTTTAAATGCGCTTATATTTTTAACAGGAAAACTGTATGATAGCACTTTTACGAATTAGTAATCATCATCGTCATCATCATCGAACCGGTCGTTGAACATATCCATGTCCTTGAACTCATCGTCTATATCCAGATCATCGTCATCTCCTTTCTTGGTACTTGGACGGCCACGTTTGCTCTTAGCTTTAGGCATATCAAATTCTTCGAAGTCAGGATCATAGTCCTCATCTTCGCCTTTTTCCCACGCATCATCATCGTCTCCTTCATCATCGCTATCATCGTCATCATCTTCATCGTCATCATCCTTCTTCTTTTTGGCGCCTGCCTTAGCCGTTTTTTTAGCTCCGGATTTCTTTGGCGCATCATCGTCATCATCTTCCTCATCGTCATCATCCTCTTCGTCTTTCTTCTTGGATTTTGCCGCAAGCTTATCTGATTTTTGAGAAGCAGCAGACTTACGGGGAGTTTCCTCCTCGTCCTCATCATCTTCGTCTACTTCTTTCTTAGGCTTAGCACTGGCCTTTTTTTCAGAGGCTTTACCAGTCTGTGAAGAAGCAGTCTTTTTAGTCTCTTTTTCTTTATCAGAATTTGATTTCATAATGGTACGTTGCAATTAGATTCTTGCGTAAAGTTTTAACAGTTTTTTTGATTAGCCAAATTTTTTTTTGACTCTTTTTTTTGTATTTTTTCCTCTTTACTTTTCCAGTATCTGGTCGCGTCCCGGGCCGTTTGAAACGAATTGCACAGGTACCCCCAGATAGCTTTCCACAAAAGATAAGAAATTTTTCATTTCCACAGGTAATGCATTGTATTGGCGGCTATCTGCTGTTGGTGTGGACCAACCGGCGAAATGTTCCAATACTGGTTTGATACTCAGGCCATTGAGCTGAAACGGCATTTCTTTCGTCTGCTTACCATTTATTTCATATGCGGTACAAGCGTATACATCTTTAAAAGCATCCAGCACATCACTTTTGGTCATCACCAATTGGGTAACACCACTTAAAATGCAGGTATAATCCAATGCTACGAGGTCAATCCAGCCGCAGCGGCGGGGACGCCCTGTTGTTGCACCAAATTCATGACCAGCCTGGCGGAGTGTTTCTCCTGTTTCATCTTCCAGCTCCGTTGGGAACGGACCACTACCTACGCGTGTGCAGTATGCTTTGGTTACACCAATCACTTCCCTGATCCATTTTGGTGCAATACCCAAACCTGTGCAAACGCCCGCGGAAATGGTGTTTGAGGATGTAACAAAAGGATAAGTACCGAAGTCAACATCCAGCATACTTCCTTGCGCACCTTCTGCCAGCACTTTCTTTCCTGCTTTCAGATGGGCATTTAGCCAATATTCACCGCTTACGATATTCATTTCCTTCAGGAAGGCCACTGCTTCAAAGAATTCTTTTTCCCACTCGGAAATGTCTTCACTGAAGTCGTAATTAGCCAGTAACTGAAGGTGTTTGTTCTTTAATTTGGTATAAGATGCCTCAAAGTCTGCATGTAGTACATCCCCTACACGTAATCCGTTGCGGCCTGTTTTGTCCATATAAGCCGGCCCGATGCCTTTCAGCGTGGATCCGATCTTTTCCAGTCCTTTGGACAGTTCAGAAGCTTTATCCAGTGCACGGTGAGTAGGTACAATGATATGTGTCTTCTCGGCGATGTAAAGGTTCTTTTTCAGATCAATACCCAGCGCGGATACTTTCTCACATTCCTTTTTAAAGGTTACAGGATCCAGTACCACACCGTTTCCGATGAGGTTAAGGGTATTATTGTGGAACACTCCGGAAGGAATGGTGTGCAGCACAACCTTCTGATTATTGACATACAGCGTATGACCCGCATTGGGTCCACCCTGAAAACGGGCTATCACATCATATTTGCCCGCAAAGTAATCTACGATCTTACCTTTGCCTTCATCGCCCCATTGCAGCCCCAGCAGTACATCTACCATTGTTGAATTGTAATTTATGGTTTAAAAGAGTCGCAAAAATAAGGCGATTGAATGAATAGTTCTAGAAATAATCCTTAATCTTCCAACCGGTTGATGCTCTGGATGCCATCAAGGCCCTTTAAGCGGGTTACTAATTCTTCCAGTTCATCCTTATCGTGCACGAAAACTTTGATCAAACCTTCAAATAATCCTTCCTTGGATTCAATGGTAAGCCCCGCAATGTTGATCTTGAGCTCTCCGGAAATGATATTGGTGATCTTGTGGATCACCCCCACATCGTCCATCCCCACAATGCGTAAGCCTGTAAGGAAAGATATTTCCCGGTTCTTCACCCATTTCGTTTTCACTACCCGGTGACCATAATGGGCCAGCAACTGCGCAGCATTGGGGCAATTGGTACGATGGATCTTCAATCCTTCGCTGGCAGTGATAAAGCCAAATACATCATCCCCGGGAATGGGCCTGCAGCAGTTTGCCAGCTTATAGGCAATTTTATCAGAGCTTTCCCCGAATATGATAAGTTCCGCATCTTTCTTGGATGGCTGCTTCTGGTGAGGTTCTTCTATCACCACCTCCGGCAGTTTCACCGGTTTGGGCGGTTCCAGCTTATCTCCCAGCACATTGAACTGCTTGAGTTCTTTCAGATCGATATTACGTACCGCTATCTGGTAGTAGAGGTCCAGCGGTGAGGGTTGTTTATAGAATTGAACCAGCTCATTGATGTTGTACTGGCTGGCAGAAACCTTCATATGGTCCAGCTTGCGCTCCAGCAACTCTTTCCCATCCATGGCCACTTTACGCTTCTCTTCCTTCAATGCGTCCTTGATCTTGCTCTTGGCTTTGGCCGTGAGAACAAAGTTGAGCCAGTCATCTGAGGGCTTCTGTTTATTGGAAGTGATGATCTCCACCTGGTCCCCGCTGCGCAGCTTGTGGCTTAAAGGTACCAGCTTGTAGTTCACTTTGGCCCCGATACACTTGTTCCCCACCGCACTATGGATAGAATAAGCAAAATCCAGTGCAGTAGAGCCTACCGGCAGTATTTTAAGGTCTCCCTTGGGCGTATAAACGTAGATCTCTTCTGTGAACAGGTTACTCTTGAAGTCTGCCAGAAAGTCCAGTGTATTGGAATCCGGGCTGTTCAGGATCTCCCTGATCTGGGTGAACCACTGCTCAAATTTGGATTCCTGCACAGTTTGGTTACCTTCCTTATAACGCCAGTGAGCAGCTACCCCTTTTTCTGCATAGTCGTTCATCCGCTTGCTCCTGATCTGCACTTCCACCCATTTACCATTGGGTCCCATCACGGTTACGTGCAGTGCCTCATACCCATTGCTTTTGGGGTTGCTGAGCCAGTCCCTGGTACGTTCAGGGCTGGGGTGGTAGAAGTCCGTAATGATGGAGTACACTTTCCAGCAATCGGCCTTTTCCTTTTCCACGGCGGAATCCAGGATAATACGAATGGCAAAGAGGTCGTACACCTCTTCAAACTGAACGCCCTTGGTTTTGATCTTATTCCAGATGGAATGGATGCTTTTAGGGCGTCCGTATATTTCGAAATCGAAACCTTCTTCCTGTAATACCTCTTTAATTGGTTTGATGAACTCGTTAATATAACGAGTCCTCTCCCGCTTGGTTTCCTTGAGGCGGCGGGCAATTTCCCGGTATTTATCCTGCTCTGTATACTTCATGGCCAGGTCTTCCAGCTCACTCTTAATAATATACAGGCCCAGGCGATGTGCCAGGGGAGCATATACGAATACAGTTTCGGAGGCTATCTTCAGTTGTTTTTCCCGGCTCATGCTATCCAGCGTGCGCATGTTATGCAGCCGGTCTGCCAGTTTAATGAGGATCACCCTGGGGTCGTCTGCCAGGGTCAGTAATATCTTTTTGAAGTTCTCAGCCTGTGTGGTACTGGTATTGGAATCAATAACAGTAGATATTTTGGTGAGGCCGTTAACGATATGGGCTATTTCGGTTCCAAACTCCCTTTCCACGTCTTCCAGCGTCACTTCTGTATCTTCTACCGTATCGTGCAATAAGGCGCAGATGGCAGAACGTACTCCCAGGCCTATTTCTTCCACAGTGATCTGTGCAACAGCCAGGGGATGCAGAATGTAGGGTTCGCCTGATTTACGGCGCATATCTTTATGGGCATCCGCCGCCATTTCAAAAGCGGTACGTACAAGTTCACGGTCCCCTTTCTTCAAACGGGGTTTGAGGGCTCGTAACAGGGCCCGGTAATGCCGGACGATCTCTTTTTTTTCCTGCTCTTCGTTGAGATCATATTTTTGAACGGTCACAGTTTCCATGCTAAGATCAAAATTACGAAATCAGCAGCAGTATTGGAACAGGGGACAACTACTGACATTCTGCTGCCAATCCTTGCTTCATCCTTGCTTCAAAGTAGCTTAAACCCGCTCTGGAAAGCAAGATGAAGCAAGGATGAAGCAAGGATTAAGCTAGGGTAGGAGGTTTAAGGCCATCTTAGGTCCAAATATTTTTATAATTCCCAAAAAACGATACCTTTGCAGTCCTTTAAAATAAAGGCTTTTTGAATTTGCGGGTGTGGTGAAATTGGTAGACACGCCAGACTTAGGATCTGGTGCCTCACGGTATGTAGGTTCGAGTCCTATCACCCGCACTGAAATTACCCGGAGCGTTGACAGCTCAAAGTGAAGATTGACTGCCAACGCTTCATCCTAACTGCTAAAAAGGCAGGGACTCCCTCTCTACAGGCGCATGGCACAATCTTCGTTAGACATGCTGCTATGCCCTGAAATAGCTTTTATATTCTGTGTTTTAATATATTAACAAAAAACAAATGGCAACCGTAACCAGAGAGAACATTGGTTTATTAAATGATAAGATCACTGTGAAAGTGAGCCAGGAAGACTACCTTCCCAATTTCGAGAAAGCCGTAAAGCACTTTTCTAAAACAGCTAATATTCCGGGTTTCCGTAAAGGTCAGGTTCCTGCGGGCATGATCAAAAAAATGAGCGGTCAGGCCCTGTTCCAGGACGAAGTACTGAAAACCGTTGAAAAGGAACTGATGGGTTACCTCCAAACAGAGAAACTGGAGATCTTTGCTCAGCCTTTGTCTTTGGATGAAGAAGCCAAAAACTTCAACTACGCTCAACCTGAGGCATACGACTTCAACTTCGAAATTGGTCTGAAACCTTCTTTCGATGCTACCCCCCTTCTTGATAAAACCACTCTCACCCGTTATAATGTAAAGGTTACGGATGAAATAGTAGCACAGGAACTGGAACGCCTTCAGCTGAAAGGTGGCAAAATGTCTGAACCTGAAACCATCACTTCTGAAGATAACGTGCTCACCCTGGAATTCCTGGAAAGCGATGCCAAAGGCAATGTAGCTGAAGGTGCTGAAAAGAAAGAGAACTCCCTGCTGGTGAAATACTTCTCCAAAGATGTACAGGATAAACTCCAGGGCAAAAAAGCTGGCGATACCCTCAATATCCAGCTGGGTAAAGCTTTCGATAAAGAACGCATAGAGTTTATTCAAAAAGACCTTGGACTGGCAAATGAAAAAGATGCCGCTAAGAAATACTTCCAGTTAACCATTACCAAAGTAGGACTGATCGAAAAAAGAGAACTGAATGAAGAATTCTTCAAGGAAGTTTATCCCGGCCAGGACATTACAACAGTAGAAGCATTCAAAGACAAACTGAAGGAAGAGATCGGTAAATACTGGAAACAGGAAGCTACCAATCACCTCCACAACGAACTGTTTGAAACTTTGGTGCACGAAACTCCCATCGAGCTTCCTAAAGAATTCCTCAAACGCTGGCTGCAAAAAGGTGGTGAAAAGCCTAAAACAGCAGAGGAAGCCGAGCACGAATACCCTAATTTCGACCATCAGCTCCGCTGGACACTGATCAGCGATAAACTGATCCGTGATAATTCCCTGGAAGTTTCTTTCGAAGAACTGAAAGAAAATGCACGTACCAAGATCATGGGTTACTATGGTATTGGCGGCGAACAGGCAGAATGGCTGGATAGCTACCTGGACCGCCTGCTGCAGGACGAAAAATATGTTGATCAAACATACCGCGAAATGATCACTCAAAAGCTGTTTGATTGGGCAGAAACAAAGGTGAACGTGAAAGAAGAGGAAATAACCGCTGACGAATTTGTAAAATTACCTCATAAACATCACCATCATGAACATTAACAACGAATTCAGGAAATATGCCATCCAGCACCGCGGTATCAGTAGCCTGGTGGTAGATAGTTACGCTAAAAGTCACCAGATCAACTCTCTGACCCCTTATATCATTGAGGAGCGTCAGCTGAATGTTACGCAGATGGACGTATTTTCCCGTCTCATGGCTGACCGGATCATCTTTTTAGGCGATCCCGTAAATGATTATGTGGCGAATGTTATCACTGCCCAGTTATTATTCCTGGAATCAGCTGATCGCAACCGCGACATTCAAATGTACATTAACAGCCCCGGTGGTAGCGTATACGCTGGCCTCGGTATCTACGATACAATGCAGATCATCTCTCCGGATATCGCTACTATCTGTACAGGTATGGCGGCTTCTTTCGGTGCAGTATTGCTCGTAGCCGGTTCTAAAGGAAAACGTACCGCGCTGAAACATGCACGCGTAATGATCCACCAGCCACATGGCGGTGCAGAAGGTCAAACTTCTGATATCGAGATCACAGCCCGCGAATTCGTAAAGCTGAAGAAAGAGCTGAACGAAATCATTGCCGGTCACTGCGGTCAACCCATCAAAAAAGTGGAAAAAGACTCCGATCGTGACTATTGGATGACAGCTGATGAAGCTAAAGAATACGGCATTATTGATGACGTACTCGAAAAGAATCCAAGGAAAAAAGCAGCGGAAAATAATCCTCAATAATCCTGAAACGTCCCGCCCCGGCGGGACGTTTTCATTTTAGCCCTGCCCTGCGGCTTCCAAAAGGTATGTTAATTTCAACCCGTCCGGCAGCCTGTTAACCGCGAAAAAGTGTAATTTTGTATCCCCCTTGGTGGGAAGCTGAATGTTATATTAAAAAATATTAAATGAAAGAATCCAAAATACGCTGTTCGTTCTGCAATCGTAATAAAGACGAAGTAAGGATACTGATAGCTGGTGCTGAGGGACACATTTGTGAAAATTGTGTGGCCAATGCGCAGGAGATCATTGAGCAGGAATTTGCGCCTTCCGGCGACACCAAAAAATCCAGCTCCTCCCTGTTTGTTCCAAAAGTGTCCAAACCGGTAGAGATCAAGAAGTTCCTGGATGAATATGTGATCGGGCAGGACGATGCCAAAAGGATACTCGCAGTGGCCGTTTATAACCACTACAAAAGACTGAATCAACAGGTACTGGAAGATGATGTGGAAATTGAAAAGAGCAACCTGATCATGGTGGGAGAAACCGGTACCGGTAAAACCCTCCTGGCAAAATCCATCGCTAAACTGCTGAACGTTCCTTTCACCATTGTAGACGCCACCGTTTTCACGGAAGCTGGTTATGTGGGAGAAGACGTGGAAAGCATCCTTACCCGCCTCCTGCAGGTTTGTAACTATGATGTGGAAGCAGCTGAAAGAGGAATCGTTTATATCGATGAAATAGACAAGATCGCCCGTAAAAGTGATAACCCTTCCATCACCCGTGATGTAAGCGGCGAAGGTGTACAGCAAGGTTTGCTGAAACTGCTGGAAGGTACAGAAGTACTGGTTCCACCACAGGGCGGCCGTAAACACCCGGAACAAAAGCTCATCAAGGTTAACACACAAAATATCCTCTTCATATGCGGAGGTGCATTTGATGGTGTAGACCGTATTATCAGCCGCAGGATCCAGACACACTCCATCGGTTTCACTGTGAATAAAGACAAGGAAGAAGATGCACGCAAACACATCCTCCGCTACGTAAACTCACAGGACCTGAAGCAATTTGGATTGATCCCTGAACTGTTGGGCCGTTTACCGGTTGTTACTTATCTGAATACACTGGATAAAGACGCGCTGAAAGATATCCTCACCAAACCGCGTAATGCCCTGGTGAAGCAATACAAGAAACTCTTCCAGGTAGAAGGAATAGATCTGACAATTGCAGATGATGCTGTTGAATATATTGTAGACAAAGCCCTGGAATATAAGCTGGGAGCCCGCGGACTTCGCTCAATCTGTGAAGTGTTGCTGGCAGATGCCATGTTCCACCTGCCATCTACAGATGAAAAATCTTTTGAACTCACACGTGCCTACGCCGAAGAAAAACTGGAGAAGAGCACACTGGTGACACTGAAAGTAGCGTAAACTTATTATAATCTTTGATGGTTGTTGGAGAAGAGATACATTGTTTTTCGTACCTTGTTACGGCAGTATCTTTTCTTTAACAACCATCATTTTTTACCCATGCAAGAGCTTATACAGAACCTCAAAGACAGAGCAGGCCTTACTGAAGAACAAGCCATTCAAGCCATTGATACCGTTAAAGATTTCGTGAAAAGTAAGTTACCTGCAGCTATTGCCGGTAATGTGGATGTTTGGTTTGCAGGCTTTGGAGCCTCCGCACCTAAACCCAAAGCTGACGAAGACTTCCTGGATTGAGAAAGCGGATGATATCGTGAAAAAAGCAAAAAATAAAATTTGCGGCATTTCTGATAAAGGCAACGAAAAGAAATAACATTGTAAGATCACATTTAAATAGCGGCGCATCCATTTGCGTCTCTACGATTTATAATACGGTTCCAGCTCTTTTAAAACACCTCTTCTTCTTGCAATCCTCCCAAGGTAACGAAACAATCTGACCTGCAACCAATAAGGCAGAAAAGTCAGATAGGTTTCTCCCATTTCCATCAGTATGGCCAGATGAGTTAGCTTAAGCGGAATACCGCCCTTGCGTACTTTCCCATCTGTTGCCAGTCCATAAGCAACGCGCAGGCAGGCTTCAAATTGCCTGGCTGGCGTAATCGTTACTTTGAAAGTAACAGGGCGCTTGCCGCTTGGATTGAAGAACAGGTGACGTTCATATAACGGCACTTCTGCTATGCCACCCCTAGAAAGGAAAAGAAATCCTTTTCCGATCCGCAACCCCAGCTCACCTTCCATCACTTCAAACTTCTCCTTATAAGTAGTATGAAAATGCAGACCATTCTTTCCACCCGGCGCAAGTTCCACCATCACAGTAACATGAGATCCACCCGTTTCTTCCGTGGTTTCCAGGAAAGTGACCTTGTCGCCAATGATCGGGTTGCTGATCGTACGGGGCAGAGACATCTTACAGTGTTTTGAGATATAGGTAAAGGGCCTGTAATTCGTCGTCCGTATAGTTCTTCGTCATTTGCCAGGGCATATCTGCATTATTCAGCTTGCGGCCATCCGGCGTATCGCCTGTGCGCAATACCTTGATAAACTGATCAAGCGTCCATTTACCAATATTGCCACTCGCCGTGATATCGCGCACTGGCGTACCGCCGGGAATAACGTTATCTCCTCCTTTCAGGTTGGGTTTATGACAACCGACGCAGGACAGGGTAAGATATTTTCCATATTCAACAGATACAGATTTTTCTATCTTTTGAGGATACTGCGCTTTATGGTCTATCTGTTCCGCTGGTATCAGCGGAAGTTTATCCAAACCCGATAATACAGTGCCCAACGGGCCAAGCTTAACGAGCGCCGGTTCAGCATCCACTGCAGGCACAGATTTGCAATAAGCAATAAGGCGCGCCAGATCATGGTCCGCCAGTTTACAATAATCATATGAAGGCATTATTATAAGGGGTTTACCGTTTGTTTTTAATCCATGGCGCAGTGCCAGGATCCAGTCACGGTCAGTATAATTTGCTGGTCTGCCTCCTTTTCCGGAGGTAAGGTTTGCCGCTCTGATGGTACCAACCATCCCGTCTTCGAGGAAAGTTTTTCCGGAGAGATCCTCTCCATGGCAGTCTGCACAACCTTTTGTAGCGTATATATGCGCTCCTTCCGCTATGGCGGCTGAATCCGAAGGAATATCAAACATCCGTACTTCTACGTTGTATGTTTTGTCCCTCTTGTTACTTACCACCATATACATTAAGAAATAAAATATAAGGATCAACGCCACCAATACACCAATCCCGCCAGTTATCCATTTCAGTATTTTCCGCAACATGTTTATGATTATTTTTGTTGCATCAAAGTTATTCCACTCAACCCCGGTGGATAGTACGATAAACGGATAAACATATACGTAAAACGGATTTAGAGTTATGACCCCAAAAATGCAAGCCGATGCGCACCAGGCCATCGCAAACCATGCGTTCTTTTCAGACCACGTTTCATTCCTGGTAAAAGAACAAACCACTTTAACTGATGTAATAGACGATCAGTATGCAGACCTGTGGGATCCACTTCAGGCATTACTGCACTTTCATGTGAAGACCATTCCGGCCACGAGAAGTATTTCCGCAACAGACGTTAAGCGTTTACAGCAGGTCAAATCTTTCCTGCGGGAACATTATCTTGAACCATCGCTAAGCCTGGGCCTGCTTTGCAGAAGGTTTGGATTGAATGAGTTTAAATTGAAAAAAGGGTTCAAACAATTGTTTGGACACACTGTTTTTGGTTATGTGCAGGAAATGAGGATGAAAACAGCCCGCCAGATACTGGCAGAAGGAAAGATGAATGTGAATGAGGTAGCAGATCACTTAGGCTATAGTTCGCCGAATCATTTTTCAACGGCATTTAAGAAGATGTACGGTATCCCACCGGCAAAACTGAAGTCGTTCTCCTTTAATTTCTTTGCAACTCCAAAAGAAAACCGCCCCGAATGAGGCGGCTTTACATGGAGTAGAAATTTTCTCGATCTTACTGTTTGTTTTAGGTTGATAAATTGGTAAGGAAAGTAATTAACCCAAATTTAACTTTCTGTTTGCAATTTTCCATCACACTAATGTGTAAAAATGAAGAATTGTATAAAAAGAGAGACGCTGTCCTGCTAAATCTTAACAGGACAGCGTCTTTACAGTTTATTAAAAAATATACTTTGTAGAAAGAAAATTTGAAGATTGCCCGCTGACGATCTCATTTATGAGTGCTTTGTTCTCTTCTGTTTGCTTTGTGGCCACCATTGAGCGAATGGAAAATGCTCTTAAAGCGTCAGAAACAGAAAGTGTGGCTTCTGCAGAATCTTTTCTTCCGGTGAAGGGGAAGATATCAGGCCCGCGCTGACACTGGCAATTGATGTTTACACGGCTCACCTGATTGATCAAAGGATCTATCAGAATAGAAAGTTCTGTAGCATCATTTGTGAAAATACTCACTTGTTGCCCGTGATCAGATTCAATTAAATAATCGATCGGCGTTTCAATATTCTCAAAGGGGATCACAGGGATCACCGGCCCGAATTGTTCCTCCCGGTATAATTTCATCTTCTCGTTCACAGGATATACTACTGCAGGATACACAAAAGAAGCATTTGCAGCCCCGCCATTAGTATTCATTACCCTGGCTCCATGTGTTACCGCATCCGCCACACAACTCTGTAAATAGCCCGGTTTATGAGGTTCTGGCAGGGGCGTCAGAAATACATCTTTCTCCCAGGGCATTCCAAATTTCAATTTTCCGATGGCCGCCGTTAGTTTTTCCAGGAAAGCATCCGCTACGTTCTTATGCACATAGATCATTTTGATAGCGGTACAGCGTTGCCCGTTAAAAGATAAAGAACCCAGCACACATTCCTTTACTGCCAGATCGATATCTGCCTTTTCCGTAATAATGGCTGCGTTCTTTGCATCCAAACCAAGGATTGCGCGGAGGCGGTTTACCTTAGGATGCATCTTTTTCAACTGGTTGGCTACTTTACTGGAACCTATCAGCGTTAATACATTGATCTTGCCGGATTCCATTAATGGCGCAATGATCACATTGCCGCGACCATAGATGGTGTTCACCACACCTTTGGGGAAACAATCCCTGAAAGCTTCCAGCAGCGGGTAATGTACTAAAGTGCCATGCTTGGGAGGTTTGAACAGTAAGGTATTTCCCATGATCAATGCAGGGATCAGGGTAGTGAAAGTTTCATTCAGCGGATAGTTGAATGGCCCCATACAGAGTACAACACCAAGAGGGGAACGACGTACCTGGCCAATGATCCCCTGTTCTATCTGGAAACGGGAAGATTTACGGTCCAGATCTTTCAATGCATCGATGGTAGCGTTAATATACTCTACCGTTCTGTCGAACTCCTTAATAGAATCCGCCAGGGATTTACCGATCTCCCACATGATCAGCTGCACTACTTCCTGCTTTTTAGCGATCATCTTTCCGGTGAATTTTTCCACGCAGGCAATCCTTTCGGATACAGACATGGTGGGCCATTCCCCACGCCCGTCCCGATAAGCGAAAATGGCTGCATCCAAAGAAGCCTTTGCTTCTTCTTCGCCGCATAATGGATAGGAACCGATCACCTTTCGTTCGAGGCCTTTTTCGGTTTTAATACAAATGGGGGATAGTACAGTGTGCACCTCGCCAGTCCATGTTTTCATAACGCCATCGGAGAGATACTCCCGTTGATGGACCTCTGCCGGCAGCCTGAATTCCTCGGGGATGGCGGAATCTGCCGGAAAAAGGTTGTTGAGTTGTTCTTCAAAAGTGGTCATATAGTTGGAGATAATATCTGCACAAGATAGAAAGTATTATAGAATAAACATATAAATATAATCGTAAGCCAAATAGAATCAATCTATTAGGAAAATGCAATCGTTTGCTTTAGATTAATGGGCTCACTAAGATCACTTTCTCTTGGCTGCTAGATAAATTTACATCGTTATAGTAAAAATAATATCGTTATGGTTTAATATTATACCATATAATGATAATTTGGTATTATATTTTTCATAACTTCCCTCCTATTTTTAAGGTCACGACACATTAGATGCAATCGTTTGCAATATTGATAGTTATTATTCAACCAAACTAACAAGAAGTATTTATCAACCGTTTTCGAAAGTCTGCCTATACCAGGAAAATCAGAACAGCAGATGAGTAATTCCACTAACCAGAATTGACATATTGACAATCCTTGTGCGAGATAACGATCTACAGTAATCATTTAAAGAGTTCTGTGCGATTTCAGAACTACATTCTGCAAACGTTTGCAGCATAGGAAAATCATCTTGTCTATTTAGTGAACCAAAAATTCCAACGTCTATGAATAGCGCTACCACAGCTATGAAAGGGAGAAAGATGATGCGGCACCCGCGCGGAAGCCCCGCTGGTATTACCTGCGGTATTTATTATCTGATCCGCTCTTTTAAGCACTGCCCCTGAAGGCTGTGCGCTTTTATCAAATCCACAAAAAATTCCAATTCCATGTTAAAAAATCTACTCCTCCTGAGTTCCCTGTTCCTCTTGCTCCTGCGGGTGCAATATGCGGCAGCGGAATCTCCCAGACCGCTTGCTGATCACGAGATCAAAGGGCTTGTAACTGACAGTAGCGGCACAGCACTCCCCGGTGTTACCCTGATGGTAAAGAACAAAACTTCTGTTGGTACCACCACAGACATTAATGGCCGGTATATCCTTGTGGTTCCGGATGATGCTGTGATCATCGTGCGTATGATAGGTTTCCAGGAACAGGAAATTCCTACCAATGGACGCAGTACGATCAACATCGTGATGCAACCATCTACTAACAACCTCAATGAAACTGTGGTAGTGGCTTACGGTACACAAAAGAAAAAAGAAGTGGTTGGTTCCGTAACCTCCATTAATGTGGAAGACCTCAAAGTTCCTTCGAGTAACCTTACCACAGCACTTGCAGGACGCGCTGCAGGTTTGATTGCATTTCAGCGAAGTGGTGAACCGGGGCAGGACAATGCGAACTTCTTTGTTCGTGGCGTTACCACTTTCGGATACAAACAGGATCCGCTGATCCTGATAGATGGGGTAGAACTCACAACAGATGACCTGGCCCGTTTGCGCCCGGATGATATTGAAAGCTTCTCTATTATGAAGGATGCTACTTCCACTGCGTTATATGGCGCAAGAGGTGCCAACGGTGTGATCCTTGTTACTACTAAAAGAGGTAAGCAGGGCCCGGCGAAAGTAACCTTAAGGGTAGAAAATTCCTTCACCGCCCCTACCAAGCGAATAGAACTTGCAGATCCTGTTACCTATATGAAGCTTGCTAATGAAGCAACGCTTACACGCAACAGGCTGGAGCCTATCCCCTACTCTGAGGATAAGATAGAAGGTACTGCCAAGGGTGGAAATCCTTATGTATATCCGGCCAATGACTGGGATGAGATGTTGTTTAAAAAGTATTCCACCAGTCAGCGTGCCAATCTGAACGTAAGCGGTGGTGGTACTGTGGCCCGCTATTTTATTTCCGGCTCGTATACACAGGATAATGGAATGCTGAAAGTAGACAAGCGGAACAACTTCAATAACAACGTTAAAATAGGCAGGTATACTTTCCGCGCCAACGTAGATGTTGATCTTACAAAAACCACTACACTAACGGTGAGGGCAGCAGGTAACTATGATGATTACAAAGGTCCTCTTGGCAGCGGCGCTACATCCGGCGGAGAATTTATGTATAACCAGGCCATGCACGCCAATCCGGTTATGTTCCCTGCTTACTTTGAAAAAGATGCAGACCATTGGTATGTGAAACATATCATGTTTGGAAACGCGGGCGCTTTAGGAAGTTACGTTAATCCATACGCCCTGATGGTAATGGGATACAAAGATGAGTCGCGCTCTTTTATGTCCGCACAAACAGAGCTCAAACAAAACTTTGATTTCCTGGTACCGGGTTTGAACTTCCGCACAATGCTGAACGTAAACCGTACTTCCAACTTTGCTGTTAGCCGCGCTTATAATCCGTTCTTTTATACTTCAACCGGTTATGATAAACAAAGCAACACGTTTACCATTGTTCCATTAAACCCTGATCAGGGAACTGAATACCTGCAGGTATATAGTGGTGGTGGCGCTGGCGGCCAGCGTTTGAATTCTGTTTTCTATTGGGAATCTGCACTGACTTATGGTAAAGCAATCGGCGACCATAGCCTCAATGCCATGCTCATTGGCATCCTGAGAAGTACAATTACTCCTCCCCCCACAATATCAAATAATGCGCTGCAATTATCTTTACCTTACCGGAACTCTGGTGTATCGGGCAGGTTAACTTATAATTATGCATCCAAGTATTTTGCAGAATTCAACTTTGGTTATAACGGCTCCGAACGTTTTTATGAAAAACAACGTTTTGGTTTCTTCCCGTCCGCAGGGGTAGCCTGGACCATTTCAAATGAAGATTTCTTCAAGCCCTTCGCCCAGTCAGTTACCAATTTAAAACTGAGAGGTACTTATGGTATGGTGGGTAATGATGCGATCGGTAATCAGGAAGACCGTTTCTTCTATTTATCCAGTACCAATCCTTCTGACCCTGCAAAAGGGGCCACCTTTGGAAGAGATAACGGATACAGCCGTCCCGGTTATTCAATCAGCCGTTATTCCAACCTGGATATTACCTGGGAAAAGTCCTACCAAAGCAATATTGCCCTGGAGCTTGGTCTTTTCAACAAGTTCACCTTTACAGGAGAGTATTATACTACACAGCGTAAGGACATCCTGATGGACCGTGCCAATAACCCTTCCACCATGGGGCTTTCAGATACCTCCAGAGCCAATGTGGGTGAAGCATACAGCCGTGGTGTGGACCTGTCTCTGAATTATTCCGCCAACTTTTCCAACGACACCTGGCTGGAAGTAATGGGTAACTTCACCTATGCTACCGGCCGCTTTAAAGTATATGAAGAGCCCAGCTATCTGGCTAATGAAAAATACCGTTCCCGTGTTGATTATCCCGTTTCCCAACAATGGGGATACATTGCTGAAAGGCTTTTTGTAGATGATGAAGAAGCAAGGAACTCACCCCGGCAAAACTTCGGCCCCTATGGTGGTGGCGATATCAAATACACAGATGTGAACAGGGATGGAGAGATCACCACGGCAGACAGGGTACCTATCGGTTATCCTACTACTCCGGAGATCACTTACGGAATAGGCTTCTCAATGGGATATAAAGCCTTCGACTTTTCTGTATTCTTCCAGGGTACTGCCCGGGAATCTTTCTGGATAGATCCGGCAGCAACTGCCCCTTTTGTGAATGAATCACAATTGCTGAAAGCTTATGCAGATGATCACTGGTCTGAAGATAACCGTAATATCTATGCGCTGTGGCCAAGGCTGAGCACCACGCAGATGGATAACAATACACAAAGAAGTACATGGTTTATGCGTGATGGTAGTTTCCTGCGGCTCAAACAAGCGGAGCTTGGATACAATGTACCTAAAAGCTTCCAGAGAAGACTGCGCACCAGTACGCTGCGCCTCTATCTCAATGCCACCAATCTGTTCGTGCTTTCCAGCTTCAAATTATGGGATGTGGAACAGGGAGGTAGAGGTCTTGGATATCCCCTGCAAAGGGTTGTTAACGTTGGTCTGAATATCACATTCAATTAAGCCATTAAAATCAGCAAGAAATGAAAATCAAATATACATGGAGGATCATAGTGGGGGCAATATTAGTATTGCCATTGCTGAACTCCTGCAAGAAATACCTGGATGTGGTGCCTGATTATGTAGCCACCATTGAGAATGCGTTCACCATGCGCAAGGAGGCAGAAAAGTATCTTTTTACCTGCTACTCCTATTTACCGGCAGACGGGAACCCTTCTGCCAATCCCGGGCTTACCAGCGGCGATGAGCTTTCTCTTATCTATCCGTTTGTGGCAAGTGCCCTGCAGCCTCCGCCTTATCATATAGCACGCGGTTTCCAGAACGTGGTAGACCCTTATGCTAATTACTGGGATGGTACACAGCAAGGCAAAAAACTTTTCATTGGCCTGAGGGACTGCAACATCTTCCTGGAAAACATCAATAAAGTACCTGACATCAATAGTGATGACAGAAGACGTTGGATAGCAGAGGTGAAATTCCTGAAAGCGTACTATCATTTTTACCTATTACGCCATTATGGCCCTATTCCTTTGATCAAGGAAAATTTGCCACTTGAAGCGAGTAATGAAGCTGTAAGGGTTTATCGTGATCCGGTGGATTCCTGCTTTGAGTATATCGTTAAACTGATGGATGAGGCAAAAGACGATCTGCCTGTAACAATCCTTAATGAAACAGACGAGTTAGGTCGTATCACAAAACCTATCTGCCTTGCCATAAAAGCAAAAATACTGGTTACAGCTGCCAGCCCATTGTTCAATGGTAACGCGGATTATTCTTCTTATGTAGATAACCGGGGCATCAGATTGTTTAACACAACGAAAGATGATACCAAATGGGTTAAAGCGGCAGAGGCTTGCAAAGAGGCTGTTGACCTTTGCAACGAAGTAGGTTTAAAACTCTACACTTTTGTACCTGGCGCTTTGCAAACACCACTCGCCCCTGAAACGATTATACAACTGAGCCTTCGCAATGCTGTAACGGAAAAATGGAATTCCGAGATCATCTGGGCCAACACAAATAGTATGAGTAACCCGCTGCAGATCCTCAATATTCCACGTGGAATTGATCCTGCACAGGCCGGCAATACTGCTCCCCGCGGGCAAATGGCACCACCACTGAAAATGGCAGAGTTGTTCTATACAAAGAACGGTGTGCCCATCAGTGAGGACAGAACATGGGATTACAGTGGCCGTTATGGATTGCGCACTGCTCTCAACGCAGAGCGGTTTAATATTGAAGAAGGTTACACTACTGCATCATTGCATTTTGACCGGGAAAACCGCTTTTATGCCAATATTGCTTTTGATGGCGGTAAATGGTATGGTTATGGCCAGACAGATGATACAAAAAGCATTACCCTCAAAGCAAAAAAAGGACAAGCCTCTTCCCAGCAGGTAAACTTTTCTTACTCTACCACCGGTTACTGGGTAAAAAAACTAGTGAACTACCAGAACATAGTGGGTGCCAACTCTACA
This sequence comes from Chitinophaga niabensis, assembly GCF_039545795.1. Classification (NCBI taxonomy): domain Bacteria; kingdom Pseudomonadati; phylum Bacteroidota; class Chitinophagia; order Chitinophagales; family Chitinophagaceae; genus Chitinophaga; species Chitinophaga niabensis. The sequence continues at coordinate 6,824,852 of NZ_CP154260.1, read as the reverse complement.
CTTACCATCAGGGATTATCCATGGCCTCAGATGAGGCTGGCAGATCTTTATCTGATGTATGCGGAGGCATTGAATGAAAAGGACGGTCCTACGCCCGAAGCACTTAGCTGGATCAATCTTGTAAGAGCGAGAGCTGCTATTCCTTCTGTAGAAACTGCATGGACCACTTATGCCAAAAACCCTGCAGCATTCCAAACCAAAGATGGCCTGCGCAAGATCATTCACCAGGAGCGCCTGATAGAACTGGCTTTTGAAGGTCATCGTTTCTATGATCTCCGCCGTTGGAAAGAAGCAATGAGTGTGCTCAATGCACCTGTTACGGGATGGGACCTGGATCAGGCAACTCCGGAAGCATACTACCGGGTACGCCCCATTTATACACAAACTTTCAGCCTGAAGGATTATTTCTGGCCGATAAGGGAAAACAATCTCACCGTGAACAGGAACCTGTTACAATCTCCGGGTTGGTAACAGCTATTTAGCAAAACACAATTGATCATTCATGCTTCACATAAAAATATTCAATATGAAAAGGCATCACATTCTTATATTACTGCTGGGGCTTTTCCTCTGGTCTTCCTGCAAGGAAAAGGGTCAGCTTATATATATGGACGACAGTGCGCCAGCTCCGGCACCGGTAACAAATATAACCGTTGTTCAAACTCCTGGTGGCGCTAAACTTCATTACAAGATCCCTTCAGACAAAAATCTGCTTTTTGTAAAGGCAGTGTATGATATACAGCCAGGCGTATTCAGGGAAAGTGAAACCTCTATTTTCAAGGATACACTGATAATAGAAGGCTTTGGCGATACGCAACCACACGAGGTGAAGATCTATTCTGTAGGCCGGAATAAAAAAGAGTCCGCTCCCGTAAGCGTTACCGTTACTCCTTTAACACCTCCTGTACACTCTGTATTTACCACTCTCACGCTGAAGGAAACATTCGGCGGCGCCTCAGTTACTTTTCAAAATCAATCAGAAGCTTCTCTTGCCATTGTATTGATGAGGGATACAACAGGTAAAGGTGATTGGACGGACGTAACTACTTATTATACGGCATCTCCCAAGGGCGCATTCTCCGCACGTGGGTTTGATACAATTCCCATTAAATTTGCCACATACGTACGGGACCGTTGGAATAATAAGTCTGATACTTTGATTCACACGCTCAAACCCATTTTTGAAACAAAACTGGACCGCCTTGGTTTTAAAGAAGTATCACTGCCTACAGACGTTAACATAGGGCACGTTTTCTCCAATCTGAGTCCGCGTAACATCAGCTTTTTGTTCAACAATGTTTGGGGTGCCGGCAATACAAACGACTGCTTCCATACAAGGCCCAATGAACCTAAAATGCCACAATGGTTCACTTTCGATATTGGTGCAGAATGTAACCTGAGCCGGTTCAAACTTTATCATCGTGGCGGTACAAGTGGTTTTTACCGCGGGGGAGATCCAAAGAAGTTTGAGATATGGGGAAGTAATAATCCGAATACAAATGGCGACTTTGATGCCAGCTGGACATTATTAGCCGCTTTCCAATCGGTTAAACCTTCCGGATCACCATTAGGTACCAATACTTCAGAAGACGAAGCTTTTGCCGTAACCAACGGGGAAGATTTTGAGTTCCCTCCTGGTACACCATCTGTAAGGTATCTCCGTTTCAAAACAACTGAAACATGGGGCCTGTTCCAATATATTTATATTTCAGAGCTGGTGTTCTGGGGTGCTAAAAAGTAAAGACATTTTTTCAACTTATTAATTCAAATCCGATGCAAAAATATTCTGTATCCAGCCTGCTACTACCTGCATTGTTGGCGGTACTGTTCATATCCTGCAGTAAAATGGATGCCTCCTTCAAGGACTATGTTGTGCCAGGTGGCATCACTTATGTGGGAAGAGCGGATTCAATAAATGTACATCCGGGCAGAGGCAGGATCAAAATAACATGGTTACGCGGCACTGATCCTAAAACCACTCAAGCGGTAGTTTACTGGAATAATAAAGCAGATTCCCTTGTTTTTCCGATCACACAAAAAAATCCAAAGGACACCGTAAGCGTGTTACTCACCAATATGCAGGAGAACACCTACACATTCAACATCTACACAATGGATGCTGATAAAAACAGGTCTATCCGGGTAGATGTGCAGGGTACTGTATACAACACCGTATACGAGTCCGTGATCCTCTCACGCCCCATTGGCACCGTTGCCATTGCAGGTGATGACGTAACATTAACCTGGCTGGCCGGCGATACCGCTTCTTTCAGTACTGAAATCAATTATGTGAACATTGCGGGCATTGAGAAGCGTACCTATATTGCCGCCAATGAAAGCTTAATATTACTTGAAGATGTGCAGGAAGGTTCTTCTGTAACTTTCCGTTCTCTTTACAAACCATCTCCCCTTAGCCTGGATACTTTCTACACCGCTTATGTATCCAGACCATTGAATATGGCACTGGCCAAACCGGTGAAACAAAGTTCATCTTCCGCTACCACATTGGTAGATGGCAGCCTGACCACTTTCTGGCAACCAGCTGCAGCGGACCGGACGGATGATAAAAAAGTATGGGTAACAGTAGACCTAAAAACGCCCAGGGCCTTTAACCAGGTGAAACATTACTGGACTGTAGGGAATGCTTTGATACAAAGCTATAAGGTACTTGCATCAAATGATGAAGCTGTCTGGGAAACATTGTATGAGAAAACATCGGCACCCGTATTAACGGAAGATGCAAATTTCAATACGGTAACCAAACGGTACGTGAGGCTTGAATTCACCATCAAAACAGATGGCAACCTTAATATAACAGAGGTTGAAGTTTACAACAAAAAATAGACAAAAAGGCCAGGTTCAAACCTGGCCTTTTTTTATTCCCTTAACGCTTCCCGCGCTATCACTATCTTCTGTATCTCCGAAGTTCCCTCTCCTATCGTACACAACTTCGCATCCCGGTAATATTTCTCTACCGGAAAATCCTTTGTATAACCATATCCCCCAAAGATCTGCACGGCATCGTTTGCTGTGCTTACCGCTACTTCGGAAGCATAATACTTTGCCATGGCTGCCTGTTTGGTCATAGGCAGATGATTGTTCTTCATATCTGCAGCCTGCAGGGTGAGCAGTTCCGCCGCTGCGATCTGGGTATGCATATCTGCTAACTTGAAGGAGATACCCTGGAAGTTGGCGATCGGCTGATCAAACTGGTAACGTTCCTGTGAATATTTTAATGCAGCATCATAAGCCCCTTTGGCAATGCCCAGGGATAATGCTGCGATAGAAATGCGCCCGCCGTCCAATACTTTCATGGATTGAATAAAACCCTCTCCCTCTTTGCCCAACAGGTTCTCTGCAGGGATACGGCAGTTGTCGAAGATCATCTCTGCGGTTTCAGAAGCCCTCATCCCTAATTTATTTTCCTTCTTGCCGCCACTAAAACCAGGTGTGCCTCTTTCTACGATAAAAGCACTCATACCGCGGCTATCTCTTACCTCTCCTGTACGGGCGATCACAACAGCCACATCCCCGCTCTTACCATGTGTGATCCAGCATTTGGTGCCATTGATCACCCATTCATTTCCTTCTTTGCGTGCCACACATTTCATGTTCATAGCATCAGAGCCGGTGTTGGGTTCTGTGAGGCCCCATGCGCCGATCCATTCTGCGGTAGCCAGCTTGGGGAGATATTTCTGTTTTTGTTCTTCGTTTGCAAATTGGAGGATATGCCCTGTGCACAATGAATTATGCGCTGCCACACTTAATCCGATAGCGCCACAGATGCGTGATATTTCACTTACTACTGTAACGTATTCAAGATACCCCAGCCCGGAGCCGCCGTATTGTTCTGGTACCATTACGCCCATCAGGCCCAGTTCACCCAGTTTTTTGAATAGTTCTACGGGAAAGAATTGTGTTTCATCCCATTCCAGGATATTATGGGCTTGCATATGTGTTTTACCGAAATCGCGGATCACTTGCGCAATCTGTTGTTGCATTTCCGTTGGCTGAAAGTTCATAACCAGAATTTTGTTTTAATTGACCACTAAGTATTTTTCAAGTTTACGATAAATAGAGTCATCCACCAAAGCGATGCCTTTAAGGCCCTCCACCTGGCTGAAAGGCCCGTGGCTATTGCGATACCTTATGATCACACGGGCCAGTTTCGTGTTGATGTATGGATGATCGGCCAAAGATTTTTCATCTGTCTCATTGAGATCGATCTTTCTTAGTGAAACATCACCCAGCCGTAACAACGGTTGAATTTTATTAAATACAGAATCGGCCAAACCATAGGTTTCCCCCACCTGGGCAATGGAATGAAAGCCTCCCAGCCGCTCCCTGAAGTATAGGATCCTCCTGGCCAGCACGGGTCCGATACCGGGTAATTGCTCCCATAGTAAGGAATCCGCCCTATTGATATCCACCACTAATACCTTCTTTTGAAACCGGGGGAAACTATCTCTTTTAAACGCCACAAACTGTTTCCTGTGCTTATACCGGCTGGTTTCAGTTGCAGTATCCTTCATCATTTCATGCAATTGCAATGCAGCAGCATGAAACCCTGTGGTATCTGTAAAAACAATATCCGAACGGAAATAAGACCAGGCAATGGGTACACACCAGAGCAATACTATCAGGCTTAACAAACAGGCAATTCCTGTACGCTCACGGCGGGAAAAAGCGAAAAATTCTTTCAACACAAACAATGGATTATTACGTAAGGGAAGGTCGCATTTTTATTCCATCCTTACAAATCCACTTCCAGCCCATCGTATGCCAGCGCCATCCCTTCCGGCAGTGTGGGATTTACTTCTGCATGCAGGCCAAGCTGGTGGCTGATATGCGTGAAGTACACCTGGGGTATCTGTAATTCTTTTCCCAGCGCAATCGCTTCATCCAGGGTAAAATGGGAGATATGCTGCTCACGGCGGAGCGCATTCAGCACTAACACCTTTGAGCCTTTGATCTTTTCTTTTTCTTCCGGTGCTATGTAGTTAGCATCCGTGATATAAGTAAAATCGCCGAAGCGGAAACCCAGCACCGGCATTTTATGGTGCATCACATTGATGGGAATGAACTGCAGGCCATTGATCACAAACGGATCGTCCATAATGGTGCGAAGGTTCATTTCCGGGATGCCGGGGTATTTAAAATCAGCGAAAGCATAAGAGAATTCACGAATGATCACATTCTGTGAAAAGTCTGATGCATAGATATCAATGGGTTGTTGCTGAAAATAATTGAATGCCCGGATGTCATCCATCCCGGCGATATGATCTTTATGAGAATGTGTGATCAATACGGCTTCCAGGTGTTTTACCTCTGCGCGTAACATCTGGTAACGGAAATCAGGTGTGGTATCTACCACAATATTCCCTGCATCTGAGGCAATCAGGATGCTGCTGCGCAACCGTTTGTCGCGCGGATCATTTGATGCACATATTTTACAGGGGCAGGCAATAACTGGTACGCCTTGTGAAGTGCCCGTTCCGAGGAATGTAACTTTCAAAACGCAGGCAATTATTCTGGTGTTTCTGTTGGATTTTCTTCTTCAGGTGCGGAGGTGGCTTCTGCTGTTCCACTGTTTTCTTCCGCATCCACTGCATCGCGGTTATCCTTGATCTGCCGGTACAGCTTTTGCGACTCCGGTGTCAGGAAACCTTCTTCCAGGGTAATAGAAGGCAGGATGTCCATCAGTGTATTGATCTTACCTTCCATGTTCAGGAATTTATTGACCACCACCACTTTCTTATGTTCCAGTATACAGTAACCGGAATTGAAGGTGCCTTTCTCGTACCGCAGTATATACTTCGCCTCTTCAAATATCTTTTCCAGCTTCGCCAGATTGTTGGGGGTACTTTTCAGGTTCATGATTTCTCCTTTTTTTATCCGCTATTTACTCACCATCCGGGCTACCGGAACGATCATTTCTTCCAGAGAAATGCCGCCGTGCTGGAATGTATTGCGGTAATAGTTCACGAAATAATTATAATTGTTGGGATAGCAAAGATACCCGTCTTCGCGCGCAAAGATATAAGAAGAATTGACATTTGGCCTCGGCAGCCCGGCTTCTTTAGGATCACGGAAGGCCAGCACCTCTTTTGGATCGTAGTTTAAGTTGCGGCCATGTTTATAACGCAGATTGGTGGTGGTCTGCTTATCCCCGATCACTTTTACGGGATTTTTCACCCTTACGCTGCCATGGTCTGTGGCAATAATAAGGTTCACTTTTTTATCCGCTATCCGCTTTAAAGCCTGGTACAGCGGGGAATGTTCAAACCAGCTGGCTGTGATGGAGCGATAGGCAATTTCATCTGCGGCCAGTTCTTTGAGCACTTCCATTTCCGTACGGGCATGGCTGAGCATGTCCACAAAATTATAAACGATCACATTCAGCGGAAAATCCAGCAGGTTATGGATATTGTTCACCATATGCTGTCCGTCCGCATGGTTGGTCACTTTGGTATAAGAGAACCGCGGGTCCATTTTCAGGCGTGCCAGCTGCTCTTTCAGGAAATACTCTTCATGCAGGTTCTTTCCTCCTTCCTCATCATCATTCCGCCATTCCTGGGGGAATCTGGCTTCGATATCAATGGGTAACATCCCGGCAAATATAGCATTGCGGCTATATTGGGTGGAAGTAGGGAGAATGCTGTAAATGGTTTCTTCCTCTACCAGGCGGAAGGATTCGGCGAAAATAGGCTGGATCACTTTCCACTGGTCATACCGCAGATTATCTATCAGAATGAAGAAGTTAGGCACATTTGGGTCCAGGTTGGGCACCACTTTCTGCGAAAACAAAGTATGGCTCATAACAGGAGCGTCCTTTGCTTTGGGTTGCATCCAGCTGCTGTAGTTGCGGGCAATGAACTTGGCAAATTCTGCGTTGGCTTCGGCTTTCTGGGAATGCAGGATCTCCATCATTTCCGGGCTGTCGCTCTTGCTCATTTCCATTTCCCAGTACACCAGCTTTTTATAGATCTCTGCCCACTCGGCATGGTCCGGGTTATCATTCAGGGCCATGAACAAGGTGCGGAACTGCTGCTGATAGGCCGTGGTGGTCTTTTCAGCCACCAGTCTTTTATTGTCTATGATCTTTTTAAGGGAAAGCAGTACCTGGTTGGGATTCACGGGTTTGATCAGGTAATCCGTGATCTGGGAGCCAATGGCATCGTCCATCACATTCTCTGCCTCGTTCTTCGTGATCATCACAATGGGGATCTGCTGGTTGATCTCCTTGATCTTGCCCAATGTTTCCAGGCCGGTGATGCCGGGCATGGATTCATCGAGCAGTACTACATCTACAATATTCTCTTTCAGGAACTCCAGGGCGTCATAGCCGTTTGTAAGGGCGGAAACTTTGTAGCCTTTGCTTTCGAGGAAAATGATCTGCGATTTCAAAGATTCTATTTCATCATCTACCCAGAGTATGTTGATTTGGTTCATGTAACTTTTTTGGTACTGCTTAAAATTACCACTATCTGTCAAAAATCATTCCTTCAAAATATAGTAATCTCCAACAATTTGTTAAAAAATAGGGAAAGGTAGCTGGTTTGATGGGGGAACAGCAAGCGAGCCGCGTCTATTTAGTAAATTACAGACTGTCACATAATACCTTTCTACCGGAAAAGTTACATCCAAATCTGTAGCTTTGCACCGATAGTTTTTAAAACATCCGAATGACTGACCGCAAACGAAAGATTGTGAACGACCCTGTCCACGGGTTCATTACCATCGATCATCCATTGATATTCAGCATTATCTCTCATCCCTGTTACCAGCGTTTACGCCGGATCCACCAGATGGCAATGGCGCACCTGGTGTACCCCGGAGCTATGCATACCCGCTTTCATCACAGTATGGGCGCTTACCATTTGATGAGCTGCGCCCTCACAGAACTTAAGGCTAAAGGGGTGGATATTACGGAAGAGGAAGAAGTTGCCGCTAAAATGGCCATATTATTGCATGATATAGGGCACGGTCCTTACTCCCATGCTTTAGAGCACACCCTCGTGGAAGGCGTATCACATGAAGAGATCTCTCAATTGTTAATGCAGCGCCTGAACCGGGAAATGAACGGAGCACTGGACCTCACAATAAAGATCTTTAACGATAACTATCCTAAAAAATTCCTGCATCAATTGGTTTCCAGCCAGTTGGATGTGGATAGGTTAGATTACCTGAGCAGAGACAGCTTTTATACGGGAGTTTCCGAAGGGGTGATCAGCTACGACAGGATCATAAAAATGCTCACCGTATATAATGGTGAGCTGATGGTAGAAGAAAAAGGCATTAATTCCATAGAAAAGTTCATCGTTGCCCGCAGGCTGATGTACTGGCAGGTATACCTTCACAAAACCGTATTAAGTGCGGAAAACATGCTGGTACAGATCCTTCACCGGGCTAAATCGCTGGCAATCAAGGGGGAAGATCTTTTTTGCTCGCCAGCCCTCCACTATTTCTTATATAATAAGATAGGAAGGGTGGAATTTGAGGGGGATGAAAATTGCCTTGCAAAATTCTGTTTATTAGATGACTATGATATTATGGGGGCCATTAAAGTTTGGTGCCAACATCCGGATAAAGTCCTGAGCCTGCTATGCCAATGGCTGGTAAACAGGGAGTTATTCAAAGTCACCCTCAGTAATGAGCCATTTGATGGCAGCCGGGTGGAAGATCTGAAAGAAAAAGTGAAGCAAAGGTGGGATCTGAACAATGAAGAGGCAGAATATCTGGTATTTACGGATACTGCCAGTCTAAAAGCCTATGACTCAATCGATGAAAAGATCAATATTCTATTTAAAGATGGCACCGTGAGAGATATTTCTTCGGTAGATAATGCCCTTGTGTCGCAAACATTGGCACGACCGATAAAAAAATTCTACATTTGTCATCCAAAATTCTAGGCTAACAACGTTTTATACGAACTTAACATGTTATTGAATCCATTCATATTAAGCGTAGGCGGCCGGAACGGTAACATTTCAATTATTAACTATGCAATTTAGCGCATTACAGCTGGCTACCATCCTGAATGGGAAGCTGGAAGGAGACCCGGAAGTGAAGGTGCACAATATCGCCAAGATCGAAGAGGCAGGGGATGGTATGTTGAGTTTTATTGCCAATCCCAAGTATGAGGAATTCCTTTACACAACCCAGGCATCCATCCTGGTGGTAAATGATTCCCTGGAGATCGAAGGCAATATTAAGCCCACACTGATCAGGGTAAAGGATGCTTACAGCTCCTTTGCGTTACTGCTGGAGAAATACCAGCAAATGGTAGGTGCTGGTGCAAAAACGGGTATTCAGCAACCTTCCCATGTGCCTGCTACCGTTAAAATGGGGCAGAACGTGTTCATTGGCGCTTTTGCTTACCTCGGCGAAAACGTTGTGCTTGGAGATAACGTGAAGATCTACCCCGGCGTATACCTTGGAGATAATGTGAAGATCAATAGTGGTTCTGTACTTTACCCTGGTGTAAAGGTTTATGATAATTGCGTACTGGGTAACCGTGTGATCCTGCATGCAGGTTGCGTAATAGGTGGTGATGGATTTGGATTTGCACCCCAGGCAGACGGTACCTATAAAAAAGTGCCCCAGGTGGGGAACGTGGTGATCCACGATGATGTGGAAATTGGCGCCAATACTACTATAGACAGGGCCACCATGGGTTCTACCATTATTCATTCAGGCGTAAAACTGGATAACCTCATCCAGATAGCCCATAACGTGGAAATAGGCAATAACACGGTGATTGCCGCACAAACAGGTGTTTCCGGAAGTACCAAGATCGGTAAGAATTGTGTGATCGGAGGGCAGGTTGGTATTGTTGGACACATCCAGATTGCAGATGGCACAAAGATCAATGCGCAAAGCGGCCTTTCTAAATCAATAACCTCTCCCAACACGTCTTTGACCGGTTCTCCGGCCTATGATTATAAAAGTTCACTGAAAAGTCAGGCAATTTTTAGAAATTTGCCCGATCTTGAAAAGCGCGTGAAGGAACTGGAGGAGATGGTGAAACAATTATTATCTGAAAGAGAAGGGGTATAACCACGTTAGTCAGAAGGGATTTTAAACGCATTGAATACGAGCTATAATGATGGAAAATCAGCAGCAAAATCAACAAACCCTTAAAGGCGCTGTAACCATTTCGGGTGTTGGTTTGCATACAGGATCGCACGTGAATATGACCCTTAAGCCGGCTATGCCCGGCTTCGGTATTAAATTCCAACGCATTGACCTTCCGGATCAACCGATCGTGAAGGCCGATGTGGATTATGTAGTAGATACCGCCCGTGGTACAACACTGGAGCATAATGGTGCCCGTGTAAGTACTGTGGAACATATCCTGGCTGCTCTCGTAGGCATGGGTGTAGATAACGTACTGATAGAACTGAACGGCCCCGAAATTCCCATCATGGATGGAAGTTCCATGCCCTTCATTGAAATAATAGAAGAAGTAGGCATCCAGGAACAGGATGCTAAAAAAGTATATTACTCCATAGACACCAACATCAACTATTATGATGATGTGAAGAAAGTGGAAATGGTGGCCCTCCCTGCTGTTGACTATCGCATCACTGCACTGATAGACTTCAACTCCCAGGTACTGGGTACCCAGCACGCCAATCTTAAAAGCCTGGCCGATTTCAAAAAGGAGATTGCGCCCTGCCGCACTTTCGTTTTCCTGCATGAACTGGAATACCTGCTCGCCAATAACCTCATCAAAGGCGGAGACATCAACAACGCCATTGTTGTGGTGGACAAGCAGATGACGGAAGCAGAACTTTCCCGCCTGGCTACTGCTTTTGGCCGTGATACCATTTCTGTACAAAGAGAAGGTATCCTCAACAATGCACAACTGCACTTCCCCAATGAACCGGCCCGCCACAAGCTGCTGGACATTGTGGGGGATCTTGCCCTGATCGGCTTCCCTATCAAGGCACATATCATTGCTAACCGTCCTGGTCACGCTTCCAATGTGGAGTTTGCCCGTAAGATCAAAGCATACATCAAAAAGAACAAGCACAATAAGGACGTTCCTATTTACGATCCTAATCAACCTGCTATCTTTGATATCCGCCGTATCGAAAAAACCTTGCCCCACCGCTACCCTATGCTGTTGGTAGACAAGATCATTGAACTGAGCGACACCCGTGTGGTAGGTATCAAAAATGTTACTTTTAACGAGCACTTCTTCCAGGGTCACTTCCCCGGAAATCCCGTAATGCCCGGTGTATTACAATGTGAGGCGCTGGCACAGGTAGGTGGTATCCTGGCGCTGAACCCGGTACCGGACCCTGAAAACTATGATACCTATTTTCTGAAGATCGATAATTGTAAATTCAAACAAAAGGTATTACCCGGTGATACCATGATCCTGAAGATGGAGCTGTTAAGCCCCATCCGCAGAGGTCTCGTTGAAATGCGCGGTACGGTATTCATTGGCAACAAAGTAGCTACGGAAGCTGACATGGTTGCCCAAATTGTTAAACGCGAAGGAAAATAACAGCATGATTCATCCGCTCACTTACATTCATCCGGACGCCAAAGTTGCGCCCAATGTAAAGATCGATCCGTTTACCGTTATTCATAAGAATGTTGAGATCGGGGAAGGCACCTGGATCGGCTCCAATGTGACCATCATGGAAGGCGCCCGTATCGGCAAAAACTGCCGCATCTTCCCCGGAGCTGTTATCTCTGCGATTCCACAGGACCTCAAATTTGAAGGCGAGGACACCAGCGTGGAAATAGGAAATAATACTACTATCCGCGAATATGTGACCATCAACCGTGGTACAAAAGATCGTTTGAAAACCATCATTGGCGACAACTGCCTGATCATGGCTTACAGCCATATTGCACACGATTGCCATGTTGGTAACAATTGCGTTTTCTCTAACAATACTACCCTCGCAGGGCATATCACCGTGGGCGACCATGTGGTGCTGGCAGGTATGGTAGCTGTTCAGCAATTCTGTAAAATAGGCAACCATGCTTTTGTGACCGGCGGTTCGCTGGTACGCAAAGATGTGCCACCCTATGTTAAAGCTGCCCGCGAACCCCTCTCCTATGTGGGTGTAAACTCCGTAGGACTGAAACGCAGAGGTTTTACCCTGGAAAAGATCAATCACATCCTGGATATCTATCGTATCCTCTTCGTTAAAGGAAACAATATTTCCAAAGCTATCCGTATCATAGAAGCCGAATTCCCGGCCACAGATGAAAGAGATGAAATACTCTCCTTCATCCGCGATTCCGGCCGCGGCATTATGAGAGGATATAGTACAAGGGCAAATGACGATCTCGCTTAACCAGGTAGGAAAGCGATATAATTACGACTGGATCTTCCGTCGTTTCTCCTTTACATTTACCGGTACTGGACATTACGCCATACTCGGGGCCAACGGTTCCGGCAAATCTACATTGCTCCAGATCATCAGCGGCCATCACCATCACAGTGAAGGCAGTATCGAATATCAATCAGCGGAAGGGAAAATCCTTCCGCAGGACCAGTTCTTCCGCCATAGCGCCATCGTAGCGCCATACCTTGAGCTGGTGGAAGAATTTACCCTGGAAGAATGTTTCGGGTTCCATCTCCATTTCAAATCTTTTCTCCCTGGCTTAACATCAAAAGAAATTGCTCAGACCGTTGGCCTGGAAAAAGCCTGGCACAAACAGGTACGCAATTTTTCCTCCGGCATGAAACAACGGGCAAGGCTGGCCCTCGCCATTTTTTCAGACGTTCCCGTACTCCTGCTGGATGAGCCATGCACCAACCTGGATGCAGACGGCGTAAGCCTTTATCAGCAACTGATCAGCAAATATTGCAGCAACCGCATGGTGATTGTGAGCTCAAACGAAGAAGCAGAATACGGTTTTTGTAAAGAAAGAATTCATATTACAGACTATAAGTAGTGCCTCGCAAATGGTATTTTGCAGGCGGATTTTTAATTCATGTAACTGCACAACCTATGAGCTTGCCGAACAAAAAAGTCATTAATGGATGGGCCATGTACGACTGGGCCAATTCCGTGTACAACCTGGTGATCACCACCACCTTCTTCCCGATATACTTTATTGGTGTAACGGAGGCAAAATTCGGTGGAGACATTGTCAGCTTCTTCGGATATTCCATCAAGAATTCCGTATTGTTCGACTATGCGCTGTCTTTTGCCTATCTCCTGATAGCCATCAGTCTTCCTATCTTATCCTCTATTGCAGATACCCGCGGTAATAAAAAGAATTTCCTTCGGTTCTTTTGTTATGTAGGCGCCATCTCCTGCGGAGCACTGTATTTCTTCACAAAAGATACCATAGAATATGGCACCATCTGTTTTATACTGGCTGCCATTGGGTATTGTGGAGGACTGGTGTTTTATAATTCCTATCTTCCTGAAATAGCACCCGTAGAATACAGGGACAGGGTGAGTGCCCGTGGTTACTCCTTTGGATATATTGGCAGTGTATTGTTACAATTGATCGGGTTTGCCATCGTATTGATCAAACCATTTGGAATAGATGATGCAATGGCCGTACGGATCACTTTTCTCCTCGTAGGTATATGGTGGCTGGGTTTCGCACAGATCTCCTTCAAAAGGCTGCCTAAATCCCTGCCTGCTGTAGACCAGCATTCCAAAAACGTATTTACGGAAGGGTTCATTGAACTGAAGAAAGTTTATGCACAGGTACGTGTAATGCCCGTACTGAAAAGATATTTGCGGGCCTTCTTCTTTTATAGCATGGGTGTACAAACCGTGATGATGGTAGCCACCATTTTTGCGAGTAAAGAACTGAAAATGGAAAGCAGTAACCTGATTGCCTGCGTGGTGCTGATCCAGCTCGTAGCAATCCTTGGCGCATGGGGCATGGCCCGGTTGTCTGAAAGATATGGTAACTTCAATATATTGATCTTAACCGTGCTGCTGTGGATAGGAGTTTGCCTATGTGCTTATTACGTTCAAACAGAAATGCAATTCTATCTCTTGGCCGTATTGGTAGGCCTGGTGATGGGTGGCATCCAATCACTGAGCCGTTCTACATATGCAAAGCTGATCCCGGAAACAAAGGATACCACCTCCTTCTTCAGTTACTACGATGTAACAGAAAAGTTCGCGATCGTGATAGGGCTGTTCAGCTTTGGCTGGATAGACCACGTCTCCGGCAGCATGCGTAATTCTGTACTGGTACTGATAGGCTTTTTCTCCATCGGGCTTATCTGGCTTTTTTCTGCTTTAGATAAACAACGTAGATTAGCAAAACATGAAGCTCTTCACAATTAATACCGGATTATTTAAACTTGACGGGGGCGCCATGTTTGGCGTAGTGCCTAAAACCATGTGGCAGAAACTGAATCCGCCGGACGAGAATAATATGTGCACCTGGGCCATGCGCTGCCTGCTGGTGGAAGATGGCAACCGCCTTATCCTGATCGATAACGGTATCGGTAATAAGCAGGACGATAAGTTCTTCAGCCACTATTATCTCCATGGGGATGATACGCTGGACAAGTCATTGGCCGCTGCAGGTTATCACCGCAACGATATCACGGATGTATTCCTTACCCATCTTCACTTCGACCATTGCGGCGGAAGTATTGAACGGGAAGGAGATCACCTGGTGCCTGCCTTCAAAAATGCACATTACTGGAGCAATGCCGCACACTGGAAATGGGCTGTAAGTCCCAACGACCGGGAGAAAGCATCTTTCCTGAAAGAAAATATCCTGCCCATTGAAAAAAGCGGACAGCTGAAATTTATAGACCAGCACGATGGCGTTTCTTTTTCAGACCACATCCGTGTACGTTTTGCCTACGGGCATACGGATGCCATGATGCTGCCGGAGATCCGCTACAATGGTCATACCATCATTTATATGGCAGACCTGCTGCCCTCTGCCGCACATATTCCATTACCCTATGTGATGGCATATGATATGTTCCCGCTGACTACGCTGGAAGAGAAAAAGCGTTTCCTTACGGAAGCGAACGAAAGGCAATACGTACTCTATTTTGAACATGATCCCGTTAACGAATGTGGTATCTTACAGTCCACCGAAAAAGGTATCCGGCTGAAAGAATCATTTCCGCTAAGTGCCCTTTAATTCTAAAAATCATACCTTATGTATAAATACATTTTACCCGTTGCCTTATTGATAAGCCTGGCTGCATGCCAGGGCAGCAACAAAGGTCCTGCCCAGGATGACACTGCTATCAAAGATTCCTTAGCAGTAGACTCTCTTTCCGGTGTGGTGATGAACATCCATGATGAAGGAATGGCTAAGATGATGGTGATCCGCCGTCTTAAAACCCGTGTAACAGAAGTAACGGACAGCCTGCAAAAGAAGAAAGCCAATGCAGATACCTATACGGCAGCCGGCGTTTTACTGGACAGTGCCAACAATGCCATGAACACCTGGATGCATGCATATGATATGCAGATGCAGGGTAAGAGCATGGCCGAGAAAAAAGCTTACCTGGAAGCAGAAGAGAAGAAGATCAGCGAAGTAAAAACACTGATGCTGAAGAGCATCCAGGATGCTAAAGGCCTCTTGAAAGAGGAATAGGTTTTTCATATCTTGGATCAGTAATAAATAACCCACCATGGCAAATCAAGAAGCATTTCTCGAATACATCCGGAACGGTTACACCTTTAAAGGAGAACATTTCAAACTGGGCTGCGCCATGCTGAATGGTGAAGTAGTGTCCGGCGCAGATGTACTGCTTCCCTTAAAAACATTAAACCGCCACGGCCTTATAGCAGGCGCCACAGGTACCGGTAAAACCAAAACCCTGCAGGTGATCGCAGAAGGTTTAAGCGATGCCAGTGTACCTGTTATGCTCATGGATATCAAAGGAGACCTCAGCGGAATTGCCGCAGCAGGCGCCTCCAATCCAAAAATAGAAGAGCGGTATGCTAAAATAGGCGGTACTTATAAACCCGCTGCCTATCCGGTAGAATTACTGACGCTCAGCAATGAGAAAGGTGCCCGCCTGCGGGCCACGGTCAGCGAATTCGGCCCCGTGTTATTATCCAAAATACTGGAACTGAACGATACGCAATCCGGATTCGTGGCCATGGTTTTCAAGTACTGCGATGATAACAAACTGCCTTTACTGGACCTGAAGGATTTCAAAAAGGTATTGCAGTATGTAAGTGATGAAGGTAAAAAGGAGCTGGAAAAAGATTACGGTAAGATCTCCACTACCTCTACCGGCACTATCCTGCGCAAGGTGATAGAGCTGGAACAACAGGGTGCAGAAATATTCTTTGGAGAGCGGTCGTTTGAAGTAGATGATCTCATGCACATCAGCGATGACGGACGTGGCAAGATCTCCATCGTACGGGTTACGGACCTGCAGGACAGGCCTAAACTCTTCTCTACTTTCATGCTCAGCCTGCTGGCGGAACTGTATGCCAGCCTCCCTGAAGAAGGTGATCTGGATAAACCGAAGCTGGTGATGTTCATAGATGAAGCGCACCTGATCTTCCAGGAAGCCAGTGATGCATTGCTGCAACAGATTGAAACCATCATCAAACTGATCCGTTCAAAAGGTGTGGGTATTTTCTTCTGTACGCAAAACCCGATGGATGTACCTCCTTCCGTATTGGGCCAGTTAGGCCTGAAAGTACAACATGCACTGCGTGCCTTTACTGCCAATGACCGTAAATCCATTAAACAAACAGCAGAGAACTATCCGTTGTCTGATTTCTATAAAACAGACGAACTCCTTACCCAGATAGGGATTGGGGAAGCATTGGTAACCTGCCTCAGTGAAAAAGGCACACCTACGCCGCTGGCTGCAACAATGCTGGTAGCGCCGCGTTCCCGTATGGATATATTGAGTGATGCGGAAATAGATACATTGGTGAATGCTTCCAAACTGGTTAAAAAATACAACCAGGAGATAGATAGTGAAAGCGCTTACGAGATCCTGAATGCCAAACTGGAAGAAGCTGCGGAAAAAAGTAAACAGGAAGAAGAAGCGGCTCCCGCCAAAAAAGGTAAAGCGAAAGAAGAGAAAGGTCTGCTGGAAACCATGATGAGCAGCTCTGCTGCACGCCAGGTAGGCCGTACCGCAGCTAACGTGATCACCCGCAGTTTACTGGGGGCATTAGGTTTAGGTGGCCGTAGTAAGAAGAAAGGAACAAGCTGGTTTTAAAACGAAATGGTAATCCGATAAAATAATTATTATGGCATCTCCGATCAAAACAGGCCTATGCTCCTATGGCCACAGCGGTTACGCTTTCCATGCACCTTTTATACATGTGCACCCGGGATTTGAACTGACTGCAGTAGTAGAACGCAGCAAACATCTCACCCAACAGCGTTATCCGTACGTAAAGATCTACGGAGCGGTAACCGATCTGTTTAAGGACGCGTCCCTGGAACTGATTGTGGTGAACACTCCCAATCATACCCATTACGAATATGCAAAAGCTGCTTTGCTGGCTGGTAAACATGTGATCGTGGAAAAGCCTTTCACCGTTACCACAGCAGAAGGTGAAGAACTGTTGCAACTCGCAGCCTCCAAGAAACTTTTGCTGAGTGTTTACCAGAACCGCCGGTATGATAGTGATTATAAGATCGTGAAGAAAGTAGTACAGGAAGGATTATTAGGCGATGTACTGGAAGTGGAATTTCACTACGACCGCTTTAAAGAAGAACTCAGTTACAAGGCACATAAAGAAGTAGCCAATAATGGTACTGGTGCTTTGTACGACCTGGGTTCCCATCTGATAGACCAGGCACTGACTATTTTCGGTATGCCGAAGTCTGTATTTGGCGATGTCCGCATCATTCGTAAAGATTCTGTAGTAGATGATTACTTTGAACTGCTGCTGTATTACGATCAGTTACGTGTACGCCTTAAATCTTCTTACCTGGTAAGGGAAGCCCTGCCGGCATATCTCCTCCACGGAAGGAAAGGCTCTTTCATTAAATCAAAATCCGATGTGCAGGAAGCACTGCTCATGAAAGGTGTGTTACCTGATACACCGGATTGGGGAGCAGAAACGCCTGCAGAATGGGGGTTACTTCATACAGAGAAAAACGGTGTTGCAGTGAAAGAATTCCTGCCTTCTGTAAACGGTAACTACCTGGATTATTATCAGGGCATTTATGCTGCTATAAGAGAAGGTAAACCAAACCCGGTAACAGGAGAGGATGGATTGAACGTAGTGAAGGTGATCGAAGCTGCATTTAAGAGCAGCAAGGAAGGAAAGGTTATTACACTTTAATATTCACAGTGAAGGTGCTTTAACTTAAGCTTTAAGCGCCTTCACTTTCTACGAGTTATAGCATACTTCTCTGCAATAGCAAGGGCTTAAGCTTTAAGCGCCTTCACTGCTACCAATACCCCGTCTTTATCACGCAGTACACATTTCTCCGCAATTAAGAACTGCAGTGTGGTAAGCACCCTGTCTTCCGGCGCATCTATATTTTGCATCAATGTCTCTATCGTAGTTTCTGTTTGCAGTGCAGCCAGGATAGCAGTAGCCAGTTCCCCGAACTCCTTAGGCCGTAATGCCCCCTTTTGTTTCTTCACACACACATCACATACACCACAGGGCAGCGCATCCTTCTCTCCGAAATAAGCCACCAGTTGTTGCGTACGGCAGGTATCCTGGTTACGCAGGTATTGTGCAACTGCTTCTATCCTTTCTTCCATGGCTTCCCTCCTGCGTTTCAGGAGAGCATGGTCAATGGTGAGATGTTGCACTGCCACACGCTCCTGCAGGAAACTCAATTGTGGTTTGTCTTTACGGGGCTGGTATTTCACAATAGCCTGCCGGTGTAACAACTGCAGGTCGTGCACTACATCCTGTTCATCTATCTGCATCAGCTTAGCCAGCTGCCGTTCAAAAATGGGCACTGCATCATCAAAGATGCCGCCATAAGTACGCAGTAATGTTTTAAGCAATGGTTCCATGGCTGGGTTCAGCTGCTCGTATTCATATAACCGGTCCCTGCCGGTTACAAATTCAAGCTTTGAAGGGATGAATATACTTTCACTGAGCTGCCATACACCTTCCTGTTCCAGTATACGTAATGTGCTGAATGCAACGGTGATATTGAGGGAAAAGCGTTTTACAAAATCATTGATGTCAAAATCATAGTACACCCCTTCTATACTGCCTACCGGTACCTGCAGGTAATTGACCACCCCCTGATAAACTTCTTTGATCTGCTCCAGCGAAGGGAATTGCAGGGCAATCCGTTCTTTCATTTCCGTAATATCCCTCTCCTTGTACAACAGTACGGCATAGGCTTTCTGTTCATCCCTTCCCGCACGGCCCGCTTCCTGGTAATAGGCTTCAATACTATCCGGTACATCCGCATGGATCACCATACGCACATCCGGTTTATCGATGCCCATGCCAAAAGCATTGGTACATACCATTACACGAATTTCATTATTGATCCAGGCTTCCTGCCTTGTATTACGTTCTGCAGATGATAAACCGGCATGATAATAACTGGCGGTGATCCCCTGGTTACTCAGTAATCCGGCGATCTCTTTTGTTTGCCTGCGGTTCCGGCAATAAATAATAGCGCTGCCGGGTACACGGTCCAGTATCTGGCGGATGCGGGTGAGTTTACCTTCTTCTTCCGCTACGCTGTAAGAGAGATTAGCACGTGCAAAGCTTTTCACAAAAATAGCCGGGTCATCCAGTTGCAAGCGCTCGCAAATATCTTCTTTTACTTTAGGTGTGGCCGTGGCCGTTAGTGCAAGAATAGGAGCTTCAGGGAAAAGCTCGCGGATAGTGGCCACCTGCAGATACGCAGGGCGAAAATCGTAACCCCATTGGGAGATGCAATGTGCTTCGTCAACAGCAATGAGCTTAACCGGCAGTACTTCACAGAACCATCTGAACCGCCTGCTCTGCAAACGTTCCGGGGAAACATAGAGGAACTTTATTTCTCCTTCCCGTGCCATGATCATCACTTTCTCCACATCCTTTGCATGCATGCCGGCATAGATGGCAAAAGCGGGAATACCTCTTTTGTTCAGATTCTCCACCTGATCTTTCATCAATGCAATGAGTGGCGTGATCACCATGCAAAGCCCATCGTTCATCATAGCCGGCACCTGGAAGCAAATGGATTTACCACCGCCGGTAGGTAAGAGCGCAAGTGTATCCCGGCCACTGGCCACAGATGCAATGATCTCTTCCTGCATGGGCCGGAATTGCTGGTGCCCCCAGAATTTTTGTAATATGGAAAGTGCGGACGACATGTTTATTCTTTCTGTAAATAGGGTAAAGACCAGCCTTTACGTAAGGCAGTTAACCGGATGGCGATCACCAGCAGAATGCTGGCCACCATGTTCCAGTCCTCATCCACACCTGCATAACGCAACCCGATATATAATGCTGCACCCGCCAAACAAGCAGTGGCATAGATCTGGCGGCTGAAGATCAAAGGTATTTCATTCACCATCATATCCCTGATCACCCCGCCAAAAATAGCAGAGATCATACCCAGGATCACAGCAGCCCAGGGATGTACTCCATAAAACAAGGCCTTCTGTAATCCTATCACGGTATAAAAACCAATACCAATGGTATCGAACACAAAGATAGACCGGCGGAAACGCAGCAGGCGTGCGCGAAAAAGGATGGTTACCAATACTCCCAGGGCAATGGCCACTATATAATTCTTATCTCCCACCCATACAGGTCTTACCCCCAGGATCAGGTCCCGCAGGGTACCACCACCAATGGAAGTCACAAAAGCGGTAAAGCTCACCCCAAAGATATCGTGGTACATTTTCTTATCCCAGGCTGCGAGTGCGCCGGATATGGCAAATACGAATGTGCCGATAAGGTCTAACCAGTATATCATTTCCTGAACGAATTATGATATACGAATTAACGATAAAAATCCTTACAGCACTTTTTTAAATCTCAAACGTACGGAGTTAATAGCCAGTACCACATCAGATAATCCCATAATGAGGGCGCCGATGATGGGATTGAGGTATCCTAGGGCTGCCACAGGAATGGCCACCACATTGTATATAAATGCCCAGAAGAGGTTTTGTTTGATGGTAAGATAGGTATGTTTACCCAGGCCCATCGCCAATGGCAAAGCCCCGAGATGGTTGTTCAGCAATATCACATTGGCACTTTGCATGGCCACTTGTGTGGAATCGCTGAGGGAAATACCAATGCTGGCTTTGGCTAGTGCAGGTGCATCATTGATGCCATCTCCTATCATAGCGGTAGGAGCTGTTTGCATGAGGCCGTCTATTTTATTCAGCTTTTGCTGTGGCGACTGTTCCGCATATACTTCATCAATACCCAACTCTTTCGCGATCTGTTCACATTTGCGTTTCATGTCACCGCTGAGCAGGATGGTGCGGATGCCATGCTGTTTCAGCTGTTCAATTACATTCTTTGCTTCAGGGCGCAGTTCGTCAATGAAATCTATCCAGCCTGCCAGCACACCATTCTTCAACAGGTAGATGTTATGTGCATCGTCTGTTGTAGCGTTCTTTGCCATGATATAAGAGCCCAGCTGCCATTCGTCCCCCTCTTTATCCACGGCTTTCATACCAATGCCCTTCTGTTCTCTGATCTGCTGCAAAGCCACTTCCGGCAGGCCTTTCCATAAAGCAGTAATGGAACGGGCAATAGGATGGGAAGAGAATTTTTCCAGGCTCAGTACAGTAGATCTAAAGACCGTTTCGTCCATATCGATCGCTTTCCATGCTCCTAATTGCAGTTTACCCGTAGTAAGTGTACCTGTTTTATCAAATACGATCTGGCGGATGTTGCGGAACATTTCCAGCGTATTTGCTCCTTTTATAAGGATGCCGTTTCTTGCGGCACGGCCAAGACCTACCATTACAGCCGCCGGTGTAGCCAATCCCATTGCACAGGGGCAGGCAATAACCAACACGGCTACACTTCGCATGATGGCAACATCCAGCGTAGTGTTTCCAACAAAGTACCAGACCAGGAAAGTGACCAATGCAATTCCCAGCACCAGGGGTACAAAAATGGCGCTGATCTTATCCGCCAGTTTCTGCATGGGCGGTTTATTGCTCTGGGCCTGTTTTACCAGGTCAATAATATAAGAGAGCACCGTATCCTTGCCAATGGCGGTGATATACATTTTGAGGCTGCCATCTTCCAGGATAGTGCCGCCTATTACTTTGTCCTTTTCATTTTTAGCCACCGGCTCGCTTTCCCCGGTGATCATAGATTCATTCACATGCCCGCTGCCCCAGTAAATGGTACCATCCATGGGAATTTTATCTCCGGTATTCACCAATACCCGGTCTCCCGTGCGGAGGTCATTATTGTCCACTTCATCTATATGCTCCACTCCTTCCGCATTGGTATGAATACGGCGGGCCATGGTATGCTGCATCTTTGCCAGTTCCGCAATGGCCGTGGTGGTAGATTTAACAGACCTTTCCTCCAGCAGGTTACCCAGAAAAACAAGGGTAAGGATGGCTGCCGTGGTTTCATAAAAGAGGTAGTCTGCTCCCAGATGCTGCAATGTACCGGTAAGGCTGTAGGCAAATGCTGCCGTAGCCCCGATAGTGATGAGTACATCCATATTGGCCATCCCGTTCCGCAGGGAGCGGAAAGCGCTGCGGCCAAAATGCGCCATGCCTACCAGGTATACCGGCGTGGTTAAAGCTAATTGTACCCATGCATTATGCAGCCAGTGCCAGTTCACCCACATATGCAACAGCAAAGGGGCTGTGAAGATGGCGCAGAATATGAATTTAAAAGTAAGTGTAGTATACACGGGGCGCTTTTTGGCCCCCTGGTTGGGAAGGATCACCTCATACCCCAGGTTATTGATCCCGTTGATCACATCCCCTGCATCTGTACCCTGGGGCACATTAAAGCTCAGCTCTTCCGTAGCCACGCTGATGGCTACATCTTCCATGCCTTTTTTTTCCAGGTATTTGGAGATGGTAAGCGCACAGCTGGAACAGTTCATTCCTTTTACTCTACAACTGATCGTTTCCATATCCCAAAATTACCACATAGCTGATCTTTTCATAATGAAATTAATGCAACGGAGGTGCTTTTTACCCATACTGGCAGCGGCATTCAGGGCCATGGCGGCCATTTAAGAGGAAGCAGGACTTTTAATGCAACGGAATTGCTAATTTTAGCCCCTTGATCAGGCATTATCGTTTATGAGACTGACGTTTTCACATGCAGAGCTTGCCCAGACGGCGGAACGCTTCTGGGAAACATTCCCACGCCAGCAGGTATTTGCCCTTAACGGAGAAATGGGCGCGGGAAAGACCACTTTCGTAAAAGCTTTATGCGCAGCCAAAGGGGTGGAAGATACCACCGGCAGCCCTACTTTTTCTATCATTAATGAATACCGTTTTAAAGATGGGGGCTCCCGGGAAAGGATCATTTATCACCTGGACCTCTACCGGCTAAAAAGCCTGCAAGAGGCTGTGGAGGCTGGCGTAGAAGATTGCCTTTATCATCCGGATGCCATTTGTTTTGTAGAATGGCCGGAGATGGTAGCCCCTCTTTTACCTGCAGACACGGTACACCTCTTCCTATCGGTTACACCTGACCATAAGCGGAAACTCATTGCCGGTTCTGCCAACCCGGGTGAATTTGATCTATCCCTTCAATAATAAATGTATCTTTGAAAGAGACCTAACACAATTGTCTACGATTATGGAGCAAAGGCAAAAACCTGTTGTGAGTGCCGGTTTTACTTATTCACCACTGGAAGAAACGCTGGATTATCCACAAAAAAATTCCCGTTTATTCATCGGAATTCCAAAGGAAATTTCTTTCCAGGAAAGCCGGATAGCCCTCACACCGGATGCCGTGAGCATACTTAGCAATAACGGCCATCACATTGTGGTAGAGCATAAAGCGGGGGATGGTTCCCACTTTTACGATACAGACTATTCGGAAGCAGGTGCGGAAATAGTGTATGATAAAAAAGAAGTGTTCAAAGCGGATATCATCGTTAAATCAGCCCCGCTGAATGATGAAGAGATAGAACTGCTACACCCTCACCAGATCGTTATTTCCCCCATCCATCTCTCCATGCTCAAAGTAGAGCAGTTGCAGCAGATGATGAATAAAAGGATCACCCTGCTTTCCTTCGAGAACCTGAAAGACGATTCAGGCACTTACCCCATTGTACGGGCCATGAGTGAAATTGCAGGAGGCGCTGTGATGCTCATCGCAGGCCAGTACCTCAGCAATAGTAATAAAGGCAAAGGCATCCTGCTGGGTGGTATCACCGGTATCCCTCCTACCAAAGTAGTGATCATAGGTGCAGGCATTGTTGGGGAGTTTGCTGCCCGCACGGCATTAGCCCTTGGTTCTTCCGTAAAGGTGTTCGACAATAACATCTATAAACTGAAAAGGCTGCAGAACAACATAGGGGTGCGGATCTTCACTTCCGTGATCCAGCCCCGTGCACTGGCAGAACAATTGCGCAATGCAGATGTAGCCGTGGGAGCCCTTTCTTCCCAAAGCGGGCGTACCCCCATTGTAGTAAGTGAATCCATGGTGAGCAATATGAAAGCCGGTGCCGTGATTGTAGATGTAAGTATTGACCGGGGGGGCTGCTTTGAAACCTCTGAGGTAACCACCCACGAAAATCCCATTTTCAAGAAATACGATGTGATCCACTATTGCGTGCCCAATATCCCTTCCGGATTTGCAGGTACCGCTTCCCAGGCCATCAGTAATGTACTGATGCCTTTGCTGCTGGAAGCTGCAGAGGATGGCGGATTTGAAAACCTGGTATGGATCAAGAGAGGTGTACGCAACGGTATCTATCTCTATAAAGGAGCGCTCACTAATTATCACCTGAGCGAGAAATTCAAACTGAAGTATACAGACCTGGAACTGCTGCTGGCTGTAAAAGGTTAGGGCGCCATTTCTTTCAGGTCCTTTTCCAGTTTCTGGAATACCTTATACATCTTCACATATGGGGATTGCCCTTCTGCGGCCTTGAGACATAACATGCTCCTGAAACGTGCATATAACTCCTTATAACGTGCATCCCCTTCCAGCCGCAGGATCACCAGTTCCCGCATAGTAGCGGTATTGCCATTATTGCCTATTAATTCCGGATGTAATGCTATGGGAGTAGCGGATAACCAGCTGTTCACCTCTTTTAAAGAAGGGAATTCTGCCAGTACCGGCAAGTGATCCTGTACAAATTGCTTCACCTCTTCAGGTGTGCTGAGCTGGATCATTTCCGGCTGCACACGCAGAAGGGTATAGAATTGCTCAGGGTCTCCACCCATAATTTCGATAAAGAACCTTTCTACCCGGGAAAAGCGTTTGAAGAAAGTCAGCCCCTGCAACAGGAAAGCCGTATCGTATTTGAAGAAAACACCTTCAGTTACTTCCTCCCCCTCTTTGATAAGCCTGATCTGCCCTTTTGCTGCCTGCAATTCATAACCTTCTTTCAGCTGAACAGCCTGCTTCAGGGATTCGAGGAATGCATCGTTTTTCATAGGATTCATCACCTGCAATATATAAAAATAATTTATATATCACTCCCTATACGCTCATTTTATAGCCGGCAAAAAAGCCCACTAGGATGATAACACCTACTATAATGCGGTAATAACCCCAGATTTTAAATCCGTATTTCTGTAAAGCACCGATGAAGAACTTGATAGCCAGCATGGCTACAATAAATGCCACCACATTGCCGATCAGCAGGAGTTTGATATTCTCGCTGGAACTCAGCAGCAGGTCGTGGTGTTTTAATATCTTATACCCTGTGGCAGCTGCCATGGTAGGTACGGCCAGGAAAAAGGAAAATTCTGCCGCGGCATGGCGGGTAAGTTTTTGCTGCATACCACCAATAATAGTGGCTGCACTTCTGCTAACGCCTGGGATTAATGCAATACACTG
This sequence comes from Chitinophaga niabensis, assembly GCF_039545795.1. Lineage (NCBI taxonomy): Bacteria > Pseudomonadati > Bacteroidota > Chitinophagia > Chitinophagales > Chitinophagaceae > Chitinophaga > Chitinophaga niabensis. The sequence goes on along the minus strand of NZ_CP154260.1, from coordinate 6,798,954 downwards.
ATAGAAACCAATGCGGATAGCCTTGAAATAATCCATCTTTTCATCTGAATCGATGGTAGGGTTCTGGAACCATTTATCCACGAACAGCAGCACAATCCCTCCCAGCAACAGGGCCAGCCCTACTACCTCCGGCTTTTCGAGCATACTATCTATCTGGTCCCCGAACAGGTAACCCAGGATCAATGCGGGTAAAACACCCAGGAACAATTTAAAATAGAAAGCAGGTTTGCTGAAGTTGAAGAACTTTTTCCAGTAAAGTACTACCACCGCCAGGATGGCTCCCAGCTGCACGCACACTTCAAATAATTTGGTGAATTCGTCTTTATTGATGCCCATCAGGCTGCTGACAATGATCATATGCCCGGTGGAAGACACCGGGATAAATTCCGTTAATCCTTCTACTATCGCAATGATAATGGCTTCTGTTGTGCTCATGGTGCTTACAAATAAGAAAAGCGATGAGGAACCCATCGCTATGTTTAAGTTATTTTTTTAACATTATTGTTTTGGCTTGCGCATGATGGCAAAGATCTCTACCACCAGGCCCAGCAGGATTACGATGGGAGCCAGGGTAATACGGCGGAAGCTGTATACTTCCTTAGGATCAAAACGGGTGGGATCATCTCCGCCGCCGCCCATCATCAACAGGAAACCGATCACGATCAGTACCACCCCTGCCAGCATCAGCTGATAATTGCTTTTGCCGAAAAGGCTGCGTTCTTCTGTTGTGTGTTTAATTTCTTTAGACATATCTGCAAATTAACTTTTAATCAATAAAGATCATCCAGTTTCAGTTTCAGGTATTTCATCACGGAGCGGTGTGTGCTTACCAGTGAAATACCAATACCTATCACAATCAGCCCCAGGAACAATAACCCGGTGATGAAGTAATCCCGCATCCCCCTTAAACCGATCAGGCTGGATTCCGCATAGTAGATCAGTACCACCAGGCCGGCAATAGCCAAAAGTGCGCTGAGACCGCCATTAATGATACTCCTTATATCAAAAGGTTTGGCAATAAACCAGCGGGTAGCCCCTACCATTTGCATGGTTTTGATGAGGAAACGGTTGCTGAACATCGCCAGGCGGATGGTGTTGTCGATCAGGAATAATACCACAATGGCCATTACGATACTGATCACCAGGATCACCAGTCCTATCTGTTTGGCCTTATCCAGCACCTCGCTCACCAGGGTACGCTGGTAATAAAGTTCCCGGACCATACTGCGGCCTGCTATATTTTGCTCGATCATCTTCAGACTGTCCGGATGTACATACCGGGCATACAGGCTGATATCGATGCTGGAATATAAAGGATTGAAACCCAGCACGGCGAAATTCTCGTCCGGGTTCTCTTTTTTGAATTTTTCAGCCGCCATCTCTTTGGACACGTACTGGATCTTTTTCACGGCTGGCAGAACGGCCAGTGAATCTTTTAGTAACAAGGCCTGGTTTTCCTTCACATTATCCCGCAGGATCACCTGCAGCTCAATGCTTTCCTTGTAATAATCGCTTAGGTTTTTGGCGTAGATCATGAACAGACCAAGAACCCCAAGCAACAGAAGCACGAGGGTGATGCCTATGATGGAATACAAATAAGAAGGCTTCGATTTCTTAGCTGACGATTTCCCTGATTGAGCCATTCATCTATAGTTTATGGGCGAAAATAATAAAAATTGGCAGTTATGTTTACTTTTGCCCTCCCAAACGGTATTTTAACATTTTTTATTATATAGGTTTTGCGCCGCTTTGGAAATTGAGGAACAAAGATTTAAATTACTGAAAGCGCGCGACAATCAAAGATTTTAGTATGGAATACAATTTCAGGCAAATAGAAAGGAAATGGCAGCAACGCTGGGTGGACACCCAGGCTTATCTTGTCAGCAACAGCAGTACCAAACCAAAGTGTTATGTGCTGGACATGTTCCCCTACCCCTCCGGGGCTGGTTTACATGTGGGGCATCCCCTGGGCTACATTGCCTCAGATATCTATGCCCGTTTTAAACGCCTGAAGGGCTTTAACGTGTTGCACCCCATGGGATATGACGCATTTGGCCTCCCTGCGGAACAATATGCCCTGGAAACCGGTCAGCATCCCGCGGTAACAACAGAAGAAAATATCCAGGCCTTCCGGAAACAACTGGATAATATCGGGTTTTGTTACGACTGGAGCCGGGAAATTCAGACCAGCCAGCCAGCTTATTATAAATGGACCCAGCATATCTTCCTCCAGCTGTTTGACAGCTGGTATAACCGCCATGCCGGAAAAGCAGAGCCAATAGACCTGCTGGTACGCATCTTTGAAGCCTCCGGTAACCATCATCATGAATGCCCCGGAGACCGCAGCATCCGTTTTAGTGCTGAAACCTGGAATGAATCCACTTACGAGCAGCAACAGGAGATCCTGATGCAATACCGCCTTGGCTATCTCGCCTATGCAGAAGTGAACTGGTGCCCTGCATTGGGAACCGTACTGGCTAATGACGAAGTGATCAACGGTGTAAGCGAACGCGGCGGCCATCCCGTACAGAAAAAGAAAATGCGTCAATGGTTCCTGCGCATCACAGAATATGCAGACCGTTTGCTGAAAGGCCTCGATGAGATCACTTTCAGCGATGCCATGAAAGATATGCAGCGCAACTGGATCGGCAAGAGCCAGGGCGCAGAGATCAAGTTCAACATAACTGGTTCCCTCGAAAGCGTGGTAGTATACACCACCCGCCCGGACACCATTTTTGGCGTAGACTTTATGGTAGTGGCCCCGGAACATGAGCTGGTAGACAGTATTACTACTGACGAACAAACAGAAGCAGTCACCGCTTATAAGGAATATGTGCAAAGCCGTTCTGAAAGAGAACGGATGGCAGAAGTGAAACAGATCACAGGTTGCTTTACCGGCGCTTATGCCGTAAACCCTTTTGATGGCCGTAAAATTCCCATCTGGATCTCTGAATACGTACTGGCCGGATATGGCACTGGTGCCATCATGGCTGTGCCATGTGGTGATCAGCGCGACTTCAACTTCGCCAACCACTTCTCCATTCCCATCACCAACATCCTGGGTGATGCGTTTGATGGTAAAGAAGCCAATCCAACAAAAGAAGGCAAACTCTTCAACAGCGATTTCATTACCGGTATGGAAATGAAAGAAGCCATGGAAGCAGTGATCACTAAAATAGAAAACCTGGGGATCGGTAAAAGGCAGATCAATTACAGGATGCGGGATGCCGGATTCAGCCGTCAGCGTTACTGGGGAGAACCTTTCCCCGTAGTATTCCGCAATGGTATTCCGGAAGCGATGGATGTAAAAGACCTTCCGCTGGAACTCCCCCACGTAGAACACTATACACCCGGAGAAGATGGAGAAGGCCCGCTGGCCAATATCAAAGAATGGGTAAACCTGCCTGCAGCACCCGGTTCTTCTTTACGCCGCGAAACCAATACCATGCCCGGTTATGCCGGCAGCAGCTGGTATTTCCTCCGGTATATGGACCCTCATAACACGGAAACTTTCTGCGACCGCAAGATCTCAGATTACTGGGGCCAGGTGGATCTTTATATCGGCGGTACAGAACACGCCGTAGGCCATTTGCTCTATTCCCGCATGTGGACGAAGGTATTGTATGACCTCGGGCATATCGGGTTTGATGAACCATACAAGAAACTGGTGAACCAGGGTATGATACAAGGCAGCTCCCGCCTGGTTTACAGGGTAAGGGGAACCAATCAGTACGTATCCGCAGGTTTGCGTGCACAATATGAAACAGATGAGATCCATGTGGATGTGAATATGGTGGATGGGCTGGAACTGGATACTACTGCCTTCAAAAACTGGCGGCAGGAACTAGCAACCGCGCAATTCATTTTAGAGAACGGCAAATACATCTGCGGAACGCTCACAGAGAAAATGAGCAAACGCCTTTACAATACCGTGAACCCTAACGTGATCGTGGAAAAATTCGGAGCAGATACTTTCCGGATGTATGAAATGTTCCTCGGCCCAGTAGAACAAAGCAAACCATGGGAAACCAAAGGGATTGAAGGGGTACACCGCTTCCTGAAAAAATTCTGGCGCCTTTTCGCAGATGAACAGAAAGGATTAGTAGTAAAGAATGATGCACCCACTGCAGAAGAACTGAAAGTATTGCATAACACCATCCGTAAGATAGAAGAGGATACAGAAAGACTTTCGTTCAACACAGCAGTGAGTACTTTCATGATCTGCGTGAATGAACTCACAGACCTTAAATGCAATAAGAAAGCGATTCTGGAACAATTATTGATCCTCCTTACACCCTACGCACCACATGTTAGCGAAGAGCTATGGTCTTTGATCGGTAACAGCGGCTCCATACTGGATGCACCATTCCCGGTATTTGAAGAAAAATATGTAACAGAAAGTGCGAAGGAATATCCTGTTTCCGTAAATGGTAAACTGCGTACAACCATCAATATTTCGCTGGATGCCAGTACAGAAGAAGTGGAAAAGATAGCCCTGGCAAATGAAGTGATACAAAGATGGCTGGAAGGTAAAACACCGAAGAAGATTATCTTTGTAAAAGGCAAGATGATCAACGTAGTAGTATAAATATATTTAGGGCAGATCGTTGGATCTGCCCTAATTTCAAATACTGATCAAGTCCACATTAAGTCCACGGCATCTCCACATCAAATCCACATTAAGTCCACGGTTCTCTCATGGTTCCTTCGTAGTAGGCTAAAGGTTCACCCTGTTCTCCTCCTCCCTTGACCCTGTACTCCTGCTCCTCGCCGCCTTGATCTTCTGATTCCCGAACTTCCAGGAGAACTGCACATTCACCTTCCTGTTTTCCCAGCGATTCACCCAATGCACCTGTGTGGCATTGTTGAAAATATCTGCATTGAACTGCCGGGTATTAAAAGGATCGGAAATATTCAGGCGGATAGATCCCTTTTCCTTCCACACTGTTTTTTGTATCCCAATGTCTGTACCCCAGTTGGCCCTGTTCTTAAACTGCCCGTCGGGGGAAGGTGTACTGTAATCGATGCTGAACTGCAGCTTGAATTTACGCGGAAGCATAAAAGTAAAATTAGTAGACATCTCAGCACCGGTACCTCTGTTATCAAATGCATTACCGGGTAACTCAGACAAATAACGAGCATACCCTGCCCCTATGCTTGTTTCAGATTCCCACCATTTTGTGATCGGCAGCACTGCAGCTACAGATATATACCCATATTCGGAATGCCCGATATTCTCCGTTTTAGAAATGATCATTTTTGTGGCGGTATCACTGTACAGTAACCCTCCTCTGTACCCTGTGGTATAGTTGAAATATGCGGTGGTGTACAGCCAGTCGTTATAACTATGCTTTAACTGGAACACATGACTGTATTGGGGCTGGAGATAAGGGTTACCAACAATATAGGTATAGGGATCAATCATCCTGATAAATGGGTCCAGCTGCTGATAGGAAGGGCGGCTGATACGTTCCCCGTAACTGAAAGTGAGTTGCTGCCCTTTTGTTAAACGGTATAATATAAACGCAGTAGGGAACAGATCGATGTAGCGGTTGCGCACCAATGAATCCAGCGTGATGCTCAAGCCTTCTGCATCTGTACGTTCTGCCCGCAGGCCGGCCTGGAAGCTCCATTTCTTTTTATCGTAGCTGAAGGTGGCATAAGCGGCCTGTATCCTTTCCGTATAACGGAAATGGCTGGACCGGAGTTTGTCAGGCGTCCATTTATCCTGTAACAATGAATCATACTGCATGTCGCTGTCTGTTTTTACATAACTGACTTTGGCACCTGTTTCCAATTTGGCGGAAGGAGAGAGATACTTTGTATAATCCATTTTTACAGATCCGATCCAGACCTTTGCCGGCGAAAAGTTCCGTATATGCGCTACCTGGTGTTGTGGTTCCAGCCCATCGTCCAGGTAATTAAGGATATACTGATCTGCATCTTTCCGGTAAGTGGCACCATCCACATCTATTACAAAAGAGCTGCCCAGGGTATCTATGTTCGTGAGCAGGTTAAGGTTCAGCCGGTAATTACCAAAACGGTCTTCGCGGTCAGTAAGGGCTGTGAGGAGTGAGGGTTGTATGAATTTATAATCGAAGTCTTTGGTGAGCGCATCTGTTTGGGCTGTGGTAGTATTGGCATTGATATTGGCAATAAGGCCCAACGTGGTTTTGGAAGTAACGGAATAATCAACACCGGCTTTCACTGCATGCCCCTGTGAAAACGGATGCCAGTAGTTCTCGCGGAACAATTTATTCTGATTGCCATTCCCTTTATCCGTTACGCTGTTAAACGTAAGCAGGTTATAAGATTCTGAATAATAGTAATTGTAATTCCCGTACAGGTTAAACTTCCCATGCCGGTAATTCATATTGGCACCTGTGCTTATTTTGCCGTATTTACCCATACCGCCGCCCAGGAATACATTGCCATTAAGCCCCTGTTGCAGGTTCTTCTTCAACCGGATATTGATGATCCCTGAAGAACCTGCTGCATCAAAACGGGAAGAGGGATTGGAAATGATCTCTATTTTGCTCACAATGTCTGCCGGCTGGCTTTTCAGCCACTGCGTAAGTGTTTCTCCGGTAAAGTTGGAGGGCCGGCCATCTATCCAGATCTCTACGCCGGGTACACCCATGAGAATGATATTGTCCTGATGGTCTGCTCTTATTCCCGGCGCCCTCCGCAGCACTTCAAAAATATTGTTACCCGTGGCAATCACACTGTTCTCTACATTCAGCACTGTTTTATCAGCCATCATTTCTATGTAGGGTTTGCGGGAGGTTACTTCCACTCCTTTGAGCGTGGTACCGGAACCCTGCAGTATTAATGTTTTCAGCACCACGTCTTTTTCTGCTGAGAAAACAGGACTGTATGCTTTGCCGCTATTAACCTGGGAAGCAGCCACCAGGTATCGCCCGGGAGTAATACCTTCCAACAGGTAAAAGCCAGCACTGTCGCACACCGTGCCTTTTACCAGCGAAGAATCTTTTGCATGCAACAGTACCACTGTAGCATAGGCGGCATCTTTAACCATTCCTGTCACTTTCACCTGTGCTTTCGCAGATGCTGTAAATAAGAGTACAAGGATGAGGATCTTTTTCATGTTGTAAAAATGTATCAGCGCCTGCAGGGAGAAGGCTACATTTATACCAACCGGCTAATAACTGCGATCAACAGGCAGCAGGGCGTTGGTCGTAAAAAATGGGCAGTTTGTCGAAGCAGGAGGAAATGGGCATTCTCCACGTGGTATTTTTGTTTATCTTAAATTGGTACAGTGAATGCACAAGCAACCATACTAAAACAAAAGCGCTGGCGGCTCCTCAAAGCGGTGATTTTTGTGCTGCTCCTCTTTATGGGGTTTCAGTACTACCTGGATTTTGATGCAGACCTTTCCCTGCTGAACCTCGATTTCACGGTTCTCAAAATGATGATCTTTTTTGTCAACTACTTATGGCTGTACCCAAAGCTCTTCCGTAAAAAACAATACCTGAAATGGGCCATTGGTATATTATTACTCCTTCTCTTTGGGTTGGCGCTGCGTTACACAGTGGAAGAAATTATCTATCCCGCCTACCTGGGGTTCAGGAATTACCATGAAGGCACTACGCTTATCTATTATGCTAAAGACGGTTTTTTCTTTTTAAGCCCCTGGATAATATTCAGTACTGTGTTTGGCCTCGTTGAAGACTGGACAAAAATGAAAAATGACAAACAAGCCCTGGAACAACAAAATACACAGGCAGAACTGGCATTGCTCAAGTCCCAGCTGAACCCTCATTTCCTGTTTAATACGCTGAACAGTATCTATTCACTCGCCTATCAGAAGTCCGATAAAGCACCTGATGCCATACTCAAGCTCTCCGAAGTAATGCGCTATATGTTATATGATTCGGAGGATAAGGTGGTATTGCTCGAAAAGGAATTGCAATACCTGCATAGTTTTGTTGATCTGCAAAAGGCCCGCTTCAAAGAGAATATTTATGTGGACCTGCTGGTGGAAGGCCCTGTTACCAATCAGCTGATCATGCCGGTACTACTCATTGCATTTGTAGAAAACGCTTTTAAACATGGGGTATTGAGTGATCCATCAGATCCGGTACTGATCCATGTTATTGTGGAAGGAAATCATCTGCAGCTGAATGTACAGAACAAGATCAATCATCAATTAAAAGATCAGACCGGGGGAATTGGCTTACCCAATATCCGTCGCCGTCTGGAGCTATTGTATCCAGGCCGGCATACCCTGAACATAAAGGAAAATGATACACACTATATTTGTGAACTGAGCCTGCAACTATAACCACATGCAAAAGATCCGGTGTATTGCGATAGATGATGAATTACTGGCGCTGGATGTAATGGCAGATTACATCCGGAAAATTCCTTTCCTGGAATTGACCGGCACATTTGATAATGTGCTGGAAGCACTACCCCTTGTAGAAAAAGGCCTGGCAGACCTTGTTTTCCTGGACATCCAGATGCCGCAGCTCACCGGCATGCAATTCATGAAGCTCATACAAGGCAAGGCCCGCACTATTCTTACAACAGCCTATTCCGAATATGCGCTGGACAGCTACGATCATGATGCCATAGATTACTTACTAAAACCTATTGCTTTCGACCGGTTCTATAAATCCATCCAAAAGGCTGTAGCCATTTTGCAGCCACAGCAGCAGGATGTTATCCCGGACCGGATGCAGTCTGTGGAAACACCTTCTTACATTTTTGTGAAAACAGATAGCAGGATGGTGAAAGTACTGTTATCTGAGATACTGTTCGTGGAAGGATTGAAGGATTATGTAGCCATCCATACACTTTCAGAGAAGATCATAACACTGCAGAATATGAAGCGTATGGAAGTGATCCTTCCCCTGCCACATTTTGCCAGGGTGCATAAATCCTACCTGGTGTCCATGGAAAAAATAGATGCCATTGAGCGCAGCCGCCTTTTCATCGGGCAGCATGTGATACCAGTGGGAGACACTTACCGGGAAGCCTTTTTCCAGCTGGTAGGCAACGGGCAGGGCTGAACCTTTCCGGAAAGTTTCCATGATCTATCGGAAAAGCTCCCGCAGCTGCGTCCCAAGAAAAACATTCCCTATTTATATGAATGGTTTCCGCAACCGCCAATTCCTTCTTAATTTACCCCCGCAACCAAACAAAACCCGTCTCATGAGATCTATACTTACCGGTTTGCTGGCCACAGCCTTAACCCTGCCAGCCAGCGCCCAAAGCACAGCAACCTATTTTACAACTTACCCTACCTTAACTCCCGATGGCAAAACCGTTGTGTTCAGCTATGAAGGAGACCTCTGGAAAGCAGATGTACAGAACCCTCAGGCAGTGCGCCTCACCGCCATGCAGGGAACTGAAATTGCGCCAAAAGTATCCCCGGATGGCAAATGGATTGCCTTCACTGCCTACCAATACGGCAATGCGGATGTTTTTCTGTTACCTATAGAAGGCGGGGAAGTAAAACAATTAACCGTTCATGAAAGCGGGGACCTGTTAGAGTCCTGGAGCTGGGATTCCAAATCGGTTTATATTTCTTCCAGCCGCGAGGGCAATACCACCAGCTTTAAAGTAAGTATAGAAGGAACTACCCCGGTAAGGGTGTTTGATCATTACTTCAATCTCATACACAATGTAACAGAACATCCCAGCAGTGGTGAACTGTTTTTTAATGACACCTGGGAAAGCAGCTTTGCCGCTAACCGCAAAAGGTATAAAGGAGAATTCAACCCGGATATCCAGTCTTATATTCCTGCTACAAAAGCTTATAAACGTTATACAACATATCTCGGTAAAGACCTCTGGCCTACCATCAACCGTAAAGGAGAGATCTTTTTTGCCTCTGACGAAGGCAATGGAGAATACAATCTCTATACTTTCGTGAATGGCCAGAAAAAAGCCCTGACCAATTTCCCCACCTCTATCAAACGTCCCTCTGCCTCTGCCAATGGCGGCAAAGTGGTTTTTGAAAAAGATTACCAGGTATGGATCTATGATATTGCATCCGGCAAATCAGAAAAGCTGGAGATCAATCTCTTCCGCAACCTTGTTCTGCCCAAAGAGCAGGTATTTGAGGTGCGTGACAAGATCTCTTATTATGATGTATCTCCTGACGGCAAAAAGCTCGCCTTCATTTCCAGGGGAGAGATCTTTGTTTCTGATATAGAAGGCAAATTCATCCGCCAGATCCCCCGCCCTGCAGAACGTGCTGTTCAGGTACAATGGCTGGCAGACAACCGTACGCTTCTTTTCAACCAAACTGTTGATGGTTACCTGAACTGGTTCACCGTTTCTGCAGATGGCAAAGGAACACCCAAACAACACACCAATGATAAAAGGAACAACCGCTCCCTGAATACCAACAAAGACCGTACACAGGCGGTATACCTCAGCGGCCGTGATGAAGTACGGGTAATGGACCTGAAAACACTGGAATCCAAAACCGTTGCAAAGGACGAAATATGGGCCTTCCAGAATGCAGAGCCCAGTTTTTCTCCTAATGGTGAGTATGTACTCTTCACCGCTTACCGCAACTTTGAACAAGACCTGCTGGTGCATAACCTGAAAAAGAATACCACTACCAATCTCACCAATACAGGGGTTACAGAAACATATCCGCTATGGTCTCCTGATGGGAAATATATCTATTTCAACTCTTCCCGCACCAAACCTGCTTATCCTTTTGGTTTGAGCAATGCCAAAGTATACCGCGTTGCATTGGATAAGTTCGATGATCCTTTCCGCGCGGATAAGTTTGATGAGCTCTTCAAAAAAGAAGAGAAGAAAGAGGATAAGAAAGACGAAAAGAAAGATTCCGCCAAACCTGCCCCGGTACCCAATACCATCAATATCAATACTGCCCGGATCATGGAACGGGTGGAAAGGATCAGTCCTGATTTTGGTACACAATATGGCCCGATGCATGTTTCACAAAAGGGAGACAAAACCACTGTTTTCTATATGTCTAACCATGATGGCAGGTTCAATGCCTGGAAAACAGTACTGGAACCATTTGAAGCACCTAAAACAGATAAGATCGCAGGCACGGAATCCGGTGCTGATGAAGTAAAAGAAGTGGACGGCAAATTCTTTGTTCTCGTAGGCGGCAACATTCACAAATTGAATGCAGATGCTAACAAGGTAGACAAAATTGATATCAGCCAATCCTTTTACCGCAATCTCAGCCAGGAATTCGATCAGATCTTCTACGAAACCTGGGCCAATGTGGAAGAGAACTTCTACAATGCAGAATTCCACGGTGCCAACTGGGCTAAACTCAGGGACCAATACAGCAAATATCTGCCTTATGTCAATAACCGGGCAGACCTCCGCACTATGCTGAACGACCTGCTGGGTGAACTGAACTCTTCCCACCTTGGCTTCAATTCTTACGGTGCAGAAGAAAACATTACCCTTAGTTACCGCACCATGGAAACGGGTATCCTCTTTGACCGGAAGCAACCTTACACCGTATCCCGCATCCTGGCAAACAGTAATGCAGATAAGCAAAATATAACTGTGCAAAGCGGTGATGTACTTACCAAAGTGAACGGTGTTGCGGTAGACAAAACCCGCAACAGGGATATCTACTTTACCCGTCCCGCGATGGAAAGAGAGATCACCCTTACATTTGAGCGTGGCGGTAAACCTTACGATGTAAGGCTGCATCCGCAAAGCCCCGGCGCCAATAATACACAGCTCTACGATGAATGGATCTACGGCAATGAGCAGCGGGTGAACAAACTCAGCAATAACAAGATCGCTTACACCTACATGAAGAACATGGGTAGTGGTGAGCTGGAAAAATTCCTCATCGATATGGCTGGTAAGCTCGGCAGCAAAGACGCGCTGATCCTTGACCTCCGTTACAATACCGGCGGAAATGTACACGATGAAGTATTGAAATTCCTTTCCCAACGCCCTTACCTCCAATGGCAATACCGCGAAGGAAAATTATCCCCGCAACCCAACTTTGCTCCTGCAGGCAAACCGATCGTATTACTCATCAATGAGCAATCACTCAGCGATGCGGAAATGACAGCCGCTGGTTTCAAAGCCCTGAAACTGGGTAAGATCATCGGTACGGAATCTTACCGCTGGATCATTTTCACTTCCGGCAAAGGCCTGGTGGACGGATCTTTCTATCGCTTACCATCCTGGGGATGTTATACCCTCGATGGCAAAAACCTGGAGAAAGAAGGCGTAGCACCAGACATCTATGTGAAGACCTCCTTCACCGACCGGTTGGAAGACAAAGACCCCCAGCTGGATAGAGCTGTACAGGAAATACTAAAAGATCTGAAATAAGATATCATGATGAAAGGGCCGGAATTTCCGGCTCTTTCTTTATACGCCAATGCCAGGCTTCAAGAAAATGCACTAAATCACTCACGGCCACTCCCATAGCTCTTAATGCATTCATAATAATATATGCAGGTACCGGATCTGCGGATATCCGTAAAACAATGGGCCGTAACTTTCCTTCTTTACACCACTTTTCATGCCCGCAGGGAATACATCCAAAACGATATCCCTGCTCCTGTAAGAAAGACCGGAAAGCATCCAGGGGAACATCTGATAAAGCAATAAAATTCATGAAGTAAATATTTAAGGTTAACAATACAATTGATCGCTATGCTCATCAGCCAAACAAACCTCCCTCCGGCCATTTGATCCGGCAACCGATCCGGTAAACACCACTGCCGCTTTCAATACACTTCTCCAAACCACCTAAACTACTCTTCAGCAGATCAGGCGGAACTACATCATGCGGCCCGATCATCCAGCCATGTAATTTCATATCTTTAATCAATCCACGCTCTTTCATCAACCGCTCAAAATAGATCTTCATCGCCAGCTGTAATGAAGCCTTTGCCTCCTCTTTTGTAATGCCATATCCTGTAATATCCAATGCAGGAACATGTGCATGATAATAGGCCTGATCATCTTTAAAAAGTATCCCCGGAAGATAAGTGCTGTTGCCAGGCATACCGGTCATTGAAATTATTTTTGGCATCTGATAATGATTTTATAACATCAAATCTATCTCAAAATGTATAGTATGCATTCAAAATACACGAACACTTTATCACTTTCAGACAACAATATCTCGGTATTGGAAAATCCAACGCAAAAACGCTATCTTGTTTTATCATGAAAAAATCCACCTCCACACTCCTGTTATGCCTCATCATTGCTGTATCAGCCATGGCACAGGACAACAGCCTGCAGGTAATGACCTTTAACATCCGTTATAATAATGCGGGAGACAGTATCAATGCATGGCCCAACCGTAAGGATAAAGTATCCTCACAGGTGCTGTTCCATCATCCGCATATCCTTGGCGTACAGGAAGCGCTCTGGGATCAGATCACAGATCTCTCCACCGCACTTACACAATATAAACACGTAGGTGTTGGCCGGGATGATGGCGATAAAAAAGGAGAATTCTCTGCTATCTTTTATGATACTACCCGCCTGCTATTATTAGATGCAAAAACCTTCTGGCTTTCTGAAACACCGGATAAAGCGGGTAGTAAAGGATGGGACGCGCAACTCCCGCGCATTGTTACCTATGCACGTTTTAAAGACAGGAAAACAAAAAAGGAATTCTATCATTTCAATACCCACTTTGATCACCGGGGAAGGATTGCCCGCCGTGAAAGCGCGAAACTGCTGCTGCAAAAAGTAAATGATATTGCAGGAAAAGTACCCGTTGTGGTCACCGGAGATTTCAATGCCAAACCAAATGATGAACCTATTCAAGTGATCGTGGATACTAAAAATCCCCTGCACCTGAAAGATGCCAAACTCCTGAGCAAAACGCCGCATTACGGGCCTGCCAGCACCTTCAATAGTTTCGGGCCAAAAGAGATCGGGAACGAACCGATCGATTATATCTTCCTGAAAGGCGGGAACTGGACGGTGTGGCAACATGCCTGCCTCACGCAAACATGGGGAGGCTTATTTGCTTCAGACCACTTTGCACAGCTCGCAAACATTACCTTAGCTAAATAAAAGAAGCGCGTTCTCTTCATAAGAAGAGAACGCGCTTCTCATATTCCAATAGCTATTGCGCTCTCACCGGGCGCGGCTCCTTCTCTTCTTCAATCCGCGTAGGCGCATCCTTGCCTCCTACAATACTTTTAGCACTCACCGCAATCGCTTCAATAATATCTGCGATGTTCTTCATATCCATGCTTTCTATTTCATCATTCACGGAATGATACAAAGTATCTTTATCTATCTGCGTGGTGGAAATAGTATGTGCAGGCACTCCCAGCCTGGCCAGTGTGGCATTATCTGAACGATAGAATAAACGCTGCTCCGGATAAGGGTCCGGATGGAATTGAAAACTGGAACCATCCAGGTTCTTCTGCAGGATCTTCCCAAAATCAGATCGCTCATACCCCGTGATGAATGCACTATTCCTGCCGAACTTCGATTCCTTCCCGATCATTTCGATATTGAACATCGCAATGATCTTAGCAGGGTCCAATTGTTTGGAGAAATAACGGGAACCAAAACCACCGATCTCTTCTGCTGTAAATGCAGTAAAGATCACACTACGCTCCGGGGGATGTTTCGCAAAATAGTCCGCCAGCAGTATCACGGCTGTAACGCCGGATGCATCATCATCCGCACCATTGGCAATACTATCTTCTTCCACTGCTTTGAGGATACCAATGTGATCGTAGTGTGCAGAAAAGATCACATATTCATCCGGTTTGCTGCTGCCTTTGATCATCCCTGTTACATTGTGCAGGAACTGAGGAGTTTGATCTGCAGGCACAGAATCCAGTGCATAAATTTTTCTGCCTATAGTGGCAAAACGCTGCCGGAAATCCTGCGCACCGGGCAGGGGGATCAATCCGGCTTTTGTAAATTCTGATTCTATAAACAGGGATGCTTTCTCAATACCGGGAGAATAGGTACCACGGCCTTGCAGACTGTCTGCAGCCAGTACGCTGATAATGCGGCTAACTTCCTGTTCATTGATCTGTTGTGCTTTTAAGGGTATAACCCCTGCCAGTAGCAGACCGAGCAGAGCGGGTTGTTTAATTTTCATGAGCAGATGCGTATTTGCTTAAAAATACTAGATTCTAACTACATTTGATGAATCCGAAAGGTGATCTAATGAGCAATTCAAACATAAGACCAGATGAGAACCGGCTAAGTGCCGCAGAGAAGGAGTTCGAAAATAGTATCCGGCCTAAAGAAATCCTTGATTTTTCCGGCCAGGAACAGATCATTGTGAACCTGAAGGTCTTTATCCAGGCTGCCAAACAGCGGGACGAAGCATTGGACCACATCCTTTTCCACGGCCCTCCGGGTTTAGGGAAAACTACACTTTCCCGGATTGTTGCCAATGAATTAGGCGTGAACATCCGCGAAACTTCAGGGCCTGTTATTGAAAAACCCGGCGATCTCGCAGGGCTGCTCACCAACCTTGAACCTAAAGACGTACTGTTCATAGATGAAATACACCGCCTGAGTACAGTGGTGGAGGAATACCTGTATTCCGCCATGGAGGATTACCGTATTGATATTATGATCGATTCCGGCCCTAATGCCCGCTCTGTACAGATCAACCTTCACCCTTTCACACTGATAGGCGCCACTACCCGTTCCGGATTACTCACATCACCACTTTTAAGCAGGTTCGGGATAAAATCCCGCTTGGAATATTATAACTCGGCAACCCTGCAGAAGATCCTCTGGCGTGCCGCAGGATTGCTGGGCACCAAAATCACTTCAGACGCTGCCATGGAAATTGCCCGCCGTTCCCGTGGCACCCCGCGTATTGCCAATGGACTCTTACGCCGTGTACGGGATTTTGCACAGGTGATCGGGAATGGCGTGATAGATATGGAGATCGCGCAATACAGCCTGAAAGCATTGAGTGTGGATGAATACGGACTGGATGAAATGGATAACCGCATCCTGAATGTGATCATTGAAAACTTTAAGGGAGGACCCGTTGGGCTCACCACTATTGCCACAGCTGTAGGAGAGGAAGCCGGTACGCTGGAAGAGGTGTATGAGCCATTCCTGATACAGGAAGGGTTTATCAAACGTACACCGCGGGGAAGGGAAGTTACAGAAAAAGCTTATACCCATATGGGCAAAACACCGCTACGCGGCCCTAATATGTTATTCTAAAAAAGGCGGGCTTAAAAGCCCGCCTTTTTTATATTGCTAGTCCTTTACAACGAGCCGGAACCCATTCCCATGGATATTCACGATCTCGATATTGGTATCTTCTTTCAGGTATTTCCTTAGTTTGGCAATATATACATCCATACTTCTGCCATTGAAATAAGTATCGCTACCCCAGATCTTCTTCAAAGCAACTTCACGTGGCAGCAGATCGTTCTTATGTTCACAAAGCATATGCAGCAGTTCATTCTCTTTAGGAGAAAGTGTATGGGATTCACCATCCTTTACCAGGGTACGGAGGCGTGAATTGAAAGAGTAGGAACCAATGCTGAACTCAAAAGTTTCTTCTTCTTTATTGTTCAACTCCTGGTTGCGTTTCAGGATGGCTTTTATTTTGAGCAACAGCAATTCACTGTCGAAAGGTTTGGAGATATAATCATCCGCGCCCAGTTTATAACCCTGGATAATATCCTCCTTCATGGTTTTGGCTGAAAGGAAGAAAAGCGGAATATCCGGGTCAACGTCCCTGATCTCTTCTGCCAGTTTAAACCCATCCATATTGGGCATCATGATATCCAGCAGGCATATATCAAATTTCTCTCTCCTGAAAGCAGCAAGGGCCAGAATGCCATCCCTGCAAAGTTCTACCTCATAATCGTTCAGCTCCAGGTAATTCTTCAGTACCATGCCAAGGTTGGTATCGTCTTCCGCCAACAGTATCTTAGGTTTACGTTCTTCCATAATTAAAAGCTTTTAGCCTGAAACAAATATAACTTATCTTTTCTTCACCAGAGAGGTCAGATCGTAGCGGAGGTTGGCATAGTTGATCATATCCACTTTAATGCTTCCCACGGAGATAGGGCTGTCTATCCGAAGGGGGATCTTGTTAGCATCGTCACTCACCCAAACGCTCATGTCCTCCCCTCCTTTGAATGTATTTCCCTTTATCAGCAGGGGTTTGAACTTGATAGCCCGGAACTTGCCATAAC
Organism: Chitinophaga niabensis; assembly: GCF_039545795.1. Taxonomy (NCBI): domain Bacteria; kingdom Pseudomonadati; phylum Bacteroidota; class Chitinophagia; order Chitinophagales; family Chitinophagaceae; genus Chitinophaga; species Chitinophaga niabensis. The sequence continues at coordinate 6,781,789 of NZ_CP154260.1, read as the reverse complement.
GGGTATCCACTTCTTCCTTACCCATGTAACGAATGTAAATTTCATACACCTCATCGTCCAGGAACATGCTGAAGGGAATCTTGTCTCCCGGTTTATATTTGGAGAAATCGATATTACGGGCATAGAAAATGGCGCTGATCACATCCTGAACACAGGGTGGCACCTTAAAAGTACCGTTGGTACTGGTAGCACTGGCTGTTTCCCGGTTAAAGCCAACGTTATTATAGATCTTATATCCTCCCTCATTCACATTCCGGATAAAGCGGATGGGCAGCATGGTAGCCGTATCGATATAAGTTTCGTAGCGGTCCCGCACTTTAAAGATCCAGTCGTAGGTACGATAGGTACGCCCATCTCCTACTATATGATAGGCATCTTTACCATTATACTTTTCAAGTGTACAATTTATAACGGCTTCGCCGGCGCCTACAAACATGCTGCCGAGGTTATAGAATACTTTCAGGGTGAAGGATTCGCCTGCTTTAAAGCTGGTATTCTTTATCCCGCAGAAGTTATCCTGCGCATGAGAGCGTTCAGAAGAAAGGGTTAACCCGATAAGTAACATTAAAAAATACTTCATCGATCAATCGCTATTTATCCTTGAAAATTTTTACGCCGAGGAGCAAAATACTGCCTATAACGGCGGGTAATACCAGGTTAATGAGCCAAATGGCTACGGTTGCGGCCAGAATTCCGGCCGCGTTAGCGCTTAACAGCCCCAGAAAGCTCACGCTCACTTTGCCTCGGATGCCTATTTCGGCAATAGCTATGGTAGGTACCATGGCCATTACAAGGTAGATAACATTGATCATAAAGAACCCCTGCCACCACACAAATGTTACACCCAACGCATATAATAAAATCAAATATTGTGCCGTAAAAACCACGTACCGTATGGCACTCAGGAGTAAAAGCTTCTCCAGTTCACGGGGCGAATAACGGGCTATTATTTGTACAAACACTTTCACTTTTCGCAGCCAGGGTATCTTTTCAAATATAGCTACGATGATCCGTAACCGAAAATAGAGCATTAACACCAATACTATAATCACCGGAAGAATTGCTAACAATAATTTCTCCTTGAAATGGGGAACGAACTGGTGATCGTTCTCATTCATGGCATAGCTATTAATATAGTAGATCAGCCCTATCATGCCAAATACGATGGTGGTGATCAGCTGCGAAAAGCTCCCTACGATGGTAGCAGCAATGGCTTTCAGCTTGTTACGATTATTCAGGTAAAGGATGCGGCCACCATACTCCCCCATCCTGTTGGGCGTGTTCACAGATAAGGAAACACCACTCAGGATAGCGCCAAAGGCTCTGTAAAAAGGCACTTCTTCCAGCGGCTGCACCAGCAACTGCCATTTCCGGGCTTCCAGCCCCCAGTTGGCAAACATGAGCACGGTCACTAACAGTAAAAGAAACAAACCTTTCTGTACCAGGGACTCTTTCATGTGCTGCCAGGCAGCGGGAAGATCTGGCTGATGCTGTATCTGCTGATACAAAGCAAAGGTTAACCAGATGAAGAGGGCTGCCCCCAGAACGTAATTGAGTATTAATTTGGTACTTTTGTTCAGACGTACAGATTTTGGCAAAAATAACTTTCGCTTGGCAAACAACACTAAAATAATTCTCGGCATCGATCCAGGTACTATTATCATGGGTTATGGTTTGATTGCCGTTACCGGCCAGAAAGTTCAGATCATTGAAATGAATGTTCTGAAGCTCAACCCCAAGAAAGATCATTACGAAAGGCTGCAAAAGATCCACCACTGCATGAATGAACTCATTCAGCAACACCGGCCTCACAGTTGCGCCATTGAAGCCCCCTTCTTTGGGAAGAATGTTCAGAGTATGCTAAAATTGGGCCGGGCTCAGGGAGTAGCCATTGCCACAGCCATGCAGGCCGGGGTACAGGTAGCAGAATATTCCCCTAAAAAAGTAAAGCAGTCTATCACCGGCAACGGTAATGCCAATAAAGAACAGGTCTGGCAAATGCTGCAAAGGATCCTCCTGTTCTCCGAGCAACCTGAGTACCTGGATGCTACAGATGCCCTGGCAGTGGCGGTTTGTCATCATTTTCAGGAAAATAATCCCCTCGCAGGTGTCGGAAAGGCAAAGGGTTGGGATAAATTCCTGCAACAGCACCCTGAAAGAGTATCAAAGGGTTAGCTAGCCTTTTGAACAAATAGACGATAGCTGCTGTTTGTTAATTGGGAAAATGTACTTATTTTGAACTAAATTATGGCTGAGTCACTTAAAGAACACGTATTAAGTGAATGTTACACATGTTAAAATGATTATTTATATCTTTTATCACCCCTAATATTTTTCGTAGATGGATACGAAGGCTAGAATATTACTAGTGGAGGATGATTATAACCTGGGTGCAATTACCAAAAAGCGGTTGGAAGAATCCGGATACGAGGTGACCCACTGTTCAGATGGAGAGATAGCTTGGAAAACGTTTCAGAAAAGCCTGTACGATATATGCCTGCTGGATGTTGTAATGCCTAAGAAAAACGGCTTCGAACTGGCTAAGCAGATCAGGCAACGGAACGACTTGATCCCTATACTGTTCCTTACATCCAAATCCCTGGATGAGGACAAGATCAGCGGATTCAAGCATGGTGCTGACGACTATGTTACCAAGCCTTTCAGCATGCAGGAATTATTACTCCGTATCGAAGTTTTCCTGAAACGTACCCGTCCGCTCAATGCAGATAAACGGACTACGTTCGCCGTAGGTAAAACCACCTTTGATTATGGAGAACTTAAACTGACGGACAAAAGCGGCAAATTAAAAGCCTCCCTCACACAAAAAGAAGCAGACCTGTTGAAGTTCTTTTGCGAGAACGCCAATAAAACGCTTAAACGCGAAGAGATCCTATACCACGTCTGGGGAAAGGACGATTATTTCCTCGGCCGGAGCATGGACGTTTTTATCACCAAGATCAGAAAGCACTTCAGTGACGATAAGGAAGTAAAACTCGAAACACTCCACGGGATCGGCTTCAAGTTCTATGTATCAACATTATAACTGAGCCAGGATAGATTCCTGTATTCCCCTGAATTCTTCCGGAGATAACTTCAGTTTGGAACGGGTAAAATTAAGGTCATCAGCAGAGTTGATGGGCACCAGGTGCATATGCGCATGTGGTACCTCCAGCCCTACTACACTCAATCCCACACGGTTACAGGGAATCGCTTTTTCTATGGCTCCGGCAATAGGTTTTGCAAACAACAACCATTCCTGCAGCAGATCGTCCGCCACATCAAAAAACTTATCGGTCTCCACTTTAGGCACAATCAACGTATGCCCCTTCACTAATGGAAAAATATCCAGGAAAGCATAGAACCGGTCGTTCTCAGCAATACGGTAACTGGGAATTTCGCCTTTGATGATTTTTGAAAAGATGGTCATAACGGGTTGAGTTAAAAAAGGCCCCCCGGTCTCACGGAAGGCCTTCATACTATAAAGTTATTTTACTTAGATAGAGATCTGCTCTATCTTGAATTTCATGTTATTCCCATTAGGCGCCAGGATATTGGCTTCCTCTCCTACTTTCTTGCCCAGCAATCCTTTTCCGATCGGGGAAGTCACAGAGATCTTACCCAGTTTCAGGTCCGCTTCGGATTCTGAAACCAGCTGATAAGTAAGGGTTTTCTTATTCGCGAGATTAGTGATGGTTACCTTGCAAAGCACAGATACTTTGGAAGTATCGATGGCATCTGCTGCCACGATCCTTGCAGTAGCGATCGCATTTTCCAGGACGGCGATCTTGGCTTCATGCATGCCTTGCGCTTCCTTTGCCGCATCGTATTCTGCATTCTCTTTCAAATCCCCTTTTTCACGTGCTTCGGAAATAGCTTTGGCAATCTCTGAGCGGCCTTTTGTTTTAAGCTGCGTAAGTTCATCCCTCATTGAATCAAGGGTTTCCTTGGTTACATAATTTACGCCTGACATAACCTTTATGATTTAGTATGAGAAAAAAAAATTAACGCCCCCGCTTGCGCAAAGACGTCATTAAGTAGTGATGTTTGCAAATATAACTAAAATTTATTCCGATCCCTAGCCCGTTTCACATATAAAATTCAATAATACAGAGAAGCTAAACGTTTAGCTTCTTAAGTACGATCTGCGCCATTTTTATGCTGGCTTCATGAGAATATCCCGCTATATGCGGGGTGAGGATCACGCGGTCATTTTGCAGTAAATACTGGAATTGTTCCTTTTCTGTTGCACTGAAAGTTTCCAGTTTTTCGTTTTCCAGCACATCAAGACAAGCACCTGCAACCTTACCGGATTCCAATGCCGCCACGAGGTCAGCCGTGCTTACTACTTTACCGCGGGAAGTATTCATCAGGCATACCGGTTTTGCAAATGAACCAAAGAAAGCAGTGTTCCCCAGGTGCCGGGTTTCCTCAGTAAGCGGCAGATGCAAACTCACCACATCCGCTTCCCGGAAGATGGTTTCCATATCTGATTCCGTTACAAAGTCATTCCCATAGCCTTTTTTGTATTTATCATAAGCCAGGATGCGCATATCAAACCCCCGGAGTTTACGGGCAAATGAACTTCCCGTGTGGCCATAGCCAATAATACCAATGGTTTTGCCTCCCAGCTCCCAGGCCCTGTTGCCATCCCGCTCCCAGATCCCCTCCCGCAACTGCAGGTTACTGCGCAGCAGGTTATGCTGCAACATAATGAGCATACCCACCGCCTGTTCTCCTACTGTATCCATATTTCCTTCAGGGCTGCTAGCGCAATGAATACCTTTACTTTCTGCATAAGGCACATCTATCAGTTCCATGCCGGAACCCAAACGCCCTATCCACTGTAACTCCGTCGCGCGGTCTATCATGGCCTTATCTACTTTAATGCGGGTGGTCACGATCATGCCTTTTACATCATGTATCGCCTGCATCACACCATCATAAGTAATGGAAGGCTGGTAATTAACGGTGTATCCTTTTGACTCAAGCTGATCGATCAGGTACTCGTGTACTTTGGCAGTAATTAAAACTTTCTGACTCATAACATGTGTTCGGACAGGGCCACGAAATCTGCTACAGTAAGCTCTTCGGCCCTTTTAGTAAATATTGGTTGCTGTAAATATTCCTTATCAAAAAATCCTTTCAGCGGATTGCGTAGTTGTTTACGGCGCTGGCCGAATGCCGTTTTCACCAGCAGGGTGAACTTCTTTTCATTCTTCACAGCCAGCGGAGATTCCAGCCTGGTAAGGCGGATCACACCTGATTTCACTTTCGGCGGAGGGTTGAAGGCATCCTCATGTACTTCAAAGAGGAATTCTATATCATAGAACCGTTGCAGGAATACGCTCAGTATCCCATAATCTTTATTTCCTTCTTTCGCTGCAATCCTTACTGCCACTTCTTTCTGGAACATGCCCACTACTACAGGCACCTGCGCCCTCCAGTCCAGGACCCGGAACATGATCTGCGTGGAGATATTGTAAGGGAAATTGCCGATCACGGAAAACTGGCCCTCATAAGGAACGGGCGTTTCCAGGAAACTATCCAGGATCAGCTTTCCCTGTATAGCCGGGAAGGTTTTCTCCAGGTATTGCACTTTCTCTGCATCCAGCTCTACCGCCTTAAAGTGAATATCCGGGATCTCCAGCAGGTATTTGGTGATGGCACCCGCTCCGGGACCCACTTCCAGTACCTGCATACCCTTTTCCACAGGCAGCGATCCCACGATCTGTTTACAGATGTTCTCGTCTTTCAGGAAATGCTGACCCAGTGATTTCTTTAGCGTATACATTCGGCAAAATTAAGGAATACTACCGAGTTTGGCCGCCTCTCCTAATCTGTCAACAATTCCACGTATATTTGTCAGCATACTTTATCAAGGAAAACGCATGAGTACAACAGCCTCCGCACAAATAAACCGGCCAGTGATCGGCATCTCCGTTGGAGATCTTAACAGCATTGGAACTGAAGTGATCATTAAAACCTTCGCTGACCCGCGCATGCTGGAATTATGTACGCCTGTGATATTCGCCTCCAACAAAACCATCAACTTCTACCGGAAGCTGCTCAACGAAAACAATTTCAATTACCAGAGCATCAAGGATTTTAACCGGCTGAACCCAAAGCAGGTGAGCGTTTTCAACTGCTGGGAAGAAGAAGTGCAGATCACACCCGGCATCCTGAACGAAACCGGCGGTAAATACGCAGCCCGTTCCCTGGCGGTTGCTATTGAATGCCTGAAGAATAAAGACATCGATGGCCTGGTAACAGCGCCAATCCATAAAAAGAATATTCAAAGCGCGGATTTCAATTTCACCGGCCACACACCTTACCTGCAAAATGCTTTCCAGAGCAAGGATGTGCTGATGTTCATGACCGCAGAGAACATGCGCGTGGGCCTGCTCACGGAACATGTACCCGTTACCGAGATAGCAAAGTATGTAACAAAAGAAAATATCCTGAGCAAGCTGAATATCATGAAAGACAGCCTGGTGAAGGATTTTGGTATAGATAAACCCCGCATTGCAGTATTAGGCCTCAACCCGCATGCCGGTGACGAAGGCCTCATTGGCGATGAAGAGATCAAACACATCGGCCCTGCCATCAAACAAGCCAAACACAACGGCCTGCTTTGTTTTGGCCCCTATAGCGCAGATGCCTTTTTTGCAAGGGAAATGTTCCGCAAGTTCGATGGCGTACTGGCCATGTATCACGACCAGGGCCTGATCCCCTTCAAATCCTTAGCTACAGGAGAAGGTATCAACTTCTCCGCAGGCCTTCCTATTGTACGCACTTCTCCTGATCACGGCACTGCATTTGACATTGCCGGTAAAAACGTTGCAGACGAATCTTCTTTCAGGCAGGCTGTATACACCTGCATAGACATTATTATGCAAAGGGAAGATTATGCAGAAGCTACCCGCAATCCGCTGAAGAAATCAGAACTGGCTTCGGAAGGTCTCTAAGCTTACAGGTAGAACGCTACTATTTCCAGCAAGCCATCCCCATCTTCATAGTACACCTCATTCCGGCCATTGAGCTTGAATTCTACATCCTGCATGGAATCCACGCTGGCTACATCGCCATGTAAAACAGCCGTCAGGTTAAAGATCTGCTGACGGTTGCAACTATACAGGCTGCCGCCTACAAATGCCTCTACGCCTTTTTTGATGGCATACCAGGCCGGTAACATGCTATCCGGCAGACATTCCTCCGGAAGGATATAATCCATCAGCACCACATTGGTTTTATTCACCGTTCTGAACAACTGCATGATGTTGAGGAACTGTTCATCGCCGATATAAGGCAGCACGCCTTCAAATATTACCAGGGTGGGGAAAGCAGGAGAATACCCCGCATCGCGTAGACGATCCAGCAAATGCAGGGTATCTGTGATATCCGCCTGAATAAAATGTAATTTCTTGTTGTTGGGCAACAAACGCTGGTAGAGCTGTTCTTTCAGAACCAGGTGGTCCGTATCCACTTCAAAAACATTAGCAACCGCCTGATCATATTGTTCCAGCAAATGCAGCGAAACAGGATCAAGCCCTGCCCCTAAAATGCAGATCTGCACCGGTGCATCTTCTGATAAATACTGGTCCAGCAGATAACGGAAAAAACGTTTGCGGCATAATACCGTATAGGCGAAGTCTTTATAGGATGCTTCCATCTTTTCAGACAGCTCCTTAATATCGCTGAAATCTATTTGGGAATAATACGTTCTTTCGGGGCCGCTTTCATATAGCGAGCGTGCATGATACAGCACAAGAGCGGCTGTAGGGGCCACTTTCAGGGTATGGTCAAGGAGTTCCATTATCTGTGTCTTTAAGATAATGAAGATAGGGATTAACGCTGCATTGATGTAACAGTGCGTTACTTTTTGCCGGTATGCAGATAAGATTGAATAGACTTTACATAACCCTGAAATGCCTTCACACCTTTAGGTGTGATCTTGCAGATCGTTTGCGGATAATTATCCTTGAATTGCTTGACAACTTCAATATATTCCACATCTTTCAATTTGTTGATCTGCACACTCAGGTTACCTGCTGTAGCATTTGTTTTTTCTTTCAGATGCGTAAATTCCGCTTCCTGTTCGCTGATCAATACAGACATCACTGCCAGCCTTAGCTGTGAATGTAACACCGGATCAAGTTCTTTAAAGTCCATTTAGTTCAGTTGCGTGTAAAGGATATGTAAACATACAGGCAGGCGGCTCCTGCCTGTATGCTGTTAATTTATTTGATCTGGGAAATGAGCATTTTTGTATAAGCTTCGCCCCAATGTGGCGTGATCTTATCTGCCGGTTTCTCAGCTGCGAATTTTTTCAAAGACTCTTCAAATTTTTCTTTTGCTTTTGTTTTGCTGCCACCAAAAGCTTCCGGCGTATACAATAAACTCTGACCTTCCAGCATGTAAACCCTTGGATTCTCAGGATTCATTCTTTTGGCCTCCTCCAGGTGCTGGCCGGATTCCATACCATATTTCATGCCCCTCGTCATTGGGTCCACACCTATACGGGCAGATGCGATCATGGACAAGATACAACTGATCTCCGAATCCTTTCCTTTCAATGCTGCAGCTTTTTCGATATTCACCAATGCCTTATCTGCTATCTCATCTACCTTCCCCTTATCCTGTGTAAAAAAGGCTTCATTCACCCGGCAATACGCTGCATAATAATACGGCAGCCATTGTGTTTTTTCTGCTTCTGCAATGCGCTCGAAAGTATTAGCTGCCTGTTGGATACCTGCCGGGGTAAATGTGCTCGCACTGTCCAGCAGCCCTACCTGCTGAGTCATCGCCTGCTGGTATTGTTCACTCTGAGCCCGGGCTGCAAAAGTGATCCCGGAAACCATTAAAAGAGAAAAAAGGATCTGTTTCATTTGATTGTAGATTTTATAAACGATGAATGAATGACTATTGTCTGTCTATTTGTTCCTGGCGGCGGTCAATACCAAAGCTCATGAACATACCCAGGTAAAAGAACCTTGGCGCCATTGGTCCTACCATGTTGCGGCGCAGTTTATCTGAAGAATAACGGAACCCATATTCCTGGTCGTTCCCCAGCACATTGGTCATGGTGAATACAAATACAGTGAATGCTTTACCAATAGAAGTCAGGTAGTTCACATTCACACTGAGTGTATTCAAATTACGCGTACGGTCCTTCAGGAACTCACTTTCCGGGCGGTTAGGATTGTAATAAGGCCGGCCGGTAGCAAATGAATACGTAGCGCCCAGGTTTAGTTGTGTGGATGGGATATAATGTTTGTACACCAGCGTGGCTGTATGTTTGGCCGCAAAATCCGGTTGTACTTCGTATGGATAGTTCAGGTAATCCCTCTTGGTATCGAGGAAAGAATAAGAGATCCAGTAATCCGCATTTTTTATACTCTTCCGGTCTCTCCAGAATAACTCTACGCCTTTTGCATAACCGGTACCGTTGTTATTATAGTCCGGTGTGGTTTTCAAAAGGTCGTGATACTTTTTATAGAATACTTCCGCACGTAAAGTATGGAACTGTGCGAGGCGCTGATAACTGGCAATGTAATGGGTAGCCCGCATGAAACCTAAGTCGTGTGTAAAACGCAGGTATTGCTGTTCCGGCTTCTGGTAAAATTCTCCGTAAGCAAACGCCACCTGGCTTTTATCGTCCAGCTTGTAAGCCAGGGAAGCACGCGGTGCAATATTGGATCTGCTGATCACGGAAGTATACTCATACCTTGTTCCAAAACGGCCAACAAAACGCGGTGTGAAATACACATCTGCTTCTGCAAAACCTGCTGCATAACTATCCACGTAATTAGCATCAAAGGTATTGAAGCGGGAGCGTTCATCGCCGTACTGGTATTCACTGCCTATACGCAATACAGAAAACCTTCCCAATCCTTTTGTGAGCATCAGCCTTACCTGGCTGAGATCCTGGCGGGCTTTGATGCGTGTAGGCGCCGGTACTTTATTGATCGTATCCATAAAGATCCTGTCGCGGTTGGTGCTGTAGGATGTTCCCAGGTTCATACGCCAGCCTTTACCCAGGTTTTCTTTATAGTTAATGTTGGTGTAGATATTATAACTCTCCAGTTCAAATGCTTCTTTAAAACCGGGGTATTCCAGGCTTTCTCCTTCAAATCCAAAACGCTGGTAACTACCGGTAACAAACACTTTCAGCATACCCGTTTTGGAAGTTTTTAAACGATAGTTGGCAGAACCATTTGTGCCTTGCGGCGCAATAGTAGGTTCCTGCTTTTGTTTCATGATCTTATAGTAGGGAGAGAGGTTGAAGTAATCCGCTTCAAAACCATAGGCCTTCTTTTTGTCTTTTGTGAGAATGTCTACTCCTACACTCGGGCCTACGCTGCCAATACCTAAAGAATAAGAAGACCTTTCCGGCAGGTCTGTAGATTCCAGTACCAGTGCGGAAGATAAACCCTGGCCATATTGTGCGGAATAACCACCGCTGCTGAAAGTGGTGCCTTTAAAAAGGAAAGGGGAGAACCTGCCGCGTGCTGCGAAATCAGGCATGCCGGAGAAGAAGGCATTCCGTACCATCATTCCATCAATAAAGGTTTGTGTTTCGTAACCGGTACCACCTCTTACAAAAAGACCTTCCTTCTCTCCTACCTGTTGTGCACCAGGTAATGTTTTCAGGGCGCTCACAATATCTGCGTTGGCGCCGGCAGTGGTAACAATATCCAATGGTTTCAGCACCGTGTTCTTCTTTTCATCGCTGGCTTCAAAACTCCCGGCGGAGATGGTCACCATCTTTAATTCATTGACTGTTTCTTTTAATACCAGGTTAAACTGTTGTGCTGTGCCCAGCTCTGCTTTTATTTCAAGGGTCTGGTAACCGCTGAGGCTGACTGTAATGATCCTTTCGCCGTTGGCGGTGCTGGAAAAAGAAAAGGTGCCGTCTTTTGCACTGGTGGCACCATCGTATGAGCCTTTAATACTGATGTTCACTCCGGCAAGGGGTCTCTTTTTGGCATCTGTCACCCTGCCGCTGATGACCGACTGGGCCTGTAGCAGCAGGGGGATGCTGATGAAAATGATCAGGGTTGAGAATAGCTTAAGCATATAGTTAGATTAGGTTTGTATATCAAAAGTAAAGTAGTTTATGATATAAACCAAATACCGTGGCAATTATTTCATTATCCATTGATTACAAGCTAATTAGTTTTCAATAATTTTAATATTTGATATGCCTATGCGGTGTATGCCTGTAGTACTTACCTTATAATAGTTATAGCCAAAAAAAATGGGCTGTTCCAAGGATCCGGAACAGCCCATTTTAAGTGTATTAATATTTGCTTTTACGCAAATCTTGGTTTCAATTCGTCAGCCAAAGCAACCATTTTCTTGATGCCATCTTCAGGCAGGTTACCTTTTTTGAATTCGCCTAAAACTTCAGGCAGTCTTACTTCCATTTCGTGTTGGAAAGCATCTTCAAAAGCTCTCACATTTTTCACGGGAACACCGCTGAGCAAACCATTTGTACCGAGGTAGATAATGGCTACTTGTTTTTCTACGGAGAATGGATTGAACTGCGCTTGTTTCAGGATTTCCACGTTACGTGCACCTTTATCCAGAACGGATTTAGTTGCAGCATCGAGGTCACCACCGAATTTAGAGAAGGCTTCCATTTCGCGGTACATCGCCTGATCCAGTTTCAAAGTACCGGATACTTTCTTCATGGATTTGATCTGCGCGTTACCACCTACACGGCTAACGGAGATACCTACGTTAATTGCGGGGCGGATACCTGCGTTGAACAGGTTATTTTCCAGGAAGATCTGACCATCCGTGATGGAGATCACGTTGGTAGGGATGTATGCAGATACGTCACCGGCTTGTGTTTCAATGATAGGCAAAGCTGTCAGGGAACCACCGCCTTTAACGAGGTGTTTGATAGAATCAGGGCAATCGTTCATTTGCTGAGCGATCTCATCCTTAGCGATGATCTTAGCCGCACGTTCCAGCAAACGGGAGTGCAAATAGAATACGTCACCAGGATATGCTTCACGTCCCGGAGGGCGGCGGAGCAACAGGGAAACCTCACGGTAAGCTACGGCTTGTTTGGAAAGATCATCATAAATGATCAGAGCAGGACGGCCGGTATCACGGAAGAATTCACCGATCGCAGCACCTGCAAACGGAGCGTAGAACTGCAAAGGAGCAGGGTCAGCAGCAGAAGCAGAAACGATAGTAGTGTAAGCCAGTGCACCATTTTCTTCCAGGGTTTTCATAACACCTGCAATAGTGGAAGCTTTCTGACCGATAGCTACATATATGCAATACACTGGTTTACCAGCATCGAAAAATTCTTTCTGATTGATGATGGCATCGATACAGATGGCAGTTTTACCGGTCTGACGGTCACCGATCACCAGCTCACGTTGACCACGGCCGATAGGGATCATCGCATCGATCGCTTTGATACCTGTTTGCAGTGGTTCTTTTACCGGCTCACGGTAGATAACACCAGGTGCTTTACGCTCCAGTGGCATTTCATACAGGTCACCTGTGATAGGGCCTTTACCATCGATAGGTTCGCCCAGGGTGTTCACAACACGCCCAACCAGACCTTCACCCACTTTAATGGAAGCGATCTGTTTAGTACGGCGAACAATTGCACCTTCTTTAATTCCGGCAGAAGGACCCATCAATACCACACCCACGTTATCTTCCTCAAGGTTCAGAACGATAGCTTTGATACCATTCTCAAATTCTACCAGCTCACCGGAGCGCACGTTGTTCAATCCGTAAACGCGGGCGATACCATCACCCACCTGCAACACGGTACCTACTTCTTCCAGATCGGCAGAAGCGTTGAAGTTGCTGAGTTGCTGGCGTAATATCGCCGAAATTTCATCTGGCTTAATGTCAACCATTTTTTATGCTTTTTAAAAGAGTCGTTAAGGTTTAAACTAAATATAACGACAACAGCTTTGCGATTACGCAGCGGCTGCTGTTAAGTACTTATCTGATCTCAGGAACGTAAATGTTCTTGAGGAATTGTTTTTTGATATCCTTCAGGTCGCGCAGTACGGAAGCATCAAAGAGTTCGTTACCGGTTTCCAGTACAAACCCGCCAATGATGTCAGGATTTACGGAAGTTTCGATCTCTACTTTACGGCCGGCGGAAGTTTCTACTTTCTCGCGGATCAATGCCAGCAGGCCTGATTCCAAAGGAGCAGCAGTAGTAAGTTTCACGCGGGTGATCTTCTTCAGCAGGTTGTATTGTTCTTCAAATGCCACAGCAATTTCATCCAGTATACCTTCACGGCCTTTCACTGTGAGCAGACGAATGAAACCGGAAGTGATGGCACTGATCTTACCATCCAGGATAGCACCCAGGATCTTTACCTTTTTATCGGCTTTAATAACAGGGCTCCTCAACAAAGCAACCACATCTGCATTACTGCGGGTGATGGCTTTTAATAACAGCATATCGCCATGAACTGCTTCCAGCTGGTTCTTTTCAACCGAGAGGTCTATCAGTGACTTAGCGTATCTGCCTGCTAAACGGGGATTTTGCATAATCTTTTATTCAGCCGGTTAATTAGTTCATTTTGATTTCAGCAGCCAGTTGCTTAATGTAAGCTTCCTGGTTCTGTTTGTCTGACAGTTCTTTACGCAACACTTTCTCTGCTACTTCTATCACGAGTGTACCTACCTGGTTCTTCACGTCTGTGAGCGCTGCCATCTTCTGGTTCTCGATAGCTACGGAAGCATCCTGGATGATCTTCTTCGCTTCAGCCTGTGCAGCAGCTTTAGCTTCGCTGATGATCCTATCTTTTGCTTCTTTTGCTTCTTTCAATATCATGCTGCGTTCCGCTTTAGCTTCAGCCAGTACATGCTCATGCTCAGCTTTCATCTGCGCCATTTCCTCTTTCACTCTTTCTGCAGTAGTAATGGAGTCAGTAATGGAATCTTCCCTTTCTTTCAAAGTAGCAAGGATAGGTTTCCAGGCAAATTTCTTCAGTATCAGGAAAACGATAATGAAGATCAGGAGTGAGATGGAAAACAGGCCAAAGGCCGGTAACAACAAATCCATATATCAGTGTTTATATATTGTATTATACTTTTCGAAAAAAGGATTACTGCATCCCTTGCCCTGTGCGCAGGATGCAGTAATAAGATGTTCTTAGAGAACTACTGCCAACAGGCCCGCAATAACACCGAACAGGGCAACACCCTCAACGAGTGCTGCAGCCAGGATCATGTTTGCACGGATGTCGTTTGCAGCTTCAGGCTGACGAGCGATAGATTCCAGTGCGCTCTTACCGATGTTACCAACACCGATACCAGCTGCGATAGCAGCGATACCAGCACCGATTGCACCACCAGCTTGTGCCAGTCCAGTTGAAGCAGCAGCTTCAGTAGCCTGCATTAAAACAGATAAAAGTGCCATAATGAAATGTGTATTTGAAATTAAAAATTAACGCGTTTGTTGTTCTGGCTGCAAAATTCGGTTACGAATTCCACATAATTAATGATGGTGATCACCTGTGTGCTCCATAGCCTGACCGATGAATACAGCGGTAAGGTTAGCAAAGATGAACGCCTGGATAAAAGCTACCAGCAATTCCAGCATCATCATTACAATGTTGAAGGCGATAGTGATCGGCAAAAATGCATACCCTGCGATCTGGTTCAGGGAACCAAAGATGAATACCAGGGATATAATGCTCAGGATGATAATGTGGCCCGCCAGGATGTTGGCAAACAACCGGATCATCAGGGAAACTGGTTTAGTAAATACACCAATCAGCTCCACAGGTGCCAGGATCACTTTAACACCACCCGGTACAGGAGGGTTAAAGATGTGGCCCCAGAAGTATTTATTGGTGCTGGCCATCATCACTACAAAACTGATCAGCGCCAATGCAGCAGTAACGGCAATATTACCCATTACGTTTGCAGAACCCGGTAATAGGCCCAACAGGTTGTTGATCAGGATGAAGAAGAAAATGGTTAATATGAAAGGAACGTATTTATCTCCTTTAACACCGGGAATGTTAGGTTTCACTACCTCATCACGCATAAAGATGATCACCGGCTCTATCAGGCTTTGGAAACCTTTAGGCGCCTGTTTTGCACCACGGATGCGGTAACTCTTGGCCACGTTCAACATCAGAATTACCAGCAGCACAGCTCCCAGTAACATAAAAGCAATATTCTTGGTAAAGGAAAGATCATAGATCTTTTCACCGGTAGGCGTATCATTTGCATCTACTGCAATGATGGTACCTTCTGTGTATTGTTTGGGGCTCAGTCCTTTTTCATGCAGGTAATGCGCTTCCACCAAACGGTAACCATCATGTGCATCATGACCATGGTTGAATTCAGAAGAAGAGAACATGGAGAAACCACGTGTTTTGCTGTAAATGATCACAGGCAAAGGCAGGGTTGCGTGAAACTCGCCAATACTGAACACATGCCAGTCGTGCGCATCTTTCACGTGCCCGAGAATTACTTCCTTGGCATTGAACTTCACCTTTTTTTCATGACCGCCAGCTGCATGAGGATCTTCATTGCCATTGGCAAATACACCCGTAACGGCTATTGAAAACACCATTATCAGGGCTACCAGCTTATATTTGAACCGATTGAAAGAAATCACAGTTTTCTGAAATTTTGTGCAAAGGTAGGCGATTTTAAATAAAATAGTAACGCAGAATGAAAAAACTGACGAGGATCATGTGGTATTTTTCAACGATGGGGGCTTATACTCTTTTCTATTGATTCATAACGTGTTAAGTCAGTCTTCCAATATGTCAATTGTACACAAAGCTAGCCGTTGACTACCGCACCAGCCTTCTGAAATTGCATCGTATATAATTTATAATAATATCCTTCCTGTTTCATCAGCACCTCATGATTGCCGATCTCTTTGATCTCTCCCTTATCCAGCACAATGATCTGATCTGCCTTACTGATAGTGCTCAGCCTGTGGGCAATCACAATTGCCGTACGCCCGGCAATGAGTTTATCTATCGCATGCTGGATCAGCATTTCCGATTCCGTATCTACGGAAGAGGTGGCTTCATCCAGGATCAGGATAGCGGGGTTATATAATAGCGCCCTGATAAAAGAGATCAGCTGGCGCTGTCCCAAACTGAGGGTGCTTCCTCTTTCCATCACCTGGTAATCATACCCGCCGGGTAAACGCAGAATGAAATCATGCACACCTATCAGTTTGGCTGCATGCTCCACCTGCTCTCTGCTGATGGCAGGATTCCTAAGGGTGATATTATCTATCACCGATCCGGAGAAAAGGAACACATCCTGCAATACCACTCCTACCCTGCTGCGTAATTCAGCCAGCTTATAATCCTGCAAAGGAATATTATCTATCATGATCCGGCCTTTCTGGATCTCATACAGGCGGTTGAGGATACTGATGATAGTGGTTTTGCCGGAACCGGTATGCCCTACGAGCGCAATCGTCTGACCCTGTGTTGCATGAAAAGTGATATCCTTCAGTACAAACCTGTCTTCCTTATACCCAAACCATACATGATCAAAACTGATCTCTCCTCTCATACCTGCGGCCGTATGGGTACCATGATCTGCAATATGTTCATCACTGTCCAGCACCTTGAACACCCGTTCACTGGCCACCATCCCCATTTGCAGGGTATTGAACTTATCTGCCAGGATGCGCAGCGGGCGGAACAACATGTTCAGGTACATGATAAAAGCAATCATCACCCCTTGCGTTACCTCATAGTTCAACACCTTGTTAGCACCCCACCAAACCATTAAGCCCAGTGAGATAGCCAGGATGATCTCCACTACGGGGAAAAACACAGAGTAAGCAAAAATGGCGTCTATATTGGCTTTGCGGTGATCTTTATTGATGGTACGGAACTTCCCGAACTCCCTGTTCTCCGCTGAAAAGGCCTGTACCACTACCATACCGGTGATATGCTCCTGCACAAATGCATTCAAAGCAGCCACGGCATTCCGTACGCGGTGGAAAGATTTATTCACGCTTTCCTTGAACCACCAGGTGGCCAGGATCAATACCGGGAAGGGAGACAGGCTGATCAGGGTCAGGCGCCAGTCCTCATACACCATTACCCCCAGTATAGCGAGGATCATGAGCAGATCTGCCACAATGGAAATGATACCTTCTGAAAAGATATCGTTGATGGCCTCAATATCATTGATGGTACGGGTAGTGAGTGTACCAATGGGTGTTTTGTCGAAATAAGCCAGGTTAAGGCGGGTGACCTTACGGTACACTGCCACGCGGAGGTCTTTGATCACAGACTGGCCCAGCCAGTTGGTCAGGAACGAAAAGAAGAAACGTACGGCTGTTTCCAGGAGCAGCATAACGATCTGAACGATCGTAATGATCACCAGCATCTGTGCCCATTGGTTAGTGATGTATTTGTCTACCGTCAGCTGGATAAGGTATGGCCGCACCGGTGAAAGCAGGGCCAACATTACCGTAAGGAACATGGAGAGATAAAAATAGCGCTTGTATGGCGCTGCAAAGGAAAATACCCGCTTTAGCAAACTGAAATCAAAAACCTGCTTTTTAGCCTTTACGTTGTCCATTCCTGTAAAATTAAAGGGATAAATCTAAAGCGCAAAGAAGTGGGTGCATAGTGGTACTATCTGAGCTTATTCCTATAACATTCCTATATCGCTCCTATAGCATTCCTATAGCATTGTAGGCACATAGGTATATCCAGACGATATAGGAATGCTATAAGAGTGCTATAGGAATGCGCCTTCAGCGATATAGGGATATACAACTATAGTACTTCTCATAACGAAAAATGGCCCGCCAACAGGCGAGCCATTATATTAATCAGTTGATTATCAGTATTAATCCTTCATTACCTGGCGGTAGGCCTTGATGAAGATAGCCCCGAGGTTCTTATGAGGGGGTACATAGTCATCAAACAGGGGTTTATTACGGGCATCCCCGGCGAATTTCTTACCTAAACCGGCCCACATCTGCACCCAGTCCACATTTTTACCGGCACGGATCAGGTCCTCCAGGCTGAGGATGATGGGTTCGTTCACCCAGCGGGTACCCACCTGTTTGGAAGAGATAATGTGTGCTTCCGGTGCTTTTTCCAAAACGGTTGCCAGGTTATGATAACCTCCGCAGGACCCCAGGATCACGATCCGGGCAGTACTTTGCAGGTTATCCAGCGTAGTGTTCACGTGGTAGCTATGGCCCCGGTGAATGAATACGGTGGGATGAATATCTTTTTCATCCAGGTATTCTGCCAGTTTCTCAATAGCCGTTTTATCTTCCGGCTCTTTCAGGGGAAGGTTGGCATATATGGTAGTAGGTTTCCCTTTGGTAGAAGTAATGGTGGTCCAGAAGGCATTTTTGCTGATGCTCCAGGACGAGCTGGGGAAGTTACCCATGAAGCTCTGGTAAGAACTAAGCCCGTCCTCATCCCCATAGAAGAACACCTGCTGGTATACACGGCCGCTGTCGCTGGGCAGCATACTGTATTCTACGTAATTGATGGGAGGCAGGGATAATTTAGATGCCATGTTAGAAGCCGCAGTAGAATCGTTCCCGCTTCCTTCCGTAAAGATGCTGTTCAGCAGTTCGTAGATAGTGATACCACGTTTATCCTTTTTGCCGGTCACGAATACCAGGTTCTTTTTCACTTCTGAACGAAGGAAGTCCAGCAGTTTGGGATCGCGGATACTGCCAAAGGAATTGGCCACATCCACCGCATCTTCCAGGTCTTCTGTTTTTTCCAGGCTCCGTACGAATTTCACCATCAGGTAGTTGGCATTCTCGGGGTCCATGGATTTCAGGAAATGATCGAGGGTATTGAAGCCCGCTGCCATGGCAATGAACTTCTTGAATTTATCAAAGCTCACCAGCATCAGCAGACTGTCGCCACGGGGAGGTTTCATACGCAGCATCATCTGGTCGTACAAGCCCATTTTAGCGGCGTTCGTGTAACTGGAGGTATACAATTCTTCCTGCCCGTTTACGATCAGGTAATACAGCTCTTCAGGGGTAAAATCCTTCACGATGCGGAAACGTACGGGATGCGGTTCATCATGCAGGTCGTTCATTTCCCGGATATACCGCATGGATTTAGCCCGCATGTTCTCACTCATGGATTTCAGCCCAAGGGGGTTCTGCCCTTCTGCTTTCTTCTTTTGCAGCAGGATGGAGGTTTTCACCATCTGGCGGAAATACGCATCATCATCCTCTACAGACTTTTCCAGTTCCGCTACCGTGGAAGAACCGTCCAGCAACTGATCGATAAAAGGCATCAGTTTGGTGGACTGGGAGGAACGGCCGATCTGCACGATCTGCTGCACCAGGTGGTCCGGATTACGGCGGATGGCACTGGCCGTTGGTGTATAGGAAGTGGCGTAAGTAAGCAGTTTATTGGGATAGAGGCGGGCTACCGCTGCTATCACAGAGTCCGTTACCGGGTAATCCAGGTATGGGCCCAGCTTTGGCATAATATCTTCGAGGTTCTTAAATGCATATTTGGCGAACATCTCCTGGCGGGCTTCCTTAAAGCCGGGATTGTCATTAAACACCTCCACCAGTTTATCGCCTGCTTCAAAGCTCAGTTTGCGGGCAATGGGATAGATACTCTTTCCCTTGATATCCGCCAACATCATATTGCGGTAAGCCTGTACAATAGCCGGGGCTTCTGCAGCATCTATCCTGCGGAAGGCGCGTTTGCTGTTATAGTCCTTGAGCACCTGCTGAAGTCCGGAAAGGTATTTCACTTTCAGCCTTTGGTCCAGGGCTGTATCTCTTTCTATTTCCAGCTGAATATCGTCTACCTGTTTGAGGAGGGCATTGGTCACCTGTAGATTCATGGCCTCATCATCCCCCACTTTGACGTAGTTATCCGTTTTACTATCGAACTTATCGGCAGTAACCTGTTCTTTATCAATGTTATCGTGGAAGATCTGCCGCTGGATAGGGATCTTTACCTGTTGTGGCTGCGCCGATACCCAGTTGCTGTGAACAATTCCCAAACATATAATCAGTAATAATTTTCTCATATAAGTGTATTACTCCTCGCTGTACTGCAAATTTACTACCAATTATGTGGAATTAGCAATGCCCTTGTAGTTATTAGATTTTCCTATCATTTAAAAACTCAAACATATCAGTGTTCTATGTTCACAAAAGCAGAAATCGGTTATGAATTCCGTATCTTGCAGACAGGCATTGAGAGTGCCAGGATGGCTTAACTTAACAATTTTATAATGTTATCATTCTATTAATCGGGAATATGCAAGTTAATTTTGTGCCATCTTAAAAACTCATTTATGTTGATGGAACCAGCAGTAGCAGTCGGAAAAATACTTGTAGTGGACGATGAAATGGATATCCTCGAAATCATCAGTTACAATCTCAAGAGCGCAGGTTACGAAACAGTGACTGCTAAGGATGGCCTGGAAGCTATTCAGAAAGCGAAGATCTTCAGACCGGACCTTATCATGCTGGACATTATGATGCCCAACAAGAACGGGATAGACACCTGCAAAGAGATCCGCAAACTACCAGAGTTTAAAGAAACCATGGTATTGTTCCTTACGGCCCTGAATGATGAGAAAAGTGAGATAGAGGGTTTGAATATGGGCGCAGATGATTATATCGCCAAACCCATTAAACCCAAGTTGCTGGTGAGCAGGATCAATGCATTGTTCCGCCGCCTCAACAAAGTGGAAGAGCAGCAGATGCAATTGGGCGACCTGATCATTGACCGCGAAAAGTTCACCGTTACTTATAAAGGCGTAGAGATCATCCTCGCTAAAAAAGAATTCGAACTATTACAATTACTGGCTTCCAAACCAGGCAGGGTATTCCTCCGCAACGAGATACTCAACCAGGTATGGGGTACAGAAGTGATCGTAGGAGACCGTACCATTGATGTGCATATCCGTAAGATCCGTCAGAAATTAGGTGTAGACCTGATCACAACCGTTAAAGGTGTAGGTTATAAGTTCGAGATGTAATACCCCTTTCTTCTTATTCTTTTTGTTCTTGTGTGCAGCTCTCCCGGGGCCGGGCGATAGTGTTTGATTATGGCAAATAAAAAATTTGAGTTAATTTCCCGGTATTACAATCTTTACTCACTCTGGAGTATGTTCAAAGCAAAAAACCTTTCACCGCAGAAGCTTGCTGCCTTTACAGCACTTGTGCTTTCGCTTATCATGGGATTAGGTTGCCTCATTTTAGAGGTAGGTGTACGGGAAACCCTGATCGCTTTCGGCCTTACCTTTCTGATAGCTTACTACTTGTATCTCTATACGTTACAGAACTTCATCTACCGTAAGATCAAGCTGATCTATAAATTTATTTACCAGACCAAGGCATCCAAACGGGAAGACTTCTTCAACAAAAACATCCTGCCCCTGAAAACGATAGACGAGGTAAGTGAAGACGTGGAAAAATGGGCCTCCCAAAAGAAGGAAGAACTGGAGAACCTGCGCAAGAACGAAGCCTTCCGCAAGGAATTCCTGCTGAACCTTTCCCACGAACTCAAAACCCCCATCTTTGCGGTACAGGGTTACATCCACACCTTGCTGGACGGCGCTATCGATGACCCCGCCGTGAACAAAATGTTCCTGAAGAACGCCACCAAGAATATCGACCGTTTATGCAGGCTGATAGACGACCTGGATGAGATCTCCAAGCTGGAAAGCGGGGAAATGACCATCAACAAGGAAGTGTTTGTGATCCAGGACCTGGTGAAGGATGTGTTTGACACCCTCTCCCTGAAAGCCAACCAGAAAGGGATTAAATTCAGTATCAAAAAAGGATGTGAAGCCCCCATACATGTTTCGGCAGATAAGGAAAAGATCCGCCAGGTGCTCATCAACCTGATTGAGAATTCCGTTAAATATGGCAAACAGGAAGGGCAGACCATTGCCAGTATCTACAATATGGACGGCAAACGCGTGCTGATAGAGATCTCGGATTCCGGCATCGGCATGGCAGAAGAACACCTCCCCCGTGTATTTGAACGTTTTTACCGTACGGACCGTGCCCGCAGCAGAGATATCGGCGGTACCGGTTTGGGCCTGGCCATCGTGAAACACATTGTAGAGGCACACGACCAGACCATCAATGTACGCAGCAAAATAGAAGTAGGCTCCACTTTTGGGTTTACGCTGGAACTGGGCAGGGAAAGTTAATTTCCCGGCGCCTGTAACTCCTTGGGGGCCTGATCCGTTTTATGGGACAACTCCAGCTGTATGAAAAGAATTTTATGCCTGGTGGCCCTGTCAACTGTATTGCTCGCAGCGTGTAAAAAAGATAAGAAAACAGACACACCTCCACCACTGCCCCCTACCATTTACGGTCAATGGATCCTGCACTTAACGGCACAGCCTTTTGCTGCGGACACTAATTGGAAGCCGGTTAAATTTCCGGTGGATGTTACGTCATTTGTGCTGATAAACAACGGTAAATACATTACGCAAAAATATCCTGACAAAATAACGGAAGGCACTTATACCATAGCTGATTCTGCAAATACCAATATAAAAGTACTGACCATCTCCAACGAAGGGGAACCCATCAAACTCTATATTCAACTGCTGCCTTCCGGGGAACTGCAAATGGACGATGAATCCATCAAAAACACGGCACCGGGGTACGTGCGCCGGAAATATGGAAGGATGATGGAATGCAGGGTAATTCTTTAAACGAAAAGACTTATATGAAAAGGATCTGTTATTTAGTGCTCGGCGCCCTGCTCTTTGCAGCCTGTAAAAAAGATAAAAAGGAGGCCGTTCCTGAGCCAATGATGAATAATACGATCTATGGCCAATGGGACCTGCTGGCTACCGCACAGCCTTTTTCACAGGATACCGCCTGGAAATACATCAAACGGGCAGAAGATCTGACCACTTATGTATTACTGCAGGACCATCGATATTATTCCTTTAAACATCCTGACACCATTATAGAGGGAACCTTTACCGTTGTGGATTCCGCAGGTACGAAGATCAAAAAAGTAACCCTCTCTAACCTGGGCACTCCTATTACCTTGTATTTTCAACTCCTTGATCCTAAGGTGTTAAAAGTAGATGATGAAGCAATAAGAAATCAGGCAGCAGGATATGTGAGCAAACGATTCGGGCGCAGGGCACCGTGGGACTGCATAGCAGTGAAAGAATACTAGTATAATCCCCTATTATATGAAACACATTGTACTATTTGCTACGCTACTCATTCTTGCCGGCACTGCCTGTAAGAAATCTAAAAAAGTTGAGCCCCTGGATATACTGCCGGGCAATTGGGAGCTGAGACAGGAATCATTACGTTCGGAACCGGGAGAGGCGTCTTTGAGTTTAAGGATGGACAAGTCTTTTACCAGTACAGTTAACGGAGTTGTAAAAAGTGGTACTTTCAAGGCGCATTATATCAATGATCAGAAAGGCATAGAAGTGATCCTCACCACTTATCAGGGTGATGTTATAGGTGTTTTCTACCTGGAGATGGTTTCTGTGCATGAGTTCAGGTACGGTACAATCAGTATAGGCCCCGGCCCCTCTCCAAAATACATACTGCTGCGTGTAAAATAATAATCCCCTAAACCGCTTATATGAAACACATTGTACTATTTGCTACGTTCCTGATCCTTGCCGGCACGGCCTGTAAGAAATCTAAAAAAGATCTGGACGCTAATTTTTCTCTGCCCGGCCAATGGACAGAGGCCACATCCTCCATGTGGATGCAACCGGGATATAAATTCAATGCAAATCTTAGCTATAGCTGGTTTGCCGGAGGAACTACCCCGGAGGAAACGGGTACTTACCAGCTTAAGACAACCAGCACTCCGAATGTTTTTGAGTTACGTTTAACAAAGACAGGCACAACAACACCAGATATTGGAACGCTGGAAAAGATTTCCAATACTATCATAAGGATAACGGTTAACGCTAAGACCAGAACATTGATGCGCATGTAATCTTACTATAATACCTATATGAAACGTTTTTTACTATTCATGCTGTTTATCGCAGTTGCTTCCTTTGCCTGTAAGAAATCTAAAAAGCCAGATGTGATAACACATGAAACTTTGCTAGGTACCTGGGTTAGCGGGTCAGTTGGATATATCTTCCGGGCGGACAGTTCTTATACAGAGAATCACGGAGGTTTTGTGGGATCAAGGTATGGGACCTTCAGCACTCGTTTTACGGACAGTTCTGCACACATAATGCAAACGATCGTTACCTGGAGAGGGAATGGTACTAAGGACACGTTCGTCATCAGGATCGCTTCCTCCAACAGACTGGTGGTCACTCATGGACCGTCAACCGCGGAGTATACCCGTTACCAGTAATGTTACGTTTAAAAATTATCCGCTAAGGAATCCAAAAATGAGAAGAAGAACTAGAACCGGTATTGCAGCCGGGCTGTGAATACATTATCATCCACATCTGAAGTGAAACCCTCCAGCGAGGTGCTTTCGTTCCACACCCTGTCGAACCAGAAAGTGGCTTTCATGTTCTCATTAAAATACAACACGTAACCAGCACCAAAAGTATCGTAACGGATATCTGAGGCACTGATGTGTGTACCGGGGTGGCCGATCAGTTTTCCTTTGATATGTGTATTGGGGTCATACCAGTCGTATTTCAATACCAGCTGGTGTTTGGAACTACCCAGGTGTTGCAGGAAGCTAAAATACGCACCATCGAAATCCCTGATATATATCGGCGCCAAAACGTTCCGTTCCATGGGTATTACACCCGGAGTTTCCGTAGTGCCATAGGTAGCAGTTTGTGTACCCCTGATATATTCCGCCCTGAATTGCGTAGAACCGTGTGTGTTAGGGATCAGCAATTGTGCATCTGCCCCATAATAATGCCGTGGTGCTATCCTGCCCACATTCGTTTCCGCAGAATCTACCGTAAAATCATCTTTTATATCCACCATGGTATATCTCACTTTCGTGAACTGCTCCATGCCGCCATACAATACAGAAGCACCTGCAGATAATAACCAGCCGCTGTGATTGATGTCCATCGGTTTCAGGGCCACTCTTGCTATCAGGTCTTTATGACTGTCAAAGTCCGCCGGGCCGGCAAGCCCCTGGCCGTTGAACATACCTATATCTACTTTCAGTAAATGTAATGGATGTGTTTTCTGGCGGGGTTCAAAAGTGAGCATTGCCCCCATGTCCCGTTCACTTCTCATGAGTATCTGGCTCATGCGGCCCCGTTCAGGAGCTTCCCGGTCCCCGGAAGAAAGGTTCACTTCATACCCGAAAGGCCGGGCAAACATACCCATGGTCAATGCCGCCACATCCCATTTTCCATCAAACACACGACCCCAGAAGTCCCGGATGTTCACTCCCCTTTCCGTACCATCAAACTGGAATACGAACTGTACGGTAGGGAGGTTCCTTTTATTGAAGTGGGCATAGTCGAAACGCACACGGCCGCGGCGTAACATGAAGCGGTTGCTCACCCGGTTGGGGAAATCTCCTCCGGCATAGCTTTCAAAACCTTTGCCGGAAGCGGCTTGGAATTGGGGTTGCATATACCCGCTGATCCTCAGATGGTCAAATTTCTTGTAGATGGAGATCATCCCTTTTCCCAGGTTGGTAGTGGTATCTATCATGTCCATGAGGAACTGCGCTTTCACTGCAGAAGCACACATTAATAAAATTATTGTTCCAAAAATAACGCGCATGCCGGCTGATTTATCCGGCAAAAGTACTATTCCTTGCTAAAATAAAAGAGGAACCTCACCCGGGTTCCTCTTTTTGCTATTATGAAGTTAATTCACCGTAACTGTTTTCTGTGCCCATGGAGTGGTACAGGTAGCTGTTGAAAAGCGGTGTTTTATCACATATGTACCTGGATTTAAGTACACCCCGTTCTCTCCATCGTTTGAATAGAAATAGAAGCCATTAGGTCCTGTAACTTCCCATTCGTAACTCTGCCCTCCCAGGTAAGGAGCCCATAAACCAGCTCCAAGATCGCTGCCGCTGATCACACTCGGATAATCTACAAAAGCAGTAGCATTGCAACCAGTGTTGGGATATAAGGCATTAATAGCTACGAGGTCGTTAGCTGTGAATATAGAATATCCATTATCAGAAAGGCTGAAGGCAGCTTTCATAAGGGAATTGGGATCGGAATAAGGAGTGCCTGGGATCTGAATAGCGCCAATATCTCCTGGAGTTTCTCCATTATAATAATCGCTGTGCCGGAATCCCAGTTGATGCCCTATTTCATGGGTAACGATCTTACCTATCTGCTGAGAAGTTAATTGCAGATAATCTATGAAGTCTTTATTGATAACAATATCATAGCCGGGAAACCCATTCGCATCCGGGTAACCGGGAAAATCTGCTACAGCCAGCAGCCCACCAAACTGATTCCATGGCAGGCTTCCTAAACGCACATCAATATCAAATGCGCTCTGTGTGGTACGATGAAAATACAAACCGCTGTTTACACCATTCCAGTTATACATGGCAATGGAGATAGCTGAATAGTATTTTGATTCCAAACGAACAGCATAAGGTACGTTAAACCTGATATTGTTATAATTCAGCAGCTGGGTGGTCTGGAACTGTTCTGTAGTAGCCCCCCTTCCTCCCCGGAGTTTAGGCGTTACCGTATCGAGGAATTTAGGAGAGAAAGCGTAATCATTCTCTGCATAGATCATTCCTTTATACGCAAATACATTGCTGGTGTCTACGCCCAGGCCATGTAATTTGAGCAGGTACTTTTCCGGTACAGCTTCTTTATAATCTTTGTTAGAAACATCCGTTTGGGGAGTTTGTTCTTTTTTACAAGCCGCAAGTAAAAGTGCTCCGGCAGATAAGCACAGGATAACATTTCTGATTTTCATGTCTATGGGATTTGGGTTAAGAATTTTATAAGCTAAAGGATTCCGGGGCACAACAGGGTTCAGCAGGTATTATGTAATATAAAACAAACAGTGTACAAGATTAAAAACGGGTTATTAAGGAATTATTAAATGCCTCAAAAAAAACTGCCCGGGCGAATAGCCCGGGCAGTGAAACAACTATTATAGACAGATGTAATAGCTTAGTAAGCCTGGTTCTGAGGATCAAAGTTAGTCCAGCCAGTCATCCAGTTAGTAGTACCAAATGCACCACGGTAAGTTACCGGTTCAACACCAGTAGCTGCTACGAATGTACCTTCCAGTGCTTTAGACCCTGCTTTAGGCAGGAAGTTAGGAGCAGTCAGGGAGAATGGAGCGGTTAAACCAACTTCATCAGCAGTAGCTAAAGTTACGCAACCATTAGCTTCAGCTTTGGTTTTCATAGCCAGTGCACCCAGGTTGAGCAGCGCGGTGAGGTCAGCAGCAGCAAGTGGGTTAGCAGGTGTAACGTTGTTCACATCAAAACCACGGGAAGCAGCTGAATCCGCTTTGTAAGGAGCTGCAACAGCGTGAACGATGTTATTCTTGAAGATAGATACATCCGTTCTGAAATCTTCTGCAGAAGCTTTGGATTCAATAGAGAAACCACCTTTCTGAGAACCCATGATGATAGAGTTTACAAACACGAAGTCTGTAGCTCTTCTCCATCTGTTACCAAAGTTATGCTGAGCGTGAGTTTCAGCTTGAGCGTTTGGTCCGATCAGGGTAAGGTTGGACAGTACAGGGCGGGTGCGTGGAGTGAAAGCAACAGTTGCATTCGCATCGTTATCGCACTCGATAGTGTTACTGGCATCCAAAGGATCAGCCAGTTTAGGATATCTCAGGGCTACTGCATATTGAATAGTACCAGAGAAACCATTGTCAAAGTCGAAATCATCATCTGCAGTTCCTACAGCAACCAGGTATTTTGCATTTACCGTACCACCAAAGAATTCAAATGCATCATCGTTACCGAAGATCACCTGAATGTGATCCAGCTGCGTTTTGCGGCCAACACCACCACAGGTAAGACCATTGATCTCACTGTTAGGTTGTGCAGCAATACCAGCATACTCAATACGTACATAGCTCATGATACCTGAGTTATCTTCAGGATCAGTTCCACCATATTGACGGCCAACACCACCTTCAATAGTTGGGTTAGCTAAGTTGGAAGGAGCTTTACCCAGGAGGATAATGCCACCCCAGTCGCCAGGAGTACGGGCACCGGTAGCTTTACCGGAAGTGAAAACGATAGGTTTGGCAGCAGTACCTGCAGCAATAATTTTTGCACCGCGCTCAATGATCAATGCACCTTTATCGCCGATATCACTTTTAATGATAGTACCAGGTTCAATGGTAAGGGTTGCTCCGGCAGTAACGTATGTATAACCTTTCAGGATCCAGATCCTGTCGGCAGTTAATCTTTTATCTGTGCTAACAGTACCAGTCAGTGTTTCTGGTGCAGGTGGAGTGTCGTCATCGTCATCATCACTGTTCTTGCGGCAAGCAGACATCAGTACAGATGCACCAAGTAAAAAAGCTAAGAATTTTGTTAGTTTCATCAGAGTTCGATTTAATTTTTTAGTTAGATCTGGTATTTCTGTGGTATGTTAAATTTTCACAAAGGTTACCGATGGATGTTACGCTTATTTTAACCTATCATTAATAAATCATTAAGCTATTTCTTCTTTCCTAAGCCAAACTGGTAGGCAAAAGTCAGGGATATATTTGTACCGAATTTTACGCTGTTGATGACCTGGTCTGTACCTTTTTGATAGCTTTTCTTATCATTATTATTCTGATAGAAAACAGAAGCCTGGTTCAACAGATCACTTACATTCAGGCGAAGCTCTCCTTTCTGTTTGATCACTTTTTTGCTGATCTGCAGGTCCAGAATGTCCCGTCCGTTCTCATAGATATCGCCATAACCAGGGAAGCCAAGCAGGTAGATACGTTGACCGATCCTGTTATACAGGACGCTCAGCGCATGGTCGTTATTTTCAGATACATATTGCAGCCCCGCATTGATCAGGTAAGGCGACTGGCCTTGCAAAGCCCTGCTGATATTATCAGAAGTAACCCCGGTAAGATCCACAGAGGAACGGATAACGGAGAAGTTGGTAAAGAAAGTGACATTTTGGAAGAACTGTTCCGCACTGATGAAGTCCAGCTTTTTCCTCACTTCAATTTCAAAACCATAGGAATCAGCTTTGGGTGCATTACTGAAGGTAACCTCACGGCGGTTGGGAGTAGAACCATCTACTACACGCTGCTCAATTGGATCTTTAAATGATTTATAGAATACAGATGCGGTAATGGCTTCACCAGCACCTGGATAGATCTCATAACGAAGGTCCGCGTTGGTGATCTTGGCCCTTTTCAGATCAGGGTTACCTATCATAGAACTGTAGGTAATGAAATCGTAGAAGGAGAAGTTGGATAATTCACGTAATTCCGGGCGGGATACGGTTTGTGAACCGGATAACCGCACATTGGAACTTTCATTTAAGGCGAAAGTAATGTTGGCAGATGGCAGAACATCAAACCATTCCTGGGTTGACTTCACTGTTTTACCAGACGGGTCTGCTGTTTTCACATATTGATAGTAAGACTCACCTCTTGCACCCCAAACAATCCTCAACTTGTCCGCGATCTTGTTATCAAATAATACAAACCCTGCAACAAGATCAGATTCCGCATCATATTTATCTGTTCTGTTGGTGATCTCATCTATAACAAAACCATTCTCACGCATATTCTCCGGGGCAAAGATCTTGTTGGTAGGCAAACTCAATAATGACTCATCAAACGTAAACGGATCTTCCTTTATATAACCTAATGCACGTGCATTGAACACACGGGTCTTAAACAGTTTCTGCCCTCCTATCTTTACCAGCTGTTTAGCGTTGGCAATAGTAAATGGTATACTCACCTGTGCAGAACCACCATAACTGTTATCCTGCAATACAGAGAAGAAACGGAATACGTTCCTGTTAGCTGTACCTACCGGCACCTGCGCATTGTAAGGTACTGCAGGGTTATCGATCTCAGAGATCGGTTTGCCATAAGTGAGTACTTTCAGGTCTGGCTGGTTACGGTCACTCAGGGAATAGTTCAGGTTCCAGTCTAATTTCCATTCTTTTTTATTCAGCCTGTGAGAACCTTCCAGCTGGGAGTTCACCAGCGTTTTTTCCGTCAGGTCCTGGCCATGGCCAATGATAGCCTGGGTGGCATCTACATTCACACCTTCCCGGTAGATATAGTTATTATCAAAGATCCTGTTAAAGATGTTTTTGAACGATACCTTGTTGTTACCCTTTACGTAAGTAAAGTTAGCAATAGCACCAATGCTGGTATTATACTTATAGATCTTGTCAGCATAAGTATAACTCTTCGTTTTTTCATTATCATAATCAAAACGATCAGAAGGATTGATGTTCTCTGCGTTTCGATAAGTAAGGGAGATAATGCTACCAAAGGAACCGTTGTTCTTTAAACGGCTGCGGTTGCCCCAGGTAAGCTGATAGTTCTGGTTGGGCAATGCATTTCCAAAAGATTCAACACCATAAGTATTCTTGAACTTCTTGGAGATCTCAAGCTGCTCAGGCCTTGTTTTATTCACATACTTGCTACGATTGGAAGGAAAAGCGGAAGGCAATGCCCTGTCTCCATCATCAAAACCTAACCAGTCTGTTTTACCACGGCCCATTCCCTGGATATCCTTGAAAGTGGATTGTGTATTATAACCTAACCCGATATTCACTGCAAAGAAATTCTCTGTAGGAATATCTTTTGTGAACACCTGGATCAGACCACCGGCGAAATCGGCCGGCAAGTCCGGAGAGGCGGTTTTATTAATAACGATATTGTCGATAAGGTTGGAAGGAATGATATCGAAAGAGAAAGCTTTCCTGTCCGGCTCTGTACTTGGCAGTATGGCGTTATTGACCAGGGCTGTATTATAACGGTCATTCAATCCTCTGATGATAATATATTTATTATCCTGGATGCTGGCGCCGCTCACACGTTTCAATACCTCGCCGGTATTACGGTCCGGAGAACGTTTGATACTTTCAGCAGAAATACCGCTGGAAATGCTGGGGCTGTTCTTTTGTGCAGCATATAAAGCGTTGATCGTTTCCTTTTTATAGGACCCTTTGATCACCACCTCTTGCAATTCTTTTGATTTAGGTTCGTCCAGCGCCATATCCAGGTTGGTTACCTGGCCGGCTTTTACTACTACATCTGCAATAGATTTAGTAGAATAACCCATGTATTTAAAATCCAGGATATAAGTACCTGGGTCCAGTTGTAATAAAAAGCGTCCCTCCACATCTGTTACGGCACCTTTGCCGGTATTTTGCACCAACACAGTTACACCGATTAAAATTTCACCTGTTTTCTTATCTGTGATCTTACCTGCTACTTTTCCTAAACCACCTTGTGCAAAGGCGCTGGAAAAGCCTAAGAATAAAAGTCCGATCAATTGTACAACGATAATATTACGTTTCACGTGCTATGATTTATGCCGCAAAACTACCGTGGAGCTATTACGCCAATGTTAAGCCAGTATTACCAGAATGTTAATTGTTAAGAAATCATTAAAGAATTATTAACAGTAGTACAAAGCAGAAAAAGCATGCTTTAGGGGAATGATATGGTGGGCAGCAGTATACTATAAATAATAAATTTATGAGAGATATGGTTTTTCAGATACGGATGGGCCACAAAACAATTTGGTAACATTGAAATTAAACGGCGCGGTTCTGCTGATTGGATCCCCTTGCCTGTTTAGCCAGTAACTCTAAAGAAATATCCAGTTGTTTGCCTGTTTCTCCTTCACTGCATGGTGTGATCTGGAACAAACGGATGCTTTTATTCGTAAATGGTTTGGAATCTTTATTGCACAGCTCCATAGAGAAGTTGAATTTTTCTTCCAACTCTTCTTCAAACTCCCGTAAACTGAGTGTTTCATCAATCGGGTGTTCAACCATGGCTTCATTTTCCAGTCCAGCTTCTTTTAAAGTATCAAACGTGTTGGCCAGGGAGTGGTGGATATAAACCGCCACATTACAATGGAGCAACCGCTGAATCTGCATCTGTAACAAGGAAATGGTCATTAATGGATGTAACTTGAGCGTTTTCATCATATATTCTTACTGGTTCCCCAAACTTACTGTATAACGGTTAATTAAACATTAATGAGAGGTTACGTTATTGTGAATTAAATATTAACAACTAATTGACTATTAAGGCATAGGACTGCGACAGGGTAGCATAGGTATACATTATAATATATATAACCAGCGAGAATTAAGTTGCAGGGAAAGTGATCACGCGGGCAGCAGCTCCCCAATCCAATACGCCTTCTTCCTCTTCTTCGGCAGCTGTTACCTTTTTATCTGCGTGCTGATAAAGCGTCCAGGCTCCCTGGCTGTATTCCAGTGAGGTAAGATTTTCCACCCAGTCTCCCGAGTTCAGGTAAGTAACGGTTTTACCATTCGCCGCCATCTCTTTAATGATCGGCTGATGGATATGCCCACAGCAAACCACATCAAATTCTTTATCTGCTGCAATGTCCGCTACGGTTTGTTCAAAATCCGATATGAATTTCACGGCCTGCTTCACACTGTCCTTCACTTTCTTTGAAAAAGACATCTTTTCCCTCCCCATTCTCTCCAGCAGGTGATTCACCAGGCGGTTGATGATGATCAGGATATCATATCCCTTTCCTCCCAGTTTGGCGAGCCATTTGGAGTTTTTCATGGTCACATCGTATACATCCCCATGGAAAAACCAGTGGCGTTTACCGTCCACATCCAGGATCAGTTTATTATCGATCACAAAATTGCTGAGGTTGAAACCGGCATATTTCCGCAAAGCTTCATCGTGGTTCCCGGTGAGGTAATACACTTCGGTACCCTTTCCGATCATTTTCAGGATGCGGCGGATCACCTTGGTATGGGATTTTGGGAAAAATCGCTTGCTGAATTGCCAGATATCGATGATATCACCGTTGAGGATGAGGATCCGGGGATCTATTGAATCCAGGTAATTGACCAGTTCCTTTGCGTGACAGCCGTAGATCCCAAGGTGTACATCGGAGATCACGACTATATCTAATGGGCGTTTGTCGGACATTTTTCTATTATAAGTGAACCACTTGCACCGTTTTCAAACTATTCTGATATATAATTGTTAGATTATATGAAAAAGCTAAATTTCACGGTATAGGAGGTGTTGCAGGCAATTGATTTCCTTATGCAAAGGAAAATTTGCTATATTACTTTTATATTAATACAGTGTTACCAAATTATTAATTCTCACTTTTTTTTGGCTCCTATACTTACTGAAGGCTATTTTTGCGGCAAATTTTTCAACTAACACACAAACATATGGGAGGCTTTAATTCTATCGTTAAGTTGTTCATGCCTAAAGACAGGGTATTCTATTCTCTTTTTGAGGATGTGGCAGCAAACCTTGTGGAGATGGGCAAAGTACTGGTAGAACTGGTGGAAACAAAGGACATGCAGGTCCGCAAGGATAAAGTGCATCTCATAGAACGCCTGGAGCATAAGAACGACGATTATACACACCGTATTTTTGTTGAATTAGGTCAGAACTTCATTACTCCTTTTGACCGGGAGGATATCCACTACCTTGCTTCTACGCTTGATGACGTGGCAGATTACATCCATGGGTCCGCAAAAAGGATAGATATATACAAAGTAGGTGAGATCAACGACAGTGTAAGAAAACTGGCTGACCTCATTAACCAGGGCGTGCAGGAGCTGGCACGTGCTATCCCCGAACTGCGCAATATGAGCAATATGCGCGTTATCACTGATGCCTGTGTAAAGATCAACAGCCTGGAAAACCATGCAGATGATATCTATGACAGGGCTATTGCCGATCTGTTTGAGCAGGAAAGCAATGCTGTGGAGCTGATCAAGATGCGCGAGATCTATCAGGCTTTGGAAATCGCTACTGACAAGTGCGAAGACTCCGCCAATGTGATAGAAACCATCATCATCAAATACGCATAGTAGCGGTTAATTTTTTACTCCCATGGTCTTTCTGGTTATAATTATTATACTGGCTTTTATTTTCGATTATATCAATGGTTTTCACGATGCTGCCAACTCTATTGCCACTATCGTGTCCACCAAGGTGCTCACTCCTTTCCAGGCGGTATTATGGGCAGCTTTATTCAACTTCGCGGCATTCTTTATTTCCAAGTATGTTTATGGGGAGTTCAAGGTAGGTAACACCATTGCCAAATCCATTTTTGAACAATACATTACGCTCAAAGTGATCTTTTCCGGGCTGGTAGCGGCTATCGCCTGGAACCTGCTGACCTGGTGGTATGGTATCCCATCCAGTTCTTCCCATACGCTGATCGGTGGTTTCATTGGAGCTGCCGTAACAAACGCGGGCGGTTCCTTTGATGTGATCAACTATGCCAAAGTATTGCCCACCGTATATTTCATTGTGCTGGCGCCCTTTATTGGTATGGTGGTGGCCTTTATTATTACGGTGATCATTGTAAATATCTGTAAAAGGGCTAACCCTTACAGGGCGGATAACTGGTTCAAACGGTTGCAATTAGTATCCTCTGCAGCATTCAGCCTTGGCCACGGCGGTAACGATGCCCAGAAAGTGATGGGTATTATTGCTGCAGCCATGGTGGCTCACGGAGGTATTGAAGGTGTGCATACACTGAAGGATATCCCGGCCTGGGTACCATTTGCCTGTTTTACCTGCATAGCCCTGGGAACACTCAGCGGTGGCTGGAAGATCGTTAAAACAATGGGTACCCGCATTACAAAAGTAACGCCGCTTGAGGGTGTGAGTGCTGAAACGGCAGGCGCCCTTACGCTGTTCCTTTCTGAAAGCCTGGCTATTCCTGTAAGTACCACACATACCATCACAGGCTCCATCATTGGGGTAGGCGCTACCAAAAGGCTCTCTGCCGTTCGTTGGGGTGTTACCGTAAACCTGCTCTGGGCGTGGATATTGACTATCCCCATCAGTGCTTTGCTGGCTTCTTTGGTGTATTTTATCGTAAGTATCTTTATTTAAGCCTTATGTGCTTTATATACAGGAAAAGCCCCCGCAACCACGGGGGCTTTTCTTTTTTTACAAATCAAATTATGGCAAGTAAAGAAGACCGCCTATTTTTGTGCCTCCAAAAGATTGATTTTCCATGAAAGGAATTATTCTCGCAGGCGGTTCAGGGACCAGGCTGCACCCCATTACATATGCTATCAGTAAACAGATCATGCCGGTGTACGACAAACCGATGATCTATTACCCCCTTTCCACCCTGATGCTGGCTGGTATCCGGGAAATATTGATCATCAGTACCCCGCACGACCTTCCTTCTTTCCAACGCCTGTTTGGTGATGGCAAGCAGTTTGGCCTGCAATTGTCTTATGCAGAGCAAGCCGTTCCCAATGGACTGGCACAGGCTTTTGTGATAGGAAAGGAATTTATCGGAAAGGATAATGTAGCGCTGGTTTTGGGAGATAATATCTTTTACGGAGCCGGGTTGGGCACCCAACTGGCTAATAATGCCAATCCTGAAGGCGGAATCGTATATGCATACCAGGTATCAGACCCGGAACGTTATGGTGTAGTAGAATTTGATGCCAATATGCAGGCGGTATCCATTGAGGAAAAACCGGCAAAACCCAAGTCAAGCTACGCTGTACCGGGTTTATATTTTTATGATAATGATGTGGTGGACATTGCAGAAAAGCTGCAACCCAGCCCACGTGGGGAATATGAGATCACAGATGTGAACAGGGAATACCTGCGCAGGGGTAAATTAAAAGTATCCGTTCTGCCACGCGGCACCGCCTGGCTGGATACAGGAACTTTTGATTCACTGATGCAGGCCTCCCAGTTTGTACAGGTGATAGAACAAAGGCAGGGTATTAAAGTAGCCTGTATTGAAGAGATCGCTTATCGCAAAGGGTTCATTGATAAAGCACAACTGGAAACGCTCGCAAAACCTCTGGTGAAGAGCGGTTACGGGGAATATTTAATGAACCTGGTAAAATAAATCGGCTGTATTACTTTTATCTCATCTAACATCTAACCAATAAGCAATGCAAAAAGTCCTCGTCACAGGAGGTTGTGGATACATAGGATCCCATACCATCGTAGATCTGATCAATAATGGATTTGACGTTGTTTCCGTAGACAGTAATATCCGCAGTACACCGCAACTGCTGGACGGCGTGGAAAAGATCACCGGTAAAAAGGTACGCAATTATAAAGTGGACCTCTGCAACCTGGAAGATACCAATGCCGTGTTTCATGAAAACAGGGATATTGTAGGCGTTATTCATTTTGCCGCCCTGAAAAGTGTGGGTGAATCTGTTAATGATCCTTTGTTCTATTTTCAGAACAACCTCACTTCCCTTGTAAATGTGCTGAAATGCATCAAGGAAT
The DNA here is from genome assembly GCF_039545795.1 of Chitinophaga niabensis. Taxonomy (NCBI): domain Bacteria; kingdom Pseudomonadati; phylum Bacteroidota; class Chitinophagia; order Chitinophagales; family Chitinophagaceae; genus Chitinophaga; species Chitinophaga niabensis. The sequence goes on along the minus strand of NZ_CP154260.1, from coordinate 6,745,440 downwards.
ATAAGATCCCTAACTTTGTATTCTCTTCTTCCTGCTCCGTATATGGCAATACCACTGCCTTGCCGGTAGTGGAAGAAACTCCGTTGGGTGAAGCCCAGAGCCCATATGCGCGTACCAAACAAATGGGCGAGCAGATGATTGAGGACTTCAGCCGGGTGAACGATACACAGAACATCCTGCTCCGTTATTTTAATCCGGTAGGCGCACACGCTTCTGCACTGATCGGAGAACTGCCCCTGGGCAAACCGGATAACCTGGTACCCGTTATCACACAAACCGCTATCGGCAAACTGCCCAAGGTAACGGTTTTTGGTACCCAATACCCTACCCGCGATGGTTCCTGCATCCGCGATTACGTACATGTAAGCGATATTGCCAACGCGCACACAAAAGCGCTGCAGTATTTGATTGAAAAACGTAACAGCGAAAAATGCGAGGTGTTCAACCTGGGTACCGGAGATGGTGTAACTGTACTGGAAGCCATCAAGGCATTCGAAAAGATCTCCGGCGTGAAACTGAATTATGAGCTGGGTGCTGAAAGGCCCGGCGATGTAATAGCCATCTATGCTAATAATACAAAAGCAAAGGAAAAACTGGGATGGGCGCCCCAATTTGGTATCGACGACATGATGCGCACAGCCTGGCAGTGGGAGATAGCACTGCGCGACAGGGTTTTAAATAATTAATTCTTTATTTTGCTAGCTTTGCGGCACAAATCTCAGGCATAATGGTAAAAGATATACAAGTATTGAATGAAAAGGAAACCCGTGGAGGATTCGGTGAAGGTATCCTGGAAGCGGGAAAAAGGAACCCTAACGTGATAGCACTCACTGCGGACCTGTTAGGATCCATGAAATTGCAGGCCTTTATCAAAGAATTCCCGGACCGCTTTGTACAATGCGGTATTGCAGAAGCCAATATGATCGGGGTGGCTGCCGGCATGACCATCGGCGGTAAAATTCCCTACACTACCACTTTCGCGAACTTTTCCACTGGCCGTGTGTACGACCAGATCCGTCAGTCTGTTGCCTATTCCGGCAAAAACGTGAAGATCTGTGCTTCCCACGCTGGTTTAACTTTAGGTGAAGATGGTGCTACCCACCAGATCCTGGAAGACATTGGTATGATGAAAATGCTGCCGGGCATGACTGTGATCGTTCCATGTGATTTCAATCAGACCAAAGCAGCCACCATTGCTATTGCTGATTATGAAGGACCGGTTTATCTCCGTTTTGGCCGTCCAAAATGGCCCAATTTTACCCCTGAGAACCAGGAGTTCCAGATCGGAAAAGCCCAGGTGCTCAATGAAGGTACAGATATCACTCTCTTTGCCTGTGGCCACCTGGTATGGAAATGTATTGAAGCCGGCCGCATCCTCGAAGAAAAAGGATACAGCGTGGAACTGATCAATATCCACACCATTAAACCACTGGACGAAGCTGCTATCATCAAATCCATCAAAAAAACAGGTTGTGCTGTAACTGCAGAAGAACATAACGTGCTGGGTGGCCTGGGAGACAGTGTTGCACAGGTGGCAGCCCGTAATTTCCCTATCCCCATTGAATATATCGGCACCAACGATACTTTCGGGGAAAGTGGCAAACCCACAGAACTATTAACAAAGTATGGCCTGGACACACCGCATATTGTTGCGGCAGCTGAAAAGGCACTTGCCCGTAAAAAAGGCTAAAATATTCAGAGGAAGATTAAACTTCCATGTAAAAAAACCATCCTAAGGATGGTTTTTTTCGTTTTAGTGATATTGGTTATATTTATTTTACAGGAATATTTATACTGTTTAACCGCCTATGGCTGTAACGCAAGAAGATAAAGAGTTAATAGCGCTATATGGACAGCCGGATACAAAAGAGAAGGGATTTACCCTTATTGTGCGGAAGTACCAGGAACGATTGTATTGGCATATCCGGCGCCTGGTGATAGACCATGAGGATGCAAACGATGTATTGCAGAATGTGTTCATTAAGGTCTGGAAAAGCCTGGATTCCTTCCGGGAAGATGCCCGCCTGTATACCTGGTTGTACAAAATTGCCACTAACGAAAGCCTTACTTTCCTGGATCAGCAGAAACGTAAATCAGCCATTTCCCTGTCTGACGTAGAAACCGGACTAAGCAATAAACTCCAGGCAGATACTCAATATGATGCTAATAAGGTGGAATGGAAGCTGCAAAAAGCTATTCTCAGCCTGCCGGAAAAGCAGCGGGTGGTATTTAACCTACGGTATTATGAAGAAATGCCATACGAGGAAATGAGCAGGGTATTGGAAACATCTGAGGGAGCGCTGAAGGCATCTTATCATCATGCCGTGAAAAAAGTAGAAGAGTTCCTTAAAAATAACTGATTAAACCATAGCAGATAAATTTTGTCTTATTAATATGCACAAAGGGAAAGACATAGTGGATGAATTAAAGGAGGTAGCCCCTTCTTTGGATATTCCGGGAGATCCCCCGGGTTATTCAGTGCCTGCAGGGTATTTTGAATCATTCCCTGCAAACCTGATGGCGGCCATTCATGCAGCAGAAAATAAGCAGGAAGTAGCGGAGGAACTGAGCGAACTAAGCCCCCTCCTGGCTTCCATGTCAAAACAAACACCTTTTACTGCACCGGATAGTTATTTTGAGGGATTGGGCCATGAGGTGATCCTGCGCAGGAATGAATCACAGCCCGGCAGGATCGTGACCATGGGCCGCAGGGTGAAACTGTTCAAAAGATGCCTTGCCGCAGCAGCTATTGCAGGTGTGATCAGCATAGGCGCCGTGATGTTGTCCAAATCCTATAATGAGCATTCGCTGGACAGGCAGCTGGCACAGATCAGCGACCAGGAAATTATAGATTTCCTCCAGTCAAATACAGACGCATTCGATAATGAAAATATCTTTACAAATGTTTCTTTAGAAGAAGAAGCCCCCTCGGTATTACCGGAAGAACTTTCTGAAGCTGAAATAGAAAGTTACCTGGAGGATAATCTTTTAAAAGAACTACCGCTTAATCAATAATGAGCATGAAGAGAAGAAACCTGATATGGCTGATAATGGGATTTTTAAGCATGGTGATGGCACCTGCCAGGCATGCCATTGCCCAGGATGCTGCACAGGAAGATGCTGCCGCCAAACAGGATAAGATCAAAGCACTTGAACTCTTGTACATTTCCCGCGAGCTGGACCTCACTTCTGAAGAAGCGGAGAAGTTCTGGCCGGTGTATAAGAAATATTCGAAAGAAGTAAATGAGTTGCTGGCAGAACGTAAACATAAAGCCAAAGAACTCAAAGGCCAGCCGCGTACGGATGCCGTAGCGGAAGAAGCCCTGGATAAAGAGCTCGGATATGAACGCAAAATGCTGGAAATAAAAACCCGTTACAAGCAGGAGTTCATGAAAATATTACCTGCCCGTAAAGTGGGAAATATTTACAGGAGCGAAAGGGAGTTCCGCGCCATGATGATCCGCCAGCTGAAAGAAAGGAAAGATAACCGGATGCTGCGGAAGAGGCCGTAACAGGCCATCCCGACTTATAGCCGGGACGCTCTTATATTACCGGCCTTTGCTACTGCTCTTTATAATGCGCCCTTACCTCTAAAATCTTCCCTTCTTCATTCAGCGCCATCATTTCTGCCGCCAGCCTGTTGCCTACACTTTTGTAGTACAGTACCTGGGAATCCACTCCTTCCAATACATGGTATAATTCAAAGTGAAGATCTGTGTAAACAGACAGTGCGCGCTGGAAGTATTCGCGTAAAGCCTTTTTACCGGTGATGCGCCCGGTGACATCGTTATTTACTTTTTTGATAAAGGGAGAGTAGAAAACAATGTTCTCCGAATAATGTTCCATGATCCGGTCCAGATCATGCGAATTCCATGCCTGCAGCCATTCGTTGGCGAAATTACTCATATCAGAATTTTGTAGTGGGTTGCTTTGTATCGTGATAGAAAAGGAAGGTCCAATCCTCTTTCTGCCCTCTTTCCATATACTCCTGCCGCAATTCCATGGTACGTTTGCCATCGTAATCGTACTTGGCAATGAACCGGCTTTTCATTTGTGAGATCTGGGGAGCCACATCTCCGCCGAAGAACACTTTATCTTCTCCATCGTCTATCAGGAACACCTGGTGATAAGGGCAGTGCCCGCCTGTTACTTCATAATGGATATACCCGTCTATAGAGCCATTTCCTTCCGTGAGCACTACATTATCTCTTTTGGTAAGGAGGTCCACTTCTTCTTTTAAATAAGACTTTCCATCATTGGCAAATGCATAATCCAGCTCCTGGCGGTTCACGTAATAAGTGGCATGCGGAAAGCTCAGGCTGCGTTCTCCTGTAATGAGGTCCTGCACACTGATACCGCCGGCATGGTCTTTATGAAGATGGCTCATCAGCACCTTGGTTACTTCCATGGGGTTGATGCCTTCATCTATGAGGTTCTGATGTAATTGTAATACGCCGTTGGCATTGCGGAAACCGAGTCCGGAATCCAGTAAGAGGATGTCCCGGTCCGTGATCACCAGGAAAGGTTGGATCTCTACGAGCAAAGAGCCTGTAGATCTGTCTTTCATGGAATCTTTATGATCATCAAAAGGGAGGAATTTCTTGGTCCCGTCTACTGTAAAACTTCCTTCTGATAAAGGTATGATTCGTGCCATACAACAAAAGTAGGGCTTATCGTAATACCATTTGCCTGTCCGCGTCCAATCTTAACATAATAAATATGAGCATGGTAAAGGTCATCAGGGATGAACCACCATAACTCACAAGTGGCAGCGGAATCCCGATCACAGGGGCCAGGCCGATGGTCATGGAAATATTAATAGCAAGGTGGAAGAAGATAATACTGGCTACCCCATACGCATACACGCGGCTGAAAGTAGAGCGCTGCCGTTCTGCAATAAAGATGATCCGGAAGAGCAGGGCAACATATAATCCTATGAATACAAGGCTTCCTACAAAACCAAAATCTTCCCCGATGGTACAGAAGATAAAGTCAGTACTTTGTTCCGGCACAAAGTCGAAACGGGTTTGTGTGCCTTTCAGGTATCCTTTTCCCCAGAAACCACCGGAACCAATGGCAATCATACTCTGGCGGGTATTGTAAGTAGCTTTGGGATCATTCTCTTTACCCAGCATTACTTCAATACGGCGTACCTGGTAATCTTTCAGCACTTTGGTAAAAGCAAAAGGCACTACAAAGAGTACGAAGGCAGAACAGAAAGCCCAGATGGACAGGATCATGGCCAGCCGTGATTTCTTACGCCTGATCTCTCGCCTTGAAAAATAGATCACCAATGCGGCGATACCGGTAAAGATGTATAAGAGAACGTATTTGTCTACAAGTAAAGCTGATAATACCAGGATGATCCCTGAAAAAGCAATCACCAGCAGTGCAGCCGGTAAACCTTCGCGGAACATCACCAGGAAGAAACAGAAATATACCAGCGCCAGCCCTGTTTCATCCTGCAGGATGATGATGGCACACGGAACCAGTACCATGGCTGCTGCTATCAGGCGGGAACGCATTTTGGAGAAATCCGTTTCCATGGAAGAAAGGTATTTCGCCAGGGCCAGGTTGGTACATAGTTTTGTGAGCTCTGCCGGCTGAAAGCGGAAACCGCCTAGTTCCAGCCATGAATTGGAACCCTTCACCCCGGTACCGATCGCCAATACGATCAGGAGTAACAACATCCCGAATGCATACCAGAGATTAGCTGTGGCAGTGAAGAACTTACTATCCGTTAACCAGATGCCGGTGGCCAGGATCATGGACACACCCAGCCAGAGCACCTGGCGGGCCCAGTTTTTATTCTGGCCAAGCAGGTTGCGGATCACATCATCCCCTTCCCTGTACTCAGCAGCGAAAATAGCCATCAGGCCAATTGCTACCAATGCCAGGTACAGCCCAAAAATGGGCCAGTCAATTCCTGCAGTAAGTTTCGCTTGTGAGCGGTTCATTTTTATCGGTTAATTTGATAGGATCTTTTTGAGCAATTCTTCCCCGGCAGTAGCAGTATAACTTACGCTGTTGAGGGAATCCACTTTTGATTTTGCACGCATCGGGGCGGACATGGTAACGGTTTCCATCATCCTTTGCAGGATAGGCCTGCGTTTTACAGAAATAGTATCCGTCAGGTACTTCTCCATCAAAATGCTGGCAATAGGTACTGCATAAGTAGCACCAAAACCTGCATTCTCTACAATCACCGCTATGGCGATCTTAGGATTGTCCTTCGGCGCAAAACCTACAAAGAGCGAGTGGTTGGGTTGTTTGGTCATTACCCCGTTCACCCTGGCGTAGTTTTCTGCTGTACCTGTTTTTCCGCATACGGCAACCCCTTCTATCTGCGCACCTCTTGCTGTACCACTTGTTACCACATCTTCCATACCTAAAATTACCTGGGAGAAAGCATCTGCGCTGATATGTGTGGCCACATCACGTTTCTCTTTGTATTTTTTGAGCAGGTCAGACTTATCGTTATCTATACTTTCCACGAAATGCGGTACATAATAAGAACCCCTGTTGGCAATGATGCACATCGCATTCGCCAATTGCAGTGGCGTAAGGTCTAACAGCCCCTGCCCCATTCCCACATATACTTCAGAGCAGGAATTCCAGCGGCCGGTATAACGCCTGTTCATTCTTGCCGTATCTGGTATAACGCCTGATTTTTCGTTCGGGATATCAATTCCCAGCCTGTGGCCAAAGCCCATGTTGCTGAGGTATTCCGTCCATTTAACCTGTCCTTTTGTAGTACCGCCCCATTTGTTGTTGTCTACAGACAAACGGTAGAGGTGCATGAAATAAGAGTTACAGGAATTGGCCATGGCCACCCGGAGGTTGGCAGCGTGACCCGGATTTTTGTGGGTACAGGCAATGAACCTTCCGCATTGCACATATCCGCCATGGCAGGGATATCCAAAAGAAGGGGTGATCACACCTTCATCCAAAGCGATCAATCCGGTTACAGGTTTGAATGTGGAGCCCGGTGCATAGGAAGCCTGGATAGCCCTGTTCAGCATCGGGGAGGTGGTATCTACCATGAGCCTTCCGAGGTTGAGGGCTTTATAGGAACCGGATAATAAGTTCGGGTCAAAAGTAGGACCACTAACCATTGCCAGGATACCTCCTGTTGCAGGATCTATCGCTACAATGCTGCCCACCTTGCCTTTCATCATCTGCTCACCCAGGATCTGCAATTCAATATCCAAAGCCAGGCGCAGGTTTTTACCTGCAATGGCCACGGTATCAAACTCTCCATTCTCCAATGGGCCCTGTGGCCTGTTGAGGTTATCTTTCACGAGGTACTGGATACCACGCTGGCCCATAAGTGTACTCTCATATGTGTTCTCCAATCCTGTAAGGCCCAGGTAATCTCCCTGCTGGTAAGCACTGTAATTAGCATTCTTCAGCTGGCTTGGAGAAATTTCACCGATGTATCCAAGGAAGTTGGCGCCTGCACCGTAAGGGTAAGAACGTACGGGGCGAAGTAATAATTCAAAGCCGGGTTGAAAGAGGTACATGCTTTCCTGCAGCTTACCGTAGGTTTCCGGTGGCAGCAAACTGGCAAATACAGACTGGCGTACACGCCCCTCTCTTCTGATAGCATTGGCGATCCGCTTGCGGAACTCTTCCATATCTATCTTCAGTATCTCACATAAATAAGCGGTATCTATTTTTTTAACACTGGCGGGGGTTACCATCAGGTCGTACAAAGCCTCGTTGCGCAGAATACTTCTCCCTTTGCGGTCGTAAATGATCCCCCGGCTGGGATAGATCACTTTTTTCAATACCGCATTGGCATCCGCAAGTTTGGAGTATTTAGTTTCCACTACCTGCAAAAAGAACAACCTTACCACGATGAGTGACACCATGCCAAGGATGATCAACTGAATAACTCTTTTTCTGGGCTGATTATAAACAGACATGCAGGTAACTAAATTAAATAATTATATGCTTATTTCCTGCTAAAGAACAACAGCTCGTATATCAATACCAAAAACAGACTGACCACTGTGGACAACAGGATCTTCAGCAACAGGTATAAGGGATCGGCAAAGCTGAAAACGGACAGGCAGAAATATACGATGTTGTGTAGCAGTACTAAAACGGAAACATAGATAGCGTATTGCGAGGCACCCATACTTGTTACAGAAGGTGTTCGCTGGGTTACTTCAAAACCTCCCTGCGGGGACAGGATGTTGAGAATAAAAGGGCGCAGATACGCAATGAACACACAGGCCGCGGCATGCAGGCCAAAGGTATCTGAAAACATATCGAGGGTAATACCCAGTAAAAAACCCAGGAGCTGTAAGGCAGGCCGGGGAAGGTTAAAGGGCAATAACAAAATGAAGAGCATGTACAGGTAAGGATTTACATGCTGCTCGATCAGGATATGATCTAACACCACTACCTGGAACAGTATCAGTAGTATAAAACGGATAATATTTCTTAACAGTACGCTCATTTTAGCAGGTTGCGTGTAGAATCTTCCAACCGGGTTTGCTCATCGCGCAGCAGGTTTTCGATCACATACACATATTGCAGGTTGTAAAAGTTGGTAGCAAATTTCATCCGGATGCTGTAAGAGGTGCTGGACTTGTCTGACAGCCGGAAGGTATCAATATAGCCTACTGCTATATTTTCAGGGAATACGGCGGAGAATCCGCTGGTGATAATGGTATCGCCTTTATGCAGTTTGGCACTGCGGGGCACATCTTTCATATAACCATAACCACCGCTGGCGCCATCCCAGTAAACCGTTCCAATTTCCCCGGAGCTTTTCAGTTTGGCACTGAAGCCGAAGTTGGAGTTATTGGCGGCCCCGGAAGACTTATATAACAGGGAGATCACCACGGCGTAGTTTTCACTTACACTCCTTACCACGCCTACGGCTCCATCAGGCCCGATCACTCCCATGTTCGGACGGATACCATCTTTACTGCCGCGGCGGATAGTGATGGTATTGATCTCCCGGTTCACGGAGTTGTTGATCACTTTGGCTTCCCGGTAAAGGAACTTCCGCATTTCGGTGCTCAGCAGTTTGCGGGCGGTGTCATTACTGTATTTCCTTAATGTATCGAACTTAACAAAGGATCCGGTATCGCGGGTATCAAAGCTGGAAGCCGCCTCGTTGTGCAAACGGAGGTTTTCCTTTACAAGGCTGTCGTTAGTAGATTGAAGATGGAAGTAGTATTGTACACTATTGTATTTAGTGTACAGCTTGCCGCTGATGCTACTGGCGGAGTTGAGGTATACAGTACGCTGGAAGTTGTTGTTCCTGAATACGAATATAAAACAAATCACCTCCAGCAGCAGAAACAGAAAGAAGTTGAAATACCGCCTTAAGAAAATGATCAGATTTCGCACTTGGTTCCGGATTTTTCAATCCCGGCAGGTTAGGGCTACCGGGATCGTACTAAGTTTATTGCATCAGGAATGGATACTTGCCAATATGTTTCAGGGCAATACCTGTACCTCTTACTACGGCGCGCAGCGGATCGTCTGCAACATGCACAGGCAGTTTGATCTTTTGGCTCAAACGTTTATCCAGGCCACGTAATAACGCACCACCACCGGTGAGGTATAAACCACGGCGGTAGATATCTGATGCCAGCTCCGGCGGCGTTGTTTCCAGCGCTTTCAGGATAGCTTCTTCTATTTTAAAGATTGATTTGTCCAGCGCTTCCGCGATCTCCTGATAAGATACCATGATCTGCTTGGGGATACCGGTTACAAGGTCACGGCCATTTACGGGGATATCATCCGGCGGGTTATCCAGTTCTTTGAGGGCAGAACCGATGCCGATCTTGATCTGCTCGGCGGTTCTTTCACCGATCAGTAAACTATGATAGCGGCGGAGGGCTTCCATGATATCTGCGGTGAACTCATCACCTGCAATACGGATACTCTGGTCGCACACGATACCAGCCAGGGCAATTACAGAAATACCGGTGGTACCACCTCCGATATCAATGATCATGTTACCTACGGGTTCTTCTACGTCTATACCTATACCAAGGGCGGCAGCCATTGGTTCATGGATCAGATATACTTCTTTTGCACCTGCCTGCTCAGCAGAGTCGCGCACCGCACGTTTTTCCACCTCTGTGATGCTGGAAGGGATACATATCACCATCCGCCAGCTTGGCGCAAACAATGGCTTTTTAGGGTATATCATTTTGATAAGCTCACGGATCATGCCCTCGGCCGCATTGAAGTCTGCAATCACACCGTCTTTCAAAGGACGGATCGTACGCAGGTATTCATGCGTTTTCTCGTGCATCATCATCGCTTTTTTGCCTACAGCAACGATCTTGCCACTGGCTCTTTCTATAGCAACAATGGAAGGCTCGTCTACTACAACTGAGTCATTGTGAATGATCAGTGTATTGGCAGTTCCAAGGTCGATTGCAATCTCCTGAGTTAAAAAGTTAAAGAAGCCCATTGTTTGATACGGTCAAAAATATTTGAATGCAAAAATGAATAATTCTAACGAATATACGATGCAATTATTGGATTTTCTTATCTATACAGAATACAACACGAAGATGTTAACTAACAAATTCATATCCAATATCTCTCCTGTAATACTTACCATCGAATTGAATGCGCTCTGCAGTTTGCCTCGAGTGAGTCAACGCTAACTGCAAATCGCTTGCCAAAGATGTTATAGCTATCACACGGCCACCGTTTGTAAGTACCTGATCTCCATCTGCTTTAGTGCCTGCATGGAACACCAGCTGGTCTTTTGCAGGGGCTGGTATCTCTGTGATCACCTTTCCTTTTTCATAGGATTCAGGGTATCCTTTGCTTACCAGCATAACGGTAGCTGCTGCACGGGGATCTTCATACACCGTCATCTGATCCAGGGCCTGCTTTTGTACGGCTGTAAACAGTTCCAGCAGATCATTCTGCAGACGCGGGATCACTACCTCTGTTTCCGGATCGCCCATCCTGCAATTGTATTCAATTACAAAGGGTTCTCCTTCCACATTGATCAAACCAAAGAATATAAAGCCCTGGTAAGTAATGTTCTCTTTAGCCAAACCTTCTACTGTAGGGCGTATGATACGGTCTTCCACCATTTCCATAAAAGCCCCCTGTGCAAACGGAACAGGTGAAACAGCTCCCATGCCGCCGGTATTCAAACCGGTATCTCCTTCTCCGATCCGCTTGTAATCCTTTGCAGTAGGCAGGATCTTATAGTTCTTACCATCCGTAAGTACGAACACGGAAAGTTCTATACCCGTCAGGAACTGCTCTATCACTACTTTTTTACCTGCTTCTCCAAACTTGGCAGAGCGGATCATTTCCTCAAACTCCTGTACCGCTTCATCATGAGAAGAAGTGATCACTACCCCTTTACCGGCTGCCAGGCCATCTGCCTTTAATACAATAGGTACGGCATGCTGGCGGATGTAAGCTACACCTTCTTCAAAATTGGCTTCACTGAACTCCCTGTAAGCAGCGGTAGGGATGTTATGCCTTTGCATGAATAACTTCGCAAAAGCTTTACTGCCCTCCATTTGCGCGCCTTCTTCAGAAGGGCCGATCACCGGAATATGCTGTAATGCTGCATCTGCTTTGAAGAAATCATAAACGCCCTTCACCAGCGGTTCTTCAGAACCGGGCACCAGCATATCTATCTTATTGTTCAGGCAAAAGTCTTTTATCTTCTCAAAATCACTTACGCCTATGTTCACATTGGTGCCATAAGCAGCTGTTCCTGCATTTCCAGGGGCAATGTACAAGTGTGTACATGCAGTGCTTTGTGCTATCTTCCAGGCCAGCGCGTGCTCCCGGCCACCACTTCCTAACAGTAAAATATTCATAATGGATTGAAACGTAATGTTATGAGGGGAATCCCAGTTGTTATACCCGTTGTTTAACCAGCGGAAAATTTTTGCAAAGTACGGTCAAAAAAGCCACTTTTTTCATGCAGATGTCTGATTTTCTTTATCTTTCAGCGCAAAATTTATATTGATACTGCTTATCGTCAACTTATCGTCACAGAAAAACAGCAAAATTTAACTGACCATTTATGAATTCACCAGCTACTCCAAAGGGGCACCCGAAAGGGCTTTACGTGTTATTTGCCACTGAAATGTGGGAGCGTTTTAACTACTATGGAATGAGGGCCATCCTGGTATTATTCCTTACCAAAGCCCTGGCTTTTGACAAAGTATTTGCTTCCAGCCTCTATGGAAGTTACACCAGCCTTAGTTATCTGACACCTCTGATCGGAGGTTTTGTTGCAGACCGTTACTGGGGTAACAGGAGATCTATCATCCTCGGAGGCTTGCTCATGGCCCTGGGAGAGTTCATACTCTTTGGTTGTGCCTCTGTTTACCAAAGCTCGCCAGATCTTTCCACCTTCTTATTCTTTACAGGTTTAGGGTTTATGATCACCGGTAACGGTTTCTTCAAGCCCAATATCTCTTCTATGGTAGGTCAGCTATATCCGGAAGGCGACCGCAGGGTGGATGCTGCTTACACCATTTTCTATATGGGTATTAACGTAGGTGGTGCGCTGGGCCCCGCTGTTTGCGGTTTTGTGGGAGACACAGGAGATCCGACCGACTTTAAATGGTCTTTCCTGGCGGCTGGTATTGCCATGCTGCTGAGTGTGATTGTTTTCCAATGGCTGAAAAATTATTATATCCGCAAGGCCGATGGCTCTCCATTAGGCATTCCGCCGGAAGGTGCAAAATATACTAAAGGCATAGTAACCTATTTGGGGCTCTTCATTATGTCCATTGTTATGATAGGCATGCTGTATGTGGATGCCAAAATATTCGGGTACCTTGTTTACCTGCTGCCACTGTCTATGCTTGCCATCCTGGTAATGATCTTATCTGATAAAAAACTCACGTCTACAGAGAAGAAAAAGATAGGAGTGATCTTTATCGTGGCTTTCTTTGTGATCTTCTTCTGGGCTGCCTTTGAACAGGCAGGCGCATCCCTCACTTTCTTTGCAGATGAGCAAACAAACAGGGAATTGAACTGGAATATTCCTGTTTGGCTGATCAGCCTGATCTCTGCCGGTTTAATATACCTGCTCTTCAAAGCCTTTGTGAATGCAAAACGTGGCCTGCAAAATGATCCACGTGGCGTAAGGGTGATCATTTACATTTTATTAGCTGCAGTGGTAGGCTTCCTGATCTACCTCAACATTGCCCTCTTCATTAGCGGAAAGGGAGCAGTAACTTTAAAAGAACTGCCGGCCAGTACCTTCCAGTCTTTAAACTCCATTTTTGTGGTAGTGTTTGCACCGGCATTTGCATGGTTATGGCTGAAGCTGGGTAAATATGAACCTTCTTCCCCTACCAAAATGGCCATTGGCCTTATGCTGCTGGCTATCGGCTATATTGTGATAGCATTTGGTGTGAAGGATGTGGCGCCTGGTGTCAAAGTGACCATGATGTACCTGATTGGTATGTATGCTTTACATACCTGGGGCGAGCTTTGCCTTTCCCCCATAGGCCTGGCCCTTGTAAACAAGCTGTCTCCTGTGAAGTTTGCCTCTCTGCTTATGGCCGTTTGGTTCCTGGCCAATGCCAATGCCAATAAACTGGCCGGCACGCTCAGCGCACTGTACCCTGAACCAGGCAAAAGCACTCAGTTCCTGGGATACACCATGACTAATATGTATGAGTTCTTTATGCTGTTTGTAGGCATGGCCGGTGTGGCCTCCCTCATCCTGTTTGGCATCACCAAACAACTGCAAAAAATGATGAACGCACAGTAATATCATGATAAATAAAGAATGCGGGGCCCTGGTCCCGCATTCTTTATTTATACACACACCATTAAAAATCACTATATTTAATAATTATCAATCTCTGATCATTAACCACTCTTATGTCAGACAACAAATTCAAACCCTTCGTTGCGCCTGAAGTGAAGATGAAAGAATTGACCCTCAAGTCCATCCTCCTCGGATGCCTTGCCGGTGTGATCTTTGGCGCCGCAACTGTATACCTGGCCCTTAAAGCAGGTTTAACTGTTTCTGCTTCTATCCCTATCGCTGTGATCGCTATCACGCTGGGGCGCAAGTTCTTCAAAACCACCATTCTCGAAAACAACATTATTCAAACAACAGGTTCTGCGGGAGAATCCATCGCCGCAGGTGTGGTATTCACTTTGCCGGGATTCCTCTTCCTTTCCGCCAATGAAATGGGCGTGAGCGGCGGGGAGTCTTATTTCGATTATGTGACCATCCTGATACTGGCCATTTTTGGAGGTATCCTGGGTACCCTCATGATGATACCGCTCCGGCGTTCCCTCATTGTGAAAGAGCATGATACCCTTCCCTATCCTGAAGGAACAGCCTGCGGTTCTGTGTTGAAAGCAGGTGAAAAAGGCGGGGAGTTTGCCAGAACGGCCTTCATGGGCCTGGGGTTTGCACTGGTTTATGCTATCCTGCAAAGAGTACTCCACATCATCGTAGAAACGCCTACATTCCTTACCAAACAAGCTAATAAAGTATTCCCTTCCGCCAGGCTGAGCGGGGATATTACCCCGGAATATTTAGGTGTGGGTTATATCATCGGACCCAGGATTGCAGGGGTATTGGTAGCAGGTGGTGTACTTTCCTGGCTCTGCCTCATTCCCTTACTGGCATCTGTGGTGCCCGGTGAAGTGATTGCTTCACAATTGGTGAAACTAGGGCTCCTGGCCAGTTTGGATACTCCCGGCGGCAGTGGTAACTGGGATCCCCTTACCCGTACTTTCGGTAATTACTCCGGTGCCATTTACCAGGCTTATGTGAAACAGATCGGCGCCGGCGCTGTAGCTGCAGGTGGTATCATTACCCTCATCAAAACCATTCCTACCATTATATCTTCTTTTAAAGACAGCATCGGCTCCCTGAAAGAAAAACAGGAAGGCGGCGCAGAAGTGCCAAGAACGGAAAGGGATATCTCTTTCAAGTTTGTGATCTTCGGCAGTCTTGCCCTTATTGTACTGATGGCATTATTACCACAGATCCCGGGAGAATCCATCTGGAACAAACTCCTGATAGGTCTGCTGGTTGTGATCTTCGGCGCTTTCTTCGTAACTGTGAGCAGCCGCATTGTAGGGTTGATCGGCAGCAGCAATAACCCTATTTCCGGGATGACCATTGCCACCATTATGGGTACCTGCCTGATCTTCATGGCAGTAGGATGGACCGGAAAGGTGTATGAGCCCATGGCCCTGGTGGTAGGAGGTATGATCTGTATCGCTGCAGCTAATGCAGGGGCTACTTCGCAGGATTTAAAATCAGGATATATTGTGGGCGCCACACCAAAGAACCAGCAAATTGCGTTATTTATCGGCGCAATCGTTTCCTCCCTGGTGATCGGCTGGACAGTGCATATATTGGATACCCCCACTACGGAAATGGTGCAAAACGGCATCCACCATGCTATCGGAACAGAAAAGCTGGCGGCCCCACAAGCTACTTTGATGGCCACCCTTATTAAAGGTATCCAGGGTAATAACCTGGATTGGCAGTTTGTGCTGGTGGGTGTGTTCATTGCCATTACACTGGAACTCTGCGGCATAAAATCTTTGTCTTTTGCCGTAGGAGTATATCTTCCACTGGCCACTACTTTACCTATCTTTGTAGGAGGTGCCATCCGTGGACTGGTAGAATGGAAACAGAAACGCTCGGGCATTAAACAAACCGCTGAAGAAGAGGAACTGGGTAAAGGTAATCTCTTTGCCACAGGGCTGGTAGCAGGAGGCGCAGTGGCAGGAGTGCTGGTTGCTGTGTTATCTGTAAATGAAAACGTAGCGGCATCATTGCAATCTATCAGTGCGGAACATGGCCTTTCCCATGTGTTAGGCGATGGCGGTTACCAGGTACTGGGTGTACTCTTTTTTGCCGTAATGGGTTATGTGCTGTACCGGATAGGCAGGCAAAAACAAGCGCCAATAGACAATATTTAAAATATCTTTCCTATGCCAAAGAAATTAACCCTGTTAGCCGTAGCCGCATTTGCTTTACTGCTGGCAGCTTGTAAAGACGACACGGATGTTACGCCACAGCGTAAGTTCATCTCTTTCAAGATGGATAATAAGGTGATGCTCTCCGAACAGATCCACCGGGCGTTTTATTCCCCCGGCGACCTCACGGATGCTGATCCTAACAATGATCATTCAGAAATGCTGATCACGGGTTACAGTTATAACAGAGATGTTATCAATATCCGTATCACTTCTCCCAATCCTCAAATAACGCCCGGCGTTTACACCAATGCTACATTCGGTACGGAAATGATCATGGAAATGAATCCCTCGCTGGAACTGGTTGGCGCAGATTATAACTTTGGCGATCTCTCGATCACGATCCATAACATGAAGGACTCTGTAGTAGTGGGGCAGTTCAATGGTACCCTGGTGAGTATGGATGACGGATCGCTGAAAACGATCACGGATGGATACTTTAGAGTGATCTACAGAAATTACCCATAAAAAATAAAGCGGTCATCCCTGGTTCGTCAGGGATGGCCGCTCTGCTTTAAGCCGCTTTTTTCTCTGTGGGTGTTACCCTCAGTTCCAGTAAACGGTTTTGCCGGATCACGCGGATGTACTGGAATTGCCCGATCTTCTCTCTGTCCAGCTGACGGAATAATGCATCAGATGTTTCTACCGGCAGATCATTGAAAGACACAATGATGTCCCCATCTATAATCCCTGCTTTCCCAGCCGGACTTCCAGCCTCTACTCCTGCGACAAAAAGTGCGCTTTTGTTCCTCAACTCTAACCCACTGCGCAGTTTCGGTACCAGGTTGATCTGCTGCAACATCATGCCCAGGTAAGCTCTTCTCACTTTGCCGGACTTCATCAGTTCTGCTGCTATCACCCGGGCTGTGTTAATACTGATCGCAAAACACAATCCCTGTGCACCACGGATCATAGCTGTGTTCACACCTATCACTTCTCCTTTATAATTGATCAGCGGCCCGCCGGAGTTTCCGGGATTCAAAGCCGCATCCGTTTGCACAAGGTCATCCATCAATCTGCCGGTTTCGCTTAATAAGGAACGCCCCAGGGCACTTACCACGCCTGCTGTAACAGTATGCTGAAAGCCCATGGGATTACCAATGGCAATCACCAGCTGGCCGATCTGCAATTCGTTGGTATCGCCAAGCTGCGCTGCCTGGAAATCGTATGCGGTAGATTTAAGGATGGCAATGTCTGTATCCGGATCTTCTCCCGCCAGTGTAGCGGGATAAATTGTGCCATCGTGCAGCATTACATTAAAGAAGCTGCCGTTGTGCACCACATGAGAGTTTGTAAATAAATACCCATCAGAAGAAAAGAAGAACCCCGAACCGGTTCCGGTCACTTTCCTTTGCGCATCCAGCCGTTCTATTTTAACAACTGATCTGCTGGCAGCTTCCACTGCATGATGGATGATCTCAGAATACGCATCCATATAACCTCCTTCTTTATTCCCCTGCTATCACATAAAACAAGCCACATGAAAAACTTGCCAAAATGACAGCAAAACGAATGAATGTTATCGTTTAACTTTCCTTTTCAAATACTACATCCATGAAATTCACCGTATTATCTGCTGCTGCCCTACTAATACTGGCTGCATGCCAAACGCCTGTAAGCCAGTCTTCTACCTCCGAATCCAAACTCCGTCAGCAGATCGCTGAAATCGCCGCTACCATAGATGGACAAGTTGGCGTATCCATCCGTAACCTCGATACCCGGGATACGGTCACTTGTAATGACAGCACTCATTATGTGATGCACAGTGTTTTCAAATTCCCCATTGCCATGACGATCCTGCACCAGGTAGATCAGGGAAAACTGCAACTGGAACAAAAGATCTATATCGATAAAAAATGGATGGTGCCAAATACGCATAGCCCGCTACGAGACTCCTTTCCTGCCGGTAATATGGACATTCCCTTATCCAGGTTACTGGGTCTGATGGTTTCGCAAAGTGATAACATTGCCTGTGATGTACTGATAGATCTTGCCGGAGGAGAAAGTGCCATCAATGAATATATTCACTCCCTGGGTGTAAAGGATATTGCCATTGTAGCCAGTGAGGCCAAAATGGCTTCTTCCTGGGATGTACAATTCACCAACTGGAGCACCCCTACTGCTATGATTGAACTGCTGGAGATATTAAACAAAGGCACTGCTTTGTCTAAAACTACAAATGCATTCCTTTGGAAAGTAATGACGGAAACCACTACAGGGCCGAACAGGCTCAAAGCCCTACTGCCGAAGGATGTGGTAGTAGCGCATAAAACAGGAACTTCCGGAAGCAAAGATGGTGTGCATCCTGCAACGAATGATGTGGGGATCATTTTCCTGCCGAATGGGCAAAAGCTGGCCATTGCGGTGTTTGTGTTTATGAGCAAAGCAGATGAGGCAGCAAGGGAAGGAGTGATCGCAAAAATTGCAAAGGCGGCGTATGATGATGCAGTGGCTAAGAAGCCGTAACCAAAAAGCTAACAAAGAAAGAGCCCTTCCGTACGAAGTCCTTAAATTTTGCACTGCGCTTCTTTTAACAATAAACTACGAAGCCGTCCGGATATCTCCGGACGGCTTCTTTTTCATAAGCATTATTCAAGGTTTTTCAACAAACTATATGAATGACAAATGTTCGTATTGTTTCCTGAGGATAGCCTGATCGTCTGCTCCCAGCCACTTTTTCAGCAGTGTAGCATACACGTTCTTAAAATCCACTTTATACTGCAGGTCCCCTTCCTGCAGATTACCCAGGTCCGGCCCCTCATTCAGTACACCTTTCTGCTGCAATCCGCCACCTATCAGGAACATATTATTAGCTGTTCCATGATCTGTTCCACCACTCGCATTCTGCCCCACACGGCGGCCAAATTCAGAGAAGGTCATCACCAGCACATCTTTGAAACGATCGTTCTTTTTCAAATCTGTAGTGAACACCTGCAAAGCATCGCTCAACTGCTCAAACAATCTTTGCTGCTGTTGCTGCTGCCCTACGTGCGTATCAAAACTACCATGTGAAACATAGTAAACACTGGTATTAATATCCGTCATGATCAGCTCCGCGATAGTTTTCATATTGCGGCCTAATTCTGTTGTCGGATAGGATTCCTTGCTTTTATATGTTTTGAACTGTTGCTGGATATAGGCTGCAGAGGAAATAGTTTCTGCCATTGTTTTGTAGAGATAGCCCACATTCTGATGTTCATCATCATGTTTCTGCTTATCCAGCAGTTCTTTGAAATAGCGGTCGTTACTGGCGCCGAACAAACGTTGCGGATCAGTGAGCGCCAGGCCTTTTACAGCATCTCCTTTTAAAGCCATGCTGAGCGTATCATCTATTTCCAGTGCCTGCGTGGGTTTATCACATCCTTTACATTGCGCATCCAGGTAACGGCCCAGCCAGCCCGTGCCCCAGTAATCCTTGGAATCGCTGGCGCTTTGCCAGATGTCCATAGAACGGAAATGTGAACGGTCAGGATTAGGATATCCTACGCTGTTGAGGATGCCTAATGCACCATCGTCATACAGGGCTTTGAAACTTTTCAGTGCGGGATGGATGCCCAGTTCATCATTGAGCGCCAGTGCCTGTTCTCTTTTGATGCCAAGGGTGGGCCGCATCTTATAGTAAATATCGTTGCGGTATGGGATCACGGTATTGAGGCCATCATTGCCGCCGGACAGCTGCACAACTACCAATACTTTGTTGCCGGGAGGGACAAGGTTGCCCTGCTCCATAGCCTTCAGGAATTTAGGCAGCATCAGACTGGCTGAAGCGAGTGAGCCTACTTGTAAGAACCTGCGTCTGTTAACTTGCATAGTACTATGGATTTCGTTTAACACAATTGGTATTCCGGTGTGCTCATTACATCAATCGTAACTGTTTTGATGTAATTCTCACGGGTGGAACTATCCGAATATTTTTCCAGTAATTGTTTATTGATCGAACTATTCTTTAGCAGCAGGGACTGCGCGATCTGATCTGCGAGTTGTTCGCGTGGTGTATCCTTAAAATCTTTCAGGTAAGGGTCCCAGTCTACTTTTGCATTCACCTTGCGTGCATATTGTTTCTTCAGGAACTCATTCACCTGCATCGTCATTTTATAGTTCGAACCCTCTCCCATTTCCGGTGTGATCTCTTTAGGGCGGATATTAAATTCCTGCGAATACAAAATGATCTGCGGCACCCGCATGCGGAACATGAGGCTGGAACTGTCTATCCAGCTGCGTCCGCCAGGCCAGCCGGCTACGTTGGGAGGATAGAATAATACCTGGCCCATCACGCGTTGAAATACCAGCATCGCTTCTTCCTGTTCAAACTGCATGGGAATGGATTTACGCAATCCTACCAGTAATTCAACAGGCGATTTGATCTTACAGCCAATGTTCTTTTCTTCGTAGAACCAGTCCGCTAAAAAAATCTCCTGCATTAAAGCACGCAGATCGTAATTGGACTGATAGAATTTATCGGCGAGTTTATTTACATGCGCTTCATTCACTTCTTCGTTTACGAAGTAGCGATAGATCTTGGCGGTGATGTATTTGGCCGTTTGTTTTTGTTCCAGCAGAATAGCAATCACATCATCTCCATCAAACTTACCGGTTTTACCCAGCAGCGTTTTATTCCCTTCATCATGAAAATTCTTTCTGAACTTAAACTGCCCTACTTCATCAAATCCCCATCCCGTAAAAGCCCTGGCTGCTTCTTTCACATCTGTTTCCGTATAATTGCCACGGCCCATAGTGAATAATTCCATTACCTCACGGGCGAAATTCTCATTGGGTTTTTGCTTACGGTTCTGCTGGTTATTGAGGAAGGCCAGCATGGCAGGTGTTTTGGATACTTCCCGCAGCAGGTCTCCGAAATTGGACAGCCCATGCTGGCGGATCACCTGCAGCAACTGTTGGTTGTACAATACATTCTGGGTACGGCAGGCAAAATGCCCATGCCAGAAGAGCGCCATTTTTTCCCGCAGGGGGTGTGGGTTATTGATCATGGAATGCGTCCACATCACATTCAGATCCTTGATACCATCCGTATTCATACGCTGTACCGCCCTGCGTTCTTCCGCACCCATATTACGCTGGCGCTGGTAATCCGGCAGGTCTGTTTCATCAATCACTTTTACGGGATCAAGTGCAGCAGCTTCAGGGCCAAGGATCAGTTTTCGTACTACTTCCTTCCTTCTCTTTTTTGCCCAGGAATTGATCACGGGGAGGCTTTCGCCAAATCCCGCTCTCCAGGCAAGGTGCTGCAATTGTGTTTGTTCTGAAACAGCCATATGCAAAAGAATTTATAGATAGTGAGACGTACTAATGCATGCAAAGTTTAACCGGGAGTGTCCCGATTACACTAAAAAGTACAAAATTCGTTCCAGAGGGGGTGAAAAATTTAATAAACGTTCATGTTCTTGTCGATCTCCAGCGCCCAGGCGTGGATACCGCCGGTTACATTAAACACCTCGTTAAAGCCGGATTGCACTAACTGCTGTGCCACTGCTTTGCTGCGCATTCCATGATGGCAGATCACGGCAACAGGTTTCTTTTTTGCCAGGCCGGCAATGGAAGCTTCGATACGGCGCATAGGGATATGGAGCGCTCCATCTATGTGGCAGATCTCCCATTCTTCTTTTTCGCGTACATCTACCAGCTGAAAATCAATGCCCTGCTCCAGCCATTGTTGTAATTCTTCCACAGAAAGGTGCTGCATATGCTGCGGATCGCAAACACTATCCCCATAACTTTCCTGCAGTTCGCTGATCTTATGGTTGGCGGGAATATTCTGAAAAGTAAAGATCTGATGGGTATTATCGAGGATATTGATCGTTAACAGCTGATTGGCCAGCGGCTCCCCGATATGGCAGATCACTTTTACGGCTTCGTTGGCCTGGTAGCAACCAATAATTCCGGGTAATATGCCTAATACACCCACAGCGTTACAATCAGGTGCAATACCTGGTTCAGGGAAAAGGCAACGGTAAGTGGCACTGCCCTGGTAATTGAATACGCTCACCTGCCCTTCGAATTCGTAAATAGCCCCGGATACAAATGGGCGGCCCAATATCACGCAGGTATCGTTCACGAGGTAACGTGTGCCGAAATTATCGGAACAATCTATCACCAGGTCGTATTGCGCTACAATATCCAATGCATTGGCAGTAGTCAGAAAAGTATTGTGTGGGACTAAATTCACCTCAGGGTTGAGTTCTTTCAACCTGTTTATGGCGGTTTGCAACTTTGGCTTCCCATCATCTTCCGTACGGTATAAAACCTGGCGGTGAAGATTAGTGAGAGAGATGGCATCCTGCTCAATGATCCCTAATTTTCCTACGCCCATTGCCGTAAGATATTGCAGCACCGGCACTCCCAGCCCTCCTGCTCCCACTACTAAAACAGCAGCTTCCCGGAGTAAATCCTGTTTATCAGGCCCAAAACCATTAAGGCGAATTTGTCGGTCGTATCGGTTCATATGATGTATTCTCTACTCTAATTTCGGCATTTTTTTAACAGCTGTCAATAGTCTGCTTTTAATTGCTTCCAAATATTCTGAATAGGGCCGGAAACCGGTATGGTAGCCACTCCAACAAGTTTGCTTTTTACGTATTTCATCCGGTTATCCAGGTCGGGATGACTGCTTAACCATTCTGAAGTAACACCGCCTGTACCGGTATCTTTTTTCAGGGTATTGAATAACCAGATATATCCTTCCCCGTTAATATGCCTTTGTTGCAGCAATTGCAATCCATTCAGGTCCGCTTCCTTTTCCAGTTTGCGGGAATACTCCAGGCTTTTGAGTGTATGGGCATTTTCCACCAATACAGCCCCCAGCCCGGTAACATCACCAAACACCATGGAGATCATGGCATAAGTGCCTACACTTTGTACAAGGGAACGGGTGGTATGCCGCAATTGAACATGCGAATATTCATGTGCCAGCAATGCCGCCAGTTCTTCCGGATGTTGCATTTGTTGCAGTAGTCCGCTAAACACTACAATGTGCCCTCCCGGTATGGCGAATGCATTCGTTTCGGCTTTATCCACCACGGTTATTTTCACCGGGTAAACAGAAGATATATTCAGTTCTTTATAGAACTGGTTAGCCAGTTCCGTTTGTTGGGGTAATACCTTAAAATCTTTGATGATCGCTTTGTAAGACTGCTCACCGAATTTCACTTCATACTCAATGGGTAATGCATTGGCTACACGGCCGGCAGCATACGGTAATAGCCAGAACCAGGCTGCGGCGATCAGTGCAATGATAAAAAGAACGATACCGGCGACGGCCATTAATGGGTTAGAGGGCCTGCGTTTAATGCGTTGCTGTACTATCGAAGCGAACTCATCAGAAGGGACATACAGGGTTTGCAAGGGAAGGCCTGTATGATGTAAAGTATGCTGTTTTCCCAGCACTACATTATACCAATACCAGAAAACAGTGCGCGGGTTACCATCTGCATCTTTCAAATGGATCTCAATTCGTTTGTTAGTCACCGTTACTTCCGCGGGTTTTATATTATCCGGAGAATCGTAAGAATATGTTCCCTGGTAGGTTTGCATAGGTATTAATGTTTGATCCGTTTACTCATCACCACCAGGTCCACCCAGTTTCCATTCGTTTGCTGAAGCCCCTGTGGTATGCGGCCGTGTTCAATAAAATTAAAATTGCGATATAACTGAATGGCCCTTTCGTTAGTGGCCAATACTTCAAAATGTATAGTGGTAATGTGCCGATGTTCTTCCACCCAACGGATGGCGGCTGTTAACAACCGGCGCCCGATGCCCATGTTCCAGTATTTATGTAATACGGCAATGCCCAGCAGGGCCATGTGTTTTTGTTTCTGAAAACGGGCCTGGTTCAGGCTTAAAGTACCTACCACTGCTCCGTCCACTTCCGCTATCAGGAAAAGATTATCAGGATGCTCCTTGTAAGAACGGATGAAAGCTTCTTCTGCAGCAAGGTCAAACCGTTTTGCTTCTTCATGGGTATACAGCAAAAAATCTGTTTCCTGCGTCAATTGCAGGAAGCAGTCCAGGCAGGCCTGCGCATCCGAAACTTCCGGCGCGCGGATCACCAGTTTTTTGCCATTGGGAAGAAAGTGCTGCATGTTACAAATATAATAGAAAAGGCGACCCCGGGGCCGCCTTTCAGATTCATTTTAGTTACAACTCAGGATGCTTTCGCATGTTTGGTCACAAAAGCGAGTACAGCAGATTTTTGATCATCGGTGAGTTTTGCTTTACGCGCCATTCTGTCCATAATCCCAGGCCACTGACTAGCGGTTTTTGTTTCAGGGATCCTGTAACCGTGGCATTTTGCGCATTTCTCGCGGAAGATGGATTTACCGTCTGAATCTTCATACTTTGAAAAAGCTGCTTCTACTTTAGCGGTATCATTAGGATTGATGCCTTTGGCGCATCCCCATAACACCACTGCAATCAGAAAGAGTTGACCGAGTGTTTTCTTCATAATTTGCATTTTTGGACCTGTTAACAAAATAAAATAAAAAGCGCATAAGAAAACCTATGCGCTTTAAAATTTAATCTAACCGTTGCTTATACGGTCGCTTCCAAAATATCGTTGTAGCGCTTCCGGTATGTTAATACCTTCAGGTGTTTGATTATTCTCCAATAAACAGGCCAGAATTCTCGGGAGTGCCAGGGAGCTACCGTTCAATGAATGCAACAGCTGGTTCTTCCCGTTCTCATCTTTATAACGGATCTTCATCCGGTTGGTCTGGTAGTTTTCAAAGTTAGATACAGAGCTTACTTCCAGCCATTTTTCCTGTGCTGCGGAATACACTTCAAAATCATAGGTCTGTGCAGATGTAAAGCCCATATCTCCCCCGCAAAGGTTTAAAATACGGTATGGCAGCCCCAGGGATTGTATGAGCTTTTCCACATGTACCACCATCTCTTCCAGTACGGTATAAGATTGATCAGGCTTTACCAGTTGTACCAGCTCTACTTTTTCAAACTGGTGTAAACGGTTCAGACCGCGTACATCTTTACCATATGAACCAGCCTCTCTGCGGAAACAGGGTGTATAAGCCGTCATCTTTACCGGCAGGTCTGATTCTTTCAGGATCTCATCCCGGTAAATATTGGTAACAGGTACTTCCGCCGTAGGGATCAGGTAGAAGTTATCTTCTGTTACAAAATACATCTGCCCTTCTTTATCGGGTAACTGGCCGGTTCCATAAGCAGAGGCTTCATTCACCATATAAGGCGGCAGCATTTCTATATAGCCTGCTGCGGTATTGAAGTCGAGGAAATAACTGATCAGGGCACGTTGCAAACGGGCGCCTTTGTTTTTATATACAGGAAATCCGCTGCCGGTGATCTTATTACCCAGTTCAAAATCTATGAGGTCGTATTTCTTAGCCAGGTCCCAGTGTGGCACGGAACCTTCCGCCAATACAGGCTTTTGACCACCGCCACGTACTTCCACATTATCTTCCGGCGTTTTACCCACAGGTACATTAGCACCCGGCAGGTTAGGCAGTTTTACCAGTGTATCCTGTAATGTTTTTTCTACAGATGCCAGCGATTCGCTGATAGGGCCGAGGGCTTGTTTGAAAGCAGCCACTTCCTGCTTACGTGCTTCCGCTGCAGTTTTATCGCCGGATGCCATCAGCTTTCCTATCTCTTTGGAGGCCGAATTTACTTTCGCCTGTGTGTCATCATATTCCAGCGTCAGCTTCTTACGCTGATCATCTAATGCCAGTATCTCTTCTACCAGTCCGGGTTCTTTAAAATTCTTCACACCCAGTCTTTCCAGTACCAGCTCTTTGTTTTGACGAATAAATTGTACCTGTAACATCTGTATTTTCCTGTTGGATTTGGACAAAGATAACTTTAACTCAAATATTTCCCTACGATCGGTACACGGCGCCCTACACCAAAGGCTTTGGAAGACACGCGGATAATGGGGCAGAATTGGTTGCGTTTGTATTCATTGGTATTCACCATCTTCAGGGTACGGGCCACCAGTGCAGCATCGAAGCCCTGTTCAATGATCTCCCGGGGTCCCTGGCGGCGTTCTATATACTGGTACAGGATCTTGTCCAGCACCGCATAATCCGGCAGGCTGTCGCTATCTTTCTGATTGGGCCTGAGCTCTGCGGAAGGGGCTTTGTGAATAATGTTATGGGGGATGATCTCCTTATCCCGGTTGATGTATGTTGCGAGGGCATATACCTGCATCTTGTAGACATCGCCGAGTACGGAAAGGCCTCCTGCCATATCTCCGTACAGTGTACCATAACCTGTGCTCAGTTCACTTTTATTGGAAGTGTTCAACAGGATATAGCCGAACTTGTTAGACAAAGCCATCAGCAGGTTTCCGCGGATGCGGGACTGGGTATTCTCTTCCGCCACATTAAAAGGCAGGCCATGGAAGAAGGGGTCCAGCGTATCCAGGAAGGTTTCGTAAATATTGTTGATGCGGATGATGTCAAAAGGGTTCTCCAGGTTTTTGGAGAGCGCAACGGCATCATCTACGGAATGTTCTGTTGAATAGGGAGAAGGCATAGCAACAGCCCTTACATTGTCTTTACCCAAAGCAGTGACTGCCAGGGCTAATGTTACAGCGCTGTCTATTCCTCCGGAAGAACCCAGGATAGCTTGTTTGAAGCCCATCTTCCCGAAATAATCCTTTATACCTAACACAATCGCATCATGGATGCGGTGGATATTATGATCAAATTCCAGTGCGGTGATATCTGAAGTTCCATGGAAAGGCACAGCTGTGGCCAGGTCTGCTTTTGCCAGTGTATCCAGGTCCACACCTGCCATCGCTTCTTCAAAATAAGGCAGCTCTTTTACGATATTACCCTGCCCGTCAAAGATCAGCGATCCTCCGTCAAACACAATCTCCGTCTGCGAACCCACAGTATTACAATAGTACATGGGCAAACGGTACTTGCGCACATTCTCGCGGATGATCTCTTTCCGGCTTTCATCATGATCATAATCGAAGGGAGAGGCAGAGAGGTTCAGCATTACATCGGGCGACTGTTCCATCAGCCGGTCCATAGGGCAAACACGGTATAATGGGTTGTTGCCGAGGTTCCAGATATCTTCACAAACAGTAACCGCCAGTCTCTTTCCTTTGAAAGGCACTACATTCCATTCATATGCAGGTTCAAAATAGCGGTGTTCATCAAATACATCGTAGGTAGGCAGTAAAGTTTTGTGAATGATCT
This sequence comes from Chitinophaga niabensis, assembly GCF_039545795.1. NCBI lineage: Bacteria > Pseudomonadati > Bacteroidota > Chitinophagia > Chitinophagales > Chitinophagaceae > Chitinophaga > Chitinophaga niabensis. Next base: position 6,718,252 of record NZ_CP154260.1, on the reverse strand, counting down.
GTTTCACTTCTCCTTCATAAAGGAACCATGCTGCATTGAAGAGGTCTTTTCCTTCCCGCACTGGGTTTCTGTGTGGTGCCCCTACCAATACGGCGGTTTTGGTAGTATGTGCTTTGATCTCGTCTATAGCGGCATAACTCTTTGCAATGAAATCCTCAAACTCCAGGAAATCCCTCGGCGGATAACCACATACACACAATTCAGAGAACACTACAAGGTCTGCCCCCTGCTGCTCTGCCGCTTTAATGGCAGTAATGATCTTTGCTGTATTCGCTTCAAAATTCCCGATGTGGTAGTTCTGCTGGGCTAAAAAGATATTCATCCGTTCATTTTTACACTGCAAAGGTACGGTTAAAAATAAACCCCTAAACGTAATATGAAACTGTTGATGTTTACTTTACCATCGTCCCATTTGCCATTCTTTGTGGCATCCACAAAGCCGTTCTGGAAGTTGAAGCCAACAATACCCGTGAGTGTTTCCGTGAGCGGATATTCAATACCAGCGCCTAAAAGCAGGCCGGCATTTATTGGGGTGATATCACGTAGTACATTTTCTTTATCAAATTTCTGCAGGCCGCTGATCACATTGGCCCTTGCTCTTACAGGGAAACCGGCAAAACCACCGAACTGGCCCCAGATGCCTATACCTGAACTGGTGTTGGTTTTAAGTTTCAGGGCAAAAGGCACTTCCACATATTGTAAACGAAGGTCGTATTCAGTAGGGGCTGTTTTGAATTTATCAAGTCCTTTGCCGGCATCGTACATCAATACACTCCCCATGTGGCTGATCTGCAGACCGGAAGCGATTGCATAATTGCCTGATTCATCCAGGAAGAAGTCTGCCATTACTCCATAGCTGAAATAAAATTTACCCCCGTTGCGTTCTATACCGTTTTCCTGCGGGCGCATGATAGAAACGCCCGGATCGATCTTAAAGCCAAAACGTACCTTGCGGCCGATATCCCCGGAAACACGGTCACTGAATGTTTGTGCATTTGCCTGCATGCCAGGGGCTAAACAGGTAAATACGAAGATCAAAGATTTCAATAATACGTTCTTATTCAATATTTTTACCATTTCTAAAGATTTAACAGGCGATGCAAAATTACTCGAATAATAATATCCTGCGTAGCATTTTAGTGGTGTTGCTGTTATCCGGTTGCAGTACAGGCGTGAAAGTTCCCGATGTCAGTCATATTCCCATCAATGTTACTATAGATAGATTCGACAAGCAGCTTTTCCGCATTGATACCAATAACGTTTTGGCCGGTATAAAATTGCTGGATAGCACCTATCCTGATTTCATGCCTGTTTATATCAAAGAGATCATGAACTTCGGGGCACTGGCAGATACCAATCTGCTGCTGGAGCCGCAGATGCATCAATTCCTTACCAACAAAGACTTCCGGGGGCTGCAGGATTCCGTGGAAGCACATTTTGCAGATATCAAACCACTGGAAAAAGACCTCACACAGGCTTTCCGCCTTACTAAATATTATCTCCCTGCTTTTCATGCACCAAAGGTGATCAGCTTTATTTCAGCCATCGGCAATTATGCAGCCTTTACAGTGGATTCAATATTGGCCATTGGGCTGGATATGCACATGGGCGCAGATTTCCCGGTTTACCGTATGTTGCCAGATTATCCTGATTATGTGATCAGAAAGTTCACGCCGGAGTATATCACCACCAATGTAATGAAGGTATTACAGCAGAACTATTACCCCCTGCGCGATGAAAATGTAAAACTTATAGAGCGTTTCATAGACCTTGGCAAGCAGCAGTATTTTCTGGAGAAAGTATTACCGGAGGTACCGGAATATATCAGGCTGGGCTACACGAAAGAGCAGCTGAAATACTGTAAAGAGAATGAACAGATGATCTGGCAGCATTTTGTGCAGAATAAATTATTGTATTCAGGTGACTGGCAGGATGTGGTGCGTTATACCGCAGAAGGGCCATCTACACAGGGATTGCCAGGAGAAGTTCCGGGTCAGATCGGAGCATTCACAGGATACCGCATTGTAAAAAAGTTCATGGAAAAACATCCTGATGTAACGCTGGAGAAGCTATTAGGTACGAAGGATGTGATACAAATATTCAATGAGGCGAAATACAGGCCTTAGTTCATTTTGAAGGGAACTACCATCTGGAATTCCGGGATCTTTACTTCGAATAATTTCTTATTCAGCTGGTTTTCCATTTGATAGGTACCATACATTTTGCCGATCTCTGTACGCAGGTTGGAACCTGAAACATACTGATAGCTTTCTGATGGTGCAAGCAGCGGTTGAACCCCTACAACACCTTCTCCCTCCACTTCCCGGTGGGAGCCATTTGAGTCGATGATATACCAGTGGCGTCTCAACAGCTTGATCGGAAACGTATTGTTATTCTCTATAGTGATCCGGTAAGCAAACATAAACTCGCTGCCTATAGGATTGGAATAATCAGGTTGGTAAAACGTTTCCACGCTGATGGTAATGCCTTCGGTGACTTTCTTTACCATAATGATCAACCTTTAACGTAAAAATAAGGAAAATAACCGCGTTGTAACTTTTTTTTCCACTAAGGGTTTCGTTTTAACGAATCTTTAGGTTATTTCTACGCCGTCCAGTTCCTGAACATTGCTCTCCGCAAGCCTGGCGGCCTTTTCAAAGCGATTGGCATGATATCCTACCCTCATCCAGTCCAGCACATACTGCCATAAAAAGCCCCAAAAGCCATTTTCCCTGTATTGTTTTACATGGCAAACCTCATGCCGTACCCATCCGGTATGGGCCAGGAATTGTTCCCGGCTTACGCCGTATAAATGGATCACATGCCCAAAAACGATAGCCATCCTGGGGCTTTTCATCCTCCAGGCGGCTATCCGGGCTATAGTTGAATTTTCTTTGATCCGGCAGCGAATGGTATCCATTCCTGCAATTTACTTCCCACCCAGAGAAAAACGGCGGGAAATATTGAATCCCCATCTGAACTGACCTTCCAGCCAGGTAGAGGTGGTTTCCGGGATGAATTGATTCTCCAGGATGGCGGTAGAATTGGTGAAATTCACGCTGAACACGTGTCCGCCGGTTTCGATCTCCAATCCTACACCCAATGGGTTATAGAATTTAACCCCTCGGCCCTCAAAGTAATCTTTGCTGGCCTGCTCGCGGAACGGCAGGAAGTAATCTACCACCAGCGCCATTCGTTTGGAAAAGCGTAAACGCCCTCCCACACCTACTGCAAACATATCATTCACATCCATATGCACTACCCGGTTACGGTGAATATAAGTAGGCAGCACTGCGAGAGACAGGATGTTGCCGAATTTGCGGGAAAGGATCACCTGCCCTGTATAGCTCATACGGCTGCTGAAATTATCAAAATAAGCGGCATCGGATTCTACCGTACTGCTCTTCATAGAGGTCACTACGGCATTTCCGAAAACGGTGATGCCCAATGGAATACGGTTATCCAGGGTTTGCTGTAAAATTTTGAACTTGGCCAGCCCTTCATATAGCTGGGAAAAATTACCACTTCCCTTGGCACGGCTAAGCCCAACCATGAGACGATCGGTAATTCCATACTCAAAAGCAATGCGGATGTCCGTAGAATTATCTATTCCAAAGAAGGTTTTGGAACCTCCCGCATCCCCGCCCAGATCACCAAAACGGTGTGCCACGCGGAAATCCAGTTCTCCTTTTTTAAGGGTTTCGTTGGACTGGCCATTGATAATACGGGTGCTCTTGAATGTAGCTATCACGGGGCCTTTGCTAACGGAATCTTTTCCGAACATCTTACTAAGATCGTCCTGCGCCATAACTGCCGGCGCTACGAGCAAAAGGGCTGTGAGCATGCGGATCTGCAACATATTGTTGGTTTGAATTTATTTAGTAACTGGTTGATAATCGGCATTCACCGTAACTTCTACTACCTCGGCAATGTTCTTCACTACCAGGCTGGGGATCTTGATCTTATGATCAGCCACCGTAACATTGAATTTGGAGTTCACATTGAACTTTCCATCCCTTACGGTGATGGTGCCCTTTCCTTTATAGGATTTTTCCACACCATGCAGGCTCAGCACGCCTTCCACGGTTACTGGATAAGTGCCGTTCTTTGAAAAATCCACGTCTTCTGCAAACTTGCCTTTGTATTCAGCGAAAGGGTACTTTTCACTTTCTACATAGTTCTCATTGAAGTGTTCCTGCATAAGGGCTTTCTTAAATTGAAAAGTATTCATGGGTACTTTAAAATAGATCGCCTTTGTTTTAATATTAATGGCAGAAACACCCCGTTCGCTGGAAGCGCTGATATTTTCCAGCGGTGCGCTGGAAAAGAAGCTGAGCTTGGGTGCTTTGCAGGAATAGACCTCCTGCCCTATGCCCGCCAGGCAGCTCAGCAAAAAGGTGCTCAGGAATAATAATTGTTTCATACAGCTTGGTTTGGTTCATCAATCGGGCATGCCTTTTCCTATCCAGCAGGCAATGGAATCCCTGGTAGCACGCGAAAGTGCAGGATAGGCCATCACTTGTGGCATATCCGCATTGGGACCAGTTACCCGCAGACGGAACATGGCCTCATTACCGTTGACGTAAGTTTTTAATTTGGCAAGGGTAGAAAAATCAGCTACCACAGGTGATCCGGATCCGGGATGGCAGGCACGGTTGGTACAGTTCTCCTGTATGATGGCATACATACGGGCACTGGTGATCACCGCGGTATTGCAGTCCACTGAAGTGCTCGCAGGAGCAGGCCCCTTTTCTGAAGTACAACCGATGCAGAAAATAAAAACCAGGCCGGTCAATAATTGTTTCATAGACTGTTGAGTTGGTGAATTACAGGTTTTCATGGATTTAAATACGCAACTATATAGGGAACGGTTGCCTTTCACGAAAGATAATAATTATTTTTGCTGTCAAACATACCGGCCGTGAATATTGAACAGTTATACCAGGTTTACTTAAAGCACCCCAACGTGCAAACAGATACCCGTAAATTACAACCGGGCGATCTTTTCTTTGCATTACGCGGACCTAACTTCAATGGTAACCAATATGCAGCAGCGGCATTGGCTGCCGGGGCTGCTTATGCAGTAATAGATGATCCGGCCTTTCATACAGACCCGGAGAAGATGCTGCTGGTAAATGATGTACTGCAAACCCTGCAGGAACTGGCCCTGCATCACCGGCAACAATTTAATATTCCTTTTATTGCCATTACCGGCACTAACGGTAAAACCACTACGAAAGAAATGGTGCGTACCGTTCTGGGAGCACAATACCGTACCTGTGCCACCGTAGGCAATCTCAATAATCATATAGGCGTGCCCTTAACCATCCTCAGCATCCCCCAGGATGCAGAAATGGCCGTTATTGAAATGGGCGCCAACCACCAACGGGAAATTGCAGGGTATTGCACCGTTGCACTTCCGACCTTCGGCCTTATCACCAATGTTGGGAAAGCCCACCTGGAAGGCTTTGGTGGAGAAGCGGGTGTGCGCATTGCCAAAGGGGAATTATATGATCACCTGAGAGAAACCGGTGGTACTGCTTTTGTTTGCAGCGATTATGATTATTTGCTGGACATGAGTAAAGGCATCGGCAATATTATCACCTATGGCCAGGGGAAAGCGGATTATACCGGCAAACCCATTCCAGGAAAAGCTTTCCTGGAACTGGAAACAACGGAAACAGGGCATATCAGCACCCACCTGGTGGGAGATTATAACTTCCCGAATGTAATGGCAGCTATTGCCATTGGCTTATATTTCAAGGTGCCCGCAGAGAAGATCAAAACAGTGATTGAAGGGTATATCCCCTCCAATAACCGCTCACAGGTGGTGCATCGCGGCAGTAATGTATTTATCATGGATGCTTACAATGCAAACCCATCCAGCATGAAAGCTGCCATTGAAAACTTTGCAGGCATCCATGCTGAGCAGAAAGTACTTCTGCTGGGCGCTATGAAAGAATTGGGAGAAGATAGCCTGAAAGAACACCAGGCACTGGTAGATCAGTTACAACGTACGCACTGGAAAGCTGTGATATTAGTAGATGGTGATTTTGCCAAAGTGAACCATCCCTATATCTTCCTGCAAAATGCAGAAGAGGCCAAAAAATGGGTGCGCCAACAGGGTCTTGAGAACACTTATTTCTTAGTGAAAGGGTCCCGAAGTGTAGGAATGGAAAAGGTTTTACCGGAATCTTAAAGGGGCTGAAAAAATAAACCTGCGAGTTAAAAAACCCACAGGTTTTCATAACCTATGCCAACTTTAGAGTATTTTAAAAGCCCTGAGGCCTTGCATTCTTTTCTCTAAATGAAGTAAGTTTCCCTACTTACTCTAATACAACATGTACCAAAGTAAAAAGGTTTAAACAGAAAGCGATTTTTTAGGAATTAAAGTTCAACTGCCTGATTATCACAGCTGAATTTCCTGTGTAAGTTCTACCAGTACACCATTTGTGTTCTTTGGGTGTAAGAAGCAAACCAGTTTGTTGTCTGCCCCCTGTTTGGGTACTTTATGGATCAGCTCAAAACCTTCTCCTTCCAGCCTTTTCATTTCCGCATGAATATCAGCTACTTCAAAAGCAATGTGATGAATGCCCTCTCCTTTCTTCTCCAGGAATTTTGCAATAGCACTGTCCTCCTTCATTGATTCCAGCAATTCTATCTTGGTTTCTCCCTGCTGAAAAAAGGCTGTGGTCACGCCTTCTGAACTTACTTCTTCTTTTTTATAACAAGGGGTGTTCAGCAGTTTTTCGAAGAGCGGGATGGAAGCAGTAAGCGATTTTACAGCAATCCCGATGTGTTCCACTTTTAACATAGCTATTATTGATGGGCTTATAGAGAGCCCCAAAAGTAGAACTTATATCGTAATTTTGCAGTATGCTGAAATTGCCTGTATACCTGGATTATAACGCTACCACTCCTTGCGACCCAAGGGTACTGGAAGCTATGATCCCTTACTTTACAGCACATTTTGGCAATGCGGCGAGTCGCAATCATAGCTTTGGCTGGTCTGCGGAAGAAGCAGTGGATGTAGCCCGGGAACAGGTAGCCACGCTGATCGGAGCAGATAAAACAGAGATCGTTTTCACCTCCGGTGCCACGGAATCTGTGAATCTGGCCATCAAAGGGGTATTTGAGACATATGGCAGCAAGGGCAACCATATTATCACAACAGAAACCGAGCACAAAGCTGTGCTGGATACCTGCAAACACCTTGAAAAGCAAGGCGCTGCGGTAACTTACCTCCCGGTAGATCATCAGGGCATGCCTGACCTGCAAGCCCTGGAAGCTGCCATCACAGAACAAACCATCCTCATTGCCGTGATGTATGCTAATAACGAAACAGGGGTGATCCATCCCATTCGTGAAATTGGCGCCATTGCTAAAAAACGGGATGTGCTGTTCCTGACGGATGCTACACAGGCTATTGGCAAGATCCCCGTAAATGTGCTGGAGGACTATATTGATCTGTTAGCATTATCTGCCCACAAACTCTATGGTCCCAAAGGAGTGGGTGCTTTATATGTTCGCCGGAAACAGCCCAGGGTGAAATTAATCGCCCAGCAGGATGGCGGAGGTCACGAAAGAGGCATGCGCTCCGGCACTTTGAATGTTCCGGGGATTGTAGGGCTTGGCAAAGCCTGTGAACTGGCAGGTGCCGAAATGGCAGCCGAAAGGAAAAGGCTTTCTGCCCTGCGGGACAAACTGGAAAAAGCCCTGCTGGCGCTCGAAGAAACCCATACAAACGGGTCCATCACCCACAGATTGCCACATGTCTGCAATATTTCATTCAAATATGCAGATGCCAACGGCCTGATGATGGGTTTTAACAGGCAAATTGCCGTATCTTCAGGCTCAGCTTGCACTTCAGCTACTGCAGAACCCAGTTATGTGCTGAAAGCAATGGGGCTGAGCGATGATCTGGCACACTCTTCGCTACGTTTTGCTGTAGGCAGGTTCACTACGGAAGAAGAAGTGGATTTTGCCATCCGGGTAGTGACAGACACCGTACATACTTTAAGAGAATTGAGTTCGTTAAATAGTTAAATGGAGAAGACATGATTTTCATAAGCGATAAAGCAAAGGAAAAAGTAGAAGCGCTCAGGGCAGAAGGTACACTGGCATCAGATTCCTTCCTGCGTGTTTCCGTAGTAGGCGGAGGTTGCTCCGGCCTTAGCTATAAACTGGATTTCGATAGTGAAACCAAGCCTAAAGACCAGGTTTTTGAAGATAAAGGCATTAAAGTGGTAACAGACCTGAAAAGCTTCCTGTACCTCTGCAACACCACCCTGGAATTCTCTGATGGCCTCAATGGTAAAGGGTTTTATTTCAATAACCCTAACGCCAGCCGCACCTGTGGATGCGGAGAGAGCTTCGCAGTATAGTTTTTGTAGCATACATTTTATTTAAATAAAGCCGCCTGGATACTTTCCGGGCGGCTTTTCCATTGAATATATTTTTTCTTTAACATAATTTTCTCCCTGACGGCCATTATATTTGCTGCATTGACCGCCTTATGTTAGCAATATTTAAAAAAGAGATACATCAGTTTTTCAGCAGTATCACCGGCTACCTGGCCGTTATCCTGTTCCTGCTCGCCAATGGCCTCTTCCTCTTCGTATTCCCGGAAACCAGTTTGCTGGATGCCGGTTATGCCAATCTGGACGGCCTTTTTGAGCTGGCCCCCATGATATTCCTCTTGCTGATACCCGCTATTACCATGCGGAGCCTGGCGGACGAGTTCAAAACCGGCACCATGGAACTGCTCAGCACCAAACCCATTACCTGGTGGCAGATCGTTTGGGGTAAATTCTGGGCCGCCGTGCTGATCGTACTCATTGCATTATTGCCCACCCTGGTTTACTATGTAGCCATGGCGCAACTTTCCGTTTCCAATACCGGTTTGGATAATGGCAGCATTATCGGTTCTTACATAGGGCTGTTCCTGCTCGGCAGCACTTTTACTGCCATCGGCATCTGGGCGTCCTCCATTACCAGCAATGCCGTGATCGCTTTCCTTGTAGCTATTTTCACCTGTTATATATTCTATAATGGTTTTGACGCGTTAAGCAAAGTACCCGTCTTCAGCGGCGGAGCAGATTATTATCTGCAAATGGCCGGTATCCGCTATCATTATAACTCCATCAGCCGTGGGGTAATAGATAGCAGAGACATCATTTACTTCTTAAGCGTAACGGGGCTGATGCTCTATCTGACTAAAATTTCGCTGGAACGCAAAATATGGCAGGGATAATTATGGAAGCAACAAGAACGGATAAACGAAAGAAATACCTGCAACGTACCCTGGGTATCGTGGCATTACTGATAGCAGTGAATATTGCGGCTTCTTATTTTCATGGCCGCTGGGACCTTACAGCTGAAAAACGTTACACCCTTGCCCCTTCCACCCGCGCACTGCTGAAAAACCTGGATGCACCGGTTACCATAGAAGTATATCTCAAAGGAAATTATCCCGCCGGTTTTCGCCAGCTGGCAGATGCTACCCGCGAATTGCTGGAGGAATTTCAGCAGTACGGTGGTAATAATATCCGCTTTTCTTTCGTGAACCCCGGAACGGAACTGCCGGACTCTATGCGCATGCGTTACCAGGATACATTGATGTCCAAAGGCATACTCCCTTTCAATTTACAGGTACAGGAAGATAGCAAGGATGCTTATGCAGAGCGGCTTATTTTTCCCGGAGCACTGTTAACTTATAAAGGCCAGGAAAATGGCATCAACCTGCTCAAAAGCCAGGGCGGCCTGGATCCCATGCAGGCGCTCAATAGCTCTGAAGCATTACTGGAATATAAATTCGCACATGCCATTTACCAGTTGCAACAGCCGGAACGCCCGCTGGTAGGCTATATGCTGGGGCATGGAGAACCGGAAGGCAGTAATGTGTACGATGCTCTCAAAACCCTCCACGAGATCTACCAGGTAGATACCATCAACCTGAAAACTACTCCCTTTATCACCCGGGAATTTGCCGCCATCCTTTTTGCCCGCCCCCTGGAAAGTTTTACAGATCAGGATAAACTGAAAATAGACCAGTATGTTATGAACGGCGGCAAAGTGATCTGGTTCCTCGATAACCTTACTGCTGCCACAGATAGTTTAAGGGGCAGAAGTTTTATGGCTTTACCCCGTGACCTGAAGCTGGAAGACCTTCTCTTCAAATACGGTGTACGTGTAAACCTGGACCTGGTAATGGATCTGCAGAGCGACATGATTCCGCTGGTTGTTGGTAATATTGGTGACAAACCACAGATCCAGCCCATTCCCTTCCCGTATTTTCCGCTGCTGGCTTCCACTAACGCACATCCCATCGTCAAAAACCTCGACCTGGTGATGAGCCGTTTTGCGAACTCAATAGATCTTATTAAAGACGAGAACATCAAAAAAACCGTACTGCTGACTTCTTCTGCACACAGCAAAACAGTGAACGCACCGGTAGAGATCAGCCTCGAAAGTGTACAGCAGCAGCCCAATCCAAGGGAATACCGCATGCGGAACATCCCTACAGCCGTTCTGCTGGAAGGCCGTTTCCCCTCTCTTTTCAATCACCGTTTGAGCATTGGAGAACAACAAGCGATACGAGGCTTATCCGGCGTGCCTTTCAAAGGAATAGCCGATACTGTTAACCGGATGATCGTAGTGAGTGATGCAGATGTTATTTTCAATGCTTTCTCCCAGAAGAATGGTCCCATGCAGATGGGTGTTAATGAGTTTAATCCGCAATATGTGTTTGCCAATAAAGAGTTTTTCCTCAACAGTATGGAGTACCTCACCAGCAAAACACCCATTATGGATACCCGGAATAAAGAACTGACGCTCCGGTTGTTGGATACGGAGAAGATTAAAAAGGACAGGACCAAATGGCAACTGATTGCCTTTATAGTGCCCATAGGGGCTATATTGCTCTTTGCTATGGTGTTCCAATTCATCCGCCAACGCCGTTACGCAGCATAAACACCCGTTTTCCCCGGAAAAGGACGTTATAATATATTATCTTTGCAGTTCAATAAATTTTCCTCCTTTCATGACATCGCAACAATGGACGTACATCGTTTTTGGTATTGTTATCGTCTTGGCCCTTATTTTCGACCTTGGATTGCTGAGTAAAAAAGGAGAAATAATCTCCATTAAAAAGGCATTAATCCAAACTTCATTCTGGGTTGCCCTGTCACTTGGCTTCTTCGCATTTATATGGTATGAAGATGGCAGCCGCTTAGCGGTTGAATATCTCAGCGCCTACTTAATGGAATGGTCGTTGTCTATCGACAACATCTTTGTGTTCATCCTCATTTTCGGTTTCTTCAAGATCAAGGAAACAAGTTATGCCCGGGTACTGCTGATCGGTATCCTCATGGCCATTGTTTTCCGCGCCATCTTTATTACCGTAGGTGTGGCCCTGATCGCACAGTTCGGCTGGATACTCTATGTATTCGGTGCCATCCTGATCTACACAGGTGTTAAAATGTTCATCGTAGACCAACACGAAGAATTCAAACCGGAAGAAAACTTTGCCTACCGCTTCATGCAGAAGTACATGCGTATCTCTCACCAGGAACCGAATGGCAGATTCACCATTAAACATAGCGGCAAAGTATACCTCACCACACTTTCAGTAGTGGTAGTAATGCTGGCCGTAACAGATATCATCTTTGCACTGGATTCCATCCCCGCGGTTTTTGCGATCTCAAAAGAACCACTGGTGGTGTATACTTCCAACATCTTTGCCGTACTGGGTTTACGCTCATTGTTCTTCCTGCTGCGTGGTGCAGTGGATAAGTTCGATTACCTGCAACAAGGTATCGCCATCGTACTGGTGTTCATCGGTTTAAAGATGCTCGCAGAGATCTGGCATTTCAAATTGCCCGTATGGGTATCGTTGGTAGTGATCATAGCCTGCCTGACAGGTTCCATCATCTACTCTATTTACAACGACAAAAAATTACCTGTTAAGCCTGAGGGCGAGTTCGAAAAATAGTTGATCCGAAAGCGTTCAGGAGTAGAGTCCCTGAACGCTTTCCTTTTATATAAAAAACCATATAAAGTTGTATACAGCAGAAAGTATCAGCAAGATCCTTAAGGGGGAATTGCTGCAACAGACCGGGAATGCGGAGATAGAACAAATTTTGCTGGACAGTCGCAAATTGCTTATTCCAGAAACCTCATTGTTCATCCCCCTTGTTAGCGAAAGACGAAATGCCCATCAGTACATAGAAGAAATGTACCAGAAAGGTGTCAGTAATTTCGTGGTCAGTGAACCTATGTCCACTGCCCAATTTCCAAAAGCCAACATCATCCTGGTGAAGAATTCTCTCCAGGCACTGCATACGTTGGTAGCTTATCACCGCCATCAATTCCAGATACCGGTAATAGGTATCACAGGCAGTAACGGTAAAACCATCGTAAAAGAATGGCTGTTCCAGTTACTGGAAAAAGATTATAACATCGTACGCAGCCCTAAAAGTTATAACTCGCAGATCGGCGTACCACTCTCCGTGTGGCAAATGAAACCGGAGAACCAGATGGCCATTTTTGAAGCAGGCATTTCCCAACCCGGTGAAATGGTGAACCTCGAAAAGATCATCCGTCCCACCATTGGTATTTTCACCAATATCGGCGAAGCACATAATGAAGGCTTCCTCAACATCCGGCAAAAGGTGAATGAAAAACTCATCCTCTTTATGAAGAGTGATGTGCTCATTTACTGCAAAGATTACCTGGCCCTGAATGAATGCGTGAACAATTTCCATAACCTCGTTGGGAAAAGGGAAATTGATAATGATCTGCAGCTCCTTACCTGGAGCCGCAAAACAGATGCAGATCTCCGGATCATTGGTGTCGACAAAAATGATAATCATACCCGCATAGATGCATTGTACAAACAGGAGCCACTCTTCATCCGCATCCCTTTTGTAGATGAAGGCTCTATTGAAAATGCCATTCATTGCTGGGCACTCATGCTCTACCTGGGTAAATCACAGGCAGTGATCCAGGAACGCATGAACCTCCTGGGCAATATTGCTATGCGCCTGGAAATGAAACAGGGCATCAACAACAGCACCATCATTAACGACAGTTACAATTCTGACCTTGGCTCCCTGGCCATTGCCCTCGAATTCCTGCAACAGCAACGTCAGCATCCGCAACGCACCGTGATCCTCAGTGATATTTTGCAAAGCGGAAAAAGCGAAGGCTCCCTGTATGAGGAAGTAGCCGGCATGCTGGAAAAGAAAGGCATTCAGAAACTGATCGGCATTGGCAAAAATATTTCCCGGGAAAAACAAAGCTTCTCTAAAATAAAGAGCAACTTCTATCCTACCACGGAAGATTTCCTGAAAGAAGTGAACCCTGCAGATTTCCAGAATGAATCCATTCTCGTGAAAGGCGCACGGGTGTTCAAGTTTGAGCGCATCGGTAAATTACTGGAACAAAAAGCACATCAAACCATCCTCGAAATAAATCTGAGTGCTATTGCCCATAACGTGAAACAATACCAGGCTTTATTAAAACCCGGTATTAAGTTAATGGCTATGGTAAAAGCATTCTCCTATGGCAGCGGAAGTTTTGAGATTGCAAGCCTGCTGCAGTTCCACGGCGTAGATTACCTCGCAGTGGCGTATGCAGACGAAGGTGTGGAACTCCGCCGGGCAGGAATTACCCTGCCTATTATGGTAATGAATCCGGAGCCCAGCACTTTTGATGCTATCCTGCAATGGAACCTGGAACCTGAATTATATTCCATGCACATCCTCGAACAATTTGAGGAAGTAGTTCGGTATGCGAATAAAACAGATTATCCGGTACACATTAAACTGGATACAGGCATGCACCGCCTTGGATTTGAACAGGCAGACCTGGATCAGCTGGCCATCCGGTTGAAGGAAGACGGCTTATTCAAAGTACAATCCATTTTCAGTCACCTTGCAGGAAGTGAAGACCCTGCCATGGATGCCTTTACGCGTAAGCAGGCACAGCTTTTCACGCAAATGAGCGCATTATTGCAGCAGCAGCTGGGCTATGCCGTGATCCGCCATATTGCCAACAGCGCGGCTATCCATCGCCACCCGGATCTGCAGCTGGATATGGTGAGGCTGGGTATTGGCATGTATGGTGTAGATAGCACAGCTTTCCAGGATAAACTGCGGAATGTCAGCACCCTCAAAACCACCGTGGCACAGCTCAAACGTATACCGGCAGGGGATACTGTGGGATATGGCGGAAAATGGAAAGCAAAAGTTCCTTCCCTGATCGCCACCGTTCGTATAGGCTATGCAGATGGGTACGACAGGAAGCTGGGTAACGGAAACGGTAAAATGATGATCCGCACAAAGTTAGCCCCTGTTATTGGCGTGGTGGCCATGGATATGTTAATGCTGGATGTTACACATATCGCTGATGTTCAGGAAGGTGATGAAGTGATCGTGTTTGGTGAAGAACTCACCGTACAGCAATTGGCCAAATGGGCTGATACTATTCCTTACGAAATACTTACCGGAATTTCACAAAGGGTGAAAAGAGTGTATTTCCAGGAATAAAAAATCATAACATGTTACTGTTATCATCTTTCAAATAATACATTATTTTTGAGAAAACGAAAAATTTTGAAATACCGTCACGTTGTCTTTATCGTAGTACTGATCCTTCTGGTAGACCAGGTGTTGAAGTTTTGGATCAAAACCAATATGACCATTGCGGAGCAATTCGCTGTTATACCCAATTTTTTCTACATTCATTTCATCGAAAATGAAGGAATGGCCTATGGCCTGAAGTTTGGTGGAGAATTTGGCAAAATTGCGCTTACCCTCTTCCGCCTGGTAGCTGTGGTACTGGGTTTCATCTACATGAAAAAATTGGTGAAAGAGCAATATCACAAAGGTCTGCTGATCTGTGGTGCGCTGATCCTCGCCGGAGCTGCCGGAAACCTGATAGATAGTATGTTCTACGGCCTGATATTTTCAGAAAGTACCCGTTACGAATTAGCTCAATTCCTGCCTGCCGGTGGTGGTTATGGCACTTTCCTCCATGGTAATGTGGTAGATATGCTCTATTTCCCCATTTTTGACGGTACTTTCCCTAAATGGGTACCCTTCTGGGGGGGTGAACATTTCATCTTTTTCCGCCCGGTATTTAATATAGCAGATGCTGCCATCTCCGTAGGAGTGATCACCATCCTGCTCTTCCAGAAAAGATTCCTGCATAAAAAAGCAGATGACACCGCGCCTTCCATTGAAACCGGCGCCGTAGTAGACGATCGGCAACAGGTAATGTAATTATACAGAGAGGCGCTTTAACGAGCGCCTTTTTTTGTGGTATCGGGTATTTCTTATCAAAGGCTTTCATTTCCTTATTTAGCAACAGTTCCCCTTTTACACTGCCTGTTTCTGCTGACGGTTTTCCGCCCCTGATTTTTGAAAGGATCATTTGGTAGCCGTCATTTGTTCTTTCTTCAGCCGCCGTTGTGTCACTCCCTGCATCTTTAACTCGCTATTCAGCTTATCAAGCACCTCCGCTGCTAAAATCCCGCACCGCAAAACAAGCCACCAATCTACGTTTTAACATCTTGTATAGAAAAACTTGCAAATTTCGTATTCTCATTTTACATTTGTCCACTAATTCTATAGACTAATAGTATTATTGTATATAATATCATCAATATAAGTTTCATGAAAATGAGTAGTTATACCCTTAGATCTACCTTACTATTATCCCTCTTACTCTTCACTGCAGCAGCTTTTGCGCAGGAAAGCAGCATCGTACAGATCACCGGCCAGGTAAAAGACCAGAATACCGGAGAAACCCTTCCTGGTGTAAGCATCCAGATCAAAGGCACCATTTCCGGCACCACAACAGACAGTAAGGGTGTTTTCACCCTTAAAACCAGGCTGAAATTCCCATTCACCCTGGTGTTCTCCAGCCTGGGTTTCTCTTCCCAGGAGTTTGAAGTCAAAAACACCACTTCCCGTTTAGATATCTCCCTGGCTACACAAACCCTTCTTGGTAAAGAGGTGGTAGTAACCGCTTCCCGCGTGGAAGAACAGGCACTCAGATCACCAGTAGCCATTGAGAAACTGGACATCCGCACCATCAAAGAATCACCCGCTCCCAGCTTCTATGATGCATTGGAAAATGTGAAAGGTGTGCAGATGACCACTTCCAGCCTCACCTTCAAAGTACCCAATACACGTGGTTTCAACATCCCCAACAACTTCCGGTTCATGCAACTGGTAGATGGTGTGGATATGCAGGCTGCTACTTTAGGCGTTCCATTAGGTAATGCCATCGGGCCCACAGAACTGGATATTGCCAGCGTGGAAATTACACCCGGCGCAGCTTCTGCTTTGTATGGTATGAACGCCATCAATGGTATGGCCAACCTTCAGACTAAAAGTCCTTTCCTCTATAAAGGCCTCAGCGTATATCAGAAAATAGGTGTGAACCATGTGGATGGTATTGATGCAGATCCCAGTGTACTAACTGAAACGGCTATCCGTTATGCACAATCTTTCCGCGATCGCTTTGCATTCAAAGTGAATGTAAGTTACCTCCGCGGAACTGACTGGCGTGCCAGTACAGCAACAGACCAGAATGCTGCAGCCAACTCCCGCTTCCCTGCATTGAATGGTGCCGCTAATAATCCTGCATACGATGCATGGAATAAATATGGCGATGAAAATAACAACAACGTTTCTGTAGCTGTACAACTGAATGGCAAAACAGAAACCTTCAATGTACGCCGTACCGGTTACTGGGAAAAAGATCTCGCAAACCCCATCGTTGAAAACATCAAATTTGATGCGGGCTTATATTGGAGATTAGGTTCTAAAGCAGAACTCTCCTACACTTACCGCCGTGGCCAGATGGATGGCCTTTTCCAACGCGGTAACAAGATCCAGCTGAACGATGTGGTAGTACAGAATCACAAACTGGAATTAAAAGGCGCTGATTATTTCATCCGTGGATATATCTCCCTTGAAAATACAGGCAACTCTTATAACCTGAAACCACTCACGGATAATCTTGATCTCACCAATAAATCCAACAATGCCTGGAGAGATGCTTTCAGGGCTAAACTGCAAACAGAGATCAATGCAGGAACAGAACTCGCAGAAGCTATGCGCCTCGCCCGTGGTGTAGCAGATCAGGGAAGGGTACAACCCGGCACCCCTGAATTCAATGCGCTGAAAAACACTATCATCGGCATCAATAACTGGGACCACGCAAGTGCTGTAGCAGGAGCTCCTGCAACCGGCGGCGCCTGGCTGGATCAGCATAGCCGCGTATATCATGTGGATGCACAATGGGACCTCAGCAAGAGAGTGAACATCTTCAACCTGCTCGTAGGTTTGGATGGCCGCATCTATGAAGTAATTCCTGATGGTAACAACTTCGTGGATTTCAGCAAACCACCGGATAAACGTACAGAACCAGGTGGCAAAAATGTATACTATAAAAAATATGGCGGCTTTGCACAGGTCAGCAAAACCTTCTTTAATGAAAAACTGAAGCTGGTGGGATCCATCCGCCTGGATCATAATACGGAGTTCGATCCCAAGATCAATCCAAGGATCGCTGTGGTATATACCGCTGCAGAGAAATATAATTTCCGTGCATCCTGGCAGAATGGTTTCCGCTTCCCTGCATTGTTTGAAGCATTGTCTTTCGTAAATAACGGAAACGTTAGAAGGGTGGGCGGTCTTGCTTATATCAATGAAGGCCTGGGTTACCTGGAAAATTCCTACACCCTCGCCTCCATCAATACCTTCAACAATGCGGTGAATAAAGATGTGGCAGATGGTTTAACTGCTAATAATGCAGCCATCAAAAACAAAGCGTTACTGGAAGTTACCAATCTCTCCCCTACCCGCCCTGAAAGGATCAACTCCTTTGAAGTAGGCTACCGTAGTGTATTGCTCGGCCACAAAATTGTGGTAGATGCGGATGCATACTACAACCGCTATGATGGTTTCCTGGGCCAGGTGGAAGTAGCAGTGCCCTCTACCGGAAGGGTAGGATCTGATGAAGCAGTGATGGATATGCTGGCAGCAAACCGTACCAAACAAACCCGCTATCGCGTATATACCAACGCCAAACAAACATATGATAACTATGGCGCCTCCCTTGGTCTAACCTATAACTTCTATAAAAAATGGACAGTGGCAGGTAACCTGAATTATAACGCCATTGTAGAGAATAAACAAAAAGACGTATTCGCTACCGGCTTTAATACCCCCGATTGGGTATCCAACATTTCCATCGGCAACCGCGAGTTGCTCAAAAACTTCGGTTTCAATGTGGTATGGAGATGGCAAAATACCTTCTATTGGGAAAGCCCCCTGGCAAATGGAGATGTACCGGCATACAGTACAGTGGATGCACAGGTGAATTACCGCTTTCCCAAACTTAAATCAACTGTCAAACTGGGCGGATCTAACCTCCTCAATAACAGGTACATTCAATATGCAGCCGGGCCAAACATTGGTGCATTGTACTATGCAGCCATCACCGTGGAAGGTTTGCTCACAAAATAATTGCCCTGCTGCTATCCAATAGCAATGGCGGCCAGCGGGATCCTAACCATGGAAACCCAGATCAAAGACCACCATTATCAACCAGACGGAGGCCCTTTCAGCAGGCCTCCGTCATTTTTAAAAAGGGCTGCAAGATATTTGGATATACCAGGGATTAAACCTATTTTTAGTCCACAATTCCCGTAGACTATATTACTTTTATAATTTATGTCGCATAACGAGGTGATCGATAAGGTTGAGCAACGGGTAGCTACCGTTGAAACACAGAAGGTGCTGATTGACCTCGTAAATGAGGACAATAAAAAGCAGCACTGGATCTGGGCAGTCATTGGTATTTCTATAGTGGTGGTGGCCGTTGGTCTCTACTTCACTTATAATTATGGTATCTCCCAGGATGCGCAAACACGCATTGCCCGTTTCACACAAAGCGTATTTACGGAAAAGCTCCTCTTCTTTATGGGAGTGGGCCTTATGGCACAGATGATAGATGGTGCGCTGGGCATGGCTTACGGAGCTACTTCTTCTTCTCTCTTATTAGGTTTGGGTGTATCACCCGCTATGACGAGTACCAGTGTACACGTAGCAGAGGTTTTTACAACCGGCGCTTCAGGTATTGCACACTTCAAACTGGGTAACGTCAACAAGAAATTATTCCTGCATTTACTCATCCCGGGTATGATCGGAGCCATAATAGGTGCCTATCTCCTGTCGGAAAAAATAGATGGTAATGTCATCAAACCCTTTATGAGTGCTTATCTCATGATCCTGGGTGTATTGATCTTACGTAAAGCTTTACAGCGCAACAGACCCAAAAGCAAAACCCGCAGACTGGGGCCCCTGGCTTTCTTCGGCGGATTCATGGATGCAATTGGCGGTGGCGGCTGGGGCCCTATTGTTACTTCTACCCTTTTGAGTAAAGGCCGCACGGTGAACTACACCATCGGTTCTGTGAATGCTGCTGAGTTTTTTATCTCTGTTTCCAGCGCAGGTACTTTCCTTTTATTCAATGGTGTCGATAGCTGGCAGGTGATCATTGGATTGATACTGGGTGGTGTGATCGCGTCTCCTTTTGCCGCAGTGCTGGTAAAGAAAATGAAGCGGAAGCCCCTCATGATCATGGTGGGTGTGCTGGTGATAGCCATGAGCATCAGAACAATTGTACTGGTGTTCTGGAAATGATAAAGCCCATTACCGCACAGAGATAGCAGTACATGCCATCACCGATTAACGCATAACTGTTTTAGAATTGCTTGCATAAAAAAAGCGTCCATCATGATGATGGACGCTTTTAATTTTATAAGATATCAATTTCAGATCTTTCCTACCATCTTGCTGGGATCTACCCATGCATCAAACTCTTCCGCTGTCACATAACCTAACTTCACTGCCATTTCTTTTAAGGTAGTACCTTCCTTATGCGCTGTCTGTGCAATTTCAGCAGCTTTGTAATAACCGATCTTTGTATTCAGAGAAGTTACCAGCATCAGGGAATTATCCACATGTTTTTTGATGTTTGCTTCGATAGGCGCCAGTCCTTCTGCGCATTTATCATTGAAACTCACACAACCATCACCCAGCAAACGTGCAGAATGCAGGAAGTTGTAGATCATCATGGGTTTGAAAACGTTCAGTTCAAAATGGCCGGTAGCACCACCTACACTGATGGCCACGTCATTACCCATCACCTGTGCAGCAATCATGGTTAAAGCTTCACACTGTGTTGGATTCACTTTACCTGGCATGATGGAAGAACCGGGTTCATTATCAGGGATGTGCAGTTCACCAATACCGGAACGCGGGCCGGAGCTCAGCATCCTGATATCATTGGCAATCTTCATCAGGCTCACGGCCACTGTTTTCAAAGCCCCATGTGCTTCCACAATTGCATCGTGCGCAGCCAGTGATTCAAATTTATTCTCTGCGGTGATGAAAGGCAGGCCTGTTAATTCCGCGATCTTCTTTGCTACATTTTCAGAATAACCTTCCGGTGTATTGATACCTGTACCCACAGCAGTACCACCCAATGCCAGTTCGCTCAGGTGAGCCAGGGTATTATTGATAGCACGTAAACCATGGTCCAGCTGAGACACATAACCACTGATCTCCTGACCCAGGGTGAGCGGGGTAGCATCCATAAAGTGGGTGCGGCCGATCTTCACCACATGCATGAACTCCTTTGACTTCTTAGCCAAAGTGTCACGCAGTTTTTTAATGCCGGGGATCGTTACTTCCATCAACATCTTATACGCTGCAATGTGCATAGCAGTAGGGAAGGTATCGTTGGAAGACTGGGATTTATTTACATCATCGTTCGGATGAACGGCTTTTTCTTTATCTGTGAGCTGGCCGCCATTGATCACATGTGCGCGATAGGCTACCACTTCATTTACATTCATATTGGATTGGGTACCTGAACCGGTCTGCCAAACCACCAATGGGAATTCCGCGTCCAGTTTACCTTCCAGTATCTCATCGCAGGCTTTGCCTATCAGTTCTGCCTTTTCTTTCGCCAGCACACCTGCTTCCAGGTTAGTGAGGGCAGCCGCTTTTTTCAGGTATGCAAAAGCTTTTATGATCTCTTTAGGCATCTTGTTGATGTCCTGTGCGATCTTGAAATTGTCGATGGAGCGTTGGGTCTGAGCACCGAAATATGCATTCGCGGGTACTTTCACCTCTCCCATCGTGTCTTTCTCTATCCGATAGTCCATGTTTTAATTTTAAGGCCACAAAAATAGTCAATTATTCTCCTTTGAAAACCGGTTTCCTTTTCTCAATGAAAGCAGCGGCTCCTTCCTGCAGGTCCTGCGTGGCAAAACAGCCTGCAAACTCAGCGATCTCGGTTTTAAAGCCATCCACATCAAATTTGAAATTCGCATTCACACACTTGATCACTTTCGCAATGGCCAACGGTGCTTTTTCATGGATCTTCAGCAGGATGGAACGGGTTTTAGGCAACAACTCTTCAGGTGTGGTCACATGATTGGCCAATCCCAACTGTCTGGCCTCTTCCGCTCCGATCAGGTCCGCCGTCATCATTAATTCCATCGCTTTGCCTTTCCCGATCAGTTGTACCAGTCTTTGTGTGCCACCATAACCAGGAATAATACCCAGGTTCACTTCCGGCTGCCCGAATTTTGCATTATCGCTTGCCACTCGGAAATGACAGGCCATGGCTAGTTCACATCCTCCCCCTAATGCAAAACCGTTTACTGCGGCGGCTATGGGCTTAGGGCTTTCTTCTATCCGCTGAAACACCATATGCCCAAGTTTGGCCAGATCGGCGCCCTGGTCTGTAGACAGGCTCAGGAATTCACTGATATCCGCCCCGGCTACAAAAGCTTTGGGACCAGTTCCCGTAATAATGGCACTGCGTACCGCTTCATTTTTATACACTTCGTCAACGGCCAGGGCCAGTTCCTTCATTACCTCCTGGTTGAGGGCATTCAGCTTGTCCGGGCGATTGATGGCAATCTCCATGATACCATCCTTGATATTTGTGGTCAGCGTCTTATACATATAATGAGTCGTTTTTATCTCCATCTAAATTAACGCATAATCCCAAGGTGCCGAAATGAAAAAGGGGCCGCATTTGCATGCCGCCCCTGAGATCATAAATATAGAAACATTATTTATTTGTCAGTCACCGTTCTCTTTTCGATGATCACCCTGGTTCCTTTTCTGTCTTTATTATCCCTGCGGTGATGATTGCCGAAATCACATTTGAAACCGCCAAAGTTGTAACTCAGCGTTACAAACAGCATATTGGCCTTCATATCTTTATACGGCTGTTCTTTCACCCCGTTCACTGTTTCTGTATAATCTTTATTGAAGAAGTCGTTCAGGTAATACTGCACTTTCACGCCAAACCCCGGGTTAAAACGAACACCTGCAAAAACAGAGGGCATCAGCAGGTCCGTACGGTCGCTGAACCATTCATTAAACTTGCTTTTCTTATCTCCGCGCAGGAAGTATTTCTCTTTATAGTTAAAGGCTAGGTCATACTCACCACCGGCAAAGAAGAAAAAGCCGTTCCGCAGATCACCTACTTTAAAACCTAATGGCACACCCAGGGTATATACCCTTTGTTTCAGCTTCACGGAATCGTTGGGTTTGCTGATCAGCCCGATATTCTTAATGTTCACCCCGGAGAAAACCCCAAAGCTCCTGGAAAAATCATAGTTATAGTTCTGCCCGATATTGAAGAACAGGGTAAAACGGGGGATGTTGCGAACATGCTCTCCGTTATTCTTCATATTAGCGAAGGAAAGCAGCGCCCCGTTACCACCTGTGGTCACATATCCTTTACCAGGTTTGGGCGGTGCTGAATAAAAATGGAAATGGTAAGATATTTTCTTCTTGGGTTCGGCCTCAGTGGAATCCTGGGCACGGAGACCTGTAGTCATAGCTAACAGGAGGAGGAGCATAGTGTAGCGGATAACCTTCATAAATTTCAACTTTTGCGTGGTTAAGAATGGAATAGGCGGGCAATACCCCATTTGAGCATGCTGCCGTTCTTAGTAAGACGACCAGGTTTTGAAAATGTTTCAAAAAAGTTAAAATTCCCTGTGTTCCTTTGTCCAGCCTGTGATGTAGCTGGCAATTTCCTGGGTATTGGTACCTGGAGGGAAGAGTTTCCCCACACCCATTTCGTATAATTCCTGCATATCCTGGTCGGGAATGATCCCCCCGCCCGTCAATAATACATCGTCCATCCCCTTTTCTTTCATGAGGTGGATGATCTTTGGAAAAACTGTCATATGTGCTCCGGAAAGGATGCTGATGCCAATGGCATCCACATCTTCCTGTAAGGCTGCGCTTACCACCATTTCCGGGGTTTGGCGCAGGCCGGTATAAATTACTTCCATCCCTGCATCCCTGAGAGCTGCTGCTATCACTTTGGCGCCGCGGTCGTGGCCATCCAGACCTACTTTGGCTACCAATACACGGATGGGGCGTTGATTCGGGTTGACCATATTACCTGATTGGATCGTAAATGTAAGAATTTCCGGCTGGATGCGGTCAAGGGGCTCCCGGTAGACAACAAAAGCCCATTTATCTTACATTTGCAATTCGGCAAAAGCTATCAAGCTAGCTTGATAGCAAACTAACGACACTAGGAATATAAGAAAGCTACAACATATGAGCGAAGAAAGATCCCTGAATTTTATAGAACAGATCATAGAAGATGATATTGCGAATGGCGTTAACGATGGCAGGGTACATACCCGTTTCCCTCCTGAACCAAATGGATACCTCCATATTGGCCACGCCAAGAGCATCTGCCTGAACTTCGGGCTGGCGAATAAATATAATGGTAAGACCAATCTCCGTTTTGATGATACCAACCCGGTAACAGAAGAAACGGAGTATGTAGAGTCTATTAAAGCGGATATCAAATGGCTCGGATACCAGTGGGCCAATGAACTATATGCCTCTGATTATTTTGAACAGTTGCACGATTTTGCAGTAGCGCTAATAAAAAAAGGCCTGGCCTATGTGGATGATCTGAGCGCGGCAGAGATTGCTGCTCTTAAAGGCACCCCCACGGAACCAGGAAAGAACAGCCCTCACAGGGACAGAAGCGTGGAAGAGAACCTGCAATTGTTTGCAGACATGCGTGCCGGTAAATATCCTGACGGTGCAAAAGTATTAAGGGCAAAAGTAGACATGGCCCATGTGAACATGCACATGCGCGATCCTCTGATGTACCGCATCAAACATGCGCATCATCACCGTACAGGAGATGCCTGGTGCATCTACCCCATGTATGATTTCGCTCATGGGCAAAGTGACAGCATCGAAAAGATCACGCATTCCATCTGCACGCTGGAATTTATACCCCACCGTGAGTTGTATAACTGGTTCATTGAACAACTGAATATATTTCCTTCGCACCAATACGAGTTTGCGCGCCTGAACCTGAGTTATACGGTAATGAGCAAACGCAAACTGCTGCAACTGGTGAATGAAGAACATGTAACAGGATGGGATGATCCCCGCATGCCAACATTGAGTGCATACCGCCGTCGTGGTTATACCCCTTCCAGCATCCGCACTTTTGCAGAAAGAGTAGGTGTGGCTAAAAGGGATAACCTGATAGAAATAGGTTTACTGGAATTCTGTATCCGCGAGGAACTGAATAAAACAGCCAACCGCGTGATGGCTGTACTGGACCCGGTGAAACTCGTGATCAGCAATTATCCGGAAGGGCAAACAGAAGAACTGCCGGCTGAAAACAATCCGGAAGATCCAAATGCCGGGCACCATAATCTTACTTTCAGTAACACCCTGTATATTGAAAGAGAAGATTTCATGGAAGAACCACCCAAGAAATTCTTCCGTCTTGGCCCTGGCCTGATGGTGCGGTTGAAACATGCTTACATCGTGAAATGCGACAGCTTTGAAAAAGATGCTAACGGCAATGTGTCTACGATCTTCTGCTCCTACATCCCGGAAAGCAAAAGCGGATCAGATACCAGCGGCATCAATGTGAAAGGAACCATTCACTGGGTAAGTGCAGCACATGCTGCCACAGCGGAAGTTCGTTTATACGACCGGCTTTTTTCTGTAGAAAACCCTGCCGCCGAAGAAGGTGATTTCAAATCATTCATCAACCCGTCTTCGCTGGAGGTAATACCACAGGCATACATAGAACCATTCCTGCTGGATGCTAAAGTGGGTGATAAATTCCAATTCCTCCGCAAAGGTTATTTCTGCGTGGATCCGGATTCAACACCCGGCAAACTGGTATTTAACCGTACCGTTACTCTCAAGGATACCTGGGCTAAAGAAGTGAAAAAAGCATAGGTACTGATAGGTTTTTAACCGTCCTCCTGTAAAGGCAGTGTTTATCACTCCTTCATCATAGGTTCGTTCATCCTTCGTTCAGTTGCAACAGCTAAAATAATATCAAAAAAAGGGGCTGACTAATGATATTTAGTCAGCCCCTTGTATGTTGGTTATATGGAAGTTACGCAAAAATTGCCAAAGCCAGCTTAATTCTTTCGATCGTCTCTTCTTTCCCCAATGTTTCCGCAATTACAAATACCGGCGGGCCAAATTTCCCTCCGCATAACATGATGCGGAAAGGTAATTGCAACTCTCCCGGTTTGATGTTCTTTGCAGTAGCCAGTTGTTTGAAGTTATCTTCCAGGGCCGCAAATGTAAAGTCCGGCAATGCACTGATCTCCGTGATCCAGGATTCGAAGAATGCCTGTTTTTCCGGCGTCCACTTAGGTTTTACGGCATCTACATCATACTTGTCCGGCCGCACGAAAAAGAAGAAACCATGGTCCCATATCTCATTGATAAAGTGGCAGCGTTCTTTCACCAGTCCGGTTACCTTAGCTACATATGTTTCTTCAGGTGCCAGTCCTTTTTCAGCTAACACAGGCTGGAAAAGCTTTGCCAGCGTAACATCATCCTTCTTCACGATATACTGATGGTTGAACCATTTCGCCTTATCATAATCGAATTTAGCGCCGCCTTTATGCACTCTTTCAATAGAGAACTGCTGTATCAGTTCATCGATGGAAAATATTTCCTGTTCAGAACCCGCATTCCAGCCCAGCATCGCCAGCATATTCACGAAAGCTTCCGGAAGAAATCCCTTTTCACGGAAACCCTGTGTGAGTTCATTCGTTTTAGGATCCAGCCAGTTCATCGCATAAACGGGGAAGCCTAAACGATCTCCATCCCTTTTGCTCAGTTTACCATTACCATCCGGTTTCAGGATCAGTGGCAGATGCGCCCATTGTGGCATCTCCGCTTCCCAGCCCAGGTATTTCCATAACAGGATGTGTACTGGTGCGGAAGGCAGCCATTCCTCACCCCGGAAAGCATGAGAGATCTTCATGAGATAATCGTCCACCACTACGGCAAGATGGTAAGTGGGCATGCCATCTGCTTTCAGCAATACTTTATCATCCACTGTGCTGGTCTGGAAACTAACTTCTCCCCGGATCATATCCGTAAAGGTTACCGTTTCGTTCTCCGGCATTTTAATGCGGATCACATGAGGTGTGCCTTTATCCAGCAAAGTTTTTACTTCCCCAGCATCCAGCGTGAGGGAGTTACGCATGGTTTTGCGTACGGAATGGTTGTACTGCGGAGAGTGATTGCCCCGTGCTTTTTCCACTTCCCGCATAGCTTCCAGCTCTTCAGGCGTATCAAAAGCATAATAGGCAAAACCGGCGTTCACCAGTTGTTCTCCATATTGCCGGTAAAGCGCTTTCCGCTCACTTTGACGGTAAGGGGCAAAAGGTCCTCCTTTATGAGGTCCTTCATCCGCTTCCAGGCCACACCAGCGGAGACATTCCAAAATATATTCTTCCGCCCCTGGCACAAAGCGGGTTTGGTCTGTATCTTCTATCCTTAATACAAAATCTCCGCCATGGTGGCGGGCGAACAGGTAATTGAACAGCACCGTTCTAACACCTCCAAGGTGAAGACCGCCAGTAGGGCTGGGTGCAAAGCGTACTCTTACTTTTTTCTGACTCATACGGCGCAAAAATAATAATTTCGGGCTTGGGAACGAGATTTCAAATCCTATAATGTATGTTCTATTTTACGAAAACACCCGCTTTCCTCAAATCACTGTACAAAAGCTGTATCTGGAACTTCTCTCCGGACGTGCCCACAGTCTATCTCACTTTTGATGACGGCCCGCATCCCAAAGCCACACCTTTTGTATTGGAGCAGTTGAAAAAGTACAATGCAAAAGCTACTTTCTTCTGTATCGGGAAAAATGTGGTGGAACATCCGGGGATCTATCAGCAGATCCTGCTGGATGGGCATGCCGTAGGAAACCATACACATAATCATGTGAACGGCTGGAAAACAGGTACGGAAACCTATCTCGCCAATATCAAAGAAGCCGCGAAATACATTCGTTCCAATCTTTTCCGTCCTCCATATGGACGGATCTCCCCTTTTCAGATCAAACAACTGAAAGATGATTACAAGATCATTATGTGGGATATCCTGAGTGCGGATTTTGACACTTCTATCAACGGGGAAGCTTGCCTGCAGAATGTTGTGTTCAAACTGCAAGCGGGGTCTATTGTTGTATTTCACGATAGTGAAAAAGCATGGGACAGGCTGAGCTATGCTTTGCCCAGGGTGCTGGAACATTGCGCCCGTAAAGGGTTACGGGTAGAAGCTATTGTATAAAAAAACGCCATAACCCTAAGGTTATGGCGTTAGCATATTGTTTGGAGAAAATATTATCTCGGTAAAGTGATCTCTTTTGTTTTATCACCTACAGTCAGTACTGCTTTGTTATCACAATCGCCATTGCCATAGTCAAGGCTGGCTTTAAATGAGTTCACAGTAAGTTCCAAAACACCTTTTCCTACATAAGCGCAACTGAGCTTGCGGATCAGGCCTGATTTGATGGCAACGGTAGCGAGCACGCTGCTGTCCTGCAGGCTGGCATTACCTTTTAATTCATAAACATCATCAGAGATCACCCATGGCGTGTTAGCACCTTCTTTCTGCGCTAAAATGCGGTTGCCGCTGTAAGTAACCACCTTGCCGGAAGGATAGGTGAGTTTACCTTCAGCAATGGTATAAGTATAACCGAAACCATCGTTGTTAGACGTGTTTTGCACGGTTTGTTTTCCTTCTACCTTAATATCATTTACATAATAATTATCGAAAGTGATCTCTGCTACAGCACCGGGGCTTATAAAGATCTTATTTACAACGATCTTCAGTTTGCCTTTACGGGTACGGTTACCTTCAGTGCAACCATCTTTAAAATCGATAATGATCGTTTTAGGATAAGTCTGAAAGTCTGCGGGGTCTATGCTTAAAGCAACACCGGTACACCTGGAGTAATCATTCCATGTAGCGTTGGGTGCTTTTCTATTTCCACCATTGAGGTCTGATTCAGTGGTATTGTAGTCTAAAGCAATCGCGAAGGCATCTTCATATAAAGCATTGATCTCAGCTTCCTGCTGAGCTGCAGCGATTGTTTGATTATCTCTTTTATCATCGGCTCCTGCTTTATCATCTTTCTTACAGGCAAAGAAAATGGTAATAGCGCCAATTGCTAATGCGGTAACGGAGAGTACTTTGTTGGTGTTAAAATAGTGTTTCATCAGAACGGTTTTAATAGGTATTGGCTAATTGAGACTGTACCTTTGTGAAAAGGTTTAAATTAAATATTAGGATTTTCCAGAACTTAAAGATAAACAATTAATTGAAAAAAACTATATATAATGATCTGGATTGACACGCATGCCCATTTATACTCCCCTGAATTTGATTCAGATAGGAGTGAAATGGTCACCCGGGCCATCCGGCAGGGGGTAAACAGGCTGCTGATGCCCAATATTGACGAGGACTCCATACCCGGGATGTTAAGCCTGGAGGCTGAATTTCCGGAGGAATGTCTCCCCATGATGGGCCTGCACCCCTGTTACGTGAAAGAAAACGTGGAAGTACAACTGGCTATTGTGCAGGATTGGTTAACAAAGCGGAAATTCTGGGCCGTAGGGGAAATAGGGTTGGATTTTTACTGGGATAAAACTTTGCTTGATCAGCAATACGCTGCTTTCCGCCAGCAGATCAGGCTGGCCATGGAACACCAGCTCCCCATCGCCATCCATAGCCGGGAAGCCACCAGGGCCTGTATAGATGTGGTAAAAGAACTGCACAACGGCCATCTCACCGGCGTATTCCATTGTTTTTCAGGCACTAAGGAAGAAGCACAGGAGATTATAGACCTGGGATTCTACCTGGGGATAGGCGGTGTGGTGACTTTTAAGAAAGCAGGACTGGATGTACTGATGGCTGATATTGACCTTCAACATGTTGTGCTCGAAACAGATGCTCCTTACCTGGCACCTGTCCCTTATCGTGGTAAAAGGAACGAAAGTGCCTATATCCCATTGATCGCTCAGAAGCTCGCAGATGTAAAAAATCTAAAAATTGAGGAAGTAGCTGCAATTACTACAGGTAATGCCCGGAAATTATTCAAAATGCACTAACTGATAAGTGAATACATTTGCATGCAATTCTATAAGAGATAAATGACGAAGATTTTAATCATCTATACCGGTGGTACCGTTGGGATGATCTACGACGAAAAGACGACTGCATTACGGCCCATCGGCTTCAATGAGATCAGGAACAACCTACCTGAGCTTTATCGCATGGGAATTGACTTCTACGTTTACGCCTTCAATCCTCCCATGGATTCTTCAGACATGCTGCCGGAGATCTGGACGGAGTTAGCCAGCATTATTGAAGACCGTTACGACCGCTATGACGGGTTTGTGATCCTCCACGGTTCTGATACTATGGCCTTCACGGCCTCAGCACTCAGCTTCATGCTGGAAAATCTTTCCAAGCCCGTGATCCTTACCGGTAGCCAGTTACCGATCGGCAAGATCCGTACAGATGCTAAAGAGAATATCATCACCGCCATGGAAATTGCTTCCACCAAAAGCAATGGCCACTGTATGGTCCCCGAAGTCTGTATTTATTTCGACTTCATGCTTTTCCGCGGCAACCGCGCCAAGAAGTACAATGCTGAAAAGTTTGAAGCCTTCTACTCCATGAACTATCCTGCCCTGGCTGAAGCCGGCATCGATATCAAATACAAGAATAACTATGTATTGCCTGTTCCCGAAAAAGGATTGGTCGTTCACAAGAACCTGGATCCCAATATCGGGGTACTGAAAATATTCCCGGGCATTACCCGCCGCGCTGTGGAAGCCATTGTGAATACACCCGGCATGCGGGGTTTGATCCTGGAAACATTCGGAAGCGGTAATGCCACTACGCAAGCCTGGTTCACAGAATGCCTGCAAAAGGCTGCCGATAAAGGTATCCTGATGGTAGACATTACGCAATGTGATGGTGGTTCTGTTGAATTAGGGAAGTATGAAACCAGTCAGCATCTGCAAAAAATAGGTGTAGTAAGCGGCCATGATATGACGTTTGAAGCAGCTACCACTAAGTTGATGTTCCTGTTAGGACAGAACATTCCCATGGATGAGATGAAGCGTTTGATAGAGTTGCCGTTGAGAGGAGAATTGACGCCTGCAACAGAGATCTTGCCGTAAGGCTGGGAGCTAGAGAGCTGTAAGCAGATTAGCCATGCGTTTTATATTCTGCTTGTAATAGCATTAGCACCAAACTTTTGAGTTGGGCTTTTATAACCTGCTTTCTATAACATTAGCGCCGAACTTCAAGTTCCTGCTTTCTAGATCCCGGCAAGCATCCCTTTCAGCGTCTGCACATCTTTCTTCAACTTACCTAATACGATCTGCTGCTTTTCCTTTACAGGCAAAGCCTGCTGCGCCTTGCTCAACAATTCATATTCGAGGTGCAATGTGATAGGCACATGAATATTGAATTCTTTCACCTTTTGGAAAAACGCTTTAAAATTCACTACCCCTTCTCCCAGCGGCACATTCTGCAAGGTATTGTTCACCCATTTGAAATCTTTTATCACCAGGGTATTGATATGCGGATAGATCAGCTCAAAGGCTAAAGGCCAGCTGTTAGCTCCTTCCACTGTAGCGTGGCGGATATCGTATTGCACACCGGCATACTTCGGATTTACATCTCTGACCATGGCATACAGGTCCCACACACCCGCTCCCACTTTCAAACCAGCATGATTCTGGTAGGCTGACTGGATGTTTAATTGAGCATTTAGCTTTGCCAGCTCCTTTAACTGTTGGTTACGAACCCTGATGCTTTCCTCGATAGACTTCTCTTTTATATAATCATACCAGCCCATCCGGTAATATTTCACGCCCTGGTCAGCCGCGGTTTTCAGTAAAGTATCTGAACCCTGCGCCTCCAGGATAGCCGTAGTTATTAAAGTTGTTTTAAGACCTGCACTTTTAGCAGCCGCTACAGCCCTAGGGAGATCTGTAGTCACCTTTTCCGGTAATACATGCCCTTCCGGCCGTACGGTATAATCCACCCCATCCAAACCGGCGGCAGCGAAAGTTTCGCAGAGCAGGTTGTAATCCATCCATTGAAAGGGTTTGGAGAAGGCATGGATTTCCCAGTCTTTCCTTAATTTAAATGAGGAAAACGGTAAGGCAGCGCCGGCCATGGCAATGGTTTGAATAAAATCCCGTCTGTTATATGGCATGATGTTGGGTTTTCTATTTCTAACAAAGTACAAATCTCTTCTTTATGAAAAAAGACTTCAGCTCCTTAAAACGCCCGAAGTACCCCATGCCGGACTTCATTGAACAGGCCCTGACGAAACACAAACTGTTTGAGGCCTACGAAAACCGCCCTCCTTATCAGCAAAACGACTATATCCACTGGATCAGCAGCGCCAAAAGAGAGGAAACCAGGCTGAAAAGGTTGAACCAGATGCTGGATGAGCTGAAGAAAGGCGGGAAATACATGAATATGGTTTATAACGGCAAATAGATATAATTAAAACAAATACGGCATTTACTTGGATTTTTTAGACAAAGGCATATCTTTGCAGCCCCGAACGAATAATTTGGGACAACGGAAAGGTGCAGGAGTGGTTGATCTGGCTCGCCTGGAAAGCGGGTATACCGCAAGGTATCAAGGGTTCGAATCCCTTCCTTTCCGCAAGTTTTAAAATGCTCATCAGACGAATCTGATGAGCATTTTTTTTAGAAGAAAGGTTCCATCTGCTATTCCCTCGTCCATTATCATCGCCCCTACGATATTTTAGGTGAAAAAGTTATATTTACATTAAACCCTTAGTTCTTTAAATGCCTGCCCAAAGATTTTGAATTTGCCAGCTGTTGTGGGCCTGCGCCCATGAGAATCGGTCTGGTAGTCTCATTTTTCAGTCTGAATGGTTGCACAGTAATTTCGCTAGGAGTTTTGGAATCGTTCATAGCTGACTCCGTTTAGATATTTCTGACTCTATATTAGATTATTTCTGAATCTTTAAGAGTTATAGATCTTGAAGACGAGTCGCTCCATACATAAAGAAAACAAGGGCAGGCATTTAAAGTGCATAAAGATTGCATATGGATATAACGGAGGAACAAACCCAAAAAATAAAGACGGTTTTCAGACGCATGAAAACCAAAGAAGACCTGTTGGAATTACTTAATTACACAAAATCTATCATTTACGGCGAAAAATCCTTTCCCTTTACAATACAACAACTCAACTATTACTGCAATTCTAATAACAAAGCCAGATATACTGTCTTCAAGGTAAAAAAGAAATCAGGCGGAGAGCGAATAATACATGCACCCAAGATGGGTTTGAAGAGGATCCAGGAATGTTTGAAAATGATTCTCGAAACCTTCGATGCGATAAAACCTCAGGCAACAGGTTTCGTTAAAGGCAAATCAATTGTGGATAATGCTCAAATTCATAACGGCTATAAATTTGTATTTAATACGGATTTAAAAGACTTTTTCCCTTCAATTGATCAGGCACGAATATGGAAAAGACTACAGGTTCCCCCCTTTAAACTTAATGAGGAATCGGAAAGAGTAATCTTAGCCAACATAATTGCCGGGCTTTGTTGCGAGAAGATGGAGGTAGAACGATTAGACAAAGTCGGAAAATGGACAAAAGTAGTGGCCTCTGTTTTGCCGCAAGGGGCGCCCACTTCCCCAATAATCAGCAATATTATCTGCTCAAATCTTGACTACAAACTGCTATTCATGGCAAAGCGTTTTGGGCTGAACTATTCTCGCTATGCAGATGATATAACTTTTAGTGGCGATAAGGATGTCTTTTTCAAACATAAAGGTAACTTTATGAAAGAACTTAATAGGAATATTAAAGATGAGCGATTCAACATTAATCCGGAAAAAACAAGATTACAAAAAAGTCAATACAGGCAAGAAGTAACCGGTCTCATCGTCAATGATCATGTCAATATACCCAAAAGATACATTAAGCAATTGCGTATGTGGTTATATTATTGGGAAACATATGGATATGAGAGAATGAGTAGTTACTTCAAGCCCGCCTATATAAAAGACAAAGCTCATATTCTAAAGGGAGATTCCCCTGATTTCCAGTCCATTATCAGAGGAAAGCTGAATTATATCAAGATGGTTAAGGGACACGATGATGCATGTTACAATAAGCTTGCGGAAAGGCTTAAACAGTTGATCGCTCCAGATGATTATTTTTCTTTTCTGCTGGATACCTGGGAGAAGAAGGGGCTCAACAAAACAATGGAACAATTCTATAGTTAATCTTTATGCATGATATCAATAAATTTTTATCCGATTTTTTGAATAAAGGGACACTAAACCCCGAAAACAGAAAGCGTTTTATAAAATTGATTGAAATTGAAATCAAGAAAGGAGTAGAAATAAACGCCGATCTTCTGGGCAGAATCGATGCATTACAATCGGAAATCGGCACCGTAGAAGATCACAATACACAACACACCAATGAAAAAAAATCAGACTTAGTGACCGCAGAAGCCGTTAAGAATGAAAAGCGGAGCCTTCCACAGTACAAAAACCCTAAAAACCTCGCTAGGTTTTTAACTAGCCTAAACAGTAATACTATCCTGAAATCCACGACCCATTCTATCGATGCAGATTTATACGATGAACTGTTGTATAGAATGGGCATACCATCGTATGATTATGAAACTCACTTCAAATACATCAAAAAGGAGTATGACGAACTACTTCAGCAGTACAGAACGGCACTTCCGCCTGCTATTGTAGCAAAACTAAATGAATTCTATTTTTTTGAAAAGAAAACCGGTTGGTCCGAAGCGCATATTAGGATAGGTTGGTTTTCGGAAGAAATAAAAACCTGGTGTAGAAACCATCCTGGTTGCTGTCCCAACCCCGGGAACGATATGGAATACCTCTCCCCAAACCTTTTCCGAAGGGAAAGGGATGTAGACAATAATGTGCTGAACAATTTTCAGGATATTATTGATTCACTCAAGATGCAGATTGAATGTCGGGATAAGTCCTATCTTGAAAATGCATTATGGAAATTAAATTTCGACAAATTCAGACAATTGAATATAACCTTGGATGGAATAACAAAATGTCTACAATTTTACACAGACGTAGAGAAATTAAAGCAAGCGTACAAGAATATTATTCATATGTGTATAGAAGAACATAATAAAAAAAATGGATCACTTAAGGACCTACAAATTGAAGTCTCCTTAAAAAAGGAAAAACGTACTACTGATGATGTGGTAATTTTAAGCATTCTTCATAAAGGAAGTGTGTTTGGAAAAGATATTACTCCCCCATTTAGATATGGAAAATCATTGACCAATCTTATTCAGAACCAGTTAAACGGCATGTGTAACCTTGAATTACAAACAGTACTTCCTGATGGTCGATCCGTTATTTTCGATCTTTGGCCCAAAGGGAATTCAATTATCCCATTGCATGAGTCCATGAATGGAGTGCAATTTAATCTCATATTTAATTTAGACTAATGATCTATTTGATAGACGATAAAATTATCAGGCAGGAAAAGTATAACTGGACAAAAAAAGAATTTGCCCAATACAATAACGCATTGACCGTTATCCATTCCAAACTGGAATTGGATAAAACAAAAGAGCGAATGTTTTCTACAGATGATATTATCCTTTTTCATGACTCTTTCTTTGATAATCCGGGAAACAAACATGAAAAGAATGTTGTACAAATTAGACAAGACCTCATTGACCGTACCAGGAAAAAAGCAACGGTTGTGTTTTTTGGTGGAGCAGTAGGAAGCAGAACTATTTCAGGAAAATATGTATCCATACCAGTGAATATTCTGTACAATAATCTAGAAGTATTCCTAAATAAATATATTGAACAAGGAATGAATAATTCAATTGAGATCCGTTATCTGGTGTTTGGGGATAGATTCGACATTGAAGAAATAGCTGTTCTCAAAGAAAAAATTTGGCGGGAATTGTATGATCATCCGAATAATGGTGAGCTCAACATAAAAAGTGAACTTTCCCTACAACTGAACCAGCTTTTGAATATTACCGGCGGTACGATGGACTTTCAACAAAAATTTACAGTTGAATCTTTCAAATTCCAACTTTCAAAGCTTATAAAAAAATACATTAATGGCTAATTGTTTATTGGCAACGGATAACTCCCTGGTTAGAAAAGATGATTTTAAAAATGATACGGTTATCAAAAGCATCTCTTGGGATGTGGATGTTCATGTAGATGTATATATGGACAATTTTATCAAAAACCATCTCCAGGAAGAATATACCAATATCTTTGTTCCATTGTCAATTGGCAATACTATTACCGATTTCTTGGGGCTAAGGTTTGCAATGCACATCCGAACGGCGGCAAACAGCTTGAACCAATTATCCAACATTATTATTTACGGCATGTTTACACAGGAAGAATTGCCAAAAGACAATGAATTCCTCCCAATTCTTTTCACGAAAGGAATTATACTGACTGATTACTCTATTGATGGCATTGCACCATACCTATCAAAGACAGAACGCATTTTAAAAGAAGATCAGCTACAACAAATGGTGCATACTGTGCCATTACAGATACCCGAAAACTATTTTGATTCCCATAGTATAGCTAATATCTGGGGATTATTCCAAATATTTACAAGCGCCGGAATCGATTTCACCAGCATCCCAAGCATTCAAAATCAGCGAGACAAACTGGCCGGCATTTATTTCAAATGGCTCTTGGCTCAGCAGAAACCGTACGGATCGGTAAAATCCAGAGCAAGTACACCGATAAATTACCAAGATGTTCTATTAATTGATGATGAAGCTGCAAGAGGTTGGAAAGATGCACTTGAGTTTGTATTTGGGGTCCCGCCTGCAAACCTTACGGCCGTAAGCACTCTGGAACAAGCAATAGATTTATTAGACAATAAACAGTTTCAACTAATATTTCTAGATTTACGGTTAAACGAACTGGATCATACAAACCGTAAATTGGAGGAGTATGGAGGGCATGTGTTGCTTACAGAACACATCCGAAAGGATTTCCATGCTTTGAACTTTGCAACACCGATAATATTGTTAACTGCATCCAATAAAGCCTGGAATATTTCAGAAATGATGGATAAGGGGGTGGATGAATACTACATAAAGGCACATCCGGAACAATCAGGATTGTCCTCCAAATACATCTATGAGCGGCTATTAAACAGCCTCCCTCTTCTGACAGAACTCGAGGTTAAAAGAAAGGAAATATGGAAATTCTCTCTGGAAATTGAACAATTAGCCACCATAAAAATTGGTGATAGTAATATTAAAACGCGAATAGCTGAAAAACTTAAAATTGGGTATGGAACACTTTTCAGAAAAAGCATTCAAGTTGAGAAAGATATTCTTATTTTTAATAATGAGATTTTAGCCTATATCATATTTTGGTCTGTGTTAGAGGAAATCTCCCACGATTTTTACGATCGCAGCACACCTTACGAATGGACGCTAAAAGATAATAATTACTCACTACAATGGACAAACCCAGGCGCCCCCAACAAAGTTAAAAGTAAATTTCCACATGTATTGGAAAGTATCAATAACGAAGAAAGCAAGAGAAAAGCAGGATTGGATAATATTCCACTATCTCAACAGATTGCAGGAATACTCAGATATCAATTAATGTGGACACCTACAAAAATAATCGCAGATTTCTCCAATTCCCTGAATGATTATAGAAATGAAATAGATTATATCCATAGCAGTTCAATTTCCATATATACAAAACGCCTTGTAGATAACCAAGATAGTACTCTTGGGTATTACAAATGCATTGAAATGTTAACATTCTTGAAAATACTTCTAACATAAATAAAGCATCCGGATACAATTTATTCCGGCACAACATGCCACTAATTATTCTGGCTTTACACTTCGCCCATATTTTTCAAATATTGGATGCTGTTGATATATACATTGCATATCTTCAAATGAAAGACAAACCATCGTAGTTGGTTCCAGGCATTGAATAGAATACAGGCTGTGGCCTTGTGTAAGAAAAGCTGGTTAATGCGTGTCGTAATCCCCTTCTGCATAGAAACCAACGGTTATTTCATTTCCGTTCTGACCGATATAAGAGGACCGGACCAGGCCGTTTGTTATAAACCTATTGCCTTCTGTACTTTACCCGATTGAAGAAAAAGGTCTTTTTTTTTATTTCACTGAAAGTGAGTTTTGAAGCGAAATGGGAGAGATCAGGATCAGTCACGTTAGGGCAGATTGCCCTAACGGATTGTAAGAATATTTCTGCTCCCGGCTCCATTTTATAAACATACAACATTGTGAAGTTCCTGGTAGGAGCGTTTCGGATGGATCCCCGGCGGCAAATGGGGAACAACATACTGAGCGAACCACTGGTCTGCATCTTTCCTGGATTCCCATACTTCCATAACCGCCCAGCCATCATCAGTTGGATGCGCACATTGCAAAATGAAACCAGGTGCCTGTTTGATCAGATCTTTCACTACTGATAAAACACCTTCA
The DNA here is from genome assembly GCF_039545795.1 of Chitinophaga niabensis. Lineage (NCBI taxonomy): Bacteria > Pseudomonadati > Bacteroidota > Chitinophagia > Chitinophagales > Chitinophagaceae > Chitinophaga > Chitinophaga niabensis. The sequence goes on along the minus strand of NZ_CP154260.1, from coordinate 6,680,275 downwards.
TATCCCTCCAGGGTTTGCCCTTTAACTTTACTTGAAATGAGTACTGCCATGTTTTTTTTAAAGCAAATCTGCAGGAATACAGGAGAAAGGACAATAGTATAATTATACTATCTTGATCTGGTAAAGACCTTCTATATGCCCGAACATCCTTCCATCATCCACAACATCCTTCAGCTCGTAGATCTTACTGAGCAGGAAATTGAATTCATTACCTCCAGGCTTGTTTTTACCAGGCTCAGAAAAAAGGAGTTTTTATTACGAGAAGGAGAAGTATGCAAGTATAAGAACTACATCGTAAAAGGGTGCCTGGTCATGTACTACATAGATGAGGAAGGCCGTGAAAGGGTCATTCATCTGGCAGACCGGGACCATTGGGCCAATGATCTCTACAGCTATTTCACCGGTAAACCTGCGAGCTTCTTTTTCCAGGCCCTGGAAGATGCGGAAGTTCTTCAGCTATCGAGGCCGGACCTTGATGCGATATTTACAAACATCCCCAAGATGGAACGCTTCTTCAGGATCAGGTATCAGAATTCCCTTGTTATCCAGCAGCACCGGATCATCCAGAACCAGTTTGAAACCGCTGAACAGAAGTACCAGGAGTTCAGGCAAAAGTACCAGGACCTTGAGCAACGTATTCCCCTTAAATATATCGCCTCCTACCTTGGCATTACCCAGCAGTTCCTGAGTGTATTACGAGCTAATTTTTAATGTAGATTAAAAATTTCCTTCCGCAATGGTCGTTCCTTTGAAGTACAAATATCAACATCATGAAAAACGTACTCACAGGAACATTGCTCTTTTTGGCAGCATGTAATAATATGTTTGAGAAGAAAACATCTGCCCAGGTAAAAAAGCTAAAGGCCATTATGGAAGAAACAGACAAGACATGGAGCTTCCAGCCATTGATAGACATCTTAGCTGAAGATGTGAAATTCAAATCTACTATCCCTGCCGGAACTCCGATCAGTGGGGAGTTTCGTGGCAAGGAGGCTGTGGCCCGGTATTTCAATGTGATATTGCAGGATGTAGCGGTGTTTAAGCAACAGGTGCCTATGGAATTTATTGAAGCAGGGAATCGTGTGATTATCCTGGGCGATGATGCTTATACATTAAAGAAGAACGGGGCAACGCATAGGAGCCCTTATGCCGCGATATTTACATTTGAGGAGGGATTGATCAGGGATATATTGATCATTCAGGATCTGTCGGGGATCTGGGATGCTTATAGGGAGAGGTAGAAAGGATCAGGTATATTGTTAAAAAGAGATAATCATAGATTATCTCTTTTTTTGTCTACCGCTTACGCGTAAACTATTATGGGCATTAAACCCGCAAACTCATTTAACCTTCTGAAAGTATTTTTAACAAATCACAACCAGATATCCATTAGCGTTAGTAACATCTATTAACAAATGTGGATTAGGATTCCTCACTTTTATACTACTTTCCAATGTTAAGTAATTGTGATCTTTATTTTTCAAATGGCTGATAATAATAAGCATAAGGTATTAGCCATGCCATAATATTATCAAAAATCACTATGACTGCGATTTGGCGTATGTTAATTGATTTAATTGCACTAGTTAGCCCTAATTTTGGTTAACAGTTTAGCTTAAAATTAATACTCGGCTAGTATACAGTAAATACTATTTAACCTAAATCCGATTTTCCCAATTTAAGACAACCAAGTAACCCTCAGACATGTTGAGCTATCCATTTTCAACCAAACCGCACATGCGGTTTATCATTAAAGGCGTGCCGGAAGAAGAAATTACCCTTACCACTGAGATCCCATCGCAGTATCGCTCACATATCTATCCCTATGCCCAAGCTATACTTGAAGAATCCGCTGCGGTGAGTATCATTCACCAGGTAATGCAAATCAATGGGTTCACTGTCTGCAACCATATATTCTTTGCTAAGAAGAATGTAATGCTTGCTCCTTATTCAGCCGAGCCTGTATCAGCCCTTCATTTCATGATGAAAGGAAGTATCCGCTGCGAACTGGCGGATGTGGGGTCCTTATGGCTACGCGCAGGACAGTTTGGATTCTTCCATGTGAGCAATGCCAGTCATAAAGCCTGGCTGGAAAAAGATGGGGTGTATGAATCCTTTCATATTGATTTCACGCGAGAACAACTGCTGGCACTGGCCTCTTACTCAGATCTGATCAGAAAACTGCTGGATAAATCGGAGAAAAACCAATCCGCCTATGTAATGCCCTCCGCAGGAATAATGGTCAACCGGCTTTATGAGCTGATTAATGAAATACGTCAAACCCCTCCCTCTTATAAAATGAAAGAACTGGAAATGCCTGCACATATTTCTTTGCTGCTCGCCAATGCCTTAAAGGATGCAGAGCAAAGCTCCGTCTCCATTCCAGCCAATGATGACACCCTCCTGTTCACTACTATCCACGCTTACATCCTCAATAATCTATCCCGTGAATTAGGCAATGTAGAGATCGCCCGTGATTATAACATCAGCGTTTCCAAACTGAAAACAGGCTACAAAAAAGTCTATGCGGAATCACTGCAGTCATTCGTAAGGCGTGCCCGGCTGGAAACCGCCAGGGAACTCATTCTCACCACTAATCTTACCATGCATAAAATATCGGAGATGGTAGGCTATGGGGATTATGGGAATTTCAGCAGAAGATACCGCGCATACTTCGGTCATCCTCCCAGTGAAGTAGTACGGCGGTAAAATGTCCAATAAGACAACAAATATGTCCGAACTGCTATTTTATTTTAATGTTAATTATCTCAACTTTATAGTAGAAGATACAGATGTATTAACCCGGCATTATTTTTAGCTTGAGATATGAGCGAATATTTAACTATTGCGATGCAGAGTTAAATACGGCTATGTTATTGTTATTACCCAATCATCTCACTTAGAGATTACCACCAAAATAAATTAGTGTTATCCAATGACAAAAGACACCCTGCAGCGCTTAGAGCGTATTGACCGACTTATCCAAATTAAAGCCACTGGATCCCATACGAAACCAGCCATTAATACTAGCATTTACGAGAGACATGCCTATATGTGTTTAAATCTCCTGAAGAGTTTTAAAGCGCATATTGATAATGAAAAACTGAGTTGTTGTTGTAGTCAGGAAGAATATTCTCCGATTTTTAAATCTCTATAAGAAGCAGCAAATTCTACTATTCTAATACGGTACCAGTTTGACCATAGAACTCTTCCATTTTAGAATGAGAAAGCAATATCATGTCTAACAACTAACATCTATAAATTATTTATTCATGTATTACGAGGAAACTATCAGACGGATAGAAAGGATCGATTATCTCATACGAAAAAAAGGCACAGGCAATGCAGCGAAGCTCGCTGAGCGGTTAGGCGTATCCAGGGCCAGCGTTTATGAGTATATCGATTTTATGAGACATAAGGGTGCCCCTATTAAATACAGCCAGAGCCGACAGACGTTTTATTATGATGAGGATGGATATTTTGCCACGTGTTTTGTATCCAAGGGGGAGGCAAATAAAGGATCCCTGGAAGGCCCTCGAAACATAATTTCCTACTTGACAACATTTGCTTTTATGATACCAGCCCTGGTTGAAGATCTGGGTCTAAATCTGCTATATGAACTCTGAAATCATTGTTGAAACTGCATTACCTATTGAGGAAACCGAGGTAAAAGGGAAAGTTGAGAAAAAGGGGGGGAAACGAATTGGGTATAATTACATAATATTAAAGAGTCTGAAAGAGCATCCTAAAAATGATGTAGTAAAGTGTATTTATATTAAAAGCTTTACCCAATTTGGTGTTTGTGTCATTAAAGAAGGAACAGCAGGAGAGCTGAAGGATAATTACAACAGGGATATTAGGGACAGATTAATCTGGCAAAAAGAACTGCATGAATTATTGCAGGACAAAGTAAGAATACCTCGGTTTGTTGGAAGCTTTGAAGAGAACGGGAATTATTATCTGGCAATCGAGCATATTAAGGGGCGAACACTGGGGAACTTATACAGAGAGCACGGAGTAAATCTACGGGAAGGATTAATTAATGGGAATAAACTCGGGATCCGGTTTCTTGGCTATTTGCTGCAGATCATTGACCTCCTAGATACATTGCATAATAATCAAATCGTACACCGTGACGTGACCTCCGCTAATTTTATAATTACTCCCAGACAGAAGGTAGCAATAATTGATATGGAATTGAGTTATTCCATTCAGAAACAGATGCCCTCACCTCCTTTTATGCTTGGAACATATGGCTATATGTCGCCGGAGCAGCTTGCTGTATCAACACCTACCATAAAGGAAGATGTTTTCTCAGTTGGAGCCATCATGTTACAAGCATGGACCAATATTGCCCCGGCTAAGTTGACACAGGCATCGGTAGAAGAACTGGAAGACAAAGTGGCGTTCTTTATCCCGGACAGGGAAATGGCCCGTATTATATCTCAATGCCTTCATCCAGATGCAGAAAAAAGACCAGTACTAAAAACGGTCCATCAAATTGTAGAACAATATAGATCCGATCTAAAGAGAAGAACAAACCGAAAAGTACAAACTCCTGTTTTTCTTAGCAAAGAACAGATAAGATTAACTATACAGCAAACAATCAATACACTATCAACTTCATTACTCACGGATAAAGAAAAAGGTTGGTTTGCAGAAAACCGGAACGCCCCTATTAAAGAAAAAAACAAGATCGCCAAAGGCTGGTATACCAATTTCCAGCACGGGGGAGCTGGCCTGTTATATTTACTTGGCCGGGCGCATCTTGCAGGATTTGATGTTGAAATAACCAGGCCTTCGATAAACTTTGCACTATCATTAATTGAGAACAAATGCACGAATAATATTAAAAATGCATCTCCAGGCTTATACCTTGGTACCGATGGAATTGCGGCCTGCCTTTCAGAAGCAATACATCATGGTTTGATCGATCCCTCTGACAAATATCGGGGTTGGATAAACGATCTATTGAGGAAAAAATCCGATTCAGATGGCATTCTATCTGGTATTGCTGGTCAGGGCCTGGCTAACATGATCGCTATCACAGCTGGGAAAGAAGAAATAAATATTCGTTTACAAGAATATGTTAGTCATTTACTGAACAAACAAACCGAACAGGGAGCATGGACACGTGATCAAACAACAAGAGTAACAAAAGGTTTCGCGAATGGTATATCCGGCATTATCTATTTTTTACTGGAATATGCACAACATTATAATGATAGTCGGTCTTTAGCAGCTGCAGAGCGAGGCCTTCAATGGCTAATGAATAATTCATTCAAGCAAAAAAACATTATTGAGTGGCATTCTTCAAAAGGAGGCAAAATATCACCATGGTGGTATGATGGTAATCCAGGAATTGCTCTAGCCTTTATAAAAGGCTACGCCATAGTCAGAGACCAGACATATAAAGAATTTGCTACCGGCGCATTGAATATTCACCCTAAAATGCTACTAACGGGGAATTCTAGTCTATATAATGGTTTAAGTGGATTAGGAGAAGTCTATCTCGAAGCCTATCAACTATTACAGGATGATCAATGGATGGAACGGGCTGAATGGATAGCACAACTCATAATGAGACTAAAAAAGACGCATGCTAGGTATGGCTCATATTGGCTGGTAGAGAATGAAAAACAACCGGTACCTGGTTTTACACAGGGCAATGGAGGGGTGCTACATTTTCTGTTGCGGTATTGTTACCCAGGAAAATTCAGCCTCCCCATGACACCAATCCACAGTAAACTTTAAATCCCGATATTCTAATACAATGAAAAACAAACTAGCCACACTGCTAATAGCATGCGCCATGTACGCGTGTAATAATCCACAACAGCCGCAGACATATAATCAAACAGGTCCAAAAATTATAGTGGAGGTAGAGCTTCCCAAGGATTTCAAGAGAACCAGTATCCTGCTTAGCTCTATTCCTGCTGATTATGTGGGAAGACCTACATGGCAGGAACATAGACCAGAGATAAAAGGTGATTTTGTAAAATGGACCATATTCAGTGATAGTGCACGGATAGTGGATCTGAGGCGGGTGCTTGGCAGGGGGAGTCAGATACAGTTTTATGAACCAGGGGATAGTATTCATATTGATCTAAAAAATGTGAAACCTGTCTATTCGGGAAGGAATGCGGATAAGTTTATTATGCTGGAAGAAATGTTTGCTAAAACAGCATTGTTAGCTGCTCCCAGGAACCCAAGGTTCAGCAGAACTGACTCATTACAGGATTACCTGGAGTGGAGTAACTATCTGAATGCTAAAGAAGCGATCATGGATGAGGCATTAACAGCCTATCAAGACCGCCTGACGCCGATTGCTTTTGATCACGTGAAAGCAGAGACAATAGTAGAAATTGAGTATGAGCGATTGATGAAGTTTGGTGCGCTTGCCGGAAAATTAATATATGAAGGAGCTGAAGGTAAGCTGGGAGACATATTTGACTCCACAGCTAACAATAAGCATGCTCAATGGCTGCATGCATATACCGGTAAAGTTGGAAATGCTTATTACTTATATGATTTTGTGAGAAAGTCAATAGAAAGAAAGTATGATTTCGCCAGAGAACATGACAGTTTACGAAGTACAGGAAGGAAGATCTTATATGCAGATCTGGCAAAAAAAATATATAAAGGTAAGGTGTTGGAAGAATGCATGATGTATCTCCTTACCTCCCAGGGATTAAAAGAACATACGCTAAAAGGTGATTCTCCTGAGATAGATACCCTTCTGGCAGCATACTATGCGCAACCTGAATACCCTGAATACAAACAATATGTTAAAGAGTATGAAAAAAAAATAAAGGAAGCTATCCTTCAAAAAGGGAAATGAAAATTATAATTGTCTGTAACCCGGTTTCATCTTGCTTCAAGCTAATTAAAAATTAAAGATCGAGGATTGCAACACCTCAATCTTTTCACGAACTAAAATTATACGGAATCAATTGTCATTTTCGGATTTAAAATTTTCATGTCCAACAGTTGTAGTTCCATCAGCCGTACACCACCCCATTTCATGTGTATCAGTGCATTCATAAGTATCTCTCGATGTTGCTGAAGCCTCATCTTCCTCATTACCACATTCACCGGTTAAAGTCCAGGAACGATTGCCCCCTACCTGAGAAGAAACCGTTGATGGCACCGAAGCAGTTACTCGGCCATTAATTGTAGATTGAACCGCATGTCCATTATTTGGAATTCGCCCCTGATGCACAGGGCCGGATTTCGCTTTTAAAGGAATCATCGCTGCTGTAAGAGCCGACACTCCCATTAATGTTAATCCCAAAAAAGAAAGTTCTTTCAGAGAGAAATTTTTAAACCTTACTATCTTTTTCATAAGAAAATGTTGAGTTTCTAATCGGCCTTCAGGGCATTAATTTTTATCTGCAAGGGGATTAATCATGATGGATCTATATTCTCGCTTGTGACACTTGTAGTTGCAAACGCCGTTGGATGCCCCATCTCTTCAGTTACCGTACATTCGTCATCTTGTGAAGTAGCTGAAAGTCCATCCTCCTCATCACATGGACTACCAGTCATTGTATAGGAACGATTTCCACCTATCTGAGAAGAAACGGTTGTCGGCACTGAAGCCGTTTCACGGCCATTTACTGTAGATTGTACACTATGGCCATTATTAGGTAAACGCTCCTGAGCGGCAATAGTATGTTTAGGTTTTGATGGGATCATTGCTGCTGCCAGAGCAGATATTCCCCAATAATACCAATCCTAAAAAGGAAGATTCTTTGAAAAAAGAATTCCTCCAACCTTTCATTCTGTACATAATAAAAAATTAACGTTTTATTTAATATTAGGGGAATGAACATCGATATCCAATTGCAGAAAGATATCCAGCTGCACCTATCAGTATCTAAAAACGCCTCAATTTAATCAAGGATCCGTTTATGGAAATTCCACGTCATTCTCCAGATCCTCTTCTGTAGTCTGATAATAAGTAGGTGTCCCTTCTCTATAGTTACCGTGCATTCATTTCCACTTACTGATGTAGCTGAAAGCCCATCCGCTCCATCACAAGGAGCTCCCGTCTTGGTATAAGAACGTACTCCCCCGACATGCTCGGTAACTGTTGCTGGTACTGTAGGAGTCTGAATTCCATTTAATGTGGATTGTATCGCATGTCCATTGTTGGGGTTAGGGTCTTGAGCAACAGCGTATTGGGGTTTTGAGGGGATAATTGCTGCAGTAAGAGCTGATACCCCGATCAGTACTAATCCAAGAAGAGAATGCTTCTTCCTAAGCTTAGCAAAATCTATCCTGTTATACATAAAAATAAATTTAAAGCGAATTAGGCGACAGTATTCTTCTCATTATTGGGCGGTCAATGTATTTAGGTGAACCCTTTCATACCTACCTTCAGAATTTACTCTAAAAAATCTTTTGTTCCTGATGAGTAAAACATCTGATCTATTCTCTGCACCTCCTTCACCACTGGTATAGATATAGGCAAGACCAGCGACCTTTTTTGCAATAAGGTTACGGGGTATGGTATTAGCTTCCTGGGGCAGGATATTTACTTCTGAAGAGTTATCGAAAATATTCGATATAAGAGAAGGTGAATAAGTATTTTTGACTCCTGAATAATGCCGGCGCACCAGCGTATTCAATTGAGTAAAGGATAAATCCTGATCGGAGAACACACCGCTTATATCTACATTCGAGATGAGTATTTTCCCTATTTTCTCTATGACATTTTTCGTCTGCAACCACCTCTTTAATTCCCGGTTCCCATCATAAAGAACTACATATGGAACTTTTAAAGTCTTCTGGCTATTGGCATAATTGGGGTGTACAAATTGCCATGACCCATCAATATTCGAAATCTCATTCTTGCCTAGTATAAAATGAACGTAACCACCACAAAATTGAGCCTTTTGTTCTAGCGCATAAATGAGCCAAAGACATTCTATATTTATTTTATTCTCTTTGAAGCAATTACCAGCAATGACTAAATGGCCCTCCCCAAAGGTCCAGTTATATGCTGCGTCTATTATCTCATATTTTAACAAAAATCTCCTTAAAGATCTAAAATCTTTAAGGATGTTATTGACTATCAACATTTTTTTTGGAATCTCAAACTCAGTTGGCTCAGCATAATGATGCTGTTTGAGCCTAACTGAAAAATATCGACCGGTCTCTTCTCTGTGAGGTTCGCAGAGTGCTATTTTTGCTTTCGCGGGCATACACTCAAAGCATAAATTGGTTCAGTAAATTGCGTCTACCAATTGGGAGAATAACTTTTTCATCCGGAAAAGATGAAAAAGTTATTCTCCCAATTCAAAATCATGCGGGATCAAGGTTTTCATGTCCAACACTAGTAGTGGCATCTGCGGTAGCCCAGCTGATTTCAGCAGTATTGGTATCATCGAAAACATCCTGTGATGTTGCTGAATCCTCATCAAATTCATCGCCAGGTAAACCTGTAGTAGTCCAGGAACGATTTCCACCTACTTGAGAAGAAACAGTTGAAGGTACTGAAGCGGTTTGACGATTATTAACTGTCGATTGCACAGAATGGCCATTATTAGGTAGACGACCTTGAGATGCAGCTTCAGATTTTGCTTTTGAAGGAATCATAGCAGCAGTAAGAGCTGATACACCCATTAATGCTAATCCCAAAAGAGAATAGTTTCTAAATGATGAATTTTCCATTTTTTTGATTTTTAAAGTGAATAACTAGATAGTAACTTATGGCCATAGTAATTACTAATACTAAAATAAGCTGATTCTGTCCAGCCAAACTGGACAAAATCAGCTTTTACTAATTATCCTAAAAACTCAACTAAATGGAAGTATTCACTTTATTTTTTTGCAACCGAAGCTTTATTAAATAACAACTCCCTCTTTCCCCGGCTATCAACACTATAATAGGAGTTTCCTTCAATAAGAAGCGCCTCTGATTCACCGTTAGAATGTTTTGTGTCTATATTAATAACCCTACCATTGTAATGGCTGCTAATTTCTTTTGCTACGATGGTATGCCCGGTTATAACTCTTGAAACGTCAAATTTCCTCAGAGTGCTATCTAATATAGCCTCGGACGTCTTTCTGGACGGATGATAGTATTCTCGGTTCCAGAATGGAGATGAGTTTTTCCCATAAATTGATGCTACTGCTTTATTAGAAGACTTGATAGCAAGTGAATCCTTTGAATAAAAAGGTCTTGCCATGCTATTGATCTCGCTTATAGAAATATCGAGCGCGTTCATCTCCCTGCTGATACCTCCATGTACAAAAAGCAGGTCCCCGATTTTTTCCATGATATTCTTTGTCCTCAGCCACATGCCTAGTTCACTATTTTCATCATATAAGTTCTGGTAAGGAAGCTTCATTAAGGTTACATTCTCTCTATACTTTTGTTGCAGATATCTTAAATCCCCATTGAGATTCATGATCTCATGGTTCCCCAAAATAAAATGAACATACCCTCCTGCATCTTTTGCCTTTTGCTCCAATGAATATATCAACCATAAACATTCCGTAACCTGTTTCCCCCTATCGAACATATCACCTGCAAATACCAGATGTCCGGCTCCAAATATCCAATTATACCGGTCATCAATCACATTATTTGCCTGGAGAAGCTTCCTAAGTGCATCAAAATTGCCCTCTATATCTGAAAGTACAAATAACTTCTCCGGACGCGCATACTGCGAAGGTTCTTCCTTATGTAACTTTTTTAATACCACCGGAAATTCTTCATTGGAAACATCCGTTTGAACTTTTAGCTGAACGGTACCAGATTTAGTATAGCTGTCTCTTATAACGGCCTGGCTCCTGACAACAATAGTTATTACAGAATCCTTTGTATGCGTTATATAAGGACCATCATTTAAAAAAGCCAGTTGTCCGTAAATTTCCTTCAGTAATTGTTTCCCTCCGTCCTTCCTGGGATCTGGTAATTTATTAGTCTTGTGTTCAGTATCGAAGTTTCCATTATAAACAAATTTACCCTCTCCGTCCAACAAGAAGACCTGTGGAAAAGAATAAATACAGTAATACTTCGAAATTGGGGAAGCCTTATCCAATGGCCGCGTTTGTAACTTATTAGAATAAGAGCCATAAGTAAGTGTGCGGAGGATCTCACCTCTTTTATCCTGATCAACAACTATTGAGAGCAACACTACATTTGTATCTTTCTCAAAGTTATACATAACTTTCTCCAACGCATTATTCATTTCATCACAATCCTTAGAATCTGGCATTACAAAATTCAGGATCACAACCTTCCTCTTAAACAGTTGTTTATCTACCCATTGACCATTTAAAAGCTGCAAGGAAAAATCAGGAGCATTCGTGTCTGCACTTACTTTTGCTCTTCTGATTCTTTTTTCATAATCTCTAACGTATTGTTTGTAGTCAGGATATTCAGGTTGCGCATAGTATGCCGTCAGAAGGGTATCTATCTCAGGAGAATTTTCCTTCAGTGTATGTTCTTTTAACCCCTGGGAGGTAAGGAGATACATCATGCATTCTTCCAACAGCCTGCCTTTATATATTTTTTTTGCCAGATCTGCATATAAAATCTTCCTTCCTGTGGTCTGCAAAATGTCCTGAGTAGTATTGAAATTGTACTGTCTTTGCACGGACTTTCTCACAAAATCATATAAGTAATAAGCATTTCCAACTTTACCGGTATATGCATGCAGCCATTGAGCATGCTTATTGTTAGCTGTGGAGTCAAATATGTCTCCCAGCTTACCTTCAGCTCCTTCATATATTAATTTTCCGGCAAGCGCACCAAACTTCATCAATCGCTCATACTCAATTTCTACTATTGTCTCTGCTTTCACGTGATCAAAAGCAATCGGCGTCAGGCGGTCTTGATAGGCTGTTAATGCCTCATCCATGATCGCTTCTTTAGCATTCAGATAGTTACTCCACTCCAGGTAATCCTGTAATGAGTCAGTTCTGCTGAACCTTGGGTTCCTGGGAGCAGCTAACAATGCTGTTTTAGCAAACATTTCTTCCAGCATAATAAACTTATCCGCATTCCTTCCCGAATAGACAGGTTTCACATTTTTTAGATCAATATGAATACTATCCCCTGGTTCATAAAACTGTATCTGACTCCCCCTGCCAAGCACCCGCCTCAGATCCACTATCCGTGCACTATCACTGAATATGGTCCATTTTACAAAATCACCTTTTATCTCTGGTCTATGTTCCTGCCATGTAGGTCTTCTCACATAATCAGCAGGAATAGAGCTAAGCAGGATACTGGTCCTCTTGAAATCCTTGGGAAGCTCTACCTCCACTATAATTTTGGATTCCTTTTCTTCCGTATCCTTTTGCCGCAGATCAGACTTTCCAACACTCAACATGCATGTCAGCATCGGCAAAAAAATCAAGATTCTCTTCATTTCTTTTATTTTAGATACTTTCTAGTAATCATCATTTTGCGCTAATCCTGATATCAATACATCACGCTTAGGAATCGGTGCAATGGCCTTAGGGCTGGGGAAGGGTATACTTTTCACCGTAGGATCTGTTTCATCAACCCTGTTAACTCCCTTTTTCCAGCGCAGCAGATCAAACATTCTTAGTCCTTCAAATGCTAACTCCTTTCTTCTTTCTTTATAAATTGTATCCAAAAGGGCACTGCCTGATACAGCTGTTCCCGTAACATATGATTTGGCCCGACTCTGTATCGCGTTCAAATAAAAACGCGCACTATCGTTATTATTCAATTGCGCATAACATTCTGCTGCTGTCAGGTACATTTCCGAAGATCTCAAAACGGTCTGGTAATAAGCGTTGGCTTTATCAGGAGTTGGATCAGTTGTTGCTCCGGATGGAAATTTGGTTATATTCCAGTTTGTAGCGGCAGCAGTGACCCAGCTTTTCCTAAGATCAGCAGGATTTGATGTTAATAATGCGGCGATATCTGATGTAGCCCTGAACTGAATTCTTGATCTGAAATAAAAATTAGCGAATGTGGTAGCATAATTATTATTCGTAGAAGTTCCGGGAGGTAATTGGAACAAAGCTTCTGTTTCTTCTGGAGTAAAGAGTTTTGCAGGATAATTCGCTGTCATAATTGGGACCTGCCGGCTGACTTCTGTAGCCAATCCTTTTGCAGATCCATAGTCTCCTTTAAATAAATACACCCTCGCCAATAAGGCCATGGCTGCATTGCGATTCATTGTCAGCGTAGTACCTGCATTAGATGGGAGCAATAGTACTGCCTCATTAAGATCTGCAATAAGTTGATTGTAAACCTCAGAGACGGTATTTCTCCTCTCTACTGGCTTTGTCCAGTCAGCAGAAAGAACAAGGGCTATTCCAGGATGAGAAGCATCTGCCGTAAACTGATATGGTTGGGCAAAAATATTCACCAGTGAGAAATAAACCAATGATCTTATTGCGTATGCCTGCCCCTTAATAAGCTTTGCTTTTTCCGGATCCTGATCGTTATACTCATTTGCTTTTTCCAGTGCAAAATTGCATGACAATATTAACTCATAAGAGGTATAGGAGGTACCATTGGAATTTGATGATGTAGTAGTCAGATTGGAAAGTATCGCAGATTCGTCAGCGAGTTGAGCCCATTTATAATGAAACAGCAAAGGAGTCGAACCTGATGAAGCTATAACGGGCTTAATATTGTCTGCTATCAGATCAGGGTAGATAACCTGGTAACCTGTAAATAAATAAGTACTTAGTCTAACATAAATACCATTTAGAAATTCTTCTGTTGTTTTAATGTCAGTAACATACTCCTGACGAAGTAGTGTCCCTCTATTATTTACGTTATTCAGAAAATCCTTTTTACAAGATACAGTCTGAATAAAAAACAATATAGCAATAATATAGTAAGTGACTTTTTTCATAAAAATTGGATATTAGTTTCATCAAAAACTTCTATTGGAAGCTTACATTTAACCCAATAGAGAATGTTCTTTCATTGGGATACTCAAACCTTGTTGATCCGCCAACGCTTACATTATCAGGGTCAGGCCCTGAAAAATTTGTTATTATGCCCAGGTTATTACCCTGTACAAATAAGTTAAGGTTACTAAGATGTAATGGATCCAATATCCTCTTATTAAAAGTATACGATAATGTTACATTTGATAATCTGACATATCCGCTATAAAATAAATACCGGGTGGAGATGAGATTTCCTAAATCTGTATTATTCAATTGTCTCCTTGGGTTAGTGGCCATATCACCAGGAGCTTTCCAATAATTGAGTGCTTGTTTTCCGGGATTAATATAGGGATTAGCTCCATCAGTCAGCAAAGAGTAATTTAATGACAGATCGTAAGTCTGAGCACCATATAAATAGTAAAGTTGTGCAGATAGATTAAACCCTTTATAGCTAAAAGAAGGTGTGACCGCCCCAAATCCATCTGGTTGCGGTTTACCCACAAATTCTCTTTTAGCCTTACTATAATTACTGGTTGGTTTACCTGCATTATCTAACCATTGAGGCTTTCCATCGGCAGGATTTACACCAGCCCATATTGGTAAATAGAAAGAATTAAAATTCCGGCCTTCTTCATTGCCTAATATACCATCTGAAAGAGTTGATAACGGTACATTCGCCTTCAGCAATATATTCCGGTTAGATCCCCAGGTTGCACCAAGGTTGAAACGAAATGCCTTACTTTTGATAATAGCGGCAGAGAGAGAAAGTTCAATCCCTTTGTTGTTAATATCACCAATATTATCGATTATTGAAGTACTGCCTGCAATGGAAGGAAGATTAACCTGATACAACAGATCACTGGTTATTCTCTCGTAAACATCTGCCGTAATTGATACCCTTTCACGGAGCAATTTCAACTCCATCCCTGCATCCCAATTAAATGTCTTCTCCCAGCGAACATCCGGATTTCCCAGACCCGATGGGACTACAACATCTCTGTTTTGATATCTGTACCTGTTTAACTTATCAAAACGCACCAATGCGCTCAATGCTCCCGAATTCCCTACCATTCCAACACTTCCTCTTAATTTTAGATAATTTACCCAAGGTAATGCCCGCTTTATTGATGGCTCTGCAGTTGCGACCCATCCGGCACCAGCAGACCAATAGGTACCCCATTGTTGCTGATCACCGAATTTAGATGATGCGTCCCTTCTTATACTGGAGGACAGAAAGTATTTATTCTTATAACCATAATTTACCTGTCCAAACAGGGAAAGCAAGGTTTGTTTTGAAGTGAATGAACTTATCTGATCTCTGGTATAACCCGGACTACTCATCTGATCATAATATGATAGTGTTTCTGCCGTCCCAACGGCACTGGCACCAAGCCCCTTTTCGGTATTGATCTGAGCTTCCTGACCAGCAATTAAATTTAATGTGTGGTCAGAAAACAGCGTCTTATCGAACCGTAACATGTTGGTATTAATTAACCCGGTTCTCCTTATATCTCTTTCTGCTATCCGGGGTGTAGTTACAACAAAGAACTTAGGATCATTCTTTTCCTTTGATTCAGTAAGCATGAAGTCTATGCCAACATTACTTGTAAAAGTCAGGTATTTCAGGAAGCGAACTTCTCCAGACAACTTACTAAGTCCGTGATAAGCCACATTTCGATTAAAGTTATACTCCGTAATGGCAGCAGGGTTTGGCAATATGGAATTAGCTCCCTGCGTGTAAACGAATTGATAATTCCCATCCGCCAAACGAACAGGTAGCAGCGGGGAAAGAGTTATGGCATCTTCTCCGGCACCTGTCGCCGTCTGAGTATTATATGAAAAAGCAGAATTAATTCCCAGTTTAAACCATGACGTAGGACGATTCTCAAAATTGAACCGCATGGATTTCCTGTCATAGCCCGTTTTCTTTATAATACCATCCTGTTTAGAGTATTCCAGGTTCAGGTAAAATGTACTCTTTTCACTACCGCCAGACATGGAAAGCTGGTTTGAAACAGTAGCCGCACGATTAGAAAATAATTCGCTATACCAGTCAGGCGCGGGATAAAAACTGCCATCAGGTCTTACCGGAAATTTACTCTTTAAATCAGCAAGAATAGCCTGATCCGTCCAAAGAATAGCATCTGTGCTTTTATATGTATCATACAACAGCGTTAAATATTCTTCCTGGTTTAGAGTCCTGATATTTCCTTTTAATCTGGAAGCGATATCGGTCTGATGTCTGAAACTAAATACCGTCTTTCCTACCTTCCCCTTTTTTGTAGTAACCAGGATAACTCCATTACTGGCCTTAGAACCGTACAAAGCAATTGCAACAGCATCTTTTAATACGGAAATTGTTTCAATATCAGAAGGATTAAATTGTGCGAGAGGATTCGTAATAGGAGTCTCATTTTGCCCCACGCTCGACTGGAAATTATCCTGGGACACAGGAACCCCGTCAATCACTATTAATGGATTTCTTGCTGTTGAGCCATAGCTTACATCAGCTCCTGTAGCAACCCCGCGAAGCACCATATTACTAACCCCTCCTCCAGGCTGACCTGTACCCTTCGTGATCTGCAACCCTGGCACCATGCCTTGTAAGCTGCGGTCAAAAGACCTGTTAGGTAAAGCCTCTATATCTGCTCCTTTTATCACAGTTATCGATCCCACGTTATCCCTTTGGGTCGTAGACCCATAGGCTGTAATAACAGATTCATCCAGGTTATTCACAGCTACAGATAATTTTATACTCAAGTCCCCCTGGTTGCTTATTTTTATCTGCCTGGTCTGAAAACCAATACTACTTACAAGCAACATCATATCCTGCTTAATGTCCTGCAGGTAAAATCGTCCGTCTCCATTTGTAGCAGTAGCCTTATTAGTCCCCCGCACCATCACAGTAGCCCCAGGTATAGCCCCTCCCACCGTATCTGTCACTATACCTGTAACATCAAAAAAAGCGCTCTCGGCACCTTTCCTGGAAGGAATTGCTTCCTTCACCTCATTCGTACTAACTGTCTTTTCATGAACAACAATCACCACCGACTTTGGACTTGTTCGTTGCAACTCGAATTTCCTGCCATAAAAAACCTGTTGCATCACTTCTTCTAAACTCGCATTCTTAACACTCACGTTCACCTTCTGTTCATCATCAACTAACCGGTTACTGTAAACAAACTTAATTCCTGTTTGATAGGTGATTTTTTTAAACACTGTTTTCAGCGGAATCGCTTTTTCGAACAGTGTAATTTTTTCTCCATCCTGGCCTTCATTAGCCAACAGAATGGTGCATAAGAATAAAGGGACTACTTGCAGGATTACTCTGCGTACACAGGCAGTAAAAGTCAGTCTCATGATCGGCAGTTTGATGTTTTCATAATTTAAAAATTCTATGCTTCAAAGACCCTTTATTGGTGAAATACTACCACTCCCTTATGTTACCTGTATGTTAAGCAAATCAGCCAGCACAGCGATTAAACAGCATTAGAACAACATGAAAAACACATCAAATAACAACCCATTAACAATATTACGTGTAGCCATAACAGATAGTATCAAACAATAACAATAGTCTTCCAGCACCATTCACATTGAGTTAACAAAAAGTCTTTCAGCTAAATTGAATACAGCAATCCAATTCATGTTTAAACACGAATTAGCTTTGCCTGCAAATAAAAAATATAAGTACTGTTAAAGTGGAGCGATATAACGCAACGAAAGTAGGAAGTCTTTCAATTAAAAAGAATGGACTTAACGGAAATGTAACACATCTCCTTTATAATAGTAGTCAGCGTCCGAAGTCGCCTTTATCTCATGCAAAAATTCACTGATCGGGCGGTTACGATCTATGTACCCTGTAAACCTGCTCTGGGCGCTGGAAGTATTGTCCAACACAACCTCCACCCCATACCACCGCGGCAATACCTTCACAATCTCTTCTAAACTCGCATTGTTAAACATATGCAAGCCCTGCATCCAACTCAACACCTCTTCGCGATCAAACTTGTTTGCGCGCAAGCCGTCATCATAAACAACTTTCTCTCCCGGTTTAATAACTTTTGATTGACCGGAAACCTGCACTTTCACAGATCCGCTAACCAATGCAACAGCCATATGATCATAAGTGCTGACATTAAACTCCGTACCAAGCACCGTTACATCCCCAGTCGGTAAATGTACTACGAAAGGCTTAGCAGCATTTTTAGCCACCTTTATATAAGCCTCTCCATCAATAGTGATCTCGCGGGTATTACCCGTAAACTGAAAAGGGAAACGAAGCCTAGTCATGGAGTTCAACCATACTTCCGTACCATCTGATAATTCAATCTTATAATCAGAGCCTGCAGGTGCCCACAGCTCATTCATCTCACCGGAAGCGGGCCCCCCGGAGTAAGTCAAACTACGGTTGTTACCATTAGTAACAGTACCATTAGGAATAATTGTTTTTTGGGGCGAACGCAGATCAATTACCTCCCCATTAGCTAATTTCAAATGGGCGGCGCTATGATCAAATGTCTTGGTATTTTTAGACGGGTAGAAGGTATATATTAATACAACAGCTGTTACACATGCGGCAGCAGCACTCATTGCAATCGCCCTGTAAACCGGGCGGCGGCGGGAAACAGTTCTGGAGGCCACACCTTTCCAGGCAGCCTTGCGGTTAACACTCTCGTAGGCAGGGACCATAGAAGCATGATAAGCGCTTCTCTCCTCCCATATCTTTCTTACTGCTTCATCATTCTGAATGAGATCATGCAAGTACTCTTTCTCTGAAGCACTGGTCTGACCAGCTAATTCCAACGAAATAAGATCTTGAATATCCGAATAATTGTTATCAGTCATACGCTAAAGACTCTCATTTGCTCTTTTTATACTACTCTATTTGGACACATCAAGATTTTTCCGCAAAAGCTTCATGGCTCGGACAAGCTGATTACGCACGGTATTAGGACTTAAAGCCAACTCATATGCCGCCTCTTTCTGCTTCTTCTGATTAAAGTACACCATCTGCACTACTTTCAAGGTCTGCGGAGGCAACATCTTCAATCCCTTTGCCAGCTCCAGCCACATAGGCGGGGGAGCCTCCAGTGGTAATGGTTCTATGCCAGACTCCCGCTGGCAATATGCATAGGCATCCAGGTTAGTCTGCAGGCGCTTCTGCGCCTCCAGCTTATCTAAACATTTGTTCCGTAAAGTCTTGAATAAATATCCACGCAGTGCTGCGTCATTGATCATTTTGTCAAACTGGTTATTCTCCCAAAACGCCACAAACACCTCCTGCACAATATCTTCCGCATCATTGGGCTCTTTGCAGTATTGCAACGCCGTAATGAGTAACGCATCAAAGTACTTATCAAATAGATCTTTGAAAGCACTTTTATCACCTTGCCTCAATCGTTGAAGAATAAGTGAGTCGTCCATAATAAAGAATCGGTTAGCTAGTAAAATAACTTATAAAGTCTCAGCCTGATATGATTAACAAGTATGGAGGGGCAAACCTCATGGAGAAAAAGTTACAGCAATAGCAAACCATTGCATCCTCAACAAGTTCAGAAAATAAAAAATATTAAAGCTTAGCAGGTTCCTATTCGGCCGGCAATATACTTCAGATATTTTTAGATTTCTTAAAATAAAGAGGAGAAAAATTTACAAGAATTTCTGCATGCAATTACAGTATATGCTATGACAGAATTGTTAATAGAATAATAACTTTTTGTTAATAGATTGATATGGTTGCTCTCAAACGCTACTCCTAATATAACACAAAAGTGGAGGATACTAAAATTAAAAAATTATTTTGCCGCTGCACCAATCTGCAAGTAGCAACTCATATTTTTCCACTACACCTGCAAACTCATCTTCGGCACTATCAAACTCCCGCAGGCATAAGTTTAAAATAACATTCTCCTTCACGATACCATAATATTGATAGTTCTCTGAACGAATCACAAAACTATCTGCCACGCCTTCAACCTCGCCTTTTTCCACACCATTTACAAACTGAAAAAATTCATCAAAGGGGATGTTCAAAACAGCCCCTTCTATTTCTTCTCTCTCATAAATAGTATCATACCCCAGCAATCCTGCATCCTCCTGCATAGCTTCCAGCATACCTTCAATAATGGTTATTTTTTCCTGGATCAACTCCAGCCGGGCAACAGGAAGTAGTTCCAATTGCCGCCAATCCTCCAGCGAAATGTTAATGACAAGCTCACTTTTAGGGTCTTCGATTAACACGGAAGGGGGATAACTCCTGGTAGGTACCATAAACTTACTAAGCGAAGCAGTTGGCTCTACCACATGCAGGGTTAACTTCTTCACCCCTTCCAGCAAAAACGGCCTGGCTTTCACTATTCGCCAGGAACGGTCGCCCATATCAAGGGTCGTGGGTTTATTAAAGATCTCGGGTAACTGTTCACGGGCCATTTTATAATCGCCCAGTACCTGGTTATTCTCCGCATGTACCAGGGTCACCAAAATTTTCTTGGGGAACAAACCGGCCATGCCTTCGTACATAGCTAAGATTTTCATAGTTAAAAATTACACTACAACGCTGCTATATTACAGCAGTCATCGTTCAGGACTTAACAACGCGATACCCCTCCAACTCATCCTTCAAACTCTGTATCACCAGATGCATGGGCTTAGCCGTGTTCATAGTACGGCTGATCAGGATCCCTCCCTGCACCGCCGCGTACATCTTCGTAGCAAACTCTTCCGCATTAAGCTTATCAGACAACTCTCCTGTATCAATCCCACCCTGCAATACTTCTGTAAAAGCCTTAAAGCCACTTTCATACAAAGCCTTCAGCTTTTTCTTGATCACAGGATTGGTATCATCTGACTCAGCAGAGAGGTTAACAATAGGACAGCCACCCTGTAACAAAGTATTCAACGGATTCCGCTGTACTTCCAGGTAAGCATGTATTTTTTTAACAGCACCTTTGTGTTTTAAAAACACCGCCTCCCTCCTTGCCCGGACTTTACCCAGCATATAATCCACACTGGCATAGGCCAGTTCTTCCTTACTTTTAAAGTGCCCGTACAGGCAGCCCTTGGCAACATCTGTTGCTTTCAGTACATCATCTATAGACGTACCCGCAATTCCCTTCTCATTGAAGATAACAGCCGCCTTTTCAATGATGGATTGCCTGGTTTGTTCTGCTTTACTCATAATACGCAAATATACTTACAAATAAATAAACCAAACAGTCTATTTTATATAGAATTAATTCATTAATTATCAATAACTTAATTCAAATGTCAAAAATATATTTGGATAAAATAAACCAAATAGTCTATTTTTGCCATCTCAACACACACTCATGAAACTCATCAAAGACAATCACCAGGGGATCAGTACCTTCTTATCATTTGCGCTGCTCCCCCTATCCGGGTTCGCTACCGATATTTACATTCCGGCTTTGCCTTCCATGGCAAGTGATCTGTCTGTTACCAATTCTGCGGTGCAGCTCTCACTAATTTTATTCATGGTGAGCTATGGCATTAGTCAATGGTTCGTAGGAAGCCTGCTGGATAGCTACGGCCGTTTCAGGCTCGGCACTTCTGCACTTCTGATATTCGCACTGGCCAGCTTCACCATCGCAGCCACACACAATATCTATCTCATCTACGCCATGCGTATTTTACAAGGTACCACAGTGGCCATGATCGTAGTTGGCAAGAGGGCTTATTTCGTGGATGTTTATTCAGGCGATAAGTTGAAACACTACGTTAGCCTGTTCTCCATCATCTGGGCCACAGCACCTATCGTTGCACCATTCATAGGCGGATACCTGCAGGCTGTTTTTGGCTGGTCTTCCAACTTCTACTTCCTGGGCATCTTCGCAGTGATCATACTGGTATTCGAATTGATCTATAGCGGGGAATCTCTCAAACATTTCCAGCCATTTAAAGCAAAGACCATTCTGCAGGTTTACCGCACCACACTCACAACAGTTGACTTTGTATTAGGACTCGTGATCATTGCCATCAGTTATGCCATGCTGGTAGTATATGGTATGACAAGCCCTTTCATCATTGAGCATGTCTTCCATCTTTCCCCGGTAGTAACGGGTTACTGTTCACTGCTTTCAGGTGTATTCCTGATGCTCGGCGGGATCACTTCTAAAATGCTGATCAAAAAGGACTTCAATAAAAAACTAGGCATCGCCATAGCATTGCAGGCTGTTGTAGCCGTCTTCATGATAGCCTCTTCAACACTGGTAAGTAATCTTTATACACTGATGGCATTTACTTTGGTCATTCACTACTTTGGCGGTTTCGTTTTCAACAACGTTTTTGCCTACTGCCTGGGTCGTTTTACTAAGAACGCCGGTATAGCAAGTGGTGTTACCGGAGGTTCCATGTATATTATAACCTCCATTTTAAGCTACGGCATCGTAAATGTAATACCTATTCAAAGTCAAAGCTTATTAGGGGTTGCATATCTTTCCTTCTCCATAGTCTTAATAGCTGCATTCACCTTGTTTGTAAGAGCGAGGGCAAGAGAAGAAGTTCAACAAAGTTTGGCGCAAGCTGTATAAATAGATAAGGATACAACAAGGGCTGAATATTTCTTAAAGAAGCATTCAGCCCTTGTTAGTAATAGAACGTTATAAAGTTTTAATCTTACTGATAATTTCCTCTACTACTTTCTTTTTAGCACCTAGTTTATTATCCAGATTTTCATCCCATGCAGTCCAGATCTCAAACCTATTTGCCTCATCTGTTCTTCTGGTAAGCATTTCAATAGTTGAATTTTTTATAAACCGGCTTCTTGCACAACAAACAATTACATCAATAACCTGTTTTATTCCGTTAGCGGATAAATTATCACTCAGGCCATCCAATAGGCTTTCTAAAACATCTGCATCATCACCCTGGCTAATTACAACAATAAGCTTACCATCCAATTCAACAACACCGATAAAATCATACAATTCTCCATCTTCACCATATATCAAATCTCCAATCAGGTTAAATGAACTATCAAAAATCCAAAAAGAAGCTGCTCCCTTAATAAGTTCCAGAAAAAGCAAACCTGCCGTAGTTGTTTTTCCACCATTTACTTTTGCTCTTATCACAATAAATTTTTCCCTAAAAAGTATACTATTCATGTAAAACTAATTTGTTTTACTAAAGACCTCTTTCCTTCAAAAATCTACCACTGTCATTCTCAAAATCACATTACCAATATGTTAATAAATCCTCCACCACATTGAATAACGATCACTTAACACTATAAGGGGGCAACCCGTTTTATTATTGCAACGATACCAACAAACAACAATATCGCCTTGAGGCATTATTTACTTCCAATTAACATAAACGGTTCAAACGAGTCCTTTGGCTTTACAGTTAAAAGCAGTTACCTGAAAAGGAAACCGCTATTTATTTACCAAAATCTAAATCAGAATGGCGGCTTATCTCATCATAATGACTCCCGCCGCAGGAGCCAATGTTTCGGTGAACCGGTTAAAATTATATTTTAAGGTGAGCATGCCATAACGCTGTAAGGCATTCACCCGCAGGTTCTCTATAAAAGCAGGTCCGGTTGTACGGGATATACTCGTGTTACCATTGAACAGATCATTCACAGACAAACGTAGCGTTAACTGTTCTTTTTTCAGGAAACGATAAGCGATGGCACCGTTCCAAACCATTACCCCCTGGATCTCTGAGTTATACCTGTAATTCATCTGGCAGGATATTTCCATCCTCTTTACAGATGTCACCTGCAATTGCCCGGTATATCCCTGTGTATTGTAGCTTACATCTTTTAAACCCGGAAGAGAGTAGGCAGTTGTATTCCACCCGTTTTCAGCACTGAGAGAAATAGTATACAACTCTTTCCAGCTGACAGATACATCCAGGTATCCATTCACTCTCCAGCCCTGGGATTCGTTACGCAGCTTTTCTACAAAACCGATCTCACGATGATTAGCGCCTCCCACATTCAAACCTCCTCTTACATTCCAATGTTTCCATTTCCGCGTACCATTCACCATCGCTGTTAACTGGATGGTCCTTCCTCCGCTCACATTCCGGAAGGTACTTACCTGCCTGCCGGATGTATCGTAAAACACATCATTCACTATCTGGTTACGCATGAAAGTGCCATTCCCCATCATATTCATACCAATACCCTTTTGCGGGATATAGCGGAACATATTGGCATAAAAGGAATGGGTGATCCCTGTTTTTAATGCAGGATTCCCCAACCGGATGTACAGGGGATTGGAATTATCCACGGCAGGTGCAAGTTGTTCCGCAGTAGGTGCTGTGGAGCTAACAGTATAACCTAAACCCAGATGTCCGTTCTGCCCCATTGTATAATTCATCTGAAGATTAGGAGAGAACTGTCGCTGCTTAATAACTATCGCCGAATCCTTCCATAATAACTTATTCTCCTGCTGCATGAACCGGATGCCCGCATTCAATGCAATGCTCAGCCGCTCTCCCTTATAAGCGATCTGCGCAGAAGGCACCTGCGTGGTATTGATGTTTTTATTATTACTGGATAATGTGCTATCGATCAGTTTAGATCCCGAAGAAAAGGTTTCTTTTAAAAAATGGCTGTTATTCCGGTCTAGTGTATATACCAATGCAGCAACAAAACGCCCTCCCAACTTGCCGGACAAGTTAAAAGTAGCATTGTGGCTGAAGGCCTTCTCATCCTGAAGTGAATGCTGATCGATCGTATCAAGGTGATAGATGGAATTATTCAACTGCCTGTCTGTGCGGTTATTCATGCCCATCCTCCAGGTTATATTCAAATTCAGCCTGCGGTCTTTTGACGTTTTATTAAAACTAAGTTCATTTCCAAAACTCCATTGATCTCCGTCACCAACAACACCTGTTCTCATGGCATGTGAGCCGGCATTGATAAAAGAAGCACCCCGTCTATTGCCGAATTGAATAGTTGGCCGCACTGTGAGAACAGTAAAAGAATCCCGTTCATAAGTGATACCGGCAGACAAACTATGGTTGCGGGAATAATCCAGTTCAGATTCATGGCTGTTATACCAGAAACTACTATCTGGCAAAAGGTTCAGCCGGTCCCTGAATGTTTCCTTCCGGGTTTCACTACGGGAGAAATTGTAACTGGCGTCTATGGACACCTTCTTACCGTATTTTGTATTCAGGTTAAAGCCGGCAGATTGTGCATCTGTAATGCCACCTCCGGAAAAGCCGGGAGAAGACGAAGCTCCCACTGTTGCCACTACAGCGCCTGATTCTCCATTTGGCGCATTCCCTGCAGACCCGTAAAAACTGAGCCGTTCCGGATCACCAAAGGAATTAACAGATGCGTTCCCCGCATAACGGGAATCTGTACCA
Organism: Chitinophaga niabensis; assembly: GCF_039545795.1. NCBI lineage: Bacteria > Pseudomonadati > Bacteroidota > Chitinophagia > Chitinophagales > Chitinophagaceae > Chitinophaga > Chitinophaga niabensis. Next base: position 6,655,030 of record NZ_CP154260.1, on the reverse strand, counting down.
ATACCCGCCGATGCATTCCCAAACAATCCATTCTTCTTATTCTTTTTCAGTTTCAGGTTGATGGTCACATCCTCTGAAGGAGGGCGTACTGCCAGTGAACGTTGCTGTTCAAGGGATTTAGTTTCTGTTACCTGCACCTTCTCAATCATATCTCCTGGTAAATTTTCAGTAGCGGCCTGCAGGTTACCACTAAAAAAATCCCGGCCCTCCACTTGTATCTTAGTTGCTTTCTTTCCATTCACCGTAATGTTCCCCTTCTGATCTATCATAACCCCGGGCAACTTCTTCAGCAGGTCCTTCACCGCAGCATTAGGTAATAGTTTGAAAGCAGTGGCATCAAACTCCAGGGTATCATTCCTCATCTGGAAAGGAGGCCTTCGGGCAGAGATCTCCACTTCTTTGAGATCAATACTTTGCCGTGTCAGGGGCCAGGTATGGTAATCTGTACCTAATGACGTAAAAAAGATCACGGTGTCCCGGAAGCCTTTATAGGAAACAAATACTTCCAGTTCCTTATCCACAGGCAACCCGCTCAGTGTGAACTCGCCCCTGTTATTGCTGAATGTATAGGCCAGCAGCGCACTGTCCTTTTTCGCTACAGCAGAAATACTCGCCGCCTCCAACACCCCGCCGGATGCTTTATCAAGGATCCGGCCTTTAATACTACCTTTTTGCGCATATGCGCAAAAAGGTAGTACCCCAAAAACCAGGTATAATAAAGTTTTCATCATTTAGTTTCCGGTACTAAAACCACCCGGATGTAATTAGCATTATTGAAGAACTTCACTGCTGTCTGCTGCAGGCTCTCCGGGGTGATCAGCTTCATCCTGTTCTTAATCTCCGGCACCTCGGGCTCTTCGCCATTCATTGATTTACTGCTGAGATAGCTCAGCCAGAAAGCGTTTTCTTTCAGCACTCTGTCCAGGCCACTTTTTTCACCAGCTTTATACTTGGTGATATCTTCCTCAGCAGCGCCTTCCATTTTTAACTTCATGATCTCGCTGTTCACACTCAAGATCAAAGGTTCCACGTTACGGGGATCACAGATGAAGTTGATCAGGAAGGTATATTCTCCCGTAGGCACTTTCCTGATATTCACAGAGGCGCGCGCATTGTATACACCACCTTCCTGTTCACGGAGCCGCTCTATCAACCGGATGGTCAATACGGAAGCCAATGCTTTCATCTGGTCTGTAGTGGCCTTATTATATTCAAACGCACCACCAAAAGCAAGCATTACAACAGACTGTGGCTCTTTCCCTTTTATTACTTTCCTGGTGATCCTTCCCTGCGGATAATTCAAATGAAGGTCTTTTACTTTTTCCTGCCGGTGGGTGGCAGGTAAAGCACCGAGGTATTTTTCCAGTAATGGCTTAATAGCTGCCACATCAAAACTGCCCACGAAAGTAAAAGTGAAATCGCTGGCATCCGCAAACCGCTCTTTATAGATCTGCATGGCCTTATCTGCATCTAATGCATCCAGTTTCTCCGGCGGCATTTTCATTTTACGGAAATGGTAATCTCCCATAACAGCGGATAAAGTATCCCTGAATGCAGTACCCGGAGATTGATCTGTATTGGAATAAGATACCCTCACCTGCTCAACAAGATTATCGAACGCCACAGGGTCTTTGCGTGGTTTTGTGAAATACAGGTATACTAACTGCAATGCTGTTTCAAGGTCTTCCCGGGAAGCAGCGCCTGATATTCCTTCCGTATTCTCATCTATGTAAGGTGAAACGGAAATACTTTTACCTGTCAGCAAATTACGTAGTTCCTGCAAAGTCATATCAGACACACCGCTGGCAGCAATAAGACTGGTAGCCATCCTGGCGGAATAAAAATCTGCATCGCTTACCAAAGAAAGCCCACCCGGACTAAACGCATTAAAAACGATCTCATCTTTCTTAAATTCAGTAGGTTTCAGTATTACTTTCACCCCGTTGCTCAATACCAGTTCTGTGAGTCCTAATTCTTTGCGTACATTCTCGTTAGTGATGGAGCCAGGCAAAACAGCCTGATCCAACAAGCTCGTTCGGGTGCTCTTTTTGTCTTCATATGCCGTAACAGGCCCTACAGGCTGTAACCATTGCATCACAGCAGCTTCTGCAGGTAAAGACTGTTTCTCATCTCCAATGATCACAATATCCCTGTTTGTATCTGTGATGTATTTACCGGCGAGCTGGTTCATTTCATCAGTACCCAGTTCAGCAATGAGCTTTTTATACAATTCGTATTCATATACAATACCAGGGGCACCAACCTGGTGCAGGAAATGCTGTGTATATTCCCGCACGTAATTCTCCGAAGGAACTTTCTCTCTTTCTTTATAAGTACGTTCCATACTGCTCATGAAGTTGATGCCGGCCCTTTTCAGTTCACTAGCCGTAAATCCGTGTTGCTTCAAACGTTCCAGTTCTGTCCAGTAAGCTTTGATCCCTTTCTCTGCTAAGCCCGGTTTCAGTATCACCCTTCCGCTAAAAGCATCCAGGTTGGCCAGTGATTGCCCGATACTGCAACTGGCACTCAGGAAAGGTGCTTCTGACTGCTGTGCGATCTCGGAAAAGCGGTTGGCTATCATCATACCAAACAGCACCCGCTTTGTGGCTTCGCGGAAATCTGCCACCGTTTTCATTTCCATTGCAGGATGTTTGATGGTGATCTCCATCCTGGCTGCTGATACTTCCGGATCTGTTACCAGCAGGAATTGATTCTTACCACTCAGCGGGATCTTATATTCCTCTCTTTCTTTAGGCCGGGCGGGTTGTTTGAGATTGGAAAATAAACTGATCACCATTTTCTCTGTTGCAGCTACATTTATATCTCCCACTACAATGAGCGCCTGCAGATCCGGCCGGTACCAGTCTTCATAAAATTTGCGGATCTCTTCATGTTTGAAATTCTTCAGCACTTCCTCTGTACCAATAGGCATGCGATACGCGTAGCGGGAATTGTTCGTCAATACCGGAAACACTTTATCCTGTATACGTTGGGAGGAACCCAGGCGCTGGCGTTTTTCTTCGAGGATCACACCACGTTCTTTGTCTATTTCCGCGCCTTCCAGTGTAATGCCCTGTGCCCAATCACGCAAGATCTGAAGTGCGTTGCGGAACAGGGTTTTATCTTCCGTGGAAACCGGTAACTGGTAAATGGTTTCATCAAAAGAAGTAGATGCATTGAGGTCTGCCCCAAAACGTACGCCTGCTTTCTGCAGATAATTCACCAGTTCGTTCTTAGGGAAATGGGTAGTGCCATTAAAGGCCATATGTTCCAGGAAGTGTGCGAGGCCTTGCTGCGTATCTGTTTCCAATATGGATCCTACCTTGTTCACCAGGTACAGTACCGCCCTGTTTTCAGGTGCAGTGTTCTTCCTGATGTAATAGGTGAAACCATTGGGTAACTTACCCACTTTCACGGCTGCGTCCAATGGCACCTCCTGCGCAAAAGCAATTCCATTAAAAAATATAGACATAGCGATAGCCGCTGCGGCTATTTTGCCACAAAAATTAATCATAACACACATTGATTTTAAAGGATTACGGCATCCACCATATTTTGCTGGTGAACACATCGATAGTGCCCTGCGCTTCCAGGTTCTCCTTATTGAGTAATAATTCACTCACAGGATAAGGAAGCCTTACCGGCATTTTGTCTGATGCACGGCCAGGATCATAAGATAAAGGGATAGCAGGGAAAGCACCATTACGCCGGTAATCCACCCATGATTCAAAGGGTTCGATACCATTGAAGGCCATGTATTTCTGGAACATGAGTAACTTATATTTATCCGGTGCAGCAGCCCAATTCACTTTCGCATTAGCCGCCTCCTGTGTATACCAGGTATTAAACGCAGCATCAGATAAAGCAGGCGTATTGCTGTTACCACCAACATTCAACCAGCGGAATGATTCTTTTACGGCATCTTTATAAGCTGTCTCTGCATCACCCGGTAACCAGCCACGGTACACTGCTTCTGCCTGCAGGAACATACTTTCTATACTGGTCAGGATCCAGGAATCCATATTGTATCCTTTGATGATACCAGTGGATGCAGGAGATACTGCAGATCGTATGGCCCTCACACCGCCGACCTGGGATACATAATCTGTTTGCTGATAAGGATATTGCAACCTGTCTATGGGTAAACCCGCTTTATTACCCCTGAACTCAACAGGGCCAGGCTGTGTAAAAGGTTCCGCAGCACCGGCCGGTAATGGCAGACGGGCAGGGGAATAAAAGAAACGCAGGCGCGGATCATTACTTTCCTTCAGCAGGTTCATGGCTGTTACGTTCGCTGAAGCTATTTGCCAGTAGGGAATATACGATCCACCCATTATAAGATAGTGACGGGCATAGATATCAAAAGCGGAGAACTTCGAAAAATACTGTGCTGGCTTTATATCTGTGTACCCCGGGTTTACATCTGCATCTTCACCACTCTTCAGGAATCCGCTACCTTCAGCCGTGATCTTTGCGATCTCCGCCTGAATGTATGCAGCCCTGTCTGTTCTGCAGGCCTGATGCATCAGCAGGCGCAATTTGAGGGTGTTAATGAATTTCACCCACATGGCTTTATCGCCTTTGAACATAATGTCTGCAATGCCAATACGAAGCGCCTTATCCTGAGGTGCTCCTTTGATGAGCGTAATAGCGGCATCCAGTTCTTTTATCAGGCCTTCATAGATCACCCGGCCTTCATCATAACGGGGTTTTCTTATTTCCACTTTCCCTACATCACCGTAAGGGATGTTGTTACTGATATCAACAGCCTTGCTCCATTGTAGTGCCTTCAACACTTTTGCAATACCTACATAATAGGGCTGCTCATGCCGCAGTGCATTTTGTTCGAACAGGAAGATATTGATATCAGGTGTGGACGAACCCAGGAACTGATGGTCCAGCGGATAATAGGTATTTTGCGGTGAACCGGTAGGATACTCCCCATAAGCCCAGTAGCCCATCAGGCTTTGCAGCCAATCGTCTGCAACGGTCGCCTGGCTCCTGATAAGCAGGTTCGGCAGAATAAGGTCAGGTGTGGAATTATTCTCCGTTAGCTGCAACGGGTTATAGTTGATATCGATCCATCCTTTTTTACAACCCGCCAATAAGAGCACAAGAGCCGTAAATAGTAGTTTATATTGTTTACGCATAACATTCATTTTATTAAAAACTAAAAGTGGTAATAACACCATACTGTGCAATACCAGGCACAGTAGAAACACCAGAAGAAGAACCCGTGAGGTTATCAGGAATGGTTCTGTATCCTCTGCTGCCCGGACCTTTTATCAATTGCGGATCGCCGTATACATTGTCCTTTGCGTAGTAGTTGAAGATATTCCTGCCGTACACACTCAGGTTCACTTTCTTTACGAACTTTGATCTGAAGAACCGCTCATACCCTATCACGATCTCGCGTATTTTCAGGAAGTCTGCTTTCACGAGATACAGCGTACTGGTATTCATATAGTGGTTGTAAAGCTCCTGGTTGGTATTACTCACGTAAACGGAAGTATTTTCCAGGTATTTGCCGGGTGTACCATCTTCATACACTGAATTAGGGAAGATGAACGGCTCGCGGTTATTGTAGGTGGTCATCACGTGCATGCCGCTTTGTGTCTCTGCAGCACCATGTTCAAAATAATGCATGGCACCCTGGTTGAATTCTCCGAGAACAGCAAGGGATAAACCTTTCCAGGAGAGGTTGAAATTTAATCCGCCCGTAAACTTCGGCAATGTTTTACCATTGAACATCGCTTTTTCCGTATCTGTATCCGGCATACCAGTTGCTTTATCTACAATCACCCTTCCTTGCGGATCACGCTTCCAGTCATACACCTGGTATTCAAATGCAGTTTGACCTGTGCGGGCCATGATGCCATACATGCTTCCCCAATATGGTTTTTTCAAAGGGAAAACACCTTCGTAAACCTCGCTGATGGATAATACTTTGTTATTGTTCATCGCCAGTCGTACGTCCGCAGTAAGGGTAAGGCTATTCTTTAGTTTGAAGACCGGGTTCAGCTTAAGGTCCATTTCCCAACCGTAATTGCGCAATATGCCCAGGTTATCTATGGTGCTGCCACTGCTTAACCATGGGATGGCTACTTTCATGATCACACCGTTATTACGCTGGGTATAATAAGATACATCCAGTAACACGCGATCTTTCCAGAGATTGAAAGAAGCGCCGTATTCCTGTGTCAATATCTTTTCCGGTTTCAGGTAAGGATTTGGGTTACCACCCATGAACCCATAACTTAATACACCATCATCTGTAGCGCCGGCATAAGGGAAACCAGTTCCATAAGCCAGTTCTAAAGTTCTTTCGGACTGATAAGGTTCGATATTCATATTGGCAGTACCATTCACTGCTGCGCGCAATTGCAGACGGGATAACCATTTCAGGTTTCCGAGAGCAGGGATCACTTCATTCAGTATAACAGAGGTATTGGCACCTACGTACAGATCTTTGCCTCTTCCAACCCTCGCGCGTTTGGAATCCCAATCGTTCCGGGCCATCAGTTCTACAAAAACACGGTCCTTATATCCAATGCCGGAAGTACCAAAGAAGGAATAAAAACGGCTCAACAGCGATTTCTCACTACCGGAGGCGGGATCCCTGGAAAAAGCCAGGTTAAATACCGGTACAACAGGGTTACCGGAACCGGTGAGTTCTTTCGTAAAGCTTTCCCGGATGGAAGAACCGAAAGTTGTTCTGAAATTAAAATACCCTGCTTTGGTCAATGCTGTAATTAACAGATCGTTATTCAGGCTGGTAGCCAACCTGGATTCTTCCTTCAACCAGGCCAGTTTGTTGCGGTACCTTTCAGGCCCGCCGTACAATAAGGCGAAATCAGAAAAGATGATCGGCTGACGGGTGTTCCTTTCAATAATGCCGTTGTATACAATACCAGGTTTCTCAGTGATGGTTAACCAGGGCAATACTTTCAGGCTTAATACCAAACCTGCCACTATGGAATTGCTGGTGGAATTACTCCTGGCCTCTGCAGCTAACTGGTAGGGACTCATCAGATCCGTGTCATACCAGTAGTGATTGTTGTCAGACCATTTATCGTTCTTATAATCTTTGTAACTCAGCAAAGGGATAAAAGTAGGTGTACTCAACAGTGATGCGAATTCCGGGCCGGTATCATAAACATTGCGGGTATAGTTCATATTCAGCTGAACATTCAGCTTGCCCAGCTTCCTGCCGCCACTGAAGAAAAGGGTGAGGGCGTTTTGTTTATCGCCCGGGATCATACCTTTCTGGGTAGTATGATTTAATCCCAGGTAAAAATCAGAGTTCGCATCTGACTGTGATAAAGACAGGTTGTTCTGTATAGTTTGTCCCACCTTGAAAAAACGGCGGGCATCTTTTTTATCTGAATAGGTAACCTGTTGCATATCGCCGTTTTCATCCGGCCGGCCAATGGATACCAGCTGTCCGTTATAGGCAGGGCCCCAGCCGTTATTGTTTATAGGGCTGTAAATACCCTTTCCATTTGCATCTACATTACCGGTTCCGGTACCAAATGATCTTTGTCTGCTGAGGTCATTCCGGAAGTCCATCCGCTGAAAGGAAACACTATTCCGGTAATTGAATGCCGGTTTTCCCTTCTGCCCTTTCTTGGTGGTGATAATGATCACCCCATTCACTCCTTCCGGGCCATACAACGCAGTACCGTTTGCACCTTTCAACACCGTTACATCTTCAATATCCGCAGGATTGATGTTATTGATAAAATCCATCACCAGGCTGGCGGACGCCTGATCAGAACCAAAGCTGAGCGGTGTGCCGTTCATGATGAACAGAGGTTGGTTATTACTGGTTTCACCAAAAGAACGGATACCACGAAGCAATACACGCATCTGCGGGTTCATGTCCGCACTCTGGATAGCGATGTTCAATCCGGATACTTTCCCTGCCAGACCTGTCAGCAGGTTACCGGAGTTAGCGCGGTTGATATCCTCGCCACTTACTTTGGCTACACTATACCCTATCTCTTTGGAACTCTTTTCAATCCCAAAAGCGGTTACCACTGTTTCATTCAGTTTCGCAGCTTTCTCTGCTAAGGGAATGATCATGGTTGTTTCATTCCTGTTTATCTTAATTTCTTTGGTTTCATACCCCAGGGAAGAGATCTCAAGTATAACACCCGGCTCTACTTCTATCCTGAAATTACCTTTAGCATCTGTGATAGTGCCTGTTCCTGCACCTTTTACTTTCACGGAAGCAGAAGCTACCGGCACCCCGGTATTGCTGTTCACCACCTGGCCCGTGAATTCCATGAACACCGTTTCTATCTTAAAAGGCTGCGGTATTTCCTGTTTGCGGAACAAGGTGATCATCTTGTCCGTAATGCGGTAATTTAATGGTTGGTCCCTGAAAGTGATCTCCAGGAAGGTGGACAGCGGCATTTTATTGACATCTACCGTAACAGGATGCGCGTTTTCCAGCAGCTCCCTGTTATAGAAAACAACATATCCGGTCTGTTTTTCGATGGAAGAAAAGATCTTCTTCAAAGGCAGGTCCTTGCCGGAAAGGGACACAGTCTGCGAAACCCCTGATGCATGTACACTCAGGAAGGCCACTGTGAGGAAGAGGAACGTTAGCTTCATTACTAACAAGATTTTGGTAATGTGAAGATGCTTCCACCAAAACGGGTGGCCATAGCAAATAGATTTTTGCATAAATTGCATTTGGTTTGGTTGATAAGAAAATTCTCAGCTTGAAAAATTTTTGATTGACCACAACTTTCCGCCGGAAGTGGGTCCAATCACTTCCGGTTTTTATTTGCGGCATCTCTTTTTATTGGTTACTAATAATCAGCTTCCTGCCCTCTTCCAGTGTGAAGTGCACTTCCGCGTCTTCCAATACTTTTAATAGTTGGCTCAGGTTGATGTTCCGCAGCATTTTACCCCCGAATACGATATCTGGTACTGTTCCTTCATATATAACTTCTATATCGTACCACCTGGAAAGCTGGCGCATTACTTCCTTCAGGTTCTGTCCTTCGAAATTGAATAAGCCATACCGCCATGCCATCACGGCGCTGGTATCTACATGTCTGTTTATTTGTATGCCTGTTGTTATTTGCGCCTGTTCTCCGGGGTTCAATACCACATCCATCACTTTGATCTTACCCTCCAGCAATGTAGTCCTGACAGCAGCTTCGTCTGCATAGGCATTAATATTGAAATGGGTGCCCAGCACTTCTACCGTAGCTTCTTTGCTGATCTTTACCCTGAAAGGCATGGCTGCATTCTTCACTACTTCAAAATAAGCCTCCCCGGTAATTTCTACTTTCCGCTCACCTCCTGTAAAAGCAGTAGGATACCTCAAAGAGCTGGCTGCGTTCAACCATACTTTGGTACCATCCGGCAAAATGATCTGGAACTGGCCGCCTCTTGGCGTAGAAAGGGTATTATAGCTAACGGAAGTTTCCGTTCCCTGTTGGTCGTATTGTAACTGCCCTCCCTGCTGATGAATGGCAATGGTACCCTGGCGGAGTACCTGGTTGCCGGAACTGTCCAAAGCAACGCGGGAACCATCTCCTAAAATCAGCACGGCCTTGTTGCCACCGGGTGCTACATCGTTTTTGGCATAAGTGTCTACAGTGGATTTTTCACCGGTCCTGTTCCAGAAATACAGCCCTGTAGCGATAATACCCAATACCATAGCTGCCGCCGCAAATTGCAGGAAGCGGATGGGTAATAGTCGTTTCTTTGTGGAAGCGGAGGTACTGAGAATGCCGGAGATCATATCCTCCCAGTGTTCTTTTTTGTAAGAAGGATCTTTTTCGCTGCCCATGGCCATTTCCTGTAATGCCAGTTCTAACGCTTCCGTTCCTTCCTGTTCCAGCAATGCATCCGCCAGGAGGGCCGATTCGCTCTCCGTGATGGTGCCATCCAGGTGTTGTTGCAGTAAATATTGGATCTGTTCTCGCTTCACGTAGAAACCCCTTTAATATAAAACGCAGTAAAAAGGGGGAAGGACTGTTCCCCCGGAAAAAAAATTTCAGCGGTTAAAAAGCATGACAAGGATGGAAATAGAGATGCCGGTTTCTTTGCGGATGTATCCTTTGATAAATTTCAATGATATAACAAGCTGGTCTTTGACGGTATTCTGCGACAGGCCTAACTTTCCCGCTATTTCTTTATGGCTCAGGCCCGTTTGCCTGCTGAGTTGGTAAATTTGCTGGCGCCTGGGAGGTAATTGCGCAATGGCTTTGTTGATCAGCTCCTGGATCTCCTTTGCGCCCAAAGAATCGGTGACATTATTTGCAGAGAGTTCCTGTGTTCCGCCCAGCTGCTGCATTTTCTTTTCATGACCTGCCAGCTGGCGGAGATAGGAAATGGAGAGATTAGATGCCACACGGTAAAGCCAGCCTACGGGATGTTCCATTTGAGCTACCTCTTCCCTGTTCACCCAGAGGCGGAGGAACACTTCCTGCACAATCTCTTCCGCTACCATTTCTGACTTGCTGATCTTGCAGACGAAGGGAAAAAGACGGGCATTATATTCATGAAAGATCTGCGTGAAGGCGACCTCGTCTCCATCGGCAATTCCCCTGAACAGTTCTTTGTCTTTATATAACAGCTCCTCCATCTGGAGGTATAAAGATAGAAAAATCTTCCTCAATCATTTTTCGGCTGATCTATAATCCGCCAAATGTACTATTTTTATGTTAGTTTCGGCAAGATATAAACATCTATAATCTGCCAAAACAATTAGATTAAAAACCTCAGAATATGGAATCAATCATAGGCAGGGAGCAGGAAAAGACTCTTTTATCAAGGATTGAAAGATCCGGAGAAGCAGAACTTGTAGCTATATATGGACGGCGGAGGGTAGGCAAAACCTTCCTGATCCGTAACTTCTTCCACAAACAATTGGCATTTGAATTCTCAGGTATACACAATGCTTCTTTAGATCAACAATTGGAAAACTTCAGCGATGCATTAACCAAAGCTGCAGGGAGTCTTCCTTTAGCAAAGCCGGCAAGTTGGATACAAGCATTCAGGATGTTGACAGATTATATTACACCATTGATTAAGAAAAAAAGGCGTGTTATTTTTCTTGATGAATTTCCCTGGATACACACCCCCCGTTCAGGCTTCATGCAGGCCTTTGAAAACTTTTGGAACACCTGGGCCTCCAAGCAAAATAATCTGATCGTTATTATTTGTGGATCAGCCGCTGCCTGGATGATACAAAAGGTCATAAATAACAGAGGAGGGTTGTACAACAGGGTGACAAGGAGAATACGGTTATTACCTTTTACTATTGGAGAAACTGCCGCTTTTCTAAAGGAAAGAAAAATCAATCTCGACAGATATCAGATCTTACAACTGTATATGGCGATGGGAGGTGTACCGCAATATCTTAAAGAAGTTGAAAGTGGACAAAGTGCCTCTCAGGTGATTGACCGGATATGCTTTACAAAAGATGGTTTGCTGCATGACGAGTTTAAACATCTGTTTCATTCACTTTTTGATGATGCCTCCTATCACATGGAAGTAATACGGGCTCTTGCAAAGAAGGGAGCAGGGCTTACCCGGAATGAGATCATCGAAACCTGCAAATTAACTTCTGGTGGAGGTACTACCCAATTACTTGCAGAACTTACTGAATCCGGATTTATTTCGGCATACATTCCATTTGATAAAACCGCTAAGGATATCATTTATAAGCTGACGGATGAGTATTCACTCTTCTATGTGAAATTTATAGAAAACAGCAAATTCAAAGGTCCGGGTAGCTGGATGCAGTTTTCAACTGGTAGTTCATGGAAAAGCTGGAGCGGAATAGCATTTGAAAGCATTTGTATGAAACATACTGATCAGTTAAAGAAAGCGCTTGGTATCAGTGGGGTGCATACCGAATCATCTATGTGGCGCAACAAGCCTTTGAGGGGCCAACAAGGAATCCAGATAGATCTATTAATTGACAGACAGGATATGTGTATCAATCTATGTGAAATCAAGTTTTCTATCAGTGAATATGAAATTCCGAAAGGATATGCAAAAGAACTGGAAAATAAGTTGACTGTTTTCAGAGATAATACGAAAACAAAAAAATCCCTATTTCTTACAATGATAACCACATACGGGGTAAAAAATATAAAAACCTTTCCGGGGCTAATTCAAACACAGATCACTATGGACGCATTATTCTAATAGCTTAATTCTGAACTATCCGGAAATTCCGGATAGTTCAGAATTATTTATTTATCACTTCGCTCCGAACAGCTCTACCAGCTTTTTCTCCAGGGGACTATTCCCTCCCGGCTCAAACCCAACTTCCTTCATCAGGATCTTTCCTTTGGGATCGATCAGGAAAGTAGTAGGCACACCCGTTACGGCAAAGCCGCTTTGGGAAATATTCCTGGTATCCAGGGTCTGCAACCAGGGAAGGTCTTGTTCTTTCAGTCCCTTCAGCCATGCCGCCTTATCCTTGTCGATGGAGATGCTGTAGATCTCAAATTTATCGCTCTTGTATTTGGCGTATACTTCCTTCATATGCGGGAAGGATTGTTTGCAGGGCCCGCACCAGCTGGCCCAGAAATCGATCATTACGTATTTGCCTTTCAGGGAGCTGAAGCTGAACAATTGCTCGTCCGGTGTGGTTAAAGTGAAGTCCTTTACTGTGCTGCCGATAGCGGAGTTTTTCAGGCCGTTCAGGTAATCTGCTACATTCTTTGCTTCTTCTGTTTGTTTTGCTTTTGGAGAAAGTAGTTTGTACAGCTTCTCCATATCCTCCGTTTTCAGGGTAGAGCGGGCAGAACTTAATGCCAGCGAAGAAGCATAAGAATCAGGGTGCGATTTGATGAATGCATGTAATACGCCTGATATTTCCGCAGCAGTCAGCTTTTCTCTCTCCTCATTGATCTCTGCGGATTTCGGGTTCTTCTTGTCGTACCAGGTAGGGCCGAACTTAGCAGCGATCTGGTCATTTACTTTTTTATACACCGCTGTTTGTTGCTGGCGCAGTTCGTTGTATTCCGCTGCGGATTTCAGGCCGGATACGGTAAAACTACCCATGCCTTTGGTGATGTCTCCCTCAGAAAGGATGATCTCGCCGGGTTGTTCCACCAATACGGGGAAAGGGGAGTACATACGTTTTACGTTCCTGTCGTACTCCGTGTAAAATAGCGGAAGGAAAGGTTTTTCGAATGGTAATTTGAATTCAAAGTTACCATCCACCATCACTGCAGAATCGTTCTTTACGTTAGTGCCGTAGATGTATACTTTATTATTCCCTTTGGTATCTCCGGAAAACTTTCCTTTGATCACCACCTCCTGTGCAAATGCAAAGGATGGCAGCAGCAACAATGCAAATAATTTCTTCATTGTATAAAATTGTTTTAGTGTAACTCTTTGGCCAAACGTTCTTCCAGTTCTTTCCCACGCATGTTAGCTGCAATGATCTTACCATTGGGGTCTATCAGCCAGTTCTGTGGAACGGCACGTACATTGTACAGTTGCGCTACCACGTTCTTCCAGCCTTGCAGGTCACTTACATGCAACCAAGGCAAACCATCATCCGCAATGGCTTTGATCCATGCATCTTTTTTATCATCGAGGGAAACGGCCAGGATCTCAAAGTTTTTACCTTTGAACTTATCATAGGCCAGTTTCACGTTAGGGTTCTCTGCACGGCAGGGACCACACCAGCTGGCCCAGAAATCGATCAGCACATATTTACCTTTCAGGGATGCCAGGGAAACCGGTACACCTTCTGTATTGTTCTGTGCAAAATCAGGTGCTGTAGCACCGATAGCGGTAGTGTAGGCAATTTTCAGTCTTTCTTCAAACTCTTTTCCGTCTTTGGTATTGCGTAATGCAGCATTGAGTTTTTTATACTGCTCCTCCGTTTCCTTTGGATTGCTGATAATGCTTTTGCCGGTTACTACGTTAAAGCTTACCCAGCTATTGGGGTGTGAGAGCACGAACGCATTGTCAACCGGTCCGTTCTCTTTCATGGTAGCAATAAGTTTTGCATACAGGTTTTTATACGCTTCACCCTCTCTGTCTGTAGCATACTTTTTCATCTCATCGCTGATAGCAGTGAGTTTATCCACAACAGGTTTACGGGCTTTCTGCAATACCGCATAATCGTCCTGTGCTGCAGAGCCTTTGATATCGGATTCTTTGATGGTTTTACCGGTCAGGGTAATGTTCCCTTTATCCAGGTAGAAAGAGCAGCCATCACGACCGATAATCTCACCACCATATCCCATCCCAAAATTCATGCGTGGGTTGGCACTGCCTTTCATAACAGTGATCACTGCCTGTACCGGTTTGTTGATCTTGCCTGAAAAACTAAAGGCGCCTGCTTTCAGCTCTGCGGTATCTGTTACTCTCTTTCCATCGAAAGCATACAATAATATTACCTTGGCGGGTTCTCCCAGGTCATCTATTTTTCCATTCAGCGTAAAGGCCTCCTGGGCGTGCAGTATGGAGGAAAACATTCCTGCAGCTGCTAACAACATTATTTTCTTCATGATGTATGGTTTTACTGATTTTTAGCATTCATTCTTCCAGGGCAGCGTGCCATTACTGCACGCATACGGGCCACCTGGTCCGCTGTGATGGAATTGAGTAAAGTAGGATACCGGCTGTCGTCCATCGCATTGTCTGCAACATATTTCTCATTGTCCAGGCCCACTTTTAATGCAAAGGAATAACTGTTACGTTTATCCTGCCCATCGAACTTACGGGTATCGTAACACAGATCGGAGTAAAGGCGGGAGGCAGAATACGAAGGCGTATACAATCCATAGAATGTACCTATGAAGCGGAACATTTCTATCTTCCGTTCAATACCCGGGAAGAGCATGGTGCGTGGAAATCCGACACAGGCGTTGGCATAGTCCAGGATAAAATCATCCTCATTGACTGCAGTACCTGCTACTCCCAGGATAGCCTGCTGGCCGGGCTGCGGAGCCAGTTGTTTAGCAGGATATACTGTACCCATGGCATTGTTGGCACCGGAAGGTATTACCTGTACATTCAGGTACTGCTTCGGGTTCCAGATAGTAGTGGCTTTATTCGCATTGATGAACGCAATGAAATCCGATACGTTAAAAATAGTGGCCAACGGGTTCACTTTCACATTGTCGCTATATATAATTCTGTTAAAACCTGGTTCGGGTAAGGTTTGGCCTGCCTGGTTCTTTGTGGCCAGCCGGAATTCAATATTCGCCTTAGCACCGTTAGGACTTTTGCCTACCTGGTTATTGATAACGCTGTTCATATAAGCGATGCCTTCCTGCAATTGTGCCAGCTTCACCGGTTGGTAAGAGGATACATCGTAGCTGGAATGTGTTGTGTTCAGCTCCCATACATGGAAGATCACATCTACATATACTTTAGCAGGATCAGCCGGTTTGGCCCTTAAGGCCACAGGTTTGGTGGCGGACTTCATTGTTCCGATCTCTGCATGGAACTTCACGGTATCGAAAGGGATGGTAGTAGTGGAATAACTCAATCCTACTTCTTTGCCGGACCTCTCCTCTATTATTTTCAAAGAACCGGCTGGTAATTTACGGTAGTCGATAAACTCCAGGCTATCCTTACCAGAGGGCAGACGCACTGTACGATAGGCTTCCACTATAAAGTTCAGGGTAGCCTGACCGTCTGCGATCATCATTTTATCTGTAGCAGAGAGGTAGATGGAATCCACATCGTCTATTGTTGGCTCGTATAATTTGTAGGCGAATCCATCTTTTTCACAACCGGCCTGTGCCAGTGACAATAAGCAGATGAGCCCTATTAATAGCTTGTTCATAATTTGCATTTAATGATTAGTACTCAATGGCTATCCAACCTTCATTTGGTATAAGGTCCTTGTTCTCCTGCACTTCCGTTAAAGGAATAGGTAAGGCATAACGGTAATCGTTAGGCGCTACCGTAAACTCATAACTCTTGTTGAGGAAGAAGAGTTTGCGGGTAATGGTTTTCTTACCGAAACGTTTCAGGTCCAGCCAGCGTTTATCGTTATCACCAAAGAATTCTTTCCTGCGTTCATCTATGATCTCCTGCAACAAAGCATCGCCGGCCAGGCCGTCTGCAGTTCCTGCATTTCTGAAGGCTTTGAATTTGTTGAGCGTGGTGATGGCTTCGCCAGTGCTATTCAGCCTGAATTGCGCTTCCGCCAGCATCAGGAATGCTTCTTCCGGTTTAAAGAAGCAGGCATTACCACGTTTGAGTGAACCGGTAGCTGTTCCATCGGAAGGCCATCCCCAGTTCAATGTTTTACCGGCTGTACCTACCTTACCACCTGCGCGTGCAGGATCAGCATTGAAGATAGCACCGATACGCACATCGCCGGGTTTGAAAAGTGCGGCAAACTCTGCGCTCAGCGGAATATTCTCCGGACCATAGGTACCGGGAAGGAGATACTGGAAATTAGAGCCATATATTACACCAAAAGCTCCCTGCAAATTATTCTCCTGGCATAAGGCAGGATAGTTAGGATCTTTGGCGCCATAGGCATTGATCATACCTGTAACAGTAGTAGGGATAAAGGCTTCCGTGTTTTCTGCCGCAATGGCTGCATGTGTTTTTACCTGCTCATAATCCGATGTTTCCTTTGCAGGAGATTCTGCTTTGAACCAATATACCTGCGCCATCAGGTGATGAATGTAACGGTTATTATAAAAAACACTGAAACCTGCAACCGGTGCCGTTCTTTTGATCATGGTCTCCGCCATCTTCAGATCATCGAGAATGATCTTATAAACTTCTGCCTGTGTTCTCCTGGGCATTTCAATTCCCAATACCCCCTCTCCTGTATGCAGATATACCGGGATACCCAGCTCTCCTTTATTATAGGGCGCAAAATATTCCAGCAGCTTAAACAGGTAGTAAGCACGGTGTACGTACATTTCCCCCAACAGCTGATCCTGTTGCTGCGGGGTGGCTTCAATCTCTTCCATCTGATCAATGAGGCTATTCAGAAAACCAACGATTGAATAATGCTGGTTCCAGATTAAGCCGGGTGTATTAAAATCATTCCACAGCAAAAGGTCCGCATACCCCTGTTCTACTTTAAGGTGATTATTATTAGGTTTCAGATAGGTTTGCGGTACAGCCAGCTCAAAATCGATATTATCTGAATATGCTTCAAACATCAGTGTGCCACTGGCTGGAGCCAGGCACATCACATTACCATACAAAGGTTTTACACGCAGCTCTGCCACTCCCCTTAGGTAAGATGCCAGCAATGTTTTCACATCATCTACCGTGGTAACGGTACGCTGATTTTTTGCGGGAAGGTCCAGGAATTGCTTGCAGCTCCACGAAGTAGTGAGTGCTGCTATTAAAAAGAATATAATGATGTTATGCCTCATAACAAAAAAGTTTAAAATCCAACGGTTAATGACAGTGTATACATCCTGGTATTAGGATATCCGAACGGCGTTTTTGTTTCCGCATCCGTTCCACTATAAGGACTCAAAGCCAGCACATTGTTTGCCACTAGCGTGGCCTTTAATGTTTTCATGGCTGTTCTGGCCAGCAGTTGGCGGGGCGCTCTCCAGGACAGGGAAAGCTCTGTGCATTTCAGATAAGCGCCGCTTTCAACATCCGTGGAAATAAGATACTGGGTATAGTTGGAAAGCGCTGTTCTGTAAATGGGAATATCTGTAATATCTCCGGCCTGCCTCCAGCGATAAAGATTATCCTTTAACCTGTTAGTACGGCTGGCTATGATATCACTTGTAGCACCACTCGGGCCTTCCCTTCTGTCGCGGAAACTGACGATCTCATTGCCATCTGCATACACGAAGTTGGCAGTAAGCTCTATTGTTTTGTAAGTCACTCTTGTATTGAAACCTCCATATAATTCCGGATCGCTATGTCCCAGGTAGTAGGGCCTGTATAATGCAGTAAGGTCAGCCGCACTGATCCTGCTCAGGTCTATTTCCGCATCAGCATAAGTAGTTTCAACTTTTCCTCCTACCAGTTTTGAATTCCTTTTTTGTGCCAGCACAATGAGCCCTCCTGTTACGGGGTCTACATGTGAGAACTTGTAGCCGAACCAGCTGTTCACAGGATACCCCTGTATATTGGCGGTATAGTTATTTCCTAATGTGGGCACTTCTTTCTCAAATACGTTGCTCAGGTTATTTTTCACCGTTGTGATATTACCACCTACTTCCCAGAGGAAATCTTTTGTTTTAATGGCTTCTACACGAAGGTTCAATTCCAGCCCTTTGTTCGTAAGATTACCCACGTTCACCATGGCAGATGGCCTTCCCACAGAAGGAGGTGTTCTGGTATTGTCCAGCAGGTCCATTACTTCTTCCGTAAAATAACGCCAGTCTGTATTGATCCTTCCATTGAACAGGGACAGTTCCAATCCAAGGTTGGTTTCTCTTTTCTTTTCCCATTTGATCACCGGGTTACCATATTGGAATTCAGTAGCTAAGGGAATGTTGGCATATACTGCTGTTCCCAGGGTGTAAGTATGGAAAGGATATACACTCCTGTTGATACTTCCCCTGTAGCCATATCCTACTGACAGTACCAGCCTGCTGATAGTGGAAGCATAATCTTTCAGGAAACTTTCGCTATGCGCATTCCATTTCACACCGGCAGACCATAAAGGAGAGAACTGGTTTTCCGATCCAATGATATCCACACCATCATACCGCACATTGGCATTCAGTACATAACGGTTATCATATACATAAGCCATGGAACCAATGAAGGAAGCACTCCTGTTTTCGCGGGTATAGGTGCTGCCTAACCTGGCCAGTTGCAGGTTGATGAAACGGTTATCCGGTATCAGGTCCCAGCTGGGATAGCCGGCAATGCCATATTGTTGTAAATAAATGGGATTGAAATGGGAGAACTTATCATTCTGCACAGCGCCGAATTCATTGGCGAAGAAAGCCTGCACAAAATGTTTCGCGGCAAATGTATTCGTATACTCTATGGTATTACGAATGGTATAATCCAATGTTCTTCCGGAGCCTTCCTGGAGGTATCCCCTGTTATGTTCAGGCAATACACCACCGGCAGTGGAGGTTTGGTTAAGCCAGTTATTGGCCCATGAACGATAAGTGCCGCCAAAGGACTCATCTTTATCCTGCACGGAAGTATAAGAGCCTGCTACATTTCCGGTGTATTTAAAGTGTTTGAGGAAATCATACTCTACGGTAAATTGTGCCCTGATATTTCCATAAGTGTTCGTCAACCTGTTTTCACGCAACTCACGGATAATATTGAAGGTATTATAATACAGCGCGGAATTACTTCCCACATCATAAGGAATGGCACGATAGGTAAGATCTGAAGCGTAGGTGCCATCCGCATTATAAGGTTTCTCATAAGGATTGGCAAATACCGCATATTTGAAAGGATCCACGCCTGCCTGTCCTTCCACATTCTTTTTAAGTGTGGTGTAAAGATTTACCCTGAAGAGTAATTTATTCGTTACAAAACGGGAGAGCTTCATATTGAAGCCACCTGTCTGGAATTTATTTTCAATCAGGCTGCCTTTTGAGTCCTGGAAGTTAAAACCTGCGTAATAAGTTGTTTTGGTATTCCCGCCGCTGAAGCTGATGTTGTGCGACTGGCTGTTGGCCACTCTGTAGAGTTGTTTGATCCAGTCTGTATTGGTCTGCTCCAGTAAAGCGATCTGCCTTTCTGCTTCATCATAAGTGATAGCGCCTTTATCTGCAAGGCTCAGCAGTTGTATCACACGGCCTCCGGATTCGTAAGGTGGATAATAATCATCCCGCAGTCCTCTTTCAAACGCCACCTTTTCTTTGGAGTTCATAAAATTGAATCCATTCTCGGGGCGCATGGTTACGCCCAGTTTGCCGGTGTAATTAATGTAATCACTGCCCATTTTACCATTCTTGGTAGTGATCACAATAACACCGTTGGCCGCCCTCGATCCATAGATCGAGGCAGCCGTGGCGTCTTTGAGGATAGTGATGCTTTCTATATTTTCAGGAGGTATATTACCGATACCGTTTGTGATCAGGCTGTTCATGCCGCCGGATACTTCATCTCCCTGCAAAGGCATACCATCCAGTATATACAGCGGATTCACATTTCCCGTTAAGGTGTTCACACCACGGATAATGATCTGCCCTGTTTCACCGGGGCGGCCTGAAACACTGCGTACATATACACCCGGCATTTTACCAGCCAGGGCTTTATCAAAAGTGGTGATACCTGAATTCTCCAGGTCTTTAGCCGTAACCGTACTGATGGAACCTACGGAAGCGATCTGCCTTCTGTTCTGAAAACCGTTACTCACCACGGATATCGTACTGAGGTCGTTGGAGGCGGCGCTCATTTTGATGGCACCTGTGCTTGCAATTGCCGGCACTCTCATCGTTACAGCCCTGTAACCAATATAGGATGCACTCAATACCGCATCATTATCTGCTTTGATACTGAACTGCCCGGCCTGGTTGGTGGTAGTCCCCCCGGAACGTCCCAGGATGCGGATACTTACACCCGGCAATGGTTGCCCGGAACTATCCGTTACTACCCCCACAATTACTTTCGTTCCCTCGCGGGTGGTATCTGCCGGCGCACGCGGGATAGCCATGGTAACAGCTCTCTTTCGCCGGATAATAATGGTACGGTTCTCAATGGCATAATCAAGATGAGGGCCTTTGAACAGTTCATTGAGAAAAGATTCCAAAGGCATGCTCTTTGCGCTGATGGTAACAGGCGGTGCTTCTTTAATGAGTTGGCTGTTGCTCATAACGAGGTACTTCGTCTGTTTTTGCACTTCGGTCAGGACGTCCTGCAGGGGTACTTTTGTACCGGCATAGGTGATCGTTTGTCCAGCCGCCTTGCCGCAAAGGAGCGTTGCGCATGCAAATAGCATTAAGGCAATTAGTCGCATAGTCAGTAGTTGATCTTGGTTGGTAAATGAATAAATAAGGCGCACTTCCGCTCACGAGCCAGGAATGGCCCATGATACATGCGTCCGCATACTTTTTACTTTTTTAGATTGTTGCTATTGTAACACGATCAGCTTGTTGATACTCTCCAGTTTTACTCTCACGTCCATACCGTTGAGGATCGTTATCAGCTGTTGCAGATTCTGGTTCCTTTCCATCCTGCCCCAAACCTTTATATCCGGAATACTTTTTTCATAAACAATATCGATGTTGTACCACCTGGATACCTGGCGCATGACTTCAGACAGCTTGGTGTCATTGAAATCAAATACACCGTTCTTCCAGGCTACGGCGCGTATCGTATCTGCGGGTTCAACAATAATGGCCTTATTTCCATCATGATCAGTAACAGCCCGTTGCCCTGGAGCAATTGCTCTGCCAAAGCTGCCGGAATTTACCGCTACAGCACCTTCCAACAATGTAGTGTGGATCTTCTCTTCGTCTGTGTATGCATTTACATTGAAACGGGTTCCCAATACCTGGATGGAAGTATGTTGGTTGATATCTACAATAAAAGGTTTCTTTGCGTCTTTAGCCACTTCAAAATAGGCTTCGCCGCTGAGCTGCACCCTTCTTTCCGTTCCTGTAAAACGGGTAGGGAAGCGGATGGACGATGCGGCATTCATCCAAACGTGCGTACCATCTTCCAGCAGCAAATGATACTCTCCTCCTTTGGGTGTGATCAGCTGATGAAATTGTATCTCTTCGTAGTTGTTATTAATATCTTCATACGCCAGCAATCCCTGTTGCTGCTGCACCTTTACAGATGCGCCCTGCATAAAGGAAGTATCGCTGCCGGTATTGAGCTCCATGCTATTACCATTGGATAATACCAGCTGTGCTTTCTGGCTGCCGGGCAAAACATTTTCAGCATATTCTGCTGTGGTGATATGATCCGGTTTGCGGAACTGCGTTTGCCAGATCGCAGCTGCGGCTGCCAGTACTAAGAGCAATACACCTGCGGCCCTGTAAAAAAACAGGCGCCTTATACGGAAAGCTTTACGTTTTGCTACTTCAGCGGCTAACTCTTTGCGGGCTTTTTCCGTTCTTTCCCGGTAATAAGCCAGCTTACGCCATTCTTCCGCAGCCTTTTCTTCATTGATCAGTTCTTCCAGGATCGCACGGTTACTTTCATGGGCAGCAAGCCACTGCTCCAGTTCAAGCCGCTCTGCATCGCTGAGCGTATTGCGGAGATAACCGGCCAGTAAACCCGTCATCCTGAAAGTAGTATGTAATTGCTGATCTTCCATGTACTTAAATAAAAACAGCACCCAAATACAAAATGGGACAACCGGGACCAATTATTTTAAAAAAAACTTAACAGGAAATTGAAAGATTTAGGGGAAAGCAGCTTCCGCAAGGATTTCAGGGCACGCATCTTTTGTTTGTTGACGGTACCGATGGGGATGCTCAGCCGCTCGGCGATCTCGGCATTTTTCAATTCCTCTTTATAGGCCAGTTCCATGATCAGGCGGTATTTTTCGGGGAGCTGTTCAATAGCGCCATATATTTCGCGCATGGCTTCTGCTTTGAAGATCGTGCTGAGGGTCACTTCTTCTGATATGGGCGCAGCAAGTTCCAGCGCATGTTCGTGTTTGCGCTGGCGCTGAATTTT
Organism: Chitinophaga niabensis; assembly: GCF_039545795.1. Lineage (NCBI taxonomy): Bacteria > Pseudomonadati > Bacteroidota > Chitinophagia > Chitinophagales > Chitinophagaceae > Chitinophaga > Chitinophaga niabensis. The sequence continues at coordinate 6,632,476 of NZ_CP154260.1, read as the reverse complement.
TTCAAGGTAATTGAGACAGGCATTACGGGTGCTGATGTACAGAAATGCTTTCAGGGAGAGGAATGCATCAAAATCTGCCTGTTTCTCCCATACCTTCAGCATCACGCCCTGTACAACTTCTTCAGCGGCAAAGCGGTCTTTCAATAGCTTTTCTGCGAAAAAACAAAGGGCGGGGTAGTATTCGGAAAACAAGCAGTTAAACGTAGCCTCATCTCCGCGCCGTAATGCACTCATTGAAAAAGAATCGGGAAAAGCAGCCTTCATACCTCCGTTAATCTGGCAGAAAGATAGAAAAAAATCTACGCTAACACTATTTCCCTGTTTGTGCGGTTACCCGGCAGGTCTTCCGCCACAGCCATCACCCTGTATCCTGGATGTGCTTCAGTGCCTGCAGTATACATCCAATCCTTCCCGTTCCTGCCCATGAGGGCATTCCCTTCTTCCTGCATGACGCCCTCCGCATCATAAACCGCCACAGTCACCCGGTATACCCTGAAATCATCTGTAGCGCGGACAATAATGTCGTTTCCGGCCTTTTCTATGTTTTCTATCACCGGGGGATTGTAAGCATCCCTGATCGCAATATTATAGGCATTCTGCCCCGGCTGGGCCACGGAACGGTAAACAGCAGCCATATCCGGATCTGCCAATACTCCTTTTGCATAGGCCGTTGCCTCCGTGAATTTGTCCTGCGCCTCCAGCTGTTTCCCCGTTGCGGCTTTTTCCCTGGGTTGCTGGGCTTTGGATACAATCGTTTTCCCGCCCCTTTGTTTGATGGTTACCTGTTTACCGATACTGCCGGATAGTTTGTTGAGCAGCACATTATTGTCCGCTTTTGCCATAAAAAGAATTGTTTTGGTGTTATAACATTGTTTTTCAAGCTATTATAACAACAATGGCGGTTCAATTGTTCGGTTATTGAAGCACTCAGCTATATCGCTCCTATAGCATTCCTATAGCATTGTAGGCACATAGGTATATCGAAACGATATAGGAATGCTATAAGAGTGCTATAGGAATGCGCCTTCAGAGATATAGGGATATAGGATCATAGCACTAAAAAAGCCCGTAAGTAAAACTTACGGGCTTTTAATTTCGCTGAGGTTAAGCAGACTATTCAACTACATCCGCATCCGGCGCATTCTTTTTTACAGATGCAATACCTGCATCTCTGTTGGAAGTGCTGCTGTACGTTTCGCTGGTACCTATCACCTGGCTGTTTGCTGCTTTCAATACGAAGTAAGGACTTCCGTCCGCAGCCGTTTTCTTCTCATACCTTTCATCTGTCTGGGAATTATTCCGTACAGATTCGATGCCTGCCAGGCAATTGGCTTTTGCGGTGTACGTTTCACTGTTAAGAATGGTTTCGCCATTACCGGCTTTTAATGTAAATCGAAATTGTCCGTTGGAGGTTGGGGTGATAACAAATGTGGCCATAATGTATTGTTTTAGTAATAGAAAGTTAAAGAAAATAACGGAATTTTACACTGGGTTTAAATTTGTAATATAAAACCATTTATGTCTGACTTCCTGATAGAACATTTTAAACAGATCATTCCCCTGGATGAAAAAGAGGCGGCCTACATTGCCTCTCATTTCACTTATAAGAAATTTAAAAAACACCAGTTTGTGGTACAGGAAGGTTCTCCTGTCCCCTATAGCTTCCTCGTAGCAAAAGGTTCCCTGAAATCTTATCATACGGACGATAATGGTAAAGAACATATCCTGCAATTCGGATTTGAGAACTGGTGGATCACGGACTTTCACGCATATTCCAATGAAACACCAGCCACCATTCATGTGGACTGCATGGAAGACAGCGAGCTGTATTGCCTCTCCCTGCAGGACCGTGAGAAGTTATGCCTGGAAATGCATAAGGTAGCCTATTTCTTTCTCACAAAAGCCAATAAAGGATATCTTGCTTTGCAGCAAAGGATCCTTTCCCTGCTGAACAGCAATGCCAAAGAACGTTATGAACAATTGCTCCTGTTATACCCCGGCATCCTTAATAAAGTGCCTAAACAGCTAATTGCGGCCTACCTGGGTGTATCGAGAGAAACCCTCAGCCGTTTGTGATCTATGTCACATTAAATTGGTGATCTACCTCCTGTGCCGGATGTTGGCTGTTACTGAACTTTGTACTTCTAAAACAAATTGTATGAAGTACCTTTTATTTGCAGGCCTCGCTTTAACCGGTGGCCATGCAGCCAAAGCACAGGAGAAGAAAAAAGTGCTTATTGTATTAACCTCCCATGACCAGCTGGGCAATACCGGTGAAAAAACCGGCTTCTGGACGGAAGAATTTGCCACCCCTTATTATGCATTAACAGATCAGGGCATTGAAGTAACTATCGCATCTCCCAAAGGAGGCCAGCCCCCCATTGATCCTAAAAGCGATCTTCCTGAAAACAGTACGCCCGCTACTAAAAGATTTAAGGCAGACAAAGAGTTGCAGGAGAAGCTAAGCAAAACTATTCCGCTTTCAAAAATAAACCAGAAAGATTTCGATGCTGTATTCTATCCGGGCGGCCATGGCCCCATGTGGGACCTGGCAGAAGACAAACAGTCTGCAAAACTGATCGGATCATTCTATCAGCATAATAAGCCTATTGCGTTTGTATGTCACGCCCCTGCTGCGTTACAACATGTAAAGGATCAAAACGGAGAAGCTTTGATCAAGGGAAAAAAAGTAACGGCTTTTACGAACACTGAAGAAGCAGCTGTGAAACTGGATAAAGTAGTGCCATTTTCTTTAGAAGATATGCTGCGTTCGAAAGGTGCCAAATATGAAAGAGGAGCAGATTGGCAGGCATATGCCGTAACAGATGGATTATTGATCACCGGGCAGAATCCGGCCTCTTCAGAATTAGTGGCCAAACAACTGATACAGTTGTTAGCTAAGTAGTTCTAACCCCGGGGGATCTCTCCCGGGGTTACTCCAGCTTCTTCAGCATGTGAATATCCGTAGGTTCTTTTTCAAAAAGCACCTTATCCACTTCATCTGTAACCGCGGCCCCGTTCCCCATATAAAAAGAAACGGCGGACTTTGTTTCTGTAGAAGAGATATAGAGGGCCTTTGCCCCTCTTTTCTTTGCTTCCTCACTCAGCATTTGCAGGATGGTTTTTCCAATGCCCTTCCTTCTGAAATTCCGGGAAACATATAAGAGATCTACCTGCAACTGGTCCTGTACAGCGCCGATAAAAGCATGCGCCAATACACCAAAACCTACCAGCGCATCTTCATTAAATGCACCTATGCCCATACCGCCTTTTTGCAGTTCAGATCTGAATCTTTGCTGGACCTCCTTTAAGGCCACAGCATCCCAGCTGGAACATTCACATTGCATTTCAACGGAAGAAAGGGCGCCTTCATTCAGGGTATAGATCTTGTCTATTGATTCCGAGCGGTCAATCTGAGCCAGCTTGCCGGCCATTTCAGGGGTTAGGGGGCGATAGGTTATCATGTTACGAAGGTACTTGCATCTGCCCAAAAGAATCGTTAATTTAATACTAAATCCTCCCCCATGGAAAAGGACCCGATCGTTCAACAGACAGTGGCTGCCATTGATTCCGGAGATACCATTATCCTCGAAGCACTTATAGCAGAGAACCCCTGGCTATTAACCGAACGGCTTGTCAACGGAGAAGAAGGATATTTTAAAGACCCTTACCTCCTTTGGTATGTGGCAGGTAATCCTGTAAGGCAGCCAAAGCTGTCCGATAATATTTTAGATGTAGCCGCACTTATTATTAAAGCATTGCCTCAGCACAATTTGAAAGAGCAGGCAGGATATACGCTGGCGCTTGTATGTTCAGGCCGTGTGCCAAGGGAAAGCGGGGTACAGCTGGCATTGATAGATCTGCTGGTAGCAGCCGGCGCAGATCCTGAAGGTGGTTTTGGCACGGCGGCCATTCACCAGGAAGTGGAGGCGGTGGAACACCTGATCAAAAAAGGCGCAAAAATAAATATGCTGGCAGCTATCAGTACAGGGCGCACCGCCATTGCAAAAGAATTCATTGTATCTGCCAATGCAGAAGAACTTCAGCAGGGGCTTGCGCTGGCTGCATTGTATGGCAATACGGAATTACTGGAAGCATTGATAAAAGCGGGAGCAGATGTGAAAGCATTTTGCCCGCCGGGGTTCCATCAGCATTCTACACCACTACATCAGGCTGTGGCGGCACGCCATTTAGCAGCTGTAAAGATATTGGTGGAAGCCGGTGCAGATCTTTATATCAAAGACCCCACGTACCTGGGCACACCTATAGGCTGGGCGCTTCATCTGGAGCAGATCTCGGAAACGCCGGAACACGCAGCACAGTATAAAGCGATCAGTACCTGGCTCAGGGAATATATGAGCAGGGAAATTGCGCAGGACCTTTTCAAAGCAGGATTAATTTCAGCCGGGCAGGTGGAACAGGCGGTTCCTGTTATTGCTATAAAACTGGGGAAATGAACAACTATTTGATCGCTTCGCCCAATTCTTCGCTCATTTTTTTCATCTTGTTGTAAGACGCTTCACTGTTCCTGGTTTTATCCATTTTGATCTTCAGTTCTCCCGGGAAAAATTTGATATCGAAGGAGGTTTTGTCATCTAATGTGATGGAACCATCGTAGGTAACACTACCATCTCCGCCAAAGATATTATTGGGTTTTACGAAACGGTGCAGTACACGCTGTACGGCTTTATTATTTTTCTTATTAAAAGATGCGGTGATCTTATACGTTTCGTTGTTGTCTGAAATAGAGAGGCTGATTTTGTCTGTTGCATATGCAAAGAAGATACAAAAAACCAGTGCGCAGACAGAGAGAAGGGCGAATGCTTTTTTCATTGGAGGGGATTTACCCCTAATTTACGATAAATTTAAAAAGGCCCCGATAGTTCGGGGCCTCTAATTATCTAGCTGATGCCTAAAAGTTCCACTTCAAAAATGAGGGTACTGTTCGGACCGATGTAAGAACCGGTTTGCCTTTCCCCGTAAGCTAAGTTCGGCGGGATAAAGAAACGCCATTTGCTGCCCTGGGGCATTAACTGCACACCTTCCGTCCAGCCCTTGATCACCATGTTCAGGGGGAATGTAGCCGGCTGACCACGTTGCACAGAACTGTCGAATATTGTTCCATCTATGAGGGTACCATGGTAATGGCAGGTAACCTTGTTATTGGCAGTTGGTTTAGGGCCTGATCCTTCCGTGATCACTTCATACTGCAGGCCGCTGGGCAAAGCCACAACGCCCGGCTTATTCTTATTGGCTTCCAGGAAATCCTGGCCGGCTTTCAGATTTGCAGCGGCTTTTTCATTCTTCATATTAAACAGTTTATCAGCAATTCCCATATGATTTAATTTCTGCAAAAATAGCCATTATAAAGAAGATAATTCTCTTTTAGACAAACGTGCCCATTGTGCATGGAGCCTTCTTACATACCGGGGATGAAGTTCAATTTCATCTACGGCGGCCTGGAAATGTACCTTCGCCTCCTGCTGACGTTGTTGTTCCTTTAACAGCAACCCAAGGCGGTAACGGGCTTCGAGAGAATGGTGCAGGCGGATGATACGGTTGTATTCCTCTTCCGCTCTTTCCTTTTCCCCGCTTTTTTCCAATGCCTGCGCATACAGCAATTCATCAACGGAATTATTGATCCTGTTCTTAATGCTCAATACCTTGTGGAAATTGGCGGCGCTTTCCGCAAACTGCCCGTTGTGAAACTGGATCTTTGCGAGGGTAAGGAGGATGCCCTGATCATTGGGCCGCTGGGCAATACAGGACTGTGTTAAGGTGATGGCTTTATCATACTGCTTACTCAGCATATACTCTTCTGCCAGGTTCATTTTATTGGTAATGGTATCGGAGATCCGTAACCTGCGTTCCAGGTCCCGGATACGGGCGCCGGGGAAAAAGATCCGTTGCAGGTTATTCCAGAAATCACCCCTGTTAATTTCGGGAAGTATCTCCCGGATAATGTAAATGGCACAACCGATCACGGGAACAAACAGGATGATATAGACGTAGTCCCTCCGCCCTGTTTTAAAGGCGTGAAAGATACAGATCCCCTGCACTATAAGGATCAGGTAATAGGAATTATTCCACCAGAGAAATGGCATAGTGAAAAGGTAATTATTTTTTATTTCAGCAGCTGCAGGTCTTCCTGCATCTTTTGTAGCCGGCTAAGATAAGTGATGAACATAGGATCTACTCCCCCCATTTCCAGACTTAACTCATCGTTATCAATCTGGTATTGTGTGATCATCTTTTGCCTTTCCAGGGCAATTTGTGCCAGTTCCCGTAAAGAAGCATCCAGTCTTCCTTCAATTTTATACTGGCCGAAAGTAGTAGCAATGATCACATTATCAATAGTATTGAAGAGGAACACTTCATTGCCGTGTATCTTAATGATCTGGTTCTTATCTGTGAGCCGCAGGTGTTGTGTATCCATTCCCAATGCTCCTTCTATCACGTCTTTCAGGAAATTTTCGGGGTCCTTCAGATGGCCATACTCCTCGTACCAGTCCTGCAGCCTGAATAAAGTATCTGCCCCGTCATCATTTCCGAAGGGAGAAAATTCATCCATACAATCATAATAGAAATCCTCCTGTAGAATTTTAACGAAAGCAGGATGGGAGGTTTCCCTGGCAGGCCCTGCTCCTTCGGGATCATCAAAATAAAATTCAGGCATGGGTGGTTATTTAGTTGAACAGTTAAAGGTAAATATTGCGGCCTGTTCAACAAAATAAAACAGGCATCAACGTTTGCATTGCTGCAGTAACCATTTCACAAGGTCTTTTACTGCGGCAGGATTCTCATAGTCCGCTGGGATGCGTTTTCCATCTACATATTCATTATACAACCAGGGATCGCCTACTGCAAACACGGTTCCTTTTCCTACTTTGGAAACTGCCATGATCACATCATCGCTCATTGTTACGGAAGCTTTTGCAGGCGGTTTCACTTCCAGTATGCTTATCTCTTTGAGGTAGGCCTTTTTAATGGAAGGAAAGATGGGATGATTAGCTGGGATCAGCACGGCGCCTGTCGGGAAATCTTTTCCTTTTACCATGTTCCGGCTGCGGTCTGTAAACGTGATCCCGAATTTTTGGGAGAGTTTGCTGAACTGGTGAAGTTCTGCATTGGCGCTATCGTTTCCCATCATTACCAGTACGCCGCCATTTTCTACCCATTTATAAATAGCGTCTATGTGTGTTTGTGTTACCAGGTTAGGGCTGGGATTTTCTTTTGCATTGTCTGCATCCACAATGATATAGATGGCGGCTTTTTTCAGGTTGGCCGCGGTGGGGGCTTCATATAAAGTAGCCGTATCCGCACCATTGTTAAGGAATTCCTGCCCGAACATGGAAAATCCGCTTTGCGGGGTTTCGCTCCATTTGTAGTGCCAGGAATAGGTTTTGCCGGTGGAGTCCTTCTTCTGTTCGTTATTAAAATAGCTGTCCAGCAGCACCGTTTGTGCGGAAACGTGAAATGTGGCCATCACGAGGATGGCGGAGAGCAGTGTTTTCATCTTGTAGCTAATTTACTATGCTTTGACGTCATTTGCAACCGTTTGCATACGGCGTGGTGAACAATACTGTTAATTAAATTGTAGATTGAAGAACTAAAACAAACCCTTTTATGGAAATAAAATCATCCACAAAGTATTTTGCAGAATTGGTAGGTACGTTCTCCCTTGTATTATTTGGCTGCGGCGCTGCCGTGGTATCAGGTATTTCCACTACCGGCCCGGCAGGGATTGGTTTACTGGGTATTGCGATCGCCTTTGGTGTATCCGTTGTGGTGATGGCTTATGCCATAGGCGGCATCTCCGGCTGCCACATTAACCCTGCTATTACCATTGCCATGCTTACGGCGGGTAAGATCAAAGCGGGAGAGGCTTTGGGTTACATCATCTCACAATTCATCGGTGCTACCATTGCTGCAGGCGTGCTGTATTGCATCCAGAAAGGATTGCCCGGATGGACACCGGGAGAATGGGCTTTAGGTTCCAATGGCTGGGGACCCGGTTACCTGGCAGAATATAATATTGCTTCTGCCTTCCTGGCTGAGGCGGTGCTCACTTTCCTGTTCCTCTTTGTGATCTTTGGCACTACCTCTAAATGGGGGAATGGTACCATGGCCGGGCTGGCTATTGGGTTTACCCTTGTGCTGATCCACCTGGTGGCTATTCCTATCACGGGAACTTCTGTAAACCCTGCCCGGAGCTTCGGGCCGGCTATTTTTGCTGGCGGAAAAGCCCTGGAACAACTCTGGTTATTTATCGTTGCCCCGGTTGTTGGGGGAATTGCAGCTGCGATTGTATGGCGGGTGTTGGAGAAGAAGTAAGCCTCCGGTGCTGGGAAAAATCATTCTCTGTTAAAAAAAAGTCTCCCATGCCGGAAAACAAATGCCTTCCCACGCTGAAAAAGAAATAAACAAAAAGCCTCCCTGCACCGGGAGGCTTTTTTAGTTTTTATAAGGATGGTTGTTTTTCCTGTAAAAGGCTCCTCGCCTCTTTCGCCGCAGCCACCATATTCTCCAGTGCGGCTTTGGTTTCCGGCCATTTGCGTGTTTTCAGTCCGCAATCCGGGTTCACCCAAAGGTTCCGCACAGGCAGTAACACGGCCGCTTTTTGCAGGAGGCTCACCATTTCTTCTGTAGCCGGTACCCTTGGTGAGTGAATATCATACACACCCGGCCCTATCTCATTTGGATAATGGAATCCTGCAAAGGCTTCCAGCAGCTCCATTTGTGAACGGGAGGTTTCTATAGTGATCACATCTGCATCCATCGCTGCAATATGTTCAATGATATCATTGAACTCACTGTAACACATATGCGTGTGGATCTGTGTATCGTCCTTCACTCCGCAGGATGCTACCCTGAAGGCTTTCACCGCCCAGTGCAGGTATTGCCCGCGGTCATCTTTCCTTAAAGGCAATCCTTCCCGGATAGCCGGTTCATCAATCTGTATAACACCAATTCCGGCTTTCTCCAATGCCTGTACTTCTTCCCGGATGGCTAATGCAATCTGGTTGGTAGTGACAGAACGGGGTTGATCGTCCCGTACAAAAGACCATTGCAGGATGGTAACCGGCCCTGTGAGCATCGCTTTCATGGGAAGATGTGTTTGCGCCTGTGCGTATTTCGTCCATCTAACGGTCATGTCTTTTGGCCGGCTTACATCGCCATAGATCACCGGAGGTTTTACACAACGGCTACCATAACTCTGCACCCATCCATTACGGGTGAAAGTGAAACCATCCAGCATTTCGCCAAAATATTCCACCATGTCGTTCCGCTCGAACTCTCCATGCACCAGTACATCCAGTCCTATCTCTTCCTGCCAGCGTATAGCCGTAAGGGTGGCAGCTTCAATAGCTGTATCATATTGCTGCTGCGTGATGTCTCCTTTGCGCAGTTGTGCACGCAACTGGCGGATATCGTCTGTTTGCGGGAAAGAACCAATGGTAGTGGTAGGGAATAAAGGAAGATGGAATCTTTCCTCCTGCACCTTCTGCCTTTGCGGGAAAGGGCTTTGCCTGCTCGCATCTGCATTGGTGATAGCAGCCGTGCGTTGTTTCACTTCCTGTTTATGGATACGCGGAGACGCACTGCGCGATCGGATGGCTGCCTGGTTAGCTTTTAACAAAACATCATTACCTTTTAAGATAGCATGCAGTTCAAACACCTCCTGTAACTTCTGGCGTGCAAATGCCATCCATGACTTCATCTCCGGATCAAGGTCTGTTTCAAAGTCCAGGTCTGCCGGGGTATGCAGTAAAGAACAACCCGGTGCTATCATCACCCGTTCTTCTCCTAAAGCTGCTACTGCTTTTTTCAGGAAGTCCAATGATGTGGCATAATCATTCTTCCAGATGTTCCGGCCATCTACCACGCCCAATGATAAAGAGGTTTTAGGCGGCAGGGCAGCGAGTACTGCATCCAACTGATGTGGTGCACGGGTAAGGTCTATATGCAAACAACAAACCGGCAGATTAGCGGCCAGGACTGTGTTTTCTCTCAGGCCTTCAAAGTAAGTTGCTACCATGATCTTGAGCCCTTTGCATTGTTTGGCGATCTCCTGGTAAGCCTGTTTGAATGCATTGGTTTCTGCTTCCGTAAGGTCCATGGCCAGGAAAGGTTCATCCAGCTGCACCCATTCAGCGCCCTGTGCCTGTAACTTTTGCAGCACGCTGATGTATACAGGCAGCAACCTGTTCAGCAGGCTGATCCTGTGAAAACCGCTGCCCTTTTCCTTGCCAAGCAGGAGATAAGAAACGGGGCCGATCAATACGGGTTTAGGTGTATTGCCTGTATAATGGCGGGCACCATCAAATGCGCTGAACACTTTGCCGGAGAAAAGGCGGAACTCCTGCTTTGCGGTGAACTCGGGAACAATGTAATGGTAATTGGTATCGAACCACTTGGTCATTTCCATGGCTGTGATGTCCAGCCCATCCTTCTGGTAACCGCGGGCCATGGCAAAATAGAGGTCTATCTCCGTATTCTCTGCCACATCTGTTACCACAGGTGCGTAGCGGTCTGGTATGGCCCCCAGGAGCAGGGTCATATCCAATACCTGGTCATAAAAACTGAAATCATTACAGGGGATCAGGTCCATCCCTGCCTGCTGCTGGATAGCCCAGTGTTCTTCCTGCAGGCGTTTGGCGGTTGAAAATAGCTCGGGGCGACTGATGCGGCCCTGCCAGTACTGTTCGTTGGCTTTTTTGAGCTGACGTTGTGCTCCCATACGAGGGTAGCCAAGATTGTGTTTGAGCATACGCATAAACTTTTAAAACATTAATGTGAATTAATGTCCCTTACGGTTTCTGGTATGCTTTCAGGACTTGTGAGAGGTAAGAAATGAAAAGACACGTCAGGGCATGCCCTTCCGTTCCCGACTACTGCTTCAATTCGCGAAAGCATTTGTCTTACACAGCACGGCAAGTATCCTGGCTTGTAACATTACTGCCGTTCTTCTCACTCGTCTATTCAGGTTAGAGCAATGAACATGATTGGCAGTAACAGGTAGCGTTACTTACAGTTGCGCGACAGCCCGTGATTTGCACACGGTTCCAAATTAAAAGCGACTTTCATCGCCTACCGCACTGTGGAAAGAAAGAATAAGTAAAGAACTCAGGAGCAAATATAGGAAGGTGCAGAATATTTTCCTATACTTTGTTAAGCGGCAGTTAAATGACTTGTTTTTAAATTGATTCCGGTTAATGAGCGTTAACATACTGGAATGCAATAATTTTTGGCACAGTATTCGCAAATATGATTGCAGCTAAATGCATTTTGCTAAGTAGTTTTAACCATAACTAACCGGAAACCGAAGGCCCTCGCCACCATAGAGTAACTGTATACCTATATTGCCCGTTGAACCGCGAGCAAAAAACAACGGAACCGTATACACGCTACATCAGAGAAAAAAACAAAAACTTTCATTGGAAGCAGCATGGATTGCGCCGCTGGCTACACAGCAGCAGGGCATCGTACGTCCTATGCAGCCTCGTTAACTTATGTGTATCGTATATGAAAAAGATACTGGTTATTGAAGATGACCTGCTGATGATCCGTGTACTGGAGCTAATACTGAAGAGAGAAGGATTCGACACAGAGCTGGCATTAAATGGCAAAGAAGCTATTCTTAATCTTGTTTTGAATGATTATGATCTTGTATTGATCGATCTCAAACTACCATTTGAAGACCTGAGGGAAATGGCCGACCAGATCCGCAGGAGCCAGGAAGCAAGGCCCTTTCCTATTATGGTGATCATTCTCGGTGCCTTCATGCAGAGCGCTATTTCAGACTGGTTTGGCCTGGAAGCAGCTGAATTCATCACCAAACCTTTTTCACCACAAGATCTGGCAAAAAAAGTGAACCGCCTCCTGAATGTGAGGCGCCTGCAAGACTAGCCGGCCTTTTAATCTAACGTTTGTAACTCATTGGTCCGTTCCCCGGGTAATGACCCCGGTTATTTCCCGGGATAAATGGACAATCTGTTTATCAGCTCCTCCGTATCTTTATGCTTAAACCGCTACCGCATGGAGCCATTCTCCGTTACCATCAAAGAACAGTCTTATCTTGTAACACCTTATGCCAAAGGGTATTCCATTTCTTTTCACGTGACTGCGGAAAACAGTCATATTATTTTTGAACTGGATGAAGAAGATAACCTGCGGGCCCTTACCAGCGGGGATCCTGTGGATGCCGGCATTATTTCCGCACTGGCGGAAGCTATCACAAAACATTTTGCATAGTCCCAAAAATATTCGGTAGTTTTGCTAAAGAACTTAGCAAAAGACAAAATGATCGCCATTGTAGATTGTAACAATTTCTATGCGAGCTGTGAGCGGCTCTTCAACCCCAAGATCAAAACGAGGCCGGTGGTTGTATTGAGTAATAATGATGGATGCGTAGTAGCCCGGTCAGAGGAAGCCAAAGCCCTGGGCATCAAAATGGGAGAAGCCGCTTTTGCTATTGAAGACATGCTGGTGAAAAACAACGTAGCTGTTTATTCTTCCAATTATACCTTGTACGGCAGTGTTTCCAATCGTGTAATGAGCACGCTTGCCCGCTATTCCCCCAACATGGAAATATACAGTATAGATGAGGCCTTCCTGGATTTCTCCGGTATGAAAGATTTGTTTGCGCTTGCAGCAGATATCAAAAAAACCGTTGTACAGGAAGTGGGCATCCCTGTTTCTGTTGGGGTAGCTCCCAGCAAAACACTGGCAAAACTGGCCAACCGTTTCACCAAAAAACATTCCCGCGATATTGGTGTGCACGTACTGGATTCTCCCGAAAAAACAATCGCTGCACTGGCAGCCACACCGGTAGAAGATATCTGGGGTGTTGGTGCACAATATGCTGCCTTACTGCATAAACATAACATGCATACGGCATTGGATTTTTCCCGCGCGGCTGATGATTGGGTACGTAAAGAAATGTCTGTTACGGGCTTGCGGATGTTACGTGAATTACGGGGTATCCCTTCTATTGAATTGCAGGAAGAACCGCCGCCGAAGAAAGGCATGGGCGTATCCCGCTCTTTTGGAAAATTATTAACGGAGAAGAATGATATCAGGGAAGCACTGGCCAGTTACATGGCTATCTGCGGAGAAAGATTACGCCGCCAGAAAAGCTGTGCAAAACTGATCACCATATTCCTGCACACCAATAATTTCCGCACGCAGGATAAACAATATTACCGCTCCATCAATGTACAATTGCCCACTGCCACCAATAGCACAAAAGAACTGATCCATTACGCCATGCTGGGGCTGGACAGGATCTTCAAACCCGATTTCAATTTCAAAAAAGTAGGCGTGCTGGCGCAGGACCTTGTGCCGGAAGACCAGGTGCAGCAGAACCTTTTTTCTGAAGCTGATCTTGAAAGAGATGCCCGTTTAATGAAAGCACTGGATAACATCAACCAGCACTTTTCCAATAAACAATTGGTGCGGTTTGCCATCCAGGGAAATGGCATGAAGTGGAAACTGCGGCAGGAGAAATTATCTGCCTGTTTCACCACCCGCGTTCCTGAAATATTAAAAGCTAAAGCGTAGCACATGCATAATCCGCTCGCACTATTAGATAAGGTTGTACTCGATGGGCTCATCTCCGCGGGGCATGCTTATTTTGTGCGGCAGACCTATGCACGCGGAAATGATCCCCGCATGAAAGAAGTGCTGCTGCTTTCTCCCTACCTATCCAAAACAGCAGCACTGGCGCATTATGAAGCAATAGCCGAAGACCCGCGCAGGTACATTTACATTTTAGAAGAGCAGGAAAGGCTTTACCGTGCAGCAGCACAGCCACCCGGTTACCTGGTATATATAGCACTGCTGAACGAAAGAACATGGCAACCCTCTTATCAACTCGCTGCAAAGATCAGACGATATATCTCTTCAGAGACCGGCTGGAAACCGGAACGGAAGGATGAAGTGCAGGCCTCCCTCTTCATGCAGTTTGGAGAATTTTTTATTACATTGAAACTGAACCAGGAAGAAATTAAAGTACCCTTATCTGATATCGAAAAATTATAGCCCAATGTGTTACGATCTCTCTTTTTCTACCAGTATTGAATCAGTATATGATTATCTCCCGGAGCTGAAAGACCTTGGACAGCTGGATATGTATTTTGAGCCTACTTTTCACAAAGTGGCACAGGCTTATCCCAAGTGGCCTGTGGTGATCGCTGACAAAGGGCAGTTGAAACTCCTGAAATTTGAATGGGGTGTTATTCCCGGTTATATGAAAACACCGGAAGAAATAAAGAAAGGGCGTAAATGGATGGTGAATGCACGTTCTGAAAAAGTGCTGGATACAAAAGCTTACTGGAGCCGTATCCGTAAGAACCGTTGTCTTATTCCCGCCACCGGTTTCTTTGAACACCGGGAAATACCCGGTTGGAAAAATAAAGTGCCTTATTACATCAAGGTAAAAGATCGCAGCATGTTCTTCATTGCCGGGCTGTATGCTTACTCACATATTCCCCATCCTGAAACAGGAGAACTGCCGGGTACCTTTACCGTACTTACCCGCGATGCAAATGATATCATGAAGCGTATCCACAATGGAGGAGATAATGCAGGACGGATGCCGCTCATTCTTCCCATAGAACTGGAAAAGGAATGGCTGAATCCCAATCTAACGGATACGGATCTACAGAACATCCTGCAATACACGTTGCCTTCAGATAACCTTGAATACTGGCCGGTGAATTCTGTGAGAAAAGCAAAACCGGATGATGAAGGGGTTATTGAAAGGGCAGAGTATGAGGGCTTGCCTGCGTTATAAGAACAATAAAGCTGTGAATGGCAAGAGCATCAGGCTAGCTTGCACTGTAAAAATAAATATGCCTGGCTGCATTGCGATAACAACTTGCCTGCTGCTTAAAGCTGCAATCTGCTTATTAACTCACCTTCGCTACCATCCTTTCCTCTGTTACAAAACAGGGGGCATCTAAATATTTATCTACTACTTCATATAAGCGGTCGAACTCAACAGGTTTGATCAGGTATTCATTCACCCCTGCTTCCAACGCAGCTTCCTGTTGTTCGCGGAAAGCATCTGCAGAAATAGCAATCACCGGAATATGGCGCAGCGTGGGGTCTTCGCGGATCAGTTTCAATGCTTCACGTCCGGTCATTTTAGGCATATGCATATCCATAATGATCAGGTCCGGCATATGCGCACGGGTCATCGCTACGCCATCCAGCCCGTTATCTGCGATCATGATCTGAATGCCGATGTTAGAGAAGAACCGTTCCATGATCATCTGATTGGTCTGGTTATCCTCCATCAGTAAGATCCGTTTGCTGGAAGACAGTACGGAGAATTGCTTCTTGCCGGGAACAATCTCCTGCAGCTGCTGATTCTTTTCAATCTTCAATGGCAGCGTTACTGTAAAGGCAGTGCCTTCGCCCGGTTGACTCCAAACTTCTATTTCTCCACCCATCAGTTCTGCAATACGTTTGGAAATAGCCAGGCCGAGACCGGTTCCACCAAACTTGTGATAAATAGTTTTATCTGCCTGCTCAAATGGCTGGAAGATCAAAGCTTGTTTTTCTTTGGCAATACCTACTCCTTCATCCGCTACCCGGATGCACCATTGCAATGCATTCTTCTTAAAACAATAGAGTGTTACTTTTTTATTTGCAGGGGTGAACTTGATGGCATTTGCCAGCAGGTTATTCAGGATCTGCGAAAGATGTACACGGTCTCCCAGGATATGGGAAGGCAAGCCGTTATCGATCTGTAACTGCAGTCCCACATCCTTCAGCCTTGCGGCATTCTGGTAAATGGTCACCACGCTGCGCAGCCAATCCCGCAGGGCAAATGATTCCTGGCGGATATCATCTGTTTTGCCCGCTTCTATCTTAGCCAATTCCAGTACATTATTGATGATCTCCAGCAGGCTGTGGCTGCTGGTATAGATATTCTCAATGTAGCTTACAATATCACGTGGTACCTTATTCTTATTGCTCTTGTCGTTCAGCAAAAGATAACTGATACCAATAATGGCATTCAGCGGATTGCGGATCTCATGGCTGATCTCCCGCAGGAAAGCAGATTTGGCGGCATTGGCATTTTCCGCTTCATCCCTGGCAGCGGTAAGGTTAGCCCTGAGAGATTCCAGTTCGGCCACATATTCTTCCAGCTGCAGATCTTTCTTCTTCATCTGCGCCAGGGTATTCTGCAGATCTTTCAGGATCTCTCCCTGTACTTTATAATTCGCGTTCAGTTGTGCGGTACGGTTCTCTACTTCTCTTTCCAGTTTCTCATTATAACTTTCCAGTTCTTTATAAGCCAGTTTCAGTTCTGCTTCTTTACCGGCTATCTCTTCATGCCTTTTTCTCAATGATTTATTCCGGATGCCCAGGGTTTTAACAAGACTGGCAATATTCACCTGGTAGAAACTGATCACCATACCATTCAATACCACCACTACCGTCATGATCAGCCAGCGGAAAGCAAAGGTCATACTGCGGGTGAGTTCCATGGGTTGAACTACCTCGTAATAATAATTAGCTTCCAGTAATATAAGGCCGGTAACGGGCATGGCCATACAGGCACATTTGAGCCCCTTTTCCTTTGGAGAGCAGATCAATAATGGAACACCAATGAGAAAAAGCCCCAGGAAATGTACCTGTGTGCTTTCGCCGAAAGTTGTGCCATAATACAGCATTACGCAGCAATACACGAACAACAGTCCGAACTTGGCCTTGGCGTAATGATGTTTACGATTGAGCAGGAGGATGCTGAGGAAGCCGGCAACAAATGCCATGGCGGTATAAAAAATGATCCACTGACCTGAGATAAGTGAGAGCGATACACCGCAGAAAGTGCATAACAGGGCGGTAAGGAAGCTGAATGAATTCACGATCATAACCTTGCGGGCATCATCGTCTTTCACGGCAGAGGTAAGGCCTGTTTTCTTAATGATATTGAACTGGTGGTAGATCATTTTTCAAACAAATACCTGTATCAAATGTAAGGCATTTTCACATGCCATCAACAAAACAAATGAGACCGGCAACTTTAGTAATATTATGGTTATCAATAAATTAGTATAACTTCTCCTGCACAATATAACTGGCGGGGCAACGATTGATTAACAAAATCCGCGCTTAAAAAATTTTGGCCCGATAAAGATCGGGCCAGGGTAAAGTTTACTCTCCAATTTAACTTATTAAACTATCTGGTAATAAATATTTTTCGATCTTGGTTATGCTGTGTTCTAACCCTAATTTAATAACACAAAATGGTAAGAATTGTTAACCATTGGTTAATAATAAATCTTGGCCTGTTCAAAAAATGAACAGGCCCGGGGAGAACCCCAGACCTGTTAAATACGCTCCAATTTAACTCACGGCAGCCAGTTCTGCTATTGGTACTGCTGCTATGACGGCCCAAATATAAAAATCAGCCCAGCCGGGGAGTGTTAAAAGCTTGTTATTACACGAAGGTGCTATATGGAAACAACCATGATGGGTTAAAACCCATCTATTTATATATAAATAACCTTTCTTTCCTCCGGTTGTTTTATTAACTTGACTAAGGTCAGGCGGGATGCCTGATGTTAGTCACCATCCGCTCATTGTTACCATATTACTTTTGCAGGACCAACATCAAAAACCGGATTATGCCCTCAGTTGAAATCCTTTCCCGCATCCAATTTGCTTTCACCATTGCCTTTCATTATATATATCCCCCGCTCAGCATAGGTCTAGGTCTTTGCCTGGTGATCATGGAAGGCATGTATCTCCGCACGGGGATTAAAATGTATGAGGATATCACCCGCTTCTGGATCAAAATATTCGCCCTCATCTTTGGTATTGGCGTGGCCACGGGTATTGTGATGGAATTTGAATTTGGCACCAACTGGGCTGTTTATTCCCGCTATGTGGGAGATATATTCGGCAGCGCCCTCGCAGCAGAAGGCATTTTTGCTTTTGCCCTGGAATCCGGTTTCCTGGGTATTCTGTTATTTGGATGGAACAGGGTGAGCAAAGGCGTTCACTTTTTCTCCACGATCATGGTAGCCCTGGGTTCTATCTTTTCTGCCCTCTGGATTGTGATCGCCAACTCCTGGCAGCAAACACCAACAGGTTATATCATTGAAGGGGAAGGGCTGGAAGCCCGCGCCATCATTACGGATTTCTGGGAAATGGTGTTCAACCCTTCTTCTGTAGACCGTTTCTCTCATGTGATCATTGGTTCTTTCCTGGCCGGTTCTTTTTTAGTGATGAGTGTGGCCGCCTGGTATATTGTGAAAAACCGTTTTGTGGAACCTGCAAAAGCCATGTTCAAAGTGGGCCTTTGTGTAGCTACAATTGCTGCACTGGCACAGCTTTTCACCGGTCACCGTTCTGCCCATTATGTAAGTGAATACCAGCCCGCGAAACTGGCTGCCATGGAGGGACATTACGATAGTTCCGCCGTGGCTGATATGTACATTGTTGGCTGGGTGGATGCCAAGTCTGGCAAAACAACGGGCATTAAAATTCCCGGCGGACTTTCCTTCCTCACCCATGGCAGTTTTAATGCCCCCGTTACAGGATTGAATGCTTTCCCTAAAACAGAACGCCCTTCTGCTGTGAACTTCGTTTTCCAGACCTATCATATCATGATCAGTATTGGCATGTTCCTGATAGCGCTTACACTCACGGCCTGTTTCCTGCTCTGGAAAAAGAAACTGTTCTCCCAGAAATGGCTCATGACCATTTTTATATGGGCTGTGTTGTTGCCCCAGATTGCCAACCAGGCCGGATGGTATGCTGCAGAAGTTGGCAGGCAGCCCTGGGTAGTGTATGGCCTGCTGCGTACTTCGGATGCTTTATCCAAAGAAGTGAAAGCAGAACAGGTGGTTTTCTCCCTGGTATTATTCAGTCTCGTATACACTTTACTGTTAGTGCTTTTCCTCTACCTCCTGAATAAGAAGATTGTACATGGCCCGGAAATGACGCCGAATGAAGAAGATGGCAGCGATGAATTCTCTAAACGTAACATTAAACAACTGCAGGCATAATGGAAACAATTTTCGGCATAGACTTACCAACACTCTGGTTCCTGGTGATCGGAGGGCTCATTACGGGTTATGGCGTACTGGATGGATTTGATCTCGGCGCAGGGAGCCTGCACCTGTTCTTTAATAAAGAGGAAAGCAGGCGTATTGCACTCAATGCCATTGGGCCGGTATGGGATGGAAATGAAGTGTGGCTGGTAATTTCAGGCGGCGCCCTCTTTGCAGGCTTCCCATTGGTGTACGGCACTATCCTTTCCACCTTTTATGTTCCTTTCATGCTGTTCCTGGTAGCGCTCATTTTCAGGGCTATCTCCATTGAATTTCGCAGTAAGGAAACCATGGCCTGGTGGCGGAAAATGTGGGATATCAGTTATATGGTTTCCAGCACACTGATCACTTTATTACTTGGATTGATCCTCGGCAACCTGATCCATGGCCTGCCGTTCAATGAAAAACATCAGTTCACGGGTAACCTGCTCTCTTTCTTTAATCCCTATTCCATCCTCATCGCTTTTACCACCCTCTCCCTTTTTATGCTCCATGGTGCTATTTACCTGGTGATGAAAACGGAAAACCGGCTGTACGCCAAACTCACGATCATGGTGAACAACTGCAGCAAGTTCTTCATCCTCTGTTTTATCCTGGCTTCCATGTCTACCCTCATCTATATCCCCCATATGACGGACCAGTTCAAGGAATATCCATGGTTGTTTGCTCTTCCCCTGCTGGCAGTGCTGACCGTGCTGAACATCAAACGTAACATTGACAATCGTAAATATTTTACCGCTTTTGTGTTCTCGAGCTGCATTACGGCTATGCTCCTGATCCTTTTTGCCATTGGTTTATACCCTAATATCATTATTTCTACCACAGATCCTGCCAACAGTATCAGTATTTATCATGCCGCCTCATCGCCTAAAGCACTGAGGATCATGTTATTGATAGCAGCAATTGGTACGCCGCTGGTGCTGGGTTACACTATATTTGTCTTCTGGACCTTCAGGGGAAAAGTGAAGTTAAATGAGATGAGCTACTAAAAAAGAAACCCCGGCAAGGAATTGCCAGGGCTTTACCATTTAACCTAACTATATGCTGTAACAGCAACTAGTACTTTACAAACCGCCCTTTCAGGGGAGGTTGAATATCCTAAGGGGTTATGCTTTAATAGTTAGACGATGTTATTTTAAAAAACATGTGCGTTGAAACACCCTTTTCTACATCGTCATATTATTTGACCAATAAAGAAACGCAAAGTTTAAATACGTCAAAAGTTTTCCAGAGGTTTCCTCACGGCTACAGGAAAATGTAAATTTGGTGTATGAATCGTATCGACCGGCTAACTGCCATTCTTATTCAGCTCCAGGGCAAAAAAGTGGTGAAAGCCCAGGAAATTGCAGACCGCTTTGAAATAAGCCTCCGCACGGTATACCGGGATGTGAAAGCTTTGATGGAAGCCGGGGTGCCTGTTGGTGCCGAGGCCGGTACGGGCTATTATATTGTGGAAGGTTACCACCTGCCGCCGGTGATGTTCAACCGTACAGAAGCTGCCGCCCTCCTCACAGGCGAAAAACTGATGGAAAAACACAGCGACCACTCCAATCAACAACAGTTCAGCAATGCCATGCAAAAGATCAGGGCGGTGCTGCGGGGAACGGATAAAGACTTCCTGGAATCCCTGGATGATAATATTGCAGTACTCAAAACCCGCCCTTCCAATGTGGGCGAAGAATTTCCCAACCGCTTCCTGAGTGAGATCCAGGACGCACTGGCCCGGCAGAAGGTACTTTCTCTCGATTATTACTCTTATTATAGTGATACCTCCTCCCGCCGGGATATTGAACCCATCGGGATCTTTCATATGAACAGCAGCTGGCACCTTATTGGCTACTGCCGCTTGCGGCAGGATTACCGGGATTTCAGGGCAGACCGGATTAAAAGTCTTTCTACCACAGAACAGACCTTTAACAAGAGCAGCCGGATGAGCCTCCAGGAATTCATCGCCAAGGGACACAAACAAAATGAAGAACGGCTCACTGAAGTGAAAGTGCGTTTCACCAATGAAGTGGTACGCTACCTGGGTGAACAGAAATACTATTACGGTTTTGTGGAAGAAAGCGCCGGAAAAGATCATACGGAAATGACCTTCCTCTATGGCAGCCTCCCCTGTTTTGCCCGCTGGCTGCTGGCAATGGGCAACAACGCTACCATTATTTCACCGCTCAACATGAAAGATATCCTGCAGGTGAAGATTAAAGAATTACTGGCGCATCACTGCTGACATAATGTTGTCACTACCCCTGCTTTCCTTTGCATAAACTAACATCATATGCAAAAGACAGACCTCGCCAAAGAACACAAGCAATACTACAGTGCAAAAGCCACACCGGAGATCGTTACGATCACTGCGGCTGACTTCATTACCATTGAAGGTAGTGGCGATCCCAACTCCGCGCTGTTCAATGCAAAAGTAAAAGCGCTGTACACAACGGCTTACACGATCAAAAAGATCTTCAAACTGCAGGACAAAGATTTTAAAGTAGCCAAACTGGAAGGTTTCTGGTGGACGGAAAGTGGTGCTGAAGTAAATGCAGTACCTGTTAGCGAATGGGAGTGGAAATTACGGATACAGCTTCCTTCCTTTGTTAAAAAAAGTGATTTTACACAGGCAGTGGCACTGGCCGGCAATAAGCAGATACCTCACCTGGATGAATTGCGCTTTGAACATTACCCTGGAACACTGGCGGTACAGATCCTGCATACCGGTTCTTATCATGAGGAAACGCCTACGATCCACAAGATGCTGGCCTACATCAAACTGCATAACCTGGAAGTCAGCGGCACGCATCATGAGCTGTATATTACAGATCCTTCCAAAACGCCGAAAGAAAAGTTGAGGACTATTTTAAGGTTGGATGTGAAGTCGAAATAGCAGAGAAGTTGAAAGCTCCACTCAACCGGCTGTGAAATCGAAATAGCTATGTTAAAAAATAAAACCCTCGCCTCAACCGGCTGTGGAATCAAAGCAGGAGTGGGAAAATGGAGGATCATTCTTAATTCCGGCTGAGATCAAATCGCAGTGCTTTTAGATATTTGCACAAAGGTGAATGGGCAACTGTTCACCTTTTTTATTTATCGTCTGCCCCAATACCCAGCAGTTCTATAGCCTGGGAAGCTGCGATCTGGCTGGCATCTTTTTTATTAAAGGCTTTACCGGTGCAAATGAGTTCACCGTTGAGCATGGCGCCCACTGTGAAAATACGGCGGCCATTATCCATTTGTTCTTCTATCAGTTCAAACTCCAGCGTTTTGCCATTTTTGTTAGCCCAGCCATAGAGTTTGTTCTTGTGGTTCATTTCTACAGACTCCAGTGTTTCCAGATCAATGTAGGGAACAAGGAGGCGTTTGTGCACAAACTGTTTCGTTTGATTATATCCCTTATCCAGGTAAACTGCACCTACCAATGCTTCCAGTGTATTGCCAAAGATCTGGCTGATCTTCAGGAAGCTGTTATACTTATCATAGATGGTGAGTTTGCGCAGGCCCATTTTGATAGCGATATCATTGAGCTGTTGGCGGTTCACGATCTTTGAACGCATTTCTGTGAGGTAACCTTCTGTTTTGTAGGGGTATTTTTTGAAGAGGTAGTCTCCGATGATTGCTCCCAATATGGCATCACCGAGGTACTCCAGTCGCTCGTTGCTTTCGAGAAATTTCTCTTTGCTGGAACGATGGCTCAAAGCCACTTCATATAAAGCCAGGTTACCAGGGTGGAACCCGAGTAAATTATACAGGTCTTTATACAGTTGCTTTTTCCCGTAGATGAGCTTATATAGAAATCCTGGAAGTATTTTCACACAATCAAGGAACAAATTTTTTGAAAATAACCGAGGCATTGTGTCCACCAAAACCGAAAGTATTGCTGAGGGCTGCTCTTACTTCGCGTTTTTGGGCAACATTGAAAGTAAAGTTCAACTTGGAGTCCAGTTGGGGATCGTCCGTAAAATGGTTAATAGTGGGAGGAACCAGGCCTTCAATAATACTCTTGATAATGGTAATAGATTCCACTGCTCCTGCTGCGCCCAACAAGTGGCCGGTCATGGATTTAGTGGAACTGATATTCAGCTTATATGCTGCATCGCCAAATACCTGTTGTACTGCCTTCACTTCCGCAACGTCTCCCAGGGGGGTGGAAGTTCCGTGTACATTGATGTAATCAATGTCTTCAGGAGCCATTCCGGCGTCATTCAGTGCTGCTTTCATTACATTGAAAGCACCCAGCCCTTCCGGATGGGGTGCAGAAATGTGATGTGCATCTGCAGTGGCACCACCTCCTGCTAATTCTGCATAGATCTTTGCACCGCGTGCCATAGCATGCTCATAACTTTCCAGTACAAGTGCGCCTGCACCTTCTCCCATTACAAAACCATCACGGTCCAGATCAAATGGCCTGGAAGCCGTTTTAGGATCATCGTTACGTTCACTCAATGCCTTCATGGCGTTAAATCCGCCAACACAGGGTTCATTGATGATGTTTTCAGATCCTCCGGTAATGATCACATCTGCTTTGCCCCATCTGATATGGTACATTGCATCAATAATAGCATTGGTAGAAGAAGCACATGCTGAAACCACGGAGAAGTTAGGCCCTCTGAAACCATGCCGGATGGATATATGCCCTGCGGCAATATCCAGAATAAGGCGGGTGATCAGAAAAGGACTGAACCGCGGGGTTCCGTCACCAGCAAAGAATTCCTTCAGCTCGTGGCTGAAGTTGATCATACCTCCAACACCCGTACCCCAAATCACCCCAACACGGTCTACATCAACGGAATTGCGATCGATCTTTGCATCGGCAATTGCCTCATCGGCTGCAATAACTGCTGTTTGGGTGAAGGGATCCATCTTGCGTGCATCCTTCTTATCCATGAATTGAGTGGGATCGAAGTCCTTAAGCTCGCAGGCGAAGCGGGTTTTGAATTTGGCAGCGTCGAACTGCTTGATGAAGTCAGCGCCGGATACACCGTTCGCCAATCCCTGCCAAAAGGCATCTATGGAATTGCCGAGCGGTGTTAGCGCGCCTAAACCTGTAACGACTACTCGTCTTGGTTGCATTAAAACAGTTCTGATTAGTTGGATTATTTTACGTGTTCTTCCAGGTAAGCTACTGCCTGGCCAACAGTGGTGATAGTCTCTGCTTGTTCGTCAGGAATGGAGATATTGAATTCTTTTTCGAATTCCATGATCAGTTCTACAGTATCCAAAGAGTCAGCGCCTAAGTCGTTGGTAAAGCTGGCTTCAGGAGTTACCTCGGCCTCGTCAACGCCTAATTTGTCAATAATGATCTTTTTAACTCTTGATGCAATGTCTGACATAATTTTAAGTGTTTTTGGTTTAAAACTTGACTGCAAAAATATAATATTTATTGAATTGCCAAGACCATAGTCAAATTTTAACGGAGATTTTCCAATTTAGCATCACTGTTAAATCCTCACGAATGGCGCTTGTGGCGGGATGCGCGGTTGTTTAACGGGTTTCGATATACGCGAAATTCCTTATGTTATCTCCCCTTTTTGCGAACATTTACACCATTATATATTATATAAGCATCCCGATACCCTCTTTTTATGGCACATAGGTGTTATGACATACAAGTTGACCATTCAAATATTTATTGCACCACTTAACCAGATTTAAAACCGGAACGGGGTACGCTTGACGTCCAATTATTACATTTGTCCGGCCATGAAAGCGTAACTTGCAGGTAAGCGCAGGTGTCTACGTGGAAACTGATCAGAACAGGAAATCCAGCTAAACAATATATTTATTAATCATGCGCAATAAGACCTTAAGAATCGTTCTATTATTCCTTATTCTGGCGGTAGCCGGCTTTTTTGTATACAAAATGACCGCCAGGAGTGAACCCAAGGAATCCGCCGGACCATCCAAAACAGCAGGTCGCGGTGCAGGAAGACCCATACTCGCAGATGCTTATGTAGTTAAACCCGTTCTGCTGGACCAGGCCATTGAAGCCAGCGGTACCCTCCAGAGTAATGAAGAAGTAGAATTGAAACCGGAAATTACTGGCAGGATCACCAAGATCTATTTTAAAGAAGGCACCACCGTTAGTAAAGGCACCCTCCTTATTAAGATATATGACGGAGATATTGTTGCACAGATCCGTAAACTGGAGTTGCAGCGTGAATTATCCAAAACTACCCTCTCCCGCCAGCAACAGCTGTTAAAGATCAATGGTATCAGTCAGCAGGATGTGGATGTTACCAGCAACCAGGTGAGTGCTTACGGTGCAGATATCGAATATAATAAGGCGCAACTGCAGAAAACAGAGATCCGCGCGCCCTTTAGCGGAACGCTGGGGTTAAGGAATGTAAGTGAAGGCGCGATTGTGGGGCCAACTACTATTATGACCACCCTGCAACAGCTGAATCCTTTAAAAATAGATTTTGCTGCTCCTGAAAAATACCGCAATTCCATCAACAAAGGAGAACCGGTAACTTTCACTGTTACAGGCGATACACAAAAATATAAGGGTTCCATCTATGCCATCGATCCAAAGATCGACCTGGCTACCCGCAGCGTAATGATCCGCGCTTTAGTTCCTAACCCTACCGGTAAACTATTCCCCGGTTCTTTCGCTAAAACTTCTATCCGC
Source organism: Chitinophaga niabensis (assembly GCF_039545795.1). Taxonomy (NCBI): domain Bacteria; kingdom Pseudomonadati; phylum Bacteroidota; class Chitinophagia; order Chitinophagales; family Chitinophagaceae; genus Chitinophaga; species Chitinophaga niabensis. The sequence continues at coordinate 6,606,778 of NZ_CP154260.1, read as the reverse complement.
CTAAAAGATAACCCGAATGCGATCATGATCCCCTCACAGGCTGTGATCCCGGGCACCCGTTTTAAACAGGTGATCGTGGCAGACAGCGGAAGAGCAAAATTTGTGAACGTGGAAACGGGCTCCCGGAATGAAAGTAATGTGGAGATCTTAAGTGGACTTCAGATAGGCGATACAGTTATCACAAGCGGTATTCTTCAATTAAAACCCGGCTCTCCCTTTAAGTATAATAAGGTACAGTAGAAGAACGCTAAAAAGAAATTAACATGAGTTTACCTTCCATATCGCTTAAGCGACCGGTACTGGCAATTGTGATGAACATCATTATTGTGATCTTCGGTCTTGTGGGTTATACTTTCCTGGGGGTACGGGACATCCCGGCTATTGACCCTCCGGTTGTGAACGTGCGCACCTCTTATGGCGGCGCCAACTCGGACATCATTGAAACACAGATCACGGAAACGCTGGAGAAAGCTATCAACGGTGTGGCCGGTATCAAAAACATCTCTTCCCTCAGCAGCCAGGGTAGCAGCAATATTACGGTGGAGTTTGAACTGGGAGAAGACCTGGAAGCTGCTACAAATGATGTGCGGGATAAAGTTTCACAGGCACAACGTAACCTGCCCCCTGACCTGGAAGCACCACCGGTAGTATCTAAATCGGATGCCAGCTCAGATGCCATCATTTCCATGACGGTGCAAAGTAATACCCGCAACCAGCTGGAAATAACAGAATTTGCCACCAACGTATTACTGGAAAAACTGCAAACCATCCCCGGCGTAAGTTCTATTCAGATCTGGGGAGAAAAGAAATATGCCATGCGGATCTGGATGGACCCATCCCGTTTATCCGCTTATGGCCTTACTCCCGGAGATGTGCAGGATGCACTCACAAGAGAGAACGTGGAACTGCCTTCCGGTAAAATAGCCGGTAATGCTACTGAGCTAACCGTGCGGACTTTCGGCCGGCTGGATACAGAAGATGAATTCAATGCGCTCATTATTAAAAATGTGAATGGCGCGGAGATCAGGCTGCGTGATATAGGACAGGCTGTATTAGGACCAGAGAACGAAGAAACGCAACTGAAAGAATCAGGTATCCCGCAGATCGCACTCGCATTGATCCCGCAACCGGGTTCCAACTATGTGGCTATTTCCAACGAATTCTATAAAAGGTATGAAAGTCTCAAAAAAGAAGTACCGGAAGATTTCAGCCTGAACATTGCGATGGATAATACGGCCTTCATTAAAAAGAGTATCCACGAAGTACAGGAAACACTCATCATTGCATTGGTACTGGTGATCCTGATCGTGTACCTCTTCTTCCGTGACTGGCTGATGGCGCTCCGCCCTATCCTGGATATTCCCGTTTCCCTGATCGGTGCATTCTTTATCATGTACGTCTGTGGCTTTACCATCAATAACCTTACCCTGCTGGCCATTGTACTGGCAACGGGATTGGTGGTGGATGATGGTATTGTGGTAACGGAGAACATCTATAAAAAGATTGAAGCCGGCCTGCCAAGAATGCGTGCGGCGAAGGAAGGTTCTGAAGAGATCTTCTTTGCGGTAATTGCTACTTCCATCACACTCGCTTTCGTGTTCCTTCCTATCATCTTCCTGCAGGGTTTTGTGGGAAGCCTGTTCCGGGAATTCGGGATTGTAGTGGCTGGCGCCGTATTGATCTCTGCATTTGTATCACTCACATTAACACCTGTGCTGAACGTAAAGCTGGCACATAAAACACATACACACTCCTGGTTCTACGAAAAAACAGAACCCTTCTTCCAGTGGATGGAACGCAGCTATAAGAACTCACTCACTGCCTTTATGAAAATAAGGTTCGTGGCGGTGGTGATCATTCTTGCCTGCCTTGGTATGATCTACTGGCTGTTCAACAGCCTGCAGTCAGAACTCGCGCCGATGGAAGACAGGAATACTTTCCGTTTATCTATCACCACACCGGAAGGAACTTCTTACGATGCGATGGATAAATATGTAACAGAACTGGTACAGTTCCTTGCAGACTCTATTCCTGAAAAAGAAGTGATCCTTTCTGTAACTGCTCCGGGCTTTTCCGGTGCCGGTTCTGTGAACACGGCCTTTTCTTTTGTAACACTTCCCGAGCCCAGTGAGCGTAAGCGTTCACAGAAGCAGATCGTGGAAATGGTGAACCGCAACATGTACCGCTTCCCGCAGGGAAAGGTATTTGCCATTGAGCAACAAACGATACAGGTAGGGCGCCGTGGTGGTTTGCCGGTATCTTTTGTATTACAGAACGTGAACTTTGAAAAACTTTCTGCCGTTGTTCCGAAGTTTGTGGAGGAAGCCAATAGCAATCCTGTATTCCAGGGAGTGGACGTAGATCTCAAATTCAATAAACCGGAGCTCCGCATCCAGATCAACCGCGCGAAAGCAACAGAACTGGGTGTTTCCGTAGCAGATATTTCTTCTACTTTACAACTGGCACTCAGCAACCGCCGCTTTGGTTACTTTATCAGGAATGGTAAACAATACCAGGTAATGGGCCAGGTGTTCCGTGCAGACCGGGATGATCCTATAGATCTGCAAAGCATCTATGTGCGTAATGCCCGTGGCGAAGCCATCCAGCTGGATAACCTGGTTACGATGGAAGAAGAAACAAGTCCGCCGGTGATCTATCACTACAACCGGATGAAATCTGCCACGATCTCTGCAGGACTTGCTCCGGGTAAAACTGTTGGTGATGGTATTGCTGCCATGAATGCTATCTATGCCAAACTGGAAAGAGAAAAAGTAATAGATGATTCATTTGATACAGCGCTGAGTGGTTCTTCCCGTGACTATGCGGAAAGTGGTTCCAATACCATGTTCGCATTGTTACTGGCACTGGTGTTGATCTATCTTGTACTGGCCGCACAATTTGAAAGCTGGGTGGATCCGTTCATCATTATGTTAACCGTACCGCTCGCCTTTGCCGGAGCATTGCTTTCGCTCTGGGTATTCGGGCAAACCTGGAATATCTTCTCGCAGATCGGGGTGATCATGCTGATAGGGCTTGTTACCAAGAACGGTATCCTCATTGTGGAGTTTGCCAATCATATGCGTGATGCCGGTAAAGACAAAGGCGTGTCTGCTGTGGAAGGTTCTGTGATGCGTTTACGGCCCATCCTTATGACCAGCCTTGCGATGGCCCTGGGTGCATTGCCCATTGCCATGAGCCTTGGTGCCGCCGCAACCAGCCGTATTCCGCTGGGTATTGTGATTGTGGGTGGTATTATGTTCTCGCTGGTGCTCACCTTATATGTGATCCCGGCGATGTACACTTTCCTGAGCCGCAGAAAAAAGAATGTTGAATATGAAGAAGCGTTGCTGCAGGAAAATCCGGAAGCGGCTGCTGCAACAGCACATGCATAAGAATCATTAATCAATACGATGAAACTGATCAGAATATTTTTAGCCGGCATTTTTTCACTATTGCTTGTTACGGGCGCCAAAGCACAACAGGTGCTTACGCTGGAACAGGCCATAGACCTTGGCTTAAAGAACAACTTTGATATCCGCCTCGCCAAAAATGATGCTGCGGTTGCTGCCAACGATAATGCCTACGCCAACTTTGCGTTTGCACCCCGTGTGAATGGTACTGCTTCTAAAGTATGGACCAATACCGGTACCAAACAGGAGTTCGGAAATGGCAACAAGCGGGATACAAGTGGTATCAAGAACAGGCAGTTCCAGGGAGCGGTCAATCTTAACTGGACGTTGTTTGACGGGCTTAAAATGTTTGCTACCCGCCAGCGTATCCAGGCGATTGAAATATTAGGTGAGATGGGGGTGAAGAACCAGGTGGAGAATACCATCGCTGCTATCATCAACAGCTACTATAATATCGCACAGCAGAAGCAACAACTCCGGGCACTGGCAGAACAAATGAGCATCTCTGAAGAAAGGGTGAAATTGTCTGATGCGAAGTTCCAGACGGGGCTTGGGCCTAAAACAGACTGGCTGCAGGCAAAGGTGGATTACAATGCACAACGTGCTATGTGGCTCCGTCAGCAAACAACAATTGAGCAGAGTAAAGCTTCGCTCAACCAGTTACTGGCTATTGCGGATGAAAGTACCAATTACGATGTACATGATACCATTCCGGTGAACCTCACACTGTCCTACGGCGAGATCCAGGAAAATATCCACCAGACCAATCCGCAGTTGCAGATGGCGAAACAGAACCTGGAGATTTCACGTATTGCTTTGAAGGAAGCGAAAGGGGATTTCTTCCCGGTGCTCTCTTTCAATTCTGCTTACAACTTTAACCAATCCAGGGCGAATGCAGCGGTGAACCAGTTCAGCCCTGTATTTAATCAGAACAAAGTTTTCAACTACGGATTCTCTGCTACGGTGCCTATCTTCAATGGTTTGAACGTACACCGCCAGGTGAAGAATGCGAAGCTGAACATCGAATACCAGCAGCTTGCTTTAGATAATCAGCAATCCCAGGTAAACCTTTTCCTGAGAAATGCGTTTAAAGATTATGAGTATTATAAAATGTCCCTCACGCTGGAAGAAGAAAGTGTAGACCTTGCGAGGGAAAATGTGATGGTGGCGCTGGAGCGTTTCCGGCAGGGGGTATCTACCACGCTGGAATTGAAGGAAGCGCAGCAAAGTCTTGAGTTGGCGGCTTACCGTTTGATCCAGGCAAGGTACAATACCAAAATCTCCGAAACAGAATTGATGCGTTTGAAAGGAACGCTTTTGAAATAATGAATACCTGCTTAAAAGAGAGGGCTGTTCCGCGAGGAATGGCCTTTTTTCTTTTTATGAAGTATCTGCAGAAAGCCTGCCGCGCAGAAGAGGGCGGAGTTTTTTTCTTTTGAGGGTGAAGGAGGTTTTTTTTGAGGGAAGAGGGAGATGATCTTTTTTACTGAGGGCTTGCCGCGCAGAAGAGTACGAAGTTTTTTTTCTTTTGAGGGTGAAGGAGGTTTTCTTTGAGGGAAGAGGGAGGTGATCTTTTTTACTGAGGGCTTGCCGCGCAGAAGAGTACGAAGTTTTTTTTTCTTTTGAGGATGAAGGAGTCTTTCGTTTGAAGGAAGAAAGTGATTTTCTTACTGAGAGCTTGCCGCGCAGAAGAGTACGAAGTTTTTTTTCTTTTGAGGATGAAGGAGTCTTTCGTTTGAAGGAAGAAAGTGATTTTCTTACTGAGAGCTTGCCGCGCAGAAGAGAACAGAGCCTTTCTCTTTTCAAAAGAAAACATACCTCCGCTCAATAGCGAACAAACCGATGCAGTGAGTGACACAACGGGGGCTGATTAAAGATCAATTGCTGATCCAAAAAAAATTATTGTTGTGTGGATGTATCCTTTGGTTTCAATCCCTGTTCCCGGAGATACCTGTCGTAGGATTGTTTGATGAAGAGCATCAGGTCATAATCCGATGCATTGAGCAGGAATGCATAACTGGGCCGGTGCGTGAGCATAAAGGAATCCAGCGCAGGGCTTTCCAGCTTGGTAAGTCTGGCCACGAGTTCAGGATTATAGCGATAGTCGATATGTTTCTCTTCTTCCCAATATTGCAATTGCTCCCCGAACTTCTCTTTCCGTTTACGGGCCTTGCTGGGAATCAGGTAACTCAATGCGGTGATAGGATTAGAAGGCAATGTTTTGAGAACGTCCAGCGCGCCGGGCCTTTTATATCCGAAGTATTTCTCATATTCATCCCGGATGGCCAGGGAATCCCTTTTATAGATCCGGCCACGCACATTCACCCCCTGCAATCCAAAGATCTGGCGTTTCAGTTCAACATTCTGGGTAGAGGAAATGCCGGTTGCAATGATAGATGTTCTTACATAACTCAGCATGGAAAACTCGATAGTATCTCCCGGAAGGGCTTCTATATAATAACGGCCGGTTTCATTACTCACCGTACCTATCCTTGCCCTTTTATTCCAGATACTCACAGAAGGCAGTCCCACACGGGTATCACCATCCGTAACCATTCCGGTTAACCGCACCTGCGCCGCCGCTTCCTGCAAAGCGGGCACTATAAAAATTAAGAGTGCAACAGCGTATCTGAATAGAAAATACTTCATACTAATATTTCAAATTTAGCGTTCCAAGCTCAAATGAAACGTTAAAAATATGCTTAATCCCTTCCCTATTGCCGTTGGATTTGCATAAATTCGGTCATAATCATCCGAATATTGTGCCATGCCGAAAAAGATCTTATTTGCCACACAACGTTACCAATATCTGAAAGCACGCATTTTAGCGATCGCCCCGGCAGACTGGGAAGATGGTCATATCATTATCCGGGATTTCCCGGACGGGGAGCATTACCATCGTATAACCAGCAACGTTAGCGGGAAAGAAGTAGTGCTCATTGGAGGGACCATTGATGATAAAGAAACCCTCGAACTCTTCGACATTGCCAACGGTTGTATCCAAACAGGCGCTACCTGCCTGAACCTCGTGATCCCTTACTTCGGCTATTCCACCATGGAACGTGCCGTACAGCACGGGGAAATTGTAAAGGCCAAGAACCGTGCTATTCTTTTTTCAGCTTTACCCACCACCCTCAATACCCGGGTAATAATGATAGACCTCCATGTGGATGGCATCTCTTATTACTTTGAAAGTAATGTCCGCCCGGTACACCTGTATGGCAAACTGCTGGTGCGGGAAGCTGCCCTGGAACTTGCGCAAGGTAAACCTTTTGTGCTGGCCAGCACAGATGCAGGCCGGGCAAAATGGGTAGAATCCCTCGCGAATGACCTCCAGGTGACTGCAGCTTTTGTCTTCAAACGCCGTATTTCAGGCGAAGAAACGCATATTACCGGCATCAGCGCTAATGTGGAGGGCCAGCTGGTGATCATCTATGATGATATGATCCGCACCGGCGGTTCCCTGATCCAGGCTGCCCGTGCTTACAAAGAAGCCGGTGCCCGGGAAATTGCCGTAATCACTACCCATGGCATCTTTGCGGGCAATGGATTTGAGAAGATCCGCGACAGTGGTCTTGTTCAAAAGGTGATCTGCACAGATACCCACCCTAATGCCCTGCAAATAACAGACCCGCTTTTACGCGTACAATCTGTGGCCCCGCTGATCCTTGATTATTTTCTGAGCATTCCGCAATAATTTTGTTCCATGTTTGATATACGACTTATTGAATACGGCAGCTGTGATTACCAGGCCATGGTATCACTGCGTGATAAGATACTCAGAGCACCGCTGGGCCTCACTTTTTCTGACGAATACCTGCAACAGGAGATCTCCGATGTGCTCATAGGCGGCTTCGAAGAGGAAAAACTGCTGGCCTGCTGCATTCTGACCCCTGTGAATGAAACAACGGTGCAATTGCGCCAGATGGCTGTGGATGATCATCTACAGGGTAAAGGCACGGGCAGCAAGATCCTGCGGTTTGCGGAAGTATATGCTTTGGAGAACGGTTTCCGGGAATTAATGATGCATGCGCGCGAAGAGGCAGCGCCTTTTTATCGTAAAAACGGATATGATGTGCGGGGAGAAGAATTTGAAGAAGTGGGCATTGCCCATTATGAGATGTTCAAACGACTGTAATCTTTGAAGATGGCCTGCATCAGGCGGCTGAAATTATCTTTGGCATCCTCACTTTCAAAAGCGCTGGTAGGAATGAGAAAAAAACTGCGCTTATCCCTGTACAGAAAGAAAAAAGAATTTGTTTCCACGATCTGGGAGAAATTCTTCCAGGACAATGATCTTTCCCCCGGGCCGGTAGAAATGGCCATGCCTTCTTCATTATAACGCAAACGGATACTGTCCTTAAAAGTAGCGGCTTTATTATAGGTAGATACGGGTAACAAATACCAGAATGCCCATCCCAGGATCACCATCATGGCAGAAATACCCAGGAGTGCATTAAAGTTCACCACATGAAACAGGTATCCTGTTACTGTGGCCACCAATAAAATAATAAGAGTGTTACGAAATACTTTTATCTCGCCACGCCGGAGAAAGTGGAAGCGTAATGCATTTATAACCTCTTCCCTATTGTACGTAAACTGAAGGAAATGCATTCATCGAACTTACGAAATTATTTTGATGCAGTCAAAGACATTGGTGCATCTAAATCATCGCAAGTGGAAACGGGTGCATTCTTCCGATTTACGGCGGAAGTGGTCATGCGCTTGTCTGTCAGGTCTTCTTCATTCAGACCGGGGAAATTCTTTTTGATGAATTTCAGGTACTGCTGCAAGACTTTGGGATCAACCTTGAAAGGAGCTACCGGCGCGTCTATATTATCGCCTTTTATGGAGGAGCTGTTATTTACGCGGGTTTCATTTTGCAAATACCATTTGTAGAGGTCTACCATGGCTTTTTGCATTTCAGTATCATCTACCTTTTCTACTTTGGAAGACTGGGGCAGGGTCCATATGAACTCTTCCAATCTGTTTGTATTGGTGGTAGTTTTGGCTTTTGCACCTTTGTCGGTTTTCTCGCCGTTATTGTCATTCTTATCGCCAGGATGGGCGAACGCTGCAGTGGCAGTTACTGTTCCCAGCACCAGCAAAAACAACAGCTGTTTCATAAGGTAATTTTTAATGACCTAAAAATACTAAATAAATAACATAAAATACTCCCCGGGGGCTAAATACGCACTTCTACGGGACAAACTGCGGTTTTCACGGTATAAACAGCCTCGGAGTACAAATAAAAGACGACCCATGGGATAAAAAGTTGCAAACCGGCCCCATCTTTTTTAAAATATATCCGCTGGCCAGGGGATCAGCCCCTAAAACGCAGGTTCCCTTATATATATTACGTAGCCGGTAAGCAGGATTTTGAATAATTTTACAGTACATGAATGCATATATTAATTGGAGTGGCGGAAAAGATGCTTCTTTCGCCCTCTGGCAATTGCAACAACAGCCCGATTACCGCATCCGGTATCTCTTCACCACACTCAGTGAAACTTTCCAACGTGTTTCCATGCATGGAGTGAGAGAGGTGCTGCTGGACGAACAAGCTCGCCAGACGGGCATTCCCCTTAAAAAGGCCTATTTGCCTGAAAATGCTTCCATGGAAGATTATAACCGGATAATGAGCACACAACTGGCTGAATTACAGGCAGAAGGGATCAGTCATGCTGTTTTCGGGGATATTTTCCTGGAGGATCTGCGTACTTACCGGGAAACGCAACTGGCGCAGATTGGCATGGAAGGAGTGTTCCCGCTTTGGAAAAAAGACAGTACCCAACTGGTAAAAGATTTCATTGCAGCGGGCTTTAAAGCCATTATTGTTTGCGTGAATGCCAAATATCTTCCGGCTTCTTTTGCGGGCAGGATCATTGATGAAGCCTTCCTCGCCGATCTCCCTGCAGAGGTTGATCCTTGCGGAGAGAACGGCGAGTTCCACAGCTTTGTGTTTGACGGCCCCCTCTTTTCTACACCTGTGGCTTTTACAGTAGGTGAAACGGTAGAAAGAGTGTACTCCCCTGTTCGTAATGGGGAAGGTAATTGCTATAAAGATGATGGTGAAAACTGTTTTCAACAAGAAACGACTGATTGGGACACCCGTTTCTATTTCTGCGATCTGCTTCCTGTCTGAAGGCCTTTAGTTAGGTTTTTGATTCTTTGGGTAAACCACATCATTCCCGCACACCGGTAAGAAAAACAAAAGCAATGGATGAATCCATTGCTTTCGAGAGTCATTTACTTTGCAAGAAGATTCTCGCGGTGTAGGAATATTTGGTTTTTCATAGGACAGTAACCATATAAAAATTAATACTTTAACAAATATAAAATAATTTGAATAAATAGGAAAAACTCTTTTCTAATATTCAAAATTGTTAAAATAAGTGGCGGAAAATGAAAATAAATAAAATAAAAGCCACTTTTTTGAAGGAAATCGAATGTAAAAGCTACCCAAGAGGCAAAATCGGTTTTGCAAGGTTCAGTCCGGAGGAGGAGTTTGTTAACAAATAAGGCGCTTTTTTGCCCAAACTGGCACTTAGTATGGCATATTTAACAAATGGGAAACTGCTGTTAACATTTCAACTATTTGGATGATCCTATCTTTGCAAAAGATGCTACATGATCACGTAGTAGTATCGGGATAAATCTTTGTGGTTCGGGTAGAATTTTCCAAACGCATTCTATTTTACTACTACAAGATGTTATCAATTGCATCTTTCATCTTATTTCAATTGTGAAGATGCAGATCTGTTGAAACCATTTCACAATGCTTTTTAAGCAGTATTGATAAGCTACCCTCTAAGGCGCAATCCCTTTCCTGGAGCATGTTTCAGCGCTCCTTACTTTCTCTTCCATTTAAGTATACATTTATTACCAGCTTCACAATTGATATGCTTTGCATACTAATTCATGCATCTTTTTTGCAGTGAGTGTGTTATTTTTTGCAAATTCTTCGTAAAAGTCAGGTGAGAATGGCTTCGGCTGAAACCCTTTGTGGGAAAGGGGGAAAAGAAAAAGGGCACTTAGAAAAGTGCCCTCAATTTGTTACTATCCTATGAAAACCCTATTTGTATACAAAGGTATATCTATGTTAACTTTATTTGAAATTTTTACCTTCGAATAACAAATAATTAACAAACGATTTGCTGCGTACAATCCACACAAACCCAACACCAAAGCCACTTTCGAAGGGTACTATCAAAATACTTTTTTTGCCATGCTTGTTAAACATTCCTAAACAATTGCCTGCACAATTGCATGAACAGATCAGCTGCAACCCATGCTGTTCCCACAATTCAGGCATTTGTAACAAGTTCCTGAACGCACCGTGATGTGACCACATGTGCTGCAGGCAGGTGCATCACTTTGCATGCTACGCATGTATTCCTGTGTGCTGTTCTCTCCGCTCGCAGCTGCTACAGGCTGAGCTTTCGGAGATTTCTGTCCGGAGGGATTACTTGCTGCACCAACAATCCTCATATTGGATAATTCAGGTTTAACGACGGGTTCATCCCAATCATCTTCTCCTGTATTACCTGGTGCATCGAGTATATGTACAAGATCAGTTCGGCCTAAGTATTCATAACCAAGCACTCTGAAAATATAATCGATCAATGAAGTGGAAGAGCGGATGTTTGGATGATCTACCATACCAGCAGGCTCAAAGCGGGTAAACACGAACTTATCTACAAACTCTTCCAGCGGCACTCCATACTGCAAACCAACAGATACTGCAATCGCAAAGCAGTTCATCAGGCTGCGTAAGGTAGATCCTTCTTTTGCCAGATCAATGAAGATCTCTCCCAATGTTCCATCGTTGTATTCGCCTGTGCGCAGGAAAATAGGTTGGCCTCCTACCTTTGCTTTCTGCGTAAATCCGCGGCGTTTGGCAGGTAAGGTTTTTCTTTCCACGATCCTGGATAATGCACGTTTCAGTGAGGTATCCGAACTAGCGATCATCCGCTTATTCAATTCCTCCAGCAATTCATCGATCGTGAGCTGATCCATATCTATGATCTGCCCGCCACCTTCTGCTGAGGTTTCCGTTGCTTCTGCTGATTTCTTCCGCTTATCTCCTTTTGTATTGAGTGGCTGGCTCAGTTTAGATCCGTCCCTGTATAAAGCGCAGGCTTTGAGGCCTAACTCCCAGCTGAGTTTATAAGCATCTGCAATCTCTTCTACCGTTGCCTCATTGGGCAGGTTGATGGTTTTGGAAATAGCGCCTGAAATAAATGGTTGTGTAGCTGCCATCATACGGATGTGGCCATGTGGATGTATATAACGCTCTCCTTTTTTGCCGCATTTATTAGCGCAGTCAAAAACAGGAAGGTCCGCTTCTTTCAGATAAGGCGCTCCTTCTACCGTCATAGTGCCACATACATAATCATTGGCCGCTTCAATCTGCTCATCTGTGAAGCCTAGTTCATGCAACAGGCTGAATTCCATGTTATAGAATTGCTCCGGCGTGAAACCAAGTCTTTGCAGGCATTCTTCACCCAGTGTATATACGTTGAACACAAAGGCCACATCAAATGAGGAGGTCACCGCCGCATCCAGCTTCCGGATCTCCTCTGCAATAAATCCTTTCTCGCTCAGTGTTTGCGGGTTGATGTAAGGCGCTCCGGCAAAACTGCCTGTGCCCTTTGCATAATCCACAATGGCTTTGATCTCATGCTCTTTATACCGGAGGTTGCGTAATGCGGTAGGAATAGATTGATTGATGATCTTGAAGTAACCACCACCGGATAACTTTTTAAACTTAACGAGTGCAAAATCAGGCTCCACGCCGGTTGTATCGCAATCCATTACCAGCCCTATTGTGCCGGTTGGCGCAATCACGGTGGATTGTGCATTGCGGTAACCATATTTTTCACCTAACTGCACGGCATCATCCCAGGCTTTTGTAGCAGCCTTCAGTAAGGTATCAGGACAATATTTTGCATTGATCCCTAATGGTTTGATCTCCAGCCCTTCGTAAGCATCTGCCGCATCGTATGCTGCTGCCCGGTGGTTACGCATCACGCGCAGCATTTCTGTTTTATTCTCTTCATATTTTGGGAAAGCGCCCAGGTGACTGGCCATTTCCGCTGAAGTTTTATAAGATACGCCGGTCATGATGGCTGTAATAGCTCCGGCAATTCCGCGGGCTTCTTCACTATCATATGCTATGCCGCTTACCATGAGCATGGAACCCAGGTTAGCATATCCCAGCCCGAGTGTTCTGTACTCATAACTGAGCTGGGCCACTTCTTTGGAAGGGAATTGTGCCATTAATACAGAGATCTCCAGTACAACAGTCCACAGCCGCACGGTGTATTCAAAACCCGGCACATCAAACTGGTTGCTGGCTTCATCAAAGAAACGGCGCAGGTTCACAGAGGCCAGGTTACAGGCTGTATTGTCCAGGAACATGTATTCCGAGCAGGGATTGGAAGCATTGATGCGACCACCTTCCGGACAGGTATGCCATTCATTGATGGTGGTATCATATTGTGTTCCCGGATCTGCACAACGCCAGGCGGCATAAGCAATCTGGTTCCAGAGGTCCGCCGCTTTTACTGTTTTAACGGTTTTACCATTCATGCGGGCCTTTAATTCCCAATCTGCATCTGCTTCCAGTGCATGGAAAAAGCTATTGGGGATCCTCACGGAGTTGTTGGAGTTCTGGCCGGAAACCGTTTTATACGCATCTCCCTCATAATCAGAAGAATAGCCTGCCGCAATGAGGGCCGCTACTTTCTTTTCTTCTTCCACCTTCCAGTTCACGAATTCCAGGATCTCGGGATGATCGAGGTCCAGGCAGACCATTTTTGCAGCCCTGCGGGTGGTGCCACCTGATTTAATGGCGCCTGCGGCCCTGTCCCCTATCTTAAGAAAGCTCATCAATCCGCTGGAAGTACCACCACCGCTTAGCTTCTCTCCATCGCCACGTACATGGGAAAAATTGGTACCTACGCCGGAGCCATATTTAAAAATACGGGCTTCCCTTACCCAGAGGTCCATAATCCCCCCGTCATTTACGAGATCATCACTCACACTGAGGATGAAGCAGGCATGGGGCTGGGGTCTTTCATATGCTGAGGTGGATCTTTCCAGTTTATTGGTACGGGGGTCTACAAAATAGTGCCCCTGGGGTTTGCCTTTGATCCCATAACTCTCATGCAGCCCGGTGTTGAACCATTGCGGGGAATTAGGTACACAAGCCTGGTTGAGCATGCAATAGGCCAGCTCTTCATAAAAGATGGCAGCATCCTGCGGGGAGGCAAAATAAGCATATCTTTCCCCCCAGGCACGCCAGCAATTGGTCATTCTGTGCACCACCTGTTTCACGGAGGTTTCCCGGCCAAGGGAACCATCCGCCTGGGGAACACCCGCTTTCCGGAAATATTTCTGAGCCAGAATGTCTGTAGCTATCTGCGACCATCCCTTGGGAACTTCTACATTATTCATTTCAAAAACCACATCCCCGCCAGGGTTGCGGATTACAGAGGAGCGATATTCATACTCGAACTGATCATAGGGGCTGATACCCTGTTGGGTAAAGTGACGGGTGAATCTAAGGCCACCAGCCTTATTATCTTGATTTTTCATATGCCCTAGAATATTTACAGGATTAAGCAAATCGGTTTATAACTCTCTATCTACGCGGGATTACTAAAATAATTTTTAAAACCTTTCTACGCTTATTATTCTTATCCACAGGCTGTGCATAAGCGAAAAGACCAGGCCGATTAACAATCAGGGGGTAAAATGGAGAACTTGGCACTCTTTTGGTGCTATTTCAGTTGTAAAATCAATGCTATGCATACTTATTTAACTATGTGCCTTATTAGAAAATAATTTATACATTTGCCACAACCGGAACAATGCAATATTAATGTATAAAAAAATATACAATTCCTTTATTGAAAGAAAGGCAAAAGGTACAAAGTCATTCGCAGTTCTAATTGATCCCGATAAGGTAACCCCTGCCGGTATTGCTGATCTGACTGCCAAATGCACTGAGGCGAAGGTTGATTATATATTTTTGGGTGGAAGTCTTGTGATCACCAACCATCTTGATGAGGTGGTGCAACAGATCAAGGCTACCTGTTCTATTCCGGTGATCCTCTTCCCGGGTAGCCCTTCGCAGGTTTCACGATTCGCGGACGCATTGCTTTATCTTTCTGTGATCTCCGGCCGTAATCCCGAATTACTCATTGGCCAGCACGTAGTTTCCGCGGCGGCAGTGAAAAAAAGTGCCCTGGAAGTGATCTCTACCGGTTACCTGGTAATTGACGGAGGTGCCCCTACCACCGTTTCCTATATTAGTAATACTACCCCCATTCCGGCAGATAAAGATGATATTGCTATGGTTACTGCCATGGCCGGCGACATGCTGGGCATGAAAGTGATCTATATGGATGCCGGCAGCGGCGCCCGTAAACCTATTACGGAAAGCATGATCCACAGGGTTGCCAGCCAGGTAGACATCCCGGTTATTGTTGGTGGCGGTATCCGCGATGCGGAAAAAGCCTACCGCAATTGCAAAGCCGGTGCAGACATTATCGTTGTTGGAAATGCCATTGAAAAAGACTTTTCCCTTATCAAGGAAATTGCTGATGCCGTACATCAGGCGCCGGTGAATGTTAATCGCTAAGTTGCTCTTATCCTGTGGGTTCCATTCTGCAGGATAAAAATCCGCACATCAAAAATTATTTACGGGAAATGCAAAAATGTATAAAATCTTCAACGAGGTTGTATATCTTAGCATCCGAATTATAGAGCTATCTATTTTAATTAAACCAACCAGGAAGAGAATCCCCCGATATACCGTGAAGTAAGTCCGTGTGTTTTTATGGTTCCATTTCATTCCCTTGTATTGCTGCCTGGATGGTGATTATATCTCCATGTCTATTACCGTGTTAGGTAATGGCGAAAACAACATTGTAAATCTGGCCCGAAATGGCCTTTTTTCATAAGCATAATTTAGCGGGCTGTTCTTTCCAGGACAGCCCTTCTGTATTCCTATAAAAAAAGCAGCATGCGGTTGTGCATACTGCTTCCTCATTATTGAAGGTCTCTTTATAAGCTCATCATTTCTTTAAACTTCACTGCCTGGCGGCGGCTCACTTCTATTTTTTCCCCTCCGCGCATTTCCAGCAATAAACCTCCGTTGAAGTAGGTATCGATCCTTTCTATCATCCGCAGGTTCACAATGTGTTTGCGGTTAGCACGGAAGAACACTCTTTCGTCCAACCTTTCTTCCAGTGCGTTGAGTGATTTGAGGATGAGAGGTTTGTTGGTTTCAAAATATACCCTCGCATAGTTACCCACGCTCTCAAAGAGGCGGATCTCCTGGAGTTTTACAAACCAGCAACGGTCTCCATCCTTTACAAATACCTGGTCACTTTCTCCCAGGATATTGCGGATACCGGAAGCGGCAGCCAGCCTTTCTTTTTCATCCACCTGGTGCAATTTGTGAATGGCATCTGCCAGCCGCTTGGGTTCTATGGGCTTTAGCAGATAATCCAGGGCATTGTATTCGAATGCCTTGAGGGCATATTCGTCATACGCCGTGGTAAAGATCACCTGTGGTGTTCTTTCCAGCTCAGCCAGGAGGTCAAATCCGGTTTTATCCGGCATCTGGATGTCCAGGAATAAAAGGTCAGGCCTCAGCGTTTCTATCTTTTCCATCCCGTCTTTTGCATTCACCGCCTCTCCAACTACCACTATTTCCGGGTGATCTGCCAGGAGTTTCTTTAGTTCACTCCGGGCCAGCCTTTCATCGTCTATGATCAATGCTTTTTTCATACTACTGTTTGCATTTTTGGTTGATGATCCTGCGTCCATGACATGCAGGACGCATCTTTTTATAACAACGGCATCAGCACTTTTGCTTCAACAGTTGCTTTATCAAGGTTATAGATTTCAAATGAGGCACGTTTGCCGAACAGCAATCCCAGTCGCTGGCGGGTGCTGGCCAGGCCAAATCCGTTGCCATTCAGGTTCTCTATGATCTGCCCGGTATTCCGGATGGTGATCTCATGCTGCATATCGTGCACATGAGAACCTATCAGGATCAGGCCGCCGTTCACTTCCCGGGAAATTCCATGTTTAATGGCGTTTTCTACAAGGGTTTGCAGCATCAGCGGCGGTATGGGTAACTCCAACGTTTCCGGGTCTATATCATATTGCACTTTAAGTCTCTCTTCAAAACGGATATTTTCTAATGCAAGATAATCTTTTACGATGCTCAATTCGTTTTCCATACTCACAGTTTCTGCTTTATCCGCCTGCATGGAATTGCGCAGGATATTGCTTAATTCCGTGATAGCAGTGCGGGCCCTTCGAGGGTTTTCATCTACCAGGGCCCTGATGCTGTTGAGGGCATTGAAGATAAAATGTGGGTTCAGCTGCGATTTGATGGTTTTAAGCTCCAGGGTACGCACAGTAGCCTCCAGCTTTAATTGTCCCAGTTGGGAATTCCGGCTCTCCTCCACATAATGCCACATGAAATAGATCACCGCCCACAATGCCAGGAAAACCGTTTGCTGAAAGATCACTTTCAGCCAGTAATTATTAAAATCGAACTCCAGGTGGCTGGGATTGATCAGCCAGGCCAGACAGGTTAGTAAAAAGGAGTCCAGCGCAGCACATACCAGGATACCAAAGAAAAAGTAGATAGCTACATTCTCAAATGGCTTTTCTATCCATTTAAATTTGACGATAATTGCCCGAAAAGCATGTGTGATAAGAATACCCAGTACCACCACCTCTAAAACGTGGATTAACATGGAGGTCCCCAGGAAGTCGAAGAAGTAACCGAAGAAAAAGTAAAGAAAGGCATAAGCTCCCCACCCCAGAATCTGACACCACCAATATTTTGACAAGCGTTTAAACATCCCTGAAAAGTTAGCAAAGTCTTTCGATTAAATAAAACCTCGCGTGTCATCCAAAAGTAGTTCCTGCGCCCATGGGTCTAAAAGCAATTTTTATCAATGGCGGAATAGGCATTTAAATGGGAACCCTTAAATAACTTAAAAACTTGTATTTTTGGGGCTTAAACCCTAATGCTGATATGGAAATTACGGCCGGTCAATTACTAAGCCAGATCGAATACCCTTCTGATCTGCGAAAATTGAGCAAGGAGCAGCTTCACCAGGTGTGTGACGAGCTGCGCCAGTTCATTATTGACGTGGTGAGCGTACATGGCGGACACTTTGGTGCCAGCCTGGGTGTGGTTGAGTTAACTGTTGCCCTTCACTACATTTTTAACACCCCTTATGACCAACTTGTTTGGGACGTGGGTCATCAGGCTTACGGGCATAAGATCCTCACGGGCAGAAAGAGCGTTTTCCATACCAACCGTAAATACAAAGGCATCAGTGGTTTTCCGAACCGTGGAGAAAGTGAATATGACACTTTCGGGGTAGGCCACTCCAGTACTTCCATCGGCGCAGCATTAGGTATGGCCATTGCTTCCAAAAACAAGGGAGAACTGGACCGCCAGCATATTGCCGTAATTGGTGATGGCGCCATGACAGCCGGGATGGCTTTTGAAGCCCTCAACCATGCAGGGGTATCCAATGCCAACCTACTGATCATCCTGAACGACAACTGCATGTCCATAGACCCTAACGTAGGGGCTTTGAAAGAATATCTCACAGACATTACCACTTCTCATACCTATAACAAGTTCCGGGACGATGTATGGAACCTGCTCGGCAAGCTGCCGGTAGGCAAGAAATTCACGCGGGACATGGCCTCCAAACTGGAAGCCAGTGTTAAAGGCATGGTGTCCAAATCCAGCAATCTCTTCGAAAGCCTGAACCTGCGCTACTTTGGTGCAATAGACGGGCATAATATCACCAAACTGGTGGATACGCTGCAGGACCTGCGCGATATTCCCGGTCCCAAACTGCTGCATATTGTTACCACAAAAGGTAAAGGTTATGCACTGGCGGAAAAAGATCAAACCAAATGGCATGCGCCCGGTTTGTTCGATAAGATCACAGGTGAGATCTTTAAGAAAACTATCGATACGCCGCAACCACCTAAATACCAGGATGTTTTTGGCCATACTATTATTGAACTGGCTGAACTCAACAAAACCATTATGGGCATTACCCCGGCTATGCCTTCCGGCTCTTCCCTCAAACTGATGATGGAAAAGATGCCGGACCGTGCCATTGACGTGGGAATTTGCGAACAACATGCCGTAACCCTCTCTGCAGGCCTTGCCACACAGGGGATGACGGTGTTCTGCAATATCTATTCTTCCTTTATGCAAAGGGCATACGACCAGGTGGTGCACGATGTGGCTATCCAGAACCTGCCCGTGATACTCTGCCTGGACCGTGCAGGTCTTGTTGGTGATGATGGTGCTACGCATCACGGGGCTTATGATATCTCCTACATGCGTTCCATTCCCAATATGATCGTGAGTGCGCCGATGAATGAAGAAGAATTACGGAACCTGATGTATACTGCCCAATTGCCTGGTAATAAATCACCTTTTGTGATCCGCTATCCGCGTGGAGAAGGTGTAATGGCAGATTGGCGCAAACCTTTCACAGAGATCCGTATTGGCACCGGCCGTAAGATCCAGGATGGCCGCGATGTTGCGATCCTTTCACTGGGCCACCCCGGAAATTTTGTGACTGAGGCCATGAAAGAACTGATGACAGACGGACTGCAACCCGCACATTACGATATGCGTTTTGTAAAACCACTGGATACAGCTATGCTGCATGATATCTTCCAACGTTATGATAAGGTGATCACTGTTGAAGATGGTTGCCTGCAGGGTGGATTCGGCAGCGCTGTAATTGAATTCATGGTAGATAACGATTACAAAGCTGAAGTAAAACGTTTGGGTATTCCTGACCGTCTTGTGGAGCATGGTAAACCAGCAGAACTGCAAAGAGAATGTGGTTATGATGCTATCGGTATTGCGAACACCGTTCGTGAAATGCTCAAGAGTAAAATTACTGTTCACGCCAGTTGATAAAGGCACTGCGGCCATCGGAATACCGGTGGCCGTTTTCCATCATGAACAACCTGTATATACAATTACGTATTACCGCCATTATACCGGAAACCCCGGATACTTTCACTTACCGGTTTGAAGCAGTTGATGGTAAACCTGTTCTTTACCAGGCAGGCCAGTTCCTCACGTTCCTGATCACCCTGCATGGCAAAGAGATCCGCCGGTCCTATTCTTTAAGTTCCACCCCCGGCATAGATCCTCATCCCGCTGTAACCATTAAAAGGGTCACGAATGGGGAAGTATCCCGTCATATCATCCGGCATTGGCAGATCGGCGAGATTGTAACCTCCCTATTACCTTCCGGCCGTTTTACCCTGGAAAGTATGCCGGTTATAAAACGCGACCTGTTCCTCGTAGCGGCCGGCAGCGGCATCACGCCTCTTTTCTCCATTTTGAAACATGCTTTGAAATCGGAGACAGCTGCGCATATCACCCTCATCTATAGTACCCGTAATAGCGCAAATACCATTTTCTATCAGCAGATCCTGGCCCTGCAGCAACAGTATCCGGAACGCCTGACTATTTTGTGGCTGTTCAGCGATCCTGAGGAAGCAACCGGCATGTTCCGCCGGATGAGCAACAGCCTGCTGGAAATGATAGCTCCCAAACACCTGAAATACGATCCCGAACTGGCACAGTTCTTCCTTTGCGGCCCTGCAGAATACATGCGCATGGTGCAATTCACCCTGGTGTTTTTGGGTTTTAGCCCAGCACATATCCATAAGGAGAATTTTGTGGTGAACACGGAAGCAAAAATTGCCCGTATTCAAATACCGCAGGATACAAGTATCAAGCGGGTATTACTTAATATGAAAGGGAAGGAACAGGTATTGGAAGTGCCTGGAAATGAGAGTATACTGCATGCTGCTTTACGGCAGGATGTACACCTGCCTTATAGTTGTAAGGGCGGTGTTTGCGGTTCCTGCATTGCAAAATGTACCGGGGGTAAGGTATGGATGTCTGTAAATGAAGTACTTACGGATAAAGAACTGGCCCAGGGTTTAATCCTCACCTGTACAGGTTACGCACAAAGTGACCAGGTAACATTGGAATGGTAGAAATTGGCCAGTCCGCCAAATTTCCATAAATTGATTTCAAATTAATGCGATGAGCTATACTGCTCTAAAGCAGCAAGTCTTTATCTCCTCCTGGGATTGGTATGGACAAGCTGCTATAGCTGGATTTGGCTTTCTCTCGCAGCACGGTTCCCCTCAGTTAACCTCGCTTTGCTCCAGTATTTGTTGCATGCGTTCTTTATTGCCGGCTCGGCTGTTTTTATTTACGTGCTCGTTAGAAAGGACTTCAGAAAGAACATTAAACATTCAGAACAGTACCGGCAGTTGTTTTATGAACATCCGGTACCCATGTGGATCTATGATTGGAAGACTTTGCGATTCCTGGCAGTGAACAATGCTGCTATTCAGAAGTATGGATACAGCAGCGAAGAATTTCAGCAGATGAGTATCCTGGATATCCGCGATCCGTCTACCATTCCACAGATCCTGGAAGATGTAAAAAAAACGATTCAACATATTGCTTACCGCGGCATCTGGCAGCATCGGAAAAAGAACCAGGAAGTATTTGCAGTAGAGATCTATTCACACAGTACAAAGTATAGAGGACGGGATGCCCGTATTGTTATGGCAATTGATGTGGATGCCGAAATCAGATCAACTATTATGGCCAAAGACATTGGAACCCGCTATGAATTATTGGCACAGGTGACCCAGGATTATATTTATTACTGGGACATTGCCACCAACCACGTGACACGCAATCACGGGCCGGCTTCCCTTTTTGGATATAAGGAAGAAGATATCCTCCATAACGGAGCCTGGTGGAAGGAAAATGTACATCCGGATGATATCGGTAAAGTAATGACTTCCGTTGAACAGGCCATGCGTAACGGTGATATCAACTGGGAAGAGGAATACCGTTTCCGTTGTGCGGATGGCCAGTATAAATATGTGAACGACCGTGGGTACATTATCTATAATGATCAGAAACAACCGGTAAGGATGATCGGTGCGGTGCAGGATATTGATGACAATACCCGGCAGAAACATGAGATAGAGTTATTGTCTATGGTGGCCAGCAAAACAATCAGTTCCGTGCTGATCACGAATGCTGCCGGTGAAATTGAATGGGTGAATGAAGGGTTTGTGCAACAGACGGGATACACTTTAATAGAATCTCTCGGAAGACGGCCCAGGGAACTGCTGAGCGGCCCTTCTTCCAACAAGGATACCTTGCAGGAGATAGATATAAAAATGGCCAGCAAAAAGCCCTTCTCTGAAGAATATGTGAACTATAAAAAGAATGGGGAAGCTTATTGGGTAAAAATGGATGTTACACCCATCCTGCAGGAAGACGGGAATGTTTTCAAATTTGTATCTATCCAAACGGATGTTACGGAACGCAAAAAGTTTGTGAACCAGCTACAGCATCAGAATGAAGTATTGCAGGAAATAGCCCGCATCAATTCACATGATATCAGGAAGCCGGTTGCTTCTATACTGGGCATTGTTTCCGTGATGGACCTGGATAAGAACGAACCTGCCCTCAACACCCGTTTATTACAGATGTTACAGGAAAGTACAAAAGAGCTGGATGCTATGTTGTACAAGATCCAGGATAACCTGAAAAAGATGAATGACTAAAGCCTATTTGAAGGATTCGAACTGGTGGAACTCCCCTTTTAATTCATCGTGTAGTTTGTGAAAAACCTGCATACGGTCCTGCATGGTATTGAAGTCGTCTATCGGTCTGTCCTGGTGGATGAAAACAGGGTTGTTGTTACCCATGCTTTTTGCCGATTGTTTGAGATCATGACACATTTCGTCTGCAACTTCCAGCTGGCGGATAAACTGGTTTTGAAAGTGCTCGATGCCCACCATTCTTTCCGGGTCTGCCTGGAGTGGGACTATTTCTTCCAACCTGCTGCGCATGGAACGTATGTTGTTCCTGACTTCGTCAACTTCTCCTCTCCAGGCGAGGAGCTGTGCCTGCAGGTCTGATGTCTGTGTTGGTACTTCCATGATATATTGATTTAATTGAAATAAACATATCGATTTCCCTTTCACTTCTAATTTACGACACTTTTCTCTTTCAAAGCACAAACATCCGGGGATTTTATTCACCGGATGTTTGTTGTTTTTGTCAGGCAACCATGGGTATATCCATTAACAAAAATGAAGCATCTTCCTGCACGCTGAGGTCCAGTTTATCATAGTCTGAAACTGCTATAGCATCGCGGCTGTCCAGTATTTCATCTCCTACTTTCACCTTACCGCTGAGCACTAAAAGATAAGCACCATTGTCCTTTAATTTAGGGCTGTAAGTAAGGGTCTGGCCTTTATCGAACTGCCCGAGAGAGAACCATGCATCCTGGTTGATCCAGAGTGTTTCTTCACTTTCTTCAGGTGCTACCACTAACTGCAATTTATTATGCCGGTCAGCAGGGTCAAATGTTTTCTGATCGTAGCGGGGTTGAATATCTTTTACTTTTGGAAACAACCATATCTGCAGGAATTTAACGGTTTCTGTTTTGGAAGCGTTAAACTCTGAGTGTTGTATACCTTTACCGGCACTCATGATCTGCACATCGTGCTGATTGATGATCTTATGCCTGCCTGTATTGTCTTTATGTTCCAACGCGCCGGATAAAGGAATACTTACTATTTCCATATTATCGTGGGGGTGTGCACCGAAGCCCATGCCGCCTTTTACAGTATCATCGTTCAGCACGCGTAATGCACCGAAATGAATTCGTTCGGGGTTGTAATAACCTGCAAAGCTGAAGGTGTGATAAGACTGCAACCATCCGTGATCTGCGAATCCGCGGGTATTTCCGCGGTGAATAACTGTTTTCATATTTAAATCCTCCTGTTTGTTTTTCTATTGCAAAGATCCTTCAAACAAGCGCTTTTATCAATGGACGAATTCGACAAAAGCATGCACTATTCCTTATAAGTCTTTACAACAACAAAGGCCGTCAGCATTGCTTTCCGGCCTTTGAAATATTTGTATGCAAGCTCGTTTACACCAGCTTTGCATCCATAGTGATCTTTGTGTTGAGCAGTTTGGAGATAGGGCAATTCTCTTCTGCATCTTTTGCATATTCCGCAAATTTTTCAGCATCCAAACCAGGTACGCTGGCAGTTACTTCCAGGTGGCTGTTAGTGATAGCGCCATTCTCAAAAGTGATGGTAGCTTTTGTATCAATGTTACCGGGTGTTAAACCTGCTGCAGAAATAACAAAGCTCAGCTTCATGGTAAAGCAACCTGCGTGTGCGGCAGCAACCAGTTCTTCAGGATTAGTACCTGCGCCATCTTCAAAACGGCTGGTGAAAGAATAGGGGGTATTGCTCAATACACCTGTTTGGGTTGAAACTGTTCCTTTTCCTTCTTTACCGGTGCCTTTCCAATTGGCAGATGCGGATCTTTTCATGATTCAAATTTTTTATGGGTGAAATGTGAGTGATAGAGGTCTAAAATTAATGAATTATCGTAAACCCGTTGTTAATAAATAAAACCGGGCGAATTAAATCGCCCGGTTCACCTAAAACCCTAGACATTCATCTGCACTAATTCCACAAAATCTTTCATCAGGCATGTATCTCATCTGCAGTTCTTAACCTTCTCACATGCTTCCAGCCTATCTCTCGTTAACCTTCTATGCCGGGTATTGGTCCGTAGTATCTATTGATTGGTTTACTTATGCTTGTTTGATCATTTGCACGGCAGCGATCAGGCGCACTTCATCACTTACCACTAATCCACCGGCTTCTGTAGTAGCCGTCCAGGTTAAACCGAAATCTTTACGGTTGATCTTACCTGTGAGTTCAAAACCGGCTTTGGTTTGACCATAAGGGTCTACTGTAATCCCGGTATATTCCACGTTCAGTTCAACGGGGCGGGTATTACCACGGATGGTCAGATCACCTTTCAGTACAAAGTTTTCAGCATCTTTCTTCTTTACTTCGGTAGAAGCAAAAGTAATTTTAGGGTGGTTTGCCGCATCAAAGAAATCTTCGCCTTTCAGGTGTTCATCACGTTGTGTATTCTTGGTGCTGATGCTGCTTACGTTTGATTCAAAAGTGATCTTTGCATCGCTGAAATCATCCTTATCTCCGCTGAGGGTAGCATCGTATTCTCCGAAATAACCGGTCACGTTAGTGATCATCAGGTGTTTTACTTTAAATTCTATTTCGCTATGCAGCGCATCAATTTTCCAGGTTGCCATTTGTTTGTAGTTTTAATTTTTTATGAATGATTAGTGTTTATTGGTCTTAGTTCAGTGAGCCCATTTTGCCGTTGTTGTAATCTTCAACAGCCTGTATGATCTCTTCTTTCGTATTCATTACAAAGGGCCCATATGCGAAGATGGCTTCGTTCAAAGGCTCCCCGTTCAACACCAGCAGGCTGGTATCTGTGAGTGCTGTGATGGTAATGGTTTCACCGGCTGTTTCAAACACGGCGATCTCCACTCCCTTTGCTGTATGTGTATCATTGAAGCGGGCTTCACCTTTCAGGGCAACGATGCCTGTGGTATAACCCTCCGGTAAATGCAGTGTTATTGTTTTACCTGCCTTTAATTGTATATCGAACAAGTTCACCGGGCTAAAAGTTTTTGCGGCGCCTTTTTGTCCATTATAATCTCCGGCAATAATGCGCAGATAACTTTCTTCGCCCAAGTCCACTACAGGGATATCTTTTTTCTCCAGGTTCTGGTAGCGGGGCGGATCCATTTTATGCGCTTTGGGAAGGTTCACCCAGAGCTGTACCATTTCAAGGACGCCGCCGTTCTTTGTGAATTCCGTTTCATGCTTTTCTTCATGCACCACACCGGAAGCTGCAGTCATCCATTGCACATCACCTGCGGCAATTTTACCTGCATTTCCACCGGAATCACGATGTTCCAGTGCACCCTGGTAAGCAATTGTTACGGTTTCAAATCCACGGTGCGGATGTTCTTCCACACCACGGGGTTTGTCTGATGGAGGAAAGTAGCTGGGGGCCGCATAGTCCAGCAGGAAGAAAGGGCTTAACTGCTTTTCCAGGCTGCGATTGCCATTCGGGAAAAGGTTCTGCACTTTAAATCCATCGCCAACCATATGTGATTGTGCGCCCTGGTAAATACGTGCTACTTTTTTGAAGGTTGTCATTTGTGTGTTCTCCTTTTAAAGACAACACAAAATTACATGTTACAACATCTAACTGAAATGGATAGAACACTTTAAAAGGTGGACATTTTTACCCTTTCCAATTAAATTATTGATTTACAGGAACTTTCGCCAGCTCTTTAAACTCTGAGGGCGACTGGTTGGTGTATTTCTTAAAGAACCGGGAGAAGTAGTGCGGATCGTCAAAACCCAGTTTATAGGCGATCTCTTTGGCGGTAAGGTCTGTATTATATAACAGGCGCTGGGCTTCCAGGATCACGCGGTTGCGGATATGCTCTCCTGCAGTAATGCCGGACAGTTGTTTGCTGATCTCATTGAGCAGTACGGGCTTGATATGCAGCAGGGCGGCATAGTCGGACACGTTTTTCAACTGCTGGTATTTTTCCTCAATGAGGGATTTGAAGTTGATGAACAGGGCGCTGTTATGTTTAGCGTGGTATTCCGGAATTACGGAAATAGGCTGCGGCGCATTACGGGAGGCCACTACGAGGAAGTATTGCAACAGGTTTTGAAAGGCTACTTCGTAGTTAGGTTGTTTATTTTCCACTTCCTGCATCATGCGCCCTACCATCCATTCCAGTTCAGATTCATCTGATTTGCTGGCAATATGGATCACAGAGCTGAAATGATCGTTCACAAAAAGGCGGTTCCTGACCAGGGACATTTTGGACTGGTCGCTGGGGCACATGAGGGAATCGTGAAAAGCGATCATATAGCCATCCACTTTCTCAGAGAAGTTCATCTGGTGTACCTGACCGGGGGCCAGGAAGAACAGGGTATTGTCCTTTACCACATGTGTAACGGCATCGATGGTATGTGTGAGCTGCCCTTTTTTAATCCAGTAAATGGTATAAAAGTTATGCCGGTGGGGAGCTTCCTGGTGTTCAAAGAAATTGGGCCCCATACCGCAAAGGGTGGATACGCTGAAATCTGCGGTTTCCTCTGCACTTTGTGCATATTCCGGTAGAGAAACGATCTCTATATGTTCTTTCTTTTCTGCCATTTTATTTATTCTTCGAATACTACTGGTTCTCCTTCCGGTCTTTCAGAAGGATCAACATAATCGATGATAAAGTTATTCCGTCCTTCGCCTACCATAATACTGAGGAACCTGGCCTGCACCAGTTCCAGCATACCCAGGAACAGGAATATTGCATGTACCCGGTCTTTACAATGATCGAAGATCTTTTCAAAGGCCATGGTTCTTTCTGTGCGTGCCAGGTCCAGCATATATTCCCGGGAGCCTTCCATGGTATAGTCATATTTATATACCACGTGCTGGGGTTTATTGTTACGTTCCTTGACCCGCTGCATGATCTTTTCAAAGGTTTTGGTAAGTTTGAAAAGCGTAAGGGTCTGTACCTCAGTGCCTTCGCTGGTCACTTCTCCAATGATGGCCAATTCCCGGGCAATATTACCCCGTTTCATCTGCAGCATACGGTCCGCCTCTTTCTCCGCCAGTTCTGCGGCTGCCTGTTTGAAACGTTTGTATTCCAGGATCTTATCTACCAGTTCCATACGGGGGTCAATTTCATTACCCGCTTCGTCCAGCTCTTTGCGGGGGATCAGCATTTTTGCCTTGATCCGCATCAGGGTGGAAATGAAGAGGATGAATTCACTGGCCAGCTCAATGTTCAGTGTTTCAAGATGGTGGATATAATCCAGGAAGTCGTTGGTAATACTGGTGATAGGGATATTATAAATATCCAGTTCATCTCTTTCAATAAAGAAAAGCAACAGATCGAACGGCCCCTCGAACTGGGCTAATTTGATCTTGTATATCTCTTGGTCGTTAGCCATAATTAAATAATAAAAACCTGCCGGTAGGCCCGACAGGTTTATCAAAAATAAGGAAAATCCCCTGAATCAGAATTTAGCGGTAAGACCTATGCCCAGCACCTGTTTTATTTGTAGCCGGGGGCCTTTTACGCCGGTTTTGGTATTTTCAAACTCCTTCACATCATCATCGTAGATCATATCTACATTCACATTGGCACTGATCCATTTGTTCACTTTCAGGGCCAGGGTATTGGTCCAGAATACGTCTATATTCTGTGGATTATGTTTGTAATTGGAAAAAAGCTCCAGTTTTGAGCGGAATGTGATGTTCTTCACAATTTCCTTGTTCCAGGTGGCGGCCAGGTAAGCACCGAACTCCCCTTTTACATGTTTCCCGGTATCCACACCATAGGCCCCTTTGGCAGACAGGGTATCGTCCATCACTACTACCCAGCGGGCAGTGATGGGGGACATGAACAATGAAAACTCCTTATTGGGCATATAATCAATACCCGGGGACAGTACGATATATGCAGGAGCAAAGAACTTAGATGTCAGTTGCCTGGTAGTGTCTGCCGGATACAGGTAACCATTTGCAAACTGCGTTCTGAGGTTGAATAAAGCGCCCAGGTACCAGTGTTTTCCTATTTCGTACCCGTATTTGGAGGTCATATCAATCCGGTCGTCACTTTTACGGCTGCCAAGGCTGGTGGTGTTCACATAACCGTAAGCAAGGTCAATATTATTATCCCAGGAGTGTTTTCCTTTTTTATAATTCGCGAAAGCGTTTAAGGTACCGAGCAGGGAGAGTGATAGTTTATCACCACCTGCTGCCCAGTTCGTTAAAGATCCCTGGTTGAACATGAGGCCAAAATTGCCTCCCTTCTTCCATAATCTGCCAGTGGTATCTTTCTCTGCATTCTTAATCTTGGCTGCTGCTTCTTCTCTTACTTTCTTCATACTATTGTCTTGCGCCTGTATGGATCCAAAGGTCAGCAGGCACAGGGTAACAGCTAAATAAAACTTCTTCATTCTCAAATTGGTTATATAGATTAAATAGTGAACGGTTGGCCGTTGCCCGGCCAACCGTCTATCTTAACAAGGTTGAATTATTTTTGTTTAATGGCATCGCGGATCTCCATCAGCAATTTCTCTTCTGTGGTGGGGCCTGCAGGTGCTACGGGTTCTTCTGGTTTTTTCAGCCGGTTAATAGCCCTTACGAGGAGAAAGATAGCGAAGGCTACTATTATGAATTCTACCGTTGCCTGGAGAAACATACCGTATTTCACTTCGGCAGTTCCCACTTTGATCATCAGGCCTTTGAAATCAAATCCACCGATCAGGATTCCTACCAATGGCATAATGATCGCATCAACAAGAGAACCTACAATCTTTCCGAAAGCAGCGCCGATCACAACACCCACTGCGAGATCGATCACATTGCCTTTCATGGCAAAGGCTTTAAATTCACTGAAAAAAGACATACGCTAAAATTTAGTGTTAAGAAATAATGAATGGTATATACTAACCGCGATATTAATAATTTACGCTTGGTTATCCTCATTATTTTTTGGTACCGGCAATTTAGGGAACTTCATCTTCAATGATCTTAGTGTATCCCTTACCGTTTTAGCCACCACGTATTCCTTATACCAGTTCTGATCTGCCGGTACAATGATCCAGGGCACTTTATCGCACTGCCGGAATACATCTTCATATGCTTTCCAGTATGTTTTAAAGAGTTTAGCTTCTGCAAAATCTTTTTCGTTGTACTTCCACATTTTTGTTGGGTCCTGCGTACGTTCTGTGAGCCGTTGTTTTTGTTCTTCCGGTGAAACGTGTAAATAGAATTTCAGAATGTGGGTATCGTTATGTTCCGTCAGCAGTTTCTCAAAATCATTGATGGCATCAAATCTTCTTTTGATCGTTTTTTCATCTACCCATTTATGCACACGTTGCACCAATACATCCTCATAATGGGAGCGGTTGAATACCTGGATCATTCCCTTAGCGGGTGCATGCTGATGTATCCGCCACAGGAAATCATGGTCCATCTGTTCTTCCGTAGGTGCTTTAAAAGGCTGCACCTGTACCCCCATCGGGTTCATCATACCAAACACATTACGGATCACGCCATCTTTACCGCTGGCATCCATTCCCTGTAATACAACCAATAAACTATGTTTATGTTCAGCGTAGAGGAGATTTTGCAAGTCGTCCAGTTCACCCTGGATCCTTCTGAACTGCTCTTTGGTTTGCTCCTTCCCGAACTTCTGTGGGGCCGTAGTGGCTATTGATGAGAGTTTTACAGTAGGCATACGCGTAAGATCTTTATTAAATTTAAGCAAATTTATTTAGCATACCGGGATTCGGTATCTTTACGGCCCTATGGACCAACGCTTATTAAACTGGGGGATCTTTCTGCTCCTGTCCCTTACCTGGGGCAGCTCTTTCATACTGATGAAGCTGGGTCTGGAATCCTTTAACCCTTACCAGGTAGCAAGCCTGAGGCTTATTTCAGGTGGTCTGGCATTACTTCCTTTTTTCCTGAAAGCGATACGCGAAGTGCCTAAAAGTAAACTTCCCCTGATCATTGTTTCCGGCCTGTTGGGTAATGGTATCCCCGCTTACCTGTTCTGCATTGCGGAAACGAGGATAGACAGTTCGCTGGCAGGTATGCTTAATTCTTTCACACCGGTATTTGCCTTATTCTTTGGGCTGGTGATCTTTCGCGCTCCTGTAGCAAAAAGGCAACTGATAGGCCTTGCGATAGGTTTTGTTGGGGTGATCTGTTTATTCCTTGCCAAAGGGATCAATACAAATGAATACTGGTACTATGGCTTCTTTGTAGTACTGGCTACAGCCTGTTATGGGTTGAACATTACTATTGTGCATCATTACCTGAAAGGGCATGCCTCTATGCACCTGGTATCCATCTCTCTTTTCTTTATGGCCGTGTTTGCCTTGCCTATCTTGTTATCCGGTAATTTCTTCTCTTTATTCCAGGGAGATGATAAACCCTGGATGAGCCTTGGTGCGAGTGTATTATTAGGTGTAATGGGAACAGGTATTGCTTCTATACTTTTCTACCAGCTGATCAGGTCTGCCGGAACTATTTTTGCTTCCATGGTCACTTATGGTTTACCTATAGTAGCTATAGGCTGGGGTTTATTAGCCGGTGAGGTAATCAATGTGCTGCAGGTATTGTGTTTATTTGGGATCATGGGCGGCGTTTACCTGGTGAACCGTAAATAAAAAGAGGCTGTTCCCTTTAAGAAACAGCCTCCTGCAGATCTTTATACCCGAGGGCTTAAATAGCCATAATCTCTTTGTCCTTAGCTGCGCAATGCTTGTCTATTATCTGGATGAATTTATCCGTCAGCTCCTGTACATCCGCTTCAGCGTCCTTCGCAATATCTTCACTCAGTCCGTCTTTCTGTAATTTCTTGATAGATTCGATAGCATCTCTGCGGATATTCCGGATAGCTACCTTTCCATGTTCTCCTTCACCATTCACTTTTTTCACGAGTTCTCTACGGCGTTCTTCTGTAAGCGGAGGCAGGAAAAGGCGTATGATGATACCATCGTTCTGCGGATTGAGGCCAATATTGGAAGCAATGATAGCGCGTTCAATAGGTTGAAGCATGTTCTTTTCCCAGGGCTGGATGGTGAGGGTACGGGCATCGGCCACACTCACATTTGCAACCTGGTTCAAAGCAGTGGGAGCACCATAGTAATCAACATAAATACCATCCAGGATCTGCGTATTCGCTTTACCAGCCCTTATTTTGGTGAGCTCGGTTTCCAGGTGCGAAATTGAATGCTGCATGGTTTCCTTTGCATCCTCCAGGATTAAATTAAGTTCGTCTTGCATAAGAAATAATACTTAAAGTGCATGCAAACCTACATGAAATCTTTTAATCATCAAAGGATGAGCCAGGATAGAAAAAGTAAATGGAGTTTATACAGGTGGCAATATTACTTGTCCTGTAACATTCCTTCTGTATTGATACGCAGAATCTTAGGTTTAGTAATGGCTGGCGCCACTTCTACTTCTTCCGCTAATACCACAGCCGGTTTCGGTGTTTCTTTCCGTTTCTTCAACACGAAAAGTATAGCGGTGAACCCTAAGGCCAGTGAGCCGATCAGGCCCATGAGGTAAGTTGTACCTATACTTTGTAAGGAAAAGGCTAAAGTGATAAAACCTGCATTGAACACCACGGCCACCAATGTTGCCTGGCGGTGCGAAAGCCCCAGGGCCAGCATGTAATGATGAATATGGTGCCTGTCTGCGGTAAAAGGAGATCTGCCGCGGCTCATCCTGATGGCAAATACCCTTAAGGTATCAAACAAAGGAATGATCAGGATGGCAAATGCGATAGCAGGAACTGCCTCCAGCGGCATTTTGCCCACCGGGTTACCTGCAATTTCAATGAATTTAACGATCAGGGTTGCGTTCACCAGACCCACTAAAAGTGAACCGGTATCTCCCATGAATATTTTCGCCGGGGTGATATTGAAGATCAGGAATGCGGCCAGGCCTGCAGCGAGACTGAATCCCATTACGGCAAAAGTAACCTCATTCACATAAAGGAAGTAAGCACCCAGCACTGCGGAAACCAGCATGCCGATACTACCCGCCAGCCCATCGATACCATCGATCAGGTTGAAGGCGTTGATCACTACGATAAAAGTGAAATAGGTAAGTAAAAGGCTGAAGTGGTATGGTAATGTTTCGATGCCGAACATGCCATACATATTGCGGATCTGGAGGTTACCCAGGTAAATGATTGCAAAAGCAGCCACCAGCTGACCTACCAGTTTCTTAACCGGGGAAAGGCCGGTGATATCATCTTTCATACCTACGATGAAAATGACAAAGAAAGCCGCAACAAGATATTGAAGAGGGAAAGTTTGCTGCGAAGGGGCGCAAACCAGTGTTGCCAGCACAAAGC
Organism: Chitinophaga niabensis; assembly: GCF_039545795.1. NCBI lineage: Bacteria > Pseudomonadati > Bacteroidota > Chitinophagia > Chitinophagales > Chitinophagaceae > Chitinophaga > Chitinophaga niabensis. The sequence continues at coordinate 6,574,407 of NZ_CP154260.1, read as the reverse complement.
CGGCAAAGAAACCCAATCCACCGAGCGTGGGGATACGGGATTTATGCGATTTGCGCTCGTCTGGTTCGTCATATAGATGTTTCAATTCTGCCACCCGGATTAAAACGGGTATGGCAAAATAGGTTATAACGAAACTCAGGACAGTCGCGATAATTACATTCTCCATACGGGGGGTTGTGGTGCAAAGATATTAAATTCAGTGATATGCGTATCAACATTTTATAAAAACTATGGTTTTTAGCCATTCTTCTAAAAAAACGCGGAATACGCTGAGAATCTGGGCAATTTCTTATTACTTTTGCGGCTTATAAAATGCCAATTATCATGCCAGAACTGAAAGATATAGCCACGCAGATCAGGCGGGACATTGTACGGATGGTACATGCTGTACAAAGCGGACATCCCGGAGGATCCCTGGGCTGTACGGATTATTTTACGGCCTTGTTTTTCAAGGTGATGGAACATCATCCCGAACCATTTGATATGGACGGTAAAGACCAGGACCTTTTCTTCCTCTCCAATGGTCACATTTCTCCTGTGTATTACAGTGCACTGGCGCATTCCGGCTATTTCCCCAAAGCGGAACTGGCTACTTTCCGGAAACTCAATTCCCGCCTTCAGGGGCATCCCACCACACATGAACATCTTCCCGGTGTTCGTATTGCCAGTGGCTCCCTCGGCCAGGGCATGAGTGTTGCACTGGGTGCAGCCCTCTCTAAAAAACTCAATAAAGACAGCAAACTGGTATATTCCCTTCACGGAGATGGTGAACTGGAAGAAGGTCAGAACTGGGAAGCCATTATGTTTGCAGCGCATCATAAAGTGGACAACCTGATCGCAACTGTGGATTATAATGGTCAACAGATCGATGGCCCTACAGATAAAGTAATGAGCCTGGGTGACCTTGGTGCTAAATTCACCTCTTTTGGCTGGGTTGTACTGAATCTGGATAACGGTAATGATGTGGATGAAGTGGTAGCTACCCTGGAAAAGGCGAAAAGCCTTGCCGGCAAAGGCCAGCCTATTGTAATTATCATGAAAACGGGCATGGGTAAAGGCGTTGATTTCATGGAAGGTTCCCATGAATGGCATGGCATTGCTCCTAATGATGAGCAATTAGCGAAAGCCCTGGCGCAATTGCCGGAAACACTGGGTGATTATTAAACCTTACAGTAAGTATAAAAAAAGGCGCCGTGTCAATTGATACGGCGCCTTTATATTTTAAGTGGCTTTTAGTGCTATTTCCTGGCTGGCAGCCCTTTTGGCCGGATACCAACTGGCCAGCACCCCTATAACGAGGATGGTTACACTCACCAGGATAAAATCATCTAAGTGCATCTCCACGGGGAAAGCATCTATCAGAAAAGAACCGCCTCCCAGCTTTACCAGGCCAAAATGCTGCTGCAATAAACAAATGGTGATAGCCAGGCTAAACCCGATGACGCTGCCAGCCCCTGCTATGATCAATCCTTCCGTTAGAAAGATCCGCTGAATAAGACTATTGCGGCTGCCCATGGCTTTCAGGATGGTAATGTCCTTCTGCTTTTCTATCACCAGCATAGATAATGAGCCGATCATGTTGAAAGCGGCAATTACCAGGATAAAGCTCAGGAACACATACACCACCCACTTTTCAGTTTGCATAATATTATATATGGTGGCATTCTGTTCCACACGGGTGAGCACTTTTACCGTATCTCCCAGTAATTCCTGCACTTTCCGCTTCACCTTCTTTTCCGAATACCCCGGCTTCACGGATAATTCCAGGGAAGACATTTCCCCGGGGCTCATGTTCAATAAGTTGCGCAGGAAGCTGATATCTGTGAGGATGTATTTGCTGTCAAACTCCTGCTGGATGGCAAAAGTGCCTACAGGATAGATCACCCCGGTATTCAGGGCCTGTTCAGGAAGTGCCGCATTGAGGTTACTGTTAGCATCCCTTTTAGGCATATATACGTTCACGGGTACCAGGCTATGTTCCACATCCACACCCAACGCAGTTTCTATTCCCATTCCAAATATGGCCTGGTAGCCATTTTCATGGCTAAGGTCAAACCGGCCCCGCACGATCTTGTCCTGCAAACCGGCTACAGATCTGAATGCAGTGTCCACTCCTTTCAGTACGGCAATGGTTTGTTCATTGCCAAAACGCAGTACGGCCTTTTCTTCGATGGACTGTGAATAATGTGCCACGCCCGGGATAGCTGCTATTTCTTTGAGCTGGCTGGCAGTTAGTATAATGGTTTTGCCGGTAGCCGGCGCTACTTTGAGTGTGGGGTAAAAAGAAGAATAGAGTGATTTAACAAGCCCGGTAAAGCCATTGAAAACACTCAGCACTGTGATCAAGGCGGCAGTACCTACTGCAATTGCCCCCACGCTTACCCATGCAATAATATTGATGGCGCTGGTGGATTTGCGGGCCCGGAAATAACGAAGTGCGAACTGCCAGATCATGTTGTAATTTACTTCTTGTCTTTATCCTCGTTGATCTTCTTAAAGAGTTCCTCCATCTTGAACACATGATCCAGCGTATCATCCAGGAAGAAATTGATGTAAGGCACGCGGCGTAATTGTTTGGCTACCCTGTTACCCAGTGCTCCCCTGATCTCACCCATCCGCTCATTGATCTTTTCCAGCATCTCTTCCGGGGATTTGATCTGGAACATGCTTAAATATACCCTTGCCTCCAGCAGGTCTGGCGTCATTTTCACGGAAGAGATGGAGATCATACCTCCCTCTGTAACGTTGAACCCCATACGCATGAATATATCACTCAATTCCTCCTGCACGAGTTGCCCTACCTGCTTTTGCCTTTTTGTTTCTTGCATTTTACTCAATTTAAGCTGAACGCCCCTCCATGGGAATCCGCTCAAAATTAACCATTTTATATGGTTATCCGCCCCGCTTTTAATGTACTTTTGCAGATCATCAATTAACAGGAATGAAGACTTTTAAGCGTTTGCTGGCATTTGTGAAGCCCTTGCACCATTATTTACCGGAATACCTGATCTATTCTATCATCGGGATCATATTCGGACTGGTGAATTTTGCCATGCTGGCTCCCTTGCTGGATGTGCTATTCAGTACGGAAAAAACGGAGGTACCTGCTATGCCTGAATTCTCCCTGACCGTTGGCTATTTTACGGATCTGTTCCAATACTACTTCCTCCAGATCAGCGATGTATATGGTAAGTTAAATGCTTTGGGATTTGTGTGTGCTATTATCGGGGCTGCTACAGTAATTACTAATACTGCCCGTTACCTGGGCATGCGGGTAATGATCCGGTTACGGATGAACATACTGGAAAGGATGCGGAATAAATTATACGAACAGGCAACCACACAATCCCTTTCTTTTTTCAATAAACGCCGTAAAGGAGATCTGTTGTCTGTTATGACGAATGATGTATCTGAAGTAGAATACATCATTGCTAACTCGATACAGGTACTATTGCGTGATCCGCTCATCATTATCGGCACTTTCATTGCGCTGTTCTACATATCGCTGAAGCTTACTTTATTCACCCTGATATTCTTTCCATTGTCCGGCCTGCTGATCTCTTATATTTCAAAACAGCTGCGCAAGAAAGGTTACTACAGCCAGGAGATGTTAGGAAAAATGCTGAATGTGTCCGAAGAAACACTGGGTGGTGTACGTATCATTCAGAGTTTTACGGCACAGAAATATATGCAGCAGAAATTTGGTGCCATCACCCATGCATTTACCCGTTTAAGCAAAGCCATCTATAATCAGCGTGAACTGGCTTCGCCTATTTCAGAAGCATTGGGTGTGATCTTAGTGGTTTTCCTTGTGCTGGTGGGTGGCTATATGGTACTGGAAACCGGAGAAATTAAACCGGGCACTTTCATCATGTACCTGGGATTATACTTCACCATCCTTCAACCCGCAAAGAATATCTCTGCTGCATTCACCTCTATGCAAAGAGGCCTGGTTGCAGGTGAGCGCATCTTTGATGTATTGGATGAACCGGTGGAGATCCAGGATAAAGCTGACGCTATAGCTGTGTCTGCCTTTAAGGATAATATCTCTTATCAAAACCTCTCTTTCAAGTATGATGAACAATATGTATTAAGGGATATTAATCTGACTATTGAAAAAGGAAGGATGATTGCATTGGTAGGAAAAAGCGGTGCCGGTAAATCTACCATGGCAGATCTGCTTCCGCGTTTCTATGATGCGAGTGAAGGAAAGATCACGATAGATGGAAAAGATGTACGTGATCTTAAATTGCAGGACCTGCGGCAATTGATGGGCATCGTTTCGCAGGAAGCTATATTGTTCAATGACAGTGTGTTCAACAACATCGCATTCGGACAAACAGATGCAGACCCTGCTAAGGTGATAGAAGCAGCGAAAATTGCCAATGCGCATGAGTTCATCACACACCTGGAAAATGGTTATGATACCTCCATCGGGGACAGAGGCAGCAAACTCAGTGGTGGTCAGCGTCAACGGCTCACCATTGCGCGGGCCATCTTTAAAAATCCACCGATCCTGATATTGGATGAAGCTACTTCTGCATTGGATACAGAATCCGAAAAGCTGGTGCAGGAGGCGTTGGACAAACTGATGCAGAATCGCACCACCATTGTGATCGCACACCGGCTTTCCACTATCCAGCATGCTCATGAAATAATTGTTATGGATAAGGGTGAGATCATGGAAAGAGGGCAGCACGACCAGCTACTGACCAACAACGGTATCTACAAAAAGCTGGTAGAAATGCAGGAATTTAAATAGTATAAAAAAATACACAACATTAAAAAGGCATTCTGTTGCAGGCAGAATGCCTTTTTTTATGGTATCATTTTTGGAGCTAGGAGGTACCTTATTTCTTCATTAAAAATCATTGAGACCTATGATTTCCGTAATTATACCAGTACTCAACGAAGGGGCTACTATCAGACAGGTGATCAAGGTGATCAAAAAAACGGCACGTGCTATTGAGATCATAGTAGTGGATGATAATTCAACAGATAATACCGTTGAGGAAGCGCTGAAAGAGAAAGTGCGTGTGATCACAAGCAGTCAGCGCGGTAAAGGCATTTCTATGCGGGAAGGCATGATGGCCGCCAAACATGATATTATTATGTATGTGGACGGCGACATCCTCACGTATCCGGAAAACCTGGTGGAGCTGCTGACAGATTCGATTGTGAATGATGAAGCAGATTTTACCAAATCATATTTTGAACGGCAGGCAGGCAGGGTAACACAGTTAGTTGCCAAACCGTTGCTGAGCATTCTGTTTCCCGATCTTTCACATTTCCAGCAACCGCTGAGTGGCATGATCGCTGCACGGAAATCTTTGCTGAAGCAGGTGCATTTTGAAAATGATTATGGTGTTGATATCGGCCTGCTGATAGATATGCATTTATTACAGGCGCGCATTCGGGAAGTGAATATCGGCAAGCTGGAAAACGCTATGCAAACATGGGAGCAGCTTAGTAAAATGAGCCGGGAAGTGTCCCGCACCATTTTGCGTAAAGCAGAAAGCATTCCGGTGCAGAACCTGGAAACACTGGGTAATATCAACATCATCCGTGAGCAGATGGAGTTCTCCATCCTGGAGTCTATAGACAAGTTGCAGAAGATGGTGATCTTTAACCTGGACGAAACGGTATTCACCCAAAATTACACCTACCTCGCTGCACTGGCATTTGATAAAGAGGATGCATTGTACCAGATCCTGGAGCATTATTCAGATCCGGTTGTCAGGCTGGAACGTTCTGCAGCGCTGTTCCAGGGCCGCAACCTGGCTGAACTGCTGGAAGTGGCAGACAGTATTCCGGTAACACCGGATATCCGGCATGTGATCCGTGAATTAAAGAAACGCGGTTATGTGTGCGGTTTTATCACAGATGGTTTTGAGTGTGTGGCAAATCATATGAAGAATAAACTGGGCGCTGATTTTGCATTTGCTAACCGGCTGCACCTGATCCACAGCGTGTCTACAGGCGAACTAACGATCCCTGAATATTTCATGGATGGAGGTAATCCTTCCGCTACTTACGATAAGAGCAATATCCTGAAATATATTTCAGACAAATACCACATCTCTCCACAGAATGTGATCTATGTGGGGAACGGTGAAAGCGACCGCGTTATGTTGCAGGAAGCAGGGGTTGGTGTGGCATATCATCCACAATTTGTGGAAGTGGAAACCATGGCGGACAAGGTTATAGAAGATATATGTATGGCACCTTTGCTGGATATTGCACAGGCAGGGAGCGCGGCACGGAGGAGCAACCGCTGGCCAAGCAAAAAGCTGATGCGGAATATCGGGATAGGAAGCCTGGCCGCGGTAGCAACAGCAGGGCTCGTTTATTTAGCAGCGAAACAAATTAAAAAGGCTTTTGAAACGGATAGTGATGATGTGGATGTGAAAGCGTTAAAGCCTGCATAAAGATTATCATCCAAGGAATACCCTGAGTGCTTCCCGGCGTTTTGCCGGGGAGCATTTTTTTTGTTTTAAACTCCGATAAAGTATCGGTTTCACTTAACAAAGTGTTGCTGTGTTTTCATGGTGTTTCTCGTTTAGACTTCTACATTCGTAAAAATGAAAATCATGAAAGTAAAGACTATGCGGGAGCGATTGCACGAAGCAATTGACCTGGCCAATGACGAAAAGATCATTGCCACATTCAGATCTATTCCATTAGAGATCAGCAGGAGTAAACATTTGTCTTTATCAGAAATACGGGAGCTGGTAAAGGATGCGGAGAAAGAATTCAGTGGATCTTCTTCATCGGAAGATCTGGAAGATATGCTTAAAGATGCGCACAGATCTTTTTTTGCGCTGTTGAAAAAGAGGCATGAAAACAGTGAAGAGGCATCCGCCTGAGCAAAGATTTCCATTGTAGATTGATCAACTCCCTATATCTCGTTGAGGGGTTTTATGCTTTACGAATGATCAATTTCACATTTAGTTTAAAGGGCCGGGGTCTCCCGGCCTTACAGATTGTAATTTTGGCCGACCTATATGCTGGAAACGGTAGCAGGCATTGGTATTCCTTGTGATCATGGCCTCATGGCAGATAGGATACTGCTTCTTTTTCCCCTATAAAAAAATGGCCGCCCGCTTATCGGACAGCCATTTACAATTATATAGTTGTTCACTATTTGCTTTTGGACAACTTTGCCTCAATGCTTAAGGTAGCATGTGGCACAGCTTTCAGGCGGGCTTTATCGATCAGCTTACCTGTAACACGGCAGATACCGTATGTTTTATTCTCAATCCGCACAATTGCTTTCTCCAGGTGATCCACGAACTGGATCTGACGGCTGGCCATTTGGTTCAGTTGCTCACGCTCCTGGGAACCGCCACCATCTTCCATGCTCATGTATTTATTTTCAGTATCATCAGTACCGGCTTCATCCTTGCGGGTGATCAGGCCCTGGAGATATACGAGTTCTTTTTTTGCAGCGTCCAGCTTTTTCAGGATGATCTCTTTGAACTCCTGTAATTCGCTATCGCTGTAACGGTAGATCGGACCAACCTGTGCATCTGGCTGATCTAATACGGATTTAGTGAACTCAGGGGTATAAGTGACGGTTTTCATCACTGGTCTGCCACCTGAAGATTTAGAAGCAGTTCTGGAAGTCGGTCTTTCCGTAAGCCGTTTAGCAGGTTCCACAACAGTGGATTTTTTAACTGTCTCCTTTTCTGGTTTGTCCTGTTTATTCTTTGCTGGCATTATATCTACTTTTTCTACGGGTTTAGAAATAACCGGTTGGGCAGCAGCTGGTGATTTAGCTGCGGGCTTGGTGGTAGCTGCCGGAGCGGGTTTGGCTTTAGGCGCCGGAGCAGGAGGTACTGCTTTCTTTACTGGCGCTTTAGGAGCCGGAACGGGCTTTTTACTGGCAGTTACAGCCGGCTTTTTAGCCGGAGCAGCCTTTGCAGGCGCTGCTTTCGCCGTTACCTTGTTTACTACGGCTTTCTTAGGAGCGGGTTTTGCCGCTGCCTTTGATGCCGCTTTTTTAGGAGCCGCCTTCGCCGGAGCTGCTTTTTTAGCAGGTGCCGGTTTAGCAGCCGATTTTTTAGCAGCAGGAGCGGGTGCCTTTTTAGCTACAGCTTTTTTGGCCGGAACCGCCTTTTTAGTAGTCTTACTAGCAACTTTCTTCTTTGTTGCCATGGGGATTAGCTTTTTTTGTTAACTAATACGTTGAACTTAAGATCGTTGACCTCTACCTCAATGCCCTCCTGTAATTGCGGCACTACATCCAAACTATCTGCCAAAATTTCCGTGCAAATATAGTCATTAAAGTTTATTATCGCCGTTTTCAAAGTCGCTACATCTGCCACTTTTACCGAAATCCGGTCAGTTAGCTCAAATCCGCTATCCTTCCGTATCTTCTGGATCCGGTTAACCAGTTCACGGGCATTACCCTCGTCCAGTAATTCAGGAGTAATTGTAATATCTAAGGCCACGGTAAGCGAACCTTTGTTAGCTACCGTCCATCCCGGAATATCTTCCGAGATGATCTCGACATCGGATAATAGTATTGGAACTCGTTCAGAATCAATAACTAAGCCAAATTCACCTTCTTTTTCCAACGTGGCAATGTCATGTTGAGCAAATGCATTGATGGCGTTAGCTACTGCTTTCATCTTAGCTCCCATCCTGCTGCCCAGGGTTTTAAAGTTTGGCTTGATCTTTTTCTTGATGAAACCTTCCGTTTCCGTAAGGTACTCAATACTTTTCACATTCACTTCGCTTTTCACCAAATGTTCCACCAAAGTCAACTGATCCCGCATATGAGGGTTCAGCACAGGTATCAGGATCTTCTGAAGTGGCTGACGGACCTTAATATTCATTTTCTTACGCAAGGATAATACCAATGATGAAATATCCTGCGCCAGTTGCATCCGCTCTTCCAGGTCTGTGTCTATCGCAGCATTATCTGCTACCGGGAAATCTGTCAGGTGAACGGATTCGGATGACAGCCTGCCACTTACTTCATTCAGGTTGCGGTACAGCCAGTCTGTAAAGAAAGGAGATACCGGGGCCATCAGCCGGGCTACTTTTTCAAGGCATTCATATAAGGTCTGGTATGCGCAGATCTTATCATGCTCATACTCCCCTTTCCAGAACCGGCGGCGGCAAAGACGCACATACCAGTTACTGAGATGTTCGTCCACAAATTCCTGAACGGCACGCCCGGCCTGCGTTGGCTCATATTCCTCCAGGCTGGAGCTCACCTGCCTTACCAGGGTATTGAGCGAGGAAATGATCCACCGGTCAATTTCCGGACGTTGTTCCAATGGGATATATGCCTCCTTAAACCTGAAATTATCCAGGTTGGCATACATCGCGAAGAAGTTGTACGTATTATATAATGTACCGAACAGTTTCCGTTGTACCTCTTTAATGCCTTCCACATCAAACTTCATGTTATCCCATGGAGAGGCATTGGTGATCAGGTACCAGCGGGTAGCATCTGCTCCAAACTTATCGATGGTTTCAAAAGGGTTCACCACGTTACCGAGGCGTTTACTCATTTTGTTGCCATTCTTATCTAATACGAGACCGTTGGATACCACTGTTTTATAAGCTACGCTATCGAACAGCATCACCCCCAGGGCATGAAGTGTGTAAAACCATCCACGGGTCTGATCCACGCCTTCAGCAATAAAATCAGCAGGGAAAGCCTGGCCTTTATCTATGGTGTCTTTATTCTCGAAGGGATAATGCCATTGCGCCACAGGCATGGCCCCACTGTCAAACCAAACATCCACCAGGTCTGGCTCGCGGCGCATGGGTTTGCCAGTGGAACTTACGAGGATGATATCATCCACATAAGGTTTATGGAGGTCCAGGATGCCTTCATGCAGGTAATGTTTGTTCACATCTCCTCCCAGCACTTCATTTGCAAGACGGATACCAGCATTCAGTTCAGCGATACTGCCTATGCAGATCTCTTCCGTACCATCTTCTGTACGCCATATCGGCAGAGGGGTTCCCCAGTACCGGCTGCGGCTCAGGTTCCAATCCACCATATTCTCCAGCCAGTTACCAAAACGGCCTGTTCCGGTAGCGGCGGGTTTCCAGTTGATGGTCTTGTTCAGTTCCACCATCCGGTCTTTCACCGCAGTGGTTTTGATAAACCAGGCATCCAGTGGATAATACAGTACTGGTTTGTCTGTACGCCAGCAATGTGGGTAGGTGTGCTCGTATTTTTCAACTTTGAAGGCCCGGTTCTCCTTTTTCAGTTTCACGGCGATGTCTACATCAACATCTTTATATCCGGGTTCATTCTTATAATCTTTTACATAACGGCCTCCGAATTCCCCAACGGAATCCAGGAATTTCCCTTGTCTGTCTACCAGTGTGAGGATGCCGATACCATATTTTTTACCTACGCGGTTGTCGTCTGCACCAAAAGCAGGTGCGGTATGAACAATACCGGTACCATCTTCCGTGGTCACAAAATCTCCCAGCAGCACGCGGAAGGGATCTCCCTCTTCCGGCTGAACATATGGCAACAGTTGTTCGTAATGGATATTTTCCAGCTGGCTGCCTTTGAAGGAGGCCAGTACAGTCCAGGGGATTATTTTGTCATCCGGCTGATAGGCAGCAAAATCGCCATTCTCTCCTTCCGGTTTGAAATATTTGCCCATGAGGTCTTTCGCCAATACCACATTAATAGGCAGATGGGTATATGGGTTAAAGGTTTTCACCAATACATATTCAATATTGGCGCCTACAGTAAGACCGAGGTTGGATGGAAGCGTCCAGGGAGTGGTGGTCCAGGCCATGAAGAACACTTCTTCAGAGCCGGCAGCATCAAATAAGAATTGCGATTTCTCTCCGGCGATGGCTTTAAACATGGCCACCACAGTAGTATCCTTCACATCTTTATAAGTACCGGGCTGGTTCAGCTCATGAGAGCTAAGCCCTGTGCCGGCAGCAGGTGAATATGGCTGGATGCTTACACTTTTATAGAGGAAGCCCTTCTTGTAAAGTTGTTGCAAACACCACCAAAGGCTTTCTATATAATTATTATCGAAAGTAATGTAAGGGTCCTGGAGGTCTACCCAATATCCCATTTTGCGGGTCAGGTTTTCCCACTCTCCTTTATATTTTAATACCTCTTTACGACAGGTATCGTTGTACTCTGCAATAGATATTTTTTTTCCAATATCTTCTTTCGTGATACCCAATGCCTTTTCCACGCCCAATTCAACAGGGAGACCATGGGTATCCCATCCGCTTTTGCGTTTTACCTGGAAACCCTGCATGGTTTTATAGCGGCATACCAGATCTTTCAGGGCCCGTGAGATCACGTGGTGAATGCCCGGTAATCCATTTGCACTGGGCGGGCCTTCATAAAATACGAAAGGCGCGGCCCCATCACGATTGGTGACGCTTTTTTCGAAGATCTGCTGCTGATCCCATGCTTGCAGTATATCCTGTTCTATTTGTGGTAAATTCAGCTGACTGTATTCACGATATTTACTGGACATATGAAAATCCCTCTTTTCGGGCTATTAATTGTGGCTGTAAAATTCTGCGAAGTTACGAAAATACAGGGAGGATTCAGAGGACTGCTACCATTCATAAAAAATAACGTTTTTATGAAAAAAGTGACCCAGAAATTGAGTAATTTACAATAAAGTATAGTTACTTTGCGTTTTTGGCATTGTTTTGGTTTAAGATTTAGAAGAGTATAACGCAGTAAAAACCATATCTTTTTATGAAAAAAGTAACCGTATTCATGTGCGCTGCTATCCTCACTTCTGGATTAGCTTTTGCGCAGCAAAAAACTTCAGCAAAAAAAACCAAGGCAGCAACAACAAAGAAAATAGAGGCTCCCGCAAACGTGAAAGATGCATTTCAGCAAAATGAACAATTTGCAGGAACAACAGATGCAGTATGGGCAAAAACATCTGCCGGTAACTGGATCGCTTCTGTGAATAAAGAAAATGTGAAAACTGCTGTTGAGTACAATGCCGAAGGAACCTGGATAGCTACACGCAGCGAATTTCCCGCAGGAAATGTACCTGAACCAGTTTTAGGAACTTTGAAGAACAAATATCCTTCTGCAGTTGTTAAAGAAGGATGGAAGATCGAAAGAGCGGATGTGGCATCTTACTACAAAATAAATATTGACGATAATGGGACTGCCAAAACCGTACTTTTGAACGATGCTGGCACTATTGTTGATTAAAGAAACTCCGTATAAAGAAATTAATTAAGTATTTCATAGGTATAGGGATAAATAGGACAGACCCTGCTCTTTTGGGCGGGGTTTTTCATTTTTAGTACATGCCGGAAAAGTTACGCAAAAAAAAGCCGTCATCAGAAAGATAACGGCTTATGCAAATTACAAGGAAAAACTTACGGACTCACAGGGCAATTCTTTAGGTCATTGTGGTGTTTGATACTGCCCCGCTTTATAATGGCTTTACTATCGTCTGCAAGCTGATCCTTAGGTCAAATCTGATAAGGAAGCTTATGAGGAACAGTGAATAGACATTCATTGATCGTGATACAAAGAAAGAACAATCTCTCCGAAAGCACTTTCCAAATCGGGAAAACAAATGATCATAAAGGGAAAAATGTCTTTATGGAATGTAGAACCGCCAGTACAAAGGGTTTACACACTGAGCTTTAAATTTTCTTTAGAATTACTGTTAGCGCAACAAAAGCTCACAGGGCTTGAGACCAGTATGTTTTTTGAAGGCAGTGGAGAAATGAGAGATGCAGGAATAGCCCATCATGATAGCTACTTCTGAAACGGAGAGGCCTTTTTCATAGAGTAACCCTTTCGCTTTTTCCATTCTTTCTTTCTGGAAGTAATCATAAATGGTGGTACCGAACATGGCTTTAAAACCTTTCTTCAGGTAACATTCATTCATGGCTACACGGCGTGCAAGGTCACGGATAGTGATAGGTGCATCCAACTGATCCAATAAAATACTACGGGCTTTTTCAATCTTCTCCCGGTCTTCCATATGTGTGAGGAAGCGGCAGCCATACCTTTCATCCGTATCATTCTGGATAAACTGATCGGAGCTGAATAATAGCAGCTCCAGGGCTTTACTTTGTAAGAAGATATTTTTAAGGATGCCTTCGTAGTTATGATGTACCATTTGCTCCAATACCGTTTTGGATTTGGTGCAGGGCTGAATGGTTTTTACAAAAGGCTTCTTGGATTGCAGTTCAAAGAGGGAGAAGGAAGTATTTCCTTTTTGCAGGGATTGAATGAAAGCTGGTTGAAAACGAACGGTGATCATGTCTACCGAAGGCATTTTCTCCTTACAATCATCATTCTTTTTCCCTTCGGAACAAAGCTGGTCTGTACACGAAGGATTTTTGCAGTACTTACTGCCGGCAACACAATACCGGAGTTCGATCATGGCAGACTGGCCACGTTTGGCAGGCTGATATACCACCATCGCCACGTCCTCTACAGGTAGCGGACGATCAAACACATACCGCTGGAGGTTATAGTCCAGGCAGTCAGGAACCGCCACAGTATCAGCTTCCGCCAATTGAAGGTGGTCGCTCAGAGCCGGTTGCGGGATGGCAAGTGATAATATCTCGTGTACTTCCTTCATCGTTTGCAGCACAAAACTAACGAATCGTTGTTATAATATTATTAGTTTGACAAACAGGTTACAAACCAAGGGAATTGGTACAAATTTAGCAACATCTTATAATAATGAAAAGGACCTGGAAGATCATCATAACGGTAGCGGTTGTACTGATATTTGCCTCGGCAGGTGTAACGTGGTACCTGAGCGTACACTGGAAGGGCATTCTGGACAAAGAGCTGAGGCGGTATGTGCAGGAAGGATCTGACAGTCTTTATACACTTGCCTATGGCCGGCTAGGCCTCAACCTGCTGAATGGCAGCCTCATTATACATCATGTAGCCCTTATTCCTGATAGCGCTGTTTATCAACGACTTGTGGCACAGCAAAAGGCCCCAAAAGTATTGATCAATGTGAAAATGGAGCGGTTACAGGTGAGCCGGATGAAGCTCTGGCGCTATTTTCTGAACAAGGAGGTGGACGCCAGCTCGTTCTCTCTTGTTAATCCTGAACTATTTATCACGGAAGATCAGCGGAGTGTGGATACTACTACCCATCAACGCCGTTTTGACCAGGTGGTGAATAAGAACATCCGCCATTTCAGCATCGGCAGGGTGTACATGGATAAGATCAAACTGACCTATACCCGGATCGGGAAAGATAGTAGTAAGGTGATCAGCAAACTGGAGGACCTGGGTGTAAATATCCGCGGCCTGCAGATAGATTCCCTCAGCCAAAGTGACCCTACCCGCTTTTTATATGCCCGGACCTTTGATGTGAGCCTGGAAAAATGGGACCACCGCACACCGGACAGTTTGTACTGGTTACATGTGAAGAAGGTAACCTACCATGCTACAGATGAGATCCTGGATGTGGGAGAAGTGGAACTAAAACCACGGTACAACCGGGCGGATTTCGACAAACAGATCAAAACGCAGAAAGACATGTTCCAGCTGGTTTTCAGGAATATCAACCTACAAGGGCTGTCGAGATTTGACCTTCTCCGGCAAAGCCTTCATATACAAAATGGCAGCATCGACGGCGGGGAATTAAATGTATACCGCAACAGGGGGCTTCCCATGCCGCCAGGAGATAAATATGGTCAATTCCCCAACCAGTTACTGGCCAAGCTGAAGCTACCACTGCAAATAGATACCCTTGCTGCCAGCGGGGTGGATGTGAGTTATACAGAACTGAACCCTAAAAACGGCGAAACCGGCAAGATCCAGTTCCTGAGAGCGGGAGGTACTTTCAGGCATATCACGAATATTGACTCCCTGGTAGCCAAGAATAAACATTGCACTGCAGACCTCCATGCCATCCTGATGAAAAGCGGAAAACTGAAGGCCAGCTTCGATTTTATCCTTGGCGATAAGAGCGGGGCTTTTAGCGTTTCCGGGCAGTTAAATAATATGGACGGGAAGGAATTCAACCCTGTTACAAAACCTTTAGGCATGGTAGAGATCCGGTCTGCCCAGATAAAAGAGCTGGAATTCAATTTCCTGGGGAATGAAAGAAGTGCCAGCGGCACCCTGAAATTCTTGTATTCCAATCTAAAGATCTCCATGCTGAAAGAGGAAAAAGACCCTAACGGAAACCAAAGGAAAGGGCTTGCCAGCCTGCTTGCCAACCTGATGGCCATCAAAAATGAAAACCCCTCTCCCGGCGAGGCTGTGCGAATTGTAAAACCAAGGTTTCAGAGAGATCCTCAAAAGTCCTTCTTCAACCTGGTTTGGAAGACCATTTTTACAGGGGTAAAAGAGACCGTTGGAACGGCTCTACTCGCCAGTATGGATGAGAGGAAAAAATAATACGTCTCCTTATTGATTTTTTGCTATTCACATACTATCCACCTCCTTCAAATATGCCGTATTATTCATGGGAATTAGGCCGATTTTGCTTACATTTGCATGATTGTCTACTGATTTGTTTAAAAAAGATTTTCAGCTAATAATATGAGTGAAGAACTAGCGCAAGCAACTACCCCCAGCAATGGCTATGATGCGGGGAGTATCCAGGTATTGGAAGGGTTGGAAGCCGTACGTAAACGTCCCGCCATGTACATTGGCGATATTGGGGTGAAAGGTTTACACCACCTTGTATATGAAGTAGTCGATAACTCAATCGATGAAGCCTTGGCCGGTTATTGCAAAAACATTGAAGTAACGATCCTGGAGGATAATTCCGTCCGGGTTGTTGATGACGGACGGGGTATCCCTACCGGCATTCACGCCAAAGAAAAACGTTCCGCCCTGGAGGTTGTAATGACCGTTCTGCACGCGGGAGGTAAATTCGACAAAAATACTTACAAGGTATCCGGTGGTCTCCACGGGGTGGGTGTAAGCTGCGTGAACGCCCTCAGTGATCCTTTGCATGTTACCGTACGCCGCGAAGGCAAGATCTTTGAACAGGAATACAGAATGGGGATCCCCCAATATTCCGTTCGTGAGATCGGTGACAGTGAAATTACAGGAACAACAGTTCATTTCAAACCGGACGCTACCATTTTCACAGAAACCACTTATAACCGCGAAACCTTAGCAGGCAGATTGCGTGAACTCGCATTCCTGAACAGGAAGATCCGCATCACCCTCACAGACGAACGTGAGAAAGATGAAAACGGCAATTCTTTCAGCGAAGTTTTCTACAGCGAAGGTGGTATTATCGAGTTCGTACAGCTGCTGGACCAGAATGGCCGTAGAACTGCTATCGTTCAGGAGCCCATTTACATTGAAACACACGATCCTGCCTCTAACGTAGCAGTGGAAGTGGCTTTGTTGTATAACGACTCTTTCCACGAGAACATTTTCTCCTACGTAAATAATATCAATACCATTGAAGGCGGTACCCACGTTGCTGGTTTCCGCAGGGCCATCACCCGTGTTTTCAAATCCTATGGCGATAAGAACAAAATGTTCGAAAAGTCTAAGGTTGAAGTAACAGGCGATGACTTCCGTGAAGGCCTCAGCTGTATCGTGAGCGTAAAAGTTCCTGAACCGCAGTTTGAAGGTCAGACCAAAACCAAACTGGGTAACTCGGAAGTAATGGGTATTGTGGACAGTGCAGTGGCCAATGTGCTGGACCACTTCCTGGAAGAGCATCCCCGCGAAGCCAAGATCATTATCAATAAGGTAGTATTAGCTGCCCAGGCTCGTGAAGCTGCACGTAAGGCCCGCCAGATGGTGCAAAGGAAAAGTGTAATGACCGGCAGTGGACTTCCCGGTAAACTGGCAGACTGCTCTGATAACGATCCTACCAAATGTGAACTGTACCTGGTGGAAGGGGACTCGGCAGGTGGTACGGCAAAACAAGGCCGTAACCGGAATACGCAGGCTATCCTCCCACTCCGTGGTAAGATCCTGAACGTAGAGAAAGCACTGGAACATAAGATCTACGAAAACGAAGAGATCAAGAATATATTCACCGCGCTGGGTGTTACCATTGGTACACCGGAAGATGAAAAAGCTTTGAACCTCAGCAAACTGCGTTATCACAAGCTGATCATCATGACGGATGCGGACGTGGATGGAAGTCACATTGCTACCCTGATCCTCACTTTCATCTTCAGGTACATGAAGGCGATGGTGGAACAAGGATATGTATACCTCGCCCAACCACCTTTATACCAGGTGAAGAAAGGTAAAGATCATATCTATGCCTGGACTGATGATCAACGTAAAGCGGCTGTGACTAAACTTGCAGGTGCCGGTAAAGAAGAAAGTGTTACGATCCAGCGTTATAAAGGTCTTGGAGAGATGAACGCTGAGCAATTATGGGATACTACCATGAATCCGGAAGTTCGTACGCTGAAGCAAGTAACTATCGATAGTGCTTTTGAAGCAGATCGCGTGTTTACGATGCTGATGGGTGATGAGGTTCCTCCGCGCAGGGAGTTCATTGAATCGCATGCGAAGTATGCTAGGATTGATGCTTAATTGAATGTTTTGAGAATATAGTGAGTCCCGGTTGCGTTAAGCGGCCGGGATTTTTTTATTTATCAAAAGGAGAACCGGCAATGCCACTTTTGTACAGCGTTATCTTTTCCGCATTACATTTAAAATAAGTTAACCAGCTGTATTTTTTATCTACAATATAGAAACTATACTTACTCAAGCTGATCAGGTCTTTAAGCGCTGCCGTGTTGCAGTCATATATCAGACGTTTTGCTGTAGGATAATCTCCCATCATCATTACTAACCAGTAATTGGCATCATTGGAGAGTGATGATAATAGTGTATCCAGTTCTTCTATTTCAATAGTAACCAGCTCCTCTTTTCGTTTAATATTATCTTCCCAATTGGAATCATAGGTTTTAATGATAAATCTATCTTCCATATTCTTAAGGATATCAGGCCACGAAGTGAATGGATCCTTAAATCCATGGGGGCCGTGTTTCTTTGCTATCTGGTCTATTTTCTCTTCCCAAAACATAATGGTTACAATATAGGTAACAATAAACAAAGCATCCCAATACCCTATCTCAACCCTATGTCAAGCCTATCTCCAGCATTCCATAGTCAAACCAACGTCCTCGAATAACAAAATTTATCTATAATATATTTTTTTAATCTATATATGTGCATTATATTGCACTTGTCTTTGTAACGCTTATATCCTATGAAATTGAAACAATCCTTACTGGCGCTGGGCCTACTGGCTACTGCTGCACTGAGCGCATGTGAAAAAGATAAAGATGTCGTTGTGGGCACCTGCTCGGTGAAAATAGATGACGTTCTTGTAAATATTAATAAACAACTTACCGCTACCTATTATGATACCGGCAGTGTTAACTCTTACCTGATCATTTCAGGGCTGGGGGCTGATAACCAGGGTATTACTATCAACGTAGTATTTCCGGACACCCAACTGAAACCGGGGACCTATGTTTTGTCCAACAGCACCTATAATTACCTGGCCTGGTATAAATCAGGATTCTCTGAGGCTTATTCTGCAGATGATGTGAACGATGGCGGCATAGCTACCATCACGCTGGAATCTATTTCCGAAACTAAAGCCAAAGGCACTTTCTCCGGTAAACTGATCAATGACGTGGATATATCGCTGTCGAAGACGATCACGGAAGGCAAATTTGATGTTAACGTATTACGCATGAAATAAACTTATTACCATATCCTATAATTCCCTATTTATCCCTGTTACCTATTACCTGATGCACTAAATCTTATAACTCCGCCGGGCGCAGTTTATAAGAAAATAGCAAAATAGAAGTGAATAGACAAGTTTAATTGACAGTAGAACAACGCAAAGCCATGCGTCTTCAGCCGCAGGCGAAATGTTTCAGACAGACAAGAAAAAGGCTACCAATGACGATTGGCAGCCTTTTTCTTTTATACTAATTTATATCTCTTATTTGATACCGAATACGGCTCTGATCTCTGCACGGATCTTGATGGTCTTTACATCAATGTTTGAATCCGGAACACCAGCACCTGCTGCATCTGCCTTCGCAAACATTCTCATATTTGCAGCTTCAGGACGAACATCACTGTACTGATCGTTATTGAACTCCTGGATCTCTATCACACCGCCTATCTTTTCATCGATGGCAGACAACAGGTATTCCGCTTTTGCTTTCGCTGCTTTCAGTGCATTTGTTTTTACCTGCTTGCGGTATTCTTCCATCTTGGAGGAGTTGAAAGAAGCGATGTTCACACTTTCAATACCTTCTTCATCTACAGCTG
The DNA here is from genome assembly GCF_039545795.1 of Chitinophaga niabensis. Taxonomy (NCBI): domain Bacteria; kingdom Pseudomonadati; phylum Bacteroidota; class Chitinophagia; order Chitinophagales; family Chitinophagaceae; genus Chitinophaga; species Chitinophaga niabensis. The sequence goes on along the minus strand of NZ_CP154260.1, from coordinate 6,555,143 downwards.
CGAGGATACCATTGATCTTGTCCAGGCGGTTTACTTTCAGCACATATTGTTTACGTGCCAGGAAGTCTTCTGTCGTTTTTTTCTTTTTCCACCACTGATCATAATTGTAACCAAATACATTACCGATGGTGAAATTCTCTTTGCTAATACCGGCATCCTGTACAGCTTTTTGTAACTGCGCTTCCAATGTGGTGATACCTACCTTGTTGGTTTTATTCTTATAGTATTCACGCAGGGTGATGTTGATGGTGATCTCGTCCGGTGTGATCTCCATCTCGGCTGTTCCGGTCACTTCAATTTTCTTTACCGGGGGTTTGTTGTCCGTTGTTTGAGCAAAAGATGTTGCTGTCATAAAGAGTCCCATTAATAATACGGTTAATCTTTTCATTGCTTTCAGTTTTAAATTCAAGTACAGGATGCAGGGTTTTGGTGTGTTTCCATATGCCCTTGCAGGCTTTAACTTTTCTTTTTGTTTTTAGTTAGGTAATGTGCGTGTAACGTACAACTCACGCATTTGTTACAATGATAATGCCAATCGGGTTAGTTACGGGCGTCACTCATTTTTTTGAGGAAGCTGTACAGATCATCCATGGTTTTGATCCGGTCTACTACTAACATAAAGTTCTTCCCTACCTGCTTCAGTTTTGCATTGTTGGTGCGCGTTTGTATATAAGACAGGATATGCTGGAAAGTGGGGGATTCGAAATACGGGCTATCCGGGTTATTAATAAAATAACAACGTAATTTTTCTTCTTTGAGGATCATCTTTTCAAAACCTAAGGCTATCGCTTCCCAACGACAACGGATAGTAGTGAACAGATCTTTTACAGGTGCAGGAACAGGACCAAAACGGTCTTCCATACCTGCTTCGAATTCTACGAGTTTACTTTCAATTGGTATATTATCAAGTTCCTGGTAAAGGTTCAGCCGCTCCTGTATACTTTCTATATATGAATCGGGAATTAGTATCTCCAGGTCTGTATCTATTGTACAGTCATTGATGAAATCTTTCTTTTCTTCGAGTTGTTCCTTGAAGAGGTCTTTGAAGTCGGTTTGCTTTAGTTCGCGGATGGCTTCATCGAGGATCTTGGTGTACATGTCGAATCCGATCTCTGAGATGAAACCGCTTTGTTCTCCGCCTAATAGGTTACCGGCTCCCCTGATGTCCAGATCGCGCATGGCTATCTGGAAACCACTGCCTAATTCACTGTGTTGCTCCAGTGTTTGCAGGCGTTTGCGGCTATCGGATGGTAAGGTGCTCATAGGAGGTGCCAGCAGGTAACAGAACGCCTTCTTGTTACTTCTTCCCACACGGCCACGCAGCTGATGCAGATCACTTAAGCCAAAGTGATTGGCACTGTTGATGATAATGGTGTTGGCATTGGAGATGTCCACACCGCTTTCTACGATATTAGTGCATACCAGTACATCATACTTCCGGTCGATGAAATCCATGATCACCTGTTCCAGTTGATGGCCTTCCATCTGGCCGTGGGCAGTGGCAATGGAAAGATCGGGACACAGTTCCTGGATCAGGCCTGCCATTTCACGCAAGCCGTTCACACGATTGTGAATGAAATATACCTGGCCGCCGCGTTCTGTTTCGTAATAGATAGCATCGCGGATGAGGTCTTTATCAAATACATGCACTTCTGTTTCAATGGGCTGGCGGTTAGGCGGCGGCGTATTGATCACAGAAAGATCACGGGCGCCCATCAGGGAGAACTGTAATGTTCTCGGGATAGGCGTTGCAGTGAGGGTAAGTGTATCTACGTTTACTTTGAGCGTTTTGAGCTTCTCTTTTGCTGTTACACCAAACTTCTGTTCTTCATCCACTACCATTACACCGAGGTCTTTGAACTTCACTTCTTTTCCTAACAGGGCATGTGTACCGATAATGATATCGATCTTACCTTCTGCAAGTCTTTGCAGTGTTTCCTTTTTCTCTTTGGCGGATTTAAAACGGTTGATATAATCTACGGTGCAGGGGAAATCTTTTAACCGTTCAGAGAATGTTTTGTAGTGCTGGAAAGCGAGGATAGTAGTGGGTACCAGTACGGCTGCCTGTTTACCATCCACTACTGTTTTGAAAGCGGCCCGAACAGCCACCTCTGTTTTACCAAAGCCCACGTCTCCACACACTAATCTATCCATCGGCGATGGCGATTCCATATCCCGCTTTACATCTGATACGGCTTTGCTTTGATCTGGTGTATCCTCATATATGAAAGAGGATTCCAGTTCTGTTTGCAGGTAGGTATCCGGCGTATGCGAAAATCCCTGTTGGGCTTTACGCGCGGCATATAGTTTAATGAGGTCTTTCGCAATATCTTTTACCTGCGTTTTGGCTTTCTCTTTCAGCTTATCCCAGGCATCGCTGCCGAGTTTATTCACTTTTGGAGAAACACCTTCTTTGCCGGTGTATTTGCTGATCTTGTGCAGGGAGTTAATGTTCACATACAAGAGATCGTTGTTCTTGTATATGATGCGGATGGCTTCCTGCATCTTTCCATTCACTTCTATCTTCTGTAATCCGCTGTATACGCCCACGCCATGATCAATGTGTGTTACGTAATCACCGGAGGATAACTCGCGCAGTGTTTTGAGGGTGATGGCTTTGTTCTTATTGTAAGCCTGTTTCACCTTGTATTTGTGATAACGCTGGAAGATCTGATGGTCTGTATAACACACCACTTTCAGATCGTTATCTATAAAGCCGTTGCTGATAGCAGCGGGAATGGGATAGAAACTGAAATCCGCTTTCAGGTCTTCAAAGATGCTGCGTAAGCGTTCCAGCTGGCGCGGGTTTTCTGCAAAGATGAAGAGGGCGGATTTAGCGGCATTATGTTTAGCCAGGTCTTTGATCAGCAGATCAAACTGGCGGTTGAATACAGGTTGTTCTGTGGTGCTGAAAGCAATTGACTGCACAGCGGCAGGTACTTTCTCAAAATTGAAATGAGGGCCGAATACTATACAGGAACGTTTTAACAACTGTTCCATGATCTCATTTCCTTTTACAAAATCGTCTTCCCCTAACAGCAGTTCTTCTTCTTCTCCCACTTTTACTTTCTGGCCGGTCTGCAACCAATCCTCCAAACGTTGTTCCATCTGGTTGATCACACCATGTACGTAAGCAGGATCTTTGATCCATACTACGGTATTTTTCGGCAGGAATTCCGGCAGGCCCATTTTGGTATGGGTAACTGCGCGTGTATCCATGTTGGCGATCAGCGTTACCTGGTTCAGTTTTCTTTCACTGAGCTGGGTTTCAGGATCAAACAGGCGGATGGAATCTACTTCTTCCCCAAACAGCTCAAAACGATAGGGTTTTTCATTCCCGAAAGAATAGATATCCAGGATCCCTCCTCTTACTGCATACTGGCCAGGGCCGTATACAAAATCGGAATGTTCAAAACCCCAGGCTACCAGTTTTTGCAGGAGCTCATCCACTTTAAGTATTTCGCCAACCTTCACATGGATCATGTTGGCATTGTAGGCTGTGTTACCGGCTACTTTCTCAAAGAGTGCTTCCGGGTAGGTAACGAGGATCTTTTTATGTACATGGTTGCCCGTTAGTTTCATCAGCGCCTCTGTACGAAGCATACTATGGCTGCTGTTGAATTCCTGGAACTGGCCTGTTTTTTTGAAAGAATCGGGGAAGTAGAAAAGGTCCAGCGCCTGTGTGAGCTGTTCCAGATCGTTATGAAAATAGGCGGCTTCTTCTTTGTCGTTAAGAATGAACAGGTGGTTGACATCAGCGCTGTTCCATATGGTAGCACCTACAAAAGCAGGCGCGCTACCGGAAAGACCTGTGAGGTGAAAATATCCCGGGCCAGGCAATAGGACTCCGGCCGCCAGTGATTTCAGGCGGGAATCTCGCTCGTACAACTGTAAAACTCCCTGCAAATTCATGAAGATGGCAAAGATAAGGCTTTTTGCCTTGCGGGAGGCAGGCCGGCTTATTTCATATATTGTCGTTTTTTATGTAAATTGATTGAACTGATAAGGAAGCAACGAACATTTTACATAAATCCTATATACATGCCCGAAAAATGGTTCACCGGCGTGGTAACAAAGATTGTGGAAGAGACTTACAATACAAAAAGGTTCTGGATCCGCGTTCCCGATAGAAGTTCTTTTGATTTTAAACCTGGTCAGTTTGTAACCCTCGACCTGCCGATCCACGAAAAAATGAACAAGCGCTGGCGAAGCTATTCCATTGCATCCCATCCTAACGGGACGAATGAAATAGAACTGGTGATCGTACTGCTGGAAGGAGGCCCTGGTTCCACTTATCTTTGCACACAGGTAAAGGAAGGCACGGAACTGACCATGCGTGGCCCTCTCGGTGTTTTCACCCTACCGGAAGTATTGGAAAAAGACCTCTTTTTTATCTGCACAGGAACGGGCATTGCGCCTTTCCGCTCTATGACACATCATTTGCATAATCATGGCATTGCACATCCCAACATCTATCTCATTTCAGGCTCCCGTTACGAAAAAGATCTTTTGTATAAGGAAGAAATGTTGAAGTTACATGCAGAGATGCCGGGTTTTCAATACATCCCCACTTTATCCAGGGAAGACTGGAGTGGCAGAAAGGGATATGTACATGCGGTGTATGAAGAATTGCTGGCAGATAAAAGGCCGGCGAATTTTTTCCTCTGCGGATGGAAGGCCATGATCGATGAAGCAAAACAAAAGATCGTAGCCATGGGGTACGACCGGCATGATATCCATCTTGAGTTATATGGCTAGTGAATATCTGTTACCACCGGTGCACTCTCGTAAGCATTCTTTTCATACATGGTTAGTTTACTATACCCGTTCAGTTTGTTGAAAGTATAGATGGCCCTGATGTGCATCAGTGCATCTTTATCCATGCCATACATGGCGGTTAAAGGATTTTTGGGGAAAACCGCGTTTTCCTTTTTATCAAAGATCACAATGAAATGGAAAAAGCCGCTTTTGAAACTATCCTTTTTCTCTTTACAGAATTGCTGCAAAGTGGCTGGATTGATAGAATCGTTGTAAGCGAATAAGAGCATTTCATTATTTTCTTCCTGTTTGGTTTCCACATACTGATAAGGATAGTTATTAACGGGTTGAGGTTGTCCGCAGCTGAAAACAGCTGTTAAAGCTAAAAGGAGTCTAAGGTTCATTTAATAGGGTCTTAAGTTTGTCTCCCCCTAAAATATAAAAAAAGGCCGGATGATTATCCGGCCTTTTGAAATTTATTCGAGGATCTTTTTCATTACCATTTCTTTTACGCTGGTAAGCGGTATCCTTTCCTGTTCCATACTGTCTCTGTAGCGGACAGTGACTGTGCCATCTTCTTTCGTTTGATGATCAATGGTTACACAGAAAGGTGTACCGATCGCATCCTGGCGGCGGTAACGTTTTCCGATGCTATCCTTTTCTTCGTAATAGCAATAGAAACTCTTTTTGCAGTCTGCCATTAATTCCTTGGCCAGCTCTGGTAAACCATCTTTCTTCGTAAGTGGGAATACAGCCAGTTTGATAGGTGCCAGCTTAGCGGGGAACTTCAATACCACACGGCTATCTGGTTTCTCCGGCGTGCCGAGGTCCTGCTCTTCATATGCTTCACTTAATACCATCAGGCAGCAACGGTCTAACCCGATAGAAGTTTCAATTACATAAGGAATGTAATTCTGGTTGATCTCTGTATCGAAGTATTGCATCTTCTTACCAGAGTACTGCTGATGTTGTTTCAGGTCGTGGTCTGTGCGGGAGTGGATACCTTCCACTTCTTTAAACCCGATCGGGAAATCGTATTCAATATCCACGGCTGCTTTGGCATAGAATGCCAGTTTTGCGTGATCGTGGTATTGCAGTCTTGCAGGATCAAGGCCCAGGCTCTTGTGCCATTTCATGCGTTCTTCTTTCCAGTAAGCATACCATTCATCTTCAGTGCCAGGGCGAATAAAGAACTGCATTTCCATTTGTTCGAATTCGCGCATGCGGAATACGAACTGACGGGCTACGATCTCATTACGGAAAGCCTTACCTACCTGCGCAATACCAAAAGGAATTTTCATCCGGCCGGTTTTCTGCACGTTGAGGAAGTTCACAAAAATACCCTGTGCTGTTTCGGGGCGCAGGTAGATCTCATTGGCATCTTCCGCAACACTCCCCATTTGCGTGGAGAACATCAGGTTGAATTCCCTTACGTCCGTCCAGTTAACGGTGCCGCTTACAGCACATTTGATCTTATTATCTTCTATCAGTTTTTTCAAACCGGGGTAATCGTTTCCTTTCAGCAGATCTTCCATTTGCTGGATCAGTGCTGTTTTTTCTGCTTCGGGCAGGGTATCTGCATATCCTTCTATAAGGTGATCTACACGATAACGTTTTTTGCTATCCTTGTTATCGATCATAGGATCGCTGAAATTATCCACGTGGCCGGAGGCTTTCCAGATAGTGGGGTGCATGAAGATCGCAGAATCGATCCCCACAATATTTTCGTGCATTTGCGTCATGCTCTTCCACCAATAATCCCGTACGTTCTTCTTGAGTTCCGCACCATACTGGCCATAATCATATACTGCACTCAATCCATCGTATATTTCACTGGACTGAAAAATAAAACCGTATTCTTTACAATGCGAAATGATCGCCTGGAACTTGTTCTGATCTGTTGCCATAGTCGCGCAAAGATAAATTTGAAAATTGAAACAACGTATTGAATTAATATCGAAACTGTAATTTGTTAATTACTTGAGTTTTTCATTGTCTTTATGCCGGTTTGCATCCCGGATGTTCTTCTTCTCGAAATTCTTTTCGAGGGCGGCGGTAAGGTCTACTCCGGTTTGATTGGCCAGGCAAACCAGTACCCATAAAACATCTGCGAGCTCATCTCCCAGGTCCTTATTTTTATCGGATTCTTTAAAGGACTGGTCGCCATATTTTCGGGAGATCAGCCGGGCTACCTCTCCCACTTCTTCTGTGAGTATAGCCATATTCGTTAGTTCAGAGAAGTACCGTACCCCGGTGGTTTTGATCCACTGGTCTACACGTTCCTGGGTTTCTTTGATGGTCATATTATTCCCTGTTTTTTGTATCTATTATAATGGTAACGGGGCCATCGTTGAGGAGGGCTACTTTCATATCTGCTCCAAACTCCCCGGTACCGATGGTTTTTCCCAGATCCTGTTCCAGCCGGGCCTTCATTTTTTCATATAAAGGTATAGCCGTGTCCGGCTTACTGGCTTTCAGGTAAGAGGGGCGGTTCCCTTTTTTGGTGGAGGCATGGAGGGTGAACTGGCTCACGAGAATCAGTTTTCCCCCTGTTTCCAGCAGGCTTTTGTTCATAACCCCGGCTTCGTCATTAAAGATCCGCAGGTTAACGATCTTATTACTGAGCCAGGTGATATCTTCTTCCCCGTCCGCATCCTCTATCCCTACCAAAACCAACAAACCTCCGTCTATGGCTGACTTCACTGCTCCATTGATGGTAACACTGGCATTTGTAACTCTTTGGATCACTGCTTTCATAATATCGCCGGATTCGGTTTACTTTTGTGTTTAAAGATAAGAAATGCTTTATGCTGGATGTAGCATCGGAAATTAAATTTAAGACCGCCCGTAGTGGTGGCAGTGGCGGACAGAATGTGAACAAGGTGGAAACCATGGTGGAAGGCTATTTTAATATTGCGGAGTCTGCCATTTTAACCGAAGAGCAGAAAACACGGATCCTTTCCAAACTGGGCAGCAAGCTGAATGCCGAGGGGCTTTTACAGGTGAAGAGCCAAACCGAACGCAGTCAGCTGGGCAATAAGGGAGAGGTGATCAAAAAGATGAACCATCTTTTGCAACAGGCGCTTATCGTTCCAAAGAAACGCATCAAGGTGAAACCTACAAAGGCGATGATAGAAAAGCGGATCCAATTGAAAAAACGGTTGAGCGATAAAAAGAACAACCGCCGGAATAACTTTGGAAACGAGTAAGTCAACAGCTATTTTTGAATCAAATTCAGCGCATTGGGAAATATTAAAAAACTGGCGGGACAAACGATTTGGTACGGTTTACCTACTATCACCAGCAGATTCCTCAGCTTCTTCACCTCCATACTTTTTACCGGCTTCCTGGTGCCCTATGATTTTGGGCAGATGTCCCTGGTATACCAGGTGATCCCTTTCCTGAATGTTATTTTCACTTACGGGCTGGAGACCAGTTATTTCCGGTTTGCCCAAACTACGGATAAATCAAGGCTGTATAATACCCTCTGTGTTTCCATGCTGGTGAGTACTTCTGTATTCACATTTTTTTTGTTAGCGGCTGCCACTCCTATCGCGGACCTGTTGAAGCTGCCCGGCCATGCTGATTTCATTTATTATACGGCTATTATCATTTTCCTGGACACCCTTTCCACTTTACCTTTTGCCCGTTTAAGGCAGGAGGGCAGGCCCCGGAAATATGCTTTCATCAAACTGATGAACGTGGTTTCCAACCTCGTTTTTTCCATGTTCTTCCTGATGATCTGCCCCATGTTGCAAAAAGGCAACCCGGACTGGATGAGTTGGTATGATCCGCTCTACGGGGTAGGTTATATATTGATCGCCAACTTACTGGCCTCTCTGCTTACCCTGGTACTTTTATCGGCGGAGATAAAGGTCATCCAGTGGTCTTTTGACAAAACGCTTTGGAAGGAGGTGATGCGTTACAGCCTCCCCCTGGTGATCGTTGGGTTTGGCGGAATGATCAATGAGCTGATGAGCCGGCTTTCTTTTACTTATTTATTACCCGGGGCGCAGTTTGACGTGCAGGGTATTTTTTCTGCGAATTACAAGCTGGCGCTGCTGATCGTTATTTTCATCCAGGCATTTAAAATGGCGGCGGAACCTTTCTTTTTTAACATGAGTAAAAATGAGGATGCCCGGCTTACCTATGCGCGGATCATGAAATTCTTTGTGATGGTTTGTGGTGCGGTATTCCTGGGGGTTGCACTTTTCCTGGATATCTGGAAATTACTGATCACTACCAAAGATGCCTCCTATGCAGATGCCCTGGATATTGTACCTATTATTACCATGGGCACGGTGTTCCTCGGAATTTATTATAACCTCACCATCTGGTATAAGCTCACCAATCAGAACATGATCGGCGCCTATATTACTGTGGCCGGGGCTGTGATCACCATTGTACTCAACATCTGGCTGATCCCCCGGTTCGTTTACATGGGCGCAGCCTGGACAACCCTGATCTGTTATGCTTTTATGATGGTTACTTCCTATCTGTTCGGGCAGAAATATTATCCTGTTCCCTACCCGGTAGGCAAGATCCTTTCCTACCTGGGGCTGGCAACCGTTATTTTCCTGGCACATCATTACCTCCGTTCCCAGCATCCGGGTATGCTTTTACTGCATGCGGCCGGGCTTGTGGGTTTAGGTATATATGGCGCCGTTATCCTTTATATGGAAAGGGCAGAATTTGGCAGCCTGCTTTCCCGCCTACGCAAAACGCGTTGAGGGATCTTCCGGCACAAAAGGATTATGTTTCTTCTCAAAACCTATAGTGGTGGAAGGGCCATGGCCCGGATAAACAACCGTTTCATCCGGTAGTTTGTATAATTTCTCACGGATGCTGCTGGTGAGTACTTCTAAATTACCGCCTGGGAAATCGGATCGACCAATACTCTGTTTAAATAACACATCTCCGGCAATCACAAAACCCTGTTTGGCGCAATAGAAAGAAATGCTGCCAGGGGAATGGCCGGGGGTAAGGATCACTTCCAGTTCATCTTCTCCCAGGATCACTTTGTCCCCCTCTTCCAGGTAAGATGCCGGCATGGGGGATGGCTCAAAGGGAATGTTATACATCAACCCTGACTGGCTGGCGCGATCCAGCACCACCTGGTCTTTCTGGTGAATTTCCAGCCCTACATTAAAGGTTTTGGCCACCAGCTGGTTGCTGAAAATATGATCAAAATGGCAGTGGGTATTCAGCAGGCGGGCAACGTTCAGGCCGTTATCCCGTATAAACTGAAGGAATTCATCGCGTTCATTTTGATAATAATAGCCCGGGTCTATAATGATACAGTCCTTTTTGTCGTTTATAAGAACGTACGAGTTTTCCTGTAAGGGATTCACCGTGAAATATTTGATTTCAAACATTGTTGACCGATTTTTGCTAATTTTAATTCAGAACACAATATTATCAATACTTTCCGTATGAACCGATTTATTACCAGGTCATTCTTATTCTTCACTATCCTATTGATTGGCACGTTTCACGTTAAGGCTCAGACTAATACGGTGGAGTTTGGTCAGAACCGGGTTCAGTTCAAGAACTTCAAATGGCGGTATTATACGACCCGGCATTTCAACACCTATTTTTCACAAAATGGGCTTGAACTGGGAAAGTATGTGGCACAGGCTGCTGAAAAAGAATTACCCAGCCTGGAGGAATTTATGGAATATACTTTCCGCCAGAAAGTGAATATTGTAGTGTACAATAACTTCGGGGAATTCAAGCAGTCCAATATAGGTATAGGGATAGAATGGCAGAATACGGGAGGGGTCACCAAACTGGTGGGCAATAAGCTCCTGGTATATTTTGACGGGAACCATGAAAATCTGCGCCGCCAGATCCGCCAGGGTATTGCCCGGGTGATGCTGGAAACTTTGCTGTTCGGAGAGGATATCGGCGAGTTTGCCGGAAATGCGGTATTGATAGATTTCCCGAACTGGTTCACGGATGGTTTCATTGCCTATGCGGCAGAAAACTGGAACCCTCAGCTGGATGAAGAATTAAAAGCAGTATTCGCTTCCAATAAATACTCTTCCTTTAATAAACTGGCGTACGATAAACCCTTGCTGGCCGGCCAGGCTTTCTGGTATTATGTGGAAAGCAAGTACGGAAAAGATGCAGTGCCTTACCTGATGTACATCACCCGGATCAACCGTGGCCTGAAGAAAGGTTTTGAGCAGGTGCTGCACATGACCCCTAAAAAGGCCATGAAGGATTTCATGATATACACCACAAAACGTTACCAGGAAGATAACCGCAAACGCCGTCAGTATACCCGTGGAACAGGTGTTATCTCTAATGAGATCGGCAAATCCAATTTCTACCGTTACCAGGCTAATCCTAAAAACAGCATGTATGCGGTGATCGAATACCGCAAAGGATTGTACAAAGTGGAGATCAACCTGGGTTATAATACTTCAAAAGTATTGCTGAAAAGCGGGGTAAGACAATTATCCTCTAAACTGGACCCTAACTATCCTTTGCTGGCCTGGAACCAGAAAGGTAACAGACTGGCCATTATCTATGAGCATGAAGGCAAAACCAAACTCATGGTATATGACCTGATCACCAAAATAAAGATCTACCAGGACCTTCCGCAGTTTGACCGGGTAATAGACTTTAAATACTTCTTTGAATTTGATAACTCCCTCTTGCTTTCTGCGGTGAAAAATGGCCATACGGACATTTTCACGTACAGTATCACCAATGGCAAGGTAGAACAGATCACCAACGATGTGTATGATGACCTGGACCCTTCATTTGTTGCTTTCCCCGGCAAGAGCGGTATCATTTATTCTTCTAACAGACCTTCTCCAAAGGCCCGTGGCGGAGATACCGTATTACCACACAACCGTTACAATATCTTTTTGATCGACAACTGGAACAAGTCTTCCGAAAAGCAGGTATCTCAATTAACAGACCTTCCTTATGGTAATGCACGCCTTCCGGTACAATATAATGGTACCCACTTCACATTCGTAACAGATGCGAATGGTATCAATAACCGTTACGCCGGTTTCTTTAAAACAGAAAGGGCCGGTGTGGATTCCCTCTTCTTTGTAGGAGCCGAAATACTGCACAACCCTGATAAGGAAGAACTGGATTCTGCACTGGCAGAATATGGTTCTACTGCGCCGGATTCTGTTCAGGCCATTACGATCACTAACGATTCCACTTACGTGTTCCCGGTTACCAACTATCAACATGGCATCAAGGAATCACGTATTGCAGGCGACCAGGGCATGGTTTCTGAAGTAGTGCAGATTGGTGATTACAAACGCCTGTACAAACTGAAAGTGGATACGAATACTTTGCGCAGAAGGAATGTGAATGCAAGACCTACGCGTTTCCGTTCTGCACAGATGCATGCGGACAGTCTGAAGTTGGGCCTGCCCAGCGTGTATAATCAAAAGGATACTTCAGCGGCCAAACAAAACGATTTCTTCCAGAATGAATTTGGCAATGAGCCGAAAGATACTACCAGCCAGCAAACCGTTGATGCACGTGCTGCCAGGGATGAACCACCTGTACTGAAACTGGCGAGACTGAGCAATTACAAGCTCAAGTTCTCTTCTGACTATTTAGTGGCGCAGATAGATAACTCTGTGCTCATGAGTAAGTACCAGGCATTTGGTGGTAAACCGATGTCGCCGATCCGGTTAACAGACCCAATTAACGGGTTGATCCGTATAGGAGTGAGTGACCTGATGGAAGATTACAAATTCAGTGGTGCCTTCCGTATCCCGCTGGGATTGGATGGTACGGAATATATGTTCTCCATGTCCTACCTGAAAAAACGGTTCGACTATAAGTTCACTTATTACCGTAAGGTAGATAAGGGAGACCTGGTGTCTGAGCAAGTGGCCTACCCGGTGAAGAACAAAACCAATATCTACCAGGGAGAGGTGAAATATCCTTTTGATGTGGTGCGCAGCCTTCGTTTGCAAGCGGGTATCAGAAGAGATGAGCTGGTGGTACTGGCAAACGATATCCCTTCCCTGAACCAGAAATCTTTTGTTCAAACTTACGCACTGGGCCGTTTGGAATATGTGCACGATAATACGCTGAACCCTGCTATCAATATTTATAAAGGTACCCGTTACAAGATCTACGGAGACCTGATGGCACAGATGTCCAGCAACCGGAATACTTTATTCGGGCAGGTAACGCCAAAAGGTAAACTGACCTATAACATGGGTATCGATGCACGGCACTATGAGCAGATCCTGCGTAACTTTATCTGGGCTACCCGTTTCTCTGCAGACCTCTCCTGGGGTAGCAGCAAGCTGGTGTACTTCCTGGGTGGGGTAGATAACTGGACGTTCACACCGGACATTCATAAGAACACGCCGATGACGAATGATAATTATGCATACCAAACCCTGGCGGTTAACATGCGTGGTTACAAACAGAATATCAAAAACGGTAACAATGTAATGTTGCTGAATACGGAATTACGTTTACCGGTATTCACCACTTTCATTGACAAACCGATCAACTCTGCATTCCTTCGCAACTTCCAGCTGACCACTTTCCTGGATATTGGTACTGCCTGGAACCAGAAGCTGAGCTTCAAGGATGCCAACTATACTACGTACACCAGTAACGATGGTCTTATTGTGAAGATCAAAGAAGGGTTCCTGGGGCCATTTGTAGGTGGTTATGGATTTGGTGCGAGAACTACATTGCTGGGTTATTTTGTGAAAGCAGATGCGGGCTGGCCAATGACTGGTTTCTTCCGCGGTAAACCACTGCTCTATATTTCAATGGGTGTAGATTTCTAATCTTAATGCTATAATTGAAAAAGGCTGTCTCCATCTGAGACAGCCTTTTTTTATACTATTTTCGGAACAAAGATCAATGCACCTGTTATGGCAGCGGCCAGTGCAGCTATGAGTACTGCCCCGGCTGCAATATCCTTGATCCTTTTCACACCGGAATGTTGTTCCGGTGTAATATGGTCCATGATCTTTTCGATGGAAGTATTGAGCATTTCTGTTAACCAAACCATGGCCATTACAATGATGAGTATGGCCCATTCTGTAAGGCTGCAATGGAACCATACCCCTGCTATGATCACCACAATCGTAGCCACAAAATGGATGCGGCCGTTAGGTTCACTGCGGAGGAAGGATCTGATGCCGTTAAAGGCATGCCGGAAACTTTGCAGGCGTTTGGAAAACATAAACTAAGAACTGAATTTGATCATTGCTTCCAGTGCGGCAAGATGCCCTTTGAAGGCTTTTTCGCCTGCTTTGGTAATGGAATAGGTAGTATTGGTTTTTCTGCCGATGAATCCTTTGTGTACTTTGATATAAACATTTTCTTCTAAAGTGGCCAGATGGGAAGCCAGGTTGCCGTCTGTTACTTCCAGCATTTGTTTGAGGTCATTAAAGCTGACCTCTTCATTTACCATAAGCACGCTCATCACCCCCAGGCGAATGCGGCTTTCAAATATTTTATTCAGGTTACCGATCGGATTCATGACCATACTTTTTAGGGGATCAGGCGTTCATTATTCTGCCGCCACACGTTCATACTTCCACCACATCAGGGCACCATAAATAATGTGCATCACTCCGAAACCCAGCGCCCAGAATAACAGCCCGTGGTAAAGATTGAACAGTGCCAGGGTGCCGAGCAGGATCTCTGCATATCCCAAGTACCGTATATCCGTTACCGTGTATTTGCTGGCATTTACCAGTCCGAGGCCGTAAAACACAAGACAGCTGGGCGCTATCAGTGCCAGTTGATTATTATATAACAACCCAAATATAAACAATCCCCCTGCAGCGAGTGGGATCATGAGGTTAATAAATACTTTGCGGGCCACGGCATCCCAAACGGGAAGGCCCGACCTTTGTGCTTTTCTCCAGGTGAAATAAAATCCTGCACCTAAGGCAGCTACCAATACCGCTGCGGCAATCATGAGCAGGCGTATCACCAATAAAGATTCTCCTCCCCTGGCCACGGCATCGTAGCTGCTACTGCCACGAGCTTCAAGAATATTCCAGGCAAAATATGCTCCCACCAGGGCGCTGATACCAGCTCCTATACCTCCAAGGCCGCTGAGGGACATGAAGCGGGTGGATCGCTCCATGATACGTTTGATGTCTGTGAGTGTTTCGAGATGTTGTTGCTCGTTCATAAGAAAAGCACTTTGTCCAATAAAGTTAAACGAATATTGGAGAATTTACGTTTAAAGTTTGTTATGTTATTAATGGTATAGGGGTGAGAGGAAGGAAGGGCCGTCTAATTAGATGTGCTCTTTTATCATAAATATTTGTTATAAAAGTGTCGCTTTTACCCGTGCCTTAACGTATTTACTGTGAATTTTATCTAATTTGCTGCCTGTATGACCGGCTGGAAACGAACCATAGCTTTAGTTATTTGCATCATCAGCTTCTTACCCCTTAACGCTCAGTTCAAGATTAGTGGCATCGTTAAGGACGCGCATACCGAGGAACTGATCCCGTTTGCAACCTTACAGTTTGTTGGCACCAATACCGGCATGGTGACTGATGCGGAAGGTCATTTCGTGTTTGAGCTGCCCGCTATTCCTTCTGATTCATTACTGGTGAGGGTAATGGGCTATCGCAGAACGGTGCTTTTTGTAGATAAAACTTTAAAAGACCAAACCCTCAATTTTGAGATCAGCCGTTCAGATGTTTCCCTTAAAACATACGAGATAAAAGCCAATGTGAATTTTGCGCTGGTGTTGCTGCGTCATATTATCCGCAAAAAACCGGAGAACAATTACGACCGGCTGGAGAGTTATAAGTATGAGATATACAATAAACTGGAACTGGACCTCAAGAACCTGAACACGGTGAAACTATCCAGGAACCGTTTTACCAAACCGTTCTCTTTTATTCTCAAGAATATAGACAGTACTACAGAAAACCAGCCTTTCCTGCCCGTTTTTCTGACAGAAAGTATTTCTGATTACTATTACCAGAAAAGCCCCAAGCGAACGAAAGAAGTGATCAAGGGCAGCCGCACCTCCGGTATAGATAATGAAAGTGTAACGAAGTTCCTGGGTGGCATGTACCAGAATATCAATGTGTATGATAACTATATCCCTGTATTTGATAAGAACTTTGTAAGCCCTATTGCCAATAACGGTACTTTATTCTACAACTATCGTATTACAGATACACAATACATCAGTAATCACCGCTTCATTAAACTGAATTTTGAACCCCGTCGTAAAGGAGAGAATGTTTTTATCGGGGAAGTATGGGTGCAGGATTCAACTTATGCCGTACAGAAAATGAGTTTATCTGTCCCCGGCGATGCAAATATCAACTTCGTAAGAAAGATCAGCCTGGTGCAGGAATACAAACAATTCCCGGATAGCAGCGGATGGTTCCTGGCTAAAGATAAATTCATTGTAGACTTCTGGACACCCAGTCCCAAGCCAACTAAAACCCTTGATTTCATTGGCCGCAAAACCACTTCTTATAACAATGTGATTGTGAATGATACGGCGGCTACGAATATCTTCACAGAGAAACGTTATCCGCAGAACATTGTGGTAACGGACAGCGCCAACCAACGTCCGGATTCTTTCTGGGCCAATAACCGGCACGACCGCCTCAGTAAAAATGAACAGGCTATCTATAACATGGTGGATACTTTGGAGAAGATGCCCCTGTTCCAGAAATATTCCAACACCATCCGCTTCCTGGCTACAGGTTATAAACCTTTCGGGCCTTTAGAATGGGGGCCTTATTTCTACCTGTTCTCGCAGAATAAACAGGAAGGTTTCCGCCTCCGGCTGGACCTGGGGACCACGCCTAAGTTTAATAAAGACCTCTACCTGAATGGTTACCTGGCCTATGGTTTCGGAGACGACAGGTTTAAAGGCAAACTCTCTGCACTCTGGTTGCTGCAACGCCATCCGCGTATGTATGTATACGGTTCCTTTGTGCGCGATATTGATAATGGCGCTACTTACTATGATGAAGTGGGAACGGATAATATCTTTACGCTGGCTATCCGCAAACCAAATGTACCGCAGAAGTTTATGCTGATAGATGAAAAGCGGGCGGAGTTCTTTAAAGAATATTACTCCGGTTTCTCTCATCATTTTTCCATTGTGCATAAACAGTTCATTCCTTATGCGCCCCTGCCTTCCGGCAGCTTCTTCCACAGCAATGGAGAAGGGCTTGACCCTTTAACCAATATGGAAGTCGCGGTTAAACTACGCTATGCTTTCCGGGAAGAATTCCTAGAAGGGAATTATTACCGTTACAGCTTAGGCAGTAAATACCCTATTGTAGAATTCAAATATGCCATGGGTGTTAAAGGTATTTTGAAGAGCAATTATCACTACCACAAAACATCTCTTACCATTTCAGATTATGTAAAGCTCCCACCTTTCGGCAGCCTGTATTATAACTTCTTTGGTGGTAAGATCTTTGGCTCCGCAATGCCTTATCCATTGCTGGAAATACATCCGGGTAACGAGATCTACTATTATAACAAGTATGCCTTCAACATGATGAACCGGTTTGAATTCATTAGTGATCAATATGCCGGTTTCAACCTGGAGCATACGCTGGGCAGTGGTTTATTCAACTATATTCCACTGGTGCGCAAATTAAAGCTGCGCCAGTTCTGGACGGCTAAAGGTATTATCGGCAAACTCTCTGAGTCTAACAAGAACCTGAACCTTAACGCGGGTTATCCTTTTAAAACACTTCAAAGCCATCCTTATGTTGAAGTGGGTACCGGCGTAGAAAATATCCTCAAATTCATCCGGATAGATTTTGTGTGGCGCCTAGCACCGAAGCCACTACCGGATGAACCTTATGAAAAAAGGTTTGGCATCTTCGGTAGTTTCCGGCTTCAGTTCTAGCTTGGGTAGCAAAGGAATTAAAGGTTAACTGCAATGGACGAACGCATTGTTTCTATGCCTACTTTGATGAATCTTTTAACAAACAATGGATGCATGAGTTATGCTGAACTTAAACGTTGCTGATGCATCTCCAGCTGCATTTCCATCAGGCGGTGAATAGCTGCCGTATTTTCCTGTACCTGCTGCCTGAGGACATCACTTATTTCTTTCAAAATGCTTAATGCAGCATGTAAGATCTCCTTATCTTTTCTGAAGTAATGCAGTACTGCGAGCAGGTTGATATCACTGAATGCATCGCTTTGTTTTTTCTTATTGGCCAGGAAGACGTCTCTTTCTGTAAAACCAAATAATTCAAATACATGTACTTTGAGGATATCCGCTATTTCCTTTAAGCGATCAATGGTGAGCCGCTTCACATCATTACGTTCTATATTTCCATATGCCGTTACACCGATGTTCAGTTTTGATGCCATGTATTCCTGCGTAACATTTCTTTCTTCTCTTAATCTTCTGATGATAGATCCAGCATTCATGGGTTAACAATCATTTCTTGAAAATAAAATTAGGGGAAAGGAAAATCGCTGCCAAATGATATGGCCTCATTCGGAGAAAGTGTTTGTTTCAGTTCACAAAAGTTCTCTCATTCCGATATTCGGAACGTCATTATAACAAAAATGCACTCATTTTGAGTGCATCGAAATCATTAAGGGGGAGTTAAGCGTAATTATTTGAGGAATCTTTTCCCGATCCAGCGGAAGATCAAGGCACCCATTGCTGCGCCTGTACCATCAGCCAAAACATCCATCATATCAAAACTCCTGTTCGCTACAAGGTATTTTTGAATGAATTCTATTGCCAGGCCGTATAAGGTAACAACCAGTACGAGGCTTAAAAGCCCCAGGTCACTAAGGCCGTTATTCTGTTTGTAGTAACCATAGGCCAGTAAGATCACGGTTCCGCCAAACAGTACAAAGTGTACTACTTTGTCTATGTGCAGTTTGTCCAGGATCGAGATCTTTGGAATAGATGATCCGGGCAGGGTGCATAAAAAAAGAATGAGAACGATCCAACCCATTGCTGGTAAATAATAAAGGATCGTTCTCATGCTAAATTTATTATTAGTATTCAGTTCGTTCATGCTTATTCTCCGATCAGTGCCTGGTAAGCATCTGCGGTTAACAATCCGTCCACATCAGCAGCATTACTTACTTCGATGGTTACCATCCAGCCTTCGCCATATGGATCAGTGTTCACCAGTTCAGGGCTGTTTTCCAGTCTTGGGTTTACGGCACCTACGGTACCGGCAACAGGCAGGAACAGATCAGACACTGTTTTTACCGCTTCCACGGTACCAAATATTTCTTCAGCACCCAGTGTTTTACCAGTTGTGGTGATGTCCACAAACACGATATCACCCAGTTCACGCTGAGCAAATTCAGTAATACCCACTTTAGCAGTGTTTCCTTCTAACAAAACCCATTCGTGGTCTTTTGTGTAACGCAGTTGTGACGGAAAATTCATGTCAAGTTTGATTTTGAGCCGTAAAAATAAAGATTGTGGGGTGAATTATAAAAACTTCTTCCCCCCGAATATGTTAAAATTCAATGATTAAAAGAACAAGAACTTCTTTTTCAGCCTGATCTTCATCCGTACATCCTGTAAAGGGCGATTGTTCTTATCTGTCTTCACCATGGCAATGCTGTCTACCACATTCAGTCCTTCGATCACTTCTCCGAAGATGGTGTAATTCTGGTCCAGATGTGGCGTTCCGCCTATCTGTTTATAGACTTCCCGTTGGTCTACCGGTAATTTCCGGCCCCCCAGGCGGGTTTGTTCCAAAGTATCCAGTTGCCCTTCTGTGAATTTCTTGCCTTGTACAATGTAAAACTGGCAGCCATCGGAAGCTTTTGTGGGATTATTATCCCGGGCAGCGGCCAATACTCCCTTTTTATGAAAGAGGTCCAGCTGAAATTCTGCCGGCACGGTGTATCCTACTCCTCCATTCCCTAATTCCGTGCCGGGTTTGGCGTTTTTGGAATCGGGGTCTCCGCCCTGGATCATAAAGTTGTGGATCACCCGGTGGAACAACAGGCTGTCGTAAAAATGCTTTTTTACGAGTTTGATGAAATTGTTGCGGTGCAGTGGTGTTTGGTCATACAACCTGATCACCATGGTACCGTATTCCGTGGTCACTTTCACTTTACGGTTACGCTGGGCATTCACAGAGATACAGAACAATAAGAAGAAAGACAGTAGTAGTGCTCTATGCATAAGGATGGTTTATTCTTCAAAGTAAGCGATTATATGCTCCTTCAGGAACCTTTCCTGCTCTTCCATACCCATTTTGGGGACGGGTTGTACTTCTTTAAAATGAGGCCAGCCATCTCTGTCGCGGCCTTCCGGTTCAAAATATCCGCTTTGGCTCAGCAGGGAACAAACAGCTATGTGCATGAGATCCTGCTTCTGTTCTTTGGTGAACTTCTTTTTAGGGCTGTTGAGTTCCTGTATACCTATCAGTAAAAGGGTGGCCTCCATATTCGGCGTTTTGCCAAATCGTTCTGTGAGCATATCTTCCACCTTTTTCCACCTTATATTGAAATCATCCTGATCCATTTCTTTATTTTTTTAACGGTTCCGGCTGCTAATCAAGCATATGGCATATAGATTGCAGACCGGTAACGAACAGCAAATGTACGGTTTACATAAAAAATTGATGTAAATATCGCTGCCCTTTATTAAATTGGATTTTTTTTTAAACCATATCTGTCTACCGGGGAAGCTGTTCAGGGTCGTTATTTAACAGCACTTTAACTGCGGATTCCCGCCATGGCAGGATGTTTAAGGAAGGGAATCAGTATTTTAGCAACCTCGAAATGTAAATACATGGAAAATACATCGTACGATATTCGTCAACTCAACGAAAAGATCCATCAGGCCAGTTCTTTTGTTGATATCCTGAATATGGAGATCAACAAAGTGATCGTAGGGCAGAAGTATATGGTTGAACGTCTTATGATCGGATTGCTCGCACAGGGGCATGTGCTCCTGGAAGGGGTACCCGGTTTGGCTAAGACCTTATCCATCAAATCTTTATCTTCTGCCATCAATGCACGTTTTTCACGGATACAGTTCACGCCTGACCTTTTACCGGCAGACGTTGTAGGTACCATGATCTACAATCAGCAACGGAATGAGTTTGTAGTACGCAGGGGGCCCATTTTCGCCAACTTTATCCTGGCGGATGAGATCAACCGTGCCCCGGCAAAAGTGCAAAGTGCCCTGCTGGAGGCAATGCAGGAAAGGCAGGTGACCATCGGAGATACTACTTTTAAACTGGATGAGCCATTCCTGGTACTGGCCACCCAGAACCCGATAGAGCAGGAAGGTACTTATACCTTGCCGGAAGCCCAGGTAGACCGTTTTATGCTGAAGGTAGTGATCGGGTATCCCACTAAAGACGAAGAACGCCACATCATCCGTCAGAACCTGCAACCGGAAGGCCAGGTGAAGATCAATCCTGTGGTAAGTCCGGAAGACATCCTGGAAGCACGCAAACTGGTGCGCCAGGTGTACATGGATGAAAAGATCGAACAATACATCATCGATATAGTGTTTGCCACACGTAATCCGGAAGATTACAAACTGGGCAAACTGAAACCGCTGATCTCTTACGGTGGTTCACCACGTGCCAGCATTAACCTGGCCCTTGCTTCCAAAGCTTATGCCTTTACAAAACGCAGAGGATATGTGATCCCTGAAGATGTACGCAGCATCTGTTTTGATGTAATGCGCCATCGTATTGGTCTTACTTACGAAGCGGAAGCAGAGAACGTAACCAGCGAAAATATCCTGAGCGAGATACTCAACGCAGTTGAAGTGCCATAAGCCGAGAATTAAAACCTGCAACAAACATGGAGACTTCAGAAATACTCAAGAAGGTCCGCCAGCTGGAGATAAAAACCAAAGGCTTAACGAATCATATCTTCGCAGGCGAATACCATAGCGCTTTTAAGGGCAGGGGTATGTCTTTCAGTGAAGTGAGGGATTATCACTTTGGAGATGACGTGCGGTCTATAGACTGGAACGTAACGGCCCGTTTCAATCATCCTTTTGTAAAGGTGTTTGAAGAAGAACGGGAGCTGACGGTAATGCTGCTTGTGGATGTGAGCGAAAGTGAAGCATTCGGCACAGCCCAGCATACCAAACGCAGCCTTGTAACAGAACTCTGTGCAGTACTGGCATTTTCTGCCATCAAGAATAACGATAAGGTAGGGGTGATCTTTTTTAGTGACGGGGTGGAGAAATACATTCCACCTAAAAAAGGTAAATCACATATCCTCTTCATCATCCGCGAACTATTGTCCTTTACACCTAAAAAGAAAGGGACTAATATCGCGGAAACGCTGCGTTTCTTTAATAATGCAAACAAGAAGCGCAGTATTATGTTCCTGCTGAGTGATTTCTTTTCCGGTAATTACCAGGATGCACTGAACATTGCTGCTAAAAGGCATGATGTGGTAGGTGTGCAGGTATATGATCCGCGGGATAAGGAATTGCCTTCCGTAGGTATGATGAAGATGACGGATAGTGAAACCGGCGCCACACAATGGGTAGATTCCAGCGATAAGAATGTGCGGAAATATTATACCCATCAATTCCAGCAGCATGCGCAGTATTGCCGTAACGCATTTATGAAAAGCGGGGCAGACCTGGTCAGTATACGCACGGATGAAGATTATGTAAAAGCACTACAATCATTTTTCCTGAAAAGGGTTAAAGCATAAACTGAGCACTGCCACACCGGATGAAAGTTAATAAGAACATATTCGTGTATACCTTGCTGGGATGCCTGCTTGCAACAACGCAATTGTTTGCGCAGCAGGAGCAATACCAGGATTATTTTAAGGTGAAAGCGATCCCCGATACTACGCAGATCCGTATTGGTGAACCTATCAAATTAGAAGTCACTGCCAAGGTGATGATCTATGCCCTGAAAGGCGCTAATCTGAAAGTAGTGTTCCCTAATCTGCCGGATTCCCTCAATCACATAGAGATCACAGACCGTACGCCGATCGATACTTCCGGTTCCAATGAACAGCAGAAGTTATTCAAACAGATCATTACGATCACGAGTTTTGATTCCGGCCGTTGGGAAATGCCCCCTATGAAATTTGAAGTGTTCTCTGTAACGGATGGCTCTTACGATTCCGTTTTTACAGAACCCTTTTTCATTGATGTAAATACAGTACCGGTAGATACCACCAAAGCATTCAAACCTATCAAAGCATTGCGCTCGGTGGGCTGGAATATACTTGACTACTGGCCTTACCTGCTGGCCTGTTTAGCTTTGAGCGCGGCTATTGTGCTGTATTTTGTATTCTGGCATAAGAAACGCAAACCTGCTGTGGCGGCACCTCCTGCCAAACCAGCCAAAGCTCCTTATCAACTGGCCATGGAGCAGCTGCAATTGCTGGAAAAGGAAAAGCCATGGAACAGCGATGTAAAATTATATTACACACAACTCACGGATATTCTCCGGCAATATTTTGAACAGCAGTTCCATATTGCTGCGCTGGAACAAACCAGTGCAGAGTTGATGCAAAACATTAAACCTGTAACGGTGCTGAACCAGCAACGGGATAAATTACAGAGCATCCTTACGCTGGCTGACCTGGCTAAGTTTGCCAAGTTGCAGCCCTCTCCGCAAGAGCATGAGGATTGCCTCCGTAAAGCGATAGCTGTGGTAGAATGGACAAAACCATCTGCTGTTGCTGCTGAACAACCTGCACCTAACAGCACAAATTAGTAATTGACGATGAACCCGGACATCTGGAAACATATTGAATTTGCTTACCCGGCCTTCTTCTGGCTGCTGCTCCTCATTCCCGTAATGGTATGGTGGCAATTCAGTGCCGGCCGAAAGTTCCAGGGATCTATCCAGGTATCTTCCCTGCAAGGCCTGAAAGGTTTACCTGTATCCTGGAAAGTGCGCTTCCGCCCATTATTGCTGGTATTGCGCGTTCTTGCTTTTGCAGCATTGGTGACTGCACTGGCTCGCCCTCAAACATCCAATACTTCAGAGAATATAGACAGTGAAGGGATAGACATTGTGTTGAGTATAGACATTTCAGGTAGTATGCTGGCAGAGGACCTGCTGCCCAACAGAATGGAAGCGGCCAAAAAAACCGCGATGGATTTTGTGGACAGCAGAATAAGTGACCGCATAGGGCTGGTTATCTTTTCCGGTGAAAGCTTTACCCAGTGCCCCATTACCATGGACCATGCAGTATTGAAACAACAGATCATGACCATCCGCAGCGGTTTGCTGCAGGACGGTACTGCCATAGGAATGGGATTAGCTACAGCGGTAGACCGTTTGCACAGCAGCAAAGTAAAAAGCAAAGTGATCATTCTGCTCACGGATGGTGTGAACAATACCGGTCTTGTAGATCCGCTCACTGCATTGGAGATTGCCAAAGCCTATAAGATCAAAGTATATACGGTGGGTGTAGGAACAATCGGCAAAGCCCCCTCTCCTGCTACGATGCCTGATGGTTCTGTACAGATGCAAATGGTGGATGTGCAGATAGATGAACCACTGATGAAGAAGATTGCTGCTGAAACCGGCGGCCGTTACTTCAGGGCTACAGATAATACTTCCCTCAAAAATATCTACGGAGAGATTGACAAACTGGAACGTACGAAAGTGGAGATCACTTCCTACAAGCGTTACAAGGAATATTTCTTCCCATTGGCCATGATTGCCCTGGCTTGTCTTTTACTGGAAGTGGTGCTGCGGTACACACTCTTCAGGAGACTCCCTTAATTGGCTTATCTTTACGCCGTGCAAGCAACGATCTACAAATCAACGGGCAGCTGGTATGCTGCCAAAACTGAAGCAGGTGACTTCCTTCAGGCCCGTATCAAGGGCATCTTTAAGAAGGATGACGACATCACTTCCACCAATCCTATTGCAGTAGGCGATGAAGTGACGCTCAGCCTGGAACAGGATGAAGAAGCGGCTGCTATGATCACAGGCATCAGTGACCGGAAGAATTATATCGTGCGGGCCTCTCCAAAGGGCAAACACATGAAACATATTGTTGCCGCTAATCTTGATCAGGCGGTATTGGTTTGTACCGTAAAAGAACCCCGTACTTCCCAGGGGTTTATTGATCGTTTTCTTGTAACGGCTGCTGCCTATCATATTCCTGCTGTGCTCATCTTCAACAAAATGGATGTGTATAAGGATAAGGAAATGGAAAAATTCGAACACTGGAAAACAGTGTATGAATCCATGGGCTATAAGGTATTACTCACGGCTGCAGGAGCCGGTGCGGGTATGGAAGAGATCAAAGCCATGCTGCATAATAAAACAAGCCTTATTTCAGGGCATTCCGGTGTGGGAAAATCCACTATCATCAACCGGTTATTGCCAGACCTTAAACTGAAAACAAAAAATGTAAGTGGCTGGAGCGGGAAGGGTTTACATACTACTACTTTCGCGGAGATGTTTGATCTGCCGGATGGCGGAAGATTGATCGATACACCGGGGGTGCGGGAATTTGGGATCGTTGATATTCCAAAAACGGAACTCTCTCAATATTTCCTGGATATGCGGCCATTTCTTCCTAACTGCCAGTTCAATAACTGCCAACACCTGGATGAACCTGCCTGTGCTGTGAAAGAAGCTGTGGAAGCGGGAGAACTGGATATGGAAAGGTACCTCAGCTATGTAGCTATCTGGCACACCATAGAAGATAAATCTTATTAACCTCCTCTGTTGAACAGCCCTTTCTTTTTGGGCGCGTTCATTTCGTCCATCACTTTTTCTGCACCCATATTACGTTTGGGAACTTTACAACCTGTTTTTTGCGTGCGGCATCCTATAGCCAGGATACCTGCTGCCAGCATCAGTAAAAAGCAAAGCCTGCGCATAAACTCCTGTTTAGAATAATTTCATTTGTTTACCGGCCTTTGAATTTTGCTTTGCATTTCCCTTGTTGTAATAAGTACTGCCGGGGCAGCCATATTTCTGAGATGCGCAACTGGTCAGTAGAAAAACCGCCCAAAGCAGGAATAAGCATTTTCTTTTCATAGGGACAGGGTATTATCTTATGCAATATAGTATTTTTTCCTCAAGTGATCACACCTGGTCCCGGAACCAATCCGCATACATGATATAGTTGTTTGCTATCCTGTTAATTTCCCCATGGATCAGTTCCTGGCTGATGGTTTTCACCTTTTTAGCGGGTACGCCGGCATAAATGGTCCCGGGTTCTACCTGTGTTCCTTCCAATACTACGGCACCGGCGGCAATGATGGTATTACTGCCGATATGGGCATTGTCCATCACAATAGCGCCCATGCCGATCAATACATTATCCTCTACAGTGCAGCCATGTACAATGGCATTGTGGCCAATGGACACGTTGTTGCCGATAGTGGTTTTGGTTTTCTCGTAAGTGGCGTGGATCACAGCACCGTCCTGGATATTCACCTTATTGCCCATACGAATGCTGTTCACGTCTCCCCGTACAACGGCATTGAACCAAACGCTGCAATCGTTGCCCATTACCACATCTCCTACGATGGTAGCATTGGGGGCTATAAAACTGTTTTCTCCCATTTTAGGGTATACTCCTTTTACTGGTAATATTACTGGCATGTTACAAATATAGAACTTCACTAACTTCGCGGCAATGAATAACAGGCAGCTTTTTTTACAACATGTGGCTCAAACCTCAGATGCCCCGCTGGCATTGGAGATCGTGAAAGCGGAGGGCATGTATATGTGGGATGCGGATGGCAAACAATACCTTGATATGATTGCTGGGATCAGCGTTTGTAATGTGGGGCATTGTCATCCTGCGGTGGTAAAGGCCATCCAGGAACAGGCGCAGGCCTATATGCACCTGCTGGTATATGGGGAATTTGTGCAATCTCCCCAGGTAGCTTATGCCACCTATCTCACACAACATTTGCCGGCTTCCCTGAACAGTGTGTATTTCACCAATTCCGGCAGTGAAGCTACGGAAGGTGCCATGAAATTAGCGAAACGCCATACCGGGCGTACAGAGATCATTGCCTTTAAGAATAGCTACCATGGCTCAACACAGGGATCATTGAGTATCATGGGTGATGAATACTGGCGGAATGCTTACCGGCCATTGTTACCGGATGTGCAGCATCTTTTACATAACTCCATGGAGATGCTGGATAGTATTACAGAACGTACGGCTTGTGTGATTGCCGAAACAATACAGGGAGAAGCTGGTGTGCTGGCCCCTGCGACAGAATGGTTACAGGCTTTGCGTAAAAAGTGTTCTGAAACAGGTGCCCTGTTGATACTGGATGAGATACAATGCGGTTTTGGCCGGAATGGAACCTTATGGGCATTTGAGCAATATGATGTAGTGCCGGATATTCTTTTGCTGGGAAAAGCATTGGGAGGCGGCATGCCTTTGGGTGCTTTCATTGCTAACCGGGATGTGATGTGGAGCCTTACCAATCAACCGGTATTGGGCCATATCACTACATTTGGCGGTCACCCTGTTGCCTGTGCTGCCGGCCTTGCGGGAATGAAGGCATTGATAGAAGAGAATATGATGAAGGAAGTAACGATGAAGGAAAAGCTATTCCTGGAACTGTTACAACATCCGCGCATCAAAGCGGTGCGCTCAAGAGGTTTGATGTTTGCCGTAGAACTGGAAGATTTCCCTGCGAATAAAAAAGTGATCGATCATTGTATAAAAAATGGTGTGATCACAGACTGGTTCCTGTTTGCACCACAATGCATCCGGCTGGTACCTCCATTAATTATCACGGAAGAAGAGATCCGTACTGCCTGTAAGATCATACTGGCGGGACTTGATACCCTGTAAAAGAAAAATCCTCCCGGAAAACCGGGAGGAAGATTTCAAATGCTTATGAGAAAATTCAACTAAATACTTTTATTGTTGACCTGCTTCTTTCTTCGCATCCTGCTTCATTTTATCATTCGCGTAGATGGAGAATTCCACACGGCGGTTTTGTGCACGGTTAGCTTCTGAATCGTTTGGTACTTTAGGCTGGGTTTCACCATACCAGAAAGTCTGGATACGATTAGCGGCAACACCTTGTGAGCTGAGATAAACTGCTACTGCTTTTGCGCGGCGTTCAGACAAACTATAGTTGTAAGCGTCTGCACCGGTATCATCAGTATGGCCTTCCACACGTACGTGCGTATCAGGATATTTATTTAATACTTCAGCCAGTTCACGGATATTGGATTGGGCAGTAGCGGTAAGATCTGATTTATCAAAACCGAACAGTACGCCGGAGTTGAAGGTAACATTGATACCTTCCCCTACTCTTTCCACGGTAGCATTGGGTACTTCGTTTTTGATCTCCTGTGCCTGTTTGTCCATTTTCTTACCGATCAATACACCGGCAGTTCCACCAACGGCTGCTCCGATGATAGCACCAAGGGCTGTATTACCGGCAGCTTTACCAATTACGGCACCTGCTGCTGCACCACCGCCTGTTCCGATCACTGCTCCTTTTTTTGTGTTATCCATGCCCTGCCATGTACTACAGCTACCAAGTAACAGTGTACCGGCTAAAGCTATTGCTACAAATGCATTCATTCGTTTCATCATAATTAATTTTAACATAGTGAGATTTTTGCCAGGTTTTTTGTTGCCTGCATATAGTTTGTACACTAGCCCTAAACAAATAGTTTGCCAAGAAAGCGGTTTTCTCTATAAATAATTGAGGAGCAGTATTTTAAAAACGGACAGGAACGATGCCTGCCTGTCCGTTTAAGGTAGTTATTTTCCAAAGATGCCGCCTAAAAGGCCGCCTAATCCTCCGCTTCCCTGTTGTTGTTTTGCGCCATTGCTGATCATTCCCACCATATCCTGCATATCCACATCGCCATCGCCGTCTTTATCGAGGCCGCCGGCAAATTTGCCGAGCAGGCTACCCAAATTGAGGCCCTGGGAGGAACCTCCGGTGAGGGAACTGAAAATGCCATCCAGGGAAAAACCGTTGTCGCTTGGGTCGTTGGTCTTTTTTACCAGGGAACCCAATACACTGGGGATGAGAGAACCTGCGATAGCTGCTGCTGAGCTGCCATTGAGGTTGAATTTCTCCTTAAGGCTGCTGATAAGGTTACCGGAAATGTTGTTGACCACGGGGTTGCTATTGTCTACCTGGCCATTGGAATTGAAAAGGCCCATTACGTCCTTTACATTTCCACTGGCGAGCGCTTCCTGTAAACCGGAAGCGATGGAGTGAGAAGCCTCTCCGATCACTGCATCGTTTTGCTCATTAGGTATAGCTGGATTGGCTACCACTGTTTCCTGTGCGCTGTCACGCACCAGTTGAACTAATTGATCAAGCATTTTGATATGGTTTAGGGTGGAAAGATACTACTGTAGAACATAATAACATTCCCTTGCCCCAAAATGTTTGCTGAAAGTTAAACCTGGTCCCCCATCTTCATTTTCTCTGCGTTCTCCGCAAACTGAAGGGCATCGATCATGTCCTGGATGTCCCCATTCATAAAGGCATCCATATTATAGGCGGTCATTCCAATACGGTGATCTGTGATCCGGCCCTGGGGATAGTTATAGGTACGGATCTTGGCAGAACGGTCTCCGGTGGAAACAAGACTTTTACGTTTGGAGGCAATGGCATCTTCATGTTTGCGTACGGCAGCTTCGTAGATGCGTGTACGCAGCATTTTCATGGCAATGTCTCTGTTAGAGTGTTGGCTACGGCCCTCCTGGCATTCCACGATCACTCCGGTTGGAATGTGGGTAAGCCTTACGGCGGATTCCGTTTTGTTTACGTGCTGACCTCCTGCTCCGGATGCACGGAAGGTATCCATTTTAATATCTGCATCCCGAACGTCCACATCCACTTCATCTGCTTCCGGCAAAATAGCCACGGTAGCGGCAGAGGTATGTACCCTTCCGGAACCTTCTGTGGCTGGTACCCGTTGTACACGATGTACGCCGGATTCGAATTTGAGGGTTCCGTATACATCATCACCGGTCACTTCCACCACTACTTCTTTATAACCACCCACGGCACCGGGGTTTTCGTTCATGATAGCGGTTTTCCAGCCTTTGTTTTCACAATAACGGAGGTACATGCGCAGGAGGTCTCCTGCAAAAAGACTGGCTTCGTCTCCACCAGTACCTCCCCGGATCTCGAGGATGGCATTCCTTTCGTCCTGCGGGTCTTTCGGGATCAGGAGGTTGCGGATCTCTGCTTCGGCCTGCTCTTTCTGTTCGCTCAGGCTTTCGGTTTCTTCCTTGGCCAGCTCCCTCATCTCATCGTCGCCGCTTTCCAGCACTTCTTTATTAAAAGCAATGGCATCCAGTAACTTACGATAGTTATCGTAGGCTTTCACGATCTTCTCCAGCTGGCGGTATTCTTTGCTCAGCTTGCTGAATTGCTTATTATCCTTTACCACTTCGGGGTTGGTGAGAGCCAGGGATACCTGTTCGTACCGGCCCTTGATGGCATCTAATTTATCTATCATAATCAGTGACGAATTAACAATTACGAACTAAAAGAGCTTATTTCGCAATTACTTCGGGTTGCAAAATTACATTTTTGCCCCTAAAAAAAGACAAAGATGATAAAGCTGGCAGCAGACGACATTTTTGATGGTCAACGGTTCCATGGGCCGGACAGGGTATTGATCCTGGACGATGCAGGAAAAGTATCTGCACTCGTTCCAAGGTCCTGGGCAGGCGAAGATATTTTACAGGTTGAGGGATGGCTTTCCCCGGGGTTCATTAACACCCATTGTCACCTGGAGCTTTCGCATATGAAAGGGAAAGTACCGGAGCATACAGGGCTCCCTGTTTTCCTCCGGACGGTGATGGAGCAAAGACAACCTCCCACTGCGGAAATCCTGGAGGCAGCGATTGCTGCCGCCGGAAAAGAAATGGAAGAAGGAGGGGTTGTGGCCGTGGGAGATATCTGTAATACGCCAGCCACCCTGGAACATAAACTGAAATCTTCCCTTTACTGGCACAGCTTTGTGGAATGTATGGGTTTTATTGACGCGGTAGCCCATCAGCGGCTGGAACATTCCGCTACCGTGTTTTCACAGTTTGCCGCAAAGGAGCAGCCCGTTTCGCTGGTACCGCATGCTCCTTATTCTGTATCTGCCACTTTATTCAAACTATTGGGCAGCATGGAAGGGAATACACCAGTTAGCATACATAACCAGGAATGCCCTGCGGAGGATGAATTGTACCAGCACAAAACGGGAGATTTCCTGGATTTCTATCAGCATTTTGGGATTGATATCGCTAAGTTCGCTGCTACGGGTACCAGTAGTTTGCAAAGTTATCTCCCCTACTTCTCTCATACTCCCCGCATGCTGCTGGTGCATAATACGTATACAACGGAGATGGATATACGCTTTGCTAATTCAAGGCCGCAGGAAATATTCTGGTGCCTCTGCCCTAATGCGAACATGTATATTGAAAACCGTTTGCCGGACATTCCTGCTTTTCTGCAACTGGGCGCCAGGATAACGTTAGGCACGGATAGCCTTGCCTCCAATCACCAGTTATCTATCTGGGCAGAGATCAAAACAATACGGGAACAATATCCGCATATTCCTTTGGCGAACATTATGCAATGGGCTACGATCAATGGTGCGCAGGCATTGGATATTGCAGACCTGTATGGAAGTTTTGATAAAGGAAAGAAGCCCGGACTGGTGCAGATTGTGAATGATGAAGCAAGGGTTTTCCGCATAGCTTAATGACGGTTTTAGGCTATTTACTACATTTGCAAAGTATGGAAGACATCTTAAACAGTATCATCTTTAGCAATCCCGTTCGCAATTACCTGATTGTGCTGGGTATTGTATTGTTTGTATTCTTTATCCGGCGTGTGTTGTCCAAAAGCCTGGCTTCAGGGCTTTTCAAGCTGATCAAACATTGGTCTCCCACCATTCAGCAACATGAATTTGTTGAGCTTTTATTACGTCCATTAGAATACTTCCTCCTGCTCACTGCTTTTATCATGGGCAGTAATCACCTGATATTCCCACCGGAATTAAATATCACTATCTATAACCGCAGCAATGATCCGTATACTTTACACATGCTGCTGCAAACCTTGCTGCAGATCACTTTCAGTGTTACGGTGATATGGATCTTACTCCGCCTGATGGATTTTGTGGCATTGATCCTTGAAAAGAAAGCAGACCTCACGGAAGACAGAACGGATAACCAGTTCATTGTTTTCTTCCGGGATTTTTTCAAGGCCATCATGATCATTATCGGGAGTATGGTATTGATCAATATATTATTCGGGCAGCATATTGTGGAGAAGCTGGTGGCGGGGCTTGGAATTGGTGCGGCTGCACTGGCATTGGCTGCTAAAGAAAGCATCGAAAACCTTATTGGTTCTTTCATCATATTTTCGGATAAACCTTTCCGCGTGGGCGACAGCGTAAAAGTGGATGCCTTCCAGGGAACGGTGGAAAAGATAGGTCTCCGCAGTACACGCATCCGTACATTGGAGAAAACCTTTGTAACGGTGCCGAATAAAAAGATGGTGGACAGTGTGCTGGACAATCTTTCACTGCGTACGCAGCAAAGGGTTGCGGTGAAACTGGAACTGGCTGCAGATACACCTTCGGATGGTGCCGCCAAAGTAGTAAGAGGCATACAGGAATATCTTTCCAAACATGAGGATGTGGAACCAGGTTATTCTGTGAGCCTGTTTGATTTCACGAAAGATTCCTTTGTATTGCAGATCATTTACATGACCAATATCCTGGAGAATGCAGCTTATGTGAACCTGCGGGAAGATGTGAATTTTGCTGCGATCAGGATACTCCAGGAGAATGGGGTAAAGCTGGCCATGAAAACAGACACCCCACCAGTTCAGTAATACTAAAATACCCCGGGTATAGGAGTGTAAAAGGAATAACGAACACTGACCCTATGTGAAGGGTTTATCCCTGCTAAACAAAAAGCCTCGCTGAAATTATTTCAGCGAGGCTTTTTAATTGCGTTCATATCGAACTAATCTTTCTTATTATTCATTTTCATAATGATCTGAGCGAGGTCGTCCTCAACTGTTTGTTTGGGACTTCCGGAGATACGTCCTTCTTCTTTACCATCGCGCATAACGAGGATAACGGGCACTCTTTTCACTTTGTAACCATCTGCCACCGTGTTTCCTGTATTACCACTGTTATCCGCTCCGTAGAGGTGAATACTTTCTTCGGGAACGCTGGCCAGGATCATCACTTTATAGAATGCGGGCAATAATTTTTTGCTGGCATCGTCTGTAGTATTTACGAGCGCTACCAGTTGGATCTTATCTTTATTTGTTTTGATGTAGTTCACCATGTTGGCATTTGCATCATACCTGTTCACACCGGTATAGAACCATGCAAAAGCAGAATCGCTGGTCAGTTGTTTCATTTCTATCTTTCCTGTCAACTGCTTGGTGCCATTAACGGATTGCGCCATAGTCACGGAAGACAACAGCAATCCACATCCTAATAATACTGTGTGTAAACGCATAATCTGTATTTTATAATTGATCTTTTAACTCTGTTAAAAATGCTCTCACTTTTTGCAGTGATTTCACCATTTCAAAATTGCGGGAGGCGGAGCGTTTATCTTCCCGGAGTTTTTGTTTAGCTCCTTCGATGGTGTATTTGCGTTCGCGCAGTAAATGATAGATGAGCTTCAGGTTCTGGATATCCTCCTGCCGGAAAAGGCGGTCTCCCTTACGGTTCTTTTTGGGTTGCAGAATATCGAATTCATTTTCCCAATACCTGATCAGGGAAGTGTTTACCCTGAACATGCCTGCCACTTCGCTGATGGAATAATATTGCTTATCCAGTGTAAGTTTTTCCAGTTCCTGGATCACATGCGGGTCACTGGCCAGTTCTTTCAGGCTTTTGCGTCCGCGCTTCTTTCCTTTTAAAGGCTGGTGGTGATCGATGGATTCCGCCGGTTGTTCTTCTCCGCTATCGGCCACGTTCGTTTTTTCCAACTCCTTTTTAGGTGCAGGCTTGCCGGGTGCGGGCTGTTGCGGCTCGGCTCCAAATAAGTCCAGTTGCTGCATCATAACCGATATCAATTAATTGAAAGAGAATATGGATACAATATTACGGAATCACCTACGCATCCTATCCTGCACAGCTATCTAATTTTATGCACACGGGCATTTCCTCCAATAATCATTCCATTAATCGAAGGACTGGTTGCCGGAGCGGGCTATCTTCAGCATGCGGTCAAACTGTTCGGGCGTAAGGTCGTTATAAAAAAAGTATACAGGATCTACCCTGGTTCCGTTCTTGCTTACTTCGTAATGGCAGTGCGGGCCGGTTGATTTTCCCGTGCTTCCTACCCAGCCTACCACATCTCCTCTTTTAACTGTCTGCCCACGTTTTACTTTCATCCTCACCATATGGCCATAGAGTGATTTATAACCATAACCGTGATTTACTACCACATGGTTACCATACCCCACATCACTCAGGCTGGCTTCTTCGATCACCCCATCTCCTGTAGAATAGATAGGTGTGCCGGATGGAGCGGCAAAATCGAGGCCGCCATGAAATTTCATGGTTTTATAAATAGGATCGATCCGGTAACCGAAACCGGAAGCTATCCTGTCCAGATCTTTATTGGATACTGGCTGGATGGCAGGAATGGAGGCCAGCATTTTTTGTTTGTTCTTGATCAGGTCTTCTATCTGCACGTAGGATTTCTCCTGTACTTTCACCCGGTTGATCAGTTCCTGGAGCACTTTAGCGGTTGCCCTGATAACTTCGTGGTTGTCTTTGGACTGCAACTGCTCCATTTCCTGTTCCGTTTTTTCCGGTTTGCCAGCCCTTACACTGTCCGGGATGGGAGCGGCTTCAAAGATCACGCGATAAATTTCATTGTCGCGATGCTGTAATTCGTCCATATGGCCTTTCAGCTCATTCATCCTTGCCTGGAGGGCGGAGTATTCTTCCTCCATGCTTTCGATATCCGCGCGCAGGAGTTTTTCTTTAGGAGAATCCAGGAAGCGATAAGCGACAGAGAGGAAGATGATACCGGTAACGATGGCTGCCGAAATAAAACCCAGCACCCGTAATATTTTAACCCGCAGGGACACTACGAGCTTTTCGTATTTTAGTGTTTGTGTATTATAAAAATATTTGATCTTCTTCATGAACCTGTTTGGGTTGATATGGTGCGCGACCGTTTAACGTAGCGCGGTCAATATTATTATCGCTGCTTTTTTTTAAGGAAAACTGCGATTATCGCTTGTTTTTGATTATTTCGATATTTTTGCACCGCGTTCATTTTGTCCCTTTGCATTGCACAATTTAAAAACGGGGTGCACAAACCTAAGCGAAATAGGCTAAAACGGCAACCTTTTGAATGTCAATTTTAAGAACAGACCAATTTTTCATTAATTACAAATTAAAGTCAAATTTAGAACTGACGCAATTATAAAGTTAAAATTAGATATTAATACGTAGTAATATTTTATGACCGCAGCCGAGATCAGACAACAGTTCCTGGATTTTTTTGCTTCCAAAGGCCACCAGATCGTGCCTTCAGCCCCAATAGTGGTTAAAAACGACCCCACCCTGCTTTTCACGAATGCGGGGATGAACCAGTTCAAGGATATTTTCCTGGGAAACAAGCCTGCGGCCTATAAAAGGGTGGTAGATACACAAAAATGCCTCCGGGTGAGCGGTAAACATAATGACCTGGAAGAGGTAGGTATAGACACTTACCACCATACCATGTTTGAAATGCTGGGTAACTGGAGCTTTGGGGATTATTTTAAGGCGGAAGCCATTGCCTGGAGCTGGGAATTGCTGACGGAGGTATACAAACTGCCTAAAGATCGTTTGTATGTGACTGTATTTGAAGGAGATACAAAAGAAAACCTGGCCTCTGACACAGAAGCCATGGAACACTGGAAGAAATATGTTGCGGAAGACCGGATCCTGATGGGTAATAAAAAGGATAACTTCTGGGAAATGGGAGATACCGGTCCCTGCGGCCCTTGCTCTGAAATTCACGTGGATTGCAGAACGGACGAAGAAAGGGCACAGGTTCCGGGAAAGGACCTGGTAAATAATGACCATCCCCAGGTGATAGAGATCTGGAACAATGTATTCATGCAATTCAACCGCCTGAAAGATGGCAGCCTGGAACCACTTCCGGCTAAACATGTGGATACCGGGATGGGTTTTGAGCGGCTGGTGAGGGTTTTACAGCAAAAACAAAGTAACTACGATACGGATGTGTTCATGCCTGTCATTCATGCAACAGAAAAACTCTGCGGTAAGGAATATGGACACACGGAGAAGATAGATATCGCTTTCCGCGTAATCGCAGATCATATCCGTGCCATCTGTTTCACCATCGCTGATGGACAACTTCCCAGCAATACGGGAGCAGGATATGTGATCCGCCGCATTCTCAGAAGGGCAGTGCGTTATTACTTCTCTTTCCTGGATGTGAAGAGACCTTTGCTGCATGAACTGCTGCCGGTACTGGCGGGCCAGTTTGCAAAAGTGTTCCCGGAACTGCTGCAACAGGAAGATTTTGTGAAGAAGGTGGTGTTTGAAGAGGAAAACAGTTTCCTGCGTACACTGGATAGCGGTATCCGCAGAATGGAAGATTTTATGGGCGGCGCTCCTTCCAAAAATGTGGATGGTAAAACAGCCTTTGAACTATATGATACTTTTGGCTTTCCGCTGGACCTTACCATGCTGATAGCCAATGAGAACGGTTTTAAAGTAGATGAGCCGGGCTTTGATGCTGAAATGAAAAAGCAGAAAGACCGTTCCCGTGCAGCTACAGAACTGGATATGGGAGACTGGAATATTCTGCAGGATCAACCTTCCGGTATTTTTGTGGGGTATACGGAACTGGCATCTCCTGCAAAAGTGCTGAAACACCGCAAGATCAAAGCCAAAGGGAAAGAGCAATACCAAATAGTGTTGGACAGAACTCCTTTTTATGCAGAGAGTGGCGGACAGGTAGGAGATACCGGTACGCTGGATTTTAACGGAGAGCTCATTACCGTTACGGATACCAAAAAAGAGAATGATCTGATCGTTCATTTTGTGGATGCTTTACCGGCTGATCTTACAGGTACTGTACAGGCAACGGTGGATGCTTCCAAAAGGAAAAACACAGAACGCCATCACTCTGCCACACACTTATTGCATGCTGCTTTAAGAGCTGTGCTGGGAACACATGTTGCACAGAAAGGCTCTTTAGTAAATGCAGATTACCTGCGTTTCGACTTCTCTCATTTTGCGAAAGTAACAGATGAAGAACTGGCTGCGATTGAAGCGATCGTGAATGAAAAGATACGGGAGAATATTCCTGTGGTGATAAAAGAACTGCCTCGTGAAGAAGCCCTGAAACTAGGTGCTATGGCACTTTTCGGGGAGAAGTACGGTGAAACTGTTCGCGTTGTTACCATCGATCCATCTTATTCTATTGAGCTTTGCGGTGGTACGCATGTTGGTAATACCGGGGAGTTAGGATTGTTCAAATTCATTGCTGAAAGTGCTGTGGCTGCAGGTGTGCGCCGTGTTGAAGCAGTAACAGGTGCAAAAGCGGAAGCGTTTGTAAATGAACAATTGCAGCAACTGAAAGAAGTGAAAGCACAATTGAAGAATCCAAAGGATATAGTAAAAGCTATTGAGAACCTGGCGAATGATAAAACAACTTTGGAGAAACAGCTGGCATCTATGGAAGCTAAGCAGGCGCAGCAATTGGCAGCTACTTTGCCTCAGCAGGCTGTGGCTGTGAATGGGGTGCAGTTCCTGGGTGCAGTGGTAGAAGTTGGCAGTGCAGATATGGTAAGGCAATGTGCCACCAATGTAAAAGACCTGCTTACCGTACCTTATGTAATTGTACTGGCTGCGAATGTAGCCGGGAAGGCACAGGTGGCTGTTATCTTATCTGAGGACCTCGTGAAAGAGAAAGGGCTGAATGCACAGAAGATCATTAAAGAACAGGTGGCACCTCTGATCAAAGGAGGTGGCGGCGGACAAGCTACTCAGGCTACAGCCGGCGGGCAGGATGTAAGTCAGTTGCAACAGGTGATTGCGCAGGTGAAGGGGATCCTTTAAGCAGCCGGTCAACGAAAATACCGGAGACCTGGAGGTCTCCGAAATACTATAACAGACGGGCGGGCCGGGGTATAAAATACCTTTGCCCGCCTGTCCTTTTTTAACATTTTATTACCCCGATTACCCCTTAGATTTGCGATATATAAAACCCGATATTGTATGCGTAAACTATTATTCGTATTCAGCTTAGGGGCTATGACAATGGCTCTGCCGGCTTTTTCCCAGGAAAGGCCTTCTACCAAACTGGGTGAATATGATGAGATCATCATCAAACGAAAAGGCGCTGACAAGAACGCAAAAGTGACTATTGAGATCAAAGACGGAGAGGTGTTTGCAGACGGGAAGAAATTAGATGAGTTCAATGATAAGGATATCATTGTCCGCCGCCGGGTGATCACACCAAGGAATGGCAATCTGCCGCCAGGTTCTCCTTTTGAAGAACAGGAATTATCCATCTCTCCCAACCCGGCAGTACTCGGTGTTATCACCAAAAAAGAAGATGCCAAAGGTGCTACGATCACCGAAGTTGCAGAAGGCAGCGCTGCTGAAAAAGCAGGATTGAAAGAGGGTGATGTGATCACGGGCATCAATGATAAAAAGATACTGGAACCTCAGGAATTGTATGAAGCGATCGGTGCACTGAAACCAAGTGATAAGATCACTGTTTCTTACCTGCGTAATGGCAAAGAGCAAAAGGCTACCGCAACGCTTGAGAAAAGACAAGATGCTCCCCGTTCTTTACGTTTAGGACCAGGAGGTGGTAATCAATATCAATTCAGGATGCCTGATGGCAGAAGTCCTTTTGGCAATACACCTGATGGACGGGAATATCCTTTTGCAGAGTTCTTTAAAGACAGGAACGCTACAAGGCTGGGACTTTCCGTACAAGATACAGAAGAATCGAATGGTGCTGTGGTATTGGATGTAGCGGATGGCACTGCTGCTGATAAAGCAGGGTTTAAAGAGAAGGATGTGATCACGGAGTTAGCAGGCAAACCTGTGAAGGATGCGAAGGATGTTGTGCAGTTGTACAGAGACAGTAAAGAAGCCAAAAGCATCACGGCAAAAGTGAAAAGGAATGGAAGTACACAAACGCTGACCATTACAATTCCGAAGAAATTAAACACTGAGAACCTGTAGTTGCATACAGTAACGAAGGGTGAAAAATTATAGTTTAGTTTAGTGTAAAGCAAAAGGAAGCGGCTCGTGTCATGCGGGCCGTTTTTTGTTTGGGCGGAGACCTTGCCGCGCAGCAGAGGGCGGAGTTTTTTTACCTCATCATCAATTTCGCCAGCTTCAGCTTATTCTTAAACGGCGGATATTTCACCGGCACATCCAGCCAGGTAGCGGTTTTCATCACACCTTTAAAATGCGTGAATTCATCAAAACTGGAACGTCCGTGATAGCGGCCCATGCCACTGTAACCAATCCCTCCGAAAGGCAGGTCTGCATTGGTAAAATGTACGAGTGTGTTATTGATACAACCACCTCCAAAAGCTACTTTATCTATAAACGTTTTCTCCGTGCGGCGGCTGTTTGAAAAGATGTATAACGATAAGGGATATGGATTTTTCGCGATCATCTTTATGGCTTCATCTGCTGTGTTGTATGGGAGCACCGGCAGGATGGGACCGAAGATCTCATCCTTCATTACAGCTGCGTCAAATGAAACATTGGTGAGGATGGTGGGTGCAATGTATTTATGTGCCCTGTCTGTTTGCCCGCCTGCTACAATAGTCCCCTGCTGCAGGTATGTGACCAGCTGATCAAATCTTTTTTCATTGATGATGCGGGGATAATCTTTACTCTGTGACACATCTTCTCCAAAGAAACGGGTAATGGCTGCTTTCATTTCTTCGATGAGGGGGGCCATCACACTTTCATGTGCTAATATATAATCCGGTGCAATACAGGTTTGGCCTGCATTCCAGCATTTACCCCATATGATCCTTTTAGCGGCAGTTTTAATGTCTGCGCCTTTATCAACAATGCAGGGGCTTTTTCCTCCCAGCTCTAATGTTACAGGTGTTAAATGCGGGGCGGCCATTTCCAGGATCTTACGCCCAACGGGGATGCTGCCGGTAAAGAAAATATGATCGAAACGGTTTTGCATGATCTCCGGGATCACGGTATGGCCTTCTCCTGTAATCACAGCCACAAATGCAGGATCAAAGGCATCTTTGATCACTTTTTGGGTAATGGCCTCCGTTTGCGGGGCCAGTTCCGATGGTTTCAGGATGGCACAATTCCCTGCTGCTATGGCTCCTATCAGCGGATTTATGAGTAACTGGAAAGGATAATTCCAGGGACCTATCAGCAGGGTAAGCCCTTTCGGTTCCCGGTAGATCTTGCTGGCGGAGGGATAATGCATCAGTGGGGAACTGACAGCCTGGGGGCGCATCCATTCCCTTAAATTGGTGAGGGTATGGTCTATTTCATCGAATAACAGGCCCACTTCACTTGAAAACGCCTCCAGCGGATGTTTGGACAGATCAGCCTGCAAAGCCTCCAGGATAGCGGTTTCATGTTTTTTCAGCGTGGCTTTCAGTTTTTTCAGCTGAGACTTGCGGAATGCAAGGGAACGGGTGGCGCCGGAATCGAAAAAGCTACGCTGGGCGGCATGTACATCGGAAATAGAGGCCATAACGATAGAATTATAGAAATGATATGTTACAATTTCGCGAAAATTCCCTGCTTTTTTGCAGTTTGAATATCTTTGTGCGAATCAGTACGGATTAATAGTATGAGCGCGAGCATCGATTATAACAAATATGAAGCAGTGATAGGCCTGGAGGTACATGCCCAGCTATTGACGCAAAGTAAGCTTTTCACCAGTGACAGCGCGGCATTTGGCGGTTTACCCAACACGCATATCAGCCCCATTACCCTTGGGCACCCGGGTACTTTACCTTTTCTGAACAAGAAAGCGGTAGAACTGGCGGTACGTCTTGGATTTGCCTGCCATTGCGAGATTGAGCGGGAAAACTTCTTTGCCCGTAAGAATTACTTCTACCCTGATCTTCCAAAAGGTTACCAGATCAGCCAGCATACAGCACCTATCTGCATTGGAGGCCATGTGCCCATTTTTACAGAGGGCAACAGCCGCAACATCCGGCTGAACCGGATTCACCTGGAAGAAGATGCCGGAAAATCCATTCACGACCTGGACCCTCAGAATACCATGGTGGATTACAACCGCGCAGGAGTACCCCTGGTGGAGATTGTAACAGAGCCGGACCTTCATACCAGTGATGAAGCATATGCATACCTGACAGAAATGCGCCGCCTGGTACGTTGGCTGGATGTGTGTGATGGTAATATGGAAGAAGGCAGTATGCGTTGCGATGCAAACATTTCCATCCGCCTGAAAGGTGATACCAGCCTGGGAACCAAGGTGGAAGTAAAAAACATGAACTCTATCCGCAACGTCAAACGGGCTATAGATAATGAGATCAAACGCCAGATAGAACTGGTGGAAGGCGGAGAACGCATTGTGCAGGAAACACGCAGTTTTGATGCATCCAATGGCAGTTCTTTCCCGCTCCGGTCCAAAGAAGAAGCCAACGACTACCGTTATTTCCCGGAGCCGGACCTGGCACCATTCCGCATTACAGAAGCATACCTGGATGAGGTGCGCGCCACTTTGCCGGAACTGCCGGAAGAAATGCTGGCCCGTTATACACAGCAACTGGGGCTTCCTGAATATGATGCCCGCGTGATCTGTGATGATAAAGCCACTGCCGTTTATTTTGAAGCACTGATCAACGCCACCCCACATCACAAGGCTGCGGCCAACTGGATACTAGGACCTGTTAAATCATGGCTGAATGAACAGAATGCCGGTATGGAGGCATTTCCGCTTACACCCACATCGCTGGCAGCGCTTATTGCATTGATTGCAGATGGAAAAGTGAACTTTTCCATTGCATCCTCCCGTATCCTGCCGGCTATGATCACAGCGCCGGATAAAGATCCACTGGCGATTGCCACTGAATTGAACCTCCTGCAGGACAATGATGCAGGGAACATTCTGCCGGTGATTGAAGAAGTACTGGCAAAATACCCGGGCAAAGTAGCGGAGTTTAAAGCCGGAAAGAAAGGACTCATCGGGCTTTTTGTGGGAGAAGTGATGAAACTCAGTGCAGGGAAGGCAGATCCTAAACTCACTAACGAACTCTTAATGAAACGGTTGAACAGCTAAATAAGCCGTTCATCCAAATTGGCGTGAATGGGAATATTGCTACTGCAATGACATTGCTGTCTATTGCCATAAGTTACAAAGCATTAACCCGGAAATGAAGATATTCCCGTTGTAACATGCCCGAACCGGCTACATAATTTAACAAAACCGCTGGGGAGCATCCAATTAATTAACCCTAATTTTATTCCATCATATAGTAAAAAGAAAAGCCCATGAAAAAATTAGCCATTTGGTGTGCCGGTGCAGCTTTGCTGGCCGGATGTAGCAGCCACCCGGAAAAAGGCGGATTCAAGATTGATGTACAACTGGCCAATGCCCCGTTAGAAAAAGTTTACCTGGAAGAAATGGCCCTGCAAGGCCCTA
Source organism: Chitinophaga niabensis (assembly GCF_039545795.1). Classification (NCBI taxonomy): domain Bacteria; kingdom Pseudomonadati; phylum Bacteroidota; class Chitinophagia; order Chitinophagales; family Chitinophagaceae; genus Chitinophaga; species Chitinophaga niabensis. The sequence continues at coordinate 6,512,804 of NZ_CP154260.1, read as the reverse complement.
AAATAGTTGATACCACAGCTGTAAAAGATGCCAGTGGCAAGTTTGAGCTGGATGGTATGGTAACCGAACAAGGTTTATACCGCATCCGTTTTGAAAACGGGAAATACATTGTACTGGGACTTGATGCAGGAGACATGAGTATCCATGGAGATTACAACGAACTGGAAAAAATAGCCGTGAAAGGCTCCGAAGCTACTTCAGAGATCCAGCAATTACTCAATCAGTACAGTGAAAAAGCACAGGTGATGAGTAAAGAGATCCAGGCGATGGACAGCCTCCGCATGGCTAAAACACCAGACAGTCTGCTCACAGCAAGACGGAACGCATTTGAGCAGGAAGCGAAAAACTTCCGCCAGTTCTTTATGGATGCCGCACAAAAAACAAAACAACCTGTAGCCGCCGTGTTTGCTATGCAACTGGTGCGCTTTGATGATATCACGGAATTCCTGGAGAATAAAGCGGCTTTCGAAAACATCGCGAAACGTTTCCCGGATAACTCCATGGTGAAGGAAATGATGAAGTCTGTTGAAGAAGCAGAGAAAGAATCCAAACAGGGAGCTTCCAGCGGACCGGAATCAAAAGTTGGCCAGGTAGCGCCTGATTTTGTATTACCTGATCCTAATGGTAAACAGGTAAGCCTGAGCTCTTTCAAAGGAAAATTTGTGCTGGTTGACTTTTGGGCAAGCTGGTGCGGGCCCTGCCGCCAGGAAAACCCAAATGTGGTAAATGCTTACATGAAGTACAAGGATAAGAATTTCACCATCCTGGGTGTTTCTCTTGATAAAGCAAAAGAACCCTGGTTAAAAGCGATTGCTGATGATGGTTTGATGTGGAATCATGTAAGTGATCTGAAGTTCTGGGAATCTTCCGTTGTTCCTTTATATGGTATTACGGGTATCCCTACCAATATCCTCGTAGATCCGCAAGGCAAAATTGTTGCGGCTAACCTGAGAGGTAAAGCACTCGAACAAAAACTAAGCGAAGTATTACAATAATAAAAAAGGAGCATCTCTACGATGCTCCTTTTTTTGTTAGTACCCTTTATTCTGTGCTAACTGTTTATTTGATTGTGTTTCCAGCAGCGGGATGGGGAAGATCACATAATCTGTTCCCGCAGCCTGTGCCAGGTGTTGCGGACGAGCCGGAATAGCTCTGCCGGTACGAAGGAAATCCATCATACCAAAACCTTCAAACGCTAACTCTATCCTTCTTTCATTCAGGATCAGCGTAATCAGTTCTGCCTGTGATACCGGTGGAACAATTACAGATGCGCCACGTATGGTGCGGATATCCATTAACTGTGTGAGTGCACCTGCACTTACCAATGGGTCCAGCCTGGCCATGGCTTCTGCTTTGTTCAATTTTATTTCTGCGAGCCGCAGTACCGGTACCCATTGTTCCCTTGGGTTCAGATAATATTTACCGGTATAGGTTGATGTTCCGGAAGTACGGATCATGGCTGCATTCCTGCGTTTATCTGTTGGTGCGAAATTAGGAATGCCAAAGTAACCTGCTGTATTAACGGAGATATCTCCCCTGCCCAATGGACTGTAGTGCTGGCCAATGGCATTATTGGTGTTGGGATTGTCTGCACTGTTCATGGCCACAGAGAAGATCCTCTCTACTGTAGCATTCATATTAGCGAAGGTCCAGTTATCTATGGGTTCCGTTGCCAGTTTAAATGCAAGTGGAGAAGCAATCACAGCATCTGCGCTGGCGTTGGCGTTTGTCCAGTCTCCTTTGTTGAGGTATACCCTGGACAATAAACCATCTGCAGCAGCTTTGGTTGCACGTGCGCGGTTAAAGTATGCATCATTCCAGTTTGGTGTAAGTGCAGCAGAAGCTTCTGTAAGATCTTTGATCATCTGATCATACACTTCTTTTACGGTATTCCTTTTTACCCTGTTGGCAGCGCTGAGTGCCTGTGCACCATCTTCTGCAGCATCCAGGATCAATGGAACTCCGGGATGACCTGCATCTCCCTGGAAGTTATAAGGCTGTGCATATAAACTTACGAGGTAGAAATAACACAATGCCCTGATGAATTTTGCTTCCCCATAATACTGCGTTGCTTTTGGTGTGCCTACTACGGCTTCATTCTGCTGTAGTTTTTTCATGAAGAGATTGGCTTCATAAATAGTACGGTAACCGCCTGTCCATGCATTCAGGGCAATAGCATCTCCGGAGATCATATTGAAGGAACCCACATTACCAAAGAAGGAAGCTACGTTCACATCGTTGCCACGCTGATCTGCGTAAATGAGGATACGGCCGCCAAAGAACTCTGCATTCTGCAATGCATTGTACATACCCAATGCTGCTTTTTCCACACGGGAAGGATCGCTGAAGATCTGTGCCGGATCAATAGCACTAAAGGGCTTCTGTTCATCTACTTTTGAGCAGGCGCTGCCCAGCAACAGGCCCAGTACAAGTATATATTTAGAAAACGTTGTCATAATTGTAAGTTTTAGCTTAAACATTAGAATCCTGCTCTAAGGCCCAGTGTAAATGTGCGTGGTAATGGTACACCGCGGCTATCCACACCAAAGGCAACGTTGGCCTGACGGTTGGTATTGATCTCAGGATCTGCACCTGAATAACCTGTGATGATAGCAGCATTATTCACAGATGCAAATACCCGCAAAGCCGTCATGTTTAATTTCTGCTTCACACCCGGGAAAAGATAAGCCAGCATGATCTCCTGTACACGCAGATAGTCTGCTGATTCAAGCCAGCGTGTAGATGTTTGCGTAGTGATATTATCCCTCAGGAATAATTTGGGTGTGATGGTATTGGTGTTGGTAGGTGTCCAACGGCCTTTGATCTCTTCAATATTATTCTGGAAGAAGTTGGTCATCATACCCTGCCTGGTAGCATTGATCACGTAGTTGCCTCCGCTGTATTGTAAGGTAATCCCTAATTCAATGCCTTTGTAAGAGAAGGTATTGGACCATCCGCCATACCAGGTTGGATAACCTGTTTTGTCATCCAGGTAAACGGCATCTGCTCCTGTGATAGCAGTTACTTTGGCTGATCCGTCAGGAGTTGTCCAACGGTCTGCTGTAGCAAGGCCGGGACTTGGGTTGTACATTTTTACCGTACCGTCTTTCGCCAGGAATTGCCCGTAACCTGTGGTTGGGTTTACACCTGCCCAGCGAATCATATAGAACACGCCTAAAGGTTTACCTACACTTGCCCTGCTGGACCCGCTCACGATATCATTTTCATCTGCGAGTTTGGTAACCCTGTTCTTGAGGATAGTAAAGTTGGTGGAAGTGGTCCAGTTGAAATCTTTTTTGGCTATGGGGTTTGCCGTAACCGTCAATTCAAATCCCCTGTTATACATTGCGCCGATATTGGTAGTTACAGAAGAACCCGGAACACCAACGGTACGTAATACCGGGGCAGCAAGGATCAGATTGTCCACATCATTATTAAAATAATCGAACGTGATGCCTAATCTGTTATTCAGCAGTGACATGTCAAAACCGATATCCAGTTTTTTAGATGTTTCCCATTTAAGATTGGGGTCTCCGATCTGTGATACAGATAAACCATTCACATCAGCATACTGACCTCCGCCATACAAAGTTCTCCATGCATATGCGCCCACTTCAGAGCTACCTACGAGACCATAACTTGCACGGATCTTGAAATCGTTGATGGCTTTGATATTATCCCTGAAGAAAGATTCTTCGGAAACACGCCATCCTGCAGATACACCAGGGAAATAACCACGCCTGTTATTGATGCCGAAGCCGGAATAGGCATCTGCCCTGAATACACCTTCTATATAATACTTGTTCAGGTAATTATAGGTGAGTCTTCCGAAGTAAGAGTCAAAAGCATCTGCTCTTGCCACACCACCCGAGAAAGTATTGGTGGTACCTGCGTAGAGGCCATCATAAATACTGGTAAAATAACCGTCTGCCAGGTTACCCTGCCCGGTATATAATTCAGTACGTTTACTATATTGGTATTCCATCCCCGCTGTTAAAGCAACTGTATGTGCCTGATTGAATGTATGGGTATAGGTAGCGAAGTTGGACCAGTTCCACTGGTTGATGCGCAGCAGGTTTTCCTGTACCAGCCCGTTAAGACCAAAACCGTTACCGGCCTGATCAGGTCCGCTGTACTGGTCTTCAAAGTTCTGAATGAAATCCACACCAAAACGGGAGGTGATCTTCAAACCTTTAATAGGAGAAAGCTCGCCGTAGATGTTACCCATGGTACGGTTAGAGATATTATCATTCCGGCCCATGTACACAGTGGTGAGCGGATGGAAGAAACGGTTCAAACGGTTCGTAGCTACGTTCACGTTATTACCGTCTGCCAGATCGCGGTTAGCGGCAGAGAGATAATATCCGCCGTAAAGACCAGTGTTATTATAGATCGGCACATTGGGCGGAGCATTGTAACCGGCAAAGGTGGCGCCGGCCAGTAAACCGTCAGACAGCACACCATTGTTCACACCTTTGGAAGAATAGAGGCTTACCCCTACTTTCAGCCAGGTTTTGGGTGTAACATCCAGGTTGATGCGTACAGAACCACGGCGCAGCCTGTTAGTGATCACTATACCATTCAGGTCAGCATAATCAAAGGCGCCATAATACTGCGCTTTTTCATTACCCCCGGAAACGGATACACCATGATTTTGTGCGAAGCCTGTTTTAAAAACTTCTTTTAACCAGTCTGTACGATCCGGTTTGCCGTCATTGTTTACATCAATATCAACGGCAATGGGTGGAAGATTTAAGTTAGCGGCCTTTTCATTCTGAATGGCGGTGAAATCTTCTCCATTCAATACTTTAGGCAGCCGTGCTGCTTTTGCCCAGTTGAAATCACCATTATAGGTAACGGCAACAGTGCCTTTTTTACCTCTCTTGGTGGTGATCACTATCACGCCATTGGCTGCACGTGAACCATACAGTGCAGCGGCTGCAGCATCTTTCAATACGTTAATGGATTCGATATCGTTAGGGTTGATATCTGCAAGGGGATTAAAGCGGGTACCGTTACCACTATTGAACACGTTCAGGTTGGTGCCGCTGATCAATGGAATACCGTCCAGTACGATCAATGGAGCAGTTGCGTTGCTGATGGAGTTTACACCGCGGATGCGGATAGTAACAGCATCACCAACAATGCCGGAGGTAACATTCACGTTCACACCGGCAGCCAGGCCATCCAATGCCTGGTCAAAACTTTGTACCGGTTTGTCGTTGATCTTGTCTCCGCCTATAGTAGTGGCGGCAACTGTAGCATCTTTCCGTTTGATGTCCACATAACCTGTTACAATCACTTCCTGCAGCGTTTTATCGTCCGTATTCAACTGAACGTCCCTGCTGCTGCCTGCAGGCGCTTGAAATTCTACGCTGCCATAACCAATAAACGAGTATACCAATACATCGGTGGGTTTGGATATTTCTATCCTGTAATCACCATTTGCATTGGTAATAGTTCCTTTGGATGTGCCTCTGATGGAAACGGTAACACCCGGTAGCGGGGCACCATCTTTAGAATCGGTTACTCTCCCTGTAATAATACGGGATTGGGCGAGGAGTTGCCCACAAAGCATAACCGAAAAGAAAATGAAGAGTATCACTCTTTTCATATCGATTAGATTTTGGTGTAAACTTATCTTGCTGAGAAAAAGCCTGTCGTTGTTGAGATCGGGTTCTGTTAACGGTAAAAGCCGGGTTAAGTACAATTCCTTACTGATGTTGCTTTGGGTCGTTGATCAATGCTCTATAATAGTAATTTACGAAACATTTATCAAAAAGCTATCTTGATCAGTGAAAACAACATGAATTAAATAAATAATATTTGATATATCTGATTATTTATGTATCTGTGAATCTATTCGAAACTCCATATATTTATCATGATAGCGCGGATTTTGCTATATACAGAAAAAGCTGATCTTCAAACAGATCAGCTTTTTTAATATTTATTTATAACTTGATAAGATTAGTTGTATTTAGGGTGCTGGGAGATGTTTTCGTTTGCCTGAATTTCTCTCAAAGGAACAGGCAGGTAATATGCTTTATCCGCAGCCGTTAGTCTTGTAGAAGTGGGTGCCTGTATAACATCTGCGGTTAAACGGGTAATATCCATATTTTTTCTGCGGAGGTCTAAATAACGATGTCCTTCAAAAGCGAGTTCTTTAAATCTTTCCAACAGTATGGCATCCATCAGGCTGGCCGGGTCTGCAAAAGTTTGCGGCGTGTAGCCATTGATGCGTTGTGTGCGTAATGCATTGAGGTCTGCAGTACCGGCATTTAATCCTGTTACTCCTTTTGCGGCATAGGCTTCTGCGCGGATCAGGTACATTTCAGCTACGCGGAAAAGTTTAATATCCACGAGGTTAGCCAGTGCAGGTTGCCCGCCAACATACTTTGTCACAGCCCATCTTGCCGGAGAAAGCTCTCTCATGTAAGTATTGAAACGCACATCGTTTGATGCATCCATTACCCCTCTTAATTCAGCAGAAGGTGCGAACAATATCTTATCTGAACCATCCCGGTAGAAATCGCCGAACTTGGCATCCTGTGCTTCGCGTTTTAATTCCCATACTACTTCCACATTGTTTTTATCCAGCCAGATGTCCGGGAATTGTGCTATGGTGGCCAGTGGCATGGCATTGATCACTTCGCTTGCATAGGTAATGGCTGCATCCCAATTCTTTTGCCATAAAGCGGCCCTTGCCTGGATGGCAGATACAGCCTGTTTTGTAATACGGCTGCGGTTGGTAAATCCAGCGGGGATCAATCCTTTTGCCAGTTCCAGATCTGCATTGATCTGTTCAAATACTTTACCTACGGTTTCCCTTGCAGGTTTTCCTATCTCCGCTGTTTTCATTAAAGGCACACCGGGAGAAGCAGGTTCATAGTCCACTGCATATAACCGCAATAATTCAAAATGGCAATATGCACGCAGCGTGAGCAGTTCTCCTTTGTATTGATTGCGCAGGGTTTCTTCCTGTGGTGTGGCATACACTTCATCAATTACATCCAGGATGCGGTTGGCACGGTCCAGCACCTGGTAAAAACTTTGCCAGGGAGCAATGGCTTCGGGATTTACGGGATCCTGCCGCCAGCTGTACATCAATGTACCTCGGCCTGTATTATTCTCCAAGGGCCACATGGCTTCATCAGCAATCAATGTATTGGTGCTGATGGTGTGCGTAGATAAACCTGCGTACACACCCAATACACCGGCATTCACATCATCTATGGATTGGAAGGCCAGTGTTTGATCTATTATCTCCGTAGGTTTAACATCCAGGTCTGCAAGGCAGGAGGATGCAAATACAAGGAAGAGGATCGGCCACTGTTTATTTAATATTTTCATTTCCTTAGAATTGTATACTCAGGCCTGCTGTGATGGTGCGCGCAGCAGGATATTCAAAAAAGGCGGTGCTGTTATTATCCTCCGGATCAAAACCCGTCCAGCTGGTGAACGTTAATAAGTTCTGGCCCTGTACATAGATCATGGCGCTGCGCAGCAGCTGTGTGCGTTTCACGATCTCAGCAGGGATGCGGTAAGCCAGCTGCGCATTCCTTAACCTTACGTAAGATGCATCCTGGATATCACGGGAAGTGAAATTACGTGGTTCAGCAAACGAAGGCTGATCTGTAATATCTCCTGGTTTGCGCCAGCGGTCCAACCATTTCCGGGATTGATTGCTGGATGCAAACTGATTGCTGTTAAGCAGGTAATATTCTTCTGAATTATACCTGTACAGGTCCTGTGCAAAAGAGAAAAATACTTCTGCGGAAAAATTCTTCCAGTTCAGCCTGCTGGTGATACCACCTGTATACAGCGGATCTATTGTTCCAAATGTTGCCACACTTTGTGATACCACATTGTAATTAGTGGTAAGTGATCCATCCCTGTTATAATATTGTGCCTTCCCTGTCTGCGGATCTACACCTCCCCATTTTACAATGTAATGCGTATTAACTGGTAAGCCTACACGTATTATGCTGGCCCCCTGTGTAAATTCATTCACGCCACCAAGACTGACCACTTTATTCTTATTATAGGCCACATTAAATCCTGCAGACCAGGTGAGGTTTGCATTCCTGATAATATCTCCACTTAGATCTATTTCAATTCCCCTGTTGCGGATTGCACCAGCATTGATCTTGCGGCTACTGAACCCACTGGTTTGAGAGATCTGCTGATCTAAAAAGATCCCTTCCGTGCGTTTGTTATACCAGTCTGCGATCAGGCGCAACCTGTTATCCAGGATAGCCAGGTCTACTCCTACATTAAATACCTTCATATACTCCCAATCGTAATCATCATTCCCTACAGCGCTGGGTATAATTGCCGGAGAGCCATCGTAACGGCTGCCGCCATATCCTGCAGCATAAGCAAAGTTAGAAGAGAAAGGAGAAGCAGAGGTACCATAACTGCTGCGGAAACGAAGGGTGTTGATCCATTTGGCAGCCGCCAGGAAGGCTTCTTTTTTCAGGTCATATCCTGCTCCCACTGCATAGAAATTATGCCAGCGGTTACTCTCCGGCACGGTGGAAGAACCATCTCTGCGGAAGGTTACATTCAGGGTGTATTTGTCCTTATAAAGATACCTGGCCAACGCAATCCAGGAAGCCAATGCAGAACCTGTTCTGCCTCCTTCCGCTTTAGGGATAAATCCATTCAGTGCGGAACCGGGTGTTATGCCGGAAATAGTTCCTGCCAGGCCGGGTGTGATGCCATAACCGGTAAGCTGCATACTGGAATATTTCATCCTGTTAAACTCATAGAATCCTGCTAGGGTAAGCTGGTGTATATCTTTCAGGGTCCTGGAATAAGTTAATCCACTCACTGCGGTGAACTGGAAATAACGAGCCATTCCTTCCGCATGCATTCCCTGCCTTCCCGGAATGGAAGACTGGCCGCCACTGTATGTTCCGGGTTTGATGGTACGTACCTCAACATTTTCCCTGTAATCAAAACCCAGGTTGCTGCTGGCATAGAGGTAGTCTGTAAAATTATATTTCAGTGCGGTGGTGAGTGTACCTTTTAATTGATTGACGTTATAGGTGGAGCTCTGTAATCTTTCCAGTGCATCTGAACCCTCCCGTGTATCGTATGTTCCGCCGAAACGTGCTTTGTTACCGGTATGTACCAGTTGCCCATTCACGTAAGGCTGTTCATAGGGCAGGGCATAATAAACCGCAGCCATGGTATTGGTGGTGCCGGGAGAGCCCTCGCTTTCTATGAGTTTGTTATTCGTATAACCCACAGCGGTATTAATGGCTGCCGTAAAACGTTTGGAAGTAACATCCAGGTTTGTACGGAAGCTGTAACGTTCTATACCGGAACGAAGGGCAATACCTTCCTGTTTATAATAGTTTGCAGCGGAGTAAAAGCGGATGCCTTCTGTTCCTCCGGATGCACTTAATTCATATTCATGAAAGGGTGCATTGTTACGTAAAAAAACATCTCTCCAGTTGGTATGGATACTTCCAAGGCTATCCAGTATCCTTGCGTAACGTTGTTTTTGTGCCTGTGGTAATGCGGCGTTGGCTGGGTTCTTATCAGAAAAGATCCAGCCGGCACCAGTGATCTTACCTGTTTCCAAACCTACTTCCTCTTCAAATTGCAGGCGTTCTTCCGTGTTCATTACATTGAAGCGGGAGCGTGTAGGTTGGGAAACGCCATGCTGTGTATTAAATGTAAAAGTGAGTTCGCCGGCTTTACCTCTTTTAGTGGTGATGAGTATCACACCATTTGCACCGCGGGAGCCATATAGTGCTGTAGCATTTGCATCTTTAAGCACGCTGACGGATTCAAAATCCCCGGGATTCATGGTCATGAAAACACCGCTCTCTACTGCAATCCCATCCACCACATATAATGGTGAAACAGAACCGGAGATAGTTGCCTGGCCTCTGATAACCACTTTTGCGGCAGCACCCGGCTGGCCGCTACCGGATGCAACATACAATCCGGGTGCACGGCCCTGCAGCATCTGGTCGAAAGACGCCATAGGGATCTTGTTGAGCTTGCCTCCCTGGATAGTAGATACAGCTCCTATGTATTCTTTACGTGTTGCAGTATTGTATCCCGTGATCACTACTTCTTCCAGGATCTTCTTTAACGTGTCGGTTTTCCCCTTATACTGTTGTGAAACGCCGGGAATGCTTATAGCTATGGCGAGCCATAAGAGTAGCGCTTGTTTCATATGATTTGCTTTATGCCTCGTTCCAGAAAATGAATGTGTCTAAACCCCCAAGCGCACAAGATACTGATTTTCAACTGATAGAGTACTACACAAAGATGTTATGGTTTTATTACATAAAGAAATGCCCTGCTGGCGGGCGTTTTTGTTTTTTACTTAAAGATTAAGGGGTTGCAAAAAGCATTTTACGCTTGTTGCAACCCCTTAATAATTATCTGGTGAAATCTGTGTTATTTATCCCACCAAACCGGAACATCCAATTTTTCGGCGCCGGGGAATTTAGCATTTGTGGTGAGCTCTGTGTTAGGATAAGGCAAACGTAAAGGGAATTTACCAGCTCCCAGTGCCCCTACTTTAGAGACAACAAAGAAGGATGGGAAACCAGTACGGCGCCATTCTGTCCATGCTTCGAAAGTTTGCTTACCATTCATGGCATAATATTTCTGCGTGATGATGGCTTTTATCTGCGCATCATTAGCATTACTGGCAGGCCATTGTGCATCAGGTGCAGCTGCAATGTATGCAGGTGCTGCTGCTGTGATGCCATTAGCAGTAAAGCTGGCTGTGATACCACTATGGAAGAGTGTTGCAGGTGTACCTGCTAACCATCCGCGTACTGCTGCTTCTGCCTGCAGGAAATAACTTTCTGTAGCAGAAATGAATATTACAGGAGCCAGCGCAGAGTTGTTATCATCACCTAAACCACCAGTTGCAGCACTTGGGAAAGAAACAGCAAAGCCGGGGATTGTACCATATGAACCTTGCGCAATACCTACGATGGTATCAACTTCAACACCATTGTATTCATTTGTAACAGTGGTATACAATACTTTCAGACGGGGATCCTTATTAGCTGTCATAGCATCAATTGCAGTAGAGCTGGCTACCAGGTTCTGCGTTCTGCCTAAACCAAGGATCTCTGCGAACATTGGATTTTCATTACCTCCTGAAGAAGAGTAAATGATCTTTGCATCTTTTTCCAGGAAAGTAGCATTAGCAGTCTGTAATGCTCTGATACCAGCTTCTGCTTTAGCAGGAGCTGCTTTAACGATCCGCAGGTATGCTCTCAGTTTGAGGGTGTTTGCAAATCTCCTCCACTGGTCCATATCTCCGCTAAAGAACAGATCTTCCGCACCAGGTTTGAGTTGGTTAGCGGGATCGATCAGTGCCTGACCTTTGCTGATCCAGGAGAATATACTATCGTATACTGCTTCCTGTGTATCATATCCAACGCTCAGGCTGTCTCCGCCTTTCAGTGCTTCCTTTAAAGGAATATTACCCCAGGCATCTGTGGCCATCTGGAAAGTGTAGGCTTTCAGCAGATAAGCGATAGCACCGTGTTGAGAGAACTGACCGTAATTTTTGATCACACCCTCGTAGTTCTGTAAGGCATTCCTCCAAATAATCAGCCATGGCCTGTCTGACGAAGTACCTGGATTCAGATAACGGTCATTGGTTTTGTATTGGGAAGAAAACGGACTTTGCGTCCAATATTGTGCCCACAAACCAGAGTTGATACCGAATTGATTACTTAACACATGGCTGGTGGAGGCAGCAGCCGAAGGAAGCAGCAATTTAACATCTGCTGTAGTAGGCTTGTTGGGATTCTCGTTCACATCCAGGAATTTGCTACACCCGGTGCCCATTATCGCCAATGAAAGCGCTACTGTTGCTATTTTGATTTTCAATTTTGTCATTTTCAGATAATTTGCTTGAGCTATTAAAAAGAAACCTTCAGGTTAAAACCAAAATTCCTTAAGGATGGCTGAGCTGTAAAGTCAAGACCTTGTTCGTTAGATGCACCACCTGAGTTTACTTCCGGATCTACGTATTTGTTAGATTTCGGCGTCCAGAGGAACAGGTTGTTTCCGAAGATACCGATGGATACATCTCCAAAAGGACCTCTGTTTAACAGTGATTTAGGCAAACGATAAGAAAGGCTGGCTTCTCTCAATTTAACGTACGAAGCGTCTACAATATGTTGACCGGAAGGGATCAGATCCGTCCAGTAGTCAATCATGTTGTAATTTATTGTGTTGGTGACATATTTACCGGAACCAGCTGGTGACTCAATAACAGAGTTCGGGAATGGGTGATCAAGGCGGTGGCCTTCAGCACTTTCTTCAGAAGCACCAAAGAATGCCAGGTCATCTTTTACTTTAGAGAAGAATACACCACCTTGTTTTGTATCGAACAATGCGCTGAAGCTCCAGTTCTTGTAACTGATGTTAGTTCCAAGGGAAGCCTGGTAGTCAGGATTGTAAGAACCCAGGTACTGTGGTAAAGTAGTGAGCAAAGGCAAACCGGTGTCTTCATCAACTATTACCTGGCCACCTGGTGTTCTTTGCAGCGTTAGTGCATAGAATGTACCGTAAGGTTTTCCTACAGCAGCAACGATACTCATACCACCAAATCCTCCGATCACAACCTGGTCAACACCTGGCAGCAATTCTTTCACTTCACTTCTGTTGCGGGTATATGTACCAAAGAGTTCAACAGTGAGGCCATAAGATGTTCTTATTGGCGTTCCGCGTAAACCTAACTCAATACCTTTGTTCTGGATAGAACCAGCGTTAATACTCTTGAAGGAGAAACCTGTTGGTACAGGAATAGGAATGTTGAGGATCTGGTTCTTTGATCTGTTCTCGTAGTAAGAGAAGTCAACAGTTAACCTGTTATCAAAGAAGCCCAGTTCAGTACCCACTTCAAATGCAGTAGTGATCTCAGGTTTCAGATTAGGATTACCGATGTTGCTAGATTGCATTAACCCTGGTATACCATTGAAAGGGAAAAGGGTTACACCAAAACCACCGGTATTAATGCTGGTACGCTCATAATAAGTTTCCAACTGATAAGGAGCGGCATCGTTACCCACCTGTGCCCAGCTGGCACGGATCTTACCATAATCCAGCACTTGTGCTATTTTGGAATCCTTCATCAGCTCTGTGAATACGAATGAACCGTTCACACTTGGATAGAAGAAGGAATTGTTACCCTTAGGCAAAGTAGAAGACCAGTCGTTACGTGCAGTAGCTCCCAGGAACAACATGTTCTTATAAGCGAGGTTCAGGTCTGCATACACACCAATGAGGCGGCGGATATTGTAATCGTTCACTGCCTGAACAGGGCCGTTACTGTTACCCATGTTATACCATCCAGGTACTACCAGACCGCCTGATGGGTTGGTTTGTACTTCAGATACAGAGAACTGACGCTGACGGATGTTGTTGCCCACCATCAGGCTCGCCTTGAAGTCTTTACTGAAATCTTTCCTGGCAGTGATCATGAGGTCGTGTGTGATCTCATTGAGGGTGTAGTTATCCTCTTCGTACTTACCGTTTTTGGTTTTAATGTTGTCTGCTAAAGTGTATTCACCGGAAGTGAGATCAGCAGGTTCATACCTGTACTTAGGATATTTGAACTTACGACGGTCAGAATAAATATCAGCACCCAATCTTTCCACTACATCCAACCATGGGGTTGGTTTGTAAGTGATAGCGAAGTTACCGTTCATACGGTCAACATTCTGCAGGTTTCTGTATTGCTGCAACACCCAGTAGGGGTTATCTGTATAAGCACCGTAGTAACCATAAGTTGGGTTACCGGCGGCGTTTGTGGTATTACCATAACTGGCGTATGGATTGTCCATGTTTTTCAATGAACTCAGCGGAATATCACGTGGTGTTCCAAGTACGCTCGCGTAAACAGAACCGGGGCCTTGTCCACCCTGTACCATGTCTCCATTGATCTTGGTATAGTTGATGTTCACGCTGGTAGAGAACTTGTTGCTCAGTTCAGCAGTACCGTTGAAGCGGATACCATATTTGTTGAACTTATCATAGTTACCAGGCATTACTCCATCTGAGTTCAATGCGTTCAGAGACAGGAAGTAAGTGGTTTTATCACCGGAACCGGACAGGGAAAGGTTATTATTCATTGCTTTACCTGTTTCGAAGAAATCCTTCACGTTATCAGGGATAGCAGAGTAAGGTTTTGTTTGCCTTACACCATTGATCTCCTGACCCCATTCCTGGTTTTTACCATCAAATGCTTTACCCCAGCTCCAGTTTTCTTTTGGATCGTTGTGAAAACCATCGGGGTAACCAGCCTGAGGGTAACCTTGTCCGAATTCATTTTGGAAATCAGGCAGTTTCAGGATACGGGAGAAAGTGGTGGCATTGTTGAAAGTGATCTGTTGCTTAGCACCTTTTTTACCGCTTTTGGTAGTGATGATCAAGGCACCGTTAGAAGCGCGTGAACCATACAATGCAGCAGCGGCAGGACCTTTCAGGATAGAGATAGATTCAATATCGTCCGGGTTGATATCATTTCCCCTGTTACCAAAGTCAACAGAAGAACGGCTGTCCTGTGCCAGGGTAGCAGAAGCGCCACCACCCATGATGTTGGTGTTATCGATGGGCACACCATCTACTACCATCAGGGCCTGGTTGTTACCAGAAATAGAGGAACCACCACGTAATACGATGCGGGAAGAACTACCCGGTGCAGAAGCTGTACTGGAGATATTTACACCGGCTACTTTACCGGCAAGGCCGTTCAAAGCACTGGTGCTTTGGCCTTTTGTAAGTTCATCGCTCTTTACAGTAGGTGCTGCATAACCCAGCGAACGTTTATCCCTGCGGATAGCGTTTGCGGTAACAACAGTTTCAGTCAGTGTTCTAACATCCTGACTTAATACAACGTCCACTTGTGTGCCGTTGATCTTTGCTTCGACATCTTTCATGCCGATAAACTTAACTACAAGCGCAGTTACGCCATCCGGTACGTTCAGGGAATAAACGCCATCGGCATTAGTTACAGTTCCAACATTTGTTCCTTTAGCTAAAATAGTAGCGCCAATAATGGGCGTACCGTCCTCAGCAGCCGTAACCTTTCCTTTGATGGTTCGACTCTGCGCCAAGACCTGTCCTGATAGGGATATCAGGATCAGGAAAAGTGCGGTTAGACCTTTCCTCATAAGCATAATTTAGTTGTTTAACGAAATTTTAACACTCAAATATAAATTACTTAACGGTTTTTTAACGCAATGCGATTGTAATTTTTTTGGAGGAGCCATAGATTTTTTTTTAAGTAATGAATAAATACTAGATAAGTTCTTCGTATGGAAGGAGTGCCTGCTTCCAAAGCCGGGGGAGGCTTTAGGGGGTTCTTAAAAAAGAAAAGCAGGCGACAAGATTATCACCCGCTTATCATCAACCAAAATCTAAATCGAGACTCTTTATGATATTTTCATTGCCGGACCAAGGTTCGGCTATATGTCTTCTATTGGCTGTAGTGGCTAACAGCAAAGGGTCTACGAACATGTACAATTGGGTTACACGGCCGCAGGATGATATGGCGTTATTTGGCCATATCAGGTGATTTGATAATGTCTTTTTCATAAGCGGTGAGATCTTGGTTAATCCAATCTAAGTTTTCAGGATTGAATAACCATACCCGCTTATTCAAGAAATTACCCGGTCACGATAAGTTCAAAGGGAATGTTTTCAAGAGATTCATCAGAACATTGTACAGATCATCATTCCGGTAGTTGTAGCGGAATTCGCATTCTTTGAGGTGCAGATAAGCTGTGTTGCGGTTCAGGCCCTTGAATTTGGCCAACCGGTGTTTGGTGAGCCCCCAGAAACCATCTACATCATCCAGCAATGCCTTACCGGCATCCGCATCATGATGCCCGTTCCCCAGATGATACAAGCGGTACTGCCCAAGGTCCACTACTCCCTGAAAACGACGGATACGTTCCGTACTGCCTACGGTTTCCAAAACACTGCGCCCACGCGCAATAGCCTGGATCATAGACCTGCTTACATCGGGAAGGATCTCGGTGAATACTTTGTTGTCCTGCTTGTAGATTCCAAAGATGACGGGCTTTATAATACGATCAACGTCTGCCTTTACAGCAACGGCCGTATCATGAGCGTCTGTGTGAGAATGGCTCCTCTGCAGCCATGTAGCTGCATTGGGCGTAGATTCAGGTTGCAGGGACTCGCAATACTTTACGATCTGCAATCTTATCTTTTTCAGGTAACTGTTGATAGTTACTCTGCTAACCCCGCTGATATTTGCAATCTGCGTGGCGGTCAAGTCTTCGGAGAATAACTTAAGTATCTCCTTAAACTTGCGCTCGGACAAATGAGCGCCTTTTAGGAACTTATTTTTCATGGACTAAGAGGTTAGAATGGCATTATAAACCTCTTACTTTTTCTTCTGTATATATAATGCTTTATTATAAACGGCGATTAGCAGATGATGAACGTAGCCCACTAGATTATTTTAGGCGGGGGATCAAAAAAAATCCGTGGTATTGAGCCACGGACTAAGGTTTTGCGGGGGACACATCCAAAAAAATTATCATGCCCCTTTTATATTAATTTGTTTGAGCGGTAAAATTGAAGGATAAGCGTTTTAATCAATTTTCTCATCCAGGCCTATCTGACCCAGCTCAAGATCCGGCTCTTCATCCAGCGGTGTCCATTCCTTCTTCTTTGCTCTCTTCTGAAGGGCCTTTTCCATCCATAACAGCAGGGCAGGCAGGATGGTAAGATTGGTGATCATGGCCATTACCAGTGTGAGGGAAGTAAGCCAGCCCAGTGCTTTTGTGCCCTGGAATTCAGAGAAGGCAAAGATCATGAAGCCGGCAAAAAGGATCAGCGAAGTATAGATGATACTGAGCCCGGTTTCATTAATTGTCTGCCTAACGGTAGCGGATATATCCAGATTATTCTGCGGTAATTCCTGCTTGAAATTTACGAGGAAACGGATGGTAACGTCTATGGCTATACCCAAAGCAATACTGAACACCAATACCGTAGATGGTTTAATGGCAATGCCCATCCAGCCCATCACTCCGGCGGTAACAACCAGAGGTATAATGTTAGGTATCAATGAGATCAGCAACATCCTCCAGGAACGGAAGAGGTATAACATACAGAAGATGATCAGCACAAATGCCAGCAGGATACTTTCCATCAAACCGTTGATAATGAAACGGCTTCCTTCAAGGAAGATGATGCTGGTACCGGTGAAGGTCACTTTATACTGTGCAGTATCAAAGATGGCATTTACCTGCGGGCGCAAAGAATCTATCAGCCGTGGCAATTCCACGGAGCCCACATCAGCCATGTTCACACTTATGCGTGCTACCTGACGGGTACTGTCCATAAAGGAAGAAACCAGTTTGGTGAAGGTGGAAGCCTCTCCGGATGCATTTTTCATCCGCAGATAAGGAGCCAGGAAGCCAATGTCAAACTGGTTTGGGACGGCATAGTTCAAACTATCCCCTCCATAATAAGCCTGTTTCGCAAACTTGATCCCTTCTGCCACAGAAAGCGGACGGGCACATACGGGTTGTTCTGCTATTAACTTACTTACTTCATCGAGCTTACTGAGTGTTTGCAGGTTTACTACCCCATTCTTCTTTTTGGTATCTACCACTATTTCCAGGGGCATTACTCCTTTGAAATTCTTCTCGAAGAACTTCAGGTCTGTATAAAGCTTATCTGATTTCGGAATATCATCTACAATAAACCCTACAGACTTCAGGCGCATCATACCCAGGATGGCAGCCCCTACCATTAATACCGTTACCAGGTATACCATGGGGCGGTATTTGAACACCAATGTATTGAGCAGGCCCAGCACGGAACAGAACATCTTGTTTTCCAGGTAGCTGGTATGTTTTGTTTTGGGTGGCGGTAAATAACTCAGTACGGATGGTAAAAAGATAAAGGAGATCAGGAAGATGAGCATGATGTTCACACCAGCCACTACCCCAAAATGTTTGAGGATGGCGCTATTGGTGAAATAGAACACACCAAAACCAATAGCCGCCGTGAGATTGGTGAAGAGGGTAACAATACCCATCTTTTGTACCATGCGCACCAGGGCTTTTGATTTGTTGCCATGCAAGGCATATTCCGTATGGTATTTATTGAGGAAGTATACGCAGTTAGGGATGCCTATCACTACAATCAGCGGAGGGATCAACCCTGTGAGCAATGTGATCTTGTAGCCGCAAAGCACAATGGTGGCCACAGACCAGATCACACCAATGGCCACAACGATCATACTCATCAGTACAGCACTGAAGGAACGGAAGAAAGCGAGCAGGATCAAAGCAGTGAGCACGAAAGAGATCTTCAGGAACATCTTCAACTCATCAGCTACCTTGGTGGCCATGATGGTACGGATCATGGGAAGACCGCTCAGCTTTACTTCTATATTATGCTTTTTACCAAAAGCTTCGGCTGTTTTAGTAATGGCCTCCACTACTTCTATCCTTTTTACGGAATT
Organism: Chitinophaga niabensis; assembly: GCF_039545795.1. Taxonomy (NCBI): domain Bacteria; kingdom Pseudomonadati; phylum Bacteroidota; class Chitinophagia; order Chitinophagales; family Chitinophagaceae; genus Chitinophaga; species Chitinophaga niabensis. Next base: position 6,494,296 of record NZ_CP154260.1, on the reverse strand, counting down.
GAGGATATCTTTATTAATATGTACGGCTATCAGGTATGAGTGGCTGCTGGCACTGTATAAAAGTCCTTTGTAGAAAGGAAGGGAATGAAAAACTGCAGCAAGGCTATCCAATGTGGCCTGGTCCTGCGGTACGGGCTGGAAGAGTGTTACGGCTTTGAGTTTGCGGGTGCTGTCGTCTTTTACGAGATTGATAGCAACGGGGATGCTCAGGGTATTTTCCACGGCAGGGATCTTGCGCAGATCATCATTCAGCTTCACGTATTCTTTAAAGAATTCCAGCTGAAAGAGACTGTCGGTTTCAATGCCTACCACCATCATGTTGCCGTCTTCGCCGAACTTGCTTTTAAAGTCCTGGTATTCAAGGAACTTAACGTTGTCACGGGGAATTGCGCCTGTAAATTCGTAGGACAATTCTACCTTGCTGGCGTAATATGCCATGATGCCTGTGCCTGCAAATAACAAAGCCAGTAGCCATAAACGGTATTTCAGTACAAATCCTGCCAGCCGCTGCCACATATATATTATATGTTTTGGTAAGGTCACAAAGGTAATAATGAATTTATGAATTTTGAATTATCAATGATGAATTGAACGATTTATGCATAAAGGATTATTCGTAATTGTTATTTTTGAGGTATGCGCATAGCCCCTCCTTTCCTTTCTCTCCTGTTGTTTTGCTCCCTTGGGAGGGCGCAATCCGTTCCCATAGGGCAATGGCGGGAACACTTCCCTTACCGGCAGGCAGTTTCCATTGCCGCAGGAGGAGAGCATGTTTATTGCGCCAGCCCTTTCAGTTTGTTCTCAGTTTCGCTGCAGGACAATGAAATCACGCGTTATAGTAAAGTGAACGGGCTGCACGATGCGGGCATTGCCGGTATCGGGTATCATGAAAGCAGCCAGGCCCTGGTGATCGCTTATAATAACAGCAACCTGGATATTCTCCGGAAAGAGAACATCATTAATATACCGGACATCCTGCTCAGGCAAACCTCCGGAGACAAAAGGATCTATCATATTGCATGCTGGGGCAACCATGCTTACCTCTCTACGGGCATAGGGATCATTGCCGTAAACCTGGAAAGGTTTGAGATCACGGATACTTACCTGAACATGAAAGTCAATGCAGTGGCAACAGATGACCGTTATTTTTATGCAGCTACGGCTACCGGCATCAAACGGGGATCACTGCAGGGCAGTAATCTTGCGGATCCGCAAAACTGGATGGATCTTCCGCAACCGGGTGTTGTAACTACACTGGCCAATATAGGGCAGCGGGTGATTGCGCAGGTGAAGGATACTTTATTTATATGGAATCAAACACAGTGGGACCGCTGGTATACAGACGGGCAGGTGATCAGGGGAATTACTGCTTCCGGTAATGCTTTATTTGTGAGCCAGCCGGGGCGTGTGCTTCAACTCTCCGCCACAGGAACCGTAACGGCTACTTTTCAAAGTACCTCTCCTTCCGGAGCAGTGAATGCAGGGAACAGTACATGGATAGCAGACAATGGTAAAGGGCTGCTCAAATATAATAATGGTGTGTACCAAAACCTTACGCCCAATGCTCCTCCGGATATCGTAAGAGGAGAAATGATCGTTCATCAGCATGCGCTCTGGGCTGCCGCAGGAACTGTTACCACCAACTGGCAGGGCACTGGTAATAAGAGTGGTGTATTTAAGTTTGAAGGGGATGAATGGCAAAGTTATCAGACCACAGATTCACTTGCTGATATTGTTACAGTAGCAGGTACAGCAGATGCAGTATATGCCGGTTCTTTTGCCCGGGGGCTTTGGAAGGTGGGTAGTACGGTTGTAGAAAACCCGCCTGCCCAAGTAAGCGGACTGGCAACGGATAAAGAAGGAAATCTTTGGGTGAGTGATTACGGTGCGCAGAATAATTTACTGGTGAAAAAGAAGGATAACAGCTGGTTGCAAATTTCCATTCCCGTTTTTCATATAGCCAGGGCAGTTAGTCAGATACTGGTAGATGATGCTGATCAGAAATGGATTGTTTCGCCACGCGGGAATGGCGTATTTGTTTTTAATCATGGCAGCAGTATCGACAATACATTGGATGATCGCTGGAAATTGTATCAAACCGGTGCAGGACGTGGAAACCTGCCATCAGATGAGGTGAAGTGCATTGCGAAAGATCTGCAGGGCTGGATATGGATAGGTACTACCAGGGGTGTTGGAGTTGTACAATGTGCTACGACAGCGCTTTCGCCGGGAGGTTGTGAAGCCGTGCTGCCCATTGTGCGGCAGGATAATTTTGCAGGTTTCCTTTTTCAGAATGAACAGGTGAACACGATAGCAGTAGATGGCGCCAACCGTAAATGGGTGGGCACACAAAATGGTGTATGGCTGATCAGTCCAGACGGGGAGAAACTCATTCAACATTTCAATACAGGCAACAGCCCCTTATCCAGCAATATTATATACCGGATAGTTGTACATCCTGTAACGGGCGAAGTTTTCTTTGCCACTGCTACCGGGCTTATTTCCTGGAGAGGTACGGCCACAGAAGGAAGTACCACGCAGGGAAAGGATGTACTGGTATTCCCCAATCCGGTGCCACGGGGTTATGAAGGCACCATTGCCATTAGAGGTCTGGTACTCAATGCTATTGTGAAGATCACAGACATTACGGGTAAACTTGTATTTCAGACCCGTGCCCATGGCGGACAGGCTGTTTGGAATGGAGTAGATTATACAGGGCATCGTCCGCAAAGTGGTGTTTATCTCATTTTTGCTTCCAATGAAGATGGTCAGGAAAAATTGGTCACGAAGCTGGTATTTATCCATTGATGTACGACTTTTGCAGATATGCTGCATAAAACACCCGGAATAGTTCTGCGTACGGTTAAATATGGCGATGCCAGCGTTATCCTGAGTATTTTCACGGAATTATTCGGGATACAATCCTACATCGTGAATGGCGTGCGTTCCTCCAAACCTAAAGCAGCAAGGGGGAACATCCTGCAGCCGGGGAATATCCTGGACCTGGTGGTTTATCATAACGATCAGAAAAACCTCCACCGGATCTCAGAATTCAAACTGGGGCATGTGTATACTTCCATGCATGTGAACATTGTAAAGAATACGGTGGCCTTATACCTTATTGAACTCTTACAAAAAGTACTGCGGCAACCGGAACATAATCCGGAACTCTATCAATTTGCAGAAAGTGTATTCAAAGCTCTGGATACGGAACCTACTGCAGTAGCCGCCAACCTTCCTTTATACTTTACCCTGAAACTGGCTATACATCTCGGTTTCCACTTCGGTGGCCATTATTCTGAATACACGCCTTACCTGGATCTGCAGGAAGGGGTATTCACGGATCTGCCACCACATCACAGTAATTACCTGGATGAAGTTTCCAGTGAAATAACGGATCGCCTGCAACAGGTGGTATATGCTGCTGATCTTGGGAAGATTGAATTGAATAAGGAAAGAAGGAGGAATATGCTGTACGCTTACCTGGATTTTTACAAAGTGCATCTTCCTGATTTTAAGGAACTGCACTCCCCTCCTATATTACACGAGATACTGGGTTAAGGTTTGTAGTATTTCAGTTCCAGCGTGTTGCCATCAAAAACACCATAGGAATTATAATTGAGCCAGTCGCCCAGGTTCACATATCGACTGTTCTCTCCTACATTCAGGTCCAGTGGGAGGTGGCGGTGCCCGAAAATAAAATAATCGAAATGTTCTTTCTGCAGTATTTCTTTACTGTAAATGGCCAGCCATTCATCCTGCTCTCCCAGGAACTGTTCCAGTTCAGAACCTGTAGCAGCACGGCTTTTGCGGCTCCAGTAATTGGCCATGGAAATACCCCACCTGGGATGTAAACAGGAAAACAACCAGCGGCAAACGGGGTTACGAAATACTTTCTTGAGGAATTTATAACCATGATCACCGGGGCCTAAACCATCTCCATGGCCGATATAGAATTTCTTGCCGGCAATGGTATAAGTCTGTGGTTCATAGTAAACGGGGATCTGCAATTCATCTTCAAAATATCCATTCATCCACATATCATGGTTGCCGATGAAAACGGAAATGCCAATGCCCTTGTCCCGCAGTTCTGCCAGTTTACCCAGCAGGCGGGTATACCCTTTGGGGATCACATCTTTATATTCAAACCAGAAATCGAAGAGGTCGCCCACCAGGAAGATGTGCTGTGCATCTTTTGCCGCTTCTTCCAGCCAGCGTACTATCAGCCTTTCCCGCTCGCGGCTCTTTTCCATATCAGGAGCACCGAGGTGAAAGTCCGAAGCAAAGTAAATACGCTTGTCTGCAGGCAATAACAATTCCATGATCCAGCTTAAATGTAAAATGCAAAAGTGATGATTTCCTTTTGCATTTTACATTGTTTGTATTGATTAAAAATATCTATTCGTCCAGTAAGAACACATATACCTCTTTAGGTCCGTGTACTCCCACTACCAGTGTTTTCTCGATATCTGCCGTACGGCTTGGGCCGGTGGCAAAAGAGATCATGGATGGAAGCTGACCGGGGTATTTCTCTTTCATTTTGCTGATGCCGTCTTTTATATCCAGTACCAGTTGATGCGTGTAGGCAATCACAATATGGATGGGTGCAAAAACCGGCAATGCTCTTCCTGAAGGCTGCGCTGCGCTCATGATAATACTTCCTGTGCGGGCTACGAGCCATTCACAATCTGTAATGGCTGCATCCAGTGTATGTTCATCCCCTACGTTGAGGTAGGCTGGTGAATATGGCTGCAGGATCTTTTCCAGCGCAGGTGTTTTACAATGTACGTGCGTCCATTCTTTATTCACTACCAGGGCCTGCAGATTTTCTGCCAGCTCATCGCGTGAAGAACAGAAGATAAACTTGCCTTGCAGGCGGGTGAATTCTTCTGCGAACTTCATTTCCAAACCATCATGTGCTGTTTCAAACACAGAGTTGTTTCCTTCCGCATGCGGAAATGGCAACTGCACTGGCTGGCTGAGCGCATTCCTGACTTTCTTCAGGATATTTTCTTTGGCAGGAGATACTTTCATCCTATTCTGAGATCACATTTGCCGGTGAAGGATTGATAATATCTGTAGGATGAACACCATCAAAGCTGGTACCTTCCTTGTTAGGAACGATATGTTCTTTGTGCGTCTCGTAAGGGCGTTTGCCGATGAGGCGCTCCAGGTCATCTTTATAGAGTACTTCTTTCTTCAGCAGTTCGCCGGCCAGTAATCTCACGTTATCCATTTTATCAGCCAGCAGTTTTTTAGTACGCTGGTATGCCTGGTCTATCAGCAAACGTACTTCATGGTCGATCATTTTGGATGTTTCTTCAGAGTACGGTTTGGTGAAAGCCTGATCGCTGTTAGGATCGTAGAAAGAAACGTTACCGATCTTATCGTTCATACCGTATACAGTGACCATAGCATAAGCCATGCGGGTAATTACCTGCAGGTCGTTCTGCGCACCGGTAGATACTTTACCGAATACCAGGTCTTCTACTGCGCGGCCACCAAGGGTCATGCATATATCGTCCATGAGTTGTTCAGTATTATAGAGGTATTGTTCTTTCGGCAGATACTGAGCATATCCCAAAGCAGCAACGCCGCGTGGAACGATGGTCACTTTTACCAGCGGGTTAGCATGTTCCAGGTACCATCCGCAGATAGCATGGCCAGCTTCGTGGTAAGCGATCACTTCTTTTTCTTCCGGAGAAATGATCTTGTTCTTTTTCTCCAAACCACCAATTACACGGTCGATCGCATCATTGAAGTCGTCCATTTCCACTTGCGTTTTGCCTTTACGGGCAGCAATCAAAGCTGCTTCGTTACATACGTTGGCAATATCCGCTCCGGCAAAACCGGGGGTCATGGAAGCGAGTTTTTTGATATCGAGGTTTGGAGATGTTTTGATCGGTTTCAGATGCACATCAAAGATATGCTCACGGCCAGCCAGATCTGGTTTATCAATAGAGATCTGACGGTCGAAACGGCCGGGGCGCAATAAAGCGCTATCCAGTACATCCGGACGGTTGGTGGCTGCGAGGATGATGATACCACTGTCTGTTCCGAAACCATCCATTTCTACCAGTAACTGGTTGAGGGTGTTTTCGCGTTCATCGTTGCTCATCATTACGTTCTTACCACGGGCGCGGCCGATAGCATCAATTTCATCGATGAAGATGATACAGGGTGCTTTTTCACGTGCTTGTTTGAACAGGTCACGTACACGGCTTGCACCTACCCCTACGAAAAGCTCCACGAAATCGGAACCGCTCATAGAGAAGAAAGGTACTTGTGCTTCACCGGCCATGGCTTTTGCGAGCAGGGTTTTACCTGTACCCGGAGGGCCAACCAGCAATGCACCTTTTGGTATTTTACCACCTAATGAGGTGTATTTCTTTGGATTTTTCAGGAAATCCACGATCTCCATCACTTCCACTTTTGCTTCGTCCAAACCAGCCACATCGTTAAATGTGATGTTCACCCTGGTGCCTTTATCAAATAAAGTGGCTTTGGATTTGCCGATATTGAAGATGCCACCTGGTCCGCCACTTCCACCGGAAGGGCCTCCCATTTTACGCATCAGCAGGATCCACATACCAATTAAAAGCAGGATGGGCAATAATATCTGCATCAATGGATCGAACCAGTTCTGACGATCCTGGAAGGATACGTTCATCTGATCCGCCAAAGGAACATCAGCTTGTGCTTTGTCCAGTTCTTTCTGGAAACCTTCCACGCTACCAATTGTGAACTGATAGTGCGGGCCGGGATTAGGCTGACCGAAACGATTTTTATTCACTGCATCATACTTCGGATCGTTCAACCGATCTTTCTTGATGTAGATCTCCACCACCTTTTTATTCACTACAACAAGTTTGTCCACATCTCCTGTACGCAGGAATTCCTGCTGGAATTGTTTAAAACCGGTGAGTTCTTTCGGTTGGTTCTTTAAGTCAATAAAGTTCATAGCCAGCAGGGCTATCCCTATAAAGGCATAAACCCAGTATATATTGAACTTTGGTCCTTTTTTTGGAGATTTATCGGATCCCTTGTTATTGTTGTTGCCTCCTTTTTCCATGATCGTTCGCTCCTTTACGAATGAGTGTTGTCTTTTTATACAAATAATTAATACAAAACCGGCGGTTTTGTTCAGTTTTCAAGGTGTTCCATGCTTTCCGCATCACTCCACATCTCCTCCAGTTTATAGAATTTGCGTGTTTCAGGTATGAAAACATGCACTACAATATTCACATAATCCACCAGGATCCACTGTTGGGCAGTAAAACCCTCGTGTTTGTAAGGTGTTTCTTCTGTTGCGCGCCTCACTTCTTCTTCCACAAAGTCTGCAATGGCTTTAACCTGAGTGTTTGAATTGGCCTCACATAAGATAAAAAAATCAGCAACAGCTTCAGGGATCTTGCGCAGATCAAGGGAAACGATATTCTCCCCTTTTTTGTCCTGTATGGCCTTTATGATGGTAGTAAATATCTTGCTGTTCCTGTTTACGCGTGTTACCGCCTTTTTCCGGGTATTTAGAATGGTTAAGGGTGCCAATAAATGCTGTTTTTGTTAAAAATAAACTTTAATCTTCAAAATTACTAAACCAGCCCCAAAATATCACAACTGCTTCATATCTGTTGACGATTGAGCCGGTAAAAAATTGTTAAAATGGTGTTACTTTGTTTCAGATCGTTTTAAAGATAAAAACAGACTTGTGATCGGCAACCCATTTCATGTGCTGTCAACTGTAGACAGCACCAATAACTATGCCATGGCCCAGGTCAATGCAGGGCCTGTGGCAGACGGCAGCACCTGGTTCGCTATGGAACAAACGGCCGGAAAAGGACAGCGTGGTAAACAATGGCTTTCAGAACCGGGAGAGAACATTATGCTTACCACTGCTCTTCAACCCGCGCTGGCATTGCCTCAACAATTTATGCTCAGTGTTGCCGTGGCTTTGGGCGCCTATGATTTCTTCTCTAAATACGCAGGAGACGACACGCGGATCAAGTGGAGCAACGATATTTACTGGCGTGACAGAAAGGCAGGGGGTATTCTGATAGAGAATGTTTTACGTGGAAATGTATGGCAATATGCCATCACAGGCATCGGTATTAACATCAATACGCCGCATTTCCCGCCGAGCCTGATCAATCCTGTATCCTTAAGACAGATAACGGGCAAGAACTGGGACAGCCTTGCATTGGCACATGAGCTCTGTGCCTGCCTGGAAGAACGTTACAGCCGTTTACACCCTGCGATATTTGATCAGTGGCTGGAAGAATATAAGTCTTACATGTACCGCTTTAAAGAACCTGGGTTATACAAGATAAACGGGGATATCTTCCAGGGTGTTATCATGGATGTATTACCGGATGGGCGGTTATGTCTCGAAAAAGGGAAAACTATGCTGGAACTGGGATTTGGGGAGGTAGAGTTCGTGATCGTGAAATAAAGCAGTTGTGCGGTAAATGGTAGTTTGGCTGTATTCAGTGAAGGCGTAGTGAAATAAAAAAGCCAGTTTGTCAACTGGCTTTTGGAGAAGTGGAATTTGTAAAGACAAATCAGTCTGCTTCTCCAAAAACGCCAGTCATTGGGCCAGGCCCGCTGATTTTGGTCAATAAATGGAGGCATACAAGATGGAGTTTCTTTTTTAACTAGCCAAATATAAAAGTGCAACACATGTTGCAATTCCTATGAAACCTGCCGTAGTTGCATAAAAATTCTTCCTCTGATATTTGCAATTTCCCGTTTGAATCGTGCAATTATTGATCATCCATCCGCAATTACATTTGTGTATTAAAATCCTATTACAATGCAATACAGAACACTTGGTAAATCTGGAGAAAAGGTATCCGCTATTGGCCTGGGATGTATGGGTATGGCCTTTGCATACGGACAACGGGATGATCAGGAATCACAAGCCACACTGGAACTTTCACTGGACCTCGGCATCAATTTCTGGGACACAGCGGATATGTACGGCCAGGGCCTGAATGAAGAACAGCTCTCCAAAGTACTGGCCACCCGCCGCAAGGATGTTTTCCTGGCCACTAAATTCGGCTTCCGCATGCGGGAGGATAATTCTACTTACATTGATGGTTCCCCCGCTTATCTCAAAAAGGCCTGCGAAGCAAGCCTGAAGAGGCTTGGTACAGATCACATCGATCTTTATTACGCCCATCGCGTGGATGCCAATATACCGATCGAAGAAACCGTAGGTGCCATGGCTGAGCTGGTGAAAGAAGGTAAAGTGCGCTTCCTGGGGCTTTCTGAATCCTCCGCAGCTTCTCTCCGGAAAGCTGATGCGGTACATCCGATTGCCGCGCTTCAAAGCGAGTATTCCCTTTTTGTAAGAGACCTTGAAAAAGAGATCATCCCCACTGCGCGGGAACTGAATATCGCCCTGGTTCCTTACAGCCCGCTGGGCAGGGGTGCTTTAACGAATACACTGAAGGATGTAAAGACCCTGGATGAAAATGATTTCCGCCGTAACCTGCCCCGCTTTCAGCAGGAAGCTTTTGAGAAGAACCAGGCGATTGTGAATGCACTGACAGAAGTGGCCGCGGGAAAGAATATTACTACCGGCCAACTGGCATTGGCCTGGTTATTGGCAAAAGGAGATGATATCATTCCCATTCCGGGAACCAAAAGAAGGAAGTACCTGCAGGAGAATGCTGCCGCGGCGGATGTGCACCTTTCTGCTGCTGATGTGCTGGCGATTGAGCAATTGATGAAGGGATATGAGATCAGCGGGGAACGTTATTCGGAGGGTGCCCTTAAGCTGGTTAACAGATAGGTATAGGATCATCAAACGAGTGCCCTATGTTGAGCCTATGTCAAGCCTATGTGAAGCATTCTCTGAACCTTCTCATAGGCTTGATTTCTCCTTATTTAGCTTTATAACCCCAGTCCTGTAACCACTTCACTATCTTATCTTTATAATCGCCCTGGATAAGGATCTGGCCGTCTTTTGCACTGCCTCCGGTACCACATTTGGTCTTCAGGTCTTTCCCCAGTTTTTCGAGATCAGCTTCTGTTCCGGTAAATCCATCTACAACGGTAACCGTTTTACCTGCGCGCTGCTTTTTATCCAGCGTTACTTTCAGTTGCTGCCGGGCGGGTGGTAATGTGGCTTGTTCCTCCTGTTCTTCCTGTGGATAGGAATAATTGGGATCTGTGGAATACACGATGCCGCCGGAGCTGTTTTTCTTCTTACTCATATCAAGGTTTATTATTCAGCAGGTACGATCACCTGTAATGCACCTGCCGCTATGCGAAAATACACTGTTTTCCCATTGGTCAAAGGTACAGCATCCCCATCTACCTGTAAGCAGTTCAGGTCGGTACTGTTCACTTCAATTTCCTTGCCGGTAATGTGTTCCATGTAACGGCTTTCGTCAATATTACCTTTTAAGGAATGAATGCTGAGGGGCAGCAGATCCCAGAAATGTATCGGTGGTACCAGACATATATCCAATAAACCGTCAAAAACACTGGCTTTGGGAGCGAGCTTAAATTCGTAGCCGAACTGGTTGCCGTTGGCCACCGTCATCAGAAAGGCTTTTTGAACTCTTTCCTGCCCATCCACTTTGATGGAATAAGCAGCCGGTTTGTAACTGGCGAAGCCTCCTATCACCAGGCGGGCATAGTTGATAAGACCGCGCTTTTTGCTATGTCTGAAACGGTCTGCGATGAGGGCATCGAAACCTACGCCTGCATTACTCAGGAAAAGATGTTCATTGGCAAAACCGGCGTCCATAGGTTTTCTGGTGCCGTTGGCTACAATCTGCAAAGCTGCTGTGGCATCCAGCGGAATGCGGAGTGCGCGGGCAAGGCCGTTTCCACTTCCCAATGGCACAATAGCCAATGCAGTTCTGGAACCTAAAAGGCCCTGTGCAATTTCATTGATGGAACCATCGCCGCCTACAGCAACTACTGTATCTACTCCCCGTTGAACAGCTTCACGGGCAAGGTCTGTTCCATGGCCAAGGTATTGCAGGTAAGTGATTTCAACAGCGAACTGGTCTGCCGGGAGTTGCTGGCGGATAACCAATCCCAGTTGCTTTTCACGATCGGTACCGGCTTTGCGGTTGATGATGATCAGGATCTTTCTCATTTGTTGGGGTGGATAACAGCTTTAAGGCTCAGATCAAGACTTACGGCATGATGGATGATGGCGCCCACGGAAACAAAGTCCACACCCGTTTTTGCATAAGCTTCCACATTGGCTAAAGTGATGCCGCCGGAAGCTTCTGTTTCATATTTTCCATTGATCAGTTCCAGTGCGGCGGGGATCTGTTCCGGCGTGAAATTGTCCAGCATAATGCGGTGTACATTTCCAACGGCCAGTATTTCCCGTACATCGTTCAGGCTGCGGGCCTCTACTTCTATCTGTAAGTTCAGTCCTTTCTTTTTCAGATAATCCACCACATTATTTACTGCCGGTGTGATTCCTCCGCAGAAATCGATATGGTTGTCTTTCAGCATCACCATATCGTACAGGCCCATGCGGTGATTCACACCTCCCCCGATGCGTACAGCTTCTTTTTCCAGCATACGGAAGTTGGGCGTGGTTTTACGGGTATCGAGCACTTTGGTATGGTAACCTTTAAGACGGTCTGTGTATTGCCGGGTGAGGGTGGCAATGCCACTCATCCGTTGCATGCAGTTGAGCACCAGGCGTTCTGCCATGAGCAAAGTATGTACGGCAGCATCTACTTCAAAAGCCAGTTCACCGGGCTGCATGGCATCACCGTCTTTTTTGAAGGGACGGAATTCCGTGAACATATCCAGGTAACGAAAAACAGCTTCGGCTACTTCCATACCTGCCAATACCCCGGCCTCTTTGATCTTCAGCTGAGCGGTGCCTTTTGTGGCAGGGGGAATGGAAGCCATTGTACTATGGTCTCCGTTGCCGATATCTTCTGCCAGCGCACTGCTGATAAAGTTGGTCAATGCTTCTTTTTGTAACATGTAAACTGCTGGTTTGAAATAAAGCGGCAAGTTACATAAATCCCTTTGAGATAAAGCCTGGCACAAAAAAGGCCGCCTGCCGGCAGCCTTTCAATCTCTCTCTTCTTAAGCTAAATTTCCGTTATTTATTTTCGAACCTTAATTCATTCAATACAAACGTTGTCCCTTTCTTTTGGAGGAAAAATGAGATACGATAGCTTCCTGCGGAAGTTACCAGGGTACCTACGCCAAAGAATCCGCTGCCTTCCTGACCACCTTTGTGGATGAGCTCGAAGGACTTTACACTGTTTTTGCTAAAGAAATCTTTCAAAATGATCTCGGCTTGCGCCTTACTGTAGGAATTTGACTTCCCCATCATGTTGATCTCCACCGTGTTATCCAGATTTTTACCTAGGCTTGCGGCATCCCCTTGCTTGATGGCGCTGATCACATCTTCAAATGGCCCGGCCATCAAAGTGAAGGCCGTAAACATTCCGCATGCTATCAGTACCCCCAGTGCAAAGATTAACTTTTTCATTATCCGTTTTTTAGATCGAACTATACTTTTATCAACCGTAGCAGGTGCCAAAACTATGCCAAATTGCTGATGTTCAATAATATCCCATCATTGTGCTATTTGCATTTCAGACCTGTTATTCTAAATAATTGATATGTGTGTAGTTGGGCCATTCTTAAAAATTTAACCCTCAAAAGGGATGTTATTATTAATTTCACGACCCGATTCATTCATCACACAACGGACAAAACTGTATGGAAAACAAAAGAGCGATCCTGGTTATCATGGACGGCTGGGGACAGGGTCAGGTTCCTGCCGCAGACGCTATAGCACACGCAAACACCCCCTTTGTAGATAATTTATATGAGCAATACCCCCATGGCCAGCTGATCACCTGTGGTGAACAGGTAGGCCTTCCGGATGGCCAGATGGGCAATTCAGAAGTAGGGCACCTCAATATTGGCGCAGGCCGTATTGTATACCAGGAGCTGCAACGCATCAATGTAGCTATCCGTACAGGGGAACTGGCAGCCAGCAAAGTACTGCAGGCCTCTATGGATTATGCGCTGAACAATGATAAAGCCCTTCACCTGATAGGTCTTGTCAGCGATGGCGGTGTGCATTCTCACATCTCCCACCTGAAAGCCATTATCAGCATTGCACATCAGCGTGGCCTGAAAAAGGTGTTCATCCATGCATTTACAGATGGCCGTGATACAGATCCCAAAGGCGGTTTCGCTTACCTGGAAGATCTGCAGCAGCATTTACAACAAACCACCGGCCAGATCGCTTCCGTAACAGGACGTTATTATGCCATGGACCGTGATAAACGCTGGGAACGTGTGAAACTGGCTTATGATGCTATGGTGTATGGTATTGGTGTCCCCACGCAAAATGCTCCCCTGGCTGTAAAAGCTTCTTATGCAGATGGCGTTACGGATGAATTCATCAAACCGATCATTTCGGTAAATGATCAGCAACAGCCTATTGCTACTATCAAAGAAGGCGATGCGGTACTTTGCTTCAACTTCAGAACAGACCGCTGCCGCGAGATCACGGAAGTGCTCACCCAGCAGGCTTTCCCTGATTTTGGTATGCAACCGCTGGCACTGAACTATACTACCATTACGGAATACGACAAATCCTTCAAGGGCGTACACATCATTTTCGATAATGATAACCTGGTAATGACGTTGGGCGAAGTATTGGAAAAACATGGTAAAACTCAGATCCGTATTGCGGAAACAGAGAAATACCCACACGTTTCCTTCTTCTTTTCCGGTGGCCGTGAAACACCGTTTGTGGGTGAAAGACGTTTACTGGCCCCTTCTCCCAAAGTGGCTACTTACGATCTGAAACCGGAAATGAGTGCGCCGGAGCTGGCAGATCTGATCGTTCCTGAACTGGAACAGCGGACCACAGACTTTATCGTGCTCAATTTCGCGAATGCAGACATGGTGGGGCATACAGGAGTATGGCCTGCTGTGATCAAAGCAGTAGAAACCGTAGATGCCTGTGTGGCAAAAGTGGTGACCACTGCCCTGCTGAATGATTATGTGATCTTCCTGACAGCAGATCATGGTAATGCAGATTACATGATCAATGAAGACGGTACTCCTAATACGGCACACTCGCTGAACCCTGTTCCTTTCTTTATCATCAGCCAGGACTTTAAGGGTGATGTGAAGAACGGTAAACTGGGAGACATTGCGCCTACCATCCTGCATTTCATGGGACTTCCCATTCCTCCTGAAATGACCGGCAACCTGTTGGTTTAAAATCATATTCTTATCAAGAAGAGTTGAGTTGCTGTCAGTTGCAACTCAACTCTTTATATTTTAGTCCCCCTGTAACTTTTCTCTCCCCCGCCCCGTTTTACTTTCAAATTCATCCCCCTATGCGTACCATGCTGTTTAAACTCCCCGTTATAATAGCCGGAATTCTGGCTTTTAGTGGATGTGTTAAGGAAAAGTGCAGCAGGATCACCACCACAACTATTTATACGCCGGTTATTATGGCGAAAGCAGATTATTGGGCAAGCGTAAAATCAGAAGCGCCGCAGGAAGTAGGCACTCCGGGCAAGATCTACGTAAAAGACCAGTACATCTTTGTAAATGAGATGCAGAAAGGGATCCACGTCATAGACAACAGCAATCCCCGGGAGCCGAAGAATGTAGCGTTCCTGAACATCCGGGGAAATGTGGACATCGCTATCAAAGGGAATACTTTATATGCAGACAGTTATGCGGACCTCGTTGTATTCAATATCCTCGACCCGCTTCATATCTCGTTCGTTAAAAAACTGGATAATATCATCAATTACCCGATCAATTCAGCAGGGTTAATGATGGGCCAGTCTGTCCGGAACAACGATAGCATTGTAGTAGGTTATACCACCAGGGATACTACTTATGAGTGTGAATGTGCGAAAAAAGATGAATACCTGGTATATGACATGGCAGGTTACAGTCTGAACTCAGCTGCTTATAAAGCGAGCGGAGGAACAGGAAAAGGTGGTTCCATGGCGCGTTTCACTATTGCAAAAGATTATTTATACACCGTTAACTGGAGCCAGCTGAAAGCATTCGATATCAGTAATGCAGCCAATCCGGTTCACAAAGGGGAACAAAATATACCAGGCGGAAGCATTGAAACCATCTTCCCATATGGGGAATATCTTTTCATCGGCAGCATGAACGCCATGCATATTTATGACATCATCGATCCGGCAGCTCCGAAGAAACGCTCTACGGCAACTCACTTCAGGGCCTGTGATCCGGTGGTGGTGGAAGGAACAAAAGCTTATGTAACAGTAAGGAGCGGCGCGGCCTGCGGTGGTAGTATTAATGAGTTACAGGTTTTTGATGTGTCCAATGTAGACCAGCCGGTTAAACTGGCCAGCTACCAGATGAAGAATCCGTATGGCCTGGGCGTAAGCAATGGCAAGCTGTTCATCTGCGAAGGCACATTTGGATTGAGGTTCATGCAGGGTACAGACTTCGCTTCTATCAGCACCACCAGGCTCATAGAAGGCCTGACCACCTACGATGTGATCCCTTATAGTGACAAAAACCTGCTGGTAAGTGCGGCGGATGGAGTATATCAATATGATTACTCCGCCATGAACAACCCGGTATTACTCAGCAAAATCAGTATCAAAAAACGCTAGTTTCTACATAGTTGAAAATTTTAGTGCTCTCGACAGATTTGCTCATGCATCAGATGCGCCGTTTTCACGGCGCATTATTTTTTTATGGGGGATTGTGGATTCACCATTAAATTTGCTGACATGAGACCATTGTTATTGTGTATGTTAATTGGCATGGCAGCAGGTTGTAATCTTCAGCAGGAGAAACCGGCTATCACAGCAAAAGACACCAGTTACCGCGCACTTGGCAATTATTGCCTGGAAGAAATTGCCCGTTTAAAGGAACAGCAGATGCAAATGACAAAGGTCGTGCGGCTCAATGGTGTCACAGATTCTGTGAAAACAAAGGAGGGCATAGCACTTGAAACCCTGTTCCGGCCATTGATGGATGCAGATATCAGCAAAACTTCCCTGTCAGATGCCTATTCCCGGGATACCATTGCTGACCAGTTAGGAGCAGACACCACTTTCATCTTTCTTTCCAAAGGCAAACAAACCCGCCCTTACCAGCTGATCCTGGATGTGGACAAACAAGGTTATATCAAAACCGCCCATGCCACTTCCCATACTTCCAACCTCGTATATGAGTACCGGCAGGAAGTATTTTATGAACGCAATAAGCAGTTAAGAGTGATCACTTATCAAAAGATCGTTTTCATGAAACCGGAGAACATGGAAGTACAAACATTCTTCCATCCTTCAACGCATAAGATATGACAGCAGCGGAATTTCAACAGGTAGCACATACTTTACCTACGGATGCCGGTATTTACAAATATTTTGGGTCAGACGGCGAACTACTCTATATCGGCAAGGCCAAAAGCCTGCGTAAAAGGGTGAGTTCTTATTTTGTTAAAAACCACGATAACTATAAAACACGTAAACTGGTAGAAACAATCCACCACATAGAGTTTACGATCGTTGATTCCGAACAGGATGCCTTTTTGCTGGAAAACTCACTGATCAAACAGTTCCAGCCCAAATACAACATTAACCTGAAGGATGATAAAAGTTACCCTTTCATTGTTATCAAACATGAACCTTACCCACGTATTTTCCTGACCCGCCGCATTATCCGCGATGGCTCTGAATACCTTGGCCCTTTTACTTCTGTAGGCCGTGTGCGCGAAGTGCTGGAGCTGATCAAGAACAGTATTCCCTTGCGTACCTGCAACCTCAACCTCAGCCAGCAGAACATCCAGAAAGGTAAAATGAAGGTGTGCCTGGAATATCATCTGGGCAACTGCAAAGGGCCTTGTGAAGGATTGCAGACAGAAGAAGATTACCGGGAAGGGTTACAGCAGGTGAAAGAAATACTGCGGGGAAACCTCACACCCGTTCTCAATATTTTCCGCACACGCATGCAGGAGCATGCGGCCAACATGGAATTTGAGAAAGCGGAAATAGAACGCAAGAAGATTGAAGGCCTCCAGGCTTATAAAGCACGCTCTGCCATTGTAAGCGCAACAGTTGGCAATGTAGATGTGTTCACCATCCTCAGTGAAGGCAACTTTGCCTATGTAAATTACCTGCGCGTACTGAATGGTACCATTGTAGATACTAAAACAGTAACGCTGGAAAAGAAACTGGAAGAATCAGATGAAGAAGTGATGGCTTATGCCATTGCTTACCTTCGCGAAGCTTTCCAGAGCCTTGCCAGGGAGATCATCCTGCCCTTTGCGGTTGAGTTTCCGGAGGAAGGTATTACTGTCACCATTCCCAAAGGAGGAGATAAAAAGAAACTACTGGACCTTTCTACCAAAAACGTTAACTATTTCACGGAGGAACTGAAGAAGAAAAAGATGTTGCAGCTGGAAGGGAAAAGTGATATGGAACGGAAGAAAGTACTGTACCAGTTGCAGGCAGATCTTGAACTGCAGGACCTTCCCTTACATATCGAGTGTTTCGATAACTCTAACTTCCAGGGCAGTTACCCGGTTTCCGCCTGTGTGGTATTTAAAGATGGTGTGGCTTCCAAAAAAGATTACCGCCACTTCAATATCAAAACGGTGGAAGGTATTAACGACTTCGCCTCTATGTCTGAAGTAGTGTACCGCCGTTACAATCGTTTACTGGCAGAACAACAGCCTTTACCACAACTGGTGATCATAGATGGTGGTAAAGGTCAGCTGGGCGCGGCTATGGACAGCATCAATAAATTAAACCTGATCGGAAGCATGACGGTGGTGGGCCTTGCGAAAAATGAAGAAGAGATCTTTTTCCCGGGAGACAAAGAGAGTATTAAACTTCCTTATGATAGTGAAAGCCTCAAATTGATCCGCCGCATCCGGGATGAGGTACACCGTTTCGGTATTACTTTCCATCGTTTAAAAAGAAGTAAAGGCACTTTCAAGAATGAACTGGAAGAGATCAAGGGCATTGGTGAAAGTACGGCCACGCAACTATTACAGACGTTCCGTTCCGTTAATAAAGTGAAGCAGGCTACGATGGAAGAATTAGTGAGGGAAGTGGGTCAAAAGAAAGCACAGCTGATCTGGGAACATTTTCATGAAAAGGAATAATAAGAAACTGGCACTTACGTTAATGAGAGAGCCCGGTTTGAGAACCAGGCTCCTTTCCCCAAGTTAACCATTAAAAGACACAGATTTATTTTTGAATTCCGGTGACGACCGGAAGATTCGGCGGTGTTGTTTTCAGCACTATTTCTACCCCTCCTTCCGCTTACTAAAGTAGGATTCGCCTCGTATAACATTTGTTAAGAATTTGTTATCGGTGAAAAATAGTAACAGCCACAAAACCTTCTCCCAATAAAGGTTTGCAGAGATTTTTCTAACAGCAGTAGCCGTTAACCAACATTCCCTGTCAGGTACTGCATAGATACCGCAGTGAAGCCTCCGCCACCATAAGCAAGCATGGCACGAAGTGCCTGTAACATGTGCCGTTGCTGATGTGCAATGAGAAACCTGAAAGTATCGCCGGCGGACATTTTAATGAAACGTGTTAGTGAAGTGGGAACGCGGAAATGCCCGATATCAGTGGCTTCTGCGCGATGCAGTAATTCCAGCATCTGTTCCTGCTGCAAAATAAATTCTTTTATTACCAATGCTGCATCCGGTTGCTGCACAGGGCGATATCCCTGAGGTGCCTGCATACGTGACCGCAAAGCACCGTCTGGCTTGGGTTGCATAAGATTGGTAAAGTAGTTTCCTAACCAGCCGCTTTTGAATAATGGTTTTGCGGGAATGCGTTGCTGCTCTCCTTTACTGATCACTTTATGCAATTGAGGCAGGTAATAATGGCCATAGCTGTTGAGGTGATCAAGGCATTGGATCACACTCCAGCTACCGGGAGCAGGTTGCTGCAATAATACGGCATGGGGTTGATGCTCTATGCGTGTACGCATCACATGCAACAGATTGTTCACGTCGTTACTAAGGTCCTGTAATAAATTGGCAGCGTTAAATGTGGGCATAATGTATTGTTTAGATCCGGTTACAAAATTACGCCTTGCAATTATTGGAAATCTTGATGCAGGCAAAGATTTATATGCGAACTGCTCCCATGAGCTTGCTGAAAGTAGCGGGATCTATTCCCAAGTAGGATGCCAGGTATTTATGTGGTATCAGCTGTAAAACATGGGGGCTGCGGGACAGTAAACGGCGGAACTTTTGTTCCGCACCCAGGGTGAGTGTTTCAATATGCCGTTCCATCAGACCGGCCATTGCATGTACGGTGCTGATATGCACCCATTGTGCTATCAGGGGATACTCCTGCATCAAACGGGAGAGATCAGCGAAAGAGAGCCTTAAAAAGGCGCTTTTTGTAAGTGTCTCCAGGTAGTAACGGGAAGGCTGCTGTAAAAAGTAGGAATCTATGATGCCAGAAAAGGAACCGGTGTAGGAAAAGATAAGTGTTGCATCCTTTTGCCCTTCATCCAGGCAGAAGGCGCGTTGCACACCTTCCAGTACATAATACAAATAACGTTCTGTGTCTCCTGCTGCTGTAAGTACTGTTTTGCGCTTGGCATTCATGGGTTGCCAGCAGGTGATCAATGCCTCCCATTCTTCATCAGGGAGAGGAACAACAGCATTTATAGTGGTCCGCAGCGCTTGCATGTGCACAAGATATCATAAAAAAACTGCCTCCCATGAAGGAAGGCAGTTTTTCATTATTGTTCGAAGGATTTGAACGTTGTTAACAGATCAATACTGCCACAAGTCCTGTTCTTTGTTGAAGATCTTGTCTTTGATAGCCTGCCCTTCCAGGAGACGCATTACACCATCTTTGATGTAGTGCTGGATCTCACGGTTGTAAGCATTCTTTTCTTTTACCACAAAGCTGGAGAAGAAGCGCATTTCAAAGAGGTCTTCCCAGGTCATCGTAGATGCATCGTTGTTTTGATTGTACACATCATACTTGGCCAGAACGGGACGCAGGTCAGGGTAGTAAACCCAGAACAGCGGAATGGATGCACGGATAGAACCATCATCATTGATACGGGACACCATGGGAGCGATACCCAGGATACGTACTTTCAGTGCAGATGCTTCACGGTCGAAAACCCAAACTTCCTTGATCTTGTATTGCTTGATGGTTTCAGGGTTGAATTCATCCCTGGTTTCCACCATTTTCTCTTCCCCGGTTACAGGGTCGATACTTCTTACAGTCCTTACTTCTCCGGTCAGGCGGGTCATGATCTCCTGGTAAGGCATCACAGTGCTGAAACGGTCATCGATAGGGCTGAAGGCTTCTACTTCCTTATTTTTAATGGAATTGAGCAGGATATTGATGAGCAGTTGGTTGGTGCCATTCTCATCTTCCACGTTGTACTGGAAGGGAATGTTCATTTTTTCCCGCACGTCTATCACTTGCCAGATCTGTTTTTCCCAGAATTTATCGTCCTCACGGATGTGATCATATGTAATGGGCACACGGTCGCGGATAGGACTCTTCTCGGAAACACCATCCACGCGTAATGATTTACGTGGTGTATCAACCGGAGTACCTACTCCATCCTGTCTTAAAGAAGGGGGAGGTGTAGCTGGTGCCGAAGGCACGTTTACAGGGTTACCGGTTGCCGGGTTTGTTACCGGTGGGTTATTCTGTTGCGTTGCAGGAGCATTACCTGCAGGCTCAGCTGCTCTTCTCCGGCGGGATTGTGCATCCGCAGAAGAAGCCAGAACTACCAGTAAAAACGCACTCCAACTGATTCTTTTCAATATTACTGCTCGCATAGCCCAGTAATTAATTTGTGTTATTAATTGATCTTGATATTAAAGTTCTGCATAGAACGTACCCTGCCATCAGGACCTTTTACTTTAATGTTCTCAAAGTAGATCAGGTCACCTGGTTTAGCAGCGCGGATAGCTCCCTGGATATCAGATTTGTTAGGCCAGTACTCAGAGGTGGATTCACCTTCTGCATACTCACGGCCTCTTGAATCGATACCCATACGGTAACCTACCACTGAGTATTTCACGCCTTCAAACAGGAAGTCTTCCAGGTCAGCACGCAGACCGCCTTGTGCTTTAAAGTCTGCCGCTTTCATAGTAGATCCTTTGTTGAAACCCACTTTCATTACAGGGTCAGGAATTTGTTTCACGCGGAATTCTTTTGAATCCAGTGATTTTACTTTTCCGTCTACTTCTGCAGAAACATTGATGGTGGCTTTACCGGTCTGGCTTACTGTTACAATAAACTCACCGGGGCCTCTTTTGGTGATAGAACCACCGCCGCCGCTGATAGAAGCCTGGATCTTTTCTGCAGGAACGCCAGCCGCCGTAATGGTGATGGGGTTTTGCAGAGCGATGTACAGTACGTTCATTTTATCAGCAGAGATAGAGGTAGCAGATGCACCAACTTTATACGTCTCTGTGAAAGGGCTTGTTACTTTCTGACCGTTAGGTTTGATCAGTTCCACCACACCGGAAATAGTGTGTTCACCGATGCCGCCTACAGTAGTGGTGTAAACACCTTTACCTTCAGAAGCTGAAACGGGTTGGCCGTTGATGATGATAGTAGGGTTTACAGTACTGCTGTAAGCACCCATTACTACTTTTGCTTCGAGGGTCTGACCGGTAGTGAAGTTCTTAGAGTTCAATGATACGAATGCTTCCAGTTTATCGAAAACGAAGTCATCTTCAGATACTTCTTTCAGCAGTTTATCGATGATCATTGCTTCTGAGTTCTTGATATCGTTCTGGAACTTACCAAGGATGGTGATAGCTGCAATGCTGGGCACCATGTTAAAGTGGTAGGTTGTCCAGGTTTTCTTAGCTGGTCCTTTTTGTGGAGGCTCAATGATCTGCAGGGGAAGGTTAGCTTCAAAAGCAGCGCGGTCCTTAGGATTGATGAGGTCCAGCATAGACTTGCGCAGGCCGGCCAGTTCCTTTTCCAGGGCAGGGCCTTTCTTTTGATTTTCCATTACGCGGGTTGCCGCGTCCAGGTTATCCTTTCCTTTTATTTCTTTGTGTTCATTAAGGCCACCGCTTTCCTTAATGATTTCATTCTTAAGATTTTCGATATAGGTATAGGCTGCGGCTGACAAGGATCTTACCTTGTTTGCTTTTTCATTAAGCGGACCAACTTTAGCAGCATCAGATGCCATTAATTTGGCGAACTGTTTATAGGTAACAGTGTTTTTACTTTCAATAGAATTATTAGAAGTTCTGATTGAATCATTAACGATATCAAAAGCGTTCAAAATTTCGGCGGATACGTTCATAGCTAACATAGCTGTTAGCACCAGGTACATGAAGTTGATCATCTTCTGCCTGGGATCTTTAGGTAAAGCCATAGTTGATTACAAGTTTTTAATGAATGATCTTGTTTGGGTCACTATTGCGTTACCTTATCTGCCCTGCATTGCAGTCAGCATGTTACCATAAACGGTATTGAGGTTACCAAGATTACGTGCGAGCAAAGAGATCTGCTCTTGTGTTTTCTTAGCATCTTCAACACTGCCGCTCATAGCCTGGGAAGCGTTCAACAGATTGCTGTAGAAGCTGTTCATAGCTTTGAGGTGGTTATTGGTATCCTGCAGTTCCAGTTCATAGATGGCGTTCAATGAAGCCAGGTTTTTGGTCATTGATTGTACCTGATCGTGGAAGTGGCGGGTAGATTCGGATGCATTATTAAAGCTGGAAACGGCTTGTGCTGCGCTCGTGTAAGCCTGAGTTACAGAACCGATAGCAATAGACGCTTCGCGTGTTTTTTGCGTGTAGTCTCCTGTAGCTGCAACCACGTCACTGATATCCCGCATTTTATCTACGGTGGTACCAAGTTTAGAGAAGTTTTCGCTCAGGCGTGCCAGGTTAGTTGGCGTAATGTCTGCTTCCTGCAGCATTTTGTCCATTCCTGCCAATGCGGGGCTACCACCTGCTACTGCAGTTTTAGGTGCCGGTGCATGGTCATCCGGAACGAATGCATATGCAAAGAAGATCGCTGCTTCAACACTCAATCCGAGGATCAGCGCTACGTCAGCGCCTGGCCAGTGTTGGATTTTAAACAATGCTCCGATGATCACGACAGATGCGCCGATACATACAAAGAAGTTTAGCCATTTCGCTGTGTTAGGATTCATAGCCATAGGTTAAAATTTATTTATGGTGATTAAAAGGTAAAAAGCTCTTTTCAAATGTGCCATGTCTGTGATTTTTCAGAGGATTAGCTATTCATTCCTATTTTCTGTTAAAGTCATTTTTAGACCTGCTCAGGAAAGCGATCGTACAGCGGAAGCCGATGTATGATTTGGCACTGTCCTGATACTCGTAAGAACGGGTACCATTTTGCAGGAAGTATCCTATGTCTTTCCAGCTGCCACCTCTAACGGTTTTACGTTTCATCTTTGGTGCTGCGTTATCCGGAATGTCCATTTTCAGATAAGGGTTCATATCGGATGTGAAAGAATAAGCATTTTGATAGAAGATGTCCTGTGTCCATTCTGCTACGTTACCAGCCATGTTGTATAAGCCGTAATCGTTCGGCCAGTAAGCATCTGCGCGTACGGTGTAGAAACCACCATCTTCAGGATAGTTACCACGGCCGGGTTTGAAGTTAGCGAGGAGACAACCTTTTTTGTTACGCAGGTAGTAACCACCCCATGGATATGGTGCTTGTTCACGACCGCCACGGGCTGCATATTCCCATTGTGCCTCAGAAGGTAACTGGAATTTATCTTCCGTGAATTGCTTCTTGGAGATACGGTAATCTTCCCAGAATTTACTCCGCCATTCGCAGAAGGAATTTGCCTGGTGCCAGGTAACTCCCACTACCGGATAGTTATCAAATGCCGGGTGCCAGAAATACATCCGGGTCATCGGCTCATTATAAGCATAAGAGAAGTCGCGGATCCAGCACAAAGTATCAGGATAGATGGCCACATCTTTTCTTTCAATGAAAGTAGAACGGGGTTTATCCTTGAGCTCACGCTGTTTTGCTTTCTCCCAGTTAAATGTTTCCTGGTGGTACAGCAGTTTACGTACATCTATCTCTTTACGGCCGTACAGGCGATCATCTGCTGAATAGATCATAGCGTCTACTTTTTCGTAGGTGGCTTTGTCCTTCCAGTTGATCTTCTGTTTCCAGTCGATGTAGTCCTGTCCGTCTACATTCTTCACATGCCCCAACAGGATATGTGCAATGGAGTCCGTTACCCAGTTTACGAACTGACGGTATTCGTTGTTCGTGATCTCGGTGGCATCCATGTAGAAACCGGAGATAGAAATGGATTTGTTCCTTGCTGTGTAAGCATAGTTTACATCCTCATCACTCGGACCCATGTGAAAGGTTCCGGAAGGCACATACACCATTCCGTAAGGTACAGGGGGGGAGTACTTTGGTCTTGGACTAACACCTATCAGCTGTCCCTGTGCGTTCTTTGGGGTCTTACCACCACCGCAACTGGCCAGCAATACCGGCAGCAGTACAACCAGCATCGCACTACAATAATTAAGCTTCATAAGGGTGACTTTCATTAGAATACGATTTTTCTTGAACCTGCCAGATGTTATGGCCAACACGCCTGATATCTTTTTAGTCACACTTTTCACCTGGTTGTTTATCAGAAAGATAGCAAATGTAATAATTAATTTTAATCCGTAGTTAGTTTTCAGCCAACTTTTTCAATTCAACATCTTCGGTCTCGGTAACACATTTAAACGTTGGTTTTAACATTTTATTATGTAATTGTCCACTCCTTTTAATAATTAACCATGGCGAGATATCTTTTTGGGGATATCGTAAACTCTTGCCCCTCAAGGCTATAGACACATACAATATAAATATAATACTTATTTGTGAATATCCAATGTCCTAATTTTCTCGTTAACACTAAATTAATCAAAGGGATAGCAATTTACAACAAATATCATATTAAATTAAGTATTTCTGATATATCTTCTGCAGGTTTCATACAATGATAATCTTCACATAGGTATATCAGTGTTTTTCCGGCCTGCGTTCTTTGTTGCAAAAGCGGCATGTCTTTTTGGTCTGCATCCGCTCCCACCAACACTTTACCGGGAATATACAGTTTATTAATCTCGCTCATTTGCTCTTTATACCCCGCTCCTGCCACAGCCAGCTCCTTTGTTCCCTGTACGATCCGGAGGATCATTGCTGCCCAGATCCCGAAGGAAGTAGGGTAACGGGTAACGGATTGGGCCAGGCTTGCCGTCATGCCCAGTGCTCTGTCTGCCCATTCCTTATTATCAAAAACGATGGAAAGGTGCCAGAGATTATGTGCCATGATTGCATTTCCGCTGGGTACTGCTCCGTCATACACTTCTTTCTTACGTACGATAACATCTTGCTGACCGGATGCAGTGTAATAGAAATAACGCGAAGTTTCGTCTCCAAATTGTTCAACCACAAAATGTGTTAAATCTTTTGCTTTCCGGAGCCAGTCCAATTCTCCGGTAACTTCCTGTAAAGCAATGAGTGCGCGTATAAGATAGGCATAATCATCTAAAAAAGCGGGGTAACGCGCATCCCCTTGTTTATACGTATGCCAGAATGCAAGGGATGCCCCGGGCTTCTTCATTTTTTCCCAGACACATGCCATGGCATTTTCCGCCATCCCCAGGTATTCTTTATTTCCCAACGCGGCATAGGCTTTACAGCAGGCATGGATCATCAGTGCATTCCAGCCCAGCAGGATCTTATCATCCAAACCAGGGCGGATCCGCTGGTCCCTGACAGCCATCAGTTTAGCCCTGCACTCTGCCATTAATGCTTCCAGGGTTTCTGACTTTTCAGGAGGAACAGGGATCCATAAAATATTATGATCTTCCCAGTTGCCCTCGCGTTTTACATCATAGTAAGCGCAGAATGCGGGCGCATCTTTTCCCAGTACTGTTTCTATTTCTTCCAGGCTCCATACATAAAACTTCCCTTCCACTCCCTCAGAATCCGCGTCCAGCGCAGCATAGAAGCCTCCTTCCGGAGAAGTCATTTCCCGCTGGATAAAGGCCAGGGTGTGTTCTATGGTTGCTGCGTAAGCTTTGTTACCGGTGAGCTGATAAGCTTCACAGAGTGTATCGGTGAGCAGGGCATTGTCGTACAGCATCTTTTCAAAATGCGGGGCCAGCCATTGCTCGTCTGTAGAATATCTTGAAAACCCGCCACCCAGCTGATCATAGATCCCTCCGGCTATCATTTTGTCCAGGGACAATAATGCCTGCTGTAAAGCGGCATCATCTTTTTTCCTGCGGTTATAGCGCAGGAGGTATTGGATGGTGAAAGAACCCGGAAACTTAGGCGCACGGCCAAATCCACCCCATTCTTTATCCGCCTGGCCCATAATGGCCAGCACTATGGCATCGCATTCTGCCTGGCTGAACATTTCTTCTTTCGGCAACAGTTTATTCACTGTTTCCATGCCAAACTGGTTGCTTTGATGAAGGTGTTCTGTGAGGTTGGAAGCCTGGTCTTCCAGGTCTTTCCGTTTGGTTTTGAAAGCATCTGAAACGGCCAGCAGTACTTCTTTCCAGGAGGGCCGGTTATAGGCTTTCTGCGGAGGGAAATAAGTGCCGCCATAAAAAGGACGGCGGTTAGGCAGGAGGAACATGTTCAGGGGCCATCCGCCGGAACTGCTCATGGCCTGCAGGGCATCCATATAAATATGATCAATGTCCGGGCGTTCTTCCCGGTCTATTTTTATATTGATAAAGTGTTCATTCATGATGCTGGCTGTAGCTTCATCTTCGAAGCTTTCCCGTTCCATCACATGGCACCAGTGGCAGGCGGCATAACCAATGCTTACAAGGATCGGCTTATCCTGCTGCTCTGCAAGCTGCAAAGCCTCTTCACCCCAGGGATACCAGTTTACGGGGTTGTGTGCGTGTTGGAGCAGGTAAGGGCTGGTTTCCTTGCCTAAGCGGTTCATAGTCATGATTAAATTCAGGTCCGGAGCGAAAATAAATGAAAAAGGGAGCATTCCTGCGAATGCTCCCCAATTTTTTTATACTGTTGTTTCTTATTTCTTGTTCAATCCTGTAAGGAACTGTTCCAGCGCAGCCACCATTGATGGCGCTTGTGGTGCCGGAGCTTTCACATCCAGCCTCAGACCTGCTTCTTCCACCGCAGCGGAAGTGGAAGGACCAAACGCCCCGATGTGTGTGCCGTTCTGTTTGAACTTCGGCATGTTCTCGAAGAGTGATTTTACACCGGAAGGGCTAAAGAACACGATCATATCGTATTCTGTTTGCGACAACACTTCTTTGACATCGTTGGAAACGGTCTTGTACAAAGAGGCAGTTGCATACTCGCACTTGCTGGCTTTCAGCCATTCTTCAATGTCTTTCTTCTGACTGTCTGAGCTCGGGAAAAGGAACTTTTCGTTCTCCCTGTGCTTGTTCATCACTTCCAACAGGCTCTTTGTAGAGCCATCGGCACCATAAAACACTTTGCGTTTGCGGTAGAGGATGAATTTTTGCAGATACAACGCAACTGCTTCTGTAATACAGAAGTACTTGCAATCCTGGGACACCTTCACTTTCAATTCTTCGCATACGCGGAAGAAGTGATCAACAGAGTTTCGGCTCGTGAATATCACCGCCGTATAGGTGATAATATCCACTTTTTGCTTCCGGAAGTCCTTACCTGGCACGCCTTCTACCCGAATAAAAGGATGAAAATCCAACCGAACATTGAATTTCTTAGCTAAGTCGAAATAAGGTGATTTCTCTGTCTCTGGCTTAGGTTGGGAAATTAGGATCGTTAGTTGTTTTACCTGCGAATCTTTTTTTGGCCCGCCTTTTATCATACGTAATTTGCTCTTGTGTTAACAATAGCAGTAATCTTACGGATTACCAGTTAACCAAATCAATAGTACCTTTGTAATTATTAAAACCGGCACTACTTCGAATGCGCAAAGGTAAAGAAAAAAATGCAATTTGCTAAAAGACAGATACTGCCTTACCAGGGAATAAGACCTTACGTACCTGTAAATTACCAGTAATACTATAAAGAATATTGATATATACAGGCTGGCAGTGGCGATGCCGGGATCACAAAAGGCCAGTATCACTAAAAATGGCGCCAACATTATTCCCAATACTTTATTGATCAGGTATAAAATAAACACATAAGCGTCTATTAATTCCTCATTTCCGAAGAGCCAGCCACAAAAACGCAGTACAATGTATTTCACTACATATATGGCGCCTACCAGTAATACCAGGCCGGGAATCAACATCCAGGCAATGGCAGCGGTGGTATAATTCAGGCGGTACATCAGCAGGTAAAGGTATACGCCCAGGCTCACCACAAAAAAGGCATTCAGCAAAAAGTTGGGGAAAGGCGACTGTGACAGCTGGTCTTTCAACTGCCGCTGGCTCAGGGTTGGATTCAGGAAAGCCCTGAAGAGGTCTGTAAAATATTTTAGATATGAGGTACGGATGATCCCTAAAAGCAGCAATACACCACCCACCAGGTAGATCAGCCAGTCCTGCTGTTTATTGGAACGAAGGGGGTTAATGTCGTACTGCAGGGGCTTCCCTTCTGTATTAAGATAAGGTATCCTTTTCGCAAGACCCTGCATAACGGTATCGTAAGCATGTATCTTTGGCGCCGGCACTGCTGGAATGGAGTCAGCCGGAATTACCGCTGCCTTCAACAAAGAATCTGCTTTACCTTTGTTAACGCTGGTTTTGACGGGCTTTTTAGGCGCAACAACGGAAACGGTAGTATCAGCCTGTGCTAACACAAGCAATGAACAATGCATGATCAGGAAAAACAACAACCAGGTTCGCAACGATTTGTTTTGTTTAGTAAACGCTATGCAATTAACTATTCTTGTTCCAAAAATATCAACAAAACTCACATGTATTTTCGAGGTTTGCAAATAATCTCAGCAATTCTTTCTTAAAACGACTCATGGCAGGTATCTATCTTCATATTCCTTTTTGTAAAAAAGCATGCCACTATTGCAATTTTCATTTTTCCACTTCCCTGCAACACCGTGAAGAGATGGTCCAATGCCTGATACTGGAGGCGGGCATGCAGAAAGAATACCTGATAGGCCAAACAGTTCAGACGATATATTTTGGCGGCGGCACGCCCAGCCTGCTATCCCCCGGAGATATTTCCGCTTTGCTGGAATCCCTCCGTTCACATTATTCCATCAGTGAGGATGCTGAAATAACCCTGGAAGCCAATCCGGATGATCTCAGTGCCAGGGTATTGGAAGGTCTTTATGATGCCGGCGTTAACCGTCTCAGCATTGGCATTCAATCATTTTTTGAGGAAGACCTCCGCTGGATGAACCGTGCCCACAATGCAGAACAGGCTATCAGTTGCCTGGAGCTTGCTAAGAAAACGGGCTTTGACAATATCAGCATCGACCTCATCTATGGCGGCCCCACTTTAACCAATGAGCGCTGGGCAAAAAATGTTTCAAAAGCGGTATCACTGGGCATTCCCCATCTGTCCTGTTATGCCCTTACGGTTGAACCCGGCACTGCGCTGGACCATTTTATACAGCGGAAAAAGATCCCTGCCATTGATCCGGACAAGGCTGCACAGCATTTTGAAATGCTCATGGAATGGTTGGAGGCGGCAGGTTACGAGCATTACGAGATCTCGAACTTTGCCTTACCGGGTAAACGATCCAAACATAACAGCAGTTACTGGCAGGGCAAACCTTATTTAGGTCTCGGCCCTTCCGCACACTCTTTCAACGGTTATTCCCGCCAATGGAATGTGGCCAATAATTCATTATATATACAAGGTATCCGCAAGGGGGCCATACCCTTTGAGAAAGAAATGCTCAGCCCCAAGATGGCCCTGAATGAATACATTATGATCTCCCTCCGAACGGAAGCCGGCTGTAACCTTGATAAGGTAGCTGATCAATATGGGCAGGACAAACAGCGGCAGTTGCTGATTGCCGGGAAAGAGTTTATTGATAAAGGATGGATGAAACAGGAAGGCCCGATACTAAAGCTTACCCGGGAAGGGAAGTTTTTTGCAGATGGCATCGCTGCAGCTATGTTTTTCTAGATCAATCCTTTTTCCAGTTCCAGGAAAGCTTCTTCCGTACGCATCTGCTCCCAGAGGATAGCATATACTTTTTGTGCGATGGGCATATAAGCCCCGATCTCTTCATTGATCTCAAAGATGCAACGGCTGGCATAGTATCCTTCGGCAATCATATTCAATTCCAGCTGTGCGGCTTTTACCGTATAGCCTTTACCGATCATATTGCCGAATGTACGGTTACGGCTGTGTAAGGAATAACAGGTCACCAGCAGATCTCCCAGGTATGCGCTGGCATTATAATTATGTACGGTCACTTCTTTTCCTGTGCCGGCCTGGTATTGTTCATATTTTTCCAGGAATTCCTGCATTTCGCGGA
This sequence comes from Chitinophaga niabensis, assembly GCF_039545795.1. NCBI lineage: Bacteria > Pseudomonadati > Bacteroidota > Chitinophagia > Chitinophagales > Chitinophagaceae > Chitinophaga > Chitinophaga niabensis. The sequence goes on along the minus strand of NZ_CP154260.1, from coordinate 6,463,864 downwards.
AACAGTTGGTGATGAATACGCTCAGGAAATTGTCCCCATATTCCAGCCCATGTGCAATCCCGGCTCCCATCGCATAAATGTTCTTGAGCACGGATGCAAACTGTACGCCCATCACATCTTTGTTGACAATGGTTTGCAGGTATTCTGTATTGAACCTGGCAGCCATTGTTTCTGTTTCTGCGGCATTGATACCGGAGAAGGTAAGATAGGAAAGCTTTTCGCTGGCCACTTCTTCCGCATGACAGGGACCGGTGATGGTGAAATATTGTTCCAGCGGGAGTTTAAATACATCTGCCAGGTAATCATTGATCAGTTGGTTGGTTCCCGGAACCAGGCCTTTGATGGCGCAAACCACCTTTTTACCTGCAAATGCGTCAGGGGCCAGGGTTTCCAAAACGGTACGAAGGAAGGCAGATGGAACGGCCAGGATAATAATATCGCTGGCTTTCACCACTTCTGCCAGATCGTTGTTCAATTGCAACAGGCTGGTATCGAAGTATACAGATGTGAGATAATGTTTGTTATGGTGCCGTAACTGCATGTGGCGGATGGTTTCCTCGTTACGGATCCACCAATGAATGTGCTGGTTGTTGTCTGTCAGTATCTTAGCCAACGCGGTGGCCCAACTGCCGCTTCCAATAATGCCGATATGATTACCCATGCTCAACTTTCCAAATTTCCTGCAATGTAAAAAAAATCAACGGGCTATGGCCCATTGGGGGATATAAAAAAGCAGGCATACCATTTACGGCATGCCTGCTTCCTATATCAATCTGCTTATTTCTTTGTGCCTTCGAAGAGCTGTGCCTTAGGCACTACTTTTACTTTCTTTCCGTTTTCCAGGGTTTTGGAGATCGCCGTGTAAGGTCCGCTGATCACTTCCTCTCCTTCTTTCAGACCGGTTTTGATCTCGATATTGGTATCATCCTGAATGCCGGTGGTCACTTCCACCATTTTCACGGTATTATCTTTCTGCAGTACGAATACCACTTCTTTGAAGTCTTTTTTAGCTTCTCCTGTATTCTCAGAAGGAGGTGCAGGTGCATCCTTATCTGCTTTTTTAGCTTTGCCGGTATCTTCCGGGTTACGGGTGGTTACGGCATTGATAGGAATAGACAATACCTGTTTCTCCGTACGCGTCTGAATATCCACGCTGGCACTCATTCCGGGGCGGAACGGGAACCGGCGGTTCTTTCCGTTGGAGATGACTTCCAGGTCTGTATAAGAAGATGGCGCAATACGAATGTGTACGATGTAATTGGTCACCTGCTCGGCAGAAGTGGTAGCTGAAGTGGCCGCACCTTTGCTGGAGCTGGCAATCTGTGTTACCACACCTTTGAACTTGCGGTTATTATATGCATCTATTTCAATGATGGCGGAATCGCCGAACTTTACTTTAGGAATATCGTTTTCTCCAACATCCACCTGCACTTCCATGGTGCTCATATCTGCGATGCGCAACATTTCCGTACCGGTCATTTGTGCGGTACCTACCACGCGCTCTCCTTTCTTTACAGATAAAAGAGAAACAGAGCCTGACATGGGAGACAGGATAGTGGTACGGCCAAGGTTCTTATTGGCTTCTGTGAGGTTGGCCTGTGCACTGGCCACAGCAAACTTGCTGCTGTTGATCCTTTGGGCGGCAGCATTATAATCCGCCAGGGCTGACTTATAAGTAGCCTCGGCAGTTTCAAATTCTGATTTGGAAATAACTTTTTGCTTATGCAGTTCCATGTTACGGTCGAAAGCAAATTTTGCCTGGTCCAGCCTGGCTTTGAAGGCATTCAATCCAGCAGTGCTATTGGCCAGTTCTGCTTCAGACTGACTAACGGCAGCAGCAGCACGGTCTCTCATGGAACCATATACATCTGCATAAATGCGCGCCAGTACCTGCCCTTTTTGCACGGAATCTCCTTCCAGCACCAGGAGGTCTGTGATCTCACCTGATACATCGGAGCTTACTTTCACTTCAATTTCAGGATACACTTTTCCACTGGCAGAAACCACTTCAATGATATCTTTTTTGGCAGCTTTATCTGTGGCAACTTTAGTGCCTTCATCATTGCCTGATCCTTTGACCACGGCGAGGATCACAATAAGGACCACAAGGCCGCCGATTATCCAGTAAAGCAGTTTCTTCTTCATATGCGCATTTATTTCTGTGTCCGATCCCCGCTATAGCGTTATGCGTTGATCGCGATAGAATTCGAGTAATTTAATTTTGAAAATATAGTCGTATAGGGCAGATACTTTGTCAATCTGCGCTTTAAACAGGTTCGTTTGTGTAGTAATATACTCTACGGTATTCATTAAACCAACATTGAAACGTTTGGTAGCAAAGTCATAAGCTTTTTGCGATGCACGTTCAGTGGTAATGGCCGCCTGGTATTTCTGGAAAGCTCCTACCGCATTCGCATGGGCCGTGTAAACATCCTGACGAAGCTTCTGGCGGTTGATATCTAATGTAAGTTGTCTGTCCTGCACATCAATTTTAGCACGTTCTACATTACCGCGAGCCCTCCATCCGTTGAAAATTGGAATGCTCAGGCTCAGGCCTACGTTCTGGCCAAAGTTATTACTTAGCTGATCACCAAAAGGCACCGTTCTTCTTGCCTGTGAAGAGGTGGGGGTCTCTACCAGAGAAGTAGGATCGTTCTTCAGGTATCCGATCGTTTGTGTTCCTGTAGTGATGGGCCCAAAGCCTTCTTTGATGGTATTGGCATAACTGGTATTGATCCCGGCGGAAAGGCTGAGGTTTGGATACATCGCTCCTCTTGCAGAGGCCAGGGACCTGTTGGCTGCTTTTACATACATGGAATCTGCACGGTATTGAGGGTATGAGGCCAAAGCGGCACTGTATACCATTTCAGGTGCTGTTTCCCATAAATTCAGCACAGGTATGCGTTCAATGTTTTCCGGTAATTCCACTACAAAAGGCACTGCAAAATCCAGGTTTAGCAAAGCTTTCATCTGCAGCACGTTGACGATACTGGTGTTTTGTGCAGCCACCAGTGTAGAACTATCCCTTGCCAGCTGGGCTTCCAGGTCCGCCTGGTTGCTTTCCGGTACGGAACCTGCGGCTACCAGTTTCTTGGTATTTTCCAGCTGGGCCATACTAAGGTCCACCTGAGATTTACTGATCTTTACCTGCTCGTTGGCCAGCAGGATCTGTAAAAAAGCATTGGCCACGTTTACGCCCATATCGTTCCGGGCTCTTTCCAGTAAAAAATTACTGGCATATACCTGGTACTTACTGGCGGCTACTGTGTTCTGTTTTGTGAACCAGCCAAAAAGGTCCACCCCGGTATTCAGGCTTACCCCGCTACTGAAGTTCGCCGTATTTACATAAGTATTTGATTCAAACGAAATGTTCCGTCCAAAGCGGTATTCACCACTTGCCCCGCCGTTTAAGGTAGGGAGCCTTGCCATCTGGTTCTGCTTCAGGGTTAACTCCGCAAGCCTTTTCTGCAGCACACTTTGCTGAACCGTGAGGTTATGGCTCAACGCATAGTCCAGCGCCCGCTGATACGTCCAGTTATCCTGCGCAGCCACATTGCGAGGGTTGCCAAACAGCAGCAAAGCCAGTATTGATGCGATTGCAAGGGACTTTTTATTCATAGCCTGACAAAAATATATTAATTGATATGACACCATTCCCCAGTTCTTGATAAATGGCAATTTTTTAGTAGGTGTGGCACAGGGCCACACGAATTTAAGGCAAAACATCATATGATGAGTTTTTAGATAGCGGAAAATGTAAAAGTGTTTTATTCCACCTTACCGTCCATAATCCGGATGATCCGGTTTCCGAATTCGGCGTTCGTATCTGAATGGGTAACCTGTACGATGGTGATACCATCTTTTTTATTCAGTTCTGCGAACAGTTCCATGATCACCTTAGCCTGATCTGAGTGCAGGTTTCCGGTTGGTTCATCTGCAAAGATCACAGCGGGTTCGGCTACAATGGCCCGTGCAATTCCCACCAGCTGTTGCTGGCCCCCGGAAAGCTGGTTGGGGAACAGGTCTTTTTTAGCCACCATATTAAACCTGTCAAGTATATCCGCCACGCGGCTTTTGCGTTCGGAGGAGGGCATGTCCTTATATAATAATGGTGTTTCTATATTTTCATATACAGTGAGTTCATCTATCAGGTGATAGGCCTGGAATACAAAACCTATGGTACCCCGGTGAAGCTGTGTCCGTTTTTTGTCGTTCATCTTATTCACCAGTTCTCCCTGGAACAGGTATTGCCCATCGGAGGGTTCTTCCAGCAGACCCAGGATATGCAACAATGTAGACTTCCCGGAGCCGGATGGGCCCATGATAGACACAAACTCTCCTTCGTGAATAACCAGGTTCACATCCTTTAAAATTTCATGTTTGCCAAACCCTACCGGGTAGTGCTTTGTAATGTTGCGTAGTTGAATCATGATCGTGTTAAATATTTTATTCTGAACGTAATGCTTTTACAGGGTTCATCAGGGCAGCCCTGATGGTTTGAAAACTTACCGTGATGGCGGCTATGCTGATGGCCAGTAACCCGGCCAGCAGAAAGACCCACCAACTGATGTTTATACTATAGGCATAGATCTCCAGCCACTTATTCATCACAAACCAGGCGATGGGTGTAGCTATGAGGATGGCCAATATTACTAATTTCAGGAAATCCCGCGATATCAGCGCAGTAATTGTGAGGACGCCGGCGCCTAAAACCTTGCGGATGCCAATCTCTTTATTGCGCTGACCAATAGCGATCAATGCAATGGCAAACAATCCCATGCAGGAAATGATGATAGTGATCACCGCACCACTTATGAAGATCTTTGCAAGTACTTTATCTCCTTTGTACTGCCGGTCTGTATTCTCATCCACAAAGGAGCCCAGGAAAGGGCCGGGCGCAGCAGCTTTCCACTCACTTTCGATCGTTTCCATAGAAGCCTCGAGGCTGCCTGGCGCCGTTTTTATAAAAATATAGTTGGAAGGGCGTCCTTCATTGTTCAGTGATAATGTAAGCGGTTCTATCTTCCGGTGCAGAGATTGAAAGTGATAATCCTTCATGATCCCTATTACACTGTACACAGGCCCATCTTCTTCAAAACGTACGGTAAACCCTTCTATATCCTTCACGCCTAATTGCAGCGCCATCCTTTCGTTGATAATGATGCTGCTGGAATCTGCCATCTGCGGACTGAATTCACGGCCTGCCAGTAGCTTTATATCCATGGTTTTAAGATAATCGTACGAAACGAACTGCAGGTTGGTCATCAACTCCTGGTTTTTGTAAGAGAAACCAACAACGGAAGTAGATATGCTGCCATCACGGCCGCGGCCCAGATTGCTCCTGGCTGCGGAAATACTGAGGATACCGGGTTGCTGCGCGAGTTTTGCTTTCATTCTTTCCAGGAGCTGCTCACTATTTACTTCATTGCCCACAGGAATGCTCACCACTTCATGTGTGTTAAAGCCCAATGATTTATTTTTCAGGAAATTCATCTGCTGCCAGGCTATGATAGTACAGCAGATCAGCAAACTGGAAAATACAAACTGGGTAACGATAAGGGAATTGCGGAAGTAATTATTCCTGCCAGAGTTGATCTTTCCTTTTAATACCTGCAGGGTTTTAGCCCGTGCCAATACTAGTGAAGGATAACCACCAGCCAGGATGGAGATCAATAAGAACACTATTGCCATACCAGCTATTACCCCCGGGTCTTTCAATATTCCGAAAGAGAGATGATATCGCAGCACCGCATTATAAGTAGGCATAACAATGTAGGCTAAGCCTAATCCTAATAAGAGAGAAAGGAAGAACAACACCATGGCTTCCCCGCTTAACTGCAGGGCCAGCTGGAATTTAGCGGCACCCAGTGCTTTACGCATGCCCACTTCTTTTGCACGCATAAAGGCCCTGGCCATGCTTAGGTTAATAAAGTTGATGCTGGCGATAAAAAGCAGGAATGCCGCAATGAACAATAACATATACAACATCATCACCCTGCCGGTATTCTTCTGGCCGTTCTCTGTTAAGTGCACCTCTTCCATGGGGATGAACCCAATATGCATATAAGCCCCGTACTTATCTGCTTTTGCACCTGCCTTCTTATATTTATCAACATCCTCCGCATAGTATTTTTTCGTAAGGGCTATACTTCTCTTTTCCATCTCTTCACTGGCAACCCCCGGTGTTAATTGTGCGAAGGTATAGAGGTTGGAGTGACCCCATTCATCTTTGTTACCTGCATAATCTGTCACCCTTTCAAGGCGGAGCAATACATCAAAATTAATACTGGAATTATCGGGTATATCTTTCACTACGGCAGAAACGGTAAAGGCCTGCCAGCCATCTCCCTGGTTAATGGACACTGTTTTGCCTACAGGATCTTCTTTCTTAAAAAGCTTCGCAGCCGTTTCTTCCGTGATAATGGCGTCATTGAGCCCCAGCCGCAAATTACCGCTGACGGCCGGGAATGTAAACATGCGCAGGAAAGAGCTGTCCACACAATTGATGCCGATGGACTGTACTTCTCCATTAGCAATACGGATACCTGCTGCATCGTTGGCCACTCTCGCAATATTCACCACACCCGGCATTTCCTCTTTCATTGCCGGAGCTAAAGGAATGGGAGTGGAAAGATGAGTACGCGGCCCTTCTGCACGTGCCTCGCTGTAATAAAGCTGGTACAGGTCCTTTTTATTCGCATGGAAATTATCATAGGAGAATTCACTGTAAACAGTGAAGCACAATAACAATGCTGCTGCAATGGCAACACTCATCCCAATAATATTGACAGCAGAAACCTGTTTTGATTTCCAGATATTGCGCCAGGCTATTTTAAGATAGTTTTTAAACATGTTATTCTGATCTTAGAGATTTAACAGGATTCATTCTTGCTGTTCTGACAGACTGATAACTTACGGTAAGCATTGCCAGTACAATAGCCAGCAATCCTGTGGCTACATATACCCACCAGGAAATATCGATATGATAGGCAAACTTGTTCAACCAGCCATCCATAAAATAAGCAGCCAGCGGCAGGGCGATCCCTACAGCGATCAGCACCAACCGGATGAAGTCTTTGCTTAATAAGGTCAGGATCTGTATAATACTGGCACCCAGCACTTTTCTGATACCTATCTCTTTTGTACGCTGCTGTGCCGTGAAAGTGGCCAGGCCAAACAAACCAAGGCAGGCAATGAAAATGGCCAGGGCAGTGAAGGCGGCAGACAACCTTCCTATCATCTGTTCGCTTTTATACAAGTCTGCAAAGGATGCGTCCATGTATTTTATTTCGAAAGGATATTGCGGGTTAAACTGCCTGAATACTTTTTCGATGCTGCCGATAGCCGTCTCCACCTGGTCCGGTTTAACCCGTACGAGTACGAATTTATTCTTTGCACTGCGATAGCGGATGACCATAGGTGCTACTTTTCTTCCAAGGTGATTGCTGGAGAAATCCCTGGTTACGCCAATTATCGGTAACTGCTGTTCATCATCTATTGTTATGATCTGGCCTACATAAGGTGGTTTCAAAGACATTACCTTGGCTGCGGTTTCATTGATCACAATACCATTCGTATCCGTTGCAAATTCAGGTGAAAAAGTTCTGCCTTCTGCCATTTGCAACTGCATTGTTTTTTGCAGATCATACCCTGCCAGCAGGTTATCGAACAAAACGGTTTCATCCGGGTTTTTCCCTTTCCAGCTAACCCCTGAAAAATTGCTGCCTACCCTGATGGGCAACTGGTCTGCATCTGAAACAGCTTCCACACCCGGCATGCCCAGCAATGCATTTCTAAATGGCCTCAGATCATTTACCATGGAGCCTTCATTAAAGAACCAAAGCACCTGGTCTTTGTTCAAACCAAGGTTACGGTTCTTAATAAAACTTATCTGCTGATAGATGAGAACGGCAGCAACGATCAATACGGTGGATACCACGAACTGGAAAACCACTAATCCTTTCCGCAGCCATATGGCACTCGACTTCAGTCTTAACATCCCCCCTTTTAAGGTGGTCACTGCATTCAGGGAGGAAAGGTAAAATGCGGGATAACTGCCTGCCACAAAACCTGTGAACAGGGCAAGGACCAGCAATGCCAGTATGTTGTACCAAGTGAACAAGGGAACTGATAAACTAATATTCACCATTTTTTCAAAAGAAGGCAATAAAACCCATACCAATAACAAGGAAAGGGCGGTGGCAATGAACACAAGGGCAAAAGATTCTCCCAGGAACTGCGAGATCAGTGTTCCTTTACCTGCGCCGATACTTTTACGTACACCTACTTCTTTACTGCGCTGCAATGCTCTTGCGGTAGAAAGGTTCATAAAGTTGATGCAGGCTATCAGCAGAACAAAAATGGCAATAATGATAAAGAGCTGAACATATTCAATACGCCCGCCATCGATCTTTCCTTTATCAAAACGGCCTTCCAGGTAAGTATCTTTATAAGGATACAGGAATACTTCCGTTTTAGAATCCTTTAGGTTACGTTGTATGATCCCTTTTACTTTTGCATTTATTCCTGCGATATCTGCTTTAGGATCTATCAGTATATAAGTACGGGGTGCATTTGCTGACCAGGTTTTCAGCCAGTCATATTCCTGCTCATACCGTTCCCTGGGCAACAGCCATTCGAATTTTAAAGAAGAATTCTCAGGCAGGTTTTTCATCACACCCACCACCATATAATCTTCCTTATTGTTCAGCCTCACCGTTTTGCCTACCACTTTACTGTCTCCAAATAAATTAAGAGCTGTTTTCTCAGAGAGTACAATATCATTAGGGCCCAGCAATGCTTTGGCAGGATCGCCGTCAATGAACGGAAAGGTGAACACCTGGAAAACATCATTATTGGCATATTGCCCCCCGCTTTTATATCCTTTCTCCCCTACTGCCAGTAACTTCTCTGAAACCGGAGAGAGTGCTGCTGCTTTCAGGATACCGGGGATCTCCGCTTTCAGCTGATCAGCCAAAGGGCCGGGTGTGGCATTTACGGTGAGAATTTCATTATTGGCATAATACTGATTCTCATATACCTGGTAGATATCAGGCAGTTTCTCATGGTAGCAGTTATAGCTCCATTCATTGGCAACCCAAAGCAAAATAAACATACAGCAGGTTAAACCAAACGTTAAGCCTGCAATATTGATCACGCCAAACACTTTGTTATTCCAAAGGTTCCTCCACGCTATCTTAATATAGTTTATTAGCATACTACAATTGTTATTCGGATTTAAGAGATCTTATCGGGTGAGTGAATGCTGCTTTCAACGATTGATATCCAATGGTACATAAAGCTACCAATAACGCCAGCAGGCCTGCGCCGGCCAGCCACCACCATTCTATCTCAATGCTGAAGGCAAAACCTGCCAGCCATTTGTTCATGAAGTACCAGGCAAGCGGAATGGCCACCACAATAGCAATGAGAATAAGTTTAACAAAATCATGCGTGATCAGCTGCAGGATATTTCCAGCGGATGCACCCATCACTTTGCGGATACCTATCTCTTTTGTTCTTTGCGTGACCACCAATACTGCCAGTGCAAATAATCCAAGGCAGGACAATATAACCGCAGCAATAGCAGCATAGATGAAAATGCGGGTTAGTTGTTCCTCTCTTGCATACTGGCGGTTCACATTCTCATCCACAAAACTGCCTTTAAACGCAGAATGCGGGGCAATACCCGCCCATGCGGCACTGAGCTTGTCCATCACTTCCGGTAGATTATCCGGGCGTACCTTTACAAACAGGTGGCTGATGGGAATGTTCATATGCATCACCAATGCCAGTGGCTGTATGGGATGATGCAGTGATTCATAGTTAAAGTTTTTCATCACACCAATTATTGCAGAGGGAGGCAGCACACTATCATACCTGATCTTCACGCCAACGGCACTTTTCTCTCCCAGCCACTTTGCCATTTCTTCATTGATCACAAGGCCGGTGCTATCTGTTCCTGAAAAATCCCGTCCTTCTAGTAACTCAAGGCCCATTGTTTTTACAAAATCACATCCAACACTCAACCATCGTACATGCCTGCTCCTGTTCTTATGGTTAAGCACTATCATGTGGCCAAATGACTGCCCATCCATACCCAGTCCCATATCTTTGGACAGGCCTGTAATGCTCAGGATGGAAGGATCCCCTGTCATCTTCTGCCTCAGCAGTTCCAATGCATTTTTCCCATCTACTTCTGTACCCACGGGTATACTGATCACCTGTGTGCTCTTGTACCCTACCGGATGGTTGCGCAGATAATGTAACTGCTGCCAGGTGATCCATGTACAGGAGATCAGTAATATGGCGATAGCAAACTGTGATATGATGAGGCTGCCACGCATGGAGCCGGAGGTTTTTAACTTTAACCGGCCCTTGAGTATGTTCACTGCATCCAGGCGGCTCATCTTCAATGCCGGATATCCTCCTGCGATGATGGTAATAAGCAGGAAACCAGCCAGTATATATCCTATTGTCGATGGTTTAAATAAAATTCCGGTGGTTATACTACTGCCGAATAACTCCCTGTAATGCGGCAGCAGGAAATAACACAGCGGTATGGTGATCAGCAATGCCAGCAGGCAGATCAATACTGCTTCTGCCCAGAACTGCATTACCACCTGGCGGGGTTCTGCACCAATGGCTTTTCTCAGCCCTACTTCGCGGGTGCGGGTAAAAGACTTTCCTATGGAGAGGTTAATAAAATTGATGCAGGCCACCAGGAGAACAAATCCTGCCACGATCAGCAACATATTGAGATAGGCGCGGCTTACTACATTTTTCCAGCCATAGACACTGGTATCTGTATGGAGGTTGGAAAAGGGTTGCAGCAGCATTTCCATATACTGACCGTTGGAAGAAGCTTGCGCTCCCTCCTGTTTCAGATTTTTTACGAGGTGCTCAAACTGTGTATTAATAAACGGTTGCAAACCGGCTTCGAATTGCTGCCTGTCTGTTCCCGGAGCTAATTGAATAAAAAGATGATGATTGTGATCATGCCAGTTATTCACCTGTTCCGGATAGTTCTCATTGTTTTCAAATAAGGTGGCTACGTTGTAATTAAAGCTGGAGTTTGCCGGTACATTCTGCGTTATCCCGCTTACAGTATATAAGTGCCAGGAGCCCCCGGACTGCATTTTCACCTGTTTACCAATAGGTATTTCTTCTCCAAACATGGCCCTGGCCGTTTCCTCGTCCAGCACAATGTTTTCCCGATCGCTGAGTGCTCCGCCTTGTAGCAGCGGAAAGCTGAACATCCTGAAAAAGTCCGCATCCACATAAGCGATGTTCTTTATGAAATGTTTGCCATTATACACCAGTTCACATTCCCGGTTATAATACCTGCTGCCTTGCTTTACAGTCGGAAACTGTTCCTTTAAGGTCCGCAGCATGGGTTCCACCATGTAAGGTGTTGGCTTCCGGCCCTCCGGCCGCTGCATAACAAAATAGGGGTGATAAATATCTTTCCTGTTTTCATGAAACTGATCATAAGACAGCTCATGATATACTCCCATCACCAGCAGCAGGCAGATTGTAAACGCTACAGTGAGTCCCAGTAAATTAATTACGGAAACCACCTTATGCTTTAGCAGGTTGCGCCATGCGATGATGAAATAGTTCCTGATCATTCCGAACGTAATGATTTAACAGGGTTAGTAAATGCCGCTTTGAGCGATTGATACCCTATCGTGCATAATGCCACCAGTAAGGCCAGCAGGCCTGCACACAGGAGCCACCACCATTTGATGTCTATACTGAAAGCAAAGCCTTCCAGCCACTTGTGCATGAAATAATAAGCGAGTGGTGTGGCAATCACCATGGCAATGAATATCAATTTTACAAAGTCGCGCGTGATGAGTTGTACAATGCTTCCTGCAGAAGCGCCCAGCGCTTTGCGGATGCCTATCTCTTTTGTTCTTTGCATAATAGCCAGGATGGCAAGTGCAAATAATCCAAGGCAGGATAATACGATTGCCACAATAGCGGCGTATACAAAAATGCGGGTGAAACGTTCTTCCCGGGCATATTGCCTGTCGATATTCTCATCCAGGAAACTGCCTTTGAACTCTGAGCGGGGTGAGATCTCCGCCCAAGTGCTCCTGAGTTTGTTCATCATCACCGGCAGCCTGTCAGGACGGACCTTTACCAGTAATACATTAATAGGCATAGGTCTGTGCATAACAAGGCCCAGCGGCTCCACTTTTGTATGCAGGGATTGAAAGTTAAAATCCTTTACCACACCTATCACCGTCATGGGTGTTTGTGCGGTATCGTATATCAGTTTTACACCAATAGGATCTTTTTCTCCCAGTTGCCTGGCCATCTGTTCATTGATCACAATGGAATTGCTATCTGTAGAAAACGTCTCTGAGAAATCACGGCCGCTCAGTAAGGTGAGGTCCATTGTTTTCACGAAATCAAATCCCACATTCAGCCAGGCCATATTAACAGCCCTCTCTTTATAGTCAAAGCCTGTGCCCCAGCTAAAGGCGCCGCCATCCAGCCCTACACCCAGGTTAGTGGAAAGACCTGTAACACTGAGTACAGAAGGTTCCTGCGCTAGTTTTTGTTTTAACAATCTTAATGCATCTCTTCCACTCACTTCATTACCTACAGGTATACTTACTATCTGGTTGCTGTTATAGCCCAATGGCCGGTTGCGCAGGTAGTTCAGCTGCTGCCAGGTGACCAGTGTGCAGGAGATCAGCAGAATGGCGATTGCAAACTGGGAAATGATCAGCCCATTGCGCAATGCCCCGGATGTTTTCAAACGCAGTTTGCCTTTCAGGATCTTCACCGCATCCATGCGCGTCATGATCCATGCGGGATAACCGCCAGCGGCCAAAGTGATCAGCAGGAAACAGGCGAATATACAGGCGATCGTTGCAGGCCGGTACAATACATCAATGGTTAAGCTACTGTCGAAGATCAATTTATAATGGGGAAGAAGGAAATAAAATAAAGGTATACTGATGGCCAGTGCTATCAGGCAGATGAGAGCAGCTTCGCCCCAGAACTGAATGGCTACCTGGCGGGGCATGGCTCCGAGGGTTTTTCTCAAACCCACTTCGCGGGAACGGGTGAAAGACCGGCCCACTGAAAGATTGATAAAATTGAAACAGGCGATCAGCATTACAAAACAAGCTACTGCCAGCAGCATATTCAGATAAGTGCGGCTGATCACAGCACCCACTCCCCGCATGCTGGTATCTGTATGCATGCCCAGGAAAGGCTGCAGGCGCAGTTCCAGGTACTGACCTTTAGCATTAGGTTGCGCACCATCCCGCTTCAGATCACTGATATTGGATTCGTATTGTTTATTAATAAAAGTATGTAAGCCTGCTTCAAATTTCCGGGGATCCGTGCCGGGAACCAATTGGATAAACAGATCATGATTCGTGGATTCCCATTGGTTAACAACGTTCGGATAATTATCTTCATTCTCAAACCGGGTGGCAGTCTGGTAAGTAAAGCTGGAATTATCAGGTGCTTTCTTTCCTACTCCGGTAACCGTATAGGCACGCCAGGTACCGGTAGATTGCATTCGTACTATTTTCCCGATGGGATCTTCGTTTCCGAAAATGGCGGTAGCTACTTCTTCATTCAATACAATATTATCCTTGCTATCCAGCACTTTTGTAGCATTCCCTTTGATCAGTGGAAATGTGAACATGGAGAAAAAATCAGCATCCACATAGATCACCTGTCTCATATAGTGTTTGCCGTTATATTCAATTTCTCCTCCCCTTCTCATGTAACGCGTGCCGTACTTAACCGCAGAGAACTGGTCCTTTAGTGCTTTCAGCATGGGTTCCGGCATGGTGGGCTGGAACTGTTCACCTTCCGGGGTTTGCTGTGCAAAATAAGGGCGGTAGATATCCTTTCCGTTTACATGGTATTTATTATAAGAGAACTCATAGTATACACTGATCACCAGCAAGAGGCATATGGTAAATGCCACCGTCAACCCAAGTAAGTTGATCAGGGTATTCACTTTATGCTTCAGCAGATTGCGGAACGCTATTTTAAGGTAGTTACGTAACATCATTCAGATTTTAATGATTTAACCGGATTCAGCAGCGCTGCTTTAACGGATTGAAAACTGATGGTGACCAGCGCAATAATGAGGGCGCCTGCACCAGCTGCCGCAAATGCCCACCATGGCATGGGTACATGGAATGCAAACTCCTGCAACCATTTATCCATGCCATACCAGGCAATCGGAGAAGCAATGAGTATAGCGATAAATACGAGTTGAATAAAATCTTTAGAAAGTAAAGCAGTGATACTGGTGATGGAAGCGCCCAGCACTTTGCGGATGCCGATCTCCTTTGTGCGCTGGCGTGCAACGAGCATGGCCAGTCCAAATAAACCCATGCAGGCAATCACAATAGCAAGGCCGGCATAAGCACCAAAGAGACTGCCATCCCTTTGTTCCTGTTTGTATTCACCAGCCAGGCTGTTTTCCACGAATGAATAATTGAAGGGGAAAGCCGGCATCATTTTATTCCACAAAGTTTCAATACTTGCCAGTTGTGTTTGCCTGTCCCCTGCTTCCAACCGTACCGTAAGGGTTCTTGCATAACCCGGCCGGATCATTGCCAGCATGGGGCCAACAGGTAATCTCAGCGATTCAAAATTGAAGTCTTCTACCACACCTATCACCGTACCTTTTCTTGGCTGATTTGAACCCCGCCATTCCAAACGGCTGCCTATCGGGTTCTTTAATCCGAATTTTTTGACAGCGGATTTATTGATCACAAAAGCATCCAGCGAATCAGTTGGAAAACGGGCGTCAAAATCACGGCCCGCTGCCATCTTAATCCCCAGGTTAGTGAAATAAGAAAAGTCCGCATACACGATGTAAGCTACCTTGCTATCCTCTTCCAGGGAGCCTTCCAGGCCAACAGGGTTTGCATTATTCGGACCATCCCCAACAGCTGCGCTGGTATAAGATGTATTTTTTACAAAAGGTAATTTTTCGACCTCTGCTTTGAAGGTTTCACGGCTACTTTCCTGTTTATCGTTATTAAGATAGAAATTCACCAACCCCGTTTTATCATATCCGAGATCCTTCTGCTGAAGGTACCTGAGCTGCAGATAGATCACTACGGTTGAAATAATGAGTGCAATGGCAATAGTGAATTGTGATACGACCAGTGCTTTTCTGAACAGGGATCTTTGGCCGGCACTTTTAAGCCCGCCTTTCAGAATACGTACAGGTAAAAATCCGGAAAGGTATAATGCAGGATAACTGCCAGCCAGCAGGCCAACTACCATAGAAAGCAGTAGCAAAGTGCTGAACAGCGAAATATTTTGCAGGGAGAACAAAGACAGGGTTTTGTCTGTCGCGTAATTAAACCCGGGTAACATGATCTGCGCCAGCAGCAGGGCGAATAAGAAAGACAGCATGCTCACCAGGATGGATTCCACCAGGAACTGTACGATCAATGCTTTTCTTTCTGCTCCCATTACTTTACGCAATCCTACCTCCATGGCCCTTTCATGTGCACGGGCTGTTACGAGGTTCATAAAATTGATGCAGGCGATAAGGATGATAAATAATCCTATGGCGCCGTAGAGATATAGCTTGGGAGTTTTATCCATGGTAGCATTATCTCCATTGGGACGCATATGTATATTGGCAAGTGGTTGCAGTTCATAATGAAATGTTTCACCCAACCGCCTGGCAGTTTTGCCAATGTATTTTTCTACAAATACTTTCAGCTCTCCCTCCATCATCCCAGGTGTTACACCCTGGGGCAATAAAACAAAAGTATAGTTATCGGAGAAACCGTACCAGCTTCCTTCCGGTTTCCCTCCTGCTTTTATCACGTTCTGCCGCCATGTTTCCATAGACAGCAGTACTTCGAACTTTATATCAGAATTAGAAGGAACATCTTTTACCACACCGGTGATCTGGCAGTCAAAAGCATCCTGGAAACGGATGGATTTTCCTACCGGATCTTCATCCCCGAAATATTTTTTAGCTGCCGTTTCCGTTAACACGCCGGTATAGGGTTCTTTCAAAGCAGTGGACGGATTGCCTGATATCATCGGGAATGAGAACATCTTCAGGAAGCCCGCATCAGCATATGATATTTGATCCTGCTTAAACTTCTCTGCTCCTTTTGAAATGATCACATTGTATGCGGTGTAGAGCCTTACTGCATCTTTGATCCGGGAAGACTCTTCTTTCAACGCAGGCCCTGCACCAAACTGGGAGATGCCCATACGGTCCGTCTGCCCGTCTTTATGCTGTGCCACACTATTGAGGCGGTAGATATTCTCACTGTTTACATGAAAACGATTATAGCTTAATTCATCTCTGATGAACAATACGATCAGGATACAGCAGGCCATTCCTATAGCAAGGCCGGCAACATTGATAACAGTAATACCTTTATTACGCAGCAGGTGGCGAATGGCTACTTTAATGTAATTCCTGATCATAAAAAACTGGCGAGGTTTAGAGGATTAAAAAAAGACAACCGCCTGCCTGCCACAAATAGCCGGAGGCGGCGCCTTAAAAACTAACAAACAGATTAAGTTAAACGGTTCCGCTTTGCGCTGAAGTATTCAAAGTTCTTTTTCTGTACGAGTTGATGAAATAAAGGCCGCCAATCATCACCACTAACAGTGGAACGGCCATGTAAGGAAGTAATTCAAACAAGTCGAAACCTGATTGCTGAATACTTTTTCCCTGCGGTTGATTGCCGGCAAGTAATTGTACATCCAGCAAACGGTTCACAAGACAAGAGAATGACTTTTCCATAAGATCTATACGTGAAATTGTTCTTTAATATTTTCTGTTACCACCTTACCATCGAAGAGGTTCACAATACGGTGTGCGAAACCAGCATCGTAGGGGGAGTGTGTTACCATGATCAGTGTGGTACCTGCATCATTCAGCTCCTGGAGTAATTTCATTACTTCTTCCCCGTTGGTAGAATCCAGGTTACCGGTAGGCTCATCCGCAAGGATCAGTTTTGGTTTGGCCACTACTGCGCGGGCAATAGCCACACGTTGTTGCTGACCACCGGAAAGCTGTTGCGGGAAGTGATTGCGGCGGTGCATGATATTCATACGCTCCAGCACTTCTTCCACTCTTTTCTTTCTTTCGCTGGAGGGTACTTTGAGGTACAGCAGCGGCAGTTCCACATTTTCAAAAACGGTCAGTTCATCTATGAGGTTAAAACTCTGGAATACAAATCCGATGTGGCCTTTGCGTAATTGCGCACGCTGACGTTCACTCATGCGGGCTACTTCTTTATCCCAGAAATGGTATTCTCCATCTGAAGGATTATCCAGCAGGCCCAGGATATTCAGCAGTGTTGATTTTCCACAACCGGAAGGCCCCATGATCGCAACAAATTCACCATCCTGTACATCCATATAAATACCATTCAATGCAGTGGTTTCTACTTCCTCAGTGGTAAAGAGTTTTTGTAAATTGACTGTTCTGATCATTGTTGTTGTTTGTTAGTGATTTGATTGTATTTGGCTTAACAAATTAAAACTCCAGTACTTCCTTGTTCCCGAAATTTTCATACGATGATGTGATCACCTGCTCTCCGGGTTGAAGCCCTTCCAGCACTTCAAAGTAAACAGGATTTTTCCTGCCGAGGGTAATGTTGCGTTTCACGGCACGTGTACCACCTTTCTCTACAACATATACCCAGTTTCCTCCTGTGTCAGAAAAGAAACCACCTACGGGCAATAAAATAGCTTCAGACGACTTTCCCAATTCGAGGCGGATAGGAGAGGATTGCCCGCGGCGGATACCTTCCGGCGCATTAGTTGAAAAATTCATGTCTACTTCAAAACGGCTGTTCTTTACTTCAGGATATACTTTAGTGATCGTCATTTCATTCTTCTTCCCATTGAATTCGAACTCTGCTTTAAGCCCTGCGAATACCCTGGATATATAATGTTCATCGATCTCAGCTCTCATTTTAAATCCGTCCAGGTCATCTATCTGGCCAATGTTCTGGCCGGCCAGGATACTGGTACCCACTTCCACATTGATGGAAGACAGTTGTCCGTCCACCGGGGCCCTTACCACCAGGTTGCTCAGGTTCTCCTTCATCAGCTGAAGGTTACGCTGTGTTCTGGCAATGGTACCTTCCAGCTGAATGATCTGGGTTTTGGAGTTATCTATCTGGTAGTCCTGGGATTTTACTTCTATTTCCCGCTGACGTACCAGCTTTTCGTAATCCCGTTTGGTTTTCAGGAATTCCTGTTCTGCCACTACTTTATCCTTGAACAGTTTGTTGTTCCGCTCGTAGATATCTTTAGCCTGATCTACCTGGTAGTCCAGGTCGCTCAGTGTTTTTTCGAGGGCAAATCTGTCCTGCCTTAAACGCAGGCGGGTATTTTGGAGTTCATTGATGAGGCGGTACATTTCAGTTTCCCTGTTCACAAAATCCATCATCAGGCGTTGGTTTTCCAAACGCAGGATAGAATCTCCGCGTTTTACCATGCTACCTCCTTCCAGGAATTTATAGGCTACATATCCTCCTTCAATGGCATCCAGGCGGATGGTCTTAAGAGGATGCACAACTGCCGTAACCACTATGTATTCATCATAGGTACCTTTGCTGACTTTGGAAATAGTGATCTTATCTTTTTCAACATTCAGTTTGCTTCTTTTATCTGCAAAAATGAAGCTCCACAAAATAAGCAGCACTACCGCACTTCCGCCTCCGATAAGGAAGATGCGTTGTTTGTTCCAGAATTTCTTTTTTAGTTGTCTATCCATGATCGTAATTGCTGCCCTAGAATATTCAATCCATGTGCCAAGCAGTGCCAAATGCCCGGATTAGCCACCATGGCGGCTATGCATATCATGACAAATATACGGCTTGTTCCAAAGCGGACAGCCCGTGTCCGTTATCGGACATTCCCCTGAACATCCGCCTGTCCTGAAAATAACCTTTCACAGCAATAAATCTTTGTTTAATATTGCTCAGGGGCCGTTTTCCCTGTGACGGCCCTTCTCAAATGCCTGTTCACCAAGCCGAACGGAATGTCATTTGCAGTAGATGGTTTACACAAGGAATTTAATATCATGCTAATGAGTACCCAGCAAGGAAAAATTTTGATCGTTGATGATGATGTGGATGTTCTCCGGGCAGCGCGCCTGTTATTAAAGCGCCATTTCGCGCAGGTGGATTTTGAAAAGAATCCCCAAAAGATCCCCTACCTGGTCAGCAATTTTGAATATGACGTGATCCTGCTGGACATGAATTTCACCCGCGACCTGAGTAGTGGCAAGGAAGGGTTTGAATGGCTGGACAAGATCCTGGACATCAACCCCAAAGCCACCGTGGTATTGTTCACCGCTTATGGAGATGTGGAAATGGCGGTAAGGGCCATCAAGGCCGGGGCAGTGGATTTTGTGCTCAAACCCTGGGAAAACGACAAACTGCTGGCCACCATCCAAACGGCGGTGGAAACCCACCAGGCCAAACAGGAGAAAAAAACCGGTGGTGCCACATTACATACAGATAACGTACTGATCGGGGACAGCCCTGCCATGCAGGAAGTACTGGAAACCGTTTCCCGGGTTGCCGGAACGGATGCCAACATCCTGATCCTGGGAGAAAATGGTACAGGAAAAGACCTCCTGGCCAAACATATCCATGCCCTCAGCCAAAGGAAGGAAAAACGTTTTGTGAGTGTAGACCTTGGTGCATTGAGTGAATCCCTCTTTGAAAGTGAACTGTTCGGCCATGTAAAAGGCGCTTTTACAGATGCCCGCGATGATCGTAACGGAAGATTTGAAGAAGCAAACGGCGGCACCATTTTCCTGGATGAGATAGGGAACATTTCCCTCCCTTTCCAGGCAAAACTATTAACGGTATTGCAGAACCGGGCCGTTACACGGGTAGGTTCCAATAAAGCCGTGAATGTAGATGTACGCCTTGTTTGTGCCACCAACCGGAATATCCAGCAAATGGCTGCACAGAACCAGTTCCGCCAGGATCTGCTCTACCGGGTAAATACCATAGAAGTACATCTGCCTCCGCTTCGTGAAAGAAGGGAAGATATTGTACCGCTCGCTGAATATTTCCTCGGCCTTTACCGTAAGAAATACAACAGGCCGGTGGCATTCCTGCATGAATCGCTCATTACACAACTGGAGCAATATGACTGGCCCGGAAATATCCGGGAACTGCAGCATGCTGTTGAAAGGGCCGTGATCCTTTGCCAGGGTAAAACACTGATGCCCAAAGATGTATTTGTGAAAGCAAATGCTGCCCCGGAGCAACTGGACACCGGTTTTAACCTGGAGGACATGGAACGGAATATGATCTCACAGGCTTTAAAAAAATGCAATGGCAATATTACCGATGCTGCCAAAGAATTAGGGCTAAGCCGCGCCGCCTTGTACAGAAGGATGGAAAAATACAATCTCTGACATGAACCGGTTCAGCCTCTATATCCTTTTGCGCATCCTTCTGATGATCACTACGATCATGGCTGGATGCTGGCTTTGGTGGAATAATTATCAGCTGGTGGTGATCCTGGTGATCCCTCTTTTGCTGACGCAGGTCTTTGGCCTGTATTATTACCTGAACAGGGTGAACCGCAAGCTCACCTTATTCCTGGAGGCTATCCGTTATGAAGATTTTTCTATCCGTTTCAGCGGGGATAATAAACTGGGCAAAAGCTTCAGTGCCCTGAACCATCAGTTCAACGAAGTACTGGAAGCTTTCCGCCAGACCCGCGCAGAGCGCGAAGCCAACCTGAAATACATTGATACCATCATTCAGCATATCAGCATCGGTGTATTATCTTTTGATACAGATGGTAAGATAGAACTGATCAACCCTGCGGCTTTCCGCCTCATGGGCATTTACCGGCTCAGGTACCTGGATGAATTAAAGGCCGCACATCCTGACCTCTCTGAATTATTAATGCAATTGCCCGCGGGGCAGAAATCACTGTATGCCACGCAGAATGGCCAGCAGCTTTCTATTCACGCGGCTACCGTAAGGTTACAGGGCAGGCTGGTAAAACTGATCTCCCTGCAGAACATTCATGCGGAACTGCAACAGAAAGAGCTGGAGGCATGGCAGAACCTCACCAAGATCCTGCGCCATGAGATCATGAATTCCGTAACGCCTATTGTAAGCCTCATTGGTACCATGCAGGATATTGTGAAGTATGATATGGGTGAGGACAAAACAGAAGCTGTGGAGGATCTGAAGGAAGCCCTGGAAACCATTGAGAGCCGCAGTAAAGGGATCATGGACTTTGTGAACGCCTATCGTGACTATACTACTTTACCCAAACCGCAATTCACCAACGTTAACCTGAAACAACTCGTGAATTCCGTGAGCAATCTGCTGCTACCTGAAATGAAAGCAGCGGGTATTATTTACCGCACGCACGTTTCACCGGATAACATTGAGATCCATGCAGATGAGACACAACTGCAAATGGTGCTGATCAATCTCATCAAAAATGCGATGGATGCATTGGAACACACCGCCAAACCCTGGATAACGGTAAAAGGCACTTTGGGAAATGCGCAGCAGATTGTTCTTGAAATAGCAGACAATGGCCCTGGTATTGAACCGGAAGCCATGGAAAGGATCTTCATTCCCTTCTTTACCACCAAAAAGAAAGGCTCCGGTATTGGGCTGAGCCTTTCCCAGCAGATCATTCAAATGCACGGCGGCCAGCTGAAAGTAGTAAGCCCTCCTTCTAAGGGTACAACTTTTTTCGTATTGCTAAATACTTAAAATGTAAGTAAGTTGCTGAATATATTCCACGGCTTATGCAAGCAAAAACCTGGGGCGCAATTTACTTTCTGATACTATTGGCTGATCTGTTGATCATAGTATGTGATATTCCTTACGCCCGGTTCGTTACCAAACCTTTACTGATGATCTTACTGGGCTGCCATTGCTGGTGGCAGGCAGGCGGTCTTTATCATCCTGCACGTAATTTCATTTTCACGGCCATCATATTTTCCTGGTGGGGAGATGTGTTCCTGCTCTTTCCTGATTTCTTTATTCCCGGTCTTATCAGTTTTCTGCTGGCGCATATCCTGTACGCTGGTTTTTTCCTGACCGTGAAACCTAAACCGCGGCCAGGGTATAGAGAATGGATCGTGGCATTGCTGGTGCTGGCATACGCAGGTTCTTTCCTGCGTTTCCTGTATCCGCACCTGGGAGCATTGCAGATCCCCGTGATAGCCTATACGGTTGTGATCACTACCATGTTGCTTTCTGCTCTTTTCGCATTTGGTTTGAAAAAAGCAATATGGAGTAAACTGTGTGTGGGTGGTGCTACCCTCTTTGTGTTATCTGATTCCATACTGGCTACTGAGAAATTCTACCTATCTTTTCCCGGCAGTTCTTTGTTGGTGATGTTAACTTATGGCCTGGCACAATGGATGATCGTAGATGGCAGTATTAAATATCTTAAGACGGTAAAATAAAATATTATGAAATCGTTCGCCCTATTCATTCTCTCCTGTAGCTTATCTGTCAATGCTTTTGCGCAGACCTGGCAGGATACACTAGCCCAGATTGAATCCGCCTTTAGCAGATATAAATCTGAAATACCCGGTGCACAATTTGCCATCAGCAGAAATGGACAGATCATTTTTTCGAAAGCCTGGGGCATGGCAGACCTGGAGCATAACGTTCCTCTCACTACGAAATCTTTACTGGAAGCCGGTTCTGTGAGTAAGCAATTTACCGCTGCCAGCATTCTTCTGCTTGAACAACAAGGCAAACTTTCTTTAAGTGATGATGTACATAAATACATCCCGGAATTACCGGATTACGGTACGCCTATCACATTAAAACAAATGATGAACCACACCAGCGGGCTGCGTGACTGGGGAACGGTGGTATCTTTAACCGGCTGGCCACGTGGAACAAAAACGTACAGTAATGAAGATGCGTTGTGGGTGATCTGCCAGCAAAAAGCACTGAATAATATTCCCGGTACTGAATACATTTATAGCAATACGAATTATACCCTGCTCACCATCATCGTAAAAAGAGTAACAGGAAAAGAGTTAACGGAATTCACCCGTCCGAATATTTTCGATCCTGCCGGGATGGAACAATCCGTATGGCGTGCATACAGGAATGTAGTGAAAGGTCGTGCTATGGCTTATTCCAAAGCCGGTACACAATATATGAACGAGATGCCGAACGAAGATGTGTATGGGCATGGCGGGTTACTGACCACCGCAGAAGAATTAGTGAAATGGGTAGCTTTTTATTCCGGGGGAAAATTCGGTACCCCTTCCCTGTTCCCTAAGCAAATAGCAACAGGCCATTTTAATAACGGCGTAGCCTACACTTATGCAGCAGGTTTAGTGATAACAAAAATAAACGGCCGCAATGCCATTATACATAACGGTGCTACTGCCAGCTATCGTGCAAATCTTGAATATTATCCGGAGCTGGGTCTTACGTTTGCCATACTGAGCAATACTTCCGCTAACGATAAGGACCCTACGAGTGCATTCAGCCTTGCCCGTAATATTTTTGTGCCTGAACCCGTACCCAATACCTTTGCAAAGCAAGCCGTACCACCATATGCCGTAACAGAAGAAAAACTAAGAAGTTATGAAGGCTGGTATAGGAACCAAAGAAGCGGAAGAGGTTTAAAAGTAGCCGTGACAGATGGTAAGCTCGCTTTCGTAGGCATTGTATCGCTGACGCCCATTAGTAAAGATCTTTTCAGGGCGGGGAACGACAGGATTGAATTCCTGCCCGGCGGTTTCCGTCAAACCACCGCTGATAAAGACACGATTGATTATACTGCTGTTGAATTCGCAAACATTAACAAAGACGGTGATGCAGCCAGGTATGTGGGAGAATATTATTCTGAAGAAGCGGAAGCCCGTTTCTTCATAAAAGCAGAAGGCACTACCGTTATGCTGGTACAAAAACCAGGAACCAAATGGATCCTTACCCCCCAATATAAAGATGGGTTCAGTTCTCCCTACGGGCCCTTATATTTTGTGCGGGACGCACAGAATAAGATCACAGGGTTTAAAGTATCCCAGGACCGGGCGCGGAATGTATCCTTTATTAAGGTGAAATAAGCTCATAATTGCCTAATTTTGATGCCTATGCATCAAACAGATTTCCTGGTAGTAGGTTCCGGGATTGCAGGGCTCACTTATGCATTGAAAGTGGCAGAGCAATGTCCGGATAAGAAGGTAACCATCATTACCAAAACCCGAGAGGACGAGACCAATACCAAGTACGCTCAGGGCGGCGTTGCCGTGGTGAACGACCTGGAGAACGATAGCTTTGAAAAACACATCGAAGATACCCTCATTGCCGGTGACGGGCTTTGCAATGAAAAGATCGTGGAGATAGTGGTGAAAGAAGGGCCGGACCGTGTGAATGAATTGATATCCTGGGGCGCCAATTTTGATAAAGCGCCGGACGGAGATTATGCATTGGGCAAAGAAGGCGGCCACTCTGAATTCCGGGTGATCCATCATAAGGATGTTACCGGTAAGGAAATTGAAAGGGCACTGCTGGAAGCCATCCGCCGGAAAAGCAATATAGAACTCATTACGCATTGTTTTGTGGTGGAATTGATCACCCAGCACCATCTCGGATACCTCGTTACAAAATCTACCCTTGATATTGAGTGTTACGGCATCTATGTGCTGAACCTCAAAACAAATAAAATAGAAAAGATCCTTTCCCGTGTTACCCTCCTGGCCACAGGTGGTAACGGACAGGTATACCGTACCACTACCAACCCTGTTATTGCTACAGGAGATGGCGTGGCCATGGTATATCGCGCAAAGGGGCGGATAGAGAACATGGAGTTCATCCAGTTCCATCCCACTGCGTTGTATCAGCCCAGTGAAAGTCCTGCTTACCTGATCACTGAAGCCGTTCGCGGTGATGGCGGAATTTTGCGTAATAAAAGCGGGGAAGACTTCATGCATAAATATGACCCGCGTCTTTCCCTTGCTCCCCGTGATATTGTAGCCCGGGCAATTGACAGTGAAATGAAGATCACGGGTACAGAACATGTATACCTGGATTGCCGGCATATGGACATGGAAAAGTTCATTCACCACTTCCCCAATATTTACGAAAAGTGTAAGTCGCTGGGAATTGATGTGGCGAAGGATATGATCCCTGTTGCGCCGGCAGCGCATTACAGCTGCGGGGGTATTAAAACAGATGATATGGGCCGCACTTCCATCCGCAACCTGTATGCCTGCGGAGAATGTGCCAGTACAGGTTTACATGGTGCCAACCGGCTTGCCTCCAATTCCTTGCTGGAAGCGATGGTGTTTGCACACCGTTGTTACCTGGATGCCGTACAAGCTATCGAAAACACTTCTTTCCAGGAAAGCATACCGGACTGGAATACACTGGGTACCACGGCTCCAAAGGAAATGATCCTCATCACGCAAAGCCTCAAGGAACTCAAACAGATCATGAGTGATTATGTGGGGATCGTTAGAACCAATGTGCGGATAGAACGTGCTATGCGCAGGCTGGACATCCTTCACCTGGAAACGGAAGCCCTTTACCGGGAAACAGCCGTTTCTCCCCAGCTCTGCGAATTGCGGAACCTGATCACCGCCGGTTACCTGATCGTAAAAGGTGCTGCCTTCCGCAAAGAAAGCAGGGGTTTACATTACAATACTGATTATCCGTATAAGAGCGAATTGGTGCAGAACATTATATTGTAGGGTCATGTATTATCTATTATTAGCCTTTTGTTATGGCATTTCCATTCTTCCGCTGTGGCTGTTGTACATCATCAGCGATGGATTGTGTTTTCTTGTGTATAACGTGATCGGCTATCGGAAGAAGGTGGTGTTTGAGAACCTGAAGCAGGCTTTCCCTGATAAAACAGATGCAGAGATCCGCCGGATCGCTAAAAAATACTACCGCAATCTTACGGACATGATGGTGGAAACCATCAAACTGCTCACCATGAGCAAACGCTCTTTGCAGAAACGCTTCGACTGTGATCTTACCGTATTGCAGCAATTATACGATCAGGGTAAAAGCTGCCAATTACACCTCGGCCATAATTTCAACTGGGAATGGGCCAACCTCTTTTGCATGCAGGGCGTACGGTTTCCTTTCCTGGTAGTGTTTATGCCAATCACCAATAAAGGCGTTAACCGCATGTTCACTCACTTCAGGGAAAAATTCGGAACAGTGCTGGTACCGGCCAATGATATGAAAACAGGCATGGCGCCATGGATCGGTAAACAATACCTGCTTGCTTTGGTAGCTGATCAGAATCCCGGAAACCCGCGCCGTTGTTACTGGTATCCTTTCCTCAATAAAATGACGCCCTTTTACAAAGGCCCTGAAATGAGTGCGAGGAGATATAATATCCCGGTGGTTTTTGCGGATATCCGTAAGGTAAGAAGGGGTTATTATAAAGCACAACTAAAGCTGGCTTTCGAGAACCCCATAGAAGAACCGGAAGGAAAGATCACCGAGGCTTTTGTGCAGTATTTAGAAAAGAATATTCACGAGCAGCCGGAAGTATGGGTTTGGAGCCATAGGCGTTGGAAACATGCTTACAGGCCGGAGTATGAGAATGCAGGTTCTGAGGAATAGGGAGAAATATACCTGAGATTATTTTACTAATACTAAAAAGGGCACTCTTCACAGAGCGCCCTTTTTTATTACTTATGCGGAAGGTATCTTCAGTTTCCAACCCGGTTGTATGATATCCGGATTCTTGATCTGATCTTTATTGGCCTCATAGATCTTCTGCCAGGTAAGGCCCGGATAATTCTTAGCGATCTTACTAAGATTATCTCCTGCCTTCACTTCATATTCCTGTTCTGCACCTTCTGCTACAGAAATGTTCAGCACCATATCGCCAGACCTCATTTCAGGGTCCAGTTTTTCATAAGTGCCCCAGATCTGATCTTTTACCGCAGAGGAGGGTGCAGTACCTGTTACATACAGCACATTATTTTGCTCTACCACTTGCAAACCGGTAACACCGGCGCTGGTAGCCTGTTGAATGAGTGTTGCATATTTATCTTGTAGTGCCATGATATTACTTTTTTAAGGTTAATGGTGGAATGAAAAGCCGGCTTATTGCAGTGTCAGTTTATTGAGCACTTTCTTAGGCTTGGCTTCGTTAGCTGCCTGCATTACTTTCTTGAGATCTGCTTTTGCAATGGTGCCGGTTAAGGTTACTTCCCCGTTGGCAACGGTAGCCGTTACACCCTTAATGCCATGCGCGTTCAATGCAGAGTCAACACTGTTCCTTACAATGTCGTCCGGATTGATCACAACAGGTGGTGGTGGTGGTGGAGGTGGTGTTACCATGATATTGTTGGTAACGGATTTAACCCCCTTAACGCCTTTAGCAGCAGCTTCGGCAGTGGATTTTGCAGCATCATCAACAACTTCACCACTCAGCGTGGCTACCCCTCCCTTCACTTCTGCAATTACGCCCGGCGCAGCTGTAGATAACTTGTCATTCACTTCTTTCTGAAGCTTCGCATCGCTTGGAGCACAAGCGTACAAGAGAATACCCATCATTGCAAGACAGGCGAGTAAAAAGGATTTGCGCTGTTTCATAAGATTAAAATTTTATAGGAATTTAACGAATCCCTGTTGAAACGACAACTATTTATTTGTTTAAATAATTGTTACGCAATGAGATATGTAATAATATATTTTCTCTATAAGTACTTTTATTTGTATGTGTTTTATGCCTAAACCGTATATGTAGTTATAAGATGCACTTACAAGGTTGTTATAGGTACAAAAAAATTCCGCACCGGAGCAACCGGTGCGGAACATGCTTTATTCGTTAATAAAATTAGTTCAGTACATTTTTCTCCTGCACTATTTCAATGCCTTCCTGATCTTTCAGCTTGGCAAAACCACCATTTACATTCCGCAGGTTATGGATGCCTTCCCTTTTCATGATAGAGCAGGCAATCACACTACGGTAACCACCGGCGCAATGTACATAGAGGTTATGGTTATCCTCAATGTCCGCCAGGTTGCCGGGATCAGTTAATTCGCTCAGCGTCATATTCAGAGCACCCTGTACGTGACCATCTGCATATTCAGTTGGTTTACGCACATCCACCACCAGCAGGTTTGGATCATGCGGCATGTCCATGGCCAGTTCATCAGCATCAACAGAGATGATCAGGTCAAAAGGTTCACCGGCTGCTTTCCAGGCTTCGTAACCACCTTCCAGGTAACCTTCTACTTTATCAAATCCAACACGTGCAAGCCGTACAATGGTTTCTTCTTCCTGCCCTGGTTCAGTTACCAGTATCATGGACTGCTTAAAAGGTAACAGGCTGCCTGCCCATTCTGCAAAACGGCCTTCCAGCCCTATGCTGATGGAACCGGGTACAAACCCTTCCGTAAACACATTGGCATTACGGGTATCAAGGATCACCGCATCTGCTTTTATTTTTTCTTTGAATGCTTCTATGGATAAAGGTTTCAGACTTCTTTCCATCAACACCTGCATGGCATCATATCCCTCTTTATTGATCTTTGCATTGATCGGGAAATATTGCGGGGGTGCACTCAAACCTTCTGTTACCTGTGCAATAAAATCGTCTTTATCTGTTGCCAGCAAAGCATAGTTGGAACTCTTTTCCTCACCGATGGTGCTGTAAGTGTTCGGGCCTAAATTTTTGCCGCAGGAACTTCCCGGACCGTGCGCAGGATATACGATCACGTTATCAGGAATGGGTTTTATTTTGTTGTTCAGGGATTCGAATAGATGCCCTGCCAGTTCTTCTTTACTGAGGGAACCACTGAAAAGATCAGGACGGCCCACATCACCCACAAACAAAGTATCACCTGTGAAAATGGCGTTCGGCTCGTTCTTTTCATCAAAGAGCAGGTAACATGTACTCTCCATGGTATGACCAGGGGTATGCAATGCACGGATCTTCAGTTTTCCAATCGGAAAATCTTCTCCGTCTGCTGCAATATGAACCGGGAAATTAGTAGTAGTATTAGGCCCGTAAACAATTGGCGCTTTTGTGGCCGCGGCAAGGTCCAGGTGACCGGAAACAAAGTCCGCATGAAAATGGGTCTCAAAAATGTATTTAATGGTAGCATTCCGTTCGCGGGCAAGTTCCAGGTAAGGTTCAATGTCCCGTAACGGATCAATCACTGCAGCCACTCCTTCAGACTCTATAAAATATGCGGCTTCCGATAAGCACCCCGTGTATAACTGCTTAATGAACATATGGTCGTCTTTGATTTTGGCAAAAATACGAAGAAGTTCACAAGTGGAGCGTGACAGATGTCAATCAGAAGTAAAACCATGATCATTGAAAGGATCCATAAAAAAAGACCATCTTCCGTAGAAGACAGTCTTTCAGTATGGATTGGAGCCGCTTCCTGCGGCTTGACATTGAAAAAGATTGTGTTGATGAGACTATCCCACCAGCTCTTCGACAAACTTAGCAACTTCAGCAATACGCTGCTTGTTGATAGTATAGTGAATAAACTTACCGTCTCTCTCGGTAATCACGATACCTGCACGTCTTAAAATAGCCAGGTGTTGGGATGCTACAGACTGCTCTAATCTCAACTTCACATAGATCTCCGTTACGGTCATGCGCTTATGGTCTTCCAACAGCTTGATCATCTGCTGGCGCAGCTTGTGGTTGATGGCTCTCAACACCATAGCGGCCTTCTTAACGGCAATGTAATCCAATTTGATCTGATCTTTTTCATTGTTACCTCTCGAAATAATAAGGGTATTTGATGAGGTAGTTAATAATTGTTTTTCCATCGCAAAATAGTTTTAAAAAATAATGAAATGACAGGGATCAACGGACAGTAAAACGCGACTATTAGACAATGATCGCGGATATTGATTATACAAAATTATAATATCTGTCACAATAAAAAAAATTTCTATACCTTCTTTTTTAATATATAATTCCGAATATGCCGTATTTTATCACAATTTGACAATTCTCTGACACTTTCAGGCGTGTTTTACTGTCCAAATCGCCTCTCTCAGATTATAACGCTTTTAAATGCGTAATATGATGCGGCGAAATGCTAAAAATCTGCTAAAAAATTAAGGGATGTTACTTTTTTCCGGGGTGGTAAAAGGCTTTTAAATAGTTGGGCGTGAAGTAGGCAACATCCTCGAAAGCCTTATTGGTAAAGGCTTTCTCTGCCAGGGGGATCATGTGGGCAGCGGAAATATGATAGGCCGGAAATGATGCATTAGGCTGGACTCCTAATAATATCTGCCATTTTGGGGCTCCGTCACCGAAAAAAACGGTGCTTTTTGCAAACATATAAGGATCAAATGATTGTGTTTCCAGCACCATTGCCTGGGGTTCCAAAACAGGTTCAAGATCCTTATTATATACCGCGGTAAATACTTCCATTCTCCGGGCATCGATCATGGGAACAAAATAAACATCATCTCCTTCATAAGATGCTTTCATTCCATTGGCCATCATCTGCAATGTGGAAACTGCGATCAATGGTTTATTCCAGGTATAACACAATCCTTTTGCCGTAGCGGCGCCTACACGAAGTCCTGTATAAGAGCCGGGCCCTGCGCTTACTGCAATCGCGTCCAGTTCCTGCGCACTGCGGTGATGCCGCTCCAGTAGGGTTTTTACGAAGATGCCCACAGTTGCAGCATGATCGCGCTGTTCTATGTTTTCCATTGTTTCCAATGCCACACCATTCTCTGAAAGAGAAACGGAACCAATAGCAGTAGCTGTATCTATATGAAGGATCAGTGCCAATTTCGCTGTTTTATTGTTGTGCCTCGTATTCCTGCTGCAATAAGGAGCATACCTTGTACCGTTCATTACCGGTATGTTGATATACTGCCTGTAATACTTCGTATACGTGGCGGATGCCAATTTTTTTACTCCATTCAAAAGGGCCCATGGGATAATTGGTGCCCAGCTTCATGGAAATATCTATGTCTTCCCGCGATGCGGTTCCTTCTTCGGCAGTGAAATACGCTTCGTTGATGATCATGCAGATCACCCGCGGAGTGACCATACCAATGGTGGGCGTTATACTTTCGTATATCCAGCCCAGTTGCTGCATCAGGGCCTCAGGTTTAGCTGCAATCTCCAAAATGGGCATGCTGATAAAACCCGGCAGCAGATTGCAGCCATAAATATGATCGATGGAATTTCCTGCTGCATATTGCTGCAATTCCGCAGCGGTTATTTTCACCAGGCATGCTAATACAGGAACCCGGGGATGTGCTGCATAGAAAGCTGCTCTTTGCGGATGTTCGTCAAGGGACAGGTCGATCACAAGGTCCACAGACATGTTTGTGGGTTCCGGTGCAGTAAACACCTGGTGCCCTCCAAAATCTTTACTGTTCCGCAACTCTTCCCAACGTAACAGATCTCCTGTAATAAGTATCTGCATCGGCTACTTAATAGCTATCATGGAAATCTCCACATTCACTCCTTTAGGCAGACCGGCTACCTGAACAGTTTCGCGCGCAGGGAAGTAACCGGAGAAGTATTTTCCGTACACTTCGTTGATCTGCGAGAAATCATTCATGTCCATAATGAAGATGGTGGTTTTCACTACATCTGAAAAATCCATTCCGGCTTCGGTAAGGATAGCACGAAGGTTCTGCATCACCCGGTGTGTCTCGGAAGTGATATCCTCCTTTTCGATGTGGCCGGTTTCAGGATTCAGGGCTATCTGGCCGGAGATGAATAAGGTACTCCCGGCTTTGATAGCCTGGTTATAAGGACCTATTGGCGCCGGGGCGCCACTTGTATTAATAACCTGTTTTTCCATAGGTTACAAAAATAAGGTTTTAGCAGGTAGTTTAACAGTAGGGCTATTGCGTTGCATATTCAAAATGATTATATTAGCATTATTAAGACAATATCGAAATACCATATCTAACAACATTATCCCACGATTATGTATGTCAAAACCCTGAATGGTCTTTCTCTGAATGGGGCCTGGCAAATGCAGCTCAGGCTGTATGTTGCCTGGATAGTTGGGTCCGCAGCGGCCTTTCTTTTTACGGGGAATAATTTACTGGCATATCCTTCTCTGCTCCTTACCATTCACCTGGTGAGTGTGATAGCTGTGGTAGTATATGCCCTGAGCCGCCAAAAGGATAATTTCACGCTGATCCCAAAGATCAATATTTCACTGGAAACATTCCTTATGGCTTTTTCCATGGCACTTGCACTGGTTGTGGTAAAAGATGCGGTAAGTTACCTGCTGCCTTTGCCGGAGTGGAAAGAGCTGTCTTTTACTTCCGTAAATACCAGTTCTTTCTATACGATCCTTACAACGGTGATGTTTGCGGCTATTATGGAAGAAATGCTTTTCAGGGGTATTATCATGGAAGCGTTGTTACACCGTTATTCCGGGGGCATTGCTCTGCTGCAAAGTTCTTTGTTATATATGCTGGCTCATCCTGATCCGGCACAAATGCCGGGAGCCCTTTTGCTGGGTTTGCTTTGTGGTTTCTTTTACCTGCGGTTGCGGGACCTTTGCAGTTGCTTTCTCATTCATCTTACCAATAATGCTGCTACGGCTATCTTAATCTCCGGAGGATCCCTGCAGTTTGTGATCACTGATCCCACCACTTATTATGCGATCGTGGGTGGCTGCCTGCTGGCATTAGTGGCCGGATATTTTCTGCTCAAACGTTTCACCGTTCAGGTAAAACCACACTCCTATCTAAGCAAGGAAAATATCCGGGCCAAATCTGTTTTATTTTCCGAACAGTAACTTAGCTAGTTTGGCATCGTGGCCATACACATCGTCCCTGAAATTCAACTGGCCTTTATAGTTCACCCATGCGGTGAAATATCCTATGTACACCGGCACTTTCTCTTTCAGTGTTACATACTTTTCTTTACCGGCATTCATGGCAGCATCTATTTTAGGTTCCGTCCAGCTGGAATCTTTGCGCAATAACCATTGTGCCAGCCGTTTAGGTTCTGACACACGGATGCAGCCATGGCTGAAGGAACGTTTGGTTTCATTGAACAAACCTTTGGACGGGGTATCGTGCAGGTAGATGTTGTATTCGTTGGGGAATAAGAATTTCACTTTACCCAATGAGTTGGCGCCACCTGGTTTTTGCCTTACGATGTAAGGAAAGTTACTGCCTGAGTATTTAGAAACATTGATGGAGCTTAAAGGGAGCACTTTTCCGCTGGACCCTACAATTTCCATGTTCAGCCTGTTAAGATATCCATTGCCGCTGCGTTTGATGCCCGGCAATACTTCCTTGCCCAAAATGCCCGGTGGCACATTCCAGTAAGGACTGAATACAATGTATTTCATTTCACGGCTGAAGATAACGGTGCTGGCACCTGGTGTTCCCACTACCACATTACAGTCCCAGGCCAGTTTACCATTTTCATATGCGTGCATTTTGAACTCGGGAATATTCACGAGGATGTAATCCGTATTCACTTCTACAGGTACCCAGCGCAAACGTTCCATATTCAGCATCAGTTGATGCATATAATGTTCCAGGGGCCTGTTCAGGGCATCCAGTGTCTGCTGTTTGAGAATGCCATCCGGTTTGTGCCCCATCCTTGCCTGGTAGGTTTTTAAAGCGGAATCCAGCGGCTGCGTGAAAAGAGCGGAAGTGTCCTTTTCTTTCAGATCTCCCAGCAGGCTCAGGCGTTGTTTGATCACAGGAATTAAAACAGATGAATCGCCCAGCTTGATTGTTTTCTTCCTGTCTGCCAGTTTCAAAGAATCCCATGCAGGCTTCTTGCTAACGATGAGCGCGAGTTTCTGCAATTCGTCCCGCAGCAATTTATACTGGCGGTTCACGGGTTCTTCTTTACTGATCCTTTCTTTGGGATTAGCGATCACGGAATCCAGCAGGCTGCTGATGTCTATTTTCTTACGGGGGATGAACCATTCCAGGTTCTTTGCATTATCGCTGGTGATGCCGCCCCATACCAGGTTGCCATATACGAAGAACTGGCCGGTGAGGCTTAATTCTGTAATAGGTACAATGGAATCGGTCCTGTTGAGGGAATCTCCCATGAGGGCCAGTGAATCATATAATGCCATTACACGGCTTTTATCCAGTGTGCTGTCTTTAATACCGCTCTCTTCATCCTGGCGCATCATGTTCATAAATCCGCCGGCCTGTTCCGTGATACCCTCTTCGGTTATCCAGGCATAGTGATAGCCGCGTTTGCGGTAGAAGTCGCGGATAGCTTCCCCATAGGCGGCAAACTGTGGATTCCTGTCCAGGAATGTCCCCACAAAATTACTGTCCAGCGTCTGGGCAATATATTCCTGTTTGGTGTAGTGGCTGGTATCCCGGTTGATCCCTTCTTTTTCGGATCTTTTACCCTGCTGGCAGGCGGCCAGTATAACAATGATGATGAGTGAGAGGTAGACGAGCTTCTTCTGCATAGACACGATGATTTACGGAGGTATAACAATTTTACCCTGAGTATGTTGCGTATAAAACTAACAACAATTATGCGAGAAAATAAAAAGAGAAGTACCGGGCCTGGTACTTCTCTTCAAATATCTTTGTTGTGCTCTTTACAGCTTGATCTCTTCGTCGTTTGCGTCAAAGAAGCGGTATTCTGTGAGGTGGTAATTATTATCTGCTCTCAGTTTGATCCACTTTTTATATTCAAAGAACCATTTCCATTGTTTGGACCTGAGCCAGCCTTTGGTCAGATAGGAATGGAGGATGGGGTGTACCCGGATAGTCAACCCTTTGTGCTGGTGATTGAGCAGGTACAGCAGGTTCTTTTCGATATCTTCAAAGATGAGCATGGAGGCGCCTATCTTGCCGGTACCTTTACAGGCCGGGCAATCCTCTGCTACGGAGATGGTGATCTCCGGTTTCACCCTTTGGCGGGTGATCTGCATAAGACCGAATTTGGAGATAGGCAGGATGGTATGTTTGGCCCTGTCCAGTGCCATGAATTTCTCCATGGCCTCGTAAACGCTCTTTTTGTTCTCCGGCAGTTTCATATCGATGAAATCGATGATGATGATGCCACCGAGATCGCGCAGCCTGAGCTGGCGGGCAATTTCTGCGGCAGCCTCCAGGTTGGAAGCAAGGGCATTCTGTTCCTGGTTATTGCTGGAGCTTTTGTAGCCGCTGTTCACGTCAATAACGTGCAGGGCTTCTGTTGCTTCTATAATAAGATATACACCACTATCCAGGTTCACTGTTTTCCCGAAAGAAGCTTTAACCTGGCGGGTTACACCAAAATGATCGAAGATAGGGGCGCCGTTGTGATAATAGGAAACAATGTCCTGTTTCTCCGGCGCTATCTTTTGAATATATGTTTTGGTATCTGAATAGATGTTCTTGTCGTTAATGACAATACGGTTGAAGCTCTCGTTCAGCAGATCGCGGAGGATGCTGGCTGTTTTAGTTTGCTCACTTAATATCTTTTGCGGGGGTGCGGCATTACGCAGGTTTTCCTGGATAGTTTTCCAGGTACTTACGAGCATGGTAAGATCTTCATGTAGTTCCGCCGTTTTCTTTCCTTCAGCAGCGGTACGTACGATCACGCCGAAGTTATTGGGCTTGATGGCTTCTACGATCTTTTGCAGCCTTTTTCTTTCTTCGGAAGAATGGATCTTTTTAGACACCGCAACAATATTATTGAAGGGTGTGATCACAATAAAGCGACCGGGGAGGGAAATTTCGCAACTCAGGCGTGGGCCTTTTGAAGAAATGGGCTCTTTGAGGATCTGTACGAGGATGTTGGGTTTACCTCCCAGTACTTCGGTAATTTTACCGGTTTTGATGATCTCCGCCTCATTCTTAAATTTGGCAAAATCGAAGTTCTCTGTCTTATCGGTAATGGCCTGTTGTGTGAATTTGAGGATGGAACGGATATACGGACTAAGATCAGTATAATGTAAAAAAGCATCCTTTTCGAACCCCACATCAACAAAAGCCGCATTTAAACCGGGGATGAGTTTCTTCACTTTGCCTAAATAAAGGTCTCCCACCGCAAAATTAGGGTTTCCGCTTTCATGATGCAGTTCCACTAATTTTTTATCTTCCAGCAATGCAATTTCTACACCTGATGGTGCTGCATTTATTATCAATTCCTTATTCAAGCGTCAAAATTTTATCCATAAATACTTCACTTTTATGCAGGCCGGCGTTTAACACTAGCAACAGCATGCCCAAATGATAGTTGGGTTGGTACCAACATTTCACTACGTGTTGAGGATTGCAAAGGGTTTAGTGAAAATACAGGTGGAGTCCGGAATTTATAAGGCCGACTTACGTAAACAACCTGCATGACTTCAGCAATTTAACGATAAAAGCTAAAATCATGCAGGATTGTACAAAAATTTATCGAGTCCGCGCCTCCAGCTCTCAAATTATACCTGTGAGTATAAATGGCGGGGAATAGGAGAATTATTTCTTGCCTTTCTTATGACGGTTCTTTCTCAGCCTTTTTTTCCTTTTATGGGTTGCGATCTTATGTCTTTTTCTTTTCTTTCCGCAGGGCATACGCTTTTATTTTTTTAAATGATTTATAATGTAATGTATTACTTAATGCTTTTAATGTATTCATCTATCTCTGCGGCCAGCGAGGGATCCTTGATGAGCTTCCTGCACTGCCGTAACAATGTGATAGCTTTATCTTTCTCTCCTTTGCTCTGATGTGCTACAGCTAATAGGAATATGGCTTTCGGTTCCTCCGGATGACGTTTTAGAACATCTTCCATTCTATCGATCGCTTTATCGAACTGCCCGGATGTGATGCTGAAATTGGCCAAAGTAAGCTGGGCGTCCAGGAAATCAGGATTCCTTTCCGCCACTTCCCGTAAAATACCAATACCCTTCATCGGTTCACTGGTATTACTTACCAGCAACGATCCTTTCTTTATCTTCAGCGTGTCATTGTTAGGTTCAAGCGCAATGGCCCTGTCCAGCAACTCCAAAGCCATATTGGCTTCCCACATCCTTACGCCCGCGTCTTGTGTATGCGAGAGATGGTCTAAAAATAAATTGGCTGCAAAGGTGAGGTTTTTTCCGGAATTTTCCAACTTAGCGGCTTCGGCCGCATAATATGCAGCAATAGGGAGCTCATTGAGATGGTCCCAAATAGTATATAGCTGCCTGTAAGCAGTAGCCTGCTGTGAGCTAACATCGCCACGAACGACGGTGTTTTCCAATCGGGTAATTTCAGCGAGTTTGTCTGCAGGAACTTTTTCTTTCGCTTTTTTCAGCATATCAGAAAAGTTCGCTACAGCAGCGCCCTGGCCTTCTGGCATAGCATTCCCCGATGCAGAGGCATGTTCATGCCCGTGCACCTTCGGCGTTATGCGCCCAAATGCGAATAAAACCGACACTACGGCAACAGCAAGACCAATAAGAAGTAGTTGATTTTTTTGCACCCTAAAAAATGTTAGGATGCAAATCTAAGAACTTTTAAGCTTCTTTACTTCGGCAACGAACTCTTTAGATGGCTTAAATGCTGGAATGTAGTGCTCGGGAATTTCGACGGCAACATTTTTCTTAATGTTACGGCCAATCTTGGCTGCACGTTTCTTCGTAATGAAACTGCCGAATCCGCGAATGTAGATATGCTCGCCATTTGCTAACGCCTCCTTAACTTCCTTGAACATGGCCTCGAGTGTTACTAACACATCTACTTTGGGGATGCCGGTTTTTTCAGCAATGTTGTTAATCAAATCAGCTTTTCTCATAATGAAGCGGAGGATTACTTGTTTTCAAAGTTATTAAAAAAAATTTAAAGTCGGAAGTATCAAGGAAATAAAATTTAATATTTTTTGTTATAGATAGTGACAACAAAAAATGCCTTTATTTGCGTCCCAGACACCGCCTAAATCCCTAGAATCCAATACTAATGGATACTTCGGGAACACGAATATATAAAAAAACATCGACATATATAAATTATTTTGTGCAAATGAACGATACTAAAAGATTTTTTACGGACTGTATCCTTACATGGAACCGCCTCCATAACAGCCGGACCATGCCCTGGAAAGGTGAAAAAAATCCTTACCGTATCTGGCTTTCAGAGATAATTTTGCAGCAAACCCGTGTTGAGCAAGGCTGGCCGTATTATGAAAGATTCATTGGCGCATACCCCACGGTGGATAAACTGGCCCAGGCCCCGGAGGAAGAAGTTTTCCGACTGTGGCAGGGACTGGGTTATTACGCCCGCTGTAAAAATATGCTCGCTGCCGCCCGCATGATCTCCTCCATGCATAAGAACCAGTTCCCGAAGACCTATGAGGAAATTGCTGCGCTCAAAGGTGTTGGGGCTTATACAGCCGCCGCCATTGCTTCTTTCGCGTTCAATCTTCCCCATGCCGTACTGGATGGTAATGTTTACCGTGTGCTGGCAAGGTATTTTGGCATAGATACTCCGATCGATACTACAGCTGGCAAAAAATTATTCACCGCCCTGGCCAATGAGGTGCTCCCTAAAGATCGGGCAGGTGCTTATAATCAGGCAATTATGGATTTTGGTGCGGTGGTATGCAAACCCCAGCAACCTTTATGCCCTTCCTGTTTACTGGCGCCCCGTTGTGAGGCTTATCAAAAAGGACTGACTGACCTGGTTCCGGTTAAATCCAAGAAACTCAAGGTCAAAAAAAGATACTTTCATTACCTCCTGCTGGAACAGAAAGGCCGGGTTTTCATCCGCAAACGCACAGGGAAAGACATCTGGCAGAACCTTCATGAGTTCTTTCTGCTGGAAACATCTGCCCCTGCCACCGATGCAACCCTGCAACAATCTGCTGGTTTTCAAAGTCTGCTGGGCCATCTCGACTACAAGATCGTGGATTCTACTGCAGAAATAAAGCAGCAGCTTACGCATCAGACGATATATGCAAGATTTATCAGGTTACAGGTACCTGTTGCATTTAACGCGCCGGACGAATATCAGCTGGTTACTGAAAAGCAACTGCAGGAACTGGCCTTCCCCAAGATCATAGTAGATTACCTGCAACGATGACGGGCCGGCAGCCATTTGGTACTATTACCTGTCTATTCTTCTCTAACTACTTACGGACAAGCATTACAACGTTCCCGTAATGGTAAAAATTCTATTCGTTGATTGGAAAAAAACACTAACTTTAGAAAGGTTGACCGTGAGAAGAATTTTTTATAGGACAGATTAAAACCTACAATTATGAGAGGTGTTAATAAAGTAATCCTGATTGGCAATCTTGGCAGAGACCCCGATGTTCAATTCCTGGAAGGTAATATCGCCGTGGCTAAATTCTCCCTTGCCACGACCGAAACATTCAAAGACCGCGCAGGCAAACTCATTTCCCAAACAGAATGGCATACCGTAGTTCTTTGGAGAGGCCTGGCCGAACTAGCTCAAAAGTACCTGCACAAAGGCAGCTTAGTGTATATTGAAGGACGCCTGCGTACCCGTAGCTGGGAAGATAAAGAAGGGAATAAGAAATTTGCCACAGAAGTAGTAGGCGATAACCTGGTAATGCTGGATAAAAGGATGGATGTTAATAATGGCGACCACCATATACCCCACCATGCTTCAGGATCTTCTTCCCCCGGAGGCCCGGGAGGCCATGGAGAAGGTTTCACCGGAATCGAGCTCCCGCCCATGAGCGAACCTGCCGACGATCTTCCCTTCTGATGCCTTCATATGTTAATATAAATTAAGTTATTACATAACTCCGCGCGTAACCGAACGGTACATTCTTTATATTTGCATGCGGGAAAGCAATTCAGGTCATTTCAGATGGAATTTCTTTCCCCTTATTTTTGACCAAAGCATATTAACTTGGCTTACCCATCGGCTAGCATTTTACCGTTTTCGAGCGTTTTGTTACAAGATCTGGCGGCACCATCGCCCAATGTAGTCGTGTTTTTGCTGGTTATTTTCATCTTACTCCTGCTCACCTTCATTGTGTCCGGTGCCGAAGTGGCTTTCTTTTCGCTTACCTATAAAGACCTGAATGTGCTCAAAACCCGGCAGAATAACGCAGGGAAGATGATCACCCGGTTACTGGAGAACCCGAAACCACTGCTGGCTTCCCTTCAGATCGCCAACATCCTGTTCAATATTGCCTTCATTTTTATTACCAATTACCTCATTGCACAGGTAGAAAGCTTGCGGGAGCTGGAATTCCTCTCCTTTATCGTGCGTATTGCCATTATTACATTTGTGCTGCTGTTCTTTGGCCAGATCCTTCCCAGGGTATGGGCCACACAGAATAATATGCGCTTTGCCACTTATTTTGCCTGGTTCATCCATATCATACATGCTACCCTGGAGCCTATCAGTAACTTCTTTGTGAACATGAGCGAAGGCATAGAAGCCCGTCTTTTTCACAGAAGTACCCGGCCCATCAACTATCATGAGATTGATGAAGTGATTGAAATGAGCGTGGAGCCCGGCGCTTCGCAGGAAGAAAAGAACATTGTGCGCGGCATCCTCAAATTCGGCAACATTGCTGTTAAACAGATCATGCGCACCCGCCTGGATGTAAACGGACTGGAGTATGATATGCCTTTCGGTGAAGTGGTGAAAAAAGTGGCCGACCTCCACTATTCCCGCCTGCCCGTATATAAAAACAACCTGGATACCATTGTAGGCGTGATCCATACCAAGGACCTGCTACAACACCTGGGTAAAGGAGATGATTTCGACTGGCACGAAGTATTACGCCAGCCCTTCTTTGTACACGAGCATAAACTGATCGAAGACCTGCTCAACGAATTCCAGACCCGCCATATGCATTTTGCCGTGGTAGTGGACGAATTTGGCGGCACTTCCGGCATTGTAACCCTGGAAGATATCATGGAAGAGGTGATCGGGGATATTAAAGACGAATTTGACGAAGATGAGTTCAACTATAATAAAGTAAACGATCATACCTACGTTTTTGAAGGTAAGACCATGCTGAACGATGTTTGCCGCATCATGGACATTGCGCCGGATACTTTCGAATCCGTTAAGGGAGAAAGTGATTCCATCGGCGGGCTGATCCTTGAACTCTCCGGTAAATTCCCGGAAGAGAACAGTGTTATCAGCTATGAGAATTTTGATTTCACCGTGCTCGAAGTGACCAAAATGCGCATCCAGAAAGTGCAGATCAGCAATAAAACAGGTATTGAAAGCGAATGAGACCGGTAATTTATTTCTTCCTGGCAGTACTCACAGTTACTGCCGCAGCCTGCCAGCAACAAGGTTTTACACCTAAGCCAAGAGGATTTTTCAGGGTAGATTTTCCCAAAAAAGAATACCGCCTTTTCGATGAACCGGGCTACCCCTACTCCTTCGAATATCCTGTATACGCCAATATCGTAAAGGATACCCTCTTTTTTGATGCCAAAGCTGAGAATCCCTGGTGGATCAATGTGGACTTTCCGCAATTCAACAGTAAGGTGTACATGAGCTACAAAACAGTAGGGGCACAGAATTCGCTGGATAAACTGATCAATGACGCCTTTAAACTTACGTACAAACATACCCTCAAGGCAGAATCCATTAACGAAGAGGAGATCAGTACGCCCAACAATGTACATGGCCTGTTTTACGAAGTAGGCGGCAATGCCGCTTCCGCAAAACAATTCTATGTAACGGATTCCTTTCATCATTATTTGCGCGGAGCGTTGTATTTTTACGCACCACCCAATGCAGATTCGCTGGCGCCCATGCACAAATTCCTGCAGGAAGATATGTGGCACCTGGTGGAAACACTGAAATGGAAAGCTAATAAATGAGTGACAGATGATTGTGATCGATGATAAATACATCAGCGATGATGTGGTTGAAAAAAATTTCGTGTGCAACCTCAATGCATGCAAAGGGGCCTGCTGCGTAGCAGGAGACTGTGGCGCTCCCCTCGAAGAAGCAGAACTTAAGATCCTCAAAAAGATCTACCCTAAGATCAAGTCTTATCTCCGCGAAGAAGGCATTAAAGAAATAGAAAAAACCGGGTTACATACCTGGGATGATGAACATGGCCATGTTACACCCATTGTGAATGGTGCTATCTGCGCATACGCCACTATCAATGAAGCAGGCCATGTAGGCTGCGGAATAGAAAAGGCTTATAACGATGGCGTGGTGGATTATAAAAAACCCATCTCCTGCCACCTCTACCCCATCCGCATCACTAAATATGAATCTTTCGAAGCGGTTAACTACGATAAATGGAGCATCTGCAAACCTGCCTGCAAACTGGGTAATGAACTGAAAGTGCCTGTTTATAAATTCCTGAAAGATGCCATCACACGTAAGTATGGTGCTGAGTTCTACCAGGTGCTGGATAAGATAGCTACCAAGCAGCATCTTAATGACTGATAATATTTTGCGCACGATTGTTGTGCTATAACTATCTTTACAGGCATATGAATAAGACGGCAAGCACCTTTCTTTCTGAAAGTGAAATAAAAGCGGCTGATCTGAGTCACCGCAAAACGATCAACTTCAATATCAGCAAGTATAATGCTGCCGTTGTGAACGGTAAGCGGCAATTCTCCGATCTGCCCACTGCGAGGGAACGGGCTAAGAATGTGAAGTGGAAAGCCATCGAGAACCTGGATAAACACCTGGAAGATTTTGAGATGAACTTCATCAAGCGTGGCGGAAAGGTGATCTGGGCAGAAAATGCAGAACAGGCAAGAGAAGCGATACTGGAGATCTGCAAAGCCAAAAACTGCAAGACCGTTGTGAAGAGCAAATCGATGGCTACAGAAGAGATCCATCTCAACGACTTCCTGCAGGAAAATAATATAGAAAGTGTAGAAACGGACCTGGGTGAATACATCCAGCAACTGGATAATGAACCGCCGTACCACATTGTTACGCCGGCCATGCATAAAAGCAAGGAACAGATCGCAGAGCTTTTCACTAAAAAGCTGGGCACTGTGCCGGGACTGAACCCTGAGCAACTTACCCTCGTAGCCCGTGATAAACTCCGCCAGAAATACCTGGATGCAGAAGTAGGCATTACCGGCGCCAACTTTATTCTTGCAGACATCGGCGGTATTGCGGTTACAGAAAATGAAGGAAATGCACGGTTAAGTACTTCTTTCCCTAAAACACATATTGCGCTTGTTGGTATAGAGAAGGTACTGCCTTCCGTTAATGACCTTGCCCTCTTCTGGCCGCTGCTGGCCACTTTCGGCACTGGGCAGAATATCACTTCCTACAATACCATCTTTACCGGCCCGCGCCAGGAAGGTGAGGTTGATGGTCCTGATGAGATGTATGTGATCTTTTTAGACAATGGCCGTACGAACATCCTCAAAGATGAAATAGCGCGCGAAAGTCTTTATTGCATCCGTTGCGGCTCCTGCCTCAATGCCTGCCCTGTTTACAAGAACATTGGCGGCCATACTTACAATACAACCTACAGTGGCCCTATCGGTGCAGTGATCACTCCTCACCTGCAGGGCATGGAAAAATATATGCATCTCAGTTTTGCTTCCTCCCTTTGCGGAAACTGTACGGAAGTTTGCCCGGTGCGTATTAATCTCCATGAGCTTTTGCTCCATAACAGGCATAAGGCAGTAGAAGAGAATCATACCACCGGAGCTGAAAAGATGGGCTGGTTTGGCTGGAAACAGGCTTGCCTGAGCCGGCGGATGATGAACCTGGTGGGTGGTAAAACAAAGAACATGGTGGTAGGGAGAATGTTTGGGAAGGCATGGGGCAATGATGAACGTGCGATGCCTGATTTTGCACCGAAATCATTTAACCAGTTGTGGAAGGAAAGGAAGAAGTAAATTCATTTATCGCTTCGGCAATCGTGAAAGAAAAGAAGAACTAATTCTTTTATATACAAAAAAGGCGCTCAGCTTCGTAAAAGAAAAGAAGAAATAATTCATTTATATAGAAGGCGCTCCGGTAAGGGGCGCCTTTTTTATGGGATGTTTATTCGTTTTATCAGAATATCTTTTATTGCCCTTTTTTATGGGATGTTTATTCGTTTGTCAGAAGATCTTTTATTGCCCCTTTTTTACCAGTTCTATCGGTATTATCACCTCCACGGTGGCCTTTTTCTTATTAGATGCTGGCATCCAGGCCGGACCATCTTTGATCCGCTGAATGGCAATGCTGTCTGCTTCTTTACCCATGCCCTGCAATACCTTAAAATCCTGCAAAGTACCATCTGGCATTACAGAGAAAGAGATATGTACTTTACCGCTCTGCGGAACTTTCAGGCCTGGTATTTCTGCTTTTTTATTTGTTACCAGGTAAACGCTGTACGCTTCA
Organism: Chitinophaga niabensis; assembly: GCF_039545795.1. Classification (NCBI taxonomy): domain Bacteria; kingdom Pseudomonadati; phylum Bacteroidota; class Chitinophagia; order Chitinophagales; family Chitinophagaceae; genus Chitinophaga; species Chitinophaga niabensis. Next base: position 6,419,643 of record NZ_CP154260.1, on the reverse strand, counting down.
TCTCCTACTAAAGGGAATGGCGGTACGAGGCTTTTCTTCTCTTTAGCATAACCCACTACCACTGTTTCATTCAATTGGTCTCTCCTGGAGGGTAAGGCTACATTCAGGTTATTGGTGCTTTCTGAAACAGTTATCTTTTTCTGTGCGTAACCAACGGAAGAGAATCCAAGTTCAGCCTTACTTTTAGAGGCTATATGCAATGCAAAACTGCCTGAAGTATCCGTAACAGCTCCCCGGTTGCTGCCATTAACGGTTACGGATACACCGGGTATACGTTTTCCTGTTTTTTCGTCTACCACCACACCACTGATCTTATGCACATTATCGTCCGTATAATAATTGGAGAAGTTGGATTTTGCGCCTGTTACCAGCCCTTCTACCTTGGAATCAAGCTTACCGGCTATAGGTCTGTTACCACCGATGTTAATGGTATCTATCTTATTATAGGAGGCAAAAGCTGAATCTGTGTTTATGGCGCCAAAACGCGGAGCCTGTTGAACTTTTTTAGTGGTTACAAGCACTACGCCCTTAGCGGCTCTTGCACCATATAGAGCACTGGCGGTGGCGTCTTTAAGGATGGATACATTCTCAATTTCCGCGGGATTGATGAACCGGAGTGAATCAGGTTTAACAGGTACACCATCTATTACGACCAATGCGCCGGAATCTTTTATACTTGAAGTGCCACGGATCTGTATGTTATCCTTGCTTTCGCCTTTAAAAACAACCCCGTAGGGAGCTGTTTTTTGTAATGAGGGTGAAGGCGGAGGAGCGAATGCTTTTATTTCATCGCGTGCAGTATTGGCATTTGCTACGGCCTGTGTTTCCTCATTGCGTGCAGTATTGGCATTTGCTGTAGGCTTTTTTGTTTTAGCGCGTGCGAATTCCTCAGCGGGTTTAGCATTGGAATCTGAGAGAACTCCCTGGGTATCTGTAGCCTGGGCTGCTGCTACATCAGCATTGGCGTTTGCCGCAGGAGCGGCAGAATCCGGAAGTATTTCTTTTTTCTCCTTCTCAAGCGTCTGCGCAATCTCTGGTGCCTTTTGCGTTCTGTTAAGGAGCATTACACCGGAAATAGATAATATCAGCAATACGGAAGCAGCTGCCAGCCAGCGATAATCCAAACGCCGCACTTTTTTCTCAGCAGGCGCCACCCTTTCCTGCAAACGCTGTTGCAGTTCACTTAAGGCAGACCGCTGATCGGTGGGATATTTTGCGTATCCTTCCAGCGCATCTGCCAGGAACGGATCGTCCAGCGCCTGTTTTTCGAGGGCATGCATGGTTTTACTATCCAGTTTGCCTTCCAGGTACTGACGGATCAGTTCCGCCGTGGGGGTGATATGTTGTTGATTATCAGCCATTAATTTTTATCCATACAAAGTTTCAGGTTCCTTTTCCCGTTCTGAATATAGCTTTTTACCTTATTCATCTCATAACCCGTGATATCTGCCACTTCCCGGTAGCTTTTCTCCTGTAAATAGAACAGGTTTACACTCCGCTTTTGCTCTTCGGGCAAGGATTCCAGGCATTTTTCCATCGCCTGGAGGTTGGATTCCATACTGAATCCGTTATCAGGATGATAATTTTCCTCCGATTCCATAATTCCATTGTCGTCTATGGACACCAGGCGGCCTTTATTGGCCCTGATCTTCATCAGGCAATGGTTACGGGTCAATACATGCAGCCAGCCCCTGAAGTTCTGGACCTCATGTTGCTTCAGTTTACCTATCAGTTCTTCAAAGATCTGCATCACGGCATCCTTGCTGTTTTCCTCATCAAGATATTTGAGGCACACACCATATACCATATCCATGTAACGTTCATACAATGCCGCCAAATACTCCAACTGACCGGTTTTTTTATATTCTCCGATCAACCACGCATCATCTGCGTCCTTCATTATATTTTGCTGCAGGAATGGCATCTACGATGGCAATAGTACAAAATTCTTTGATACAAAAAAGGCTGTTCTTTCGAACAGCCTTCTCTTATCCTTATAAATTGAAATCAATGATCAGTGGCGGAAGTGACGCATACCGGAGATCACCATCACCATGCCATTTTCTTTGGCGTAATTGATGGAATCATTATCACGGATAGAACCACCGGGTTGTATGATAGCGGTAATACCTTCTTCTTTGGCAATACGCACACAATCATCAAACGGGAAGAACGCATCTGAAGCCATCACAGCTCCCTGCAGGCTGAATTCAAACTGGTGCGCCTTTTCAATAGCATGGCGCAATGCATCAATGCGGGAGGTTTGTCCGCATCCTTTACCTACCAGCTGTTGGTCTTTCACCAGCGCAATGGCATTGGATTTAAGGTGTTTACAAACGATGTTGGCAAACTCCAGGTCTGTGCGTTGTGCTGCAGTAGCAGGTTGCGCACCGGTATCGTTCCAGGTTTGGAAGCTACCTTCATCATTATCCTGTACCAGCACGCCATCCAGAACGTTCTTAAACATCTGTGCAGGTTTCACCGCTTTTTTCTGCAACAGCAGGATGCGGTTCTTTTTAGCCTGGAGAATTTCCAGTGCAGCCGGCTCAAAGCCGGGAGCAATCAGGATCTCAAAGAATATTTCGTTGATGGATTGTGCAGTAGCAGCGTCTACTACCTTATTGCAGGCCAGTACACCGCCAAAAGCACTTTCTTTATCTCCTGCCAGTGCTGCTTCCCAGGCGGCAGACAATGTAGGCCTGCTTGCAATACCGCAAACATTGGTATGTTTGATCACGGCAAAAGTAGTTTCTGTGAATTCAGCGATCAGTTGAACGGCCGCATCCACATCCACAAGGTTGTTATAAGACAATTCTTTACCATGCAGTTTGTCGAAGATGGCTGTAAGGTCGCCATAGAAAACACCTTTCTGGTGAGGGTTTTCTCCGTAACGGCATACCTGGCCCTGCGGAACAGATAACTGGAAGTATTCTTTTTCTGTATTTTGAAGGAAGTAACCGGCAATGGCCACATCATAATGTGCACATACCTCGAAAGCCTTTGCAGCAAAGTGCCTGCGTTGCTCCAATGAAGTAGCGCCTTTACCATCTACCAATGCTTTTTCCAGGTCAGCATACTGATCTTTGGAAGCAACGATCACTACATCCTTGTAGTTCTTGCCTGCAGCGCGGATCAGGGAAACGCCCCCGATATCTATCTTCTCAATGATAGCCTGTTCTTCCGTAGTGCTTTTCACGGTTTCTTCAAACGGATAAAGGTCTACGATCACCAGGTCAATCTCCGGGATCTCGTATTGCTTCAGCTGTTCCAGGTCCTGCGGATTCTCACGGCGTGCCAGGATACCGCCAAACACTTTAGGGTGAAGGGTTTTAACACGGCCGCCAAGGATAGAAGGGTAAGCCGTCAGATCTTCCACGGCTACACATTTCACACCCAATTCCTCAATGAACTTTTGCGTGCCACCTGTAGAGTAAATGGTAACACCCTGCTCACCTAATGTTTTAACGATATTCTCCAGGTTATCTTTATAGAAAACGGAGATCAAAGCTGATTTGATTTGCTTTTGCATGCAAGAAAATAATTAGAGATTTACAACAAAGGCTCCTTCATCCGGAACCGAAAAGCAGCGCAAAGGTAGTTTCTTGGCAGCACTTTTCCACTTCCGTATCAGGAAAGGTGCATTAGAACTATCAAAAATTATCAGCTCGTATATAAAATAATCGCGCAAACAACTGATATCGACACGCGGATTATGTGACAACAAAATATAATCTATTTTCATCTTCGCAGCGGGTAGCTTGTTAGGAAGCCTGCCGGTTAAACGCAGGATCCTTTTCCCCTCAAACTGAATCAGGGCTTCTGTTTTGTACTGCTTGCGCAGGTGGCCGTTGATGCATTCTACACCGTTATATACAATGATCTTTTTCTGCCTTAACGTTTCAACCCCATCATAAGCATGTAATGCTGCAAACAGCACGCCTGTGACTAAAGCCCCGTACCAACGTTTTAATAAAAACAGCATGGTGATCCCATACAAACAAACCGTCTGCGGCAAACTGATCTGGATGTTATGCGTAACGGCGCCGGGGACCTTATCCAGCCACTGTATACAGGTGTTCATGAACATGATACCTCCTGACAGTAATTTGCCCAGCCAGATATTAGGCAGGCATACCAATATGATCTCTCCATACAAAAGCATGGTGGAAAGCGGCACGGCTATGAGGTTTGCCAGCAGGAACAGATTGGGGAACTGGTGGAAATAATACAGGCAGACCGGCCAGGTAAATACCTGTGCGGCGATTGAAACCGCTATCATCTGCCAGAGTTTATCCAGCCACTTGTTGCGGAGCATCCACCAGTCGTAAACAGGTTGGTAACAGAACAAGATACCACCCACTGCCAGGAAGGATAACTGAAACCCAACATCCAGCAGGAAATAGGGCTGGTAGCACAGTAAGAGGAAAGCAGCGGCAGCCAGTGTATTGCGGCTATTGGCATACCTCCCCAGCATAAATTGCCCTGTGGCCATGATACTGAACATCACCGCAGAACGAAGCACTGAAGCGGAAGCTCCTGTTAATAAAGAGAAAACCCACAATACTGCGATCACCAATAATGCCCTGGCTACTTTAGGCATCCATTTCAATAATTGCAGCAGGGTAATATAGATGAGGCCGAGGTGTAAACCGGAAATGGCAATGATGTGAACCACTCCTGTGTTCGTATATGCCTGCACGATACCTTTATCCAGCTCCTCCCGGTAGCCGATCAGCAAAGCCTGCGCAATTCCGTATTCCTGCTGCCGGGGAATGTATTGGCGTAATATCTTCAGGCAATAATCACGGGTATCCTGCAGCCAATGGCCGTGGTGCTTCCTCTTCGCCGGCAAAACCTGCCAGTTTTTAAGGAATACCTGGTGGAAGAGGTTCCGGTAACTGCAATATTTACCGTAATCGAAACCTCCCGGGATCCCCCTGATCCGCTGAATTTCTCCCTGGATCATTACGCGGTCCCCGTATTGCAGCTTCGGCTCTTTCAGGAAATAGAGCAGCATTTTTCCGCTGACAGATTGCAGGCGGCCTTCATTTATTACAGCAGTAACGGTTGCCGCTGCTTTCCAGGACCGGGCTTTTTTCAAAGGTTGTTCTTCCAGCAAGAGGATGAGCTGGCTGCTGTCACTCAAATGATGCCCTACCCAATCTGCCCGCTGGCGGATATCTGCCTGGTGCCATAATCCCGTTCCCAATAAAAAGATGGTGATATGGATACATGCTCCCTGTAGATGCCGCAACGCAAAATGATCCGCAGGTTTCAAAAAGGAAGGGATCATCCATCCGCAAATAGAAAGTATCAAAAGTACCCGGATGGGTATTGTAACATACATGCCCAGGATCATCCCGGCCATAAAGGGGATCTGGAGGCGCAGGAACGGCTCCTTTTTCCAAAGGTTAACAAACATACTACAAACAATGGTCTGATTTGAAATTAAGGCTTTTTTACACAAAAGCAATAAATAGTTGATAATCAGGTCATTTGTGGCTGCACAAACCTTCTCTCCTATATCGCTCCTATAGCACTGCTATAGCATTGTAGGCACATAGGTATATCGAAACGATATAGGAATGCTATAAGAGTGCTATAGGAATGCACTTTCAGTGATATAGGGATATACAACTTTAGTACTTGTATAAACACAAAAAGGCCGGGTCGTAATGACCCGGCCTCTCAAATTTTATGTGGAAGACGATTACTTACTCAGGTGCATGCTTCTTTCTTTATAAAGCGTTCTGAAGTAAGGGTCTCTCAGATCCTTAATGAAACGGATAGCTTCCCCTGTAGATTTCATTTCAGGCCCGAGCTCTTTGTTCACGCCGGGGAACTTGTTGAAGGAGAACACCGGTTCTTTGATGGCAAAGCCCTTCAGGTTCTTCTCTATCTTGAAATCTGTGAGTTTGTTAGCGCCCAGCATCACTTTGGTAGCAATGTTGAGGTAAGGTACCTGGTAAGCCTTTGCGATGAAAGGTGTGGTACGGGATGCCCTTGGATTGGCTTCGATCACAAATACCTGCCCGTCTTTAATAGCGAACTGGATGTTGATCAAACCCTTGATATTCAGCGCACGGGCTATTTTCTCAGAATAGTACTCCATGGTGGTAACAATCATCTGGCTGAGGTTGAACGCAGGTAATACCGCGTTACTGTCGCCACTATGGATACCGGCTGGTTCAATATGTTCCATTACACCCATTACATGGAAGTTCTCCCCATCGAAGATGGCATCGATCTCAGCCTCCTGGCAACGGTCCAGGAAGTGGTCGATCAGGATCTTGTTGCCTGGTAAGTGTTTCAACAGGCTGAGTACGGATTTCTCCAGCTCTTCCTCATTGATCACAATCCGCATCCTTTGGCCGCCCAGTACATAAGAAGGACGGACCAGTACAGGATATCCTACTTCTTTTGCCACTTCAATGGCATCGTCTGTATTATAGGCAGTACCGTATTTAGGGAAGGGAATACCCAGTTCTTTCAGCCTGTCAGAGAAACGGCCGCGGTCTTCCGCAATGTCCATACTGTCAAAAGAAGTACCGATGATCTTTACGCCTTTCTCCGTCAGCTTTTTGGCCAGTTTCAGGGCAGTTTGCCCACCCAGCTGAACGATCACGCCTTCTGGTTTTTCCAGCTCAATGATCTCCCAGAGATGCTCCCAATATACCGGCTCAAAGTAAAGTTTGTTGGCCATGTCAAAGTCTGTAGACACCGTTTCAGGGTTACAGTTCACCATAATGGCTTCGTAACCGCATTCCTGGATGGCTTGCAGACCGTGGGTGCAGCAATAGTCGAATTCAATACCCTGGCCGATCCTGTTAGGGCCGGAACCGAGTACGATCACTTTCTTTTTATCAGAAGGGATGCTTTCGTTCTCTGTATCGAAGGTAGAATAGAAGTAAGGTGTTTTCGCTTCAAACTCCGCTGCGCAGGTATCTACCATTTTATAGGTACGTACAATGCCGGCGGCTTTCCGTTTTTCATATACTTCATCCTCTTCGCAGTTGCTAAAGATGATGGCCAGTTGTTTATCGGAGAAGCCCATTTGTTTGGCTTCTTTCAGCAGCTCCATGGGAACGGATTCCAGGTCGTGCTCCAGCAGTTGTTTTTCTACTGTTACGATATCATTGATCTGATGCAGGAACCAGCGGTCGATCAGGGTGGCCTGGTGGATGGACTTTACAGACATTCCTTCCATCAGTGCATCCTTGATACGGAAGATACGGTCCCAGGTGGGGCGTTTCAGCTTTTCGATCAGCTGTTCGCTTTTCAGGAGGGATTTACCGTAGTAGCCAAGCCCAACTGCATCGTTCTCAAGGCTCTGGCAGGCTTTCTGTAAAGCCTCGGTGAAAGTACGGCCGATGGACATTACTTCTCCAACTGATTTCATCTGGAGTCCTAACGTATCGTCAGCACCTTTAAATTTATCGAAGTTCCAGCGTGGCATTTTCACGATCACGTAATCCAGTGCTGGTTCAAAGAAAGCGGAAGTAGTTCTGGTGATCTGGTTCTCCAGTTCATCCAGCGTATAACCGATAGCGAGTTTAGCGGCAATTTTAGCGATGGGGTAACCCGTTGCTTTGGAAGCCAGTGCGGAAGAACGGCTTACACGTGGGTTGATCTCAATAGCGATCAGTTCTTCGTTCTCAGGGTTCATGGCAAACTGCACATTACATCCTCCGGCGAAATTACCCAGCTGGCGCATCATCATCATGGCCTTGTTACGCATGTCCTGGAAAGCGGTATCGCTCAGGGTCATAGCTGGAGCCACCGTGATAGAGTCTCCTGTGTGGATGCCCATGGGATCCAGGTTCTCTACGGTACAGATGATAACTACGTTGTCATTTTTATCGCGCAGCAGTTCCAGTTCATATTCTTTCCAGCCGAGTACTGCTTTTTCTACCAGTACCTCGTGCATGGGAGATGCTTTCAAACCACGGTCCAGTGCTTCATCCAGGTCCTCTTTACCATGAACGAAACCACCACCGGTACCACCCAGGGTAAAGGAGGGGCGTATTACAAGCGGGAAACCTATTTCCTGTGCAAATTCCTTTCCTTCCAGCAGGGAGTTAGCCGTACGGGCCGGTGCAACAGGAATTCCCAGTTGGATCATCCACTGGCGGAACTGTTCACGGTCCTCCGCTTTATCGATGGCTTTAATATCCACACCGATCAGGCGTACATTGAATTTTTCCCAGATACCCAGTTCATCCACTTCTTTACAAAGGTTCAGCGCGGTTTGGCCACCCATGGTAGGCAAAACGGCATCGATCTGGTTCTCTTCCAGGATCTGTTCAATACTTTCTACCGTCAGCGGCAACAGGTAAACCCTGTCTGCCATCATCGGGTCCGTCATAATAGTAGCCGGATTAGAGTTGATCAGGATCACTTTAATTCCTTCTTCCCGGATAGAACGGGCTGCCTGGGAGCCGGAATAGTCAAATTCACAGGCCTGACCAATAATAATAGGACCGGAGCCGATAATCAGAACAGATTTAATGGAGGTGTCTTTGGGCATCTTTTTTTATTAGCTATTGATAATGAAAAACCATGCGATCTTTTTAGCCCGCGAGCGAACAAAAAAATCGTGCAAAATTACGGGAATAATTGGTTTTTACGGAGATATTATTTGAAATGAATAGCTGAGATGCCCTATATTTTAATTTTATATACTAAATAATGCTATTGCGCCAACATGTAAACGTACACCAGCTTCCATTTCCCGTCCACTTTCTGGAATTCAAAATCTTCAATGGTGGCGGCATCGTCTGATACCATAGACTTATCATCTTCGCTCAGCAATTTGCGGGCGCGCAGGAGATTGTATTTATTGGCAAACTCCTCTTTTGCCGGCAGTTCCAGGTAATCGTTGAAGAAATTAGCGAACTGGTCTTTATTAATGGTTTGAACAGCAGTATCCGTGAGGCTTTTCTTTACAACCAGGGGGAAGTCTATAAAACCGCTCACACCCTGGATATCTTTCTTTACCAGGGCGGTGTAGAATTTCTTCCAAAAAGCCTCAAACTCTTTGAGTTCAGGCTCTGAAGTACGCTGGGCTTTACCAACCAGCAGGAGAAGGCACATGGCCAGGGATAATAGACTGCTTTTCATAGTACAAGGGATAGCGTTACAAATATAGAAATGCTAATATATGTAATTATAATGAAAAAATCAGTATTTTTATCATAAAGATTGAAGGATCAGTCTTTTGAGACCTAACTATTTTACAAATAATTCCGCATTCGAGTGCGCTTTCTCAAGCAGGGCAACTAATTTGCAATAGAATTACTACAAGATCATTATTGGAGTTCATATATACACGCATCCTTTCTATGTTAACAACAAATCCCCTAAAATTCCTGACCTATGTGAACCCTGGAGATGCTGTTGCGTAAATGCAATGGCATCTTTTTTTTGTGAGAAGGTGAGGGTGTTTTTGAGCATGTGGGGCTGCTGCGTTTTTTTGGTGAGTGCCTGAAACTTTTTCCGGTGCGGACATAAGGTTTACGCTAACTCTTTTTCACGTGAGACTTTTCCGGGAAACAAGTAATGTTTACTACAACTCTTTTGGTGTGAGGCGCTTTCTGGTAAGCGTACGAGCCTTACTGCAACTCCTTAAGGCGGGCTATTTCCACGAGTGCTTTATTATAATCTTCCAGCAGTTTATAGTATTTATCTTTCCAGCTTTCTATCTCCGGGCCATCTGTTCCATTTTCTTCTACATGATTGCCTCCCATGAATTCCTTGGCGCTGATCTCCAGTACCTGACAGATCTTTTTCATCTGGTCCGGCGTGAACACAGATTTGTCCAGCAGATTATATAAGGCGCGGCGGCTAAGCCCCATCCTGTCTGCCAACTTTGTTTTATTCAGCCCCTTTTCTTCGATCAGTTCATCCAGTCTTTGGCCCTGATGAAAGTCTACAGCCGGTTGCGGTTGTGTTCTGCGCGGATGCGTCCAGTTATAAAATTCATCAAGACTGATACCGAGCAGTGTGCAGAACTCCAGTAAGGTAGCGCGTTTGATAGCTTCCTTGCGGAAATAATAGTGAGCAATCTGGTTGGAAAACCCCGCCAGATCAGCGAACTCCAGGATCTTCATACGTTTATCCCGAACGATCTGTTTCAAACGTGCGCCTTCGTGAATAATATTTTTCGATACCGCTTCCACTGTAATTAAATTTTGTTATTATTGTAACAGTTGTAAATGGTTTGTATGATACTCATACTATCAATATAACATTTTTATTGACAAAATGAATGGATTTACCTCAAAATGATTAAACCAGCGTCACATGGAAACAAAGAAACTTTCCTCCTTCAACCTCTTATCGGATACGCACACAGCCTTAACCCGGCTCCCGAAATCCTTCCGGGAAAGCGTTTGCCATGAATGCGGTTGGAGTGAAGCTACTTTCTACCGGAAAGCCAGAGGCAAAAACACCTTCAGTAATGCGGAAAAGGAAAAGATCCTGGCAGTAACTGATGATCTTTTAAAGAGCGTCCTGGAGCAAAATGTCGGTTACAGGCAACGTTAGATGCACAATAGCGTACATCATCTCCACGGAATGAAACATTTTCATTGATGTTAACTTAATTAATCCCATTAAAAACCAGGATCATGCCGGAAGCCAATCAGGAAATACGCTCCACCATTTCTCAATTCATTCAGCGCCTGGATGAGGTCAGCGATCATGCTATCTCTCATGTAACCGTTACCATACATGGAGGATTGCAGCATTTCTTTCCAGACAAACGCATCACTCATTTTTCCGTTACCAAAATGGAAGGTGTGGCGGAGCTTTCTTACCAGGATATGGAACTGGAAGCCCCTATACCTAATATGGTCACCATTATTGCAACGGAAAAAAAGCCAAAGGAGGCCTGAAGCCATCATTTCATCTCATAAAAAAAGCAAAAGGGCAGAACTGTTCTTTTGCTTTTTTGTTGATCATCGCCTGAACATGGTACTCTTTGTATTATTCCTTATCTGGCTGCTGAGTAGTATCCACCGCATCGGTAAACATCATCCTGATAAGAACGGCATCTTTTCCAATACACGGTAACGATATTGATGACTGCAGGCGCATTTGTCTGTAACCTTACGGGCCACGTGATGTTATCCAAATTCCTGGGCATGAGTGCCATTTTCAGTCTTATTGCTGCACAAGCACTGATTACACGCGCTACTCCTCACTATTTATGATACTTTCGGGGAACAGGGCATCGAAATCCCCTTCCCGCAACAGGAAATTCACATCAAACATCCACCGTCAAACTAAATTTTTCTTTATAAAACTAAATTATTAGTTTTATGGAAATCTTAGTTATGACCCGCGCTATTTCTGCTATACTATGCCTCCTGCTTTTTGCTGCCAACGCTAAAGCCCAGGATAATATCGATAAAGCTTTGCTGATGGATTATTTCCAGGAGCAGCAATTCGACAAAGCCATTCAATATCTCGAAGGAACGGTGAAAGTACAGGAAGTAAATGGCCTTGCCTTACTGGCCAGTGCTTATTACCAAAGCGGGCAATTGGCGCAGGCGGAAAAAAACTACAAACTTGTACTGGAAAAAGATTCCAATCATATACCAGCGCTCCAGAACCTTGGAAATATTGCCCGGCAGCAAAAGCAGCCGGCTAAAGCATTCATTCATTTTGAAAAGCTGGTGACGCTCCGCCCTTCAAATGCGATCTACTATAAACAACTCGGGCTGGTCTGTGAAAACGTTGTTGGCAAACAGGACTCTGCTATCAAATACATGCTCAGGTCCTACGAGTTGAACCAAAAGGATGTTAGCGTTATCTCTTACTTATGTGCTGAATTCATTGCCCAGAAAGAATATGCCCGGGCAGACAGTATGCTGAAACAATACATGCTCTTTGACAGTACGCAGGTGAGCATTATTGCACAGGTAATGAAAGTTTCCTACCTCCAGAAAGATTTCAATACCGCTACGATGTATGGAGAACGTTTATTCAGCATGGATATTGTAGACCCCATGGCTGCCATCTATTTGTCTGTTTCCTACTACAGCCTTAAAAAATACGACAGCTGTGCTTTGGTATATGATAAGATGATGGCACTCGCACATGCCGCACCTGAAACTGTTACCTATTATGCCGGCCTTGCTTACGCGCGGATGAAGAACTACGAAAAAAGCAACCAGCTGATCCTGGAATGTATTGACCAGGCTAAGTCTAAAAGTCTTGATAGCTACTACGCCACGCTGGCAGACAATTACGAGCAGATGCGGCAATTCAGGAAAGCCATTGCATATTATGATACCTCCTATTATTTGTTTAAAGACCCTATGCGCCAGTATGGTATTGGCCGCATCTATGAACAGCATCTGCAGGATCCGCTGAATGCCAAAAAGCATTACAAGCAATACGTACTGCATGCAAAGCCGGAGAATAAGGAGGAGGAATCCATCCACATTTACGTGAAGGAACGCATCAAAAATCTATAAGAAGAAGAATTCATCCGTATCACCCGCAGGAACGCGTCAAGAATCCATAAGCAAAAACAAAGATACGTTGTACAAATCCCGGCCATCATAGCCGGGATTTGTCTTTCTATTGAATTTATTTCAAGGTTATTCCTTCTTAATTTGACAATCTTCAATCATAAATCACTAAATTTAAGGCCCGTTAAAAAAACTGTTTAACTATAAATCAGATTGGGAATCATGTCGTACCCATACCAACTCAAGAATTTCGAAGATTATCAGCAAGCCTGGCAGCACAGTGTAACAGACCCGGAAGGATTTTGGGCCAACGTTGCCGATCATTTTTACTGGCGCCGTAAGTGGGACAATGTACTGGAATGGAACTTTAAACAACCAGATGTAAAATGGTTTTCCGGAGCAAAGCTCAACATTACGGAAAACTGCCTGGACAGGCATTTGAGCACACTTGCCAATCAGCCTGCCATTATCTGGGAACCCAATGATCCGGAAGAAAAGCACCGTGTGCTCACATATCGTGAACTGTTCAACAAGGTTTGCCAGTTTGCAAATGTGCTCAAAAATAACGGTGTGAAGAAAGGCGACCGTGTTTGTATTTACATGGGTATGATCCCTGAACTGGCCATTGCAGTATTAGCGTGTGCCCGTATCGGTGCTATTCACTCTGTGGTATTTGGCGGTTTCAGTGCACAATCTATTGCAGACCGTATCCAGGATGCACAGGCCAGCCTGGTGATCACTTGTGACGGGGCTTTCCGCGGCGGAAAGGACATTCCTTTGAAAGCCGTGATAGACGATGCTTTGATGGCCTGCCCTTCTGTTAAAAAAGTAATTGTTTGCACACGTACCCGCACACCCGTTAGTATGCTCAAAGGCAGAGACGTTTGGTGGGAAGATGAGATCAAACAAGTGGAAACCATGGGTAACCCGCCAGTGGCAGCTGAAGAAATGGATGCGGAAGATATGCTCTTTATCCTTTACACTTCCGGCTCTACCGGTAAACCTAAAGGTGTGGTGCATACCTGTGCAGGGTACATGGTATATGCGAATTATACTTTTATCAATACCTTCCAGTATAAACCCGGACAGGTATTTTTCTGTACAGCAGATATCGGCTGGATCACCGGCCACAGTTATATTCTTTATGGTCCTTTAAGCGCAGGCGCTACAACCCTGTTGTTCGAAGGTATCCCCACTTATCCTGATGCCGGGCGTTTCTGGGACATTGTAGATAAGTTCCGTGTGAATGTACTCTACACTGCTCCTACTGCTATCCGCAGCCTGATGGGTTTTGGCCTCGGCCCTGTGAACCACAAGGACCTCAGCTCGCTTACTACATTAGGTACAGTAGGTGAACCGATCAATGAAGAAGCATGGCATTGGTATAAAGATCATATCGGTAAAGGAAAAGCGCCGATCACAGACACCTGGTGGCAAACAGAAACCGGTGGTATCATGATTGCTCCGCTGGCTGGCATTACACCTGAAAAACCAGGTTACGCCACACTTCCGCTGCCGGGTATTCAACCCATCCTGGTGGATGAGAACGGAAAAGAAATTGAAGGGAATGGCGTGAACGGTAACCTTTGTATCAAGTTCCCATGGCCAGGTATGATCCGTACCACCTATGGAGATCATGAACGTTGCCGCACTACTTACTTTGCTACTTACGAGAATCTCTATTTCACAGGAGACGGTTGCCTCCGTGATGAAGATGGTTATTACCGTATCACCGGCCGTGTGGATGATGTACTCAATGTAAGCGGCCACCGTATTGGTACCGCAGAAGTGGAGAATGCCATCAACATGCACGCAGGTGTTGTGGAAAGTGCTGTAGTGGGCTATCCGCATGATATTAAAGGGCAGGGCATCTATGCATATGTGATCACGGATAAGCTGATAAAAGATCCTGAACTTACCAAGAAAGATATCATGCAAACCGTTTCCCGGATCATTGGCCCTATTGCAAAACCGGATAAGATCCAGTTTGTGGCAGGCCTGCCGAAAACGCGTTCCGGAAAGATCATGCGCCGTATCCTGCGCAAGATCGCAGAAGGGGAATTAGACAACCTTGGCGATACTTCCACACTGCTGGATCCGGCTGTTGTAGAAGAGATCAAAAGAGGAAAACTATAAATTACGCAGGGCGGTATCACTGATACCGCCCTTTTCATTTGCATTTCGTCCTGCATTATTTACACATGATGTAAATAATTTCCTCCTCCCTTATTGCCATGCTTCCTTTGTACTGTATGGCAATGAAATTACTGTTATGCTCCCTGCTTTTTGCGGTTCCCGCTACTGCTCAGACTATCCGTGGTGTGGTAAAGAGCAACCATGAACCATTGATTGCCGCCACAGTTGTATTGATGCAGGAGGACAGCAGCATAGTGAAAACAGTGCGTACCGGTAAAGACGGCCAGTTTGTAATGGAGCCCGTGCCGAAAGGTAAATATCTCTTAAGTGCCCGTTTCCTGGGTTATCAGCCCTATTACATTTCCATCGTATCTCCTTCCGCCCAATCTATACAGATATCCCTTCTTCCGCTTGCACAACAGTTACAAAGTGTACATGTGCAGGCACAGCGGCCACCAGCTATTGAACAGCGAATAGACGGACTTGTGTATAACCCGCAAGGGGACCTGGTGGCCGCCGGGAGTAATGCACAGGACCTTTTGCAGCGTGTGCCTTTTGTAACCATCAGCCAGGACGGCGCTATCAGCATCCGCGGGAATAACAGCGTTAAGATATTTATCAATAATAAACCTGCGGAATTCTATGCCAACAATGTGGCAGACCTGCTGAAATCATTATCTGCTGATGATATTGCGAAGGTAGAAGTGATCACACATCCTTCTGCCCGTTATGATGCAGAAGGTTCTGCAGGTGTATTAAACATCTGGTTAAAGAAAAACCGCCTGCGGGGCCTCACCGGAACTCTTAGCGCCAATGCGAACGACATTGATCAGAGTTACAACCTGAAGTTTAACTACCGGATGGCAAAAGTATACAGCACATTTGAAGTGTATCAGAACCTTTATAAGAGTTATAATTATGAGGAAACGGAGCGCATTGGGTATAATGGTTTTGCACTCCGGCAATTCTCAGAAAACAGGCAGCATGGCCGTGGGAATTATTTCACCTTCAATGCAGGCTGGGAGCCGGATAGCACGCAGGCATTTGATGTTTCCATGCGTTTGGGCATCTTTCCTGATTTCCGCGAAAGCTCGTTACAGGCAACGCAGCTTACGCCTGTTAGAGAATACGCCCGCCATACCAGCAGGGAAGGTTTGTACTGGAGCAGAGGTATTACTTTCTCTTACAACAAGCGCCTGGATAATAACAGGGAGCTGTATGTATTAGGAGGTTATTCTGCACGTAATAATGAAAGCGGGTACATTATGCGGGCAGATGCATATAAAGAAAAGAACGAGAACAGGGGGCGTAATTATGATATCATGCTGCAATCAGATTATGTGCATCCTTTTTCTTCTCACCATAAAATTGAAACCGGATTGAAATATTCAAAGAGAGAGATCAACACCGATTATGCGCTCTTCAATTTTGATTCACTCACCGGATATGAAAAAGATCTTCAGCGTTCATTGCGTTATCATTTCATACAGAACGTGATGGCAGCTTATCTGAGCTATGATCTTACTGTGAAAGAATGGAAATTCAGGTTAGGTACGAGATATGAATACACCTGGCTTAGCGCACAGGGGCTTTCATTGCCCTCTTACGATATTTTTGTTCCCAATATTATTATTTCCCGGCGTTTCTCTAACAAGCACACATTCAATCTCAGCTATTCTTACCGGATACAGCGGCCGGAAGTATACCATCTTTCTCCTGCCCTGGACTACAGCGACTCGCTTAATATCACCACCGGCAATCCTGATCTTGTTCCTGAAAAGATCCACCGGTTTGAGTTCGGGTATACTACTGGTTTTATTAGTATCTCTGTTTATCATTCCTATGCTAATAACAGCATTCAAAGCATAAGGGTCATGAAAGGAAATGGTGTGATCTATAACAGTTATGCAAACATTGCCGGTAATAGTAAAACAGGTTTATCCTTAAGTAATACCCTGAATATCGGGAAACGTTTCAAACTGAACACGAACGCAGATATGTATTATGTGAAGTTCCGCGGTGATACCATTATCAACCAGCGGCCCTATGCGCGGCTCTCTACCACAGCCACTTACCAGTTACCTAAAGGTTTTGCCCTGGAAGGATCATTCTACTGGGAATCACGTTATCCCCTGGTGTATGGATATGTTACGGGCTGGAGAAATTACTTCCTGGGCGTTAATAAAAAATTATGGGGAGAAAAAGCGGCTATCAGCCTGCGTTCACAGAGCTTTGTCAGCCGCTATTTTCATGGCAGAGGAGAGTTTTTTGGTGATACTTACAGGGAAAGATTTACGCGGAATTTCCAGCGCCCCATACTTCGTATAGGCTTCACTTATAAATTCGGAAAAGCTTTTAATACAAGGCCTGAAAGAGCCCGCAGGAATATTGAAGGGCTTTAGGGTCTTATCACTACAGGAGTACCTACTTTCACAACATCATATAACTCATTCACATCTCCATTCTTCAGGCTAACGCAACCCAGCGTCCAGTTAATACGTTGTTCCACATAACTATCGCGGATACCGGATGCGTATTCCACACCATGGATGCCGATGCCGCCGCCAATGTCTGCTCCTCTTTGAATGAGGCCCTGGGCCTGGCGTTGCTGGAATTTTTCGCGTGATTCAATGTTGGGGTAATCCAATAGCAGGAAGCGGCTCCAGCGATTGTCGTAACGTTTGGCGAGGATGCGGAATGTTCCATCCGGCGTGCGGCGATCGCCCTGTACATATTTATCCCTTGTATCCCCGTTGCCGAATACTACTTTATAGATCTTAATCAAAGTAGCATCTTCATACAGATACATGCGGTAATCACTTTTGTCTACGAGCAGAAACACTTTGTCTACATCTATCCGCGCGGGGTTGAGCCTAACGCTATACAGATCATTATTATTGTGCTCAAAGGCAAACAGGGGCAATAAGAAAAATAAAAAGCAATAACGCCACATTGTAGTTACAGGATTTCAGAATAGATTAACGGCAGGCAGAATGCGAATATTGTGTTAAAAAAAATAGAGACGCAATATTTGCGTCTCTATTCCTATTGTTTATATCAACAAATTAATATCCGAATATTTCTTCCAGCGTTACTTTCTGTACATCACCATACTTTTTCAGGTCATCCAGTTTAATGCGTTTCTCAGACGCCAGGATGCAGTATGAATAAGGCTTTCCGGCAATATTCTGATCATGCAGGCGTTTCACATCATCAAAGCTCAGTTTGTCCACGCTTTCGTATACTGATTTACGGATATCCGTATCCAGCCCCAGTTTCTGAGCACCCAGGTAGCTGAAGATAATACCATCCTGCGTGATACGTTCTGTTTCAATATCTTTTTTCATACTGCTGCGCGCAGTTTCAAAAGATTTGTCTGCTTTAGGGATGGTGGTCAGCAGTTCATTCATGCCTGCAATGGCTTCATTCACTTTATCTGCCTGGCTGCCTACATAAGCCAGTACCGCATAACGGTCTGTTTTTTTGTTAGGTGCTGCATAGAAAGCATAAGTAGAATAAGCCAGTGCTTTAGATTCACGGATGGTCTGGAACACAATAGATCCCATGCCTCCTCCGAAATAAGAGTTGAAGAGGTTCACTACAGCTGTATTGGAGGGATTGAACACATCTCCGTTACGCACCCAGTTCACTTCTGCCTGCACCATATCATAATCTGCAAACAATACCTTATTGCTGGCCTGTACCGTTTTCTCAAACTGTTTTGCCGGCATGTCTGCCTTAAATGCAGCAGGTTGCTGATGCAGTTTCTGCACAGCAGTTGAGGCTGTTGCCAGGTCCTTAGGCCCGTAGTAAATGATGGTGTGTTTATAGTTCGGCAGTTCGTGCAGCAGGTCTGTGAGTTCCTGTGCTGTTAACGCATCCAGTTCTTCTTTGCTTAGCTGATTATTGAACGGGTTTTTTGCCCCATATGTTGCGTAAGACCGCAAACCGCTCATGATCTGCCCTTTATTCAGCTTCATATCTGAACGGGACTTCGCGATCCTGTTCTTGAAACCGGCCAGTGCTTTTTCATCCGGCTTGCAATTAGTGATCAGGTGATCAAACAATTGTACCGCCTTGTCGAAGTTCTCCTGTAAACCGGTGATGGTAACGGTTGTTTCTTCTGATCCGGCAGAGAGGTTAAAGGAACAGGCAATATTGTAGAATTGCTTGCTGATCTCTTCGGAGGAATATTTGTCCGTACCCAGGAATTGCAGGTATTGCGCGGCTATCGGGAGTTTTTTGTTGCTCCAGCTGCCCATGTTGAAACGATAGTAAAGACGGAACAGGCCATTGTCTTTATTCTGCACATATAACAGGTCTGCATTGCCAACCTTTCCTTTCTGGATGTCTTTATCATAATCCAGCCAGAGCGGCTTTACAGGTGTTTCAGGAAGAGCGGCTACACTCTTCAGGAATTCGGACTGTGCATCGCGGTTCACTTCTACAGGTGTGATCGGCGGTTTCTCTACCTTTTCAATATTCTTATCTTCCCCTTTACGTTTGTACAGCAGTACGTAGCTGTTGTTCATGTACTTATTCGCAAAATCAACGATCTGTTGTTTGGTGACTTTGCCCATATCTTCTACATAAGAAACATCATACAGCCAGTTTTTACCGGCGTGTTTAATGTAACCATCCATGAGGCTGTTAGCACGGTTGCCGTTGCTTTCCAGGCCTTGTATCTCGTAGAGTTTGAAGTTATTAACGATAGCGGTGATGAGGGATTCATCAAATTCACCTTTCCGGAGGATGTCCAGCTGGCCCAGCAGCAGGTCTTTTACTTCATCCAGTGTTTGCCCTTCTTTGGCGCGGCCGCTTAAAGAAAATACGGTATAGTCTTTCCAGGGCAGTGTGCTTACACTGGCACCCAGTACTTTTTGTTGTTTGTTCAGGTTGAGGTCCATCAGACCTGCTTTACCGTTGGAAAGGATCTGTGAGAGAACGGTGAGCACAACTGCGGATTTTGTATCCAGTGCACCGGGCATGCGATAAGCCAGGTTTACATTTTCCGCATCCGGGCCAAATACTTCCTTCACGACCGGTTTGGTGATCGGCGCTTCGGCAGGAGCTTTGTATTCCTTCACGGGTTTGGTTTTCATATAGCCAAACTGCTGGTCGATACGTTTGATCACGTAATCAGGATCAAAGTCGCCAGCGAAAACGATCGCCATGTTATTAGGCACGTAAAATTCATTATAGAACTGCCGGATGGCCTTCAGGGAAGGGTTCTTCAGATGTTCTACGGTTCCGATGGTGGATTGCTGCCCGTAATTGTGGGTTGGGAATAAATTGAACAGCATGGCCTCATACATTTTGCGGCCATCATTGTCCAGCCCACGGTTCTTTTCTTCATACACGGCTTCCAGCTCAGTATGGAAGATCCGGAAAACGGGATCGCGGAAACGCTCTGCCTGCACTGCCAGGAACTTATCTACTGCAGTGGAGGGAATATCTTCTTCATACACAGTTTCCTCTACCCAGGTATGGGCATTGGTTCCCTGTGCGCCCATATTCGTCATCATCTTATCGTACTCATTGGCAATGGCGAATTTGGCTGCAGCGCCGGACATGCTGTCTATTTGTTTGTAGATGGCTTTACGCTTTTCTACATCTGTGGTTTTGTTGTAAGTGTCGTACAGGCCTTCCACCTTATCAAGCAGGGGTTTTTCTTTAGCCCAGTCCAGGGAGCCGAACTTTGTGGTGCCCTTAAATAACAAGTGTTCCAGATAGTGTGCAAGGCCGGTATGGTCTTTAGGATCACTGTTGCTACCTGCGCGTACACCTATGAGGGTTTGAATGCGGGGGTCCTTTTTGTTGACACTCAGAATAACGGTAAGGCCATTCTTCAAAGTGTAAAAGCGTGCCTGCATTGGATCTCCGGTAATGTACCGGTAGGTATAGCCGCCAGATGTGGCGTCTTTCCACTGGTGCTTTTCCTGGGCTGACATTTGCAGCGTTGCGGATAGCAACAGCAATAAAATAAGGGAGGTTACTCTCATACAGTTGGTTTAAAAATTGATCATACCAAATATAAAAAATGCCAGAGGACATTCAACGGCCTGAACGTAATTTTTCTGCACCCGAAAGGATGAGCGGAGGAATTTGGGGATGGGGGATATTATCTTAAGATCATATTTCCTGCATAAACACGGCTGTTGTGTACAGGCCCGGGAGTGGTCAGAAACAGGGTATCTGTTTTTACATATAATACATGGTAATGGTTTGTTACATATAGGTTGTGATCTCCGCGGTAAGACTGGAACAGGCTGTCCGGGAGATATACCAATGCTTCGGAGGCTTCAGGAACAGGAAGTTGTGCTTTGCTGCCGGGGATGGACGCAGCAAGGTTTTCCACGGGTGTGGGGTTTTCCGGTAACCTTAGATTAGTGGCATGCATGAACACGATGAAAATCACTACAGCTACAAACGTCAGGATAGATCGCATACTTTTTTGGATTTGGTTGTGTACAGTTTTATAGGATAAAGGAAATGAGGAGAATGTTACCCCCTGCCTTTCAAAATTCATCCAGGTAATAAATAAATAGAATATGCTCGTTACTTTTTGCTCATTAAAATCCGTTGAACCGGAACCCTACAGAAAAGGGATATTGTTCCAGTCCATAGTCATGTAAGGGCGTGAGGGCAAAGTTACTATATAGTTTAATAGGACCATATGCTAATTCACCGGTCAGGCCTAAACGCCATTTATTCAGGCTGAAATCGTCTGTGTGCCTCACTTTGCCTCTTTCAGCACTCACTTGTTTGGTGCGTGATTTGAGCAAATATCCGCCGGAAAAGCCCAGGCTCATTTCAAAAGAGCGGCCGGGACGGGCAGGATTAGAGTTAAAATTCAGCATCACGGGGATGGTCAGGTACTGTGCAAACAGCTTGTTTTTGGAAAACCCTACTGAATCACGGATGATAGTGGTGGGATAACCAGCTACATAGGTGATATTCCGGGCAAACCGATAGTTATTCATTTCTACACCTAAAGCATAGATAAGGTTCAGTTTATGTTTATGAATATTCAGGCGTTGCATCAACACCCAGATATTAAAATTGATCGATTTACCAGTGATGAGTTTAAACTCTGAAGGTGTTAATGGCTGACTGGCACTACGTGGCGCGAATTTATTGAGTGCAAGGCCGGAATAGTCATAACTGCCATCCGCAGCAGAAAGATTGGGATAATATTGTTGCTGGTTCTGCGGGTAGAGGGACATTACCATGGCGCCGGGATAATTACTCTTGTCCCTGTAATTATTAAATCCCACATCAAATACCAGCCATTTGGTATGGAGGTTCTTTTTCAGTTTCTGACGGGCATACCCAGTATCCTGGTAAGCTCTGAAAATGCTTTTTCCTCTGGCGTCTTTCCCCTTCACAATAACCAAACCCTTGATCTGTATGGTATCTATAGATTCATGCTGAGCAAAAGCGCTGCCCATTGCAAGGATCATTGTAAGAATGGTGAGTAAAAATTTTTGCTTCATATGACTGTGCCGTTTTACCGGTTCGTTATTTATTTCTCTTTTTGGCAAATAACCTTGCCACGTTGGTTACCTTGTCCAGCACTTTGCTTTCCAGCCCGTTACCGGTAACGGACATGATCAGCTCGCCGGGCTCAGCAGCTGCCGGTGCCGGGGTTGCCAGGGGAGCGGATGTACCTACTTCTATGGAAGGGCGGTTTACTGCTACCTCATTACCCGGGATCTGTTTCAACTGTTTTGAGATGTCTGCTGCAATTACTGCATTATTATCGTGCTGTTCTGTTGGAACGTTTGTAAGGTCTATTGTTTTGTTCGCAGCCGGGGCAGTGTTTGCAGCCGGAGCTTTACTTATAGTTGCCCTGGCTGTGTTTGCGGCTGCCAGAACGGGCGCTTTTGCCGGAGTTGTGTTTGCCGTTGTTTTTTCCAGCACTTTTTCCTGCTTAGCTGCCTGTGGTGTTTCTTTAGGCGTTTCTCTTGGAACTGTAGCCGCAATTACGGGTTCCGTAGTTGTTTCCACAGCTGCTGGCGGCGTTTTTTGTGTTCCCGTTTGTTTAACGGCTGCTACGTCTGTTTTTGTTGCATCTGATAATGTAATGAAGAATAATGCCCCGGCCATAACAGCTGCTGCTGCTCCCCACCAGTAGGCAGGGCGGATCACTGTGCGGTGGCTGGTTTTGCGGTACAGTACAGACTTGTTCTCAAAACGTACTGCGGTATCTGCCTGTAATTTAGTGGCCTGCCATACCTTTAAGTCCTTTTCTACAGCCGGGTGCCTGGAAACAAATTGTTCAAAAGCATCCTTTTCCTGCTGATTCAACTCCCCATCTATATAACTTAAGAGATGGCTTTCGTAATTCTGCAGGCTTATTTCACTACCACGGTAAAGAGAAGCTTTGCTATCGAACACAATGGCTTCCGGCTGAAGGCGGGTGGACAATAAAATTTCCAGTTCTGCCCGGAACTGGGGGTACTTCTCCAGGAAGTTTTCCAGTGCCAGCACCTCTTCGGCCTGCAGTTCACCGTCTACATAACTGTAGAGGTAATCTTCGTAGTTTGATATGTTGATGTCTGTTGACATAAAATGCTGATTTTGAATACCTTTTACCTAAATCACGTTTTCCATCTTAACCAGGTATTCCTTCAGATGCGCCCTTGCGCGGTGCAGATAAACCTTTACCTGTGAAGGGTTTAAGTGCATAATTTCTCCAATCTCCTCGTAGCTGTATCCCTCATAATCTTTTAGCAGGATCAGGGAACGCTGTACATCACTTAGCCGGTCCAGCGCTTTTTCTATGATACTACGGGCATTATGTATCTTTTGTTCAGAAACCTTTGCTTCTTCTTTGAATTCCTCCACCAGCGTGATCCGCTTCACTTTCCGCACATGATCTATCATATTATGGTACGCTACGGTAAACAAATAGCTCTTGGCCTTCTCAAAAGGCACATCACTGCAATGTTTCCATAATATTTCAAACGCGTTCTGTACTACATCCCGGGCATCTTCCGTGTGCTCAAGATTTTTGACAATGAACCGGAAGAGGTTATCGCTATACAGATCTACGCATTTGTTGTACTCCTTTTCCGTCATCCGGCGCTATGGCTTTTGAGTGCGAATTTCCGACATTTTGTTTAAAGTGCTCCTTCCCGGAGCTCCGGAAAGCAAAAAAGCCCTTTTATAGCCAGCTCCATGACAATATTTCCACTATTGGCAGCCTTCTGATAACCTCCAGGGCAGAGTGGCCTTCGCCATTCTCCCAAGGGGTCCCTAAACCGGGCGAAAACGCTGTAATAGCCACTACGGCCATTATCAGCAATCCAAAGCAGGTCAGGGGTATCCAACGGATCAGTGAGCGTACAGTACCTTTCGTCATATTTTACCGTCTATGATAATTGTATGACGCTGGGCGACTGATAAATGTTACACATCGGTCAAACTTTTTATCATTGCGGAGATTCCCCCTTTTTACCGCTGAATTACTAGATACATTTAAACCCCTAACTTTGTTAGGTACAGCTAAAAACACTCGCTAACATGAACCAAAATTTCATCAAACGATTACAACAGGAGCTGGATGAAATACAAACCGCCGGCCTGTTCAAGAACGAGCGGATCATTACTTCCGAGCAGGGCGCCGAGATTAAGGTGGGCGGCAAAACTGTTATTAACCTTTGCGCCAACAACTATCTTGGCCTCTCATCCCACCCTAAAGTAGTGTCTGCCGCCAAAAAAGCGATAGACACACATGGTTACGGGATGAGCAGTGTACGTTTCATTTGCGGTACCCAGGATATTCACCGGGAACTGGAAGAAAAGATCTCCAAATTCCTGGGCACAGAAGATACCATCCTCTATGTAGCAGCTTTTGATGCAAACGGCGGGGTGTTTGAACCCCTGTTCTCAGAACAGGATGCCATCATTTCCGATGCTTTGAACCATGCTTCCATTATTGACGGGGTACGCCTCTGTAAAGCGCAGCGTTTCCGTTATGAACATAATAACATGGCAGACCTGGAAGCAAAACTGCAGGAATCCCAGGGAGCGCGCAGCCGTGTGATCGTTACGGATGGCTCTTTCAGCATGGACGGTACCATTGCACAATTAGATAAGATCTGCGACCTCGCCGATAAATATAATGCCATTGTGATGTCAGACGAAAGCCATTCTTCCGGTTTCCTTGGCAAAACCGGCCGTGGCACACATGAATACCGTGGTGTGATGGGCCGTGTGGATATTATCACAGGCACACTGGGTAAAGCTTTGGGTGGAGCATCCGGAGGTTTTACCAGCGGCAGCAAAGAAATGGTAGATATGCTGCGTCAGCGCAGCCGGCCATATCTCTTCTCTAATTCCGTAGCCCCCAGTATTGTTGGCGCCTCCATTGCTGTATTGGATATGCTCAGCGAAACCACTGAACTGAGGGACAAACTGGAGTTCAACACTAAATACTTCCGTGAAAAAATGACGGCAGCAGGCTTCGACATCAAACCAGGCGATCACCCGATCGTTCCGGTAATGCTCTACGATGCCAAACTCAGTAAAGAGTTTGCCGACAAACTTTTACAGGAAGGCATTTATGTGATCGGATTCTTCTACCCCGTGGTGCCAAAAGGCCAGGCCCGGATCCGTGTGCAGCTCAGCGCAGCACACAGCCAGGAACATCTCGACAAAGCGATTACCGCCTTCACCAAGATCGGACGGGAACTCGGTGTTATCAAAGAACCTGTGGCCATATAAGATTTATTGAACAGAAAAGGCTCCGATCTGATCGGGGCCTTTTTTTATTCCCTTCATCGCTTACTTTTGCAGGACTTAAAAACAGAAACAGATGAAAACGTTCGGCCTGCTATTGCTTTCTGCTACCTTATGGCTCAGTGCCTGCTCCCCTAACAATGTGGAAGATGTCAAAAGCTGGGAGAAATATTTTACACAACACAAGCTGGAAGGCTGCTTTATGCTGTTCGACAATGGCCAGGGTACTTTCAAAGTCTACAATATTGACCGTGCTAAGGAACGCTTCCTGCCGGCCTCCACTTTTAAAATCTTCAATTCCCTGGTAGGACTGCAAACCGGTGTGATCAGTGATACCAGCATGGTTATACAATTGGATAGTGTTCAGCTCACTATGGCAGAGGCTTTCAGAGCTTCTTCCGTTCCCTATTACCAGGAAGTAGCCCGCCGCATCGGAAAAGATACCATGCAGCGCTGGCTGGATTCTGTACAATATGGTAATCGCAAGATCAGCCGCATAGATTCTTTCTGGCTGGATAATTCCCTGCAAATATCCCCTGATGAGGAACTGGGTTTTGTAAAACAATTGTATTTCAATCAACTCCCCTTCCAGCAGAGGGTACAGGAACTGGTGAGTGCAGTAATGCTGCAGGAAGTAACGCCTAAATATAAACTGGCCTATAAAACCGGCCTGGGCACATCAGGAGCTAAGAACATTGCCTGGATCGCCGGCTGGATCGAGGAAAACAAACACCCCTGTTTCTTTGTGCTGAACTTTGAAACAGAAGATAAGAGCCTGGATATCCGCAAAGTAAGGATGGAAATACTCCGAAACATCCTGAAGGAAGAAGGTTTTTTTGAAGGCAAAAAATAAAGGCCCTGTTAAAAAACTCCTAAATCCTTTTATAACATCCTTGTAATACGTTATAAAAAAATTATTTTTGACTACTTGCCCCGGCAATGACCGGGGTAAGTTATTTTAACCATGTTAAGATTTCAACATACAGAATACCTCTGGGCATTTGTGCTCCTGATAGTACTGGTTCTGGCTTTTGCCTGGGTTACCTGGTGGAAACGCAGGTCTGTACGCCGTTTAGGTGATCCCGTAATGGTGGAAAAGCTCTTCAGTGGCTATTCCCGCCGCCTGTTTACAGTCAAATTCCTATTGCTTTTCATTGCATTCTTCTTTGGCGTGATAGGCCTGGCCAACCTCCAGAAGGGGAGCCGTGTTGAAAAGATCACCCGCAAAGGGGTGGATGTGATCATTGCACTGGATGTGAGCAAAAGCATGCTGGCCACGGATGCCAAGCCGGACAGGCTTACCCGTGCTAAACAACTGGTGATCAAACTCATGGAGAAGTTGGATAACGACCGCGTGGGGATTGTGGTGTTTGCCGGGAATGCATATCTGCAAATGCCACTGACAATAGATTATTCTGCTGCACGGATGTACCTGGGCAGTATTTCTCCTGACCTCATTCCCAAACAGGGCACTGAAATAAACGAAGCCATCCGTGTAAGCGATGAGGCTTTCAATAAAAAAGAACGCAAACACAAAGCCCTCATTATTATTTCTGATGGGGAAGATCATAATGAAGGCGCTATCGCCGAAGCCAGGAAGGCCTTGGAAAATGGTGTGGTGATCAATACCGTGGGTATTGGTTCCCCTACAGGATCTCCATTGCCAGACCCTGAAAACGGTGGTGTTAAAAAAGACCGTGAAGGTAATACCGTGATCTCCAAACTGAATGAAGATGCGCTTAAATCCCTTGCTGCTGAAGGAAAGGGAATGTACCTCCACATGATGAACAATACAGATGAAGTGGTGGACGCCCTGGCTACCAAAATAGACAGGATGGAGCAGAAAGAATTTGGAGAAAATGTGTTCACCGATTATAACAGCTACTTTCAATATTTCCTGGGCATCAGCCTCGTCCTGATCCTGCTGGAATTCTTTATACCGGAAGGCAAAAAGAAAAAAGCAGAAGAACTGCCCGGACTTAAAACTGCGCAAGCCAAATGAAACAGCACTTTTTTCATATAGCAGTTGCCGTGCTTTTATTCAGCACAGGGGCAACATTTGCTCAGGAAGGCACCAATAAACTGATCCGTAAAGGGAACGATCAATATAAAAAGCAGCAATACGCTGATGCGGAAGCCAGCTATAAAAAAGCGCTGGAGAGAAATAATAAATCGGTTGAAGGGAACTACAACCTCGGCAACTCTTTATACGAACAAAAAAGGTTTGATGCTGCCCGCGCACAATATGCCAATACCTTAAAGGTAGGTGGAAAGAAAGAAGTGAAAGCGGACGCCAATTACAACATCGGCAACACATTCATGGAAGACAAAAAGTGGGAGGAAAGCATCAAGAGTTATAAAAATGCCCTGAAAGCCAACCCGGCTGATGAACAGGCCCGTTATAACCTTGCTTACGCACAGGCCATGCTGAAGAAGCAACAGCAGGAAGGCGGCGGAGACGATAAAAAAGATAATAAGGACAAACAGAAAGACAAGCAGAAAGAGAATAAAGAAAATAAAGACGACCAGAAGAAGGACCAGGATAAAAAAGAACAGGAGAAGAAGGAGCAGGAGAAAAAGCAACAGGAAAAAGAACAACAGCAGCAACCTCAGCCTAAACCCAGTAAACTAACGCCGGAAGAAGCAAAACGTTTGCTGCAGGCCCTGGCACAGCAGGAAAAGAAACTGCAGGAAGATAAAATGAAGAAAGTGAAGGCCAGCCCGGGAACAGTGGAAAAGGACTGGTAATTGATCGGGCGCATTTAAAAAGGCCTGGTGATTATTATTTCATTGTGAACAGATTACTGCCATAAACCGCCCAGGCATAACTAACAGCAGGCTGCCTCCGTAATAGAAATCCCCCATACACAAAGCAGTATGGCATCACCTCATAAAAAAACCGCCCAGTACAAAACAGGGCGGATTCTCTTACTTTCCTTTCCTTTTTAAATAAAAAACGCGTTTGATAAACGCGCCCTAAAAGCTTGGTTTCCTTTTAACGAGATGTAAAAGTAGTGACCATTTAGGCGCTATGTTTGGACAAACAGACGATTGGCTGGTACTATTTGAACATTGTGTCCCTGAACTCATGGGGAGAGGTGGAAGTATGCTGCCGGAAAAAGCGGCTGAAATAAGCCGGATCCTCAAACCCCAGTTCATAACAGATCTCTTTTACGCTCCTGTGGCTAAATGCCAGTTGCCGCTTGGCCTCCAGGATCAACCTCGCACGGATCATATCTGTAATGGTTTTACCAATTGCCTCCCTTGTTATCTCATTTAACCGCTTGGCAGTAAGCGCAAAATGTTTTGCATAAAAAGCCGCCTGATGCTCCTTGCGGAAATGCTTTTCCACCACCCTCCGCAACTCTATGATCCGGGCATCATGATGTAACAGCGCAGGGGAATTTGCCACATTATGTTTTTTCTCCCGCTCTGCCAGTAAGAGAAAGGCATTCAATAAGTGTTTGATCACACTACTGCTGCTCCCTTCCAGCTGAATGGATAATTCCTCCCGCATTAAGGTGATCAGCATGGAAAAATTGGCTGCCGTGGCATTACTAATGCGTATGGGCGCATACTCCTGTGTATCATCGAACAAAGTGGTAAAATCGTACAAGGATTCACGGTCGTGTTTATTGCTGAAGTAGAATTTCTCTGTGAAAGTGATGCTGAAACCAAACATGCCATTCTCCGGCAATTGATGGATCTGGCCGGGACGGAGCAGAAAGATCATTTGATCCTCCATATCATATGTCACAAAATCCACCACATGCTCCCCTTTGGCTTTGGTCAGCCAGAGGATCTGAAAATCGTGATGCCGGTGCGGCTGGCCTGCCAGGTCGCTATGGAAGTGTTCCACTTCAAAGATACTGAATTGGCCTTTTAGTGGTAATTTCTGATAGGGTATGGTATCCACGGTTTTGTTATGGTGCATCATATGCTGTTAAAAAAGCCGGTTACAAACATACTGAGAGGTTAAAACTAGGCATAATAACGACATATCCTTTACCGTTCATATAAAACCTGTTATCCGGGAAGGGGTTATACCGTAAAAGATTCCGGGAATCTTTCTCAATATATTAACCCTCTGCCGCTGAATCTTTCCTAATTTTGCGTTACATCTATATTCTATTTTCATGCAATTGTATTGCCATTCGCTGACTCAGTATAAACGTTTAGCCACTCTGGAAGTAAAAGTGGGAGACCTTACCATCGGAAACTTTAACCCTATCCGTATCCAAACCATGACCACCACGGATACCATGGATACCCAGGGAACCGTAGCACAGGCCATCCGTTGTATTGAAGCAGGAGCAGAACTGGTGCGCATTACAGCTCCCAGCAAAAAAGAAGCGGAAAACCTGCTTCCCATCAAAAATGAATTACGCCGCCTGGGTTATAACACCCCGCTGGTAGCAGATATACACTTTACTCCCAATGCGGCAGAAATAGCTGCCCGCATCGTGGAAAAAGTACGGGTAAACCCGGGTAACTATGTAGATAAAAAGAAATTTGAACTGCTGGAATATACCGATGCGGAATACCTGGAGGAAATAGACCGTATCCGCGAACGCTTCACCCCATTAGTGAACATCTGCAAAGAATACGGCACCGCCATGCGGATCGGCACTAACCATGGTTCCCTCAGTGACCGTATCATGAGCCGTTATGGCGATACGCCAATGGGAATGGTGGAAAGCGCAATGGAATTCCTCCGCATTGCGGAAGACCTTCATTACCGGAACATTGTACTCAGCATGAAATCCAGTAACCCGCAGGTGATGGTGCAGGCCTATCGTTTACTGGTGCAGACCATGCAGCAGGAACTGGGTCATTGTTATCCCCTCCACCTGGGTGTAACTGAAGCCGGCGATGGAGAAGACGGACGGATCAAATCCGCAGCCGGTATCGGCACATTGCTGGAAGATGGTGTAGGAGATACTATCCGGGTTTCCCTCACGGAAGATCCTGAATTTGAACTACCCGTTTGCCGCGATCTGGTAAAACGTTATACACACCGTATTTCTCATACACCCATCCTCCCGCTTAAAGATCCGGAAAAGCTTCCCTACTCCCCCTTTGCCTTCAAACGCAGGGATACTGGGGAGGTAGATAACATCGGAGGCAAACAGGTTCCGGTAGTAGTAGCTGATCTTAGTCATCTGCACCACATTTCCTCTAAAGAACTGCAAGGCATCGGGTATAACTATGATGCAGATACGGATAAATGGAACATCGGTGATGCCGCAGCAGATTACATCTTCACCGGCAACCAGGAACTGAACTTTGCTTTGCCCGGTACGCTGAAAGTGATCGTACAATATCATACCTGGCTGCAGGCAGCTGATAAAGAAAAATACTTCCCTTACTTTGACATACAGGGATATCTCGCAGCCCGCCGGGAAAAACGTTTGGCCCAGATCAACTTCGTTCATGCAAATGCAGACGAGCTGGGCACTACAGACTTTACAGCATTCCTGGAAAATCTGGAAAACAACGTAGTTCCTGTGCTGCATTCCTCCTCTGCCCATGCCATGGCCGCTATCAGAAGGGCCATGGTGGACCTGATGGAAAGAAAGATCACACAACCGGTGATCCTGCTATGCAACAGCGGACATAATAATCCGGAAGAGGACCTTATCCATTATGCTACAGAAACCGGTGCGCTCCTGCTCGATGGTTTTGGGGACGGACTTTGGCTGAAAGCCTTGCCAGACCTTTCTGTTAGCCGGCAGCCCTCTCCTGTAACAGAACCCCTGGGCCTGATCAACAATGTGGCCTTTGGCATTCTGCAGGCTACCCGTTCCAGGATCTCTAAAACAGAATATATCTCCTGCCCCTCCTGCGGCCGTACCCTGTTTGACTTACAGGAAACCACTGCCCGCATCCGCGCAGTCACCAATCATTTAAAAGGGGTGAAAATTGCCATCATGGGATGTATCGTAAACGGTCCCGGTGAAATGGCTGATGCCGACTTTGGATATGTTGGCAGCGGCGTAGGCAAGATCACGCTTTACCGTGGCAAAGAAGTTGTGAAACGCGGGCTCAGCAGTGATGTGGCCGTGGATGAGCTGATCGATCTGATCAGGGATAACGGGATGTGGGTAGATGTGAAGTAATGAAATAAAAAGAAGAGAGGCGCATTGCCATACGCCTCTCTAAAACTGTAACTGGGGTTAACAAAAGCAGTGTACCTTAACTTGATTTCAAATTCTGAACTTTTTTGGGGTTAAATGCGATTCTTAAGCACGTGATAAAGGTACTACCCTCAAGAGGGTAGATCAAGCGTATTTTTACGCAAATTTTAACGTGGTTTCCCTGAACATCAGTCTGTTATTATCATTATCTTTAAATTAAACCCGTGTTATGAAAAATATCTTCGTTATTGGATGCCTGCTGCTTATGGCTTGTGGCAGCGGCAATAAACAAACCAATACTACGGATACGCTCAAAACAGATAGCACCAGTGCCCCTCCGGCTACCAATATTCCTATTCATTTCAGGCAGATCAATGGATACTTTGTAAAGAATACACTCAATCAGAAGGATAGTATCGCCTGCTGGGTGATCCAGTCCCAGCCTATCTTTGACAATATCTTCGGGGCAGCAAAGACCATGAACAATACGGTGGACACGATCAATTTTGATCGCGAGGTACTCCTGGCAGCTACACTTCCGGCCTCTTTTGAGAAAAGAACGCTGGGACTCACCAACTATAAACTGGATGGCCCCGTTCTGCATGTACAGCTATCCGTTAACGGCGGCAAGAAGGAAAGTTATAGTTCTACAGCAGCCTGGCTGGGTGCTGTACAGGATATAGCAGGCCTGAAAGAGATCAAGTTCTACAACGGGGACCTGCTGATAGCAACTATTCCCCTGTTAAAATAAAAAAGCCCTTCACAATGTGAAGGGCTTTTCGTTTATGCATTGACTTTATTACATATCATATTCCAGGTTCGGACGCAGCCATTTCTCTGCTTCTTCCAAAGGCCATCCTTTCCTCTTCGCATAATCTTCCACCTGATCTTTTTCAATCTTACCTAATCCGAAGTATTTGGATTCGGGGTTGGCTAAGTACCAGCCACTCACACTGGATGCAGGGTACATGGCCAGTGATTCCGTAAGGATGATCCCCGTTTCTTCTGTTGCATTCAACAGATCAAAGAGTTTATACTTCTCTGTATGTTCCGGGCAGGCAGGATAACCTGGCGCAGGGCGGATACCCAGGTACTCCTCCTTGATCAGCTGTTCGTTGCTCAAATGTTCTTCCGTGGCATAACCCCAGAATTCCTTCCGCACTCTTTCATGCAGCAATTCCGTAAATGCCTCTGCAAAGCGGTCTGCCAGTGCTTTCAGCATGATACTGCTATAATCATCGTGTTCTTTTCTGAACTCTTCCAGCTTTTCTTCAATACCTTCTCCCGTGGTAACTGCAAAACCTCCTATATAATCCTGCTTACCTGTTGATTTAGGCGCAATGTAATCTGCTAGGCTGAAGTTAGGCTGGCCAGGCGCTTTCTTGATCTGCTGCCGCAGGAACTCCAATGGGAACTCAGCCCCATCAGGAGCGGTTACCATAACAGAGTCTGCACCATTTGAATTTGCAGGGAACATACCTATCACCGCTCTTGCACGTAACCATTTTTCATCAATGATCTTCTTCAGCATATCCTGCGCGTCCTTATACAAACGGGTAGCTTCCACACCCACCACACTGTCTTCCAGGATCTGGGGGAATTTACCATGCAGTTCCCATGCAATAAAGAATGGCTGCCAGTCTATATACTTAGCGATCTCTGCAAGATCATAATCTGTAAATGTTTTAGTGCCCAGCAATGCAGGTTTCACCGGGTTGAAATTGTTCCAGTCAACCGGCACTTTATTTTGCCTGGCCTGGTCAACAGTGAGGTATTGTTTAACCGGGCGCTTATTGCGGAATGCCTCATTCAGTTTCACATATTCCGTATTCACCTCTTGCAGGAAATTCTTATTTAATGCTTTGTTCAGGAGGTTACCGGTAACGGTTACACTCCGGGATGCATCCAATACGTGCACTACACCATTTTCATATTCAGGTGCGATCTTCACGGCTGTATGCGTACGGGATGTGGTAGCACCGCCTATCAGCAAAGGAATATTGAATTTCTGCCGTTTTAGTTCCCGGGCAATGTGTACCATTTCATCCAGGCTGGGTGTGATCAAACCACTAAGACCTATAATATCTACCTGGTGTTCTTTTGCTGCCTGCAGTATCTTGTCAGCAGGCACCATCACTCCCAGGTCTATGATATCATAACCATTACAACCCAGTACCACACCAACAATATTCTTACCGATATCGTGTACATCTCCTTTTACGGTGGCCAGTAATATTCTACCGGCAGATTTGATCTGCCCGCCATTCAGTCTTACATACTCTGCTTTCTCTTCTTCAATGAATGGCGTCAGTACCGCAACGGACTTTTTCATCACCCGTGCACTCTTCACCACCTGCGGCAGGAACATTTTACCAGCGCCAAAAAGATCTCCTACCACATTCATCCCATCCATCAGCGGACCTTCGATCACCTGTAAGGGACGGTCGTATTTCTGACGGGCTTCTTCTGTATCTGCTTCAATATAATCTGTGATACCATTTACCAATGCATGGCTCAATCTTGCTTCCACTGTACCTTCTCTCCATGCCTGGCTCTTCTCTTCCACCTTTCCTTTTGCTTTCACCGTTTCTGCAAAAGTGATCAGGCGTTCCGTTGCATCTTCTCTGCGGTTGAGGATAGCATCTTCACATAATTCGCGGAGCTGAGGTTCTATCTCATCATAGATCTGGATCATACCGGCGTTCACAATACCCATATCCAGACCAGCTTTGATGGCATGGAGCAGGAATACGGAGTGCATGGCCTCCCGCACCGTATCATTCCCACGGAAAGAGAAAGAAACGTTACTCACACCACCACTGATCTTTGTGAGCGGCATCAGTTTTTTGATCTGGCGGCAGGCTTCGATGAACTCAACTGCATAGTTGTTGTGTTCTTCAATACCAGTAGCTATCGCAAAGATATTCGGATCGAAAATGATGTCCTGGGGATCGTAGCCTACTTTTTCCGTAAGGATCTTATAAGCACGATGACAGAAATCCACCCGTTTCTGCAAAGTATCTGCCTGGCCGTTTTCATCGAAAGCCATTACAACAACAGAAGCACCATAGCTCTGGCAGATGATGGCATGTTCTATGAACTTCTCCTCACCTTCTTTTAAGCTGATGGAGTTAACGATACATTTACCCTGCAGGCATTTAAGTCCCGCCTCGATCACACTGAACTTACTGGAATCGATCATCACGGGTATGCGGGAGATATCAGGTTCTGAAGCCAGCAGGTTAAGGAAAGTGGTCATGGCCTTCTCACCGTCAAGCAACGCATCGTCCATGTTCACATCTAATACCTGCGCACCGCTTTCTACCTGTTGGCGTGCAACAGACAATGCCTCCTCGAATAATCCTTCACGGATCAGTCTTGCAAATTTCTTGGAGCCTGTTACGTTGGTACGTTCACCTACGTTAAGAAAGTTAGTTTCCGGCCTTACAACCAGTGGTTCGAGACCACTTAACCGCAAATACGGTTTAATAATATGTGGAGTATTCATGCTAATTTTTCCTCTTATTCAGATGCTTTATTACAATGTTGCTTCCAACACTGGCAATGGACGTGGGGCAATGGAGCTTACATTCTGCGCCATATGACGGATGTGATCAGGTGTGGTACCGCAACAGCCGCCAACAATGTTCACAAAACCTTCCTTTGCAAAATCTTCAATGATGTGGGCAGTTTCATGTGGCTCTTCATCGTATTCACCAAATGTATTGGGTAAACCGGCGTTAGGATAACAGCTCACATAACAACCTGCTATCTGTGAAAGCTCCTCTATATATGGCCTCATCTGCTCGCCTCCCAATGCACAGTTCAAACCGATAGAAAATGGTTTTGCGTGCATCACGGAGATATAGAAAGCCTCGAGCGTTTGACCACTCAACGTTCTGCCGGAAGCATCTGTAATAGTACCGGAGATCATAATAGGCAATTCCGGTTTACCGGTATCGCGGAAGTATTTCTTAATAGCAAAGATGGCACCTTTACAATTGAGCGTGTCAAAGATGGTTTCGATCAGCAGGATATCCGCACCAGCTTCAGACAGTGCTTTCACCTGTTGGTAATAAGCATCCACCACTTCATCAAAGGTCACTGAACGGAACCCGGGGTTGTTCACATCCGGAGAAATAGACAATGTTTTATTCAAAGGGCCTATGGCGCCGGCAACAAAACGAGGTTTATCAGGATTGCGGCGGGTGTAATCATCCGCTGCGCGCCTGGCCACCTGTACGGAAGCCACGTTCATTTCATATGCCAGGTCCTGCATATCGTAATCAGCCTGTGCAATTACAGTGCTGCTGAATGTATTGGTTTCAATAATGTCTGCCCCCGCTTCCAGGTATTCCCTGTGTATGGCTTCAATAATGCCGGGCTGGGTGATAGACAAAAGGTCGCTGTTACCTTTCACATCTGAATGGTAATCTTTAAATCGTTCCCCCCTGTAATCAGATTCCTGGAGTTTGTAGCGCTGGATCATGGTGCCCATTGCACCATCAATGATGAGGATACGCTCTGAGGCGCATTGTTGTAATGATTTCATGGCAATAACGTTTATTAGTTACGGTTTACAATACAACCCGGGGGTCGAACAATAAACAAATCTACCTTCGGGCATTTGCAAAGATAGATAACTCCTGAATAATAACAGCATAAGCATTGCCTATGAGCCGATTGCAAGGCCTTATAAGAATCCTAAAGACACAATATTCTAATTTTCAGCCAGTTACGCAGAATATGATATAAATCATAAAAAATAATTTTTGTTAGAATGAAAAGTCCACTAAATTTGTAGGGTAATAGCAACGAAACAGAAACCAACCGTTCAATATTTTAAAACTATGCTTTTAAAGGAGCCGTTTGAAGATCATGTTCACCTGCAGGCAGCTGTATCCTACCACCACCGCGCTGCCGCCGGATGTTGTTATATGTGATGCTGATAGCATTGACCCGATCAGTTAGAAAACATATTAATAACCCGGAAAATTTATTCGAGATGACGATCAAAGACGATATCGGACAATTGAGCCGCAACCTGGAAAAGCTGGGATTGCAACAGGTGATTGTTGAGAACTCCCTGGCGGATGATTCCTTCAGAGTAGTGTACATCAACAAGAACGTAAAACAGGGATCTAAAGAAAATACTCCAGGAAAAGGAAAAAATAAAAATCTTCCTCATAAGCTGTAGTTGACATAATGCAACAATTGCGTATTCATAACGTGGAATAGTTACCAGAGACAGGTGTTTTCGAACACCTGTATTTTTTTGCCCCTACCTGTTGGCATAAGCAAGGCTGCAGATACTTAACGTAACATCTCCTGCATCCAGTAATGCATGCCCACAGGCTTCAAGAGTAGCACCGGTGGTCAATACATCATCCACCAGCAGCACATGGCTGTTCTTTACTTTCTCCTGGTTGTTCAGCAGAAAAACTTCCGCTACATTCTCCCATCTTTCCAGCCTGGTTTTATGGGTTTGGGTAACGGCATGCGCTTTACGGCTGAGGCCATCTTCCGCTAGATCACAACCCAATATGTCAGCAATGCCATTCGCAAGCATTGCCGCCTGGTTGTATCCTCTGTGCCGCAACTTCACTTTATTCAGGGGAACAGGTATGATCAATGAAATATGCTGCCACCAGCTGCTTTGCTTTAATTGTAAGCCAAGCTGGCGGCCCAGGTAAACAGCAATATCTTTTCTCCCCTTGTATTTAAACTGATGAATCAGCTGCTGCAAACAACCGTCCCTTGCAAAGTAATAACCAGCCATGGCATGCTGCACCGGCACCCGTCCCCAAAAGACCTTCTCTACAGGATTATTGGCTGTTAATTGAAAAGAGGTAGCCGGCATTTTTCTCATGCAGCTGATACATAACACTTCTTCCGTACGGGTAAGATCATGTCCGCAATTTTCGCAGACATGCGGATATAACAAGTGAAGCAATGATCGGATCATTACACTTCGTTTTAAGGTTAACAAAACAATGCCGGTTCCGATGATCAGAATAAGAAACGATATACTTCTTCTACCCTGCCCAGGGGAACCACTTCGATATTCAATTTACTGAAATCAAGCCCTTTCTTATGATATTTAGAGATAAATATTTTATCGAATCCCAGCTTCTCCGCTTCTGCTATACGTTGCTCAATCCTGTTAACAGCGCGGATCTCACCACTCAATCCAACTTCACCCGCAAAGCAATATTTATGCGATACGCCGGTATCTTCGTAGGAAGATAACAACGCACATAACACGGCAAGATCAATAGAAGGATCTTCTACCCGGATGCCGCCGGCTATATTCAGGAATACATCCTTTACCCCAAAATGGAAACCACCTCTTTTCTCCAATACCGCCAGTAACATTTGCAAACGGCGCAGATCAAAACCCGTAGCTGTCCGTTGCGGTGTTCCATATACAGATTGTGTTACCAATGCCTGTACTTCCACTAACATAGGACGCAACCCTTCAATAGTAGATGCAATGGCTACGCCGCTTAAAAGATCATCTCTCTGGGATATCAGTATCTCGGAAGGATTACTTACCTGCCGGAGTCCTTCTCCGGACATCTCATATATACCCAATTCTGCTGTTGAACCAAATCTGTTCTTGATAGTACGGAGTATCCTATAGGCATAATGCTGATCGCCCTCAAACTGCAAAACCGTATCCACCATGTGTTCCAGGATCTTTGGGCCTGCTATGGAGCCATCTTTTGTGATATGGCCTATCAGAAAAACCGGGGTGTTGGTCTCTTTAGCAAAGCGTTGCATCTCTGCGGCAGTTTCCCTTATCTGAGATACACTTCCCGGAGCAGATTCTATCAGGGGAGATTGTAACGTTTGAATGGAATCGATGATCACCAACTGAGGTTCCAGTTTTTTGATCTCCTGGAAGATAACCTGTGTAGATGTTTCCGTAAGCAGATAAAATTGATCATTCTGTATCTTCAATCTGTCTGCCCGCATTTTGATCTGTTGCTCACTTTCTTCTCCACTGATATACAGTGTTTTAATTCCTTTCAGCAACAATGCATTCTGCAGGAATAAAGTAGATTTACCAATGCCCGGCTCACCACCTACCAATACCAGCGAACCCGCTACTATGCCTCCTCCCAGCACTCTGTTCAACTCTGCATCAGGGGTTAACCATCTTCTTTCTTCAAGTCCTTCCACTGCATCAAGACTTACTACTTTGGGTGCCTTTGGAGATTCTGTTTTCCATTCCTGTTGACGTAGCGGTATATCCTTCTGAACTTTTTCTTCTACAAAAGTGTTCCATTGATTACAAGAAGGACATTTACCTGTCCACTTTGCTGTTTCATAACCGCAATTCTGACAAAAAAATGCTGTTTTGATTTTACTCATGCAGCAAAGTAAGATGAAAAAAAGGAGAAGAATAAATCAACGATCTTATCATCGCATTTTGATGCGAAAAATTGAAAATCGATTCTAAAAAAAGAGAAAATCGGGGATAAGAATGCCTTAAATGAGAAAAGAGCCAACGGAGGATTCCGCTGACTCTTTCTACTTACTAACCCATTAAATTCACGACTAAATTACTAAATGGCTCGAGAATAAAAAAGTTTATTTAAAGGATGTTAATAACTTTTAAAGTGTTAACTCTGGTGGCAGCCTGTCGGCTGGAAGCCTCTATTGTAGCCTATTTCGCCCTCAAGTAATTTTCAGCAACTACTCGTAAAATATTGATAGAGAAGGGTGGTAATACAAGCATTCATATATTAATATTCGAACATATTACAAATATATATAACCACACAAAATGACCTTTCGGCTGGCCTTAAAACCCCTCTTTCAGACAAAGTGACAGTGTTAATTTTTTGCTGCTGACAAATCCTTCTGCTTTTTCAAATGGTAAGAGTTTTGATAGTAATTGAGGGTCAAATTAAGACAACACATTAAAAACAATTATGATGCTAACACCAGGAGTGACTATCATTTCATTGATCTTCTTTGGCATCAGTATGCTGGTAAGCTACAGATTAAGAAATAAATTCAAGCAATACAGCGCTGTGCCAACCTCTTCAGGCCTTACCGGGCGGGAGATAGCTGAAAAAATGCTGAAGGATAATGGTATTTATGACGTAAAAGTTATATCTGTGGACGGACACCTGAGCGACCACTATAACCCGGCTAATAAAACCGTGAACCTCAGCCCGGATGTATATAATAACAACAGTGTGGCCGCAGCTGCAGTAGCGGCTCACGAATGCGGCCATGCTGTACAGCACAGTAAAGGCTATCAATGGCTGACCTTAAGATCCAAACTGGTACCGGCCGTGCAGTTCAGTTCCACCATTATGCCCTGGGTGCTTTTAGGGGGGGTGCTGATGCTCAAGGTTTTTCCGGGCCTGTTGCTGGGCGGGATTATTCTCTTTGCCATTACTACCTTATTCTCTCTGATCACCCTGCCGGTAGAGTTTGATGCTTCAAAAAGAGCGCTCCAGTGGCTGGATAGTACAGGAATAACTTATCAAAAGGAGCATGCCATGGCCAAAGATGCGCTTTGGTGGGCTGCCATGACTTATGTAGTGGCCGCTGTATCCTCCCTGGTTCTCCTGTTCCATTATGTATTAATGTACCTGGGGGCGCGGGATCGTAACTAACAGCTATAATAACTCCATATAAAAAGCAGAAAGGGCCGGGTTTTCGGTCCTTTCTGCTGTAAAAGACCCTGTAAAACCGGGCATTTAATAACCTGTTGATAACTCCTCGTCAAATTCTTTATTGAATATCAATACATTATGAGCATGCCCTGAAAAAAAGAGGCTCAAACTGATGGTTATTTTATTTTTACAACTTAGCTTTGCACTCCCAAATAGGGCGAGAAATAAATCTTATTTTATTAAGCAATGAATACTTTAAGCTACAGAACGAAATCTGCCAATGACGCTTACGTAAAGCGCGACTGGCATATCGTGGATGCTACCAACCTGACCGTAGGTAGAATGTCCGCGAAAATTGCAGCCATCCTGAGAGGTAAGAATAAGCCTTACTATACTCCTCACACTGACTGTGGTGACAATGTTATTGTGATAAACGCTGATAAAGTTGTTTTCACAGGTAACAAACTGAACGATAAGGAGTACCTGACTTATTCCGGTTACCCCGGTGGTCAAAAAGCAGAGGTTGCTAAAGACCTGCTGCGCCGTCGTCCTGAAGTTGTGATCGAAAGGGCAGTAAAAGGTATGTTACCTAAAAACCGCCTGGGTCGTGCGATGTACAAAAAACTTTTTGTTTACGCCGGTGCAGAACATCCTCATGGCGCACAGAAACCGCAACCTTTAACTTTCTAATCACACCTGAATAATGGAAAAACAAAAAAATACTATCGGTCGTCGTAAGGAAGCAGTTGCCCGCGTTTACGTGAGCAAAGGTACCGGCACCATTCTGGTGAACGACAAGGATTATAAAACATATTTCGCGCTGATCTATCTGCAAAATCAGGTAGAAGCGCCTTTCAAAACCATTGACGCGCTGGATAAATTCGATGTTAAGGTGAATGCGCAAGGTGGCGGTATCAAAGGTCAGGCTGAAGCTGTAAAGCTGGGTATTGCTCGTGCACTGTGCGAGATCAATCCTGAATTCCGTCCTGCACTGAAAGCTGCCGGCTTGTTGAAACGTGATCCGAGATCAGTTGAACGTAAGAAACCAGGTAAAGCTAAAGCTAGAAGAAGCTTCCAGTTCTCTAAACGTTAATGATTGTATCATTCAATTCTTGACCATCAATTTGATTAAAACAACATGGAAAATAATACTTCATTACAGCAGCAGTTACTGGAAGCCGGTGTACACTTCGGTCACCTGAAGAAGAAATGGAACCCGAAGATGCTGCCTTATATTTTCGCAGAAAAGAAAGGTATTCATATCATTGACCTCAACAAAACTGTTGAAGGTTTACAGGAAACAGCAGCAGCGCTGAAATCCATCGCAAAAAGCGGTAAAAAGATCATGTTCGTAGCTACAAAAAAGCAAGCGAAAGAAATCGTTGCCGAAGCTGCAAAACGCGTGAACATGCCTTATGTTACCGAAAGGTGGTTAGGTGGTATGTTGACCAACTTTGCTACCATCCGTAAGAGCGTTAAGAAAATGCAGAGCATTGAAAAGATGCTGGCTGATGGTACCTTTGATAACATTACCAAGAAAGAGCGTCTCACGCTCTCCCGTGATAAGGATAAAATGGAAAAAGTACTGGGTGGTATCTCCCAACTGGCACGTGTTCCATCTGCCCTGTTCATCGTAGACATCAGCCACGAGCACATTGCTTTGGCAGAGGCAAAACGCCTTGGTGTTTCTACTTTCGGTATGGTGGATACTAACTCCGACCCTACTAAAGTTGACTTCGCAATCCCTGCGAACGATGACGCAACTAAATCTATCGCTATCATCGTAAGCTACATTGCTGCTGCAATCGCTGAAGGTCTTGCTGAAAGAGCTGTTGAAAAAACTGACGAAGTTTCTGAAGAAGAAGAAGCAGACAACCGCATCCGCAAATTTGAGCTGGAAGGTGGTGATGAAAAAGGTGAAAGAGGTCGTAAACCTGGTGGTCCCGGACGTGGTCCTGGTGGCCCGGGCGGTCGCGGTCCTGGTGGTCCCGGACGTGGTCCTGGAGGCCCTGGTGGTAACCGCGGTGGCGGTGGCGGCAGAAGCGGCGGCGGTAATCGTCCCGGTGGTGGCGGCAACCGTCCTGGTGGCGGTGGTGGCAATCGCCCAGGTGGCGGTGGCGGCGGATTCCGTCCTTCCGGTGCAGGCAGACCTGGTCCTTCCAGATAATTTAATGCTAACATAACTTTCGTGAATCGTGAATGGTACCTAATCGTTCACGATTCACTTTATAAAGATTCCCTGAACCATTTGTTCCCGCAAATGCGTCCATTCAAATTTTCAACATATAAACTGATTATATACCATGGCAACAATTACAGCAGCTGATGTAAACAAACTGCGTCAGCAAACAGGAGCTGGCATGATGGATTGCAGAAAGGCACTGGTTGAAACTGACGGTGACTTTGAAAAAGCAGTTGATTATCTCCGTAAAAAAGGTCAAAAAGTAGCTGCGCTGCGTTCTGACCGTGAAACAAAAGAAGGTGTTGTGATCGCTAAAACTACTGCAGACGGTAAAGCTGGTGTGGTAGTACTGCTGAGCTGCGAAACCGACTTCGTAGCCAAAAACGATGATTTTATCAAATTTGCCCAATCAATCGCTGATCTGGCGCTGGCTAATAACAGCCAGTCTGCTGAAGAACTGAACGCTGCCCAACTGGATGGCGCTACAGTAGCTGATAAAGTAAACGACCAGGTTGCTAAAATCGGTGAAAAGATCACCCTGAGCAAATTCGAAAGAATAGAAGCTGCTTCCGTTATTGCTTACATTCATGGTAACTACCGTATGGGCGTACTGGTTGGCTTCAGCAAACCAGTATCTGAAGAAGTAGGTAAAGACGTTGCTATGCAGATTGCAGCGATGAACCCGATTGCTGTTGATGCAGACGGCGTACCTGCTGAACTGATCGCCAGAGAGAAAGAGATCGCTATCGAACAGATCAAAGCTGAAGGCAAACCTGCTGAAATGGCTGAAAAGATCGCTGCCGGTAAGATCAACAAGTTCTTTAAAGAAAGCACCCTGTTACAGCAGATCTTCGTAAAAGATGATAAAAAATCTGTGGCAGACTACCTGAAATCCGTAGACGGAGATTTGAAGGTGGCTTCCTTTAAGCGCGTTGCATTAGGATAATCTAACCAGATAATACAAAAGGAGAGAATGTAAAAATTCTCTCCTTTTTTTTGCATATAGCATTCCAGGGAATATTTTTGAGGATGGAATTGTATATTTATTAGTAGAATCTTACAATAATCATAGCTGACATGTTGCCAAAGTACAAAAGAATTTTGCTCAAACTGAGTGGAGAATCCCTGATGGGAACTAGTAATTATGGAATTGATCCGAAGGTGATCACTCAGTATGCGCACGACATCAAAACCGTTACAGACCTGGGCGTGCAAGTGGCTGTAGTAATTGGCGGAGGTAATATCTACCGTGGAATGAATGAAGCAGAAACCGGTATTGAACGGGCCCAGGGAGACTACATGGGTATGCTGGCAACCGTGATTAATGGAATGGCCCTGCAAAGTGGCCTTGAAAAGGCTGGTATGTATACCCGTCTGCAATCAGCCATCAAAATGGAGCAGATCGCAGAACCTTATATTCGCCGCCGCGCCATCCGCCACCTTGAAAAAGGCCGCGTGGTGATCTTTGGGGCTGGTACCGGTAATCCTTATTTCACAACAGATACGGCCGCCTCTTTGCGTGCTATTGAGATCCAGGCTGATGTGATCCTGAAAGGAACCCGTGTGGACGGTATTTACACTGCCGACCCGGAAAAGGACCCTTCTGCCACCAAATATGAAACCATCACTTTCTCCGAAGTTTATCAGAAATCACTGAATGTAATGGATATGACAGCCTTTACACTCTGCCAGGAGAACAAACTGCCGATCATCGTATTTGATATGAATAAGACCGGTAACCTGTTACAAGTGATCATGGGCAGAAATGTAGGTACGCTCGTTAAAGGATAATAAAACGCATTATTGATATAAAAAGCCGGCCGGACTCCCTTGATGGATGTCCGGCCGGCTTTTTTAATGGATCTTAATATCCGGAGAGGAATCCCCGGATCACTATCATTCAACCATATTCTAATGAGAAAACATGTACAAATGTTCGCTATCCGCTAAAGAGGAAAAAAACACCGGGGAAGAATCCCCGGATCGCATGAGCTATGTTCGCTATACTCCTATGAGAGTGAGTTATGTTTTTAGTTAAAGGGATAAACATCAGGGAAAGGAATTTAGCACCCCTCACAGCCCTTCTGAGGCATTAACAGCATCATCCATGCCCTCTGAGGAGAAACACATCCGGAGAAGACTCCCCGGACCCTCTTATGGTTATGCTTATGAAACGTACTTGTGATCTTAATAATCCTGCTTTGAAAACAAAGAATAAGGAAGAAGATATCCGGAGAAGACTCTCCGGACCCTTTGTTTACAAAACCATACCCGTTTTACTCAACAATTTTCAGACAGTTCAGG
The DNA here is from genome assembly GCF_039545795.1 of Chitinophaga niabensis. NCBI lineage: Bacteria > Pseudomonadati > Bacteroidota > Chitinophagia > Chitinophagales > Chitinophagaceae > Chitinophaga > Chitinophaga niabensis. The sequence continues at coordinate 6,375,023 of NZ_CP154260.1, read as the reverse complement.
AAAACAATGGTGATAATGCGTCATTATACCTTCCGGATCATATCCCTCCTGATAAAAAGCAGCGGAAGAGAAAGTATAGTCTGTTACACCACTACAAAACCCTGCGGAAACAGGCACTTCATGTAACTGTCCTAACTTTTCTTCCGCTGCATCTGCATCAGGGATAACAGCAGAAAAAGAAGTTTTCTCCCAGAACTGGAACTGCCGGTCATGCAACTGACTCCTGTAAAGCTCCAGTTCTTTCCTGTCCACGGCCCAAAGGCGCCGCTTGATCTGCTGCGCTGTAAATTTTAGCAGCATCTGCCGGATATTTCTATGCTCCCACTCCGGTTGCTTCTTCCACAACAGATGAAATTCATCTTCCATGATCACATACCCATATAGCCATATCCGTTCCTCTCTTACCATGAATGCGAGACTGTTCATCACAATCTCTTTATGTTCATCCTTTCTTAATAACAGCCTGTTATTACTACAGCTGGCAGTAAAAAGTTCCATATCGTTCTTTTAAAAATATATGTAGAATGCAGATACCTGAAATGCAGACCGGGAGGCCTCCCCCTGAACATCCACTCCGGATACAACCCTATACTCATCCAGTAATACAGGCCGGCGAAATGTATTTCATCTGAACCCCAAATCCGTAGGGGGAGGTGTTATTGCAGAGATCTAGAATAACCCGGTCATAAAGTGCAAAAGCTTCTCTATACGCAGATACCTCATCCGCATGTTTGCCTCGGCATATCATTTAACTCCTGCGTATTGCGTGAATAATACTATTTGTTCTTATTGAATGGTGGTGAAGGAAGTGGCCAGTCATTTCCCTTAAAATGTACGGCCAGCATAAGCAACAATTTACTTAACCCTTTTTCCGGCAAACTTTCGGCAGGAATATCACCCAGATAGAAAGATTCGGATAATCTACCTGTGATAAAGGTCTTTCCTGTTTTTTTCATGATAGGTGTTTTTTATTTTTGGTTACAGTACAATGGTTACCGGGTAACAAATGCAAATCGTTTATGCATGCAATTTAGGATGCAGAAATGAGAAAATGATCGTTCAGTTTATTCATTAATTCAGGTGGTGTTAAGACCTGTTAACGATAAATTATGCAGTTATACAGATGAAATATCAGGGTAGTTTATATCGTGTACTCAAAGGTAGTATAGTGTGTGCCATCGCTTTTAACACTGATGGTGCCTCCCATCTTTTCAATAAAATCTTTGCAGATGATCAACGCTAATCCTGCCCCACGGCCTGTTTCACGGGCTATCTTGCCCGGTGTTTTATAATCAAAGATATACGGCTGGTCATTCGCAGAAATGCCGCTGCCTTCATTTGTAATGGAAACGAATGTATGATCTGCTTCCCTTGCCGCAAAAATGGTGATACGGCTGCCTCTCAAAGAAAACTTCACAGCGTTGTGGAGAAGGTTGCGATGTACAAATTGCAGCATTTCATGATCGGCCTGTATCTTCAGCTCCGGCGGAATATGCACTTCCACTATCAGTTCCTTATCACTGATCTCCTGCGAAAGCGGCTCCCTTACTTCATTCCAGAGGTCTTTCAACACATGCACCTGGGGTGCATATTCAAAGCCCGCCAGCTGCGATTTTATCCAGCGCAGCACGGTTTCAAACAACGCTAATGTTTCTGTTGCCCTGGAGGCAATATTCACAGCTATCTCACGGAATTGCTCTGCCTGTATGTCTTTCTGCGTGAACAGTTCCGTCACCTTTATAATATGCCCTAAGGGCAGACGGAAATCATGGGCCAGGATACTTAACAGTTTGTTCTTAAAATCATCATGGCGTTGCAATTCTTTATTCTGCATGTGCACCAGCTTCGCCGCTTCCCTGAAGTGTTTCGTCTTTTGCCTGGAATTCCTGAAAGAGCGGTAATAAGAGGCCAGCAAACCTCCCAGCAACACACTGCATACCGTCAGGAAAATGATCAGCATGATCCTTTTATTCTTCTCCAGCCTGTCTGTTTCAATGGTTTGTTCCTGTAAAGCATTATTCAACCGCAGTGCTTTCAGTTCCTGTTCATGCAGGAATGATTCCGTGTAATCCAATTCTCCCTGCGTGCGCAACTCCTCCTGGTGAGCCGCTATCTCGCTCATCACATCTGCATAAGGAATTGCGGCAGCGGCGTTAATGGCTTTATAATGACGATAGAGGGCCGTAACCGGACGGGTCATTAATTTCTTATATCCCCCCATTACGGCAGCATCCAGCATTTTCTGCTTATAGCTGATACTATCCGGCATACCGGCAGAAGTGGAATAGAGGTCCAGTTGCGCATTGGCATATACAGCCAGGTACATCATACCTTCTTCTATTGCATGGGCAGATAACTTCTTCAGGTCTTCCATGGCCTGCAGCAGTTCCTTATTCCGGAATCTTTCATTTGCCATAAAAAGGCCGGTATAGGTGATCATCCTGTCATCATGATACCGGATGGCAATGTCCCTTGCTTTGTGTAATGCCCAACGCGCTGAATCCTGGCGGAGGCTGTCTTCCGCAAACATCCTGTAATAATTGGCCAGCATGGGAGACCATGCAGAATCACTCAAAAGCCGGCTGCCGATTGCTAGTGCTTCTGTTATATAAGGAGTAGCTATTGCCGGACGCCCTTCATAATGATAGTAACTGCCAATATTGTAGGTGGCCTGGCAGATCCCCGCAGAATCACCCATGCTTTTAAAACGTTGCAGCGCCTCCATGTAAAAACGATGCGCAAGCCGGCTGTTGTTGAGGAAAGTAAAACAGGAACCAAGGTTCATATAAGCATCCGCCAGCCCTTTAGGATAATGTATCCGGTCTGATAACACCTGTGCCTCTTTTGCATATTTATAACTACTGTCCAGCTGCCCGGCAATATATAATGAACTGATCCGGTTCAGCGCATCCGCATAACGCATGCTGTCACTCAGCCGGGGAAGTTTTTCCTTGACCGCATTTATCAATCTGGTTTGTGTATAAGCCTGCCGGGGAATACAAAACAGCAGGAAAAGGCAAAAGGGAACGGAGCACAGAATTGTGCGCTGCCAGAGGGAGAGGGGTGATTTTGTCATGCTTCAAACGTGTATCAGGCCAATACGGTGGCAGTTCTCAATATCAAGGCTAATTTCCGATTATTTTGTTAACCGTTTGCTAATTGCCCATTGTTCAAGCCCTGTTCAAAGAATGAACAGAGACCCTCTTATCTGCCTGATAATGAACAAAATGAACAGTTGCCGATCGATTGCACTGCCTTAATTTAGAGGTTGTCATAGAAAAATGATCACGGAAGTCCCCGCCACACGTTTCGCCAAGCGTTTGGTCCTTTTCCTGTAAACTACTGGTGTTAATGAATAGTGGCCATCACTCTCTGGCCAGGAAAAAACGGCGACCCTCAAAGTGTTTTTAACCAAAAATCCTATCATATGGAAAATTTACAAGCACACAACTATGGTTGCCAGGAATTGAACGCAGCCGATGAAAAAGACGTTAACGGTGGTTTCTTTTTGCTCAGCCTTACCAACACCAATGGTAAGATCACTGCCGGCACACAACTGGATACCAACGCCCTCACTTCCGGACTGCCTTTACCAGGCGGTGGTGGTGGATTGCCAGGCCTGGGTGGCTTAGGCAATTTACTGGCTCCCGTTACCAACCTGCTTAACAGTTTGTTAGGTGGCCTCGGTGGCGGTCTTCTGGGACTGTAATCAGAAAACTTCAGTGACGCTCCATTTAGCGGGCGTCACTGCCTTTTACCTTTCACTCAAACCCTGTTATATGCAAAAATTAGAATCAAACAATTACGGCTGCCAGGAACTGGACCTTCAAACTGCCAGTGATGTAAACGGCGGTTTAATTGATCTCGGTTTCCTCAAACTTGATTTTGCAAACACCAATGGTAAGATCAACGTAGGTATCACAGTAGATCCTAATGGCCTCACCAACCTTCCGGGTGGTGGCGGAACAGGCGGCCTCGGTAACCTGCTTTCACCTGTTACCAGTCTCCTGAACAGTTTGCTCGGCGGATTAGGCGGTATTGCTTTACCTATATAATCCCCCACAACGAATTTTAACAGTTAAAAGGTTGTCTGTAAAGACAGCCTTTTTTATTTGTGTACACTGAATCCTTACTTTTGCCTAAACTATTAACCATGAGGATCGTCACCTACAATGTTAATGGCCTTCGCTCTGCCATGACAAAAGGATTCACAGAATGGCTCAAAACCGACCCCGCAGATGTTATTTGCCTGCAGGAAGTAAAAGCACACCGGGACAATGTAGATTTCCAGCAATTTGAACAGCTCGGTTACCAGGATTACTGGTTTCCCGCTCAAAAGAAAGGATATAGCGGTGTGGCCATACTCACCAAAATAAAACCTGACCACTTACAATACGGCAATGGCTATATGCAAAGCGATGCGGAAGGAAGAGTAATAAGGGCCGATTTTGGCGACATCTCCATTATTAACACCTACATCCCCTCCGGCACCACCGGCGATGAAAGACAGACCTATAAATACCAATGGCTGGATGAATTCTATGAGTACCTCCAGCTGTTAAGAAAAGAAAGACCAAACCTGATTGTGGTGGGCGACTATAATATTGCACATAAACCTATTGATATTCACAACCCGGTGGCCAATAAAGACTCCTCAGGATACCTTCCTGAAGAAAGGGCCTGGATGAGCAAACTCTTTGATAATGGTTTTGTGGATACTTTCCGCCACTTCAACCCGGGACCTGATCAATACAGCTGGTGGAGCTTCCGGGCTAACGCACGTAATAATAATAAGGGATGGCGCATTGACTATATAAATGTAACCACTCCATTACAGGAACGGTTGGCCAATGCCGCTATCTGGCAAGATGTAAAACATTCTGACCACTGCCCCGTATACCTTCAATTAAAATAAACATGATCATACATAATGTAACCACTAAGGTTTCTCCTCTTATTAAGGACAGGTGGCTGGAATGGATGAAACAGGAACATATCCCTGAGATCATGGCCAGCGGCCTTTTTCACGATTACCGTATGGCCCGTTTGCTGGAACAGGATGATTCCGATGGACCTACTTATACTGTTCAGTACTTCACAGATACCCTGGAAAACTATTATACCTACCTCCAGGAATATGCTCCTGCACTTCGTCAAAAAGCTTTTAACGCTTTCGGAGACCAGTTTGTAGGCTTCGGAACGGTAATGCAGGTAGTATAGCTTATCAAACTTATCCACAGGAAATTCACTATTTTCAGGCACTTCAGGCTTTGGTACAATAGTTGAAGTAAGGGGGTGTTTTGATGCCAGATGTATTAAAACTCAATGCAGTAGCGCGTTTCGTTCTGAACATACTATATGTTCATCCGGTACGTTATTATAGGCAATCAGCTGTAAACGTTACCTGTAGGGTTTTTCAGCCTGTAAAAAAAAGTTTTAAAAATTTGGTAATCTTATAAAACGCGCTATATTTGCTCACATCAAACATTTTCTCACTAGTTAAATCTTAACTAACTATGAACAAAGCCGAATTGATCGACAAACTCGCCAAAGATGCTGGCGTTACTAAAACTCAAGCTAACGATGCTTTGGATTCTTTCACTAAAGCTGTTGCTGACACACTGAAAAAAGGTGGTAAAGTAACTTTAGTTGGTTTCGGTACTTTCTCTGTTTCCAAACGTGCTGCACGTAACGGTAGAAACCCCCAAACCGGCCAGATCATCAAGATCAAAGCAAAAAAAGTTGCTAAATTCAAAGCTGGTAAAGCGTTGTCTGACAAACTCTAAGAGTTGGCGACCCAACTTATTTAAGCAAGGAACATTATTTGTTTCTTGCTTTTTTTATTTTTGCTGTGCTGAAGCGCCCAAAAAGACGCACTTTTGCGAAAGATCATTCATCAATTAAATACTTAAAATCATGGGTAGAGGAGATATCAAAACCAAGAAGGGTAAGATTTCCAACGGTTCATTCGGTAAAGTTCGTCCTGCAAGGACCAAGAAGAACGCTGCTCCAAAAGCAGAAAAGAAAGCTTAATTTATTAGCAGCTCCGGGCCTGCAAATAGCCCGGAGCCGTTATTTTAAGGGGCCAGCCGGCTTATTTTCCAGCTGCCATTTGCCCCCTGTGTATATAATATACGGTCATGTAACCGGCTGCTCCTCCCCTGCCAGAACTCTACCTGCAAAGGTTTTACAAGATATCCGCCCCAATGTTCCGGTCGTTTTAACGTTTTCCCTTCCAGCGCTTTCACCCTCTCTTCCAGAAATGACCTCCCCGGGATCTCCTGGCTCTGTGGAGAAACAATCGCCCCGATCTGGCTGCCAACAGGCCTGGAGCTGAAATACTCATCACTGATGGTTACCGCCGCCTGGCTAACGGTACCTTCTATACGAACCTGCCGCTGTAACTCTTTCCAGAAGAATAATAAGGTCACCTGCGGATTTGCCGCCAGCTCCTGCCCCTTACGGCTATCATAATTTGTAAAGAACAGAAAGCCTTCTTCGTCAAAACTCTTCAATAACACTATCCGGGCAGATGGTTTACCGTCCGGCGTACTGGTGGCCAGGGTCATGGCATTAGGCTCTTCCAGCTCACTCTGCATCACTTCCAGCCACCAGCGTTCAAACTGCTGCACGGGCCCTGCCGCCATATCCTGCTCATTAAGTGTGGCCAGTTTATAATCCAGCCGCAGATCTGCTATCTTTTGATTGATCATCTGGTTGCTTTTTTGCAAAATTAAGACATATATACCCACACCTGCTGACCCGTATCTCTATAAATGGTAATTTACATCAGTTTAAAATCGGCATCCATGATTAAATACCTTTGGTTACTGGTCTCCGTAGTACTATTGGGAGCCTGCCAGCAACCTGAAAAGAAACCCGCCGCGCAAAAAGACAGTACTGCTGCCGTAACACCAACAGCCACAGCCACCAATTTCTATAAACAACTCAAAGGCTCGCTGGCAGGGCAGCCTGTAACCATGCATTTGATCCGTACCGGAGAACTGGCATACCAGGGATGGTATGTGTATGATAAAATAGGCGATCCCATTCAGCTCCTCAACGAACCGGATTCCGCCAGTAAGATCACGCTCCTGGAATATTCCAGCCAGGACGAAGCCAACACTTTTTACGGACAACTTTCCCCGGACGGCCATTTTACCGGTACCTGGAAAAGTGCAAAGGGTGAATACAATTTCGACCTGAAAGAAGATTATACACAAGCTGTTCAATTCAACATTTTCACTTTCTCAGATACCGTCACGCTTTTTTATAATAATCCAAAATCCCCCATGGGTATAGCTTCCGCCAGTATTGTATGGCCGGTGAGTGGTGCGGATGAAGCTACGCTGAACGTCATAAAACAAGTGATTGCAGCCTCTTCCAACAACCTGAACAATCCTGAAATGCTGGTAAAAGCACCCGTCGATACTTTCCTTCAGTTCTATAAAAACAGTCGTGATGATGCAGATACAAATGCTTTAGGCGCCTCCTGGGACTGGAGTACGCAAACGGATACACGTGTTGTATGGAACCAATATCCTTTACTGGTCCTTGAAAATGCAGAATATGCATATACCGGTGGCGCACATGGTAACTGGGGCAGCGGATTTCATGTAATAGACCTTTCTAAAAAGAAGGAACTGAAGGTAACGGATGTATTCAAGCCCGGTTACAAAACCCAACTGAGCAATGCGCTGGCAAAGGCCTTCCGCAAAAAGTACAACCTCCCGGCCAATGAGCCGCTGGATAAAAGGTTCCTTTTTTCCAAAACCATCGCTCCGAACGACAACTTTTTCCTGACCAGCAAAGGGGTAGTATTCAATTATACTCCTTATGAAATTGCAGCGTATGCAGTAGGGCAGATCACTTTATTCATCCCTTTTGAGGATGTGAAAACAATCGTTAATGAAGCATACCTTCCCTGAAGATGAACCCATCCTGGTATTTACAGGTTTAACTATACATACCGTCCATTCTTTTTGTGAGAGAGTGATGCGGGAGCATCCTGCACTTTTTGACACAAAAGGGCTAATTACCCCTCTGGAAAAGATCCGTTTGATCAAAAGCATCATAGACGGCTTTTCAAAAGACAATCCGCTCAAAAGGTACCGCGGCGATGTGTACGCGGCCTTACATCCACTCACACATCTTTTTTCACGGATAAAAAGCGGGCAGGAAGAAACAGCCACTCCGGAATTTCACACCTATCAGCAAATGCTGCTGGCTGCCGGAAAATACGATATGGATGACATCATCTCCCTGTTGGAGCAAACCCCTGAACTCCTTTTAAAATATAAGGAACAGCTGCAATACGCCACAGGCACAACAAACAGGCTCACGGAATTATTGGGGGCCAGGATGGAACCTCCTAAACAGGAAGATACTCCAGGCTCCAGGCATACACTCAACATCCTGCGATACATTGCTGCCGAACAGGAAATTCCGGGCAGCGGAGAAGATCTTCTTTTTGAGATCATGCATGATGCCAATTTCCAGATCCCTCCTGTTGAAGCAGCAAAGATCTGCCGGCAGGCAGCAGATCAAAGAACGACCATACGGGCATACCTACAGCAACCCCGCATTCCTTCTCTGTTCTCAACAGGGCCGCATGAAAATGCCCTGCAGCTGAGTAACCTGCTGGAAAAGTGGATGAAACTCCCCCTGCCTGAATTATTACAGGCGCTCCCACAAAGCGGGGTCTTAAAGGAAGAAGTACGCCGTAACCCGGATCTCACTTTATCTGCTTTAATGGAAAGTGTAGATCTGGCAGAAAAACTACCCATAACCAACCAAAGGATAGCCCCGGAAATTGAAAAGATGGACCCGCTCTTCATTGATCCTTTACTAAAGGACTTTACAATGAGCGCCACCATCCTGAATAATTATCTCCGCTGCCCGCTGGCCTTCTTTTATCAGCAGCTTATAAAAGCCCCCATGGGCAGGCAGGAAAACCTGGCCTTTGGCTCTGCCGCTCACCACGCGCTGGAAAAGCTTTTCCAGAAGATGCAGATAACGGATGTTTTTCCTTCTTTAGAAGTATTCCTCCAGGATTTTGATACTTATATGCTGGATAACCGGGCTGCCTTTACCTCGGAAGCTTTTGAAAGAAGAATGGAATATGGTCACCGGATCCTGAGCAGTTATTATACCCGTTATATTCATGAATGGAACCCTATTGTAAGCGTAGAGCGTACTTTCCGTAACATTTCAGTGAATGGCGTGCCGGTGAAAGGGAAAATAGACAAATTGGAATTTGATGGCAAACGGGTGAATATCGTGGATTATAAAACGGGAGATTATGAAAGAACGAAGTTCGACTGGAAGAAGTTTGCCCCACCGGAAGAAAAATTACCCAGGGGAGGAGACTATTGGCGGCAGGGGGTATTTTATAAAATTTTGTTAGATAATTATAAACAGAAGGATTGGCTGGTAGTTAGCACAGAATTTGATTTCATAGAGCCCGGCCGGAACGGGGAATATTTTAAGGAAAAGATCAACATCACGCCGGCGGATATTACAACCGTTACTCAGCAGATCACGGAAAGCTGGGAGCGCATACAACAAAGGGATTTCTACACCGGATGCGGGAAGCCGTATTGCGAATGGTGCAATTTTGTAAAGAACAATCACCTCCAGGTGGCCTTACATACTTTGGCTGCCCCGGAAGAAGAAGAATAATGTAAGTTTGCAAATATTTTAATTTTCAGGTTAGGAACATGAATCAGAACTTCCGGGGCTGGATAGGCTCACTGCTCATATTGGCTTTGTGCAGCTTTTTTACTCAATGCGCTAATATTGTGCCTCCAGGCGGCGGTTCCAGAGACACTTTGCCTCCCAGGCTCATCTATGTTGACCCGGAAGACTCCACGCTGAACTTCAACAGCCAAAGGGTGGTGTTCCATTTTAATGAATATGTGGAACTGGATAACGTGATCGAAAAGATGATCGTTTCCCCTACCCTGAAACGTACGCCCACCGTTACTGCCAAATTACGCACCATCACACTGCTGGTGAAAGATACCCTGCAGCCCAATACCACCTATACTTTCAATTTCGGAGATGCGGTAAAAGATGTAAATGAACGCAACCCCATCGAAGATTTTCAGTATGTGGTATCTACCGGTAAATACCTGGATTCCCTGCAGATCACCGGCAAACTTTTAATAGCAGAAACCGGCAGAGTAGATAGTAATGTGGCAGTGATGCTGTACTCCAACCTGGAGGATTCCGCTGTTTCAAAGGAGAAACCGCTTTACCTCGCCAAAACAAAAGGGGATGGTACCTATCGTTTTAAGAACCTGAAACCCGGCACCTACCGCATCTTTGCCTTAAAAGAAGAGGACCGGGATTTTCAATATACCAACAAAAAGGAAATGATCGCCTTCTCTGATGAGCTGATTGAACTAAAAGAGAACATGGCGAATGTGAACATGGCCCTTTTCACTGAAATAGATACGGTGAAAGCGGAAGAAGAAGCCCCGCCCGCAGAACCGGCACCAGCTGCGAAACTGCCCAAGAAACCAAAGCTACTGGCTGCGGCGGAATTGAATGGCGGCAAACAGGAACTGGGCGATTCCCTTTCCCTCGTTTTTAGTGCTCCCCTCAAATCATTGGATACGGCTAAGATCCTCTTACTGGAAGACACCACCCACAAGCAGGTAGCTTTTACCCTGCATCCGGCGGATACCACTTCCAAAAAGTTCAAAATGGCATATAACTGGAAACCAGGCAAACCCTATCAGTTGATCCTCCCACAGGGTTTTGCCACAGATACAATGGGCATTACCACTTTAAAAGCAGACACCATTTCCTTCGATGCCAAAAGCATAGACGATTATGGCATCATTAAACTAAGCCTCTCCGTGGGAGACAGTGCCCACCTGGTACTGCCAACTGATACCGGCTACCAGTTTGTGGTTCAACTGGTTTCTAATAAAGAGATCAAATACCAGGGCGTGATCAATAATGGAAAATGGGAAAGAGGATTGATACAGCCCGGTGAATATGAAATAAGGGTGCTGGTGGATGAAAACCGCAACGGGATCTGGGATACAGGGGTTTATTATGGTAAGCCCAAAAGACAACCGGAGAAAGTGTTCCCTTATAAAGAAAACCTCATCGTTAAAAAGAACTGGACTTTGTCCCCCACGGTCAAACTCTAACCACCCGTATAATTCGTATTTTTGCAGTATGATCTTCTCCTCCGCACTCATTGAAAATGCTGTTAATGAATTTGCGCGCTTGCCCGGTGTGGGCAAGAAAACAGCTTTGCGGCTGGTACTGCATCTGCTCAAACAGGATACCGCACAGGTAGAACTGTTTTCCGAAACTATTGCCCGTATGCGGCGGCAGATCAGGTTCTGTCAGCAATGCCATAATGTTTCCGATGATGATACCTGCAGCATTTGCGCCAACCCCTCCCGTCACAACCATACCGTTTGTGTAGTAGAGAGTATCCGGGATGTGATCGCCATTGAAAATACACAGCAGTTCAATGGTGTATACCACGTACTGGGTGGCATCATTTCTCCTATTGACGGCATCGGCCCTGACCAGTTGAACATTCAAACGCTGGTGGAAAGAGTGAAAACGCAGAACATCGAAGAAGTGATTATGGCGCTGAGCCCTACTATTGAAGGGGACACTACTATTTATTACCTCTCCAAAAAACTGAAGGAAAGCCCGGTAAAGATCACTACCATTGCCCGCGGGATCTCCTTTGGAGGAGAGCTGGAATATGCAGATGAAATGACGCTGGCCCGTTCCCTCACAAACCGTTTACCCCTTGAAAACTACCTCCAGCAGGGAAAATAGCCTTCACTTTAGATTAACATGGATTTTTCCTGCAGGTTAATTAACTTTATACAGTAATCATCTGACTGATCCTGAAAACATTATACACATGTTCAAATTAATGCTCCTCTCCGCTTTTTTCTCTGTAGCTTTCGGCAATATCTACGATTTTAAAGTAGACGCCCTGGATGGCGGAAAAATAGATTTCTCCAAATACAAAGGCAAAAAGATCATGGTGGTAAATACTGCCTCCATGTGCGGTAATACCCCGCAGTATGCAGAGCTCGAAAAACTTGCGAAAAAATATAAGAACAAACTGGTGATCATTGGTTTCCCCGCTAATAATTTCGGCGGTCAGGAGCCAGGCTCCAATGCAGAGATCAAAGCTTTTTGCACTAAAGAGTATGCAGTGACTTTTCCAATGGCAGCAAAAATTTCTGTAAAGGGATCAGACATTCACCCCCTTTACCAGTATCTGCTGGCTGAAAGCAAAAAGAAACAATTTGAACCAGAAGAAGTAACCTGGAATTTTCAAAAGTACCTGCTGGATGAAAAAGGTGAATTGGTAGCCGTTTTCAAACCGCGGACTTCCCCAACGTCGCCCGAAGTGATCGCGGCGATCGAAAAATAGATGTCAATGACCAAACACCTAGTGAACAGCCTCGCGGTGATCTGCTGCGGATTCTTTTTTATGCCTGCCTGTACAGATTATAACGCTGCAGAGCTGATCAATTGCGAAAAGGCGGCCATCGACCTCAGGGTTGATAACCGGATAATCTCCATGAAAATCCTCAGTTCCACACTGCTCCGCACCACCAATGCTACCGGCAGTTTTAAAGTATTAAGTCTGGAGGCATCTGTGGATACAATGAAAGTAGTGATGAACATAAAGGACGGTGTTTATAACAACAGTGTTCAGTTACTTTCTGATAGTTTAAAAGTAAAAACCTACTCCTACTCCCGCAAAACCGGGCAGGATACTACCGGATTGGTTTTGGCAGGTATTAAAGTGGGCCAGGATTATAAATTCTATACCACAGATTCTGCCGCCTTCACTATTACAGAGATAGACCCCGTCAACAAGAATATTACCGGGGTTTATTATCTCCAGACCACCAACCCCGTTTTGAAAATAAGTGGCGCATTTACCAAAGTGTGTTTTCTTTCCATCAAATAATATGAAGTATTTTTACGCCCATGTATTTTTCTCAGATCATCGGGCAGGATGCTGCCAGGCATCAGTTATTGCATGCCGTACAGCATAACCGCCTCAGTCATGCTATGATTATGCTGGCGCCGGAAGGCGCGGGAGGATTACCTGTTGGCTTAGCCTTTGCACAATACCTCGTTTGTGAGGACCGTCAGGAACAAGATGCCTGCGGCCAATGCCAGGCCTGCAAAAAAGCTGCACAATATATTCATCCGGATATTCATTTCTCCTATCCCGTGATCCCACGCAAACCAGGGGATAAACCCATTAGTACAGATTATGCAGCTGAATGGCGGGAGTTTATTGCCCAACAGCCATATGGGAATGCGTACGACTGGCTGCAATTTATTGGCGCGGAGAACAAACAGGGCAATATCACGGCGCATGAATGCAACGATATCATCCGGAAGCTCAACCTCAAGAGTTTTGAGAGTCAATATAAGATCCTCTTCATGTGGATGCCGGAATACCTCGGCAATGAAGGGAACCGGCTGTTGAAGCTGATAGAAGAGCCTCCCCTGAACACCGTTTTCATTCTTGTGGCAGAAAACCAGGAACAGATCCTGGCCACCATCCTTTCCCGCACACAGCTGATCAAGATCAACCCGCTATCCAAAGCAGAGGTGGTGAAAGCCCTGGTGGAAAGAAATCAGGCGCCGGAAACCCGGGCCCGCCAGATTGCCACTATCGCTTCCGGCAATTACCGGGAGGCCCTGCAATTGCTGCAACATAACGATAACGATTACCATGAATTGTTGCGCAACTGGCTGAACTGCATTTTTATGCAAAACCGGGCCGGGTTGCAGGAATGGGTAGATCATATTTCCAGCCCCAAAATGGGCCGGGAAAACCAGAAACAATTCCTCCGGTATTTCATCAATGTGCTGGAACACAGCATCCGCGTACAATATATGGATAAAAGCCAGCTGGCCTTTTCAGACGAAGAAGTGGATTTTGCGGAAAAGCTGAAAAAACTGGCCAACCTGGGGCAAATGCAGCAACTCACAGAAGAGCTGGATAATGCCTGTTACCATATAGAAAGGAATGCTAACGGCAAGATCCTTTTCCATGCACTGTCTATCCGGCTTCAATATGTATTTAAAGGAAAGCCCCTCCCGGTATAGCTGTCAACAATTTACCTTACCTTTGAGCTTATTCCCTGTACAATCTTCAGATTCTGAAAGGAAATATGTATTTTAGTCACCGGAGAATGCAGGGATAATTATTTCTTAATATTATAAACCGTAATATATGGCTTGTGCCGGATGTGGTACGGGTGTGGATGGGAAGCCGTCGGGATGCAAGAGTAATGGAGGATGCAGTACAGGAGGATGTAACAGATTAAACGTGTTTGACTGGCTGTCCAATATACCCTTGAGTGATAGTTTAGCACCATTTGACATCTTAGAAGTTAGTTTTAATAACGGCAGTCGCAAGGATTTCTTTCGTAATTCCACCAAACAGATCTTCGATAAAGGAGACATGGTAGCTGTGGAAGGAATCAGCGGGTTTGATGTTGGCACGGTAAGCCTTACCGGGGAACTGGTTAGGCTGCAAATGAAAAAACGACGGGTGGAAGATACCCCCGAAGTAAAAAAGTTGCTCCGCCGCGCCTCTACAGATGATATGCACCGCATGTCTGAAAACAAACAACGCGAAGCGGAAGCCCTCATCAAAGCCCGGGTAATTGCCCGTAGCATTGGCCTGGAAATGAAACTGGCCGAAGTGGAAATTCAGGCCGATGGCCGGAAAGCCACCTTCTTCTACACGGCAGACGACCGTGTGGATTTCCGTGAACTCATTAAAATGTATGCCTCCGAATTCCGGGTGAAGGTGGAAATGCGCCAGATAGGTGCCCGCCAGGAAGCTGGGAAAGTAGGTGGTATTGGTAGCTGCGGCCGTGAACTTTGCTGCTCTACCTGGCTCACGGACTTCAAATCAGTAAACACTACTGCAGCCCGTTATCAGAATCTTTCCATCAATCAGGCTAAATTATCCGGTCAGTGCGGCCGCCTCAAATGCTGCCTCAACTATGAGCTGGATACTTACCTGGATGCCCTGAAAGATTTCCCTGATGACTGCGATGTGATAGAAACCACCAACGGCAATGCCTCCCTCCAAAAGCGGGATATCTTTAAAAGCCTCATGTGGTATTCCTTCGATGGCAGTAACAAACAATATCCGCTCACCATTACCCGCGTGAAAGAGATCCGCCAGATGAATAAACAAGGCATCAAGGCGGAAGAACTGAAACCGGTGGAAGTGGTTAGCACCAAACCAGAATTAGAAGCGGACCTTGGGTTTGCAGATGTGGTTGGCCAGATCAGCTTACGCTCCCTGGAAAAAGCATCACAGAAACGCAAACAAAAGAACCGGGACAATAAACAGAAAGAAGGAAAGGATACCAGATCCAAAGGTGCTCCGCAAGGACAGGGTCAGCCACAACAGCAAGCCCGTCCGCAAAAAGACCAACGCCAGAAAGGAGGGGAACAAAAACCTGATCAGCAAAAAGGCCCACGTCCGGATCAAAGACCACGCGGTGAAAATCGCGGAGGTGGAGAGAACCGCGAAAACCGTGGTGGCGGCGAAAATCGCCAACAACAAAACCGCAGCCAACAGCGGGAAGGCCAACAACAAGCTGGCCAGCAGCCTGGAAACCAACAAGGCAACCAGCCACGCAATCCGCAGGGACAAGGTCAGCCACGGAGTAACGAAAACCGTCCTCCAAGACCTGATCAGAAACCCCGCCAGGAAAATCAAAACCGCGGCAGTGGTGAACAGGGAAAACCAAAAGAGCAAGGCCCCAGACCACAAAACCCTGGCGGTCAAGGTGGTAACCATCGCCACAAAAATCGTCCCCCACGTAAACCGGACGATAAACAATAAATAGTATTTACTGCACGTATTATAGAAGAGACGCACATTGCGTCTCTTCGTATATTCGTCCTATAATGATCGGATTCCCTCCCAGATATGGAACCACCTACCGCCTGGAAAACCGCACATCCGCTGAACAGCTGATGATCGCGTGGATGGCTGTTGAAAAAATGGGCTGGGAGATCAGTACAGTAAGCCCGGATAGCATCACAGCCTTTACCAATTTTAGCCTCCGCTCCTGGAATGAACAGGTTAGCATCCGGATCACCGAAGAAGAAATTGAACTTTTCAGCGTATCTACCGGCGTGCAGGTACTGGACTTTTTCAGGAACCGCCAGAACATCCGCCGGCTGCTGAAAGAAATGGCCACTATAAATACGGATATATCCGCTGAATTACTTCTCTCACAATACGAAGAAAGGAAAGCACAGTTCAGCCAGGCAGAAAATTTCGTTCATCTCACACATAACACCCGCATGGTCAGCGGGTTCATGAATGTATTCAGGCCGGTAAAGGGATATTTCATCACTCCCATCCTGATCACCTTACAGGTACTGCTCTTTCTAGTCCTCACCAATAAATGGCTGTTCCCCCAAAGCACCTGGTGGACAATTGACCCGCAGGCACTATTGGATGTTGGCGCTAACTACAAACCCCTCACACTTTTCGGGGAACCCTGGCGTTTGCTGACAGCCAACTTTTTGCATGCGGATGTATTACACCTGTTCTTTAATATGTATGGCCTGATGGTCTGTGGCATCTACCTGGAATCCCTCCTGGGCAGATGGCGCTTCCTGCTGATCTATCTGCTTTGCGGCATCGGAGGAGGTATGGCCAGCTTATGGTGGCACGACAGGCTTGTTTCTGTTGGAGCCTCGGGAGCGGTATTCGGTTTATTCGGATTCATCCTCATGCTGCTGTTGCATCGTTTCCTGCAACCGGGAGAAAGGAAAGCACTCCTCATCAGCATTGGCATCTACCTCGTTTTTAGTATGTCTGCCGTTTTCTTTGTGGACAATTTTGATCATGCCTGGCATATCGGCGGATTGATCACCGGCGCTATCCTGGCCTGGATAATATATCCCGGGCTAAGAACATCCACCTTTACCCGCACAGCTTGGGCTGCAGGCATCATGAGTTCATTGTTCATCGGCATCTATTTCCTGCTGCCAAGGGATGTAAATATCTATATTGAAAAACTGGAAAAGATGGACGAGAACTTTGTGCTGGCAGCCGTGGTGTATAACAACCAGCACTCCGGGGAAGAACGAAAAAAATTACTGAAGGACTTTGGCATCTATTACATGAATGAAAACCTGCGCATCATGGATGAGATAGATCAGTTGTCCCTCAGCGCAGATTCCCGCAATCATAATAAACTACTGCGCAGATTGATCACCACGCAAAAGAGCATGTATAACTATAGTTATAAAACATTGGAAGAAGGGAAAAACCGGTATGACAAGGAGATCCTCGAAGCCATCCATGAATTAGGTAAAATGCAAAAGCTGCTGTCGGATTAAACGCCCATGCAACAGCATTAAGCAAAACCTCTTAAAAAGAAAAACATCCGCCCTCTGTTGCGCGGCAAGGTCTCTGCAAATACTTACTTCTCCTCCTCAAAATACAGCTTGTAAAAATGCATCGTCCTTTCCTCATCATATCCCCTTTCGATCATTTCCCGGTTACCGTGAATATATACATGGAAGTTCCTGTCCAGCTTTAAAATACTCTTAAACACGCGCTGCTGCTTCTTTACCGCCGCACCGGAAATATCAAATTCATCCGGCACATCCAGTTTAAATTCCTCTCTGAAATGCTCCCTGTAATTCTTGAAAGCATCCACTGCATCCGGATGCCCCAGCACTTCTTCCGCAAACTCATTCAGTTTGAATTCTTCCCTGTCTTTGAAATAAGCGGCTGATTTATTCAGCAGCTCTATCTGGTCCACCCGGTTCATTTCAAATTCTTCCGGTAATTTTTTCTGGATGAACTGCTGGCAAATGCTCACCATGGTTTCCGTCTGATGATAACTGTCTTCTCTACGCTGTACCTGCAGGAAAGCATCTTTCCAGTAAACGGCTTCATTCTGTTTACTGATGCTGTCTACAATACTTACTTTATATCCTTCCTCCTGTTCCACATTAAAAACCAGGCAGCCTTTATCCAGTTTATTGATATTGATCCCGTCATCATAATTCACTTCATAATTATCATTACTGAGATAAACTTTCAGATAGGTATCCCTGTTCTCTGATTTAAAAATACCGATCGCTTCCACTTCTTCCCCATCCACCTGGCATTTGGAAAAATGCACAATGTACAATTCCCCGCCTTTGATCTTTGGATGCGTGGAATGTTTATAAAGATGTTTGGCGATATTCACAGACTGTTCCTGGAAATTCTCTTTATTCTCAAAGATCAGGCTGCAGTATTTGAAAACCTCATTCAGATGAAGGTCTGCCTCATGCGTGAACCTGAAATATTCCGCATTATTGGTGAACGGCTGAATGAAATAACTCAGCAACAGGGTACCGATTGTTTCATCCGTCAGCTCCAGCGGCTGCTGAGACAGTACCAACGGATCTTCATTGGTTGCGTTACCCACTTTATGAATGGTGAGCCTTTCCAGGTCTTTTATATCAGATACATGAATCATACGGGCTGCAAATTAGGCGCATTTGTACTTTTACACTAAAAAATTTAATTTCAGGGCATGAAACGCATCCTCTACCCCATCAGCCTCCTCTTAAGCATGGCAGGTTTCGCGCAGGAACCACTTTATACCGCCAAAGATCTGACCCCTGAAAATATGTTCTCTTCTAACATTGAAGGCCCCAATTTCGACAAAGCCGGCAATTTATTCGTAGTGAATTTTATTAAAGACGGTGTGATCGGCAAGATCAATTCCTCCAATGGAAAGGGGGAGATCTTTGTTATACTGCCGGATAGCAGTATCGCCAACAGCATTCAGTTCACCAGCAAAGGCAATATGCTCCTGGCTGATTTCAAAGGCCACAATGTATTGCAGGTAAGCATGCCCTCCAAAAAAGTGAGTGTGTATGTGCACTCTTCAAAGTTCAATCAGCCCAATGATCTCTGCATCAATAAAAAGGACCAGGTATTTGCCTCGGATCCTAACTGGAAAGAGCAGACAGGTCAGATCTGGCGGATAGACCCGGGAGGAAAAGCTGTGCTGCTGACTGCGAACATGGGTACCACCAATGGAATTGAATTAAGCCCGAATGAAAAAATACTGTACGTGAATGAAAGCGTACAACGGAAAATATGGAAGTTTGATGTGGACGCCAAAGGCAATATCTCCAATAAAACCCTCTTTGCGGAGTTTCCGGATCATGGATTTGATGGCATGAAATGCGATAAAGCGGGTAATCTTTATGTAACGCGTTATGGCAAAGGTACCATCGTTGTGCTCAGCCCTGCCGGAGAACAGGTCCGGGAAATTCAGATGAAAGGCAAATCCACCAGCAACCTCGTGTTCGGCGGGAAAGACGGTAAAACGGTTTTCGTTACCCTGCAGGACAGGAAATGTATGGAAACCTTCCGTGTGGAGATCCCCGGCAAGCGATTCTGATACTATCTTAACAGAGACTGCAAACTTCATTTGTATACCACAGGTTCGCTACGTGTTTTACATTCCTTCTCCTGAGGTATAGGTGAATATTATATCATAAAAAAGGCTGGCGTTATAACGCCAGCCTTTTTCAATTATTTAAAAGGATCAGGTATTTAACCCGCCGCAAACACTCAGTACCTGCCCGGTAACATAAGCGCTCATGTCTGAAGCCAGGAAGAGGCATACATTTGCAATGTCTTCCGGCGAACCGAATTTGCCTAAAGGAATTTGATCCAGGTAGTTTTTTGCACCTTCCCCATCTTTCAGATAATGGGTCATATCCGTTTCCACAAAACCCGGTGCTACTGCATTCACCCGGATGTTGCGGCTGCCTATTTCCTGGGCAATGGATTTGGAGAATCCGATGATACCGGCTTTGGAAGCAGCATAGCTACTCTGGCCTGCGTTACCTTTCATACCAATAATAGAGCTCATATTAATGATGCTGCCGCTTTTGGCTTTCATCATCGGGCGCATCACCAGCTTGGTCATATTGAAAACACTCTTCAGGTTCACATCCATCACCTCATCCCATTGTTCAGCACTCATACGCAACAGCAGGTTATCTTTAGAGATGCCGGCATTATTTACACAAATATCCACCGTACCAAATTCCTTCAACACATCCGTTACCAGCGCATCACATTCTTCAAATACACCGGCATTACTTTTATATGCTTTGGCTTTCACTCCTTTTGCGATCAGTTTAGCTTCCAGGGCTTTTGCTTTCTCGTCAGAACTTACGTACGTAAACGCAACATTAGCTCCTTCATCTGCAAATTTCAACGCGATCGCTTCTCCGATCCCACGGCTTGCTCCAGTTACGATGGCTACTTTGTTGTTGAGTAATTTCATTTTAAACAGATAGGTTTTAGCTTTAGTTTGAATTAGTGTTTTTCTACGAACCGGAGGATCTCCTCCAATATATGCCGCTCGTTATTGAGTCGTGGAACTTTATGCTGCCCGCCGAGTTTACCTTTACTCTTCAGCCATTCCGTGAAACAACCCTGGGCCATTACACGAACAGTGGGGCGTTGCAATGCCATATCCTTATGGCGTTTAGCTTCGTAATCGGAATTGATCGTCTTAAGTGTATTGTCTAATACGTCAATAAATGCTTCCAGGTTTGCCGGCATGGTTTCAAATTCAATCAGCCACTCATGCCCGCCACTACCACTTTCACTGAAATAAATTGGTGCCGCCGTATAGTCATTCACAATAGCACCGGTTATCTCACATGCCTTTCCAATGGCTTTATCTGTATTGTCTACGATCAGCTCTTCCCCAAACGCGTTGATAAAAGATTTAGTACGTCCGCTTACACGAATGCGGTAAGGTGCCAGGGATACGAATTGTACGGTATCGCCTACAAGATAACGCCAGAGGCCTCCGTTAGTACTGATCACCAGCGCATAATTCTTTCCCGTCTCCACTTCATGTAATTGCAGCGTGCGGGGGAACTCTTTGCCATATTCTTCCATCGGCATAAATTCATAGAAGATGCCATGGTTCAGGAAAAGCAGCAAGCCTTCTTCTCCCAGGATATCCTGTGCAGCAAAGAAACCTTCGGATGCATTATAGGATTCCAGGTAATTCATGTTCGGCTTGCGGATCAGCTTTTTGAACTGTTCCCGGTAAGGCGTGAAGCTCACACCGCCATGCATATACAGTTCCAGGTTAGGCCATACATCCGCAAGATTGTCTGTACCCGTTAGTTCAAATATCCGTTTGATCAATACGATCGTCCAGGTAGGTACCCCTGCAATAGAGGTCACATTTTCATGGATCACCGCATTGGCCATGCGTTCTATCTTTTCTTCCCACTCATCCATTAAAGCAATGGAGAGGTCCGGCGTGCGGATCATGTTTCCATAAAATGGCATGTTCTGCAACATCACGGCGCTAAGGTCTCCGGCATAGCTGTCGCTGTCTGGAGCCAGTTTATTCACCTGGTGGCTGCCGCCGATCACTAATGATTTACCGGTAAGCACATCAGAATCCGGCAGGTTATTATAATAAAGGGATAACACATCCCGTCCTGCGCGGTAATGGCAATCGTCCAGGCTTTCTACGGAAACAGGAATGAATTTGCTTTTATCTGCAGTAGTACCGCTTGATTTGGCGAACCACTTTATGGGAGTGTTCCAGATCACATTCTGCTGCCCTTCCATCACACGCTGGATGTAGGGTTTAATGGATTCATAGTTATGAACGGGAACGCGTTGTTTAAATTCGTCGATCTTAAAAATATTTGAGAAGCCATACTGTTTGCCGAATTCCGTGTACTGCGCAGCGCTAAGCAGATTCTGAAATACCTGCTGCTGTACCTGCAGCGGATATTGCATAAAATGCTCAATACGGCCCATACGTATTCTGGCCAATTGTGATAAAGCTGGACTTAAAATCTTCATACCAGGTTTTAACTAGGGTTGTGATAGTAGTTATTGTTTCGCAGCTTCGTCCAGGTAATCTTTCCGGCGAAGTACGAAATTTTGGCCAAGATACACTTTTCTTACCTGTTCATCTTCAGCTAGTTCTTCGGCCGTACCGGCTTTGAGGATCTTACCTTCAAACAATAAATAGGCTCTGTCTGTAATGGAAAGGGTTTCCTGTACGTTGTGGTCCGTGATCAGGATGCCAATGTTCCGGTATTTAAGTTTAGCTACTATGGCTTGGATATCTTCCACGGCAATAGGGTCAATCCCTGCAAAAGGTTCATCCAGCAGGATGAATTTAGGGTCCACTGCCAGGGCTCGGGCAATTTCCGTTCTACGGCGTTCCCCCCCACTGAGCACATCTCCGGGGCTTTTCCTTACGTGTTGTAAACGGAATTCCGTTAACAGCTGTTCCAGTTTCTCTTTCTGGTCCGCCTTGTTCAGCTTCGTCATTTCCAATACAGCGGCAATATTATCCTCTACGCTCAGCTTACGGAAAATGCTGGCTTCCTGCGGAAGGTAGCCAATTCCCATCTGCGCTCTTTTGTACATCGGCAGCTTGGTGATATTCTGATCATTCAGGAAAACCTCTCCCTCATCCGGCTTGATAAGCCCTACCACCATATAAAAGGTAGTGGTCTTTCCCGCACCATTGGGCCCTAAAAGCCCCACGATCTCTCCCTGCGTAACTTCCACAGATACGTGATTTACCACGGTCCTTGCCCGGTATCTCTTAACCAATTGTTGTGTATGTATTCTTAGCGCCATAAACTGAATCTCAGCAAAAATAGTAAAATAGGGGAATGAACCAC
This sequence comes from Chitinophaga niabensis, assembly GCF_039545795.1. Taxonomy (NCBI): domain Bacteria; kingdom Pseudomonadati; phylum Bacteroidota; class Chitinophagia; order Chitinophagales; family Chitinophagaceae; genus Chitinophaga; species Chitinophaga niabensis. Next base: position 6,352,256 of record NZ_CP154260.1, on the reverse strand, counting down.
GGTTTAGGACGATAGATAAACATTTTTAACCATTTATTGGCTATTAGTTAATTAATATCCTAAATAATATCTTTGCGTGGTTTTATAATTACCGCTTTAAAATATGAAAGTTACTGAACATATTTCCCAGGCAAAAGATACATTGATCTCCTTTGAGATATTGCCGCCCCTGAAAGGGAAAAGTATTGAATCCATCTACGACCATCTGGACCCCCTCATGGAATTCAAGCCTTCTTTTATCAATGTTACTTATCACCGTAGTGAACATATGTTCAAAAAACGCGCGGATGGCTCTTTTGATAAAGTAGAGATCCGTAAACGCCCCGGAACGGTTGGTATCTGTGCGGCCATCATGAACCACTACCAGGTAGATGCGGTTCCGCACCTGATCTGTGGTGGTTTCAGCAAAGAAGAAACGGAAAACGCCCTCATAGACCTGAACTTCCTGGGTATAGACAATGTACTGGTACTCCGTGGAGACGCGCCGAAAAATGAAACTTTCTTTGAAGCCCACCCTAATGGTCACCGTTACGCCATTGATCTCCTCCAGCAGGTAGCCCAGATGAACAATGGTATCTACCTGGAAGAAGACCTTATGGGAGGCCTCAAAACCAAATTCTGCATCGGCATCGCAGCCTATCCGGAAAAACATTTCGAGGCGCCTAATATGCAAACGGATTTGATGTACCTCCAGCGCAAAGTAGAAGCCGGGGCCGATTACATCGTTACCCAGATGTTCTTTGATAATAAAAAGTATTTCGACTTTGTAGCAAAATGCCGGGAAATGGGCATCACCATTCCTATCATTCCGGGGCTGAAACCCCTCAGCACAAAGAAACAAATGACCATATTACCCCGTACTTTCCATGTGGATATGCCGGAAGATCTGTACACAGAAGTGAATAAATGCAAAACAGATAAAGAGGTGGAACTGGTAGGTACTGAATGGCTGATCCAGCAATCAAAAGAACTGAAAGCTGCCGGTGTCCCTGTATTGCATTACTACACCCTGGGCAAACCTCATGTAGTACGCAAAGTAGTGGAAACAGTAATGTAGGCACAAAAAAATAGCCATTACGTAGATACGCGATGGCCTTTTTTCCCTATAACTGTCACACCTTTGTTTTTGTTAAAAAACTTATTGGTGATGTATTGCTAATATTAAGACGTAGGTAAATAGCTTTACCCCCACGTAAAAAATAAAAAAAGAAGCCGCCCACATGGACGGCTTCTTTTATAAAATATAGTTTTATAGGCGATCAGTAATCTTCCCGGTTAAACAAAAAGCCAACACTGATTCCCAGGTATTGGTTCTTACTGCTCATTTTATCTATCCGGTCAATATCCGTAAGCCCCATGCTGTAATTGGCGCCTACCATTAAGCCATTATCAAATTCATATCCCAGTGCAAAATTAGCCCCTGCATCCCATGGATACATCCGTACAACTGCCAGGTTATTATCTGAGCGGCGGGAAAACTGCACCTGCTTTGAATTCTGTGTAATGCTCCGGCCATTCTGGGTAATATCAAAATCATACCGGCCACGCAAGCCATATCCCACATAAGGTCCAAATCCGGCAGCAACATTCCCTGTTCCTAACGGAAACTTATATACGAGATTAACCGGTAACTCCAGGTAGTTCAGTTTCATCCGGCTTCCATTAGGAATGTATACCCCATCCAATTCTGCCTTGGGGATCCGCGATGCCTGAAAACCCGTTCCCTTAGTGATATAACGGACTACGGGCTGAAGGTAAAATCCATTGCTCAGCGGCATATTGATCACCAGATCAAGATGCCAGCCATGGAATGTTTTCATGTTACCGGTCACATCTCCCAATTCACTGCGCACATCTCCGGAAATTTTCATATTCGCCGCCGTGTAGCCGGATCTGATGCCAACGCTCACTTGCGCCTGTACACCCAATACGAATGAGGTCAAAAAAATGGTCAGCAGACCTGTTTTTTTCATAAAATACGTGTTTAGATAGGGGCTTCTTATTACTTAGGGGATAGTACGTGCTCAATAATAGAACTATGCTAAATGTGTGCTCTCACTGTTATTGGGATCAAACTTAATACATTCTTTCACAACTTTATAACAGCGGGGAGCCCAGGTGGTCAAATTTGTGGTTAAATAATCGTGAACTATCAGTTTTTACATAGTGAAACAGTCCTTCTTCTCTCTGCCTGAAAGCAAGAGAGATAACAAAAGGGGTGCCGAATTGTTTAAAAAAGGGCAAAAAAAACGGCAGGCCAAGCATTGCAATGTTTCGTAATGCTTAACCTGCCTGTTTATGAACAGGAATGTGTTCTCTCTCTTAACGGCGCATCATGCTGCCGAACTTGTATCCAACAGAAACACCAAAGGAGGTGTTCTTTACCCTGTTGTCGTCATCACCGGCACCATTGATGTTTACCAGGCCAAGGTCTGTATGAAGACCAAAGTTCAGGCCCATCGGCAACTCATATCCCACCTGGAAGTTGGCACCCGCATCCATTCTTTTGGTCTGCAAAGCGTTGTCGCTTCCGAAGTCGATATCATTGTCTCCCACTTTACCGCCTAATGCATAAGAGAAGTAAGGGCCAAGGCCAATGAACAGGTTACCTGCTCCTACTTCCGGTTTGTACATAAAGTTGAGGGGGAGTTCCAGGTAATGTAGCCGGGTTTTAATGTCTGCTCCCAGGGCATTTTCCTGTTTACCGCCTTTGCCTACATATAAAAGGCTGGGCTGAATAAAGAATTCATCTGCCAGCGGAAGGTCTACGGTCACCCCTGCACGGAGCCCCGTTAACATATCACTGGTCTTTTTGTTCCCGTTGTTCACCAACGGATTCTTGTAGGTGGTACTTGAAAAGCTCGGTCCTGCTGTTATGCCAAACTTAACCTGTGCAAAAGAAGCACCCGCCACCAACATAACTGCAAAGGATAACAATACTTTTTTCATTGTTTTTATATTTATCGTTAGGATGAAAATGGTGTATTCAGACTAAATAATGCTTTAGCCTCAAAAATGTTTACTATTCAACTTTGTTTTTACCGCTTCCGCTACCTCCAAAAAGGTAACCGACTGAAAAACTCCATACCCTGTTCTTGCTTTTATCATCACGGGAATCATCCGCTCCGGAGAGGATCTTGGCAAAACCTAAACCATACTGCGCGGAAATAAGGAAGTTGCCCACCTCAACACCGGCCAGCAAATTACCGCCGTAGTCAAAACGTTTGTACTTGTCATACCCCTGGTTAGGATCTGTATTGTCAAACGGGGTATCATCATCCCATTTGATCTTGGATTCACCACTTACAGGGCCAAGCGCATACTTGTTCTTACCGCCTACACCGAAAGCGGCATAAGGACCGGCACCAAAGAAGATGCGGGTATCTTCACCCACGGGGATCTTACCCACAAGGTTTACGGGAATTTCAATGTATTGAGGATTGGTGGAGGTTTTGAAGTAAGTAGCATCTCCAGGTTCTCCCCTTTCCAGTTTAGAACCTTTACCGGTATAGAATACACCGGGTTGAAGTGAAAGAACGGGGGAAAGCGGAAAATCCGCGATAACGCCTACGTTGAAAGAGCTTTTAAACTTGTTTTCTTCTACATTCCCGCCGCTTCCGGTAGTAATATTAGCAAGGTTATACCCGCCTTTAATACCTACCCTTGCCTGAGCCATGGCAGCTACGGATAATCCTATAGCCACACATGAGAGAACAATCTTTTTCGTCATAACCTAGTAGTTTGATTATGACCGGTAATTCCAAAGAACGTGCCAAAGGAGCTTCTTGCTGTTATATATGATTATAAATCAACGTTTTGCGGCAGTACCTTTTGCTTCCCTGTCCAGGAATTCCTCCAATTGTTCCACCCCAAGGCGTTTGGCAAGGATCTTTTTATTCTCGTCCAGCAGATAAACAAGCGGCGTGCTGTATACATCATAGAACTTACGGTAATTACTCTTATAACCGGGGTCCCATACATGCGTCCAGCCAACGAGGTTTTTGTCTTTAATGAATTGGGTCCACTCAGCCTGTGTACCTTCTGTTTTAACGCCATACATAGCTACCCCTTTCTTTTTCCAGCTTGCCTTGTAAGCAGAATCCAGCCTGGGTACCTCTGTAATACAATGCCCGCAGGTAGGGTCCCAGAAAACCAATACCGTATATTTTGATTTGATATCGTAGAGGGCTTTAGGCCTGCCTGCTGTATCTACCAATGGCAGCGCAGCTGCCTTCTGGCCGATCAGGTTAGGTGCAATGGTAAAAGCCCTGTCGATGATCTTTTGATTTTGCTCCTCCGTTACCCAGTAAGCCTGTTTTGTGACGTAATACTTTTCCACCAGGTGTACAAAAACCGCATCCATGCCCATGATCGGAGAACCTTCATAGGTATGCGTAAGCCACCATACCACATACTTAAAGCTCTCTTTATCTTTCCTGGTTTTAGCGATCAGCCTGTCCCCTTCCAGGATCACGGAATCCGGGATAGGCGCCACCAACTGGTTAAAATACCTCGTAAGACGGTTTTCAATAATAGGGGTCCTTACCAGCCTTCCGTCACTAAGGTCCACATCATCCCAGTAATGCGCTTTAAAATACAGGTAGGGATAGGTGGAATCCAGGCTGCCGTCTTTTTTCCGCGGCATAGGAGGCACCTCTGTTTCCCGCATCGCCTTAAAGATACTGGCCAGGAGGGTTTGCGGCTGCTGCCGGATGATGTTATCCCTGTATGCCAGCAACTTTTTACCCAGCCCTTCAGAAAGGGGGCGGACTTTTGCAGTGTCTTCCGCAGTGCGGGCTGCTGCCAGCTTCTGCTGAATATCATTCATGATATCAGACTGGGAAGAAAGGAATTTATTGTACGCGGAAAACATATCGTTATCCGGAGAATTCTTATAAACTGTTTTGCCGGAAAGATCGCTGGTATCTATTGAAACGGAAAAGGTCTGCACCTTGTCCATCAGCATTTCAACATAGCGGGTTTTTCCTGGAAGTACCACCATATAAATACCTCCGGGCTGTTTCTCAGGGCCTTTTAATACCGCAATGCCTTCATTACTGATCTGTGCGGAATCCATTACATACGTGGTTTTACCCATGTAATGCCCCAGGTACACCGTACCCGATTGATATCCTTTCAATTGAACCGTGATATTGTATCCCTGTGCATGGAGGGAAAAAGTGCTGCAAAGGCAGATAAGGAAGTATAGCAGTTTTTGCATAGGTAGGATAAAAGTAAAGAAATTTCTTATAGCCTGATGCGAAAACCATCCTACCTTTGCACCCGTGAGGAAAAAAAATGTAGTTCTGGAAAATGTGCCCGTAACTGCTTATGCCGCAGAAGGTAAAGCGCTTGCACGGGTAGACGGTAAAGTGATCTTTATTGAAGGCGGCGTGGTGCCGGGAGATGTGGTAGATGTAAGGCTCAGTAAAAATAAAAAGGACTGGGCAGAAGGAAAAGCCACGCAGATACATACGTATTCACCGGACCGGGTAACGCCTTTCTGTGACCACTTTGGTCTTTGTGGCGGATGCAAATGGCAGATGCTCCCTTACGAGCGTCAGTTAGCCTACAAACAACAACAGGTGGAAGATCACCTGCGGCGGATAGGGCACCTGCAATTTCCTGCCCTGCCCCCCATCCTGGGAGCTGTTAAAACAAGGCACTACCGGAATAAACTGGAATTCACCTTCTCCAATAAAGCCTACCTCACAGACGAAGAGATCCGGGAAGCCGGGGAAGATTGGCCCCGCCGCAACGCTTTGGGGTTCCATATCCCCAAACTGTTTGATAAAGTGCTGGATATCCAAACCTGCTATTTACAGGAAGAACCCGCTAACCTTATCAAGAACACCATCCGCGACTGGGCAGAAAAACACAAATTGTCCTTTTACGATATCCGCCGCCAGGAAGGCTGGCTGCGTAACCTTGTTTTACGCATCTGTACAACCGGCGAAGTGATGGTGAACCTGGTGATCCACCACGAAGCAAAAGAACAGCGGGAAGCATTGCTGAACCACCTGCTGGCAACCGTACCGGGTATTACCACTTTGTTATATACCATTAATCCCAAAAAGAATGATAGTATCTTTGACCTGGAACCCAAAGTGTTCTTCGGTAAAGGTTATGTAGAGGAAAAACTGGAAGATTTCAGCTTTAAGATCGGCCCCAAATCTTTCTTTCAAACAAACACTTACCAGGGAGAAGCGTTATATAAGGTTACACGTGATTTTGCAGGATTAACCGGCAAAGAAACAGTGTACGATCTTTATTGCGGCACCGGCAGCATCGGCATATTTGTGTCCCGTATGGCCGGAAAAGTTGTAGGGATAGAATTGATCAAAGAAGCCATCGATGATGCGCGTGAAAATGCAGCCGCCAACAAAGTAGAAAACGCTACGTTTTTTGCAGGTGATGTGATAGATATTTGTGATGATGCCTTTTTTGCCGAACACGGCGCCCCCGATGTGATCATTACAGATCCGCCAAGGGCAGGGATGCATGAAAAACTAACCGCTAAACTGCTGGAAGTAGCAGCGCCGCGGATTGTTTATGTGAGTTGTAATCCGGCAACGCAGGCAAGAGACCTGGCGCTGCTCAATGAAAAATACAGTGTGGAAAAAGTGCAGGCCGTTGATATGTTCCCGCATACACACCACATTGAAAATGTAGTTTTACTGCAACGCAGATATTAATTTAACTTAACAGAATAAGCATTAACGCAATGAGTGAGTTCAGACCCGGCAGATTCCAGATGTTGCCCCTGGTAATCAAGAACCTTCTGATCATAAATGGATTGGTATTTCTGGCACAGGTCACCCTGGAAAACATGTATGGCTACCGTATGGAGGACCTTTTTGGTCTGCACTACTGGGGCTCTGAACTTTTCAAACCTCACCAACTGGTCACTCACCTGTTCATGCATGGCGGATTCGGCCACGTTTTCTTCAACATGTTTGCGCTGTGGATGTTTGGTAGTGCACTCGAAAATATCTGGGGGCCAAAACGTTTCCTCGTTTTTTACATCATCTGTGGCATAGGCGCCGCACTTTGCCATATGGTGGTACTCACGTACGACAATATGCAGGTGGTAAAAGCTGTTCAGCATTTTAATGCGGACCCTGCCTTTGATACTTTTAATGTTATCTACGAAAAATACGGTTTAGGTAACTATGTGATCAGCGAAGGCAATCAGCAGGTTAGCCTGCAAAGTTTCCGGGATGCCTGGAGCACCATGCCGCCGGAGTCGTACGACATGACCTTCCGCGCAAAACTCTACCTCGCGAAATTTGTAGAAACCTACGCCAATATCCCAACTGTTGGAGCCTCCGGCGCAGTATTCGGAATATTGTTCGCATTCGGGTATCTTTTCCCCAACAACTATTTGTTCATTCTGCCCATTCCTTTCCCCATCAAAGCAAAATATTTCATCGGTGGATACATCCTCCTGGAGCTGTATATGGGCATTAAAAATTCAGGAGAAGATAATGTGGCACACTGGGCACACCTGGGTGGTGCATTATTTGGTTATCTCTTGCTGAAGTTCTGGAACAAACGGAACCGGCGGACACTTTATTGATCTCAAAAGCTTAAATTTGTATACAAATACCAGCGCCATGCAAGTAGCGGAAAAAGAGAGGATGCCCCGTTTATCACTCGGGGAAGAGAAGAACATGGTAACGCAGCTGCTGCTCCTGAATATCACTGTTTACATCTTACTGTTGTTCATACGGGTGATCTATATGATGGAGAATTACGGCCTGCCCGCGTTTGACCGGGACATAATGGCTAATACCATGTTGCCCGCAGCCCCCATGACCTTACTCACCAAACCCTGGACCATCATTACTGCCATGTTTGCCCATATTCAGTTCTGGGACATCTTCAGTAACATGGTGTGGTTGTTCTGCTTTGGTACCATCCTTCAGAATATTTCCGGCAATAACCGCCTGGTAGTTCCTTTATATATTTTCGGCAGTATTTGCGGTATGGCGTTTTATGTGCTCGGCATGAACCTCATTCCGGCTTTCCGTACACTTGCTTCCACCAGTTCCCTGATGGGCGCAGGGGCTGGCGTAATGGCTTTGGCTGTTGGCGCCACTGTACTTGAACCCAAAGGCCGCGTTTTTCCCCTGCTCATGCAGGGTGGTGCCCCCATCTGGCTGATCACACTCATCTTCTTAGCCCTTCATGGTACAGCTATTGTTGCCGGAGGAGGAAGTTTAACCATTCTGCTTTACCTGCTGGGCGGAGCTTTCATGGGTTACATGTTTATGGCGCAATTCAAAAAAGGCCATAACTGGGGTTCATGGGTGAACGACCTGTTCTTCAACATCAGCCACATGTTCCATCCCAAAGAAAAGAAAGAAGCCCTCAAAGCAGAGATCAATACCACCCGCAGCGGTTTCCGCGCTACGCCCGTTCCCTTCACCAAAGTAGGGAATGTACCGGAGCATAAAGTGAATGAGATCCTCGATAAGATCAACGAACAGGGAATTGATATGCTCACTGCGGAAGAAAAAGAAACACTCCTCCGCGCAAGCAAAGAAAGAGAAGTATAGTTTGTAAGAACAAGCGCTTACGCAACAAACATCGCTCCCTCATGCCTGCTCCCCAAACAGGCATAGCCCTTCATACTTACCTCTTCAACAAAGTATCCCTTTTTCATACTAACTCCTCCCGCCAGGTATAGCTTTTTTAAAAGCATTATCCTATCCATATATTTAATATCTCCAACATGTGTGAAGCCCTGTCGCAGTAACCCTTTCCGGCCATGCAACAATTTTCACCACTTATATGAATTCTTTGTTTCCAGGTTCTTTTTATCACGGCTACACGCTATTTTTGTGACTCATAAATTTAGCCCCTGCCTTGAAAATTGCTCTTACTGTCATCCGTCGTTTATTGCTTTGGGGCAACGTGCTCCTTGCCGCCGGACTACTGCTTTCGTACTTTATTCCCTTTACCAATCCCAGCAGTTTCTGGCCCGGTGGTTTTGCGGGACTTCCATTTCCATTTTTCTGGTTAGCCTGTATCTTTTTCATTCCCCTCTGGATCATTTATCGCCGTAAATACTGGCTGATCTCTTTGATAGCCGCCGTTGTTACGCTGGGTGGAGTTTTCAGCACCTGGGGTATTCATCTCTTCGGTGGAAGCAATGCTAATAGCAATACCTCTTTCACCCTGATGACCTACAACTGCAGCAGCATGGGCATCAAAGGATACAAAGAAGTTCCCGAAGTGCGCAAAAGCATGTACGAAGAACTGAAAAAAGCCAGTCCGGATGTGCTTTGCCTCCAGGAATTCTACACCAACACCAACCCGGATAAACCCGATAACTTAGACAGTATCCGCAAAGAACTGAATTACCCCCACCATTATTTTGTGAGGAGCCTTATCCACTGGGATACCTGGCACTATGGCACTGTTATTTTCTCCCGCTTCCCCATCATAGATACCACAAGGGTAAAACTTTTCGAAGTTTCCAAAGGCCCTGGCACAGAAGACCTGATCGCTGCAAGCCTCCTGATCAAAGGAGATACTGTAAGGATCATATCCGCTCACCTGGCTTCCTACAAGATTCAGCAGGATGACTATCAGACCGTGGCCTCCGCAGAAGTGCACAAAGTCCGTGGCATCCTGTATAAGATGCGCCGTACCTTCAAACTCAGATCAGAACAGGCACATATCATCAGGAACGAGATAGATCGCAGTAAACATCCGCTTATTGTAGTAGGGGATTTCAATGATGTACCCGTTTCCTACACTTACCGCACCATCCGTGGAAGCCTCCAGGATGCTTTCCTGGAACAGGGTTCCGGCTTTGGCAGAACCTTTTCTGCCATCTCACCCACACTACGGATAGATTACATTCTGCCGGATAAGTTCTTTACCGTGGAGGAATTTTCCATCCATCGCAGGCGGGGTTTCGAGCACTTTCCCATTATGGCCAGGTTATCTATAAACAGAAAAGATTAACACCTTGTCTTTTAATGCGTTAAATTTATAGCGGCCAAACTATCTGCCTGTTGAAATTTTTACGACTTTTTACAAAAGGATTTTTCCTTATCGTGAACGTGGTAACTGTTCTATTTTTCCTGCTGGCCTGCCTGGCGCCCTTTATTTCGCCGGTCAGGTTCTGGCCGATCAGTTTTATCACGCTGGGTTTCCCGTTTCTGCTGGTAGTGCTGCTGTTATTCCTCATCTTCTGGATCATCTTCCATCCTAAATATGCATTGATACCACTGGTAGCCCTGGTGATCGGCTGGAAGTCTGTTTCTGCCTTTTTCTCCCTTCGCTGGCCCACCAAATGGGAAACATCCAATAAACCGGAAGGCACCATCAATGTAATGAGCTATAACGTAGCCCTGTTTGGCCTCTACGCCAAGAAAAACAGCAAGCCCACCCGCGAAGCGATGTTTGATCTCATCCAACGGCAACAGCCGGATGTACTTTGCCTCCAGGACTTTTACACTTCAGAAAAATCAGATGATTTCAATAACCGGGAAGATCTTTCCCACGTCATGAAACTGCCCTACCGTTTCTTTTCCAGCGATTTTAACCGCAATGGTACACAACACTGGGGCAGCATCATCTATTCAAAATTTCCCATTATCCTGTCAGATAAGGTAAAACTTTCTCCCGGCCCAATGGGTGAAAGCCTCATCTATGCAGATATTCAGCGGAATAAGGATACCATCCGCATCGTAAATATGCACCTGGAATCCTATCGCTTCAACGCCAAAGATTATCAGTCTATCGAAAAAATAAAGAAACAGGAAGATACCGGGCTTGTTGCCGCAAAAGGTATTGTGGTGAAAATGCGGGATGCTTATGTTCGCCGCAGCCGACAGGCCAATATTGTAGCGGACTTCATCAGAACCAGCCCGCATCCCGTGATCGTTTGCGGAGATTTTAATGATACGCCTGCTTCCTACACATATTTCACCATCAAAGGAAACCTGCAGGATGCTTTCCTCAAAAAAGGCAGTGGCATCGGCAGAACATTTACCGGCCTCTCACCCACACTGCGAATAGATTACATCTTTATCGACAGAAGCTTTACCATCAACGGTTTCCGAACTGTACATTCTGAGCTCAGTGATCATTACCCGGTCATTGCCAATGTGAGCATTCCCTAGAATTTCCACTTTTGCTTAAAAAATTCGACATTCGGGTTGAAATATCCGAAATTCGCCGATCCACAATATCAGATAATGTCAGAACAGCTTAAACTACACAATACCCTAAGCCGGCAAAAAGAACTATTCACTCCGTTATATCCCGGGCACGTTGGCATGTACGTATGCGGACCAACTGTTTCCGGAGAGTCGCACCTGGGCCATGCACGCCCCTTCATTACATTCGATGTAGTGTACCGTTACCTGTTACACCTGGGTTATAAGGTACGTTATGTAAGGAATATAACAGACGCCGGCCATTTTGAAGAAGAAGGCCGCGCCGCAGAAGATAAGATCGCCAAATTTGCACAGCTGGAAAAACTGGAGCCCATGGAACTGGTGCAGAAATACACCAATCTCTTCCACTGGGCCATGGAACAATTCAATACTTTAAAACCAAGTATAGAACCTACCGCTACCGGCCATATCGTAGAGCAGATAGAAATGATCAAAAAGATCATGGATGAAGGATTTGCCTATGAAGCAAACGGCTCTGTTTATTTTGATGTAATGAAATATTCAGAAGGTCACCATTACGGCATCCTCAGCGGCCGCGTTTTGGAAGATCAGCTGGAAACCACCCGCGAACTGGAGAACCAGGACGAGAAAAAGAACAAAGTGGATTTTGCCCTCTGGAAAAAAGCGCCACCTGAACACCTGATGCGCTGGCCAAGCCCATGGGGAGAAGGTTTCCCCGGATGGCATATCGAATGCTCTGCTATGAGCAGTAAATACCTGGGGCAGCAGTTTGATATCCATGGTGGTGGTATGGACCTTCAATTCCCCCATCACGAATGTGAAATTGCACAAAGCGAAATTGCACATGGAGAAATGATGGCGCGTTACTGGGTGCACAATAACATGATCACCATCAACGGTAAAAAGATGGGTAAAAGTTATGGCAACGTGATCCGCCTCACGGACCTGTTCGCCGGCACGCATCCCCTACTGGAAAAGGGTTATAGCCCTATGACCATCCGTTTCTTTATTTTGCAGACGCATTACCGCAGCACACTGGATTTCTCCAATGAAGCCCTGCAGGCCGCGGAGAAAGGTTTGCAGCGTTTATGGTATGCTTACGAAGTACTACAGAAATTGGTATACACCGCCAACGGTGCAGACATCAATAAAGAACTGGATGATCAGGTACAGGCCTGGTGTAATGATTGCGCCGTTTCCATGAACGATGATATCAGCACCGCCAAAGTACTGGCCAATCTTTTCGAACTTTCTCCCGTTATTAATTCATTGAAAGGCGGACAGGTAAAGATGCATGAGATCAGTGAAAATACTTTCACACTCCTGCAGCAAACCTGGAAAACTTATCTGATCGATGTACTCGGTCTCCAGCCTGAAAAACCGGCAGAAACAGATAAACTGGACGGCGTATTGCAATTGCTGATAGATATCCGCAAGGAAGCCAAAGGCAAAAAGGATTATGCTACTTCAGATAAGATCCGCAATCAGCTGCTCACTATCGGTATTCAACTGAAAGATGAGAAAGACGGCACCGTATCTTATGCTATTGAATAAATGAGTAAACCATGAGGAGGCTGATCCTGCTGGCTGCAATTACTTTCGCAGCCTGTAATAACAATAACAGTAATCAGAACACGGAAGAAGAAAAGCAGGCCAGCGTAAATGCGCCCGTATTTTCTGCAGACACTGCTTATGCTGCCGTAGAAAAACAGGTAGCCTTCGGCCCCCGGATCCCTGGAACGCCAGCCCAGGAAGCCTGTGCAGCCTGGTTGATCGGTTATTTCAAAAACCTGGCGGATACGGTTTATGTGCAACGCACAAAAGTGATAGCACCTAGAAAGAAAGAACTGCCCTGCATTAATATCATCGCTTCTTTTAATCCTGCTGCAAAGACCAGGGTGTTGTTATTCTCCCATTGGGATACCCGCCCGTTTGCAGATAAAGATGCTTTCGATAAAAAGAAACAACTGGATGGGGCAGACGATGGTGCCAGCGGAGTAGGTGTATTAATGGAAGTCGCCCGCCAGTTCCATGCAAAGAAACCTGCCATAGGCGTGGATATCCTGCTCACCGATGTGGAAGATTACGGCGAATCTGATGTGGCCGATAGTTATTGCCTTGGTACACAGTATTGGGCCAAAAATCCTCACATCAATGGCTACACGGCCCAATACGGCATCCTGCTGGATATGGTGGGGGGCCGCAATGCCAGCTTTTACATGGAAGGCCATTCTAAACAATACGCCTATCCGCAGATGAAAATGTTCTGGGATGTTGCCAATACCCTCGGTTATTCAGATCTCTTCCGCTATGAAGAATCACTGGGAGGCCCCGCATTTATTACAGACGATCATGCTTACGTGAACACACTGGCCAAGATCCCTTCCTTCGATATCATTGCCACCCAGCCGAAAGGAGATTTTATGCCGCACCACCATACTTCCAACGATAATATGTCTGTGATAGACAAAAGAACATTGCAGGCTGTAGGTCAAACCCTCCTGCATGTGATCTATGGTGAACCGTTCAATTATTAAACACATGGCACGCACTTCCACCCATCACGATATCTATATCCCGCATCTGCACAAGGATAAAAAGCTTAAACGCATTGTGATGGAACCACTGGAAGTGATCCCCATCCGGAAGAATATTGCCCTGAAACTCATTGGCTCCATCATGAGCCAGCAATTGTCTGTAAGAGTAGCTGAAGTGATCTATGCCCGCTTCCTTAACCTCTATGGCGGCAAAGAACCAAAAGCACAACAGGTCCTGGATACAGACCCTGCCGTACTGCGCAGCATCGGATTATCCAATGCAAAGGTCTCTTATGTGCACAACGTAGCCCGCTTTGTGATCGAAGAAAAATTAACAGATGCCAAACTGCATAAGCTCAGCAACGAGGAAGTGATCGCTTATCTCACCCGGATTAAAGGTGTGGGCAAATGGACGGTGGAAATGTTGCTGATGTTCTACCTGGGCAGAGAAGATGTTTTTTCGATAGATGATTGGGGTATTCAACAAGCCATGATCAGATTATATAAACTGGACGCAACAGATAAGAAAGCCTACCGCGCAAAACTATTGGAGCTTTCCGGGAAATGGTCCCCTTACAGAACACATGCCTGCCGGTATTTGTGGTCCTGGAAAGATACTAAGGCTTGATCGTATAATTCCGCAACCGCGTAGTATCCTCGAACCTGTCCAGCTCTATCAGCCCCACTCCCTTTGCATAATAATTCGTACTTAAGATCTGTGGTGGTATAAAGGGCGGAACGGAAACTTCCATCTCCACACCTATTACATTCGTATAAGCCTTACCCAGTACCGTTTTGTTACTCCCTTTCTGAATGATGGTGTAGCGGATGTTCAGCATAAAATCCCCCAGCCCTGTAATGGTGATGGGAATATCTTCAGACCACCCCTGGCCCAAAGGAACATTCTCTTTCAGGTAAGTTGTTTTGATAGGTTGCGTGGGTGCATTGGGAATACCTGTAACCGCCAGCAGTTGCACATAATCTCCGCCACCGCAATCAAAGAGAGAAAATTCCCCCGTAATATCATCTTCCAGCATACGATAGCTTTCATTCCCGATAACAGAATCTCCTTTTACCAGCAATACAAAGTCACCCGACATGGGCGGGTTCACATTCACGAACTCATAATTAAAGCTGGAGCCTGTTGTATAAGGCGAGTAATTACAAACATGACTTTGAAGCGGGCCTTCATCACTCTTTTCTTTCTTACACGCGGCCAGTACCATTATTACGAAAACTAAACATAAAAAGGGGCTCAGTTTCATGGTGTTATCAATTCTATCCCTAAGTTACCCGATATTTTTCTAAATATATAGGTCAATTTGACACTTAATTTTCGAAAATATTTAAAAGGAAACAAGATAACTTTAGCATACAAAGAAAAACCTTAATTCTTAACCCACTTTCTAAATCGATCTACAGTATGAAACCCATTCCACGTTATGGCGGAGCCATTCTCATGGCCGTATTCGCCTTATTTGCCGGAGGCATGTCCGTCTCCCATGCGCAAACAACACCCACACAAACATCCAAAAACATCACAGTCAAAGGCAGGATCAGGGATGTGCAGAACATTTCCCTTCCCGGTGTAACAATTGTGGTGAAAGGGACCAGTAAAGGAACCGTGTCTGATGAAAAAGGGAATTTCTCTCTTTCGGACATAGACCCACAGGCTGTACTGGTCCTTCAGTTCATCGGGTACGAACAGCAGGAGTACCCTTTGAATGGATCAGCCTCCGTTAGCATCCTGCTGAAAGAAACAGAAAAACAGTTGGACGAGTACGTTGTTACCGGTTATGGTACTACAAAAAAAGTGACCAAAACCGGCTCTGTTAGTACGGTAAAAGGCTCCGAGATCAAACAGGCGCCAACAGTGAACATTTCAAACGCATTAGTAGGAAGGGTTTCAGGCCTCATGGCCATCAACAACAGCGGGGAACCCGGTTATGACGGATCGCGGATCCTGATCCGCGGCCGCAGTACTTTCAACAATTCAGATCCGCTCGTAGTGATCGATGGTATTCCCCGGGATGGTTTTCAACGCCTCAATCCTAACGACATTGAAAACATCTCTGTATTGAAAGATGCCTCCGCAGCCATCTTTGGCTCCCGGGCTGCAAATGGCGTTATCCTCATCACCACAAAACGCGGCCGTACCGGCAAACCCTTGTTGAGCTACAATTTCAACCAGGGATTCACACAAGCTACCCGTTTGCCCGAAATGGCCGACGCACCCACTTATGCACGCATCGTAAATGAGATCAACAAAAATGCGGGAGACCAGCCCAAATTCACAGAAGAACAGATCGGCAAATTTGGCGATGGCTCTGATCCCTGGCGTTATCCAAACACGGACTGGATTGATGAAGTAGTGAAACCCTTATCCAGCCAATACCGCCACGATCTTTCGCTCCGCGGAGGTTCCGACAAGTTTATCTATTACGTATCCCTGGGAACACTTTTCCAGGATGGTATTTTCAAGAACAGCGCTACCAAATACCGCCAGCATAACCTGCGCGCAAACCTGGATGCGAACGTAAATAAATACCTCACGGTACGCATAGATGTGGCCGGCAGACTGGAAGACAGGAATTTTCCACCCCGCAGCGCCGGTTCCATTTTCCGTGCATTATTACGCGGAAGGCCTACTGAAGCTGCCCGATGGCCAAACGGCTTACCCGGCCCTGATATTGAATACGGCGATAATCCTGTTGTGACCAGTACCAACGAAATAGGCTACCAGCGGGATAAAACCTATGTGCTCAACTCAAATCTTGGCGCCGTGATATTCATTCCCGGCGTAGAAGGTTTGTCTATTGACGGAAACCTGGCACTGGACCAGAACTTCAATTTCCAGAAACGTTTCATCAAACCCTGGACGTTGTATACCCTGCAAGGGTTTGATGCCAACAACAACCCACAACTGGAAGCCGCCAGCCGTGGTGTAAGTGCTCCGGAAATGGAAGAATGGTATAACCAGAATCAAAGCATCACACTCAACGCCAAGATCAATTACGTGAAGAGTTTCGGGAAACACAACCTCAGCACCATCTGGGCCATAGAACGCAACGAAACCAAAGGTGATAACCTCTGGGCAAGGCGCCGTTATTTTACTTCGGATGCTGTAGACCAGCTCTTTGCAGGTAGTAACGATGAAAAGGATAATACCGGCCGTGGTTTTGATTATGCACGCCTCAATTACTTCGGCCGTATTTCTTATAACTACGATGAAAAATACCTCTTCGATTTTAACTGGCGTTACGATGGATCGCAGAACTTTCCATCCAACAAACGTTTTGGCTTTTTCCCCGGCGTATCTGCAGGCTGGGTACTTTCCCGTGAAAATTTCTGGAAACGCGCCATCGGCACTACAGTGGATTATTTCAAACTCCGCGCCTCTTATGGCCAGATGGGGAACGATCTCATCAATCCTTTCCAGTACATGAACACTTTTGGTATTGCAGAAGGCGGTACTGTATTCGGAGATAAACTGAATACAGGTATCTACACCTTGCGCGTGCCCAATGAAAACATTACCTGGGAAGTATCCAACAACCTGGATGTTGCCATAGAAGCGAAGTTCTTTAATGGTCTCTTTGGTATTGAAGCGGAATACTTTAACACCAACCGCTACAGCATCCTCACCAAAAGATCTGCTTCCATTCCCATCTACACGGGTTTAACCTTACCGGATGAAAACATCGGTAAAGTACAGAACCATGGTATTGATCTGCACCTCACGCATAAACGAAAAGTAGGTAAATGGACGTATGAAGTGGTAGCTAACATTTCCCACGCCCGCAACAAGATTGTGTTCTGGGACGAAGT
Organism: Chitinophaga niabensis; assembly: GCF_039545795.1. Classification (NCBI taxonomy): domain Bacteria; kingdom Pseudomonadati; phylum Bacteroidota; class Chitinophagia; order Chitinophagales; family Chitinophagaceae; genus Chitinophaga; species Chitinophaga niabensis. Next base: position 6,334,732 of record NZ_CP154260.1, on the reverse strand, counting down.
ACCCAATGTGCCGGAATGGCAAATGTCCACCGGTAAACAGATCGGCGCTACGCTGTATTATGAAGCCATTGGTATTTTCAGGGACCAGCGCGCAATAGATGAATATCCGCATGTTGGCGGCGCCATTCCCGGAGATATTAAATTCCGTGATGTAAACAACGATGGTCAGATCAACGACCTGGACCGTGTGCGCGTGAACCGTTCTGAATACCCTGTATGGAATTACGGCGTAACACTCGCAGCAGAATACAGGGGTTTTGATGTTACTATGCTCTGGCAGGCTGCAACCGGAGCCAGTCAGTATATCCGTACGGAATCAGGGCTCATCGGCAACTTTCCCATGAAAATAGTGGAGAACCGCTGGACGCCGGAGAACATAGATGCTGCCTATCCAAGACCCTACGACAGGGACAAAGAATATTGGGTAAGCCGCCAGAATACTTTCTGGTTGTGGAATACAGACTACCTGCGTTTAAAGACCATGGAAATAGGTTATACCTTATCCGAAACCCTGCAAAAACGCATCGGTCTGGACGATCTCCGCATTTATGTAAGCGGGCAGAACCTCATTACTATTGATAAGGTGAAGATCTTTGATCCGGAATCACCCACCGGCAGCGGACAATTTTATCCGCAAACCAGGATCTTCAACGTTGGCCTTAATGTAACCTTCTAAATCGTGCTTTATGAAAAACATCATCTTAGCTATCCTGCTGATAGCCCTGGCTACAGCTTGTAATAAAGACCTTCTCGAAAAGAAACCCTTAACGGAATACATGGAAGATGCCGTGTGGAAGGACCCAAACCTGGTGCAGGCTTATGTGAACGACCTGTATCCTAAAATGCGGCATGGCTTCAATGAAGTAATGTTGTCTTCCATGACAGATGAAAGCAGGTTTATTCATAATTACGGCGCCACAACTTCTGTAACAGAAGCCATGTCTCCTGAAGACCTCGGCGCACTTAACCTTTTCGGCGAATGGGATAAACACTACAAAGCCATCCGCACCTGTAATATCTTCTTTGAGATGGTGGGCAAAACTCCTTTCAAGAGCGAAGCACAGCGCACCAGGCTGAAGGGGGAAGTACATTTTATGCGTGCCTATTTTTATCACATGCTCATCAAATACTGGGGTGGGGTGCCTTTGGTAACACAGATCTTCAAACTCACAGATGGCGAAGCCATGCTGCTCACCCGCAATAGTTTTGATGAATGCGTAAAATACGTAGTAGCTGAATGCGACAGTGCCATTGCCGTATTGCCGGAAACACACGACAGGGATAATAAAGGCAGGGCTACCAAATTCGCTGCCATGGCGCTTAAATCAAGGATCCTGTTATATGCTGCCAGCGACCTCTTTAATAAACCCGGCAACACAAGACCTGAATTAGGATATGTAGGGGGAGACAGGGCCGCCCGTTGGCAATTAGCCAAAGATGCCGCCAATGCACTCATCCTTACGGCTAAGTTTTCTATTTATAAGCCCACAGGCTCTGCTGTAGAGAATTACACCCGGGTATTCCTGGATAAGGATAACCCGGAGATCATCTTCTGCAAATACTTTAACAAACAACAGCTGGGCACTTCCCATGATCTGTACAATGGACCCAATGGTTATCACAACTGGGGAGGCAATGTGCCGCTGGAAAATTTTGTGGAAGGATATCAAATGGCAGATGGTACGGACTTCAACTGGAGCAATCCAGCCATGGCCGCAAAACCTTATGTAGGCCGTGATCCCAGGTTCTATGCCACCATCCTTTATAATGGTGCTCCCTGGAAAAAAAGACCAACAGACGCTGTGGCCAATGATCCGGTAGGTGTTATTCAAACAGCCCGTTATGAAAGGAAAAGAGCAGACGGCTCCATTGAAGTGGTGAATGGATTGGATACCCGCCAAAGCCCCGTAGAAAACTGGAATGGTACCTACACCGGTTATTACATCCGTAAGTTCATGGATATTAACCTGGATGCACAATTCTTCCGGGGAGACCAGTCATGGCCATTCTTCCGTTACGCAGAGATCAAACTGAACTTTGCAGAAGCCTGCCTGGGGCTAAACCAGGAAGCACCGGCAAGAGATGCCATCAATGAAATACGTACACGCGGAGGTATGCCTGCACTGGATCCCAGTGTATCCGGAGATGCTTTGCTAAAGATGTATCGTTATGAAAGACGGTATGAATTAGCCTATGAAGAGCACCGTTATTTTGATGCACGCAGATGGTTAATTGCAGAAACCGTATTCAGTGGTCCTGCTAAAGCTATAGAAATTTATGGCAAACTGAACCCGGATACGCTCCTCTATAATTACAATGTGTTAACAAATGGGGTAGAGATCAGGAAGTTCTCTGAGAAGCACTATTTCCTCCCAATTATGGCCGAGGAGATCCGCCGGAACAGTAAAATGGTTCAAAACCCAAAATACTAAAACCTCCAACAGGTTTGCCTGTAGCCGGAGTTTGGCTACAGGCAAACTTAGTGTACAGGATACGCATTGTTATTTAAAAAAAATCTAATGGATTTTGTGTATTGTATGTGCATAAGTCGTACATTCGTCTCCCGATTAACAACTAATTAACCACCAAAAGACAACAAGCTTAAGCTATCGTCCACGAATGAAGTAAAAGACAGGTTCATAACATTAAGGCAACGATCTGCTCACATTTACTTAACTACCCCTTAATGTTCCGATAACGCCAGCATCTGAAATTTGTGGTGAAAAAAGAAAGGTACCAAAGTATTAGCTAGTACATAAAACCGAACGTACAAGTTAACTTTTAAACAATTAACCATCATGAAACACAGTTTTGTTTGCACACCAAAACACATTTTAACCTTAGTTGCCATTGTTTTAGGACTCAGCATGCAGGCATCTGCACAAAGTGAAACAGCTTATGCATATGCTAATAACCCGGGCTCAAACAAAACCGCAAGGGTTGCACCTGAAAAGAATGAAATGGCCAGAAAAGGCTGCAAGATCGATATTCAACAGGAAGGCGCTGAGCAGCTCCGTTTCCTGGTGCAGATCGAAAACCCTACTGGCGAGAAATTAACCTTGTTCATTAAAGACGCTAATAATAACACCTTGCACAAAGAAGCGCTGGACGTTACTTCACCAAAGTTTGTTGCCCGTTATAATTTGGAAAAGCTGGAAGACGGAGCATATACTTTTGAGATCCGTAACGGCAAGAACAAGCTGGAGAAAGCTGTAGACATTAAAACACAGCTCATGGTAAACAGAGTTGTATCTGTTGAGTAAGTAAATATTTTTAACCCCGAAAAGAAAGGCTGTATCTGTTGAGATACAGCCTTTTATATTTTATAACATTGCCTGGTAGAGCGTTTCCATGATATTAGCCCGTACGCTTAGCGAAGATATCTTGTTGTTGGACCCTCCATTCGGGCAAACCCTGTTGCTCAGAAAAACAAACACCAGTTTAGATTGCGGATCTATCCATACACAGGTACCGGTAAATCCCGTATGGCCGAATGTTGCAGCAGACGCACTTTTGCAGGGATAAGCCTCATGCCTGGTGGCGTTATCCTTTTCCGGTTTATCAAAGCCCAGCCCGCGGCGGCTGATCTCAGAATGATAAGCAGAAAAATACTGTATGGTTTCCGGTTTAATATAGGCTTTGCCGTTAAAGCTGCCGCCATTTAATAACATCTGCAGCAATACAGCCAGGTCTGTAGCATTGGAAAAAAGCCCTGCATGCCCGGCCACACCACCAAACATGGCTGCACCCGGATCATGTACATCTCCCCTTATCCACTGTACCCGAAAAAAATTCTCAAATTCTGTAGGCACCAGTTGTGATATGGGCAAACGGCTACGTGGCTCAAAACCTGTGGTCATCAGTCCCAGAGGCTCATAGAATGTTTCCCGTACATAATTATCTAACCTTTTCCCCGTGATCGCTTCCACGATCTTACCCAGGAAAATAAAATCATTATCGCTGTAGATGTATTGTCTTCCTGCAGGGATCAGTTTGCTGTCCAGGATCCTGCGGTAGATGGTATCTGTATACTGCGGTGTCATATACAACCCTTCCGCTACCCGCAAAGTATGCAGCGAATCCTGGTAAGCTTTGTAGATCATGGTATCAGGCCATCCGTTCTCATAGATCGTTTCCTTATAAAAGGGGATATAAGATACAAGTCCTGCCTGGTGCAGCAAAACATCCCGCAGGCGCAGGTGTTCTTTATTACTGCCTCTTACCCAGGTAAGGTAAGTTCCCAGTGTACTGTCCAGGTTTAATTTCCCTTCATCATACAGGCGCATCACAGATAAAGTGGTGGCACATATTTTTGTAACGGAAGCAAGGTCGTATACTGATTTGGAGGTAACCGCTTCCTTCTGACTATAGTCATAATAACCGAAGTTCTTGTTGTACACCATTTTCCCATCCTTCAATGCCAACACCTGGCAGCCGGGCGCAGCGCCTTTCATGATCATATCCCTGGCCAGTGAATCGATCCTTTCCAGTATCTGACCATTCATACCAACCGTTTCAGGTGCTGCTGTTTCCAGCAATGGTGGCGGCGGAGGAGGAGGTATAATGGAAGTGATGCCCGTGCCATAATGGAAATTATTACAAACCGTTACCGGCAGTTTTCCTTTCGGTTCCATTTTGCCAAAGAGCACCTGGGCGGTAGCTTTATGTGTAAGACTGTCATCTTCATACGCAGCAATCACAGTAGGTGCATCACAGAAAAAGCGGATCGCATAAGGATTACCAAATGCAATGGTCACCGCAGGCATTTCTTCAGACAGTTGGTTGATGAAAGCTTTTTCCGCACGGCTGATCCCAAAATCATTGGCAGGGCGGCGGCTGTAATTCTGTACCGCAATGATCACTGACTGGTAATCTGCTTTCAGACGTTTTATCATAGAAGAGATCTGCTCTTCAGACTGGCGGGAAGAAAACACATAGGCATCTGCATCCGGCCGGTATTGTTTTACCGCCTCCACAAAAGTATTGTTACCGCCATCCACGCCAACAGCCACTACGGCCAGCTTTTGAGAAATGGCCGTATCTGAAAGTGGCAACAGGTGATTATCGTTACGCAATAAAGTGATGGCCTCTTCGGAAATCTTTTTCTTTAAAGGTAACACTGCAGCATTGAGATCATTGGTGATATTATTGGCATCGATGGTTTGCAGTTGTGCAAGGCCCAGATCATATTTCGCACGCAAAACTTTTTTCACGCGGCGGTATACTTCTTCTCTGGATACTTTTCCTTTTTTGATGGATTGTGCAATCGCCGTAATACTGCCTTTTGAAGTAGAAGGCAATTCCATCAGGTCGTTGCCCGCCAGTAAGGACTGTAAAGACTCCTGCCCGTTGGTGTAATACTTGGAGATGCCTTTCATTTCCAGTGCGTCCGTAACAATCAGACCATCAAAGCCCAGGTCTTTCTGCAACAGGTTGGTCACTGTTTTATAGGAAATGGAAGTAGGCGTGTTGGCTTTGTTATCAATCGCCGGAATATACAGGTGTGCGATCATGATAGAACCCACACCCGCTTCTATGGCTCTGCGGAAAGGATATAATTCCAGCGAATCCAGTTGTGCGATGGTTTTATTAATAGAAGGAAGGTCGTAGTGAGAATCCACATCCGTATCACCATGTCCGGGAAAGTGTTTGGCACAGGCCATGATACCCGCACCCTGCATACCCCTGATCATAGCAACACCATGTGCTGCAACGCGGTATTTATCTTCTCCGAAAGACCGGTCATTGATCACCGGGTTGTTGGGATTATTATTTACATCCAGTACAGGAGCAAAGTTGTATTGGATGCCCATACGTTTACATTGTTCACCGATCGCTTTTCCAACAGCATAGATGAGGTTGGTATCCTGCACAGCGCCTAACATCAGGTTTCGGGGGAAAGAGATCACACTGTCCACAAACCGCATACCCAGTCCCCATTCACCATCCACTGCAACCAGCAAAGGAACTTTACTGATGGCCTGGTACCTGTTCACCAGTTCTGCCTGGCGGACCGGACCTCCCTGGAAAGTAACGAGCCCGCCTATCTTATTATTCCTGATATCAGCTGTTACTGCTGCAATATGGTCCGCACCCAGGTTGGAATGCATCCGTATCATGATGAGTTGGGCAATACGCTCTTCATGAGAAAGAGAATTGAATACACTATCCACCCATCGGTCTGCGGGCGTTGGTCCCTGTTTAACCTTTTCCGTTTTCTTTGCTTTGTGTTGTTGCTTTTCCTGAGAACCTGTTCCCGGTTGCCCGTTAGCGGTTAACAATAACCCGGTGAGCCCCAATACCAAAAAATGCTTCATCATTTTATAAACATACAAAATTTACCCCGCTCTTCTGCGCCCCAACCGCATCTAAAGTCTGGAAGGCCAACACATTACGGGGAAATAGCATATAAATATAGTTCGGTATTATAGTCGATAGGGCGTTTTTATCATTTGTCTATCGTTTCCCATTATTCCTTGAATTATATTTATTAATTTTCATTATTCTTTTACAGTATTTCAGCAATCTTAATTTTAATTACCAATACATTCAATTGTTTGCTATATTTGCACACTATGCCTTTCGGTAATTCCGTTAAACCTTTTTAGCTTACAACTTGTAAGAGCTTAGGCCAGGATCACTGAAAACTGTAACACGTTTTAAAAAATGGCAGGCGCAGGCTCGCCAAATGAATATTAACAACAACATGGTCAATCTGATTTTATTTGGCCCTCCCGGTAGTGGGAAAGGAACCCAGAGTGCCAACATCATTGAAAAATACGGTCTGATCCACCTGTCAACCGGTGACTTGCTCCGTTCTGAGATCGGGGGCAAAACGCCTTTGGGCCTGGAAGCACAGAAATTCATGGATCAGGGTTTACTGGTTCCGGATGAAGTAGTGATCGGTATGATCAGTTCTAAACTGGATGCCAACCCGGAAGCTGCCGGTTTTATCTTTGACGGCTTTCCACGCACTACCGCTCAGGCAGAGGCGCTGGACAAACTGCTGGCCCTAAAGAAAACGGCTATTCACACCGTATTGAGCCTGGAAGTTCCTGAAGATGAGCTGATCCGCCGTCTGCTTGAACGTGGTCTTACCTCCGGCCGCAGCGATGATGCTTCTGAAAGCATTGTGAAGAACCGCATCGTGGAGTATCATAACAAAACTGCTCCTGTGGCTGACCACTATGCCAAATTCGGCAAGTTCAGAAAGATCAAAGGCGATGGCACCGTGGAAGCCACCTTCGAACTCCTGAGCAAGGAAATAGACGAACTAGTGAGCGTAAGGGCATAATTTCCCGCCTCATTTACAGCGATATTAGAACGCAAAGATCATGTAAGGCCAAACTTTACGATCTTTGCGTTTGTTTTTATAGCCTATCCCCGGTTTAAACGGGATAATGGGAGATTTTGATTATGGAGAATTTTGTTGATTTTATACGGGTATTTTGTAAGTCGGGCCATGGTGGCGCAGGGAGCAGACACTTCATGCGTACCAAGTTCAAAGCCATGGCAGGCCCGGATGGTGGAGACGGCGGCCGCGGCGGACACCTCATTCTGAGAGGCAACGCCCAGCTCTGGACCCTCCTGCATTTACGCTGGTACAAGAACGTAAAAGCCGAAAATGGCGAAAACGGCAGTGGAGACAACTGTACCGGCGCCATGGGTAAGGATATTGTGATTGAAGTACCCCTGGGTACCATTGTGCGGGACGAAGAAACCGGGGAAGTAGATGCGGAGATCCTGCATGACGGGGAAGAAGTGATCTTTATGCCCGGTGGGCAAGGCGGACGGGGAAATGCGTATTTCAAAACCGCCACCAACCAGGCACCTGAACATGCACAACCCGGAGAACCAGGCCAGGAAGGCTGGAAGCTCCTGGAGCTGAAAGTGCTGGCGGATGTAGGGCTCGTTGGTTTCCCCAACGCCGGTAAATCCACCCTGCTTTCTTCCATCACGGCAGCTACACCCAAAATTGCCAACTACGCCTTTACCACCCTCACCCCACAACTGGGCATGGTGGAGTACCGGGATGACAAGTCGTTCTGTATGGCGGACCTTCCCGGGATCATTGAAGGCGCGCATGAAGGCAAAGGTTTAGGGCACCGCTTCCTCCGTCACATTGAACGGAATGCCGTGCTGCTCTTTGTGATCCCCGCCGATAGCGAAGATCATGGAAAAGAGTTTGCCATCCTGAAGAACGAACTGGAACAGTTCAATCCCGAACTGCTGGATAAACAATTCATCATTGCCATCAGCAAAAGCGATATGCTGGACGATGAATTGAAAACCGCGATATCTGCTGAACTGCCAAAGGATGTACCGCATGTGTTCATTTCCGCCGTTACGCAAACGGGCTTGCAGGAATTGAAAGATATTTTGTGGGAAGCCCTTATATCAGAGGAAAATAAGATTGTAGAAAAGGGGGAATAAATACCCGAAGACACTGAAAAGAAGCCGTTCGCTGGTTGCCCAAACCATAGAACGGCTTCTCTCTTTCCAGGGCAAACCCATACTTCACATAGGCTTGACATAGGCTCAAGATAGGAAATGCCTTCTCTCAGGGTATACCCATCCTCCCTGTAACATTCCTCCAGTCCTCCCCGTTTCACCAACAACAACCTCATCTATGCGCCTATCCCTACTTCTGTTCATTTGCCTTTGCCTGGTATCTGATATTGCCAGTGCTCAAAGGATCCGGTTAAAAAGCCTCCAGTTCGGCCCTTCACTTGGTGCGCAGATACAGCGGCAAGACACCACCTTAGCGGACGTCCGCAAACTGGTAAAGGATGCGCAAAACTTCCCAAAGAATGGCCTCGATACCCTTGAAAGGGAATTCGGCCGTGGCCTTTTCCAGGGAAGTATGGGACACATACAGGTTGCCCTGCTCACTACCTGGGAATTCCCCAGCGACAAAAAAATATTATGGGGCCTGCAAAAAGAATGGAGTATAGGTATTGAATACGATTACGCATCAAATCACCAGGAGCGCTGGAGTACCAGGCCATCTTTCACCTCTGTTCAGGACACCATCCACGAGGTTAACTTTCGCCGTAACAATCATGCAATTGCATTATACACCGAATTCCTCTTTAAAAAAGGATTCTCCCGAGACCGCATATCCATCTATGCCGGCTTGGGTGGTACCCTTGCTTATTCCATTGCAGACTATGTTGTGGAAAAAAAGGCCCGCAGGGAAAATTATAAAGAAGTGGCTGTAGAAAAATACCGTCATGACGCCGGGCAACGGAGAGATATTTCAGTGTTGTTCCCGATGGGTGTAATGTTCCGCCCCGGAGGGCTGCGGCGGCCTTTAGGTATAGCAATGGGCATCCGTCCCGGATTTATGATCGTGAAAGAAAAGAACTTTGATGCTTTTGTGCCCGGATTCCTTGGTTATAGCGCAAGGCTCATATATCATGTGCATTAAAAAGGGATGCACTGGCGCCCATCGCTTAGTTGTATTCCTGGTAATTATCAAAATCAGCGTTCAATGTGATCGTTTATTTAGTAGTACCAGCCGCCCATAAAATGGCATTGCCAAACATCTTTTTGAACTCAGCCGATCCCAGCAGGTTAGCATGATGCCCCATTAAAAAATATACATTCCGTGCTTTCATCTTTTCATTCATCCAGATCACGGGATGATCCCCCATTTTGATGTCAGACGGAGGCTGGTAACTGTTTTCATCCACATTCGCCAATACCTTTACATTTGGTCTGGGGTTTTTATCAAACGTATACCATTCATCATCCGGGATAGAAAAAGATGCTGGCAGGCCTTGCATCACAGGGTGGTTTTTATCCTCCACATGCACGGTAGCCGAAGCCCGTTTCGCGATATAATTCTTGAAGCGGATGCCGCCCATGAACTGTGAAAACCAATCCCACATCTTATACCCATCAAATTCCCCCAGCAAAGTAGCATGGTGAAAACCAACCCATCCGCCACGGCCTTCTTCTATATATTTGATGAAAGCAGCCTCCGCTTCTTTACTCCAGGTGTAAGGAGGGAAATTCAGTTGTATGAATACTTTGTATTGAGACAAATAAGCTTCATTGATAGAATCAGCACGGTTGATCACAGTGATCTCAAATTGCTGCTCTTTCGCATAATTGTTCAGCCACTCCAAAGCTGCTGCTACAAAGCCTTCATGCCCGCCGCCGCGTTCTGTGAGCACAAGGGCTTTGAATTTCGGCGCCTGGGCAAAACCATTAGCGATGAAAAACCGGGCATTTACACTTGTATAAGTGATCACCAACAAGAATAGCATTATAAATGCCCTGCAGCGCTGTCTCATAATAGTGGAATTAAGGAAACGAAAACTACAAACCTTCATAGTAAAATCCTATGGCTCAGCGCTGAATTTTGGGGAATGAGAGGTAATGTAGTGGTACTTTTCCGGAAGTGCCGGGTGCAATAATTTGCGTTTAGTGGGTATGGTACCAATATTGATCTCTTCAGAAGTAAAAAAGCCATGCATTTGCATATCGGAACTTCCGGTTGGAGTTATAAAGAATGGAAGGGCTTATACTATCCTGAAAAGTTGAAGTCCGTGCAATGGCTGTATTTTTATAGCCGGGAGTTGTTCAAATGTGTGGAGATCAATTCCAGCTTTTATCATCTGCCTAAAGCGCAAACGGTTTTAAACTGGGCGCTGGCTGTCCCGGATGATTTCCGGTTCTGCCCTAAAATGAGCCGTTATGTCAGCCACTATCAAAAACTCCACGATGCCGCGGATAGTCTCCGGTTGTTTTTCACCATTTTTGATCCCATAAAAGATAAGTTAGGTCCCATTTTAATTCAACTGCCGGCACAGGTTACTTTTAACCGGGAAGTGGCTGCACCATTTTTTGACCTGCTGGTTTCCGTTTACAGGGAATACTCTTTTGCATTGGAGGTGCGTCACGAAAGTTGGTTGCAGCCCCAAAGTGTAGAATTGCTGCAACAGTATGATATCTCATTGGTGATCGCGCAATCCGCGATGCCTTTTCCTTATCATGAGCTCATAACGGCTCATGATGTATACCTGCGATTTCATGGGCCGGGGAAATTATATGCCTCCCGTTATGACGATGCTACGATGTTATCTTATGCGAAAAAATGTGCGCACTGGATGAGTGAAGGGCATTCAATATGGGTATTCTTTAATAACACTTTTCATGGAGATGCTATTGAGAATGCCCGGTTGCTGGAACGGTACATTTTGGAATGTTTGCAGGAGTGACGGGCTTTTTGTTTTGTATACGCAAAAGGATGTTTTTTGTACACAAAAGGGGGTTGTTTCAAAAAAGGCAGATGACATTCTTAAAATACAAAAGGCTGCTCGTTTTTCTAAAAACAAAAAGGTCTTGCTATGCTCCAGTCTAAAACACAGGCCGGCTTCAGAAAGACCCATTCATTAAAAAACAGCGGCTCTCTCTCAACCCTTCTTCATAAAAACACAACCGCTTTCCCTCAACCCTCCTCCTCCCAAAAAAACAAAAAGGTCCGCTAGAAAACGGACCTTTTACTTTACTAACCCAAACAAACGTTTTTAATCTAAAAACGTTTAATAAACTCTTTATACAAATGGCTATGCCATTAATTGTGATCTTAAAATTTCAGGATCTCCTATGCCGTTGCAGCCTGCTCGGCTAACTTCGCCTTGATCTTCGCCTCAATTTCAACAGACACTTCAGGATTATCCAGCAGCAACTGCTTCACGGCATCACGGCCCTGACCCAGTTTGTTGCCTTCGTAGCTGAACCAGCTACCGCTTTTCTGAATGATACCAAACTCAACACCCATATCGATCAGCTCTCCGGATTTGGAGATACCTTGTCCATAGATAATATCAAACTCTGCCATACGGAAAGGCGGCGCTACTTTATTCTTCACCACTTTCACTTTCACGCGGTTACCTACAGCTTCATCGCCATCTTTGATCTGGCTCATTCTGCGGATATCCAGCCTGATGGAAGCATAGAACTTCAGGGCATTACCACCGGTGGTTGTTTCAGGGTTACCGAACATCACACCGATCTTTTCACGCAACTGGTTGATGAAAATACAGCAGCAGTTGGTTTTAGAGATCGTGGCAGTAAGTTTCCGGAGGGCCTGGGACATCAAACGGGCTTGCAGACCCATTTTGCTCTCTCCCATTTCTCCTTCCAGCTCCGATTTCGGAACCAGTGCAGCCACAGAGTCAATAACCACCACATCCACAGCGCCGGAAAGGATCAGGCGGTCTGCAATTTCCAGGGCCTGTTCACCATGGTCAGGCTGGGAGATCAGGAGCGAATCCACATCCACCCCCAGTCTGCGTGCATAACTGCTGTCAAAGGCATGTTCCGCATCTATGATGGCACAGATACCGCCTTTCTTCTGCGCTTCTGCAATAGTATGTATAGCTATAGTAGTTTTACCGGAAGACTCTGGCCCGTAGATCTCTACTACACGGCCTTTAGGCAATCCACCAACACCCAGGGCAATATCCAGGCCCAGGGAACCGGTAGAGATAACCTCCATGGGTGCCTCTGTCTTTTCACCCATCATCATTACAGCTCCTTTTCCAAAATCCTTGTCGATCTTGTCCATTGTAAGACGGAGCGCTTTCAGTTTGTCAGTATTGGTGTTTGACATAATTAGTAAGTATTTGTTACAAATTTAATGGTAGTGCAAGTTATAATTTAATTTTCGAATTGTCCTAAAAAATTTAGCATTTCTTGCTTAATACTAAGTTTAATAGCATCCGGTGTTTGTTTCAAATGGGGTAACACGCAATGGACAATACAAAGGTGCTGCCCGCTTGCGCAGAGAATGTGCGTAGTAAAAAAAGATTATTTTTTATCCCACAATGGAATAGGCGATCACCTGGGACAGGATGCCTACAATGAACCCTGCATATACTTCAGCCGTTGTATGTGCATGCAGCACAAGCCTGGAAGTTGCTGCAATACCAGCCAGCACAAAAGCCAGCGCCAGCGGCAAAGCCACATTCATCTGCATGCCCCACATCATGCAAAGCATAAAACCCAATACCCCGCCCCAGCCTGTGGTATGCATGCTGATCTTGGCGAAGTTGTTCAATACAAAGGAAACGATCACCGCAATAAAAATGCCCAGGAAAAAGGCATTGAGGAATTCAGGGCTCCAGCCCTGGCGGATAAATGTATAAAAGGTCCAGAAGTAAAAGATGATGGTGGACACATAAGGGATGATCCTGTCTCTTTGCACCTCCAGCCGGATGCTGCCCACAAAACCAAGCAGCCTGGCCAGTACCACTACCAGCAGAGGAAACAATAAAGTAGAAACAGCCACTCTTATATATAAGGTGTCGAAAGGGAAAACACGGCTATCAGATTTAAAGATCGAAAAATACTCCGGCAGCGCAGTCACAGCCACCAGCGTAATGAGCAGCGGTATGAATAAAGGATGCAGCAAATAAGAAAATACTTGTGCTGTAGCCCGCAGTCCGGACGAAAAGGTAATTGGTGCTTTCTGCTCTTCCATAATTATAGTTCCTTGCGCAGCCTTGCTACGGGGATGTTTAGTTGCTCTCTGTATTTTGCTACTGTCCGGCGGGCAATGTTATAACCCTTATCCTGCAGCATCTTAGTCAGGTTCTCATCGCTCAGCGGTTTGCGCTTATTCTCTCCCTCTATCATATCCGAAAGGATCTTTTTAACCTCCCTCGTAGATACTTCCTCACCACTGTCTGTTGACAAGGACTCAGAGAAAAAGAATTTCAGCTTGAACGTGCCGAACTCTGTTTGTACATATTTACTATTCGCTACCCGGCTAACGGTAGAAATATCCAGTTGTGTAATATCCGCTATGTCCTTCAGGATCATAGGGCGCATAGTGGTTTCATCGCCGGTAAGGAAGAAGTCGTATTGATAGTTCATGATCGCTTCCATGGTACTCAGCAATGTATGCTGGCGTTGCTTGATAGCATCTATGAACCATTTGGCGGCATCTATTTTCTGCTTGATGAACAATACCGCCTCTTTCTGACGTTTATCTTTCTTATCTCCGCGGTCATATTCCTTCAGCATATCCCGGTATCCTTCTGAAATACGCAGGTCCGGTGCATTTTTACTGTTGAGGGACAGTTCCAGCTTGCCTACATTGTTCATGATGAAAAAATCCGGGATCACATAGCTCTCGGCTTTGTTCATCACACTATAATTTCCACCCGGTTTTGGATTCAGCCGGATGATCTGGCCGATCGCTTCCTTCAGATCTTCATCTGTAAGGTTGAGTGAACGCTGGATCTTTTCGTAGTGTTTCTTGGTAAATTCATCGAAGTAATTATCCAGGATCTGCGTAGCGTTAACCACACCGGGATCTTCAGGACTCTTACGTTTCAACTGTAATACCAGGCATTCTTTGAGATCAACACAGCAAACGCCCGGAGGATCAAATTGCTGGATCAGTTTGATCAGATCCCTGATCTCCTCTTCTTCTGTTTGTACATTCTGTGAGAAAGAAAGGTCATCTACAATAGCACTTACTTCCCTGCGCAGGTAACCATCATCATCAATACTGCCAATGATCTGCTCTGCAATACGTGCCCTGCGGTCATCCAGACTCAGCATACCCAGCTGGTCCAGCAGGTGATCATGAAAAGTAGTTTCCACGCGAACAGGAATGGTGCGGGATTCATCGGGATCGGGGTAGTTATCATCCCGCAGCCTGTAGTCGGCAATATCATCATCGCCTTCAGACACATATTCTGAGATATCTATATTGTCGTATTCATTCTCACTGCCATCCGGTTCAAAATCCTCTTCTCCTTCCTTGGCTTCAAAATCTTCACTGGGCTCTTTGAATTCTTCTTCCTGACCATCTTCACCATATTCTAAAGCAGGGTTCTCTTCCAGTTCTTCTTTGATACGTTCTTCGAGTACGGCCGTAGGCACCTGCAACAGCTTCATTAACTGAATCTGTTGTGGTGATAACTTCTGTAATAATTTCTGTTGTTGCGATTGCTTTAACATGGCTCTATCCTATTTTACCACTTTTCCTCCCCATCCAAACTTAACTGATCCGGTAACAAACGAAACGTCCTGCGGTGATAGGGCGTGTCGCCATGTGCGCGGATGGCATCCCGGTGATACCTGGTTGGATAACCTTTGTTTTCCTTCCAGCCGTATTGCGGGAACTGTTCATGCAGCTGATGCATATATTCATCCCGGTAGGTCTTTGCCAGGATGGATGCCGCCGCTATCGAAGCATAAATTCCGTCTCCCTGAATTACGCAGGTATGCGGGATATTGCCATAGGGATTGAAACGATTACCGTCAATGAGTAACATCTGGGGCTGAATCAATAATCGTGCCAATGCCTCGTGCATCGCTTTGAAAGAGGCTTTCAGGATATTTATCCTGTCAATTTCCTCATTATCGATACTGGCCACCGCATACGCTATTGCCTTCTGTTCGATCACTACTCTCAATTCATCCCGCTGACTCTCCTTAAGCTGTTTGGAATCATTCAGCAAAGGATGACGAAAATCCCGTGGCAATATTACTGCCGCCGCAAATACAGGACCTGCGAGGCAGCCCCTTCCGGCTTCATCGCAACCGGCTTCCGTAAGCGTTTCCTGGTAAAATGGCAATAACAAGTTAACTTATTTTATGGGCGATAAAATTACTAAATCAGTCGCGCTACTGCAAAATCATTCCAAAATTGATAAAAATCATTCCATGTGGCGGCGGATTAACCCTAATTTTGCTACGTTTATGGATATGCAGCAAAATAAGCAGAATAAAGCTATAATAATCTGGCTTTTCACGGGAGTTTTTATGATCATCGTGCAGGTACTCCTGGGAGGCATTACCCGTTTGACAGGTTCAGGACTTTCTATCACGGAATGGAAACCCATACTGGGCGCAATCCCGCCAATGAATGAAGAAGCCTGGCAGGCTGCTTTTGCCAAATACCAGGAGATCGGTCAGGCAAAATATATTAATAGTCATTTTACCTTATCCGATTTTAAAGGCATTTATTTTTGGGAATGGTTGCATCGCAACTGGGGCCGCCTGATAGGTATCGTGTTTTTTATTCCCTTCATTTATTTTATTATAAAGAAGAAGATCGATAAAAGCATGATCGTTCCCATGATCATTTTATTTCTCCTGGGAGGCCTGCAGGGAGCCATCGGCTGGATCATGGTGCAGAGCGGATTAAATGATGAGGATCTGTACGTTAGCCATATTCGTTTAGCCATTCACTTTATTGCCGCACTGAGCCTCTTGTGGTACACACTCTGGTTCGCACTGAAGCTCAGCATTCCGCAAAAAAATCTCGTTTCAGCGCCTTCCCTCCGTAAATTATCCGGCTGGATCTTAGGACTACTCACCCTTCAGTTAATATATGGTGCCTTCATGGCAGGTCTCCATGCTGCATTGTCTGCCAGCACCTGGCCAACGATCAATGGTATGTGGTGGCCCCTGGGCATGTTCACACAAGGCGGATTCCTGGAAGATATCACCCACAATCCCATCACCATCCAATTCATTCACCGTGGCCTTGCTTACCTGCTCACTATATTGATTGCAGTGTGGTATTTCCGCGCCAGGCCTTTTTCCCAGCTGGATGCTGTTCGCGCAATAGCATTACTGGTAGTACTCGCACAGGTTTTATTGGGCGTGCTCACTGTTTTAAACAGCCAGGTGAAAATTCCGCTCGGTTTTGCACTGGCACATCAGTTTACCGGTATGGCGCTGCTCATGGTATTGGTTTGGGCCAGGTTTGTAACTAAGAAATAAAACCTCTTTTGCTGCAACGGCACACTCATTCATTTATTATTTATGGCCTTTCATATTTAAATAATTTGTAAATTTTAAATTTGCTTTTTATTTCTTCGTAATTTATACCTGTGAAAAGACTTTGGCTAAGATTCTTCTATTCTTTCCCTATTCAGCTCCTGCTGCTTCATTTCCGTAAGTACCAGGTCCTGCTGATCTTCTGGGCCATTTTATTCAGCACCATCAATGGAGGCTTCGCCAAAGTGTTTGGCGGGGATGCATTATACCTGGCGCCGGAATACATGGGGAAGGTGAATTTTTACAGCACCACTGTGATGGGGGTTGCTACGGCCATCTTTACAATGAGCTGGAACATCACCTCTTTTATCCTGCATAGCGGCCGTTTCAAATTCCTGGCCACCACCTCACAACCCTTTTTCCGTTATTGCCTGAACAATGCTATCATCCCCGGTGCGTTCCTGTTTAATCTTCTATGGCGCGGATGGCAATACCAGCGCTGGCAGGAACTGAATTCCGTTCCACAGGTCCTGCTGCTGGCAGAAGGTTTCATCTGCGGATTCCTGGTTGTTATCTTTTTCTCTTTCTTTTATTTCTTCAATGCAGATAAAAATATAGGCAGACGTTTATACAAGAAATTCGGCAACCCGCGCAACTTCCTGAAAACAGTTTTAAAACCTACGCAGGAAAGAGATGAGAATGCATTACCCGTTATCAATTATTTCTCCAGCCCCTGGCGCGTCCGCAGAGCCAGGAATGTTGATCACTATAATAAACACTATCTCGATAACATCTTCAAGCAGCACCATTTTGCTGCCATGATAACAGTAGGCCTGGCATTGGTATTCCTCGTGATCATGGCCTACCTGATGGACTACAACGCTTTCCGTATACCTGCCGGCGCCAGCGTAATGATCTTCTTTGCTTTCCTGATCGGCGTTGCCGGAGCTTACGCTTATCTGCTGGAAACATGGGCCATTCCCATACTGATCGGGCTTATCCTGGGTATGAACTGGATGGTGAAAAATCAATGGATCGATAACCGGAACAAAGCATACGGGCTGGATTACATGGAGAAAGATAAACGCCCGCTGTATAGTGTGCAAAGCCTGCAGGACTTTTTCACAGCCTCCCGCAGCGAAGGAGATAAAAAACAAACCTTACAGATACTCGAAAACTGGAAAGCCAAATTCCCCGCCGGCTCCAAACCTCCGTTCATCGTGATCAATACCAGCGGCGGCGGCAGCCGTTCCGCTGCATGGACCATGAATGTACTGCAGCGGTACGACAGTCTTACGAAAGGAAAACTACTCAAACACACCATGCTCATGACGGGAGCCTCCGGAGGAATGATGGGCGCCACTTATTTCCGGGAATTATATCTCCGGGAACAAATGGGCAAACTGAACGGCCCTGATCTATACGACAGTCTTTATTGCGACAGGATCTCCCGCGATCTGCTGAACTCTGTATTCAGCTCTTTTGCGGTGAATGATTTCATCACACCTTTCAGGCATTTCTACATTGGCAAAAACCGTTACGCAAAAGACCGTGGTTATGCATTCGAAATGCAGCTGAACATTAATACGGACAATGTGTTGAATAAAACGGTTTCCGACTACCGGGAAGCAGAGTTCACAGCAAAGATCCCTATGATGATCTGGTGCGCAACCATCAATGCAGACGGGCGCCGCCTTTTTATTTCTCCGCAACCGGTAAGTTATCTCTGCGCTGCAGATTATCAATATCCTACCCGCAGTATCCGGGATGTTGATGGTGTAGATTTCGGGCAATTCTTTAACCTGCAGCATGCTGAACATCTGCGTGTAACCAGCGCCATCCGCATGAGCGCTACATTCCCATATGTATTACCCAATGTATTCCTGCCCAGTAACCCTATTGTGGATGTAATGGATGCCGGCATCAGGGATAATTTCGGGCAGGAAACCAGTCTTCGTTTCCTCTACACCTTCCGGGAATGGATCAATGAAAATACCAGTGGCGTAATCTTCATGCAGGTAAGGGATACACGTAAAAACGATGTAAGCCCCATCAAACAAAAGAAAGACCTGGGAGACCTGATCTTTGAACCGCTCTTTTCCATGCAGGCGCATTGGATGAGCATGCAGGATTTTCACCAGGATCACCTGATCAATTATATGGAGGGTTATTTCCCCGGGAAGTTCAAACGCCTCATTTTCCAATATGTTCCGCAACAGGCTGAAAAGGCCGCTGCGCTTAGCTTACACCTCACACCACGTGAAAAGCAGGATATTGCACGGGGCCTGGAAAACCCGGGTAACATACAGGCGTTCCAGTTATTGCAGGAGGCTTTAGAGGAATTCAAGTAAGGCTTTCCTGAATTGCCCGAAACTTTCAATATGCGGCAAATGCCCTATCCCTTCCAGCTCCACGAGTTTAGCTGAAGGTATCCTCCCCGCAGCCCTTCTTCCAAGAACGGGATAATTTCCCAATGTATCCTTTACTGCGGCGGGCGCATTTGCTTTACCCAGCGCCGTTCTGTCCCGCTGCCCGATGATCAGTAAGCTGGGTACTTTGATCTGCTCAAACTCATAATACACCGGTTGTGTAAAGATCATGTCGTACGTAAGTGCTGCATTCCAGGCCACCTTAGGATAATCCGGATGTACCGTCCAGCCGGCCAGCAGGCGTGCCCATTTATCATAAGCAGGTGTCCACTGCCCGGCGTAGTAATTATCCAGCTGGTACTTTTTGATCTTTTCATAATTCTGCGCCAGCTCTCCTTTATACCACTGATCGATGGATTGATAAGGTACTGCTGTTTTCCAGTCTTCCAGCCCGATGGGATTCTCCAGGATCAGCTTTTCCGTGATATCCGGATACATTAATGTGAACCGCACAGCCAGCATGCCGCCCATAGAATGGCCCAGCACGGCCACTTTTGTGATCTTCAGCGAATCCAGCAGAGCTTTGGTGTTCTGTGCCAGTAACTGAAAAGAATATTGCAGGGATGCCGGTTTGGAAGATTTGCCAAACCCTACCTGATCCGGTACGATTACCCGAAACCCTTTTTGGGTAAGGGCTGCAGCCGTACTATCCCAATAAGCGCCACAGAAATTTTTGCCGTGCAGCAATACCACTGTTCTGCCGTTTGCTTTGGAAGGCTTCACATCCATATAGGCCATTTTAAGCCGCTGGCCCTGACTTGAAAGGTAAAAGAAGTGAACAGGATAAGGATAGATGTAGGTGCTGAGTTCTGCATCATACGCTTTTACTTCCTGCGCATTTATATTCACTGTTATAAAAAACAGGATCAAGAAACTGCTGATTTTCCGCATAAATTGTTGATTATGAATGTAAAGGAAGCAGTGCAAATATGATGCCCGTGCAGAATGTCTGCATTCTGTTATTTCA
Source organism: Chitinophaga niabensis (assembly GCF_039545795.1). Lineage (NCBI taxonomy): Bacteria > Pseudomonadati > Bacteroidota > Chitinophagia > Chitinophagales > Chitinophagaceae > Chitinophaga > Chitinophaga niabensis. The sequence continues at coordinate 6,314,581 of NZ_CP154260.1, read as the reverse complement.
CAGTTATTTAAGAGTACCCTACTCCAAATACCACGTATTATTCGTACCTTTGCGCCTTCATTTAGGAGTTGCCTGTGAAAAAAGGAAGTTCGAAAGAACTTTTTAGGCAGCTAAATAATTCATTCTCATGCAATTAAGAAACATCGCCATTATCGCGCACGTAGACCACGGTAAGACTACCCTGGTGGATAAAATCCTCCACTCTACGAACGTATTCCGTTCCAACCAGGAAACGGGAGAATTGATCATGGATAATAACGACCTGGAAAAGGAACGTGGTATCACGATCTTAGCCAAGAACGTATCCGTAATGTACAAGGACGTGAAGATCAACGTGATCGATACCCCAGGCCACGCCGACTTTGGCGGAGAGGTTGAACGGGTATTGAAAATGGCAGATGGTGTGATCCTGCTGGTGGATGCATTTGAAGGACCCATGCCGCAAACACGTTTTGTGCTGCAAAAAGCCCTCAATCTGAATTTGAAACCTATCGTTGTAATCAATAAGGTAGATAAACCTAACTGCCGTCCTGACGAAGTACATGACGCAGTATTTGAACTGTTCTTTAACCTGGACGCAACGGAAGAGCAATTGAACTTCCCTACCTACTACGGTTCAGGTAAAAATGGCTGGTTCAATGATTCATTGACGCCACGTGAAGATATCCTGCCCCTGCTGGATGGTATCCTGGAACACGTTCCGCAACCTAAAATAGCAGAAGGTACCCTGCAAATGCAGATCACTTCCCTGGATTACTCTACTTTCCTTGGCCGTATCGCCATCGGAAAAGTAACCCGTGGTAAACTGGTGGAAAACCAACCTATCTCCCTGGTACAGGCAGATGGTACTATTAAAAAATCCCGCGTTCGCGAATTATATATTTTCGAAGCACTTGGTAAAAAGAAGGTAACGGAAGTATACCCTGGTGATATCTGTGCGCTGGTTGGTCTTGAAGATTTTGGTATTGGTGATACAGTAGCTGATTTCGAAAATCCGGAAGCACTGCCTATCACTTATGTGGATGAGCCTACCATGAACATGACGTTCAGCATCAACAACTCTCCTTTCTTTGGTAAAGATGGTAAGTTCGTGACCTCCCGTCACCTGCGTGACCGTTTGATGAAAGAAACAGAGAAGAACCTGGCGCTGCGTGTAATGGATACAGATGCTGCTGATAGCTTCCTCGTTTACGGACGTGGTATCCTTCACTTAGGTGTACTGGTAGAAACCATGCGCCGTGAAGGTTATGAATTAACAGTGGGTCAACCACAGGTAATTGTGAAGATCATTGACGGCAAACGTTCTGAACCATTTGAAACACTGGTAGTAGACGTTCCGCAGGAATTTGCTTCTAAAGTAATTGACCTCGTTACCCGCCGTAAAGGTGAAATGCTGATCATGGAAACCAAAGGTGATATGCAGCATTTGGAATTTGAGATCCCTTCCCGCGGTCTGATCGGTTTGCGTACGCAAATGCTCACCAACACTGCAGGTGAAGCTGTAATGGCCCACCGTTTCAATGAATACAAACCATGGAAAGGACCAATTCCTGGCCGTAACAATGGTGTACTGGTAGCTAAAGAAGCTGGTACCACTACCGGTTACTCCCTGGATAAACTGCAGGACAGGGGTTCATTCTTCGTTGATCCGGGAGAAGAAGTTTACAAAGGCATGATCATCGGTGAAACCAACAAACCTGGTGACCTGGTGGTAAACCCTAACGAAGGAAAGAAACTGACGAATATGCGTGCAAGTGGTACGGATGGTGCTGCTAACATTGCTCCGAAGATATTGATGACCCTGGAAGAATGTATGGAATACATTCAACAGGACGAGTGTATTGAAGTTACGCCAAATCATATCCGTATGCGTAAAACGATCCTCGACGAAGAAGAAAGGAAGAAGTATCAAAAAATGCTGAAGACCGAAGAGGTAGGATAAGAAGCTAAAGACAAAAAGGATATATAAGCCGGGCAGGATCTGCCCGGCTTTTTTTATTGTACGTTCTGCTACATCCCCGGTAATCCCATACCTCCCAGCATTCCACCTGCCACACCTTTCATTTCTGTTTCCCATGCATTCTCCGCATTCTTCAAGGCACGGTTGAGAGCTGTGATCAGCAGGTCTTCCAACTCCTCCTTGCGCTCCGCCACCAAAAGTCCCGGCTCAATTTCCAGGCTTTGCACTTCCCGGTTGCCGGACACAACCACCTTTACAGCTCCGTTACCAGCTTCGCCTTCCACTGAAATGTGTTTAAGGCGTTCTTTACTGTCAGCCATTTTCTGCTGCGCTTCCTGCAGCTTTCCGAACAGATCTCCGAACATATTTTCCTGTTTTAGGCAAAGATATATATTTCCTCCGCGGAGCCAGAATACGTATCTTGGCCCTCTATTCGGAATAATAGCTTATGATCACCACTTCAGTATGTATTATAGGTGCAGGCCCCGGCGGGGCAACTGCTGCGCTGCAATTAGACAGGTTAGGCATTTCCTGCGTTGTTGTTGATAAAGCCGTTTTCCCCCGCGATAAAGTTTGCGGCGATGGGCTTAGTGGAAAAGTATTATCCTGGCTTGAAAAGATCGACAAAGGCATTGCCCAAAGATTGCAGCAGCTGGTGGAAAAAGAGAACAGCTGGGGCGTTACGTTTGTTTCTCCCAGCCGCCAGAGTATGGACGTGCCTTACAAACCTGATTATAACAAAACCGCAGAATCCCCTATCGGCTTCGTTTGCAAACGCATCCACTTTGATAATTTTATGGTGGATGAATTGAAACGCAGCCCGAACGTTCAGTTATTTGAAGGCACTGCAGTAGATAAATATACGCAGGAAGAAGACGGCTACCTGGTTTCAGATGCCTCCGGCCAGTTCCAGGTAAAGGCAAAACTCCTGATCATAGCCAATGGCGCACATTCTTCTTTCACGAGAGAGGTAGCACAGATCAAAATGGAACCAAAGTATTATGCAGCGGGCATCCGTGCATACTATAAAGGTGTAAAAGGCATGCATGAGGATAGTTTTATTGAACTGCATTTCCTGAAGAACCTCCTGCCCGGTTACCTCTGGATCTTCCCATTACCAAACGGAGAAGCCAATGTAGGGATGGATATGTTGAGCGATGCAGTGCGTGACAGGAAAGTGAACCTCAAAACACTGCTCACCGATACCCTGAAACAGGATCCGATCTTTGCAGAACGTTTCCGCGATGCAGAAATGACAAGCACTCTGGATGGATATGGCCTTCCCTTAGGTTCCAAAAAACGCGTGATCTCCGGCAACCGTTATATGCTGGTGGGGGATGCGGCTTTTATTATAGATCCGTTTACAGGTGAAGGGATCGGTAATGCTATCTGTACGGGGGTTATTGCAGCCCAACAGGCTGCTGCCTGCCTGAAAGCAGATAACTATTCCGCCGAAGCAATGGTAGCCTACGATGAACGTGTTTATCGGGTGCTGTGGCCGGAACTGAGCCTTAGCTACAAATTGCAGCGCCTGGTGAAATACCCGCGGCTCTTCAACTGGCTGTTTAAAATGGGGGTGAAAAACAAGCAATTAAGGGATGTGATCTCCAGCATGTTCTATGAGGTAGATTTAAGAAAAAAGCTTACCAGACCATCTTTTTATTTTAAATTGTTGTTGAACCGGTAGAGATATACACTATGAAAGTAATTACGCTGTTGCTGGGCCTCCTGGGTACCGTGAATGTCTTCGCACAATCTCCCTTATACGATGTAAAGGATGGACAGTTGAGATTAACAACTGAAGGTGCCGTGCATTTTGCGCAATTACCGCTGAAGTGTATGCAGCATGAGTTCCCCTATAAAACAGGTATTGTATTTTCAGACTCTTCCCTCATCAAAGCTCCCCGGGAGTATCATCCGGCCTTTTATGGTTGCTACGACTGGCATAGCAGTGTTCATGGTCACTGGATGCTGGTGCGCTTATTGAAAACATTCCCTGATCTGCCCAATGCTGCATTGATCAGGAAAAAACTCGCAGAGAATTTATCACAGGAAAATATCAATACGGAATTACTCATTTTCAGGAGCAAAGAGAACAAAGGTTTTGAACGTATCTATGGCTGGAGCTGGCTGATGCAATTGCAAACAGAACTGCTCACCTGGGATGATCCGCTGGCCCGTCAGCTGAGCCGTAACATTGCCCCGCTGGCAGGTTTATTCAATAATGCCTACCGCGATTTCCTGAAAAAGATCGCTTATCCCATCCGCGTGGGTGAGCATACCAATCTGGCTTTCGGTTTAAGACTGGCCTGGGATTATGCCATAGTCAGCAATGCAGCCAATCTACAGGCTTCCATCAAAGAAACCGCGATGCGTTTCTATGGAAACGACCGGGATTGCCCTGCCAGCTGGGAACCCGGAGGATATGACTTTCTCTCTCCCTGCCTGGAAGAAGCAGACCTGATGTGGCGGATACTCCCTGCCGCAGATTACCAGAAATGGATCCAGGCCTTCCTGCCCGGCTTATTTCAACCAGATATTCAACTCTTTCATATAGCTACCGTGAACGACAGAACAGACGGAAAACTGGTACACCTCGATGGTTTAAACCTGAGCCGTGCCTGGTGCCTTTACGGAATTGCCAAACATGCCGGCCGGAACAGTGCCGCCATACGGGACCTTGCTACCAAACATTTACAGGCAGCCCTGCCGCATGTTGCCAGCGGCGATTATGCAGGAGAACATTGGCTGGCTACTTTTGCCGTATATGCGATGACGGTAGAATACTAACCCGCAGAGAATTTAAAAATATTTATTCCCATGTACCGCTATTCCTTCCTGTTACTACTGCTACTCTTGCCTGCGCTTGGTTGGGCGCAGGGAAAGAATTTTTCCACGGCCGCAAAGCCGGGATGGCTCGTTCCCTACAAGCCGGATGCTTCTTTAACCACCAGCACAAAAGACGTCAGCGAAGGTTATTACCTGTTGCTGTTTGAAGAACAATACCACGTTGAACAAAAAACCATCTACCGGCATATCATCCGCGATATCGTTTCTGAAGCCGGTATACAGAACGGCTCACAGATCAATGTTTCCTATAATCCGGAATATGAAAAGCTGCTGTTCCACGAAGTGCTGATCCGCCGGAATGGAGAGATCATTAACCGCCTTACGCCCGGTAAATTCAAGATCCTTCAGAAAGAGGAAGAACTATCCCTGCATATTTACAGCGGTACATACGATGCTTTTTACCTGGTAGAAGATGTGCGGAAGGGAGATCAGATTGAATATGCTTATTCTGTTACGGGGGAGAATCCCATTTTCGCCAACAAGTTTTCTGAAATACTCTATCTCACTTCATACGAACCGGTCACCAATTTTTACAAGGCGCTGATCGCAAGTCCTGCCCGGAAGTTACATTTCAAAGCCTTCAACAATGCGCCGGAACCGGCAAAGCGGTCCATGAACGGCCTTGACCTGTATGAGTGGAACCTGGGCAATAAAGTGGACATACTGGACCCGGAAGACTACCAACCCTCCTGGTATACGGGTTACCCGCATTATGAGATCAGCGAGTATAACAGCTGGAAAGAAGTCATCGACTGGGCGGCAAAAGTGAATGATGTGTCTTTAGCTGGTACAGAATTACAATCCCGTATTGCACAGATCAAAAAGCTGGCGGGAGATGATAAAGAGAAATATCTGCTGGAAGCCATTCGTTTTGTGCAGGACGATATCCGGTATATGGGCATAGAAATGGGAGAATATTCTCATCGCCCTAATATGCCGGAAAAGGTGTGCAGGCAACGGTTTGGAGATTGTAAAGATAAATCCCTGCTGCTATGTGCCCTCCTTCGTGCAAATGGTATCACAGCCTATATGGCTTATGTGAACACCAGCCTGAAAGGAAAGGTGGAAGAAGAGCAGCCCAGCCCGGGCCGTTTCAATCACGTGATCGCAAAAGTGCTTTTAAATGATCAGACGTATTGGGTAGACGCCACTTTTTCCTTACAGCGTGGAAGCCTGAAAAACCGCTACAATCCTGAATTCAGGAAAGCCCTGGTATTAGGAGATGGCTCTACCACATTAACAGATATCCCACTGAAAAACTTTGGCAAACTGGTGGTGAACGAAGATATCACGCTGGCTGATTTTGATAATGACTCTGCCAGGCTCACGGTGCTTACAGAATATACCGGTTTGTATGCAGACAATCTCCGCTCCATGGTGGCCAACACCAGCATGAAGAACTTAGAGACCAGCTACCAGGATTTCTACAAGAAGATCTATGGAAAAGTAACCCTGCTGGATTCTATCCGTATCACTGATCTTGCTGAAGAGAACAAGATCAAAGTAGAAGAAAAGTACAGGATAGAAGAACCCTGGAAGATAGACAGCGCCAATAATAACAGGCTTTCTTTCACCAGCAGCGCGCATATCCTTAAGGATAAAATAATCATTGTGAATGAGAGCCGGAAAACGCCTGTAACTCTGCTTTTCCCGAATGAACTGAAGTATAATATCTCCATAAAATTCCCGGAACCCTGGTCGCTGGATGCAAAATCCTACACCTTAGATAGTAAGTACTATACGTTTACATTCACACCAATCCTGAATAATAAGATCATTTCCCTGAAATATGATTTCGAGGCTAAGAGTGATCATATTCCCACAGAGGGAATGAAACAATACATCAAAGACATGGATGAACTGGTGAACTCCACCGGGTATGTTTTTAGCTATGATCCTTCCAAAGCCGCAAAAGGAAATACCGGATCTTCCGGGATCAACTGGCTGGTATTATTCCTGGCAGTGGCCAGTGGTGCCTTTTTTATTTACCTCGCAACGAAATATTATAAACGCTCTGTTCCAAAGCTGCATCCTACTGATCAGGCCTGGGCAATCAGTGGCTGGTTAGCGTTATTGGGGATTGGTGTGTCTATCGGACCAGTGGTTCTGCTGGTAGGTCTCTTTCAGGTGGAAACATTCCAGAATACGGTATGGACTAACCTGAGCATCGCCTATCCCGATAAGAACCTTTCCCTGATGCAGTTATTCCTGATCCTGGAAGTGGTGGGCAATGTGTTCCTGGTTGTACTCAGCTGTTTAATGCCTTTCCTCTATTTCCGCAGGAGAGACCTTTTCCCGCGTACCATGGTCTTTATGCTGGCATTCAATGTAGTGTTCATAATACTTGATTACATCGCCACAGATGCTATATTCGATACACATGTACTGGCAGAAAACGCGAAAGAATTTGTGAGGCCAATAGTGGCTGCTGTTATATGGATCCCATATCTGCTGGTGTCCGAGCGGGTCAAACATACTTTCATTGTGCCTTACGATGAGGAAGCATAAAAAAACGGGGCTTAAAGGCCCCGTTTCAATTTTATAGCTGGATAGTTTCCGAATCAAAGATCACTACTTTCTCCCAGAGGTGATTGCAGTTCTCAATGAATTTCAGATGCACCGGGTGTTCCTGGTAAATATCGTGCCCGGCTTCATCGTTAAAAACGGTGAGCAGGCAATAGCTGTAACTCCTGTCTATTACCGGACGGTCTGTCTTTGCGGGTTTGCCTACATTGAATACCAGCAGGCTCTCTATTTTTCCCAGCGCGCTTACTCCTTCTTCAAATGCCCTTACATCTGCGGCAGACAAGTCAGGTTTGAGATAGAAGTTTACAACGTGCACGAATTTTCTTGTGTAAGGCATGACTCTTTATTTTTGAACAGTGGACAAGTTACTGGTTCCCTGCTTAAAAATCAAGCCGTCTTTCATCACAAAGCTCACCTGCCCCATGGCCTGGATATCTTTCAGCGGATCTCCGTTAACGGCTGTGAAGTCTGCTATCTTTCCTGCTTCTACGCTTCCCAGCTGTTCTTCCATGCCCAGTAATTGTGCTGCTTTAATGGTTGCGGATTTAATGGCATCCATAGCAGGCATTCCGCTTTCCACCATATAAGTGAATTCAAGCCAGTTGCGGCCATGCATATATACACCTGCATCTGTACCAAATGCGATCTTCACTCCTTTCTTCCAGGCTTTGGCGAAAGTTTGCTGGATCATTGGACCAATGGATTCAGCTTTGGGTTTTACGATCTCAGGATAATAACCGGGGATCTTGGCAGAATCTGCTACAGAACGGCCTGCAGTGATAGTGGGTACATACCAGGTGCCGTGTTTAATAGCCAGGGCCATACCCTCATCGTCCATTTTGGTGCCATGCTCTATTGAATTAACCCCTGCACGGATAGCTCTTTTAATGCCTTCCGCACCATGCGCATGAGCGGCCACTTTCATGTTGTAGTCCTTTGCAGTACTAACAATCGCCTGCAGTTCCTCTTCCGTGAACTGGGGACTGCTGCCATCTTTTGCCACACTCAATACACCACCGGTTGCGGTGATCTTAATAAGGTCCGATCCATTTTTATATGCCTGCCTTACAGCTTTGCGGCATTCGTCCGGGCCATTTACAACACCGGCTTCAGGTCCCGGATCTCCCATCAGGTCTTTACGGAATCCATTGGTTGGGTCAGCATGGCCACCGGTAGTGGCAATGGATTTTCCTGCCGTGAAAACACGCGGGCCTATGATCAGGCCTTTGTTGATGGCATTGCGAAGTGCGATGTTCACACCGGAACCACCAAGGTCTCTTACGGTTGTAAAACCTGTAAGCAAAGTGCGTTCTGCATACCGAACACTGAGGTAGGCAAGGTCAGCAGGGTTTTGTGTAAATTTATCCGAATACGCGGTTTTACTGGTTTCTGATTCTAAATGCACATGCATGTCCATCCAGCCGGGCATAACGCTTTGCGTTTTCAGGTCTATCACTTTATCACCTGCACCGGGTGTTATATAACCCGGCTTTACCTCCAGGATCTTTTTGCCTTCAATGATCACAGACATTTGCTGACGGGGTTTGTCAGACACACCATCTATCAGGGTGCCGCAATGCAGGATTGTTTTCTGCGCAAAGGCAGTGCTCATGCATGCAAGGGAAACAAGTAGGAACAGGGTCTTTTTCATAATGAGAGATTTACATACCAGCAATATGCTTTTTTACCGACCTGAGATTTACGATATACACCAGCAACAGGATCACGGCCGTGGCAACAACAGCTGCAATCCCCGGCATGGCAGACACAAACATCTTGTGTTTTGCCAGGATCCCTGAAACCCACCATTGCAATCCAGCCACCAGCACCAGGGCCAGTAAGCCTATCACAATATACAAAGGCACAAACTGTTTCAGCAGGTATCTCTGTAACTGTCGCGGGGCAGCTCCTAATGTGATCAATAACCTGATCTCCTTCCGGCAGGATTCTATCACTAACTGGATGAACATACTGAACACCAGCAGCGCAAAGATCAGTAATACCAATCCAAAGAAGCCCACTACGCTTACAATGGTTTGTACTATAACACGGGTTTTACTGAAACGCGTTTTTTCTCTATTGGTGGAGTAGTTATGTGTATCCAGGTATTTACTGAGTATAGGATCGCTCGGGTCTTTGGATTTGATGATCACCCTCGAAGGGGCTTTGACTTTACCTGTCCCGAAAGCCACATTACCCCATTCCATTAAAGACAGGGGTACCAGTACTGTGGAAATACGATCTGAGAATCCTACGATCCTCGCTGCAAAACGACCACTGCGCATGCCCTGGCTGATCACAACGCTGGGAGATAATGTTTTAATGGTTTCTTCAGAGAACTGCGGCATACCGTTGCCCATGGCAAATCCAAAGTTGAACATATCCAGGAAACTACTGGGTATGATCACAGGGATCTCCTGCTGGCCCTCCGTCCATTTCCAGTCTGTGGACTTCACATCAATAAAACTATCCGGTACTGCTTCAAAGAAGAGTTCCGAGGTGATGCCCAGTTTATCCATTTCCAGCTTTACACTGAAATCTGCTGCAGTAACAATGCCGAAGCCGTTCACAAAAGGTTGTGCGGCCAGGTCTTTAATTTCTTCAGGAGTGAAGGTGCTCATTTCCGGCCTGCCCATCATATCGTTCGTGATCTTTTTATTGATCACCAGGAAGTCTGCCGTTTCGTTCTCATTCTTCTCGCTGTGCAATAGTTCGTTAAAGTTCTGATGCACCTGCAGGGCCACGAGTATCAGCAGCATGGCTATTCCCAGGCCAATAGCGGCCATCCAGAAACGTCCTTTGCCAACGCCGGTGCGGATGATCTTTTTGAGTATCTGATAAAACTGCATGTTATAAATGATAGGTCAGGTGATAGTCGAAATGTTGATCATGATCGAGGTCTGTAAGAACGAAGCCGGCTTTGCGGGCACTGCATTCTTCTGCGATCAGTTTGGCTGCTTTGGTAGCATTGGCTTCATCCAGGTGGCTGAACGGTTCGTCCATCATCAGCCATTCGAAAGGTTGCATGAGTGCCCTGATAATGGCAATCCGCTGTCTTTCCCCGTAAGATAAAGTAGCGCCACTCTGGTTGAGTACATGGCTTACGCCCAGGCGGTCTGCCATTTCCTTTATCTTTTCTGCCGGGTAGTAAGGCTCCGGCTGCATCACTCTTTTCAGTTCTATATTCTCCAAAGCCGTAAGCTGATCAAACAGGCGGAGGTCCTGGAATATTACGCTGATCTGTTGCTGGCGCATAACGGCCAGCTGATCTTTGGAATATGAGGGCCAGGGCTTATCATTGATGCGGATAGTTCCGGTATAGTCGTACCGGATATTGTACAGGTAATGTACCAGCGTGGTTTTACCGGTACCGGAAGGTGCCTTGATCTTAATGAATTGTGCGGGCGAAAACGTAATGTCGCGGTTCCAGATGTCCGACTGCTGCTGCAATACTTTATCGCGCAGCGGAACGGGCACTACCGCAGATAACTGGATCTGCATGTACTTTCTGTTTGAAAGAATAAATATAACGATAAATAAAAAGCTGCCCCGTTATGGAGCAGCTTTTTAAACAAGGATAATATTGCCTTTATTAATTAGTTGCCGGTGCTGCTGGTACAGCCACAGCCGTAGAGTCAACTACCACAGCAGAATCAACTACCGCAGCATCACCACCCCATGCAGCTTCCTGCTCTTTCTTATGTGCGCTGTAGTAAGCGAACATTTTCTTAGAGAAGTTAACGATCTGCACCAGGGTGTTCTGATTTTCATTTTTGAAGTTCAGTTCCATGGTAGAGCGCTGAGATTTGCCATTGCTGGGTTCTGTAGATACGGTAAAGTCTTTCAGGAGACCTTTCACATCGTTCAGTACGCTGTCTGGCAGTTTCATTTCTTCAGCAGGCAGGTTGTTTACCAGTTTTTCTACGCTCAGGTACATGCTCATTACATTACCTTTTGCTTTATCCAGCACACCTGCGTCCAGTTTTACTTTGGATTTACCTTCTGAGTAAGAAGTCAGCAGACCATTATCAGAAGCTGCGAGGATGCGTTTATCATTGATAGATACTGCTACTTCACCCATTGGTTGGTTGGGTACATATTCAGTGCCTTGTTTGGTGAACATCTGACCTACCATCGGCGTGTTCATTACTTTTTCGAAAGCTGCTTTATCGCCTACTTTCATGCTGAACACCCATTTAACTTCGGGTTTGGTTACTTTATAAGTACTGTCCCATTCAGAAGGTTTGCTTACTACGCTGAAATCAGAAGCTACCAGTGCAATTTCACCTGTGAAGGCTTTCAGGATATCATCCAGGGTAAGACCGGTTTCGGCCAGGCCCATGTTAGCAAAACCATCCATACCCATCAGTTTGATGATATCTCCCAGCATGCGCAGGTCAAAGTTCATCAGGGCAAAACCTAATACGTTTTCAGAAGGATAAGTTTCCAGTGCACTGATGTTCACTTTCTCCATTGGATATTTCTTCATAATATCCTGGATCTCTTTCCCTGCATATGCAAGGCTGTTCACCTTGATCTTGCCATTCTCGAAATGCGCTGCAGCAGTTTGATAAGAACCTGCAGTGAGTTTCTTGATATTGGTAGTAACCAGTGCGGCCATACCAGAAGGTGTTCCCGGATTGAAAGCATAGATCTGCTCGCTGCTCATCCAGAAGAAAACATCTCCTTTTTCTTTTTGTACCTCTTTGAAAGATTCGATAGTACCTACAGACTCATCTGCTTTCAGGTGAAAGAGGCCATTCAGTACCTCTACCCATGCTTTTTCGTCTGCTTCAGTACCCGTGGCATTAGCAACACCCACATCTCCGGTAAATTCAAATTTGTTAGGATTTATCACAAATACGCCGATGATCGTTTCTTTGTTGAAACCTACCAGGCCTTCTTTATCAACGATGTATTTAAAGTCTGTTCCTGCTTTAACCTCTTTTTTAGATTTCTCTTTGATGAAGGCTTCAAACTTAGCGGCATCGTCAAGCTTTGCAACAACAGAAGCATAGCTCTTGCCTTTTTCACCGGGAACCAGTGCGATATATACATCGCCTTTCAGGTCAACGCCGGAATTCTCTGCTTCTTTCAGCGCTTTGGACAGTTTGTTGGAAGTATCCTTGTCCTGTACGGCTTCGAATATTTTATCAACAGAAAGGCCTTCTTTTACCAGCTTGTCCTGAATTTGCTTAGAGTTGATCCCGAAAACGAGCGCAGCTGTTTTAGGAATATGTTTGCCTCCTTCCGGAGTCTTGGAACAGGCGGTTAACAACAAGACCGCTGCACCGAAAATCATGAGGAGTGCACTTGTAGTCGTTCTTTTCATAGAGAGAAAGATGTTAAATGGATTTGAAAATTACCGTCAAAAATACAATGTTTTTTGCTAATACGTTTAAAAAATTGTTAGGAAGGCAGTACGGGTAGCAGGTATCAACAATTTGTCTACCTTTGTAAATATTCTGATTTTTAACCATTTACTGAAAGACCGACAAAACTATGTATCTGATCCTGGTTCAATACATCCGCCCCTTAGCGGCCATAGACCACTATATCGAGGCGCACAACGCTTTCCTGGAAAAACAGTACAGGGAAGGTAAGTTCATTCTTTCGGGAAGGCGGAAGCCCCGTACCGGAGGTATTATTCTCTGTAAGGCTACCAGCCGCCGCGAGGTAGAAGCAATCCTGGCAGAAGACCCTTTCGACAAGTTTCAACTGGCTGTTTACGACATCATTGAGTTCGAGCCAAATATCTATGCTGAATTAGCAGACCTCAGTTCCTAAGCTTTTCCCTTCCCTACGTTCTTTCCCCCAATTTTTCTTAACTGACCGCAATTTACATTGCCGGCGTAAAATTTAATTGCAAAACTTATCCTGAAAAGCTTCCTATTTTAAAATTTAGTTTGTAATTTCAATTACCGCCCATCCGTGATAAACGCCATTACCCTGTTTTATTAACCATTTAAACCCGAGCACGTTTACAAAGAAAAACTATCTTTTCATTATTAACCTAACACGCGTTTATGAAAAAAGGACCTTCTGTATCATGCCCACCGGGCACAATTAGCCAATTCTATTACCAAATCTGAATCAGAGATGTTGACCAGGGGGAAACCCGTTCTTTCACTTTAAACTCAAAAGGCATGAAGAAAAAAACCGTACCACCTGCGGTGTAAAAACTGCGCGCATTCGCTATGCTAAATCGATTTTGTTAACCGGGAGGAACCAAATTTTCCATCCTAAACTAAACATGTATGTACTTCCACGTAAACTGCAGTGCCCGCAGGCACTTAGCCGTATGGCTACTCCTATTCCTGTGCTCAACCACCTGGGCGCAATCTGTAAGCATTACCGGTAAAGTAACCGGCAGTCTTGATAAAACACCTCTGCCCGGCGTAACGGTTGTCATCAAAGGTACCAGCCAGGGCACGGTAACTGATCCTACCGGCACCTACAAGATCACAGCCCCCTCCGGCAGCACGCTTCTTTTCTCTTTTATAGGTTTCATGCCTAAAGAAGTAAAAATAAGTGGCGCAACACAACTCGATGTAGAGCTGACAGAAAATGCCGGTACACTCAATGAAGTTGTGGTAACAGGCTATGGCAGCCAATCTAAAAAGGATATCACAGGCGCAGTTGCCACCGTTAATGTAAAACAACTGCTCTCTGCCCCTGCCACTAATGTGGGCCAGGCTTTGCAGGGACGCGTTGCAGGAGTTACGGTTGGAAATGAAAATGCGCCAGGCGGAAATGTGATGGTCCGCATCCGCGGATACGGTACCATCAATGATAACTCCCCGCTTTATGTAATTGACGGTGTTCCCACCAAAGGCAACCTGAACACACTCAACCTGAATGATATTGAAACCATGCAGGTATTGAAGGATGCCTCTGCATCCTCCATCTATGGCTCCCGTGCAGGGAATGGCGTGGTGATCATCACCACCAAAAAAGGAAAGATCGGAAGGCCAAGGCTCACGTATGATATGTATTATGGTACACAAAGGCCCGGAGAATTCCTCGACCTGCTGAATACCACTGAATATGCAAGCCTGCTCTGGGAATCACGTATCAATGCAGGAAACGTTGATCCTGTAACGGGTTTCCCCAAACACGCGCAGTTTGGCAGCGGCGCCAATCCTGTTACACCGGATTATATTTTCCCGGATGGCGCTTCTGCAAACGATCCGCGGGTAAACCCCGCCAACTACAGTACAGATATAGATGGGGCGGACTTCAAAAAAACAAAATGGCTGATCACCAAAGCCAATAAAGCAGGGACCAACTGGATGGATGAGATCTTTGATCCGGCACCCATTCAATCCCACCAGGTGGGCGTTTCCGGGGGAACAGATGGTGGCCGCTATGCTATGAGCCTCGGTTATTATGATCAGAAAGGGATTATGATCCATACCGGTTTCAAACGTTACTCCCTCCGCGCCAATACAGAATTTAATATCAACAAAAGGTTCCGCGCGGGAGAGAACTTACAGGTTTCTTACAGCGAAAGAGTAGGTCAGCCTGCCGGTAACCAGAATGAAGGAAACCCTGTTTCCTTCGCTTACCGCATGCAGCCCATCATCCCGGTATATGATATCATGGGGAATTTTGCAGGAACAAAAGGCGGCGACCTGGATAATGCAAAGAACCCCGTAGCGGCATTGTACCGTAACAAGGACAATGTGGGGAAAGAGATAAGGCTGTTCGGTAATGCTTACCTGGAAGCGGATATCTTACCTAATCTTACCGCACGTACGAGTATTGGTATAGACTATAGTAATTTCAATATCCGTACCTATACTATCCGGGATATTGAATCTTCTGAATCTGCCTCCAACAGTAATCTCAGCACAAATAACAACTACGAGGCCACCTGGACCTGGTATAACACGCTTACATATAAATTCCAGCTGGGCGCCTTACATCGTTTCAACCTGATCGTAGGTACGGAGTCTATTGGCAATTATGCGGAAGCATTTGCAGCGGGCCGTGCCGGTTTCTTTGTGGATGACCTGGACAATCGTTACCTGGATGCAGGCAACGGCGGAACTTCCACCAACAGCGGCAGCGCCTCCAACTGGCGGCTGGCTTCTGAATTCAGCAAGCTGAACTATGTGTATAACGACAGGTACCTGCTGGACCTTACGCTCCGTCGTGATCGATCTTCCCGTTTTTCCGAACAGTTCAGGGTGGCCTATTTCCCTGCGGCCAGTGTGGGATGGCGTTTATCTGAAGAAGATTTCATGAAGGGCGTTTCCTTTGTGAACGACCTGAAATTAAGGGCGGCATATGGCCAGACGGGTAACCAGGAGATAGGTAACTATAATGCGTACACGTTCTTCGGCACCAATCCCACCACTTCTTTCTATGACCTGAACGGTTCCCGCACTTCTGCATTGCAGGGATATGATCTCACGCAGTTCGGGAATCTCCGCGCGAAGTGGGAAACCACCAGTTCGCTGGACATCGGCGTGGATGCCAGTATGATGAAAGGTAGACTGGGTTTTAATTTCGACTGGTTCCGCCGTAAAACCACAGACATGTTATTCCCCGTTGAATTACAGTTCACACAAGGTATTGCCACAAATCCATTCAGGAACATCGGCTCGATGGTGAACAAGGGGATTGAGCTGGGCATCAGTTTTCTCAGTGATGCCGCAGGAGGAGATTTCACATATGATATCAACCTGAATTTCTCGAGCTACCGAAATAATGTTGAAGTAACAGATGGCAATCCCAAGACCCGTTACTTTGGCTTCACAACCCGCCTTCCATCCATGACAGTTACCCAGGCCGGCTACCCCATTTCTTCTTTTTTCGGTTACGTGATAGATGGCATCTTTCAAACAGATGCTGAAGGTGCAAAACATGCCGCACAGTTTGGCGGCGGTGCCAATAATAAAGCCGGCCAGTTTATTTTCCGCGACCTGGACTCCAATAATGTGATCAATGCAGATGACCGTACCATCATTGGCAGTCCCCATCCTGATTTCAGTTATGGTGTTAACGTACAGCTTGGCTATAAGAATTTTGGGCTAACGCTTTTTGCGCAGGGAGTACAGGGCAACAAGATCTTCAACTATGTGCGTTACTGGACAGACTTCCCCACTTTTGCCGGGAACCGCAGCCGCCGCATGCTGGAAGACTCCTGGCGGCCGGGAAAAACAAACGCCCTCCTGCCCCAATTACGGTCGAATGATGTGATCAGCAGTAACCCTTCCACTTATTACCTGGAAAATGGTTCTTACCTGCGGATGAAGAATGTGCAGCTGTCTTATAAACTCCCTGCCAGCCTGATCAAACGGGTAGGCATTGAGCAGTTGCAGGTTTATCTGCAGGCGCAGAACCTTTTCACGATCACAAAGTACACAGGCCTGGACCCTGAGATCAACCTGCGTGCTTACAGTCCTAATAACGACAGGCACATGGGCGTGGATGAAGGAGCTTATCCCACATCCAAAGTATACCTGATCGGCGCAAACCTTACTTTCTAAATTCAAACTTACTGTTATGCACATACGTAAAATAATAATGGCCATGGTGCTGTTGCTGCTTGCTGTTTCCTGCGGAGATGGTTTCCTGGATGTAAAACCGAAAGGCGTATTACTCCCTGAGCAGCTCAATAACCGAAAAGGTGTGAACGCGTTGCTGATTGCGGCTTATTCTTTGGTAGATGGTGTTGGTTCCGGGGGTACTTCCTGGCATGGTTCTGCGGATAACTGGATCTATGGCAGTGTGGCCTCTGATGATGCTTATAAAGGTTCCACCTCTGGGGACCAGCCGGAAATATCTTTTATTGAAACACGGAAAATATTACCGGACAATGGTCATTTCCGTGGAAAATGGCGTGCGGTATATGATGGTGTAGCCAGGTGTAATGATGTACTGATCGCACTTTCAAAAGCTACGGACATCCCTGATGCGGAAAAACCGCTGATCGCTGCGGAGGCTCGTTTCCTGCGGGGGCACTTTCATTTTGAAGCAAAAAAGATGTTCAAAAATGTGCCCTATGTAGATGAAAAAACCTACAACCCGGAAGATCCAAACAGTACCAAACTGCCCAATACAGAAGAGATCTGGCCAAAGATCGGGGAAGACCTGCTTTTTGCTTATCAGCAATTGCCACCCAGGCAAACGCAAAAAGGCCGTGCTACAAAGTGGGCAGCATCTGCCCTGCTGGCAAAGGCTTACCTGTTCCAGCAAAAGTATGCGGAGGCCAAACCTTTGCTGGATGAGATCATGACCCAGGGAGGATATATTTTAACAGAACGGTATGCAGATAATTTCCGGGCCGCCACAAACAACAATAGCGAATCCATTTTTGAAGTAGAACATTCCGTGAATGATGGCGCGGGAGGAGGTGAAAATGGCAACCAGGGCGCTACGTTGAATTATCCTTATGGTGGGCCCACTACCTGCTGCGGGTTCTTTCAACCTTCGCAGAACCTGGTGAATGCATTTAAAACAGATGCGAATGGCTTACCCTTACTGGATAACTTCAACGATGCAGATGTAACCAACGACCAGGGAATTGAATCTACAGCTCCCTTCACACCTTATGCCGGTACGCTGGATGCAAGGCTGGATTGGACGGTTGGCCGGAGAGGTATTCCCTTCCTCGATCATGGCGATCATCCGGGTAAAGCTTACGTCAGGGACCAGGCTTATGCGGGGCCTTATTCTCCTAAAAAACACCTGTTCTATAAATCAGATATCGGCAGCGCCACCTTTAACAGTAACCCGCGGTTGAATGCTAACAACTATAGAATGATCCGTTATTCTCATGTGATCCTCTGGCTGGCAGAATGTGAAATAGAACTGGGCGGGCTGGAGAGAGCAAGAGAACTGGTGAATATGATCCGCACGCGCGCATTAAATCCTGTAGGATTTGTGAAAAAAGTGGATGGCAGCAATGCAGCGAACTATAAGGTGGGTTTGTACACTGCAGCCTGGGCAGATCCTGTGATGGCAAGGAAAGCAGTACGTTTTGAAGAGCGTTTGGAGTTTGGCATGGAAGGCCACCGGTTCTTTGACCTGGTGCGCTGGGGGATTGCAGACCTTACATTGAATGCCTATTATGATAAAGAAAAACTGAAACGAACTTATTTGAATGGGGTGTTATTCGAGAAAGGCAAACATGAATATTATCCTATACCGGCGCAGGAGATCCTTAACAGCACTAAGGATGGCCAGGCCACGCTGAAGCAGAACCCTAATTATTAATTCAGGAAGAGCCCGTTTGTGTAAGCACAAGCGGGTTCTTCTCTTATGGAAATATTATCCTGTAAGACATTCGCTTATCTATAAAACTGAGAGCTTAAGCCGGTACAGGGGTTTGTTCCGGAGGCATTCATAGGGGAGGTTCGGTTTTCCAATAAACGATTTACTCCTTCTCTTTAAACTTCTTTTCCGCGTCCTGTGCCTTGTCAAAATCCAGGATAACGGAATTGATGCAATAACGCAAACCTGTTGGTGGCGGTCCATCATCAAAAACGTGTCCGAGATGTGCTTTACATCTGCCACATTGCACTTCGGTACGTGTCATACCATGTGAATTGTCCGGCGTGTAGATCACACTCGTTTTACTGATGGGCTGGTAAAAACTCGGCCAGCCACAGCCGCTTTCAAACTTTGTGTCTGACACAAAAAGCGGATTGCCGCAAGCGGCGCAATAGTAAGTACCTTTTTCTTTGGAGTTCCAGTATTTACCTGTGAACGCCCACTCAGTTCCTTTTTGTCTCGCTATTTCATAAACGTCTTTTGGCAAGGCTTTTTTCCACTCTTCGTCGGTTAGGTTTACTTTACTAGTATCCGTGCGGGAGTACGCAGGATTCTTTTTTTCTTCCATTGGTTTCGTTTTAGCTCCGTTTTGAGAGTAAGTACAGTGGCTGATTATTAAACTAAGGCATAAAAATAGCAGATTACTTGTCTTCATGTTAACTATTGATTATGTGTTAACTACGTCTTAACACCAAGATTAATACTAAGGGCATAGTTGCGGCGTGGCAGGTCAATATTAAAGTTACGAAATGCTGGGACGATTGGTTTGCAACCCGAATGTATTTAACAATATTTTTTTTTAATCCTACCTTTATGCCAAAAGGCAGGCAAGTGGCGGATATCATCAATTTGTTACCGGATAATATAGCAAACCAGATAGCAGCAGGAGAAGTGATTCAGCGGCCGGCTTCGGCAGTGAAGGAACTGCTGGAAAACGCTGTGGACGCGGGCGCAACAGAAATTCAACTCTTCATAAAAGACGCCGGCAAAGAGCTGGTGCAAGTCATAGACAACGGCAGCGGTATGAGTGATACTGATGCCCGTATGTGTTTTGAACGGCATGCTACTTCCAAGATCCAAACCATCGATGATCTTTTTCATATCCGTACTATGGGGTTCCGGGGTGAGGCCCTGGCATCAATTGCAGCCGTAGCCCAGGTGGAGCTTAAATCGCGCAAACATAACGAGGAACTTGGCACTTTCATTGAAATAGATAACAGTGTGGTGAAAAAGCAGGAACCCTGTCAAACTGCACCTGGCACAAGTATCGCCATGAAAAACCTCTTTTTCAATGTGCCTGCCAGAAGAAATTTCCTCAAGAGCAATGCCGCTGAAATGCGTCATATCGTGGATGAATTTATTCGTGTAGCGCTCGCTTTTCCTCATTTGCAGTTCTCTCTTAACTCAAATGGGCAGGAAATGTTCCATCTTGAAAAAGGCTCTCTGAAGCAACGTATCGTAAATATCCTGGGGCAGAACTATAATTCCAAATTAGTTACCGTAAAAGAGAGTACGGACTACATGAACGTGTCAGGATTTGTAGGTAAGCCGGATACGGCTAAAAAAACAAGGGGCGATCAGTTCTTTTTTGTTAATAACCGGTTTATAAAGAGCGGTTATCTGAACCATGCGGTAATGTCTGCCTTCTCAGAAATGATCCCTTCTGAGAATTTTCCGCTATATGTACTCTTCATTGATCTCGATCCCGCGCATGTGGATATTAACGTGCATCCTACCAAACAGGAGATCAAGTTCGATGATGAAAAGATCCTCTATGCTTTTGTGCAGGCGGCTGTTAAACACGCGCTGGCACAATTCAACGTAACACCGGCGCTGGATTTTGAACTGGACCCGGGCATTCAATCCCTGGATGCATTAACGCAGCCCTTCACTGATCAAAAGAAAGTGCAGTCTGCCAACACTTCCATTTACCGCTCTTTCACACAAGCCAACCAGGCGCATATGATTGATCACAGCGGTACCAGCAATAGTAATCTCCGTAACTGGAAAGACCTGTACGGGCCGGTGGAAAAACCATTGGAGATGGAAGCGCCTTCCTCTACAGCTTCCGTGATAGATGAACGGTGGCAGGAAGCGGCTACAGATCAGAAAGTACCTGTGCAGGTACATCAGCAATACATCTTATCGCAGATAAAATCTGGTTACATATTGATAGATCAGCGGGCTGCGCATGAACGCATCCTGTATGAACGTTACCAGCGGGCACTTTCTGAAAAACCAATTACCACACAACAAAGTCTTTTCCCCCAAACGCTGGAGTTATTACCAGCAGATGCTGTAGTGATCTCAGAAATGCTGCCGGAGTTACAGGCGCTGGGCTATGACCTGGAACCTTTCGGGATGCATACTTTTGTGGTTCGTGGTACGCCGGCGGATATTCAAACGGGAAATGAGCAGGCAAGTATTGAAGGTTTGCTGGAACAGTTCAAACATTTCAGTCATGAGCTGAAGCTCAATCGCCGCGAACACCTGGTCCGTTCCATGGCGCGCAACAATGCCATTCCGGTTGGAAAACCGCTGGGAACAAGGGAAATGCAGAACATCATCGATGAATTATTTGCCTGTGCCACTCCGAATGCTTCTCCCGGAGGCAGGTTCACTTTTATCTCCTTCAAGCTAAACGACTTAGAGCGGATGTTTGACAGGGGTGCCTAAAATTTCCATCGCTTCTTTTAACTGCTGATACAGCAGGGAGTATGCTTTATAATTTCGCTGGTAAACAGCCTGGTGTTCCGCACCTGGTTCAAAAACCCTTGCGGCGGCTGCGGGATCAAACTGCCATGCATCTATCTTTTCCAAAGCATGCCATCCCAGCAAAGCTGCTCCCAATGCAGAGGCATCTTCATCCTGGTGCAGGATCATGGGTTTCTGGAAAATGTCTGCCAGCAATTGGATCCATAAGGGAGATGCCGTGAATCCCCCACTTACCGTTATTTCCCGGATAGGGCTTACCACACTTTCCAGTGCTTCGCCCACACTATATAATCCAAAACAAATGCCTTCTATCAATGCGCGTTGAAAATGCGCAGAACCATGTTGCTGCTGTATGCCAACAAAAGCTCCGCGGGCACGGCTATCCCATACAGGTGCACGTTCTCCCAGCAGATAAGGTAAACACAATAAGCCATCTGAGCCGGGAGGCGCTGTGAATGCTACTTTCAGAAAATCGTTGTAATCAGACCAGGGGAGGAATGTTTTGGAGAACCACTGCAAAGCCCCGCCCCCATTATTTGTGGCACCGCCACATACATAATGGTCCGGTGTGAGCACATAGGAAAACAATCTTCCTTTTTCATCTGCTGCCGGTTTGGCGGTCATCATCCTGATGGCGCTGCTGGTACCAATTGTGAGTGCAGCATGGCCAGGTTGCACTGCTCCGCTGCCTAATTGTGCAAGGCATCCGTCACTGCTGCCAGCCATGATAAGGGTATCTGGTGAAACCCCCAAAGCTCCTGCCATGGCCTGGTCCATTCCAATCAGCAAACGGGTGGTCTCTACCGGAATAGGTAAACGTTCGTCTGTAATGCCGGCTACCTGCAATGCTTCAGGATGCCAGTCCAGTGTGCGGATATCGAATAATCCTGTTGCCGAAGCAATGGAATAATCTGTGATGAATTCATGAAAACAGCGATGCAGGAATAATTCCTTGATGCCCATGAAACAGGCTGCCTTTTGAAAAACTTCCGGCAGGTTCTCCCTGATCCATTGGATCTTGCATAAAGGAGACATGGGATGAATGGGCGTACCAGTTGCTGCGTAGATCCTTTTGCCAGCCTCCGTATTTTTCAGTGCGGCGGCATATTTTTCGCTGCGGTTGTCTGCCCAGGTCATCAGGGGAGTCAAAGGTTGCCCGTTTTCGTCTACAGCCATGAAACTGTGCATGGCACAACTCAGGGAAATGGCTGCCGGGGAGGAACCCATTTGCGCCACGGTATGTTGAATGGTACTGATAATAGCTGCCAATACGGCTTGCGGGTCCTGTTCACTGAAACCGGGTTGCGGAAGCATTGTTGGATAAGCCTGCCTGTGTGCAGCAGAGATCTGGCCGTTGGGATGTACGGCAACTGCTTTGGCGCTTCCTGTGCCAATGTCTACTCCCAGGATATAAGGTATGTTAGTCGTCATAGAATAGAAGCCGAAAGTAAAAAACACTTTTCATTTCCGCATTTAATTTATAGATTTAAAGCCTTACAGGTCAAATCTTTCATAAAACAATCCACGTTCCTAATGGCATTTGAGATAAAAAAACAGGCCAGGGTGTATGACGTTTGCATCGTTGGCTCCGGAGCCGGTGGCGGTATGGCAGCAAAAGTGCTATCTGAAGCTGGCTTAAAGGTAGCGCTTCTGGAAGCGGGACCCAAATATGATCCGGCAGATCCGAAACAGCAAACCCAGCTAAAGTGGCCTTATGAATCTCCCCGCCGTGGTGCTAACACCACGCGGCCTTTCGGAGATTTTGACGCAGCTTATGGCGGATGGGAAATTAACGGAGAACCTTACACGCAAAAGAACGGCACCAAATTCGACTGGTTCCGCTCCCGCATGCTGGGTGGCCGAACCAATCACTGGGGGCGCATCTCCCTTCGTTTTGGGCCCAATGATTTTAAACATGCAAGTATTGATGGGCATGGAGATGACTGGCCAATTGGTTATGATGATGTGAAACCTTTTTACGACCGCGTGGATAAACTGATCGGTGTATTTGGTTCCAAAGAAGGTATCCATAATGAACCGGACGGATTTTTCCTTCCTCCTCCAAAACCCCGTTTGCATGAGCTGATGGTGAAAAAGGCGGGAGATAAACTGAAGATCCCTGTGATCCATTCACGCATGTCTATGCTAACAAGGCCTGTGAATAAAGAACGCGGCAGCTGTTTCTTTTGCGGTCAGTGTGGCCGTGGTTGCAGTGTGTACGCTGACTTCTCCTCTTCTACCTGTCTTGTTAAACCGGCATTGAAGATCGGAACCATGGAACTCTTTACCGATGCCATGGTGCGTGAAGTATTAACCGATGCTTCCGGCAAGGCAACCGGTGTTTCTTATGTTGACAGGAATACTTTGGAAGAACATCAGATCTCTGCGCGTGTGGTAGTATTAGCCGCCAGCGCCTGTGAATCTGCGCGTTTGCTGCTCAATTCAAAATCTCCCATGCATCCCAACGGGCTGGCTAATTCCAGTGGTGTGGTGGGTAAATATCTGCATGATTCTACCGGCGCATCCAGGTCAGCTTTTGTTCCTGCATTGATGAACCGCAAGCGGTATAATGAAGATGGCGTAGGTGGCATGCACATGTATGTTCCCTGGTGGCTGGATAATAAAAAACTTGATTTTGCGAGAGGGTATCATATTGAAATGGGTGGCGGCATGAGCATGCCGGGTTATGGATTTGGTTTCGGGGTTGAAAGCGTACATGTAAAAGAGGCAGGCAGGGCACTAAGAAATGCCGGCGGATATGGCGCTGCACTGAAAGATGACTATCGCCGTTATTATGGCGCCAGCATTGGATTTGCAGGAAGAGGGGAAGCTATTCCGCGGATAGATAATTATTGCGAGATAGACCCGAACGTAGTGGATAAATTCGGTATCCCTGTATTACGTTTCAATTATACCTGGAGTGAACATGAGATCAAACAGGCCAAACACATGCAGGATACATTCGAGCAGCTCTTCCATGAAATCGGCGCTATTCCGAATGGAACAAAAGCCGGGCCTGAAACTATGTACGGACTGGAAAACCCTGGCCGTATCATTCACGAAGTAGGTACTACGCGTATGGGGAATGATCCGAAAACCTCTGTGCTGAACAAGTTCAACCAGGCGCATGATGTGAAGAACCTGTTTGTGGTAGATGGTGGCGCCTTTGTTTCGCAGGCGGATAAAAATCCTACCTGGACGATCCTTGCATTGTCTATGCGCGCATCAGAATACATTGTTGATGAATTGAAAAAACAAAATCTCTAATTATCATGGATAGAAGAGAATCGCTGAAAGCCTTGATGATAGGCACTTTGTCCTCCGGCGTGATCCTGAGTGCCTGTGATCCTAAACCGAAGGAAGAAGCTAAAGTGGGTGCGGGTGTATTAAAGGATTATGGCCGGCAACCGGAAGAAGTGTTGCGGGATAATGCACTGCTGGCTGAAAAGTTCTTTACGGATGCAGAGATGAAAACAATCGCTGTATTGGTGGATATCATCATCCCAAAAGATGAACATTCCGGCAGTGCTACGGATGCTAAAGTGCCGGATTTCATTGAGTTCATTGTAAAAGATCAGCCAAAATTCCAAACGCCCATACGCGGAGGTTTACGCTGGCTGGATATGCATTCCATGAAAAAGCATAATAAATCATTCACGGAGCTTGCTGCTGCAGAGCAACTGGGCGTGGTGGATGAGATTGCATTCCCTGAGAGGGCCACGCCTCTTGTAAGCCAGGGCGTTGCGTTTTTTAGTACGATACGGAATCTGACAGCAACTGGTTTCTTCACCAGCAAAATGGGATTGGAAGATCTCGGCTACAAAGGCAATCAGCCCAATGAATGGGATGGTGTACCTGCAGATGTATTGCAGCAGTATGGCTTAGCGTATGATGAAAAGATGCTGGCCGTTTGTTTGAAGAAAGAAGACAGGGGGAAGATAATGACCTGGGAAAGCTAACATCATTAAAAAAAACAAATCCCCATCCTGGGGCTTGGTGCTTTATGCAAAGAGGGTGTTTCGCTGCCGGCAAAACACCCTCTTTTCATTTATGTATTTGCTTTGAAAACCCTGTTCAACCAGCGTAACATCACAAATATGATCCCCGCCGAAAAGATCAGCAGTACAAAGTTCACGAGGAAGTAATTCGCTTTATTCTCATAGAGATCCCATGTGGCAGCTAATACGCCAGACAGTTTATTCCCCATGGAAGTAGCCAGGAACCAACCTCCCATCATCAGGGAAGTGAGCCTCGGCGGACTGAGTTTCGAAACCAGTGAAAGCCCCATCGGACTTAATAATAATTCCCCTGCAGTGATCACACCATAACATCCGAAGAGCCACCAGAAAGACGCTTTCTCCTGTCCGTTGCCACAGGCCATCACAGCCGCTACCATCATAAAAGTGGACAAGGATGAAATAACAAGGCCCCAGGCGATCTTAGTAGGTGTGGACGGTTCTTTCTTCCGTTTTCTCAGGAAAGCAAAAAAGGCAACTACCAGTGGCGTGAGCACAATCACGAAGAAAGGGTTCACAGATTGGAATTGTTCCGTGTTGATAAGATTGATACTTTCTCCTTCCGGCGGCATTTTTTCCGGCGCTACATTTTTCAGGTATACCGGTTTGCCAAATTCTTTTACGGGTTTGCCATCCGCATTTTTGATCACACGGAATTCATTGTCGTAGGATACTACGGAATCCTGTTTATTGGTCACCGTTTCAGAGAGCATGAGTGTTTTTGCAGGAGCAACCAGGGCAGCCGGCATTTCTCTGTCAGTATAATATTGTGCCCAGGTGGTGAGTGCCGTACCATTTTGTTTGAACACTGCCCAGAATAAAATGGATACAGCGAAAATAGCCAGCAGGGCTTTTACCGGCTGTTTATCTGTGGCACCGGCTTTGCGCAGCAGGTTGGCAAAGAAATATACAATAGGCAGACAGGCGAAAATGAATGCGTCAGTAGAATCCGTACCAAAAATATTTCCGGGAATGAACCATCCGATGGCCCCAACCACCAATACAGGAATGAATACCTGCGCAAAAATATTGTTCAGGCTCATATCTCCCGGTTGTTCTGGTTTGCGCACATCTGCATGCCGGTAATGTTTAAGTCCGATCGCAAAAATGATCACACCAATGAACATCCCTATACCTGCAGCAATGAATGCAGCACCCCATCCTATGGTGTTCCTCAGGTAGGCAGCAATGAATGTACAGGTAAAAGCCCCAAGGTTGATACCCATATAAAAGATATTGTACCCGGTATCTTTCAGTTCTTTGTAGCGTTCATCATTATATACATTACCCAAGAGGGTTGAAATATTGGGTTTGAAAAAACCGTTACCTATACATATGAGGGCCAGGGAGGCATAAAAAACGGTGAGGTTGTGTACAGCAAGACCGCAATAGCCGATCCCCATGAGGATACCGCCCCAGATAATGGATTGGATATATCCTATTTTCCGGTCTGCCAGCAGGCCGCCCACAAAGGGGGTGAGGTAAACAAAGGCGATAAAAGTACCGAAGATATCTACCGCTGTTTTGCGGTCCATAGCCCATCCGCCGGTTTCAGCATCAGTGAGGTACATTTGTAAAATGGCCAGGAGCAGGTAAAAGCCGAACCTTTCCCACATTTCGGAAAAGAATAAGAACGGCAGCGCTGCCGGATGCTTGCGGGTAGAACTCATTTTAGCAGGTTGTTTTGATGGCGCTAAAAATAACAACAAATACCCATAGCGGCCAAATTTAATGATGGCTTAACCGGGCTATTTATTAACTTGTATGCCTTGCGGGAAGGGCTTCTTCCTCAAACCCTGTATAAAAACGATTTAGCAAAGGAACCGCCCATAGATTTTATTGGAAATACTAAAGTTTTTTCTATTATATTGAACGAAAATTTATCAAATCATGGTTACGGAAAAGAATAACAAAGGAAACCAGATTTCACGTAGATCATTTCTAACGGGCACCGCAACAGCTGCCGCAGGATTTATGATCGTTCCACGTCACGTATTAGGAGGTAAAGGGTACACAGCGCCAAGCGATAAGTTGAGGGTAGCAGGCATTGGAGTTGGCGGTAAAGGAGAAAGCGATATTGCTGAGTTCGCAAAAGGACCGGCAGATATTACCGTTCTGTGTGACGTGCACGACAGTCGTGCCGCAAATTCTGTAAAGCGTTTCCCGAAAGCGAAGTTTTACAGGGACTACCGCGAAATGCTGGACAAAGAACACAAGAACATTGATGCCGTTTCTGTATCCACCCCGGATCACAGTCACGCTATCCAGGCAATGGCCGCTATGCAGCTGGGTAAACACGTATACGTGCAAAAACCCCTGACGCATGATATTTACGAAGCGCGCATGCTCACAGAAGCTGCGAAGAAATATAAAGTAGTTACCCAAATGGGCAACCAGGGTGCTTCCGGTGATGGTGTTCGCCAATTGATGGAATGGTATAATGCCGGCCTCATTGGTGATGTGAAGGAAGTATACTGCTGGACCAACCGTCCTGTTTGGCCACAAGGTATTCCCTGGCCTTCAACACCAGCCCCGATCCCTTCAGACCTGGATTGGGATCTCTGGTTAGGTACTGCTCCTAAAAAGGATTATGTAAATAAACTGGTTCCTTTCAACTGGCGTGGCTGGTGGGATTATGGTACCGGTGCGCTCGGAGACATGGGTTGCCATATCGTGGAACCTCCTTTCCGTGTGCTGGACCTGGGTTATCCTGAGTCTGCAGAAGCCAGTGTGGGTAGCGTATATGTTGACGAGTTCAAACAAGGTTACTTCCCGGACAGTTGCCCTCCTTCTTCTCATTGCATCCTGAACTTTAAAGGCAAGAAAGGTAAACCAGATGTGAAACTGCATTGGATGGACGGTGGTATTCAACCTGCACGTCCTGAAGAACTGGGACCAAATGAAAGAATGGGCGATGGTGGTAACGGTGCCATCTTTATTGGTACAAAAGGTAAGATGATGTGCGGTACTTATGGTATCTCTCCCACCCTTTTGCCAACTTCCCGTAGCAAAGAGGTGAATGTAAAACAAACTATTGCACGTGTTCCGGAAGGGCACTATGTACAATGGGTGAATGCAGCCATCGCTGGTTATGGTAAGAAAGAAGTCAGCTCTCCATTTGAGATTGCCGGTCCGTTAACAGAGACTTTGCTGATGGGTAACCTGGCTATCCGTAGCTATGATGTTCGTAAGCCTAAAGCAAATGGTAATGGTTTTGATTATCCAGGCCGTTATATTAAACTGCTGTGGGATGGTCCGAACATGAAGATCACCAACTTCGATGATGCTAACCAGTTTGTGAAGAGAACTTATCGTGATGGCTGGAAGCTGGGTTCCTGATAATTGAATTATTAAATTTTGAAAGGGCGTCCTGTATGGACGCCCTTTTTTTATTCGTCTTCCTTAGTACCCTCCTATATCCCATATTCGCTTGACATAGGCTAAAGATACGCTTTGATATGTGTCAGATATTATCTATCTTAGTACCATGGCAATCTCGGAACATAACGTCATTACCCGCGGGGCAACCGGAACTTTCGGTGGCCAGGTAGTTTTCCGTCAACGGAACGGAAAAACCATTATGTGCAAACCACCGAAACCATACCCGCCTAAAACGCCCACCCAGATCGCGAACCAGGAACGCTTCAAAAGAGCGAACGATTTCGCCAAACAGGTCATTAAAGACCCCGCTAAGAAGGCCTTCTACAAGTCCATCGCCAAACCCGGCCAGACTGCTTTCAACGCAGCCTTCCAGGATGCATACCATAAACCGGAAGTGGAAGTAAGTGTAGAGGAAAAGACCATCGCCATCAAAGCCAGGGGTAAACACCGCGTAGAAAAAGTAAAAGTTGCCATTCAGGACCCCTCCGGCACAGAAAAGAGAACCGGCTTCGCCCTATTAAAGAATGATCTCTGGGAATATAACCTCGGGGATATACAGGAAGGTGAAAGTATCTGGCTATGGGTACATGATATAGCAGGTAATATCGTCCGGAAAAAATACAGATATAGCTAAATAATATCGTATGGGCCTTATTTCATTCCATCATTTTGTCGATATCGACAAAATGATCGGAAGTCACATCTCTGGCGAATTAAAATGAATTGATCAAGGCTGGCCCCTTCTTTTACTCATCATTTTATTGATGTAAATAAGATGATTGGAAACCAGCGCTGTTGGGGATCTAAATAAAAAGATGAAATCATTCTTGATCATTTTTCCGATGTCGGCAAAATGATCGGATTCCTTTATACCAGCCCATCTAAACAAAAAAGGTGTTCGTTTGAACACCTTCCTTTTCTATCTGAACAACTCTTTAAAATCACGCTTAAATTCCTCCCACTCACTATCTGCTTTCTTCAGCGATTTATCCATTCCTTTCTTCGTTTCCTCCCAGGCTTCCACGGTACTATTCTTCACATCCTCCATGGTCTTATTCAGATCATCTCTTGCCTCTTCCAATCTTTTGCGCGCACGTTCGCTTTTCTTGCTGCCGTCTTTCTTTAACTCTTCAATCTTCGCATCCAGTTCATCTCTTTTTTCTTTCAACTTCGCCTGTGCTATTTCTTTCTGTTCTTTGAGGTAAGCACCTACGGTATCTGCTTTCATTTCTACACCTTCTTTCACCTGCTCCACTCCCTCTTTCATTTTATCAGCAGCAGAATCTGTGGTGGTCTGCGTATTACTGGTATTGCTCTGGCAGGCCATGAACGTTGCCGCGGCTGCCATTATTAAAAAATACTTTTGCATATGCTTTATGTTTTATTGTTGGATAGCTGTGAATGTTGCCAGAATAGAATCTCCCCGCTGTAAACGCAGGAGGTCTTTATCGATCGTATACTTACTGGTGGCAGCCATTGCTTTCCCCAACGCATTCTCCACATCCAGGGAAGGACAAGCCATTTGTGTAGAGACCACATCGGAGATCTGAAGATCCCCCTTGTCCGTAGCAAGGTATTTGCCACCAAAGCCATTACAGCCCAAAAATCCCTGGATCTGGGAAGAAGTATCCACAAAGGAAATATAGATGTCCTTTTCGCTGGGCGGGATCGCGATAGGGTTCGCCGGAAATTCCTTCAGCTTCCAGCGGGTGCCTTCCAGTTTCCAGGAAGGGGAAGCGGTGGTTACCACGGCAGAAGTGTCTCCTCCTGTGTTTTTGCTGGTGCCCTGACAGGCATAAATAAACATCGATAAAGCGGCTAAGCCGCCAAAAAGTACCTGTTTCATAGTTTGGTTTTATGGTGCATGAAAAAGTATGATCAATCTTCAAGCCATTTTAACATCCGGCCCCTGTAATTGTTCTGCAATTAACAACAAATTAAACTTATCTCTTATGTTCGCCGAAAGAGGTAAATCCATCAGCGGCAGCACTATTATCAAAAATTTCGCTAGGTTTGGGCCTCTTTACAAAATCTGAACTATGAAGAAAAATCTATTCCTGCTGCTCCTGTTACTTTCGGTGAAGCTGGCGAAAGCAGATGAAGGTATGTGGTTACCATATCTCCTGGGTCAGCAAGTCTATGCCGACATGGTGAAAAAAGGACTGAAGCTCACAAAAGAACAGTTGTACAGCATCAACAAATCCTCCATGAAAGACGCCATCATTATCTTCAACGGTGGATGTACCGGAGAAATAGTGAGCAGTGAAGGTCTGATCTTCACCAACCACCACTGTGGTTATGGCGCCATCGCCGCTGCCAGCAGTGTGGAGAAAAACTACCTGAAAGATGGTTTCTATGCCAGAAGCAAACAGGAAGAGATCCCTTCCAAAAACATGTTTGTGCAATTCCTGGTGCGCGTGGAAGATGTTACCACCAAAGTAGACAGTGCTTTGCAAGGCGCCGCAGCCAATGAGCGTAACGCCAAACTGCAGGCTGCTTATGGCAATATCATCAAAGCCGCCACAGATGGTACCGGTTATGAAGGACGTGTTGTTCCCATGTACGCCGGTAACCAATACATCCTCTTTATTTACGAACGTTATACGGATATCCGCCTGGTAGGTACCCCTCCTGAAAGCATTGGTAAATTCGGTGGCGATACGGACAACTGGGAATGGCCACGCCATACCGGAGACTTCTCTGTATTCCGCGTATATACCGGCAAAGATGGCAAACCTGCTGCCCATAACCCTGAGAACATCCCCATGAAAGCAAAGTCTTTTCTGCCGGTATCTATCAAAGGGGTGAAAGAAAATGATTACGCCATGATCTTTGGTTATCCCGGAGGTACCACGCGTTATGAAACTTCTTTCGGCGTAAAACTGAAAACCGATATCGAAAATCCTTCTACAGTTAATCTGCGCGACATCCGTCTTAAATATATGTTTGAGGAAATGAAGAAAGACCCTGCTGTGAAACTGCAACTGGCTTCTTCTTACGCAGGTATCGCCAACTACTGGAAATTCTTTGACGGTGAAAGCAAACAACTGCTGAAGTACCATGTATATGAAGAAAAACAAAAACAGGAAGCTGCTTACCAACAATGGGCTAAGGGCAAACCCGAATTTGAAAACGTGTTTGCACAATATGAAAAGGCTTACAAAGCCTGGGAACCTTATGCTAAACACCGCATCTATCTGCGTGAAGCAACTTTAGGTTCTCCGCTTGCTGCCTTTGCTTCTTCCCTCGCTTCTATTGAAGACGCTATCCTGAAGAAAGGTAATGTAAATGCGGCTGTGGCTGCTGCTGATGCGGCACGCGCCAACTTCCTGAAAGATGAAAATAAAGTAAGTGATCAGAAGATCCTCGCGGCTACGGCTCAGATGTTCTATACGGATATCGCCAAAGACCAGCAGCCGATCGGTTTTTACGAAAGCCTCAAATCCTTCGGTGACCTGCAGGATGAAAAGACTTACAAAACATGGGCCGCCTCAGTGTTCGCCAATACCATGATCTTCAATGATGCCAAATGGAGCGCATTCGTTAAAAACCCTGATGCTGTAACCCTGCAGGACGATCCGGCATATGCTTATGCCTCTGCTTTCGTGAAAAACTACGTGGGTAAATATGCTCCGCTGTTTGCACAATTTGCTGCACAAACCACCGAGCTCAACCGCCTTTACCTGAAAGGGGAAATGCAAATGAACCCCAATAAATCCCGCTATCCGGATGCGAACTTCACCATGCGTCTCTCTTACGGGCAGGTGAAACCTTATGCTCCAAAGGATGCGGTGGCTTATGATTATGTGACCACCTCTGCCGGTGTGCTGGAAAAATACATCCCGGGCGATTATGAATTTGATCTGCCTCCGGGTTATGTAGACCTGGTGAAGAAAAAAGATTTCGGCCAGTATAAGGACCTCAAACGTAACGACCTGGTT
The DNA here is from genome assembly GCF_039545795.1 of Chitinophaga niabensis. Taxonomy (NCBI): domain Bacteria; kingdom Pseudomonadati; phylum Bacteroidota; class Chitinophagia; order Chitinophagales; family Chitinophagaceae; genus Chitinophaga; species Chitinophaga niabensis. The sequence goes on along the minus strand of NZ_CP154260.1, from coordinate 6,281,909 downwards.
GTCGGCTTTATCACTACAAATGATATCACAGGCGGTAACTCCGGTTCTCCTGTTATCAATGGAAACGGAGAGCTGATCGGACTTGCTTTTGATGGTAACTACGAAGCGCTGAGCCACAAGATCCAATTCGACAAGAATTATAACCGTACCATTTGTGTGGATGTGCGCTATGTATTATGGTGCATTGATAAACTGGGTGGTGCAAAGAATATCATTAATGAGTTGAAGATCGTTAAGTAATCTTTTCTTATGTCTTTTAAAGGCCTTCCGGAAACGGGAGGCCTTTTTTTCGTGGGTTATTATAATTATTTTATGGTTTGCGGGCTAGCTTTAGTTGTTCGCTACTCTCACTAAAAACGTCTCCACAGCTCTGCGCACAGCGGTTGAGGTACTGTTATGGTTATTCACCAGCACACTAAAGATCAGCGTTTTTCCATTTTTGGTTACGAGGAATCCGCTCAATGCCACACAGCCACTCAACGTTCCGGTTTTCGCATATAACCTTCCCGGCAGGGCCTGGTAATAATTACGTAAGGTGCCTTTGCCGCCGGTGGGGAAAAGCGGATACAGCCTTTCTTTGGGATAGGTTTTGTATAATTTTTCAAGCACTGTAACAAAGTCCCGCGGGGTAAAAAGATTGTAACGGGAAAGCCCGGAACCATCTACCCAGCTGGGTGGATGCGGCAGATCCTTCAAGGTGCTGTCCAGCATATAACCGATCACTTTACGTGAATCAATGGTATCCCACTTAGCCGAGGCGCACATCATTAATATCTGTTCTGCAAAGAAGTTATCGCTGCGGTGCATCATGGGTTGAAAGAGCGTATCTACAGGAATACTCTTCAGTATGGCACCTGTACTCGCAGCGCGCACTGGTAACAAGCCAACCTGCTTATGCAATGTATCCTGTAACCTTTGCAGGAGCTGTTCATTGCCGCCTGTAATGAAAGGCACTTCAAAATCATGTGCTGCTCTGTCTTCCGGCCGGAAGTGTAACACAAATTCATTTTCCCTTTCTTCCCGGTCTGCCAATACTTCGTTGGGCAGTGGTTCTCCTGAACGGGTAGGATATTCCGGCACCATGGTATAATGGCTGCCTTGTATTTTTATGCGGGCCACATTTCCATACATGGGCCATTCATTTAATTCCGGTTGATAATAATCTGCATAGTCGCTCCAGGCCCATCCGGGGCCGAACCTTTTATTTTTGATCATTGCCGGCTGATACCAGATCCGTTTATTCGTTTGCGTTAAAAAGTCTTTCACCCGCTGCGCTGTAAAATCAGGATGCAGGAAAGAAGGGTCTGCCGTGCCTTGTATATAAATGGCCGTATCGTTTTCTGTGTAACGCATGCCGGGAAGGGAATCTCCCAGTAACTGAAGTCCGGTGAAAAGCGTGAAGATCTTGGTGTTGGAAGCGGGCATGAAGAACTTATCATCCTGGTACTGTATCCAGTATTTTCCTGTTGCAGGGTCCATGATGCTGATACCCACATGTGCTCCGGCCAGGGGCTTTGTATCTAAAACATCCTGGTTGGCCCATTGACGGATATTCTTAGGCTGGGCGGTTGCGGCACCTGCTACCAGGATAGCCACCAACGATAAGTATAATCTCATTCCTTTAAGTTACTCCGTTTTAACAGAAAAAGAAAACCTCCTGAATGATCAGGAGGTTTTCAGTATGGTGTTACATTATTTCAATCAGCTGAAATATTTAGTGATGCCTGGTTTTGCGTAAGCATAGTTACCATCTGCATCAGGCAGTATCGGCGGAGGTGCGTCAAATGCATACTTCGCTGGTTGCAGGTTCAGACCGGAAGCCAGTGCTTTTTCGAACGCAATGGTTTGACCGGAATAAGTAGCCAAACGGCCGATGATAGCAGTGAGTGTGGTTTCTGCACCTCTCTTTGCATCTTCGAATTTGTATTGACCAGCCGCAACTGCTGCAAACAGTTCATCGTGTTCTGCCTGGTAAGGACGGTTCTCCTGTTTCCTGTCGAACTGGTAAATGGTCTTCCCTTTGCTATCCAGGATCCGGCCTTTGTCGCAGATCACGCGGCCTTTTGTACCAATGATCTCTTCGTCCACACGGCTCACGGCATCTTTCCAGTGACGGCATTGTGCGTTCATTACCACACCGTCAGCATAACGGTACTCCACGTAGTGGTGATCATAGATCTCACCAAACTCTTTACCGGTACGGATGGCACGGCCACCCATTCCCATTGCGGTTACAGGGATCTCTCCTTTGAACCAGTTACCTACGTCTATATTGTGAATGTGTTGTTCTACGATATGATCGCCGCAAAGCCAGTTGAAGTAATACCAGTTACGCATCTGGTATTCCATTTCTGTATACTCCGGTTTGCGTGGTTTCACCCACAATGCACCCTGGTTCCAATATACCTGCATGGAAGTGATATCACCAATGATACCATCTTTTACGCGTTTGTACAGTTCCAGGTAAGAGGTTTGATAGCGGCGTTGCAAACCTACTACCACGTTCAGTTTCTTTGCTTTTGCTTTTTCTGCAGTCTCCAAAACCTTGGCGATACCAGCAGGGTCTGTAGCCACGGGTTTTTCCATGAATACATGTTTGCCCTGGCGGATAGCTTCTTCAAAGTGAATAGGGCGGAAACCGGGAGGGGTGGTGAGGATCACCACATCTGCTTTCGCGATGGCTTCTTTGTATCCATCGAAGCCTACATATTTATCTGCTTCGGCAACTTTCACACGTTCAGGTGTAGCTTTCATGGAATCAACAATTTCATTGAAGCTTCCATCCAACCTGTCTTTGAAAGCATCTGCCATCGCAACGAGTTGTACATTTTGCTTAGTGCTCAGTGCCTGAACAGCAGCTCCGGTACCGCGGCCACCGCAACCGATCAGCGCAACTTTGATAACGCCGGGTGCTCCGGAAAAATAATTCGCCTGGCTGGCCTCAGCAATGATAGGCGCTGCCAGCAGTCCGCCCGCAAGCAGGGAGGATTGTTTTACAAAGTCTCTGCGGCTTTGTCCGTGGAATGATGGTGATTTTTCGTTTTCCATGATGGGTATTTTACAGGGAGCGTTTAAGTCCTTGGTGATTTATAAATAGACGATTAGCTATCAGAAATTACGTATTCCTACTGTTAAATCCTAGCGGGCGCCCACGAATTTATCGATAACGTCTGCAAAGAATTTTTCTGCCTCTGCCTTGGTCGGTTGCTTTACCGGACGAATGATCCGGAACCCGATGAACGGAGCATCCGCATTCCACCATTTACTGCGGGGGATCTGAGGATCACGGTTGTTCCAGGACTCATCTGATTTCAGGCGGGCAGCGCAACGGGCTGCTGTAGCCGGTTCCAGGTAAGTACCTCCTTTGATGGTGCGTGGCGTTTTTACGGTGGGCTGATTCCAGGGATTTTCTGCCGCCGCTTTTTCATACCCTTTTTCATCGTATTGGTCCAGCGTCCATTCTCCCACATTACCCATCATATCATATAAACCCCAGGCATTGGGTTTCTTTTCTCCTACTTTATGATATACCTCTTCGCTGTTCTCCTGCGTCCAGGCATATTCTCCGAGTTTGGAAGCATCATCCCCAAAAGGAAATGCTGTGGTAGACCCTGCGCGGCAGGCATATTCCCATTCTGCTTCTGTAGGAAGACGGTAAAAAACACCGGTTTTACCATACAGCCAGCGGCAATACATCAGTGCTGCATACTGGCTCATACTGTTGGCCGGAAATCCGCCTCCTTTTCCCATTCCCAGTGTCAGATCGATATAAGGAGGACTGGGCCTCGTCATACCATCCGGCAATGGGGTTTTATCTTTTTCTGCGTCTGAATACACATCATACTGATCAAACGTCACCTCGTAAGCGCCCATCCAGAAAGGGTCAATCTTCACCTTCTTTTGCGGCCCTTCGTCTGCGTTCCTTCCTTTTTCCTTAGCCGGGCTGCCCAACAGGAACTCGCCTCCTTTCACCGGCACCATTTTGATGGGTACATCTGATCCTGGTACTTTCTGTTCGTAGGCGGTAAATGGTTCGTTGTTCTGAGCGTAAGCCCCGCTGGTCACTATCCCTGCGAGTAAAATGGCCACAGTTTTCTTTCTCATTGCTAGACGTGTGAATTATTAAGCGTGTGAATTTATCGATTTTGATGGTTGAATGCAATAATTATTTTACAAACGTCAAAAATTAATGCTTATGTTTCAATATTGGTTAAAATAGCGGGAGTTTAGGTTAATTTCTGAAATCTCTCGTTTTTACATGGAAAAGCTATTAAATTTCGGATTCAGCATTTAAACTATCACGCTATGGAAAGAAGAACATTCCTTCAAAAAGGCACACTGGCAGGCATTTCAGCCCTGGCCCTTGGCGGTGCGGCCACTGCTGCAAACGCTGCAGATACAAAGCCTGCCGCGGCAGGGAAAACCTTTAACCTGGACTATGCCCCCCATGCCGGAATGTTCAAAAACAGTGCCGGGGACGACTTCCTGGACCAGATCAAATTCATGCATGATCAAGGGTTTCGGTCTATTGAGGACAATGGCATGCTGGGCCGTGATACCGCCCTTCAAAACAAGATCGGTGAACTGCTGGCAAAACTGAATATGCGGATGGGTGTTTTTGTGATAGACGGTGGAGACAACTGGAAAATTTCCCTCACTACCGGCAAAAAAGAATTCCTGGACCTGTTCCTGAAAACCTGCGAACGTTCCGTAGAACTGGCCAAACGAGTGAATGCTAAATGGGCAACTGTAGTGCCCGGTTTCTTTGAACGCAAACTGCCAATCGGTGTTCAGACGGGCAACGTGATCGATGCGCTGCGCCGGGGTTCTGAGATCCTGGAAAAAGGCGGGCTCACCATGGTTCTGGAGCCACTAAGCGATACGCCGGACCTGTTCCTCCGCAATTCTGATCAGACCTATATGATCTGCCGCGCGGTGAACAGCCCTTCCTGCAAAATATTGTTCGACATCTATCATATGCAGAAGAATGAAGGGCAGCTGATCACCAACATGAATCTTTGCTGGGATGAAATTGCCTACGTACAGATCGGTGATAATCCCGGCCGTAAAGAACCAGGTACGGGTGAGATCAATTACAAGAACATCTTCAAACACCTGCACACCAAAGGTTACAAAGGAGTGATGGGCATGGAGCATGGTAATGCATTGCCGGGTAAAGACGGGGAACTGGCTTTGATCAAGGCTTACAGGGAAGCGGATAGTTTTCTGGGATGATGAAATGCTGCGAGCCTTTTCAAAGCAGGCAAGCTATCAATAAAAAAGGCGGTCTGTAACAGACCGCCTTTTCTTTTATAGCCTCAGGTAACCCGCCAGCTGCAACACATGCACTGTGCTGCGAGCAGCGCCTCTCCCGGAAATATATTGATTCAGGTAACCGGCCTCCAGATCGAACTGGCGGCTGAAACGATAACCCACAGCCAGGTACGCACGGTTCTGGTCAAACACTTTTCCATTCACCGCATCTGTATTGGCAAAGTTCAGGAACAGTTCATTCTGTACAGCCGCAAAAGCGCCCTTCGTAAAGGTCTGCTCTCCGTTGAATGGAACAATACCCCGCAGGAAATAACGGAAGCGGTGTGCCAGTTCATGGCCATCTTTTTCCAGTTTGTTATTATTTACAACAGGCGTTCCGATAAAACGTTGTTCCACGCGGAAGCGGTGTTGTATGGGAATAAAACTCAGCTTATGATTAACGATGAATTGCTCCCAGATGCGATGTTCTGAAAGATATGCAGATACATCCTGCACCGCGCGGAGATTATGCACCCAGCCATAACCGACTGTAGCGATCATGTTCTTTCTTACATGGTAATTCAGTCCCGGACGTACAATGAATGTTTGAAATTCTCTCCATTCATGTGTACTGCGCACCTGCGCATCCAGGTGAATGCTGAACTTTGTTTTTGGAATAGCGATGGTATTGAAAGAAGCCAGCCAGCTGGCAAACTGCCTGGACTGCTGCGCATTTGCGGCAGCCACACTCATCATGCAAAAACATACAACTAAAATACACCTCATCCTCTCTTAACTTTTCGGTTTAAATACTACACCTCTCAGCCATTGTACAGCCAGGCCGGGCCAGCTGTTCAGTACAGGATCTTTCGGCCCCATACCATATCCATGGCCGCCGTGATCGTATATATGCAAAGAAGCGGAAATATTGTTTTTCTTCAACGCGGAATAGAACGCCCAGCTGTTCTCTACCGGTACCACTTTATCATCTGTTGAATGTACCAGGAAAGTAGGAGGCGTTTGCGCTGTTACTCTTTTGTCCGTAGATAAAGAATCCATCATGGCCTGCGATGCACCGGGGCCCAATAAATTCACGGTGCTGCCTTTATGCCGGAAGCTTTCGCTCATGCTGATAACAGGATAAACCAGGATGGCAAAGGCCGGGCGGGAACTCCATTTTTCCAGTTCATTCTTTGCGGCCGGGTTCGCAGGAATGATCATGGTGGTGAGCGTGGAAGCAAGATGCCCTCCGGCTGAAAAACCTATTACACCTATCTTTTCCGGGTCCAGCTTCCAGGCTGCAGCTTTGGATTTCACCAGGCGCATGGCATTGGTTACATCGTTGTACTGAGAAGGGAAGCGGGAGCCTTTATTTTCTGCATCGTTCAAACGGTAATGCAGTACAATGGCTTCAAAACCCTGTGCGGTGAAAAACGCGGCAATGTCTTTTCCCTCATGGTCTATGGCCAGGTGCTGGTATCCGCCACCGGGGCAGATCAATATGGCTTCACCGGTTTTTTTATCCGGGGCTGCCGGGTAATGATCGATATGTGGTACATCGTCTATCTTACGGCCGCCTGCTATTTTGAGTTCAGGCTGGCCAGGATAAAGGTCTATCCTTTCCTGTGCAAATGCGGTCATTGTTGAGATCATGAGCAGTGCGGTAGTAAAACCGTTTTTCATGTGGTACAATTGAAGAGTGGATTAATGATGTGTGGCGCGTTTTTTTATCATCCCGCCACGTGTGTCGTTAATATTGTGTTGCACAATAAACGCTTTTTCATCGATTCTTTCAATCTCATCTATGATATTATGTACCTCCAGGCGGGTAACAACAGTATACACGATGTCGATCTCTTCATTTTTTTGACCCCGCTTACCAAAGCCACTCTTGCCTTTGAACACGGTAACCCCTTTTTTTAATTTCAGTGTTAGGGTTTTTCGGATCAGTTCACTTTTTTCTGAGATAATAGTGAGCGCAATATATTCTTCAAAACCCTGGATCACAAAATCCACGGTTTTGGAGGCGGAAAAATAAGTGAGCATCGCATACATGGCTGTTTCCACATTAATCAGTACCGCGGCCACTCCAAAAAGCAGCACGTTAAAATACATGATCACTTCGCCTACAGACAATACGGTTTTGCGGTTGATATAAAGCGCCAGTACTTCCGTTCCATCCAATACGGCACCTCCCCGGATAGACATGCCGATCCCCGCTCCCAGGAAGAATCCGCCAAAGATGGCGATCAGCAATTTATCCTGTGTGAAGGTAGGGACCTTTATGAGCACCAGGCAGGTGGCCAGGCCTATAATAGCCGCAATGGTTTTAATGGTGAACCTTTTGGAAAGCTGTTTATACGCCAGCAAAATAAAAGGGGCATTGATCAAGATGAGTAATACGGAAAAAGACCAGCCGGTGAGCCTGTTCACCAACAGCGAAATTCCCGTTACGCCTCCATCGAGGAATCCATTCGGCAGCAGGAAACCTCTCAGCCCGATACTGGCAAGGAGCACACCAATAGCTATCAATGCTGCATCCTGCGAATTCTGAATGAGGTTTAACCGTACCGCCCTTGCTCTGCGGGTAGTGACCATAGTTGTGTTTTAAAGTCTTTCCTGGCTCCGCATCCAGCGTTCCGGAATTTCATTGTTGCTGGCCCGCAGGTAATCACTGTAGGCGCAGGGCGCAAATGTTTTATCCGGCAATTGCATCCACCATCTGCCTGTTTTTTTACTCTTCAGGAAAACGGTATCGATGTCTGCAAATGCGATGTGAAATTCGAGGAAAGATTCACGTTCTGTTAAAAGGGCTTCTTTGTTCTTTACAGATCTGCCGTCCATAAAGTACCACAGCATTTGAGAGATCTGTTTGGCGGTAAGGTTGTCTTTATCCTTTGCCGCATTATATCCGAAAATACCATAGGTACTGAGCTGCGAACTCATGCCCGCATAACGGGAAAGTGCGCAGGCTTCTTCTCCGCTGAATCCGTTCGGAGAAAGAGAATTGGCCGGGGCATCTGTATATTTGATCATATTAACATCCACACTAAAAAGATCGGTATTGCGGAGTACAGGTTCTATGTCTTCCATATTCTCGCGCACATTGCCGAGGCGGAAACAATCGAAGCGTAATTTATCCAGTGTTTCCAGCATGCGGGGCTGTACAAAATAACTCTGGAAGCCGATATGGTTATAGTGGCGGATATAGTTGGGCTGTTCCATGAACATATCCAGCAGGAAGCGCTGGGAGCGTACAGGAGAGTTTTCCTGGAGGTCTATCAACGCATCTGCCACCGTTACTTCAATGATGTATTTTTTGCCGGCATAAGCCTGGTATTGTGCGTAAGTAAGATCATGAGAGCCGCCGAGTATGATCACTGTTTTTCCGGCATCGATCAGTTCTGTAAGCACACTTTTGAGTGCAGCATAAGAATCTGTAAGACTGCGGCCGGCAATGAGGTTGCCTGCATCAGCAAGGCGTACATCTTTATGCCAGTGATACAGCCTGTAAAATTCGCGGCGGATAGCATCCGGGGTTGCGTTGCCGCCACTGATGGTGCCGTTACCTCTTTCTTCGCCCGCACCTAATAAGATAATGTCCGCCGTATCCAGGTCAGGGATATTTTCTTCTTCATACAGGTCTATCGTACGGCCGATCTGCAGATCGTCGTATTCTTCATCATCATGCAATTGTGTTTTGGAAACAGGCGTAAGAAAATCCTGCAGGTGCGAAAAGTCTATCATCACAACGGATATTGTTTGCTCGCAAATCTACAAGAAGAAATTTAATTCATAGCATAAGAAGTTAACGTTCATAAAATGAACATTGCGAGTGCTATGGAATGTTTTCCGGTTTAATTAATCGCTGGTGTATAGGTTGGAGGGCAGTAGGCAATCGGGTAGGAAATACTACCGGACAGGGATGAAATGTTACGATCAGTTTTTGTGGACGATGAACTCAAATGCTTTTGGCTCTTTACGAAAGAAGGCTCGTTCCAGGATGCGGCGTTTACTGCTAACACGGTGTTTATTGCAGTCTGCTACTTCTGTTGCACGGGCGAGGTAATCCATAGTTTCTACCAACGATAACATATCGCTGATCTGCTTAACCTCATGCTGGATCTCCTGCTCGTTGTAACGATCTTCATGTAGCAAGATGAGTAAATCCCTCTCTACAGGCTTCATGCTAATTGATTGTTTTATTTGTTGTTGACATATTTTTCGATAACGTGTTTCCCCCACATTTCGGTTTCTCAAGGATGGCTTCCGGTATAGAGTGTGCTAGTCTTGTCTTCTAATGTTTCATCCGCCCTTTCTGCATCGGCGGGCAACCACAATCATTCTTTTTCAACACGCTGCAACCTTGCCACATTAAGCTAACCATAAATAAGAAGATAAAACCCCATTTAAACTTTTTCATAGTGCATTATAAAAAAACTTATTGAATATTGCATTTGCCAGCTTAAAAGAGTTTACCGTTTCTTAACAATGGTCATTTCTAAATTAAGCTATTTTCGCATAAAATTTCTAATTATTTGTCCACACACACCCTTGTGCAGAAAAAAGTTCTCGTTGTACCATTGGATTGGGGTCTAGGCCACGCCACGCGCGACATCCCGCTGATCCATGAACTATTAAACGCTGGTTGTGAAGTACTTATTGCGGCGGAAGGAAAACACGCCGCCCTGCTTTCCCGGGAATTCCCGCAGATCAACATTCTACCCCTTCCCGGTTATCAAATTCAATACTCTCAGAAAGGCCTCTTTTTTGGCTTGAAAATAATACAGCAGATCCCTAAGATCTGGAAGGCCGTTCGTTATGAACAGGCCTGGTTACGTAAGACGGTGGCGGATCTTGGCATAGATGCCGTGATATCAGACAACCGTTTCGGTCTCTATCATCCTGATATTCCCTGTGTGTTCATCTCTCACCAGCTGCTCATTAAAACCCCCTTTGGCGGTATCACCGAGCGCCTGCTGCAAAAGATCAATTATAAATACATCAACCGTTACGCTGCCTGCTGGATCCCCGATTTTGCCGGGGAACCCAATCTAAGCGGGGTTTTGGCACATCCCGGCACGCTGCCGGAACACACCACTTACCTGGGCTGCCTTTCCCGTTTTGTGCCCATGGATAATGTGGAAAAGAAATACGACCTGCTGGCATTAATTTCCGGGCCCGAGCCTCAACGCACAAACCTCGAAGAACTGCTGCTGGCACAGGTTAAGCAAATTCCGGGCATGAAAGCCCTGATCGTCAGCGGCCGGCCGGACCAGGCGGAAAAGAGAGAGATCGCCCCCGGGGTTTTCCAGGTGAGCCACCTGGGCGCAAAAGAACTGAACGAAGCCATGCTGGCATCGGATATGGTATTAAGCCGCTCCGGTTATACGACCCTCATGGACCTCGCCAAACTCAATAAGAAAGCCATTCTTATCCCCACTCCCGGCCAATCTGAACAGGAGTACCTGGGGAAATATCTAATGGAGAAAGGTTACTTCTACAGCCTGCCGCAACACCAGTTCAACCTGCAAAAAGCACTGGAGGCTGTAAAAACATTCCCTTTCACCACTTTTCAACATGGGCAGGACATGGAAGCCTATAAAAAAGTGGTGCAAACCTTCGCGAAAACACTTTAAGATTTTAACGCATTTGGAATTGATTAACGAAAGATCAGATGGTTTCTTTCAGTGATTCCACCGTCTTTTTCTCACTCCCCACAAATATTTTCTTCCCGATAATAGTTACCGGCCGTTTCAGGAAAGTGTATTCTTCCAGTATAAGGGAACGGTAATCGTCCTCTGTTAATTCTCTTTCCGCCAGGCCCATCGGTTTGTATTTCTGAGAACGGCGGCTGAACAATGCTTCATAACTCCCCGCCAGTTTACGCATATCGTCCAACTGCTCCGGTGTGATCTTGTCCTTCTTGATATCCTGTAATGCATAGCCCTTTCCTACAGCATCCGTTTCATCCAGGATCCGTTTGCATGTACTGCAGCTCGACAAATAATAAATCCTTTTCATGGCCGCAAAATTAGGTAATATGATCTTGCGAATAGGTAATTGTTTACTTTTACCGAATGAGCAAGAAACTCTTTTTATTAGACGCCATGGCGCTTATCTATCGCGCCTATTATGCATTGATCAGAAGCCCAAGGCTCACCAGTAAAGGACGTAACACCAACGCCCAGTTTGGATTTACCTCTACCCTGCTGGACCTCCTGAACAAAGAAAAACCCACACACATTGCCGTGGCTTTTGACACACATGCCCCTACCGAACGCCACACGGATTTTGCTGATTACAAAGCCAACCGGGAAGAAGCCCCGGAAGATATCATTTCTTCCATCCCCGATATCAAACGGATCATCGAAGGGTTCAACATTCCGGTACTGGAACTGGATGGATATGAAGCGGACGATATCATCGGTACCGTTGCCTGGCAGGCTGCCGCACAAGGGTATGAAGTGTACATGGTAACACCGGATAAAGATTACGGCCAGTTGGTAAAAGATAATATTTTCATCTGGAAGCCGCCCGCACTGGGCAATAAGGAAGAGATCCTCGGCCCTAAAGAAGTATGCGAACGCTGGCAGATCAAAGATGTAAGCCAGGTAATAGATATCCTGGGCCTGATGGGTGATGCGGTGGACAACATTCCCGGCATCCCCGGCGTAGGAGAAAAAACAGCCATGAAATTATTGGCGGAATGGGGCTCCCTGGAAAACATCCTCGCCAATGCCGATAAGATCCCCGGTAAAATGGGCGAAAAGATCAAAGCAGGAACAGAAAGTGCCATCCTCTCCAAAAAACTCGCTACCATCATCACCAATGTGCCCGTAGATTTTCATGAGGAAGATTTCTGCTGTACAGAAGTGAACAAGGAAGCACTGACTGAGATCTTCGCGGAACTGGAATTTAAAACATTAGGCAAACGCATACTGGGAGATACCTTCAATGCTATCGGCGGAGAAGCAAAACCGGTGCAGCAGGACCTTTTTGGTAATGCTACCGCCTCTCCTGCTGAAAACCTTGCGGCCTCTGCTGAAGCCATTGAATCCGTTGGACTGGTGGCAGATAAAAACATCGACAATACACCGCATACTTATCATCTTGCAGATACCCCGGAAAAACATGCAGAACTGATCGCCGTGCTGATGAAAGAACCGGAGATCAGCTTTGATACAGAAACTACGGGAACAGATGCTAATGCAGTAGAAATAGTGGGAATGAGCTTTGCCGTAAAACCCGGCGAAGCATGGTATGTACCATTACCTCCTGATCAGTTTGTAGTAAAAGAGATCCTGGAAAAATTCCGCCAGGTATTTGAAAGAGAAGACGCCCTTTTCATTGGCCAGAACACCAAGTATGATATGATCGTGCTGAAATGGTATGGCATTGAAGTGAAAGGAAAACTGTTCGACACCATGCTGGCGCATTATCTCATTGAGCCGGAAGGCCGGCGCAGTATGGACCTGCTGAGTGCACAATACCTGCAGTATGCTCCTGTATCCATTGAAACGCTCATCGGCAAAAAAGGAAAAGGCCAGGGCACCATGCGGGATGTGGAAATAGAAAAGATCAAAGAATATGCTGCGGAAGATGCAGACATTACTTTGCAACTGAAAGGTAAATTCCTCCCGCTGGTCACAGAAAAGGATGTGGAAAAGGTTTTTTACGAAGTGGAGAACCCGCTGGTGAAAGTACTCACAGATATGGAATACGAAGGTATTGCCATTGATATGAAAGCGCTGGCAGACTATTCCAAAGAACTGGAAACAGATATCCGCAAATCAGAAGAAAGTGTTTACCAGCAGGCGGGTGTAAGATTTAACCTGGCTTCTCCCAAACAATTAGGCGAAGTGTTGTTTGACAAATTGCAGCTGGACCCTAAAGCCAAGAAAACCCGCACCGGTCAATATGCTACAGGTGAAGATGTACTGACCAAACTGGCCAGCAAACATCCTATCGTAGATAGTATCCTGGCCTTCCGGGAACTGAGCAAACTGAAATCCACTTATGTGGATGCACTGCCCTTAATGCTGAACCCGCGTACAAACAGGGTACATACTTCTTTCAACCAGGCCGTGGCAGTAACGGGCAGACTCAGCTCCAATAATCCAAATCTCCAGAACATCCCCATCCGTACAGAAAGGGGCCGCGAGGTAAGGAAAGCTTTTGTACCAAAAAGTGAGGAGTACACACTACTTTCCGCGGATTATTCCCAGATAGAATTACGGATCATTGCCGCCATCAGTGAGGATGCAAATATGATGGAAGCCTTCCGCAGCGGGCTGGACATTCACACCGCCACCGCAGCAAAAGTATACGGGGTAGACATTGCAGACGTTTCTTCTGATATGCGCCGCAACGCCAAAAGTGTGAACTTCGGCATTATTTACGGCGTGAGCGCATTTGGCCTCAGTGAAAACCTGGGCATCGCACGCGGCGAAGCCAAAATGCTGATCGATAACTATTTTGCGCAATATCCCAACATTAAAAAATACATGGAAGACCAGGTGAAGTTTGCCCAAAAGACCGGCTATGTGCAAACATTGCTGGGCCGCAAACGCTGGTTAAAAGATATCAATTCCTCCAATGCCGTGGTTCGTGGTTTCGCAGAACGGAATGCCATTAACATGCCCATCCAGGGTACGGCCGCAGATATGATCAAACTGGCCATGATCTCCCTGCATAAAACCTTCCGGGACCATAACTTCAAATCCAAAATGATCCTGCAGGTGCATGACGAGTTGGTGTTTGATGCCCATCTGGACGAAGTGGAGATCATTAAACCCCTGATCATTGAAGGCATGCGCAATGCCATGCCCTTGGCAGTTCCGGTAGAAGCTGAGATCGGAACCGGCAAAAACTGGCTGGAAGCGCATTAACATCTTTTTCTTTCCAGGGCCGGGAGAAATTTCTCCCGGCTTTTTGTCATTTAAAATCTGTCAATTCTTCTTGGCATGCCCCTTGCTTTTCCCAAAATCCTTTACTAGTTTTCGCTTATGATCCAAACCTTGAGGTTACAGTTGTTGCCCTGCACGTTGAAACACTTTGAAGCGCTTTTGCATGGGAATGAAGCATTAGCCCAAACGTTGGGGATAGACGTACCAGAACAGTGGACAGAATATCCTGAAATGGTGTTGGTTGCTTATGATAAATTACGCAATGACCCATCCCTGCTGGGGTGGTTTTTCTATTTAGCTATTCATAAAACCGACAAACGCCTGGTGGGTACCGGTGGCTTTAAAGGCCGCCCTTCTCCTGACGGGGTGGTAGAAATTGGTTATGAAGTGGCTTTAGAATACAGGGAACAGGGATACGCTACTGAAATGGCCGCTACCCTGATCCGTTTTGCATTTAGTCATTCCTATGTTACAAAGGTCATCGCCCATACGCTTGAAGAATACAACGCAGCAGTGATCGTTCTCCAGAAGAACGGATTTCATTTCGCCGGCGCCGTAAATGGTACGGATGCAGGAGAATTATGGCGCTGGGAAATAACACGTGAACAATTTGAAGCCGCAGATACCGCTCATCAATCATCCTGAATGCTGTAAGGCCCATATCCTTTACATTTGCTCCATTCTTTTATTTTAATCTAAACCTGAGCATGAAGAAACTGATCATGGGCGCAGCGCTGTTATGCAGCATGACCGCGGTTGCACAAAACATTCCGCTCACCAATAAGGAGGGCAGCAAATATCAATTCACCGTACTGAAAAGTCAGGATGCCTTTGGCGTACAGAATCAGGGCCAAACCGGTACCTGCTGGTCTTTTTCTGGTCTTTCCTTTTTTGAGTCCGAGCTTTTACGCAAAGGAAAAGGCAAAAACCTGAACCTCAGCGAAATGTTCGTGGTACGTAAAATGTACCCGCTGAAAGCTGCCAATTATGTAAGAATGCATGGCAAAGCTAACTTCGGCGAAGGTGGCGGATTCCCTGATGATCTGCTCTGCCTCAAAAATTTCGGGCTGGTTCCGCAGGATGTATATGACGGCAACCGCCAGAAAACCTATAACCATGCTGAAATGGTGGGCCTGCTGGAAAGTATGCTGAAACCCTTAGGCAATGCCAACTCGGTAAACCCTGCATGGCAAAAAGCCATGGATGGCGTGCTGGATGCTTATCTTGGCGCTACCCCTGAGAAATTCCAATACAACGGCAAGTCTTATACCCCACAGTCTTTTGCCAAAGAACTGGGCCTGAATGCAGATGATTATGTGATCATCTCTTCTTTCAATCACCATCCGTTCTACCAGCAATTTGTACTGGAAGTGCCGGACAACTGGAATTGGGAGAAAGTATATAATGTGCCTTTGAATGAATTCACCACTATTGCGGAACAGGCTGTGCTCAATGGCTACACCCTTGCATGGGCGGCTGATGTAAGTGAAAAAGGATTCTCTTATAATAACGGGCTGGCCATTGTTCCTGAAAAGGACTGGGCAGATTATTCTGAGCAGGAGCGCCTGAACCTTTTCACAACGCCTGCCAAAGAAAAAGTGATCACACAGGAAAATCGTCAGCTGGCTTTCGATAATTACGAAACACAGGACGATCATGGTATGCACATTACCGGTCTCGCTAAAGACCAGGATGGCAATAAATTCTTTATTGTGAAAAACTCCTGGGGAACGGGTAATGCCTGCGGCGGATATTTTTACGCCTCTGTGCCTTATTTCGCTTACAAAAGCACCTGTTTTATGGTGAATAAAAAAGCGATCCCTGCAGATCTTGCTAAGAAAATGGGTATATAAAAAAGCACCTGCTTTATGGTGAATAAAAAAGCGATCCCTGCAGATCTTGCTAAGAAAATGGGTATATAAAAAAGGCGGGCTGTTTTAAATAGCCCGCTTTTTTTATGCAAATTCTTCCCAACTACCAGCCCCTTCCCGGATCAGTTCTATTTCCGGGCCCGTACAATCTATCACGGTAGATGTGATCATTCCTCCCGGCCCTCCGTCAATTACAATATCCACCAGCTTCCCGAATTTTTCATGGATGATCTCCGGATCTGTATATTCTTCCACATATGCATCAATGGGAAGGGAAGTGCTCATGATGGGATTACCCAGTTCCTTCACAATGGTCCGGCAGATTAAATTATCCGGCACCCGGATACCCACGGTATCTCTTTTGGTTTTCAGGAGTTTTGGCACCTGCCTGCTGGCAGGCAGAATGAAAGTATATGGGCCGGGTAATGTTTTCTTCAGTAAACGGAACAGCGGCGTATCCACGCTTTTGGTATAATCCGTGAGGTGGCTGAGGTCTGAACAGATAAATGAGAAATGTGCCTTTTTAGGATCAATGCCCTTGATCCGGCAAATGCGTTCCACAGCTTCGCTTTTGGAAATATCGCAACCCATTCCATAAACAGTATCAGTTGGATAAATAACCACACCTCCGTCTTTCAGGCATTCTATCACCTTATGCAGGTTCCTCGGATTCGGATTTTGTGGATGCAGTTCTAAAAGCATGTTCCTGTTTTTATCTTTATATATAACAATAATCTTGCTAACTTTCCGGCCGGTATTGAAAAGCTATTGAATGAAATTAAAAGGTATAGTCCCCAGAACCTGGCGAGTACTCAAGAAAATATTCATCATTCTTTTTATCGCGCAACTGTTGTACATCATCCTGCTCCGCTGGGTGAACCCTCCTGTGACAACAACTATGATTGCCAGCTGGTTCAGTCTCTGGGGCACCGATAAATCATTCAAAAGGGATTATGTGAGTATGGATGAAATATCCCCTTATGCTAAGCTGGCTGTGCTGGCCAGTGAAGATCAGCTATTTCCTGATCATAATGGCTTTGATTTCAAATCCATCGAAAAGGCCATGAAGCACAACCAGAAAAGCAAAAAGATCCGGGGTGCCAGTACCATTAGCCAGCAGGTAGCAAAGAATGTGTTCCTCTGGCAGGGTGGCGGATGGTTCCGAAAAGGATTGGAAGTGTATTTTACTTTTATGATAGAAAAGATCTGGGGTAAAAAAAGGATCCTGGCTGTTTACCTCAATGTGGCTGAAATGGGTGAAGGGGTCTTTGGCATTGAAGCAGCGGCGCAAGCTTATTATCATAAAGCAGCAGCATCTCTTAACAGGGAAGAGGCTGCCATGATCGCAGCTTGTTTACCCAATCCTGTTAAATATACTGTTGTACCTCCTGCACGCATTACTTCCTGGCGGCAGCGCAGGATCTTAACACAGATGCGGTTCATTGGGCCGGACCCGGATATTTCAGCTTTGGTAACGGCGGCTAATCTTTCAAAAAAGAAATAGCCTTGATCGCAGTTTGTAATCGTTGCTCATAAGTCCCCCGGATGTCCGCCCATGGCGTTCCGGAATTCATTACAATATCCCGGTAGATCTGGTAGAAGTATTCTCTTTCTTCCGGCTGGGGATGCTCCCTTAAAGGATCATCTTCCCAGGCAATATCAATATACGTGAGCAGGTAAAGATCATATTTCCGCGAGGCGATCAGTTCCAGTATGCGGGGATCACAGTCTCCATATTTCGCTTCACTCCATACTTTGATCACATGCAGGTCTGTATCACAGATCAGTAATTCATTCGCTTTTTCAGCAGCGGCATCTTCTGTTTTTAGCTGGCCTTTTGCCATGTGTAAAAGATCTTCCTGTTCATAAGGCCGGTTCAGCTGCGTCAGGTATTCCCGCGCAAACTCAGGCACCCACAGTGTTTGGTAATGTGCCGCCAGTTGTGCGCTCAATGTACTTTTGCCGGTGGACTCCGGACCTATGACCACTATTTTCTTCAAGATCGGGTTTCGTTTAGCTGTGCGCGATAGAGCTTTAACCAATGAAAATACCCGGTTACCGCAACGATGAATAAAAAGATGGTGAGTGTGGCTGTCAGCGCCAGGTGTTTATGGAACAACAGCGGCACCGCTACAAAGTTTGAAATATTCAGAAAGATCCAGTTCTCTATTTTCCGTTTGGCCAGCAACCACATGCCGCTGCAGGCGGTTGCAGAAACAAATGCATCTATGGCTGGCACATCTGAATTGGAAAAGTTGCGCAGCAGCAGGTAGATGATCCCCCAACCCAATAAAGCAATGGCAATGGCGGTGATCAGCTCTTTTCTATTCACGCGGGTGATGGATGTTACATGCTGCGTGGTATCTTTCTTCATCCAGTAATACCAACCGTATACGCTCATGATGAAGTAATAAGCATTCAATGCAGCTTCTGCATAGAGCTTAAAATGTTGCTGGGCCAGCATATAAGTATAAATGCCCGTACTGATCAGCCCTGTGGGATATACCCACACGCTGTTCTGCCGGGAACATAATACGCTGAGTACACCAAAGAAAACAGCGATGGCTTCCAGTAAGGTCATTTGTTGAAAGCCCGTAAGGATCTCCTGTGATATTTCCTGCATGTTCTTTTATTCTTTATCGCCAATCAGTACACCGGAAACGTTCCAGGCACTGAAACTTCCGCCTTCCGGTTTACCTAATGGAATGGCCACCTGGAAAGTATGTTTGCCCGGCGCCAGATCTGGTAAGGGAATTTCCACGGGTAATGTAATGGTACCGGGGCACCAGTTGGAACGGCTCAGGTCTGATGAAGATAACCCGTTCCCAAAGTTGCCGGACGCAGGATTTAATAAACGGTAAGTTGCGCAATCCTCTCTCCAGGGAATAAAGTGATACACCCTTTTGCCATCCGTAAAGATCTCATTCAGCTTGGGAACAAATTCATCTCCTCCACCCCAGCCACCATGGCCTGTTGTGAGGTAACGTAATTTGAGGTTCTTTACACCTTGTGGTACTTCTACTGTTACGGTGAGAGAATCTTTATCGAACATGGTGCCGTATTCCTGCCCGCCCATTTCCATCAGGTTGGTACTGTTGAATACTGGCAGGATCCACGTTTTATTTTCCACAGCTCCTTCCCCATCATACCCTGGATAATATTTGAATTGCAAACTGGCCTTATGCCCGCCTTTATCATAATTACCAATGAATACACCAATCCATACTTCTCCCTGCAGGCTGGGCAGCAACACGGAAATATCCTGTTTATATACTGCTGAATCCGCCCAGTCGTATCCCTTGATCTTTGCCTGCGCGTTAAAATGCCTTACACCGAATGGAGTGAAAAAACGCATGAGTTCCAGTGGTGGTAAATAATTATCTGTGGCTACAACGCCCTGGTATTTCTTTCCGTTCCTGCCTGTATATACCGGCAATGCCTGCACGCCATTTTGTAATCCGTTCAGGAAAGATAAAGGCTGATTCGCAGGGATCATAAAAACCGAACCTGTACGGTCATACGCATCTCCATTGGAATACTGCACCAGTTCTGCAAACAGCCGCTGGCCTGGTTTTGCCACAGGGAGTTTTACTTTTTTGAGGATCACGGTGCCGCCGGAGAAATGATACACGGCATCCAACTGCTCGCCTGCTGGGTTATTGATCGGATTGCCAAAACTGATCTGCTCCCTGTCGAAAATAGTAAGCGTGGTGTACCTGCTTTCAATCACCTGGCGTTGATAGGTAGGTTCATCCACGATGGTGCCCATGCTGGATGGCCAGGCCAATTCATCTGCCGTAATGGTCCTGTATTCAATGTTCTTTGCTATTGTTTCAGAATTACCATTGCGGATAGTTTTTAACACCAGCCCCATGCCGGGTGCAATGGAAATACTGGGTGTGCCTTTTATTTTCAGATCGTTCGTGTACCATACTTCTATGGTATTGGAGCGGATAAAGAGTTTGGCTTTTTTACAGGGGATACCAATAATGGTATCTATGCCGGGCAGCAGTTCTGCTTTTACGTATTCTGAAAATGGTTTCTTCAGGGTGTAAAAGCTGCCGTTGCTATTGAGCACCTGGTAACTCGTTTTTTCTGAAAGCTGGAGGAATTGTTGTTCTGTTTGCCTGCCCTGGGGAGCCAGGCGTACCCGGTTACCTTTAATAAAGAGCTTTTGTTCTCCGCGGGATTCCTTCCCATTGTTGCGGAACCCATAAGTAACTACTGCCTCTGTTTGTGTCTGTGCAAACAAGGGCGCACAGGTAATGGCCAGTGCACATCCGATTATAATCCCTCTCATTTTGTAAAGCTAAGGATCATAAATGAAAAAAGCGCAGCCTGAGGCTGCGCTTGATAACACTATCATTCACTCAACTATGGCTTATTCTGCTTCTGCCACTACTTCTTTCACCTCAGGGATCATACGTTTCATCATTCCTTCAATACCCGCCTTGAGCGTGATCATGGAAGATGGGCAGCCTGAACAGGAACCTTGCAGCATAACGGTTACAACACCGTCATCATAATCTTTGAACTGGATAGCACCGCCGTCCATTTCAACTGCAGGTTTCACATAATTCTCGAGTAATTCTTTAATACGTTGAACAACATCGCTTTCGTCTCCGCTGAAAACGGGAGCCGCTACGATATCGTCCTCATTGATAACAGCACGGTTGTCTTCCAGGTATTCTTTCAGGAATTGTTTGATGGTTGGAATTACATCCGTCCAGTCTGTATCATTGGTTTTTGTAAGCGTTACAAAGTTGCTGCAGATGAACACGCCCCGGATAAAGGGGAAAGTGAACAGCTCAGCTGCCAGTGGTGAAGGTGTTGTACTGGCTGCATCAGGGAAATCGATCGATTTATTCGGATACAGGAGTTTGTTTACCACAAACTTCATCGTTTCCGGGTTCGGCGTCATTTCCGTATAGATACTGATGATTGGATTTCCTGTTTTGATCATTACTTTAACTATTTTCTCCTGCAAAATTAACGAAATTTAGCGAGAGTTCATTTACGAAATACGGTCTTCTTCACTAAAGCTTGTTATAGCAACTGTAATCTATTTGATTACTTTTGCATATATGATGTCAAACAGCAAAACGCTTCATGCCCGCAAAAGGATAGCACTGATTGCGCATGACCACAAAAAGGCAGAATTATTGGATTGGGCGGTTTACAACAAAACAGTATTGGCTCGTCACGAACTCTATGCCACCGGCACAACCGGCAAATTACTGGAAGAGGCGCTGGACGTATCTGTTCGTAAACTGCTGAGCGGCCCCCTGGGTGGGGATCAGCAAATTGGCGCTGCTGTTGCGGAAGGAAGGATTGACGTGATCATTTTCTTCTGGGACCCGATGGAGGCTTTGCCGCATGACCCGGATATCAAGGCTCTGCTGCGTTTGGGTGTGGTTTGGAATATCCCGATGGCCAGTAACAGGGCCTCTGCGGACTTCCTGATGACCTCTCCCCTGATGCACCAGGAATATACGGTTAGTCTGCCGGACTACAGTTTATACCTGGGCCGCAAAGTGTAAGGGCGCCCTTTTCAGCTTGGTTCCACGGGAAACGTTCTTGTCTTTTCGGAACACGGGCTTCTTATTTCCCTACATGTGCTTTATCATAATGCTGTTTCAGCACATCTTCCCCAAAATCATTCTTCAGGTCCCGGAAAGTAGTATGAACATGGTTCGCCCCGTTCTGGGTGTTATCATATTCTACAATAAAGGTGGGCCCCTGGATCCTGTAGTAATGACCCATTCCCATGGCCCGGCTGCCTGCCCAGGCAAAATGCAGCTTGTCCCAACCCGCCTGCCCTATCTCTTTTAACAGGATATCCGCCATCAGCTTGGTATAGCGGTCTATATACACGGCCAGCAATTTTTTGAGTAATTGCTGTTGCGCGGGTTTCAGTTTGGTAAAAGCTAAACCGGGTGGGTCTTGCAACCAGGCCGTTCTTTTGTTGCCGGTGATAATATCCGCCGGTGCTTTTTCTGCCACCAGCGCTACTTTCAACTGTTCCGGCTCCAATGTGTTCAGCAGCTGAAAGCCCAGTTCCGTCTCTTCTTTCAGGATCTGTGTTCCTTTTTTAGGCCCATCCGGAACAATAGCAGGATTGGAACCCATGAATGCGGGTGTTCCTGAAAGCAACGTTCCATCCAAAGCGGAGAAGTTCAGGGAAAGATGATGCCCTTCCATCCGCCAGCCCCAGGGATTTTTTGTCCCCGGCTCACCAAAAATGGTAAAGTAATATTTCCCGGGATTACGGTATTCATCACTATCGCCGCGCCCTTCCAGTACACGGAGCACCAGTTCCAGCTCCACGATCGCGGATGCTTTTTTATATCCCTCTGCACTCATGCATGTTTTCAGCAGTTCATATGCCTTTGCGCGTTGCTCCTTGCTCATGGCCCGTAAAGGAAGCCCCTTCCTTTCACGCGGAACAAAATGCCAGTTGAAGCGTTCTGCATCTTCCCAGCTCATGCAGGCTTGTTCACGAAGCGGCGCATCCAGCAATGCGATGAATTCTTTGGCAGCTTTTACGGAAGATTGTGCCTGCGCAGCAAAGGGAATAAGGATGGAGAGGAAGAGGAATACCCGCTTTTTCATAACGCTGGAATGTGTTATAAACAAAATACAAATCTTTTATCAAAGTATATAGCGAATAGGTTTGGCTCCGCTTTTGCTGGAAATGAAGGACTTCCGCATTTGGGATTTGGCGATTGGTGGGTTATTTTCGCAGTTTTCAGGATTAAAGGAAAAAGTATCAGGAATGGTGAAGCACTTTTTGGCAGGATTACTACTGTGTGGCAGCATGGTACTCACAAGTAAAGCACAACTACCGCCTAAACGGGAGCTGCGGGCTGTATGGATAGCCACGATTGAAAATATCGACTTTCCATCACGGAAAGGTTTGTCTTCCGAAGAACAACAACAGGAGTTCATTCGCCTGCTGGACCAGCATCAGCGGAATGGCATGAATGCTATTGTTTTCCAGGTGCGGCCGGTAAGTGATGCTTTTTATGCTTCCCCATATGAACCCTGGAGCGAATACCTCACCGGGGTACAGGGAAAACCGCCCTACCCTTATTATGATCCCCTGGAATTTATGGTAACGGAAACGCACAAACGGGGCATGGAATTCCACGCATGGTTCAATCCCTATCGCGCCGTAGCCAATATCCGCAGCAGCAGTATCGCAGCCAATCACATCACCCGCCTCAAACCACAGTGGTTTGTAACTTATGGTGACAAAAAATATTTCGACCCCGGTATTCCCGAAGCACGCAGTTATGTAACAGAAGTGATCCGCGATGTGGTAAAACGGTACGACATTGATGCCGTGCATTTCGATGATTACTTTTACCCCTACCGTATTGCCAACAGGGACTTCCCGGATAAAAACTCTTACCGCATGTACGGCAAAAATCTCTACATAGATGATTGGCGCCGTTCCAATGTGGATACCATCATACAAATGCTCAACACGGCCATCAAAGCTGAAAAGCCCTGGGTGAAATTCGGGATCAGTCCTTTTGGTGTCTGGCGCAGTAATGATAAAGACCCTGATGGAACGCCTACCCGCGGAAGCCTCACCAACTACGATGATCTTTATGCAGATGTGATCAAATGGCAGCGGCTCGGCTGGATAGATTACCTCGCCCCGCAATTGTATTGGGAATCCGGTCACCGCCTGGTGCCGTTTGGTTTGTTAGTGAACTGGTGGAGCAAACACGGATATGGCAGACATATATATATAGGACATGCCCCCTACCGCATCGGCAGCAACGCCAGCTGGAAAGATCCTGCGGAAATTCCAAGGCAGATCACAGCCACCCGTGCCCTCAGCACAGTGCAGGGCAGTATCTACTACAGTTCCAAATGTTTCGCAGACAATGCTTTAGGTGTGGTGGATTCTCTCCGGAACCATTTTTACCGTTACCCGGCTCTGCGGCCCACTATGCCCTGGCTGGATAACAAAGCGCCTGAAGCCCCTTACTTCACAGATGCTTTTGAAAAACCGGAAGGGCTGGAGGTGCGTTGGGCAGATGACGATACTTCTCACCAAACCAAACAGTACGTGCTGTACCGCTTTGAGGAGACGGATGTGGTGAACGTGAACGACCCCACGAAGATCCTCAGCATCGTTTTACAGATGCCGGACCCCGTTTTCATCGACCGCACTTATATTAGAGGACGAAAATATATTTATATAGTTACGGCTCTGGACCGTATGCAAAATGAAAGCATGATCAGCGATCCGCTGAGGGTAGAAATAGAAAATGGCAAGCCGAAATTTGAATTTGAACCTTGATCCACATTGTTTTACACAACTTATTACCAGCCGGGATATTCTCCCGGCTTTCTTGTGCCCGGAATGGGTTCCGGAGGCCGTTCATTTTTTAATATTATCAAATGAAGACCCGGGTCTTTTTAAAGTTTTCCAAATTTTAGGCCTTTAATAGAACTTTCTATAAAAAATACCGCATTCCTTTAGTATCTTTAAACCGTTCCCAAAGCAATTACGGTACCAATGCCCGGGGGTTTGCTCCTTCAGGGAGGAGTGTATCTGGTATCTGATATAAAAGGAAAAAATCTAAAGCTAATGAGTAATGTGAGCCAAGAGCTGGGTTTGTATCGTTCTGAATTTGAGCATGATGCCTGCGGTACGGGCTTTACCGCCCATATTAAAGGAAGAAAGTCACATACGATCATTCGTGATGCGTTGAGCATGCTGGAATGCATGGAACATCGCGGCGCAAGTGGTTGCGAACGTACAACTGGTGACGGTGCCGGCATTCTTATCCAGATGCCGCATGAGTTTTTATATGATGAGTGCCTGAAACTGGGCATCCGCCTCCCCGCCAATGGTAAATATGGTGTGGGAATGGTTTTCTTTCCAAAAGAACAACGCTGGCGCGATGAGTGCCGCGAGATCATACAACGCTGCGCTGAAAAATTAGGCCTTAATGTACTCGGTTACCGCCTTGTTCCTGTCCGTCCGGATGGTATAGGGGAAACCGCATTGTCTGTTGAGCCACAGATCGAACAACTGTTCATCACTGCTGCTATTGATGTGGCAGATGATGATGATTTTGAACGCAAACTGTTTGTACTCCGTAATTATATTACCAAAACGGTTCGCAATTCCATTCCAAAAGATAAAGCGGAGATCTATTTCGCTTCTCTCTCTTCCCGCACTGTAGTATATAAGGGCCAGCTGACCACTTACCAGGTTGGTCACTATTATACAGACTTGCGCGATGAAAGGATGGTTTCTGCATTCGGTCTTATCCACAGCCGTTTTGCCACCAATACTTTCCCCAGCTGGAAACTGGCTCACCCATTCCGCTTCATTGCACACAATGGTGAGATCAATACGCTGAAAGGTAACCTCAACTGGTTACGTGCCGGCGAAAACAGTTTTGCTACCAAATACTTCACGCCGGAAGAAATGGAAATGCTGTCCCCCATCGTAGATGAAGGCCAGTCTGACTCCGCCTGCCTGGATAACGTGATAGAACTGCTGAACCTTACCGGCCGTTCTTTACCGCATGTAATGATGATGCTGATCCCTGAAGCCTGGGATGGTAATAATGATATGGACCCGGTGAAGAAAGCATTCTATGAATACCATGCTTCACTGATGGAACCCTGGGATGGCCCGGCTTCTATTTCTTTCACAGACGGAAAGATCATTGGCGCAACTTTGGATCGTAACGGTCTCCGCCCTTCCCGCTTTGTGGTAACAAAAGATGATCGCGTGATCATGGCTTCTGAAGCTGGTGTTTTGCCTATCGATCCAAAAAATGTAAAAGAAAAAGGCCGCCTGCAACCCGGTAAAATGTTTGTGGTGGATATGGAACAGGGCCGCATCATTGGTGATGAGGAACTGAAACAATCTATCTGCTCTCAGCAACCTTATGCAGAATGGCTGAACAAATACAAGATCCGTATTGACGAACTGCCTGAACCACGTGTAACTTTCACGCACCTGGAACAAGAGCAGATCTTCAAATATCAGCGTGCATTCGGATATTCCACAGAAGACCTGGAAACCATCATCGCGCCAATGGCCCTCGATGGTAAAGAACCGGTTGGCTCTATGGGAACCGATGTGCCTTTAGCTGTGCTGAGCGATCAGCCGCAACACCTCACCAGTTATTTCAAACAACTGTTTGCACAGGTAACCAACCCTCCCATCGATCCGATCAGGGAAAGGCTGGTAATGTCCCTCGCAACTTTCCTTGGCAACAACGGAAACCTGCTGGACGAAAATCCTTTGCATTGCCACAGTGTTGCACTGCCGCATCCAATCCTGAACAACTATGATCTGGAAAAGATCCGCAGTATCGATACCGGTATCTTCCAGGCCAAAACTTTACACACATACTTTAAAGCAGACGGTAAACCAGGCTCCCTGGAAAAAGGCCTCGCCCGTTTATGCCGTTATGCAGTAGATGCCGTGGATGATGGTTTTGAAGTGATCATACTTTCTGACCGCGCCATTGATTCTGAACATGCTGCAATCCCGTCTCTGCTGGCACTTTCAGCCGTACACCATCACCTTATCCGTAAAGGATACCGTGGTCAGGTTGGGCTGGTAGTAGAAGCCGGCGATGTTTGGGAGGTACATCACTTTGCATGTTTACTCGGATTCGGCGCCACTGCCATCAATCCATACCTCGCATTGAGCACTATCCGCGATATGCGCCTGGCTGGTAAAATGCAGACGGACCTGGATGTGGATAAACTGAAAAAGAATTACATCAAGGCGGTTTGCGAAGGATTGCTGAAAGTGTTCTCCAAGATGGGCATCTCTACCCTGCAATCATACCAGGGTGCACAGATCTTCGAAATACTCGGTATCAACAAATCCGTTGTAGATAAATATTTCTCTGGTGCCGTTTCCCGTATCCAGGGAATGGGCCTGGATGAACTGGCAAAAGAAACACTGGCGAAACACTGGATCGGTTATGGCCGTAAAGAAACTCCGGTGCAACGTCTCAACTCTGGCGGGGTGTATCAGTGGAAAAGGAAAGGAGAGTTCCACCTCTTCAATCCTACTACCATTCACCTGCTGCAGTATTCAACAAGGCTAAACGACTATAACGTTTTTAAAAAATACTCCAAGTCTATAAACGACCAGATGGAAAAAGCAGCTACGCTGCGGAGCCTGTTTACGTTCAAACGTAATCGCAACCCTGTTCCACTGGAAGAAGTAGAACCAGCTGAGTCTATCCTGAAACGCTTTGCCACAGGGGCTATGAGCTTTGGCTCCATCAGCCACGAAGCACACTCCACACTGGCTATTGCCATGAACCGCATTGGTGCAAAAAGCAATACCGGGGAGGGTGGTGAAGATGAAATGCGTTACGAGATTGCCGCTAATGGAGATAACATGCGTTCTGCCATTAAGCAGGTAGCTTCTGCACGTTTTGGTGTAACCAGCTACTATCTTACGAATGCAGACGAATTGCAGATCAAGATGGCACAGGGTGCTAAACCCGGAGAAGGTGGCCAGCTGCCAGGTCATAAAGTAGATGAATGGATCGCAAAGGTTCGTCACGCTACCCCTGGCGTAGGTTTGATCTCTCCGCCACCACACCACGATATCTATTCTATCGAGGACCTGGCGCAGCTGATCTTTGATCTGAAGAATGCTAACCGTGCAGCAAGGATCAGCGTAAAGCTGGTTTCCAAAGCTGGGGTGGGAACTATCGCAGCAGGTGTGGCAAAAGCACATGCGGATGTGATCCTCGTTTCCGGCTATGATGGCGGAACAGGGGCTTCTCCGATCAGTTCTATCAAACATGCCGGTTTACCCTGGGAACTGGGTCTGGCGGAAACACATCAAACACTTGTTCGTAATAAACTCCGCAGCCGCGTAACCGTTCAAACGGATGGCCAGCTGAAAACCGGAAGGGACATTGCCATCGCTACCTTACTGGGAGCGGAAGAATGGGGTGTTGCCACAGCCGCACTTGTTGTAGAAGGTTGTATAATGATGCGGAAATGCCACCTGAACACCTGCCCTGTTGGGGTAGCTACACAGGATCCTGAATTGCGGAAACGTTTTGAAGGAAACGCACAGCACGTGGTGAACTTCTTCCACTTCCTGGTGGCAGAATTACGGGAGATCATGGCTGAACTTGGTTTCCGCAAAGTAGAGGAAATGGTGGGCCAGGTAGAAGTATTAAAAGTTCGCGAAAACGTAACACACTGGAAATACAAGAACCTGGATCTTTCTCCGATCTTGTATCGTGAACCCGCTTCAGACGACACCGGTCTTTACAAACAGGAAGAACAGGACCATGGCATTTCAGAGGTGCTGGACTGGCAATTGCTGAAAGCATCCAAACCCGCGCTGGAGAACAAAACCCGCGTGTTCGGAAAATACGCTGTAAGGAATACAGACCGTACCATCGGTACCATCCTGTCCAACGAAATATCAAAAATATACAAGAGCGAAGGCTTACCGGAGGATACGATCCATTTCAAATTCACCGGTTCTGCAGGTCAGAGCTTTGGCGCATTCAATACAAAAGGTGTAACGCTGGAACTGGAAGGTGAGGCAAACGATTACTTTGGTAAAGGTTTATCCGGCGCCAAACTGATCCTCTACCCTTCTAATGAAGCAGGTTTCAAAGCAGAAGAAAACATCATTGCCGGTAATGTGGCATTGTATGGTTCTACTTCCGGAGAAGCTTACATCCGCGGTAAAGCAGGTGAAAGGTTCTGTGTAAGGAATTCCGGCGCAACCGTTGTAACGGAAGGAACAGGAGACCATGGTTGTGAATACATGACTGGCGGCCGCGCAGTGATCCTGGGAGAAACAGGCCGCAACTTTGGTGCAGGTATGAGTGGAGGTCTTGCATTTATATATGATGTGAAGAATGTGTTCGCCAGCCGTTGCAACCTGGATATGATCGATCTGGATCCATTGAGCGAAGAAGATGCAGCACAACTGCACGACCTGATCACCAAACACCACGCCTACACGAACAGTACTGTAGCCAAGTTCATCCTGAAAGACTGGGAGAACCAATTACGCCACTTCGTGAAAGTATTCCCGAAAGAATACAAGGCAGCATTGAAACATGCCGAACAAAAAGGCGTAAAAAGCAATGCAAAAAAGTAGGAACCAAATTTTAACAAGAGACTAAGCAGAGATATGGGTAAACCAACAGGATTTCTGGAATTTACACGGGAGCTTCCCGGAAAGGCTGATCCGAAAGGACGGGTAAAACACTACAATGAATTTGTAGAACGTTTCCCCGAGCCAAAGCTGAATGAGCAGGCTGCGCGTTGCATGAACTGTGGTGTTCCCTTTTGCCATAGCGGATGCCCGCTGGGTAATGTGATCCCTGAGTTTAATGATGCGGTATACAGAAAAGACTGGCAGGAAGCGCTGGACATCTTATCGTCTACCAATAACTTCCCTGAATTCACCGGCCGTATTTGTCCGGCCCCCTGCGAAAGTGCCTGCGTTTTGGGAATTAACCAACCGCCGGTAGCTATCGAGGAAATTGAAAGGCACATCATTGAAATAGGTTTTGATAAAGGACTGATAAAAGCCAAAGTACCGCGTGTACGTACTGGCAAAAAAGTGGCAGTGATCGGTTCCGGCCCTGCGGGTCTGGCTGCCGCCGCACAACTGAACTCTGCCGGCCACCATGTTACAGTATTTGAAAGAGATGATAAACCAGGCGGACTACTCCGTTACGGCATCCCGGATTTCAAACTTGAAAAATGGGTGATAGACCGCAGGATCACTTTGTTGGAAGAAGAAGGAATTGTGTTTCAATGCAATGCAAACGTAGGCGTGAACGTTAGTGTGAATGATCTGCAGCGTGAATACAATGCAATTGTGCTGGCAGGTGGTTCTACCATTCCCCGTGACCTCGCTATCCCGGGCCGTGAATTGAAAGGTGTGCATTTTGCGATGGACTTCCTGAAGCAACAAAACAAGCGTGTAAGTAAATTACCTGTAGAAGGTGAAGAT
This sequence comes from Chitinophaga niabensis, assembly GCF_039545795.1. Taxonomy (NCBI): domain Bacteria; kingdom Pseudomonadati; phylum Bacteroidota; class Chitinophagia; order Chitinophagales; family Chitinophagaceae; genus Chitinophaga; species Chitinophaga niabensis. The sequence continues at coordinate 6,251,868 of NZ_CP154260.1, read as the reverse complement.
ATTTTTGCCACTGGTAAAAATGTAGTGGTGATAGGTGGTGGCGATACCGGTTCGGATTGTGTAGGAACTTCCAACCGCCATGGTGCCGTTAGCATCACACAATTAGAATTATTACCAAAACCTCCCGGAGAGCGGACGCCTTATATGCCATGGCCTACTTATCCCATGGTATTGAAAACTTCTTCTTCTCATGATGAAGGGGCAGACCGTCAGTGGGCAATTGCTACAAAAGCATTTGTGGGTGATGATAAAGGTAACCTCAAAGGTTTGCTGCTGGTGGATCTGCAATGGTCGCTCGGCACAGATGGCAGACCGGCAAGGTTCACGGAAGTACCAGGTTCAGAAAGAGAAGTTCCCTGCGAACTGGCATTACTGGCCATGGGCTTTATTCAACCACAACATACCGGTATGCTGGATGACCTGGGTGTGGAAACAGACGATCGTGGAAATGTGAAGGCTTCCGAAAAAGCATATGAAACCTCCGTTGCTAAAGTATTTGCTGCCGGCGATATGCGCCGTGGCCAGTCTTTGGTAGTGTGGGCAATTAGTGAAGGACGTGAATGTGCCCGTAAAGTGGACGAGTTCCTGATGGGTTCTTCACAACTGGAAAGCAAAGATCATTCTTTGATGTTCCTGTCCTTATAAAAAAGAATTTTTTAAGTTTTCTCATAAGCAGGTTTAGATTTTGTTGTAACCTTCAGCCGGGCCGGATTTTCATCCGGCCTTTTGCTTTCCAGGCATTTTTAAAAATCAGTACAGGTAGAAACCCGCAACCGAAATAGCTACCAACCCTGCTATGGGACAACATCCATAACAAAGACAAAAAATCCGACAACAAAAGTTTTAGGTAAACCGGGCTAACTTACGGAACGAATATAGGCAGTGCCAACGAAGTTACCATCGTTCAATTTATTCATTTTGCCTCCGGGTGTTAACTCCTGAAACAGGCACGCGCACCATTCTTTTATTTCTTAAATTTATCTAACTAAAACCATTCTCATATGCGTTGGCAAGGACGTCGCGAAAGCGGAAATGTTGAAGATCGCCGTGGTTCATCCCGTGGCGGGCTTATCGCCGGAGGCGGCATCGGTACTATTGTTATTGCTGTTATTATTTACTTCCTTGGCGGGGACCCCTCCCAGGTAATGGACCTTCAGCAACAGCAAGCCCCCAGCCAGGGCCAGCTTTCCCCGCAACAGGAAGCTGCGGAAAAAGAAGCGGCCGGCTTTGTCAAAGTGGTATTGGCAGATACAGAGGATGTGTGGAACAAACTCTTTTCCGAAATGAATCAGCAATACCAGGAACCCACCCTGGTAATGTTCACCGGCGTGGTGGAATCTGCCTGCGGTAATGCCAGCAGCGCATCCGGCCCTTTCTATTGCCCCGCAGACCGGAAAGTTTATATCGACCTTTCTTTTTACGATGAACTGAAAGATAAACTGAACGCCCCGGGAGACTTTGCCATGGCTTATGTGATTGCCCATGAAGTGGGTCATCACGTGCAAAACCTCCTCGGCATCTCTGAAAAAGTGCAACGCGCCCGCTCCCAGCTCAGCGAAACGGAATACAATAAACTCTCCGTAAAACTGGAACTACAGGCGGATTTCTTTGCAGGCGTTTGGGCTAATCACGCCCAGAAAATGCAAAACATCCTGGAAGCCGGCGATATTGAAGAAGCCCTCAATGCCGCCAACGCCATTGGAGACGACCGCCTCCAGAAACAATCCCGCGGAGTAGTAGTACCCGATGCCTTCACACATGGTACCTCAGCCCAAAGGATGTACTGGTTCAAAAAAGGTTTCGAAACCGGCGATGTACGCCAGGGTGATACTTTTAACAGTAATCAATAGATGTCATGAAAAAACAAATAGTCTGGAAGGGCCTCTTCCAGCAAATGATGGAGTATTGCAATGTGGAAACAACGGAAACCGATATACGAATAGACGGAACAATTGTAGGTTATGGAGAAGATACCCCGTTCTCTGTTAACTATGATATTATATTAGACCGCCTCTGGCAGGTAAGCTCGCTGGAAATGGCGGTGGAAAAAGCCGGAGAATATTCCTGGATCTCTCTCCAGCGGGACCAGGATGGCGTATGGACCCAAAGCGGCCACACCCGGCCGGAATGGGCTAAGTGTATAGACATAGATATTTCTCTCACCCCGCTTACCAATACCCTCCCCATCAACAGGCTTCAGCTGGAACCTAAAGACAGGCGGGAAATTGATGTGCTTTACATCAATATTTTCAAAGACGAGATCAAACCCGTAAAACAGTTTTACACCAATCTCGGCGATGACATATATAAATACGAAGGTGTGTTCAGAGATTTCACGGCTGATTTGAAAGTAGACGAAGATGGATTGGTCATAGACTATCCCACACTCTTCTCCCGCATCCAGTCTTAAGGGTAATACTTCTTTAATAAGAAGAGATAATGCGCAGGCATGTGATGGATGAACACATTTTTACCATCAAATGGATATTGCTTAAAATATTCCTCATCTGCCTTCAGTATAACCGGTGATCCGGCCGTCATGTAATTATTGCTGTACATATAGGCCGGCTGCTGGAGTTGCGACAGTTGTTTCTTTGATAACTTATACACAAAGTTGCCGAGGTATTTCCGGTAACGGCGAACAGAACGGTTCGTTGCACGCGTGAGTTTATTATATACCATCTTGCCATAAAGCCGCACAAAGAATTTCTGCTTTTTCAAAGTTCCCGGTATATCTATAAACGGATTCACAGGATTAAAGTCGGTTACCCTTTGCAAGGACAATGGCGTTTCCGGAACCCAGTCCGCGCTGTTCACAACCCTGAATCCCCATCCATCTCTTGTAATGAAATCAAAATCATACGCATAATAAAGGTTCCCCGGTTTAGGTGCCGCACTGCAATAGGTTTTGTATTTGATATCCTTTGGCATGCCCGGTAAATATTCAAGATAAGAGCGGGTTAAAAAAGCAATCGCCCCACCCTGGCTATGGCCCATGATAATAAACTCCCGCGCCCCGGCCTTATATTGCTCTTTGATATGCGTTACAATATCAGGGGCCAGGAAACCCAGGGATACCGTCCAGCCCACATGCACATAAGGAGCAGCACTATCCTTCGCCAGCCTATAATCAAATCGTGTACTATCCGTTAATTGCAGGGAGCCCGTTGCCGGGATCATGGCCGCATAAAAATTCGCCAGCCAGCTTTCTGTTTTTCCAATGGTACCACGGATATTGATCACAATCACACCATCATTCCGTTTCCATAAGAACCAGCGGTTATAAAAACCCACTTCGGGGGAAGTATAGAGGAGTTGATAATTGTCCGGATGTTTGTCCATACTACTATCTCCTCTTTCCGGGAGGCTGAGGAGATCGTGGTATTCTTTGGGGTCAAAGCCGGGTTTCAGTTGTTGAGCCTGTAGGGGAAAATAGATGCAGGCCAGTAATCCGAAAATTAAACCGCGCATGTTTTTTATTTTTTAATAAACATAACAAAAAGAAAGAAGCAATGTTGATATCCTTTAATTTGCAGGACTAACTATACGCAACATGTTAACTATCACCAAAGCAACGGCGGACCAGATCCATATTATCCAGGAGATTGCTTACATCACCTGGCCGGAAACATTTGGAAAGATCCTCTCCAAAGAACAGATCTCTTACATGCTTGGCATGATGTATGACGATGCATCCCTACGCAGCCAGATCACCGAACGTGGTCACGTTTTCCTGCTCGCAAATGTAGATGGTGTATTCGGCGGTTTTGCTTCCTACGAGTTAAATTACAAAAACGAATTAACGGCAAAATTGCACAAGATCTATATCCGGCCGGATATGCAGGGTAAAAATATAGGTAAAGTGCTCATGACGGAAGTGGCAGACATTGCACGGAAAGCCGGAATGCAATACCTTACCCTCAACGTGAACCGCGGAAATAATGCAGTTGGTTTCTATCAACGTTACGGTTTTGAAAAGACCGGCGAAGAAGATATCGATATCGGGAACGGCTATTTTATGAACGATGCTATTATGCAGATGACCTTATGATACAACGCTATTACATTTGGCTGATCGCCATCCTGTGCTTTTCCACATCCTGCGCCCGCAAAATAACGGAAAGCGGAAAAGCCTCTTACTACGCAGATAAGTTCCAGGGCCGCAAAACCGCCAATGGCGAAACCTTCAAACAACAACGGATGACGGCTGCGCATCCAACCCTCCCCTTCGGCACCAAAGTAAAGGTCACCAATCTGAACAATGGCCGCAGTGTAAAAGTGCGGGTGAACGACAGAGGTCCTTTTGTTGCCGGCCGCATCATCGACCTTTCCAAAAAAGCAGCCCGCAAATTAGGTATGCTGCAAACAGGAGTTGCCAATGTAAAGCTGAAATACAAGAAGAAACGCTAGTACATCTTTCTAGTATCGTTTTTTCGTCATATATTCGGGGTAATTGATGTGTTGACATATGGATACCTGGTTTACCCTACCTACCGTTTCCGATGAACGCCCGCAGATGAATAACCTTCCCGCTTACCCGGATTTCACCATAACACTTTCCCGTGACGATTGGAGGCAGGCAGAATTCATCAACATCAGCAAGCTCTGCGCTGTTGGTGAAGAGGTGGATGAGATCAAAGACATCTGGATCAATCACAGCAAAGAATCCGCAGAAGGTATACGCTTGTTTCATCAATTGCATATCCGTAAGCAGATCGGCCCTGCTGAATTATTCATCCCTCTCTTTGAACTCAAAGCATTACTACGTAGTGATTCCCTTGGCAGTATAGCTTTTGATCAGCAACCCGGCTTCGTGAAAAACGGATTTGCATTAACTACTGCAGCCAGCTGCTATTACGGCCTGGAAGAAAATGGAGTAGTAAAATACCTCTGCATGCACCACAGCCTGCCACCCGCAGAACGGGAAATTTCCCGCATCATCAGATCCTTCTCCCTCATTTTTGTGAATTGGTATAACTGTAATATTCAAACGCCCTGAGAAAGGAAATATGCTGCAACTGACCCCAAGCATTGGTAGCCCTGACAATACCCACATGGCCCCTCCCCCATCTTTCAGCTAATTGTCACTTTTTCAGGTAACCCCTTGCATCTGCGCCTTCCGTCTGTTTTATTTGTATATATGAATAAGCAACGCTACTCTCTCTTAACGCTGGCATGCCTGGCCATCGCAAACCTGTCTCTTGCACAGAAGACACAGAACACTCCCGTTACTTTACCTGGTTTTACCGCATACGCCGTTCCGGAAGAAAATGGTGTGGATATCTCCGGAAGAAATGGTGTGGTAAAATGGACGGACAATACCAATGCCGTGAATTTTTATTTCCACACATCGCATACCGGATCTCTGAAACTCGCACTGCAAGCCAAAAGCGATGCACCTGCAAAGATCAGGGTTACACTTAATGGTGTAGAAAAAATAATTTCCATTCCTAACGGCACAGACTACACGAGTATTCCGGTTTTACAAACAAAACTGAAGGACACGGGCTTTTATACGATCAGCCTCAAAGGCCTGGAAAAACAAGGCTCCGTATATGCCGATGTAAAAAGCATTACCCTGGAAGGTCCTGCCACAAAGGATATTCAGTTCAATCCAAAACCATGGCGCCGTTCCGCATCAGTCCATTTAGGATATACGGTACCGGATGATAAAAAAGTAGAATGGTTCTATGGTGAGATCAAAGTACCAGAGGGGCAGGATAAACTAGGTACCTATTTTATGTCCTGCGGATTCCACCGTGGTTATTTTGGAATGCAGGTGAACGGCCCACAGGAAAGAAGGATCATCTTTTCTGTATGGGATTCCGGCAAAGAACCGGATAGCCGTGCTAAGGTAAAGTATGAAGACCAGGTAACGCTCACCGCAAAAGGAGATAGTGTGGTCGCTTCCGGTTTTGGCGGAGAAGGTACTGGTGGCCACAGCCATTGGGTCTACAACTGGAAAGCCGGTGAAACTTACCGCTTCCTCATGCACGCCGTACCTTTCGGAACCAACACACAATACACGGCCTACTTTTATGTGCCCGAACATAAAGAGTGGAAACTGATTGCCAGCTTCCGCGCACCGAAAGATGGAAAATACATGGGCCACCTCTATTCTTTCCTGGAAAACTTCAGCTTTGAAAACGGGTACCTCCACCGCAAAGGATATTTTGGTAACCATTGGGTAAAAACCAATACCGGCGAATGGATAGAACTAACCAAAGCCCGCTTTACCAATGATGCTACGGCTAAGGCAAAAGACCGGTTGGATTTTGGCGGCGGCTCTGAAAATGGCATGTTCTATCTCTGGACTGCTGGTTTCATTCCCGCGAATGCCAAGCTGGGAGACATTTTCGAACGCCCCGCATTAGGAAAACATCCTGAAATAGACCTGCCAAAGTTCTGATACAACCACCATTAAAATATAAGCGCCCGGTTCATCCGGGCGTTTTTTTGCCCCTGATAACCCGTAAGTTAGACCTGCATTTTGTCAAGCTAGCTATTCTTTGTGTAAAATATATTTTACATTTTGTAAAACATTCCTATCTTTGGTATAAATACTTCCGCCATGAAATCAAAGTATCTCTTACCGCACCTGTACAAAAAGATCGGCTGGTCTATCACCATCCCTTTCCTTATAATTGGCATCCTCCTTTTCCCATTGGGAGACCTTCTTTTCGAGGGCGCTAAATGGCTCACCTTCCTCGATAAATTTCCCGGCCAGTATACAGATGAAGTAATTGCTGCCGGTTTGATCATTGGTATGTTGCTCGTAGCCTTCAGCAAGGAAAAAATTGAAGATGAATATATCAACAAGGTCCGGTTGGAATCTCTCCAGATCTCGGTGCTGATCAATTATCTGTTACTCATCATTTGCATACTTTTGATCTATGATGTGGAATTCCTTTCGGTGATGACATATAACATGTTCACCATTCTGCTTCTTTTCATCATCCGGTTTAATTTTATAATTTACCGCAACAAGTAACGCCTTATGAAGAACAGCATCAAAGTGGAACGCGCCAGAAAGAACCTCACGCAGGATGAACTGGCCAGGCTGGTAGGCGTTTCCAGGCAAACCATCAATACCATCGAATCCAATAAATATGTGCCTTCCACCATTCTGGCCCTGAAAATTTCGAGGGTATTCGAAAAGCCGCTGGAAGAAGTTTTTGAGTTGGAAGAAGGAGATTAGGTAACCGGCAGCTGATCATTATTCAGCCGCCGTTGTGTCACTCACTTCGGCGGTTGGTTTTCTATTCAGGTTTAGTTTTGGCCGCCGGGGATTTACAAACAGTTTACATTTCGCTCTTTTGCATTTTGCGGTATTCGCCCGCAGGTTATCCACAAATAAATTCATTTCCGCGCGCCGATCTTTAACGCCGTTTTCGTTTGCCCAATATTCATTGCCAGCGGATCCGCATATTGCACCACAAACTTCGTCCGCAGATTATCGTTAAATCCTTTAGTGGTATCCAGCATCCTTTCCGCTTCCATAAAGAGTTCGCGGGTTTGTTCGGATAAATGGCCGTCCAGTTTATCCTGGTAAAATAACCAGATAGCCTTCACACCACCCAGTGCTTCTTTCGTTTCCGCTACACCATTTTCATTCGCCTCAAAATCTTTCACTTTCCCCATTTCCATCATCATCGCATCAAACAATTGTGCATCGGTAGAAACCAAAGAATCCGTTGTGTTTTTTAAATGTTCAATATGGCTGATCACCTGGATGGTTTCTCTTCTCATTGCCGCCGTATCATTTAAAGTAATACTGTTCCATCCGCTCAAAGCCGTAGCGGTGGCCGGATCAAAGTAAGCTGCAAACAATTCAAGTTTCTTGTAAGCGGCTCTTGTATCCCTGAATTGTTTTTCTATTTCTTTTTCTTTTCTATGTGCCATCACGGCCTGCAGAAATTGTTGTGATTCTTTTTGCAGCACACGTAATTGTATACCATACCAGTCAATGGAATGTGCTGCTTCCGAAGACATTTTTTTCGCACGATTACCATTGATGATAGAAAAAATTCCGGCGAAGAATGCTACTACAATAAAGATACCTGGGCGCATATGTTATCATTAAAAAGGGATAATCGGATGAAAGAGCCCCTCCTCCCGGAGAGGCCCTTATACTTTTCCAGGGTTAAAAAAGAAATTGGATTACCTGAAACTAACACTTCTATGTTACCTCAGTGTTACGAACATTTAATTTAACAAGTACTGTGGCATTCCGCTTGCAGAGAGATTTATCCTATTTTAGCATAAAATCTCCAAGAATGGGCAAGCACGGTTTAATTCCAATTCCTGATGCGATCAATCCTTTCAAAGTAAGGAAGCAGCGCCTCATGAACTTCAACCCCGTAACGGCAAGCACGTCCCGCAAAAAAGTGGATAAAGTGAAGATCACCGTTTTCGAATTCGATGCCCACAGCATCCGGGAAGAGGTGATGGATTCGGTATCCGATTGTTTCAAATTCCGGGAAACCAAAACCATTAAGTGGATCAATGTGGATGGGGTCCGCCGGGAAGAAGTGGAAAAGATCTGTGAACATTTCCACATCCACTACCTGCTCATGGAGGATATCATGAGCGAAGGCCAGCGCGCCAAAATGGATGAGATAGGAGAAAACGTTTTCTGCCTCCTGCCCATGATGTATTTCTTGTCCGAAAGTTCTACTATCGATCAGGAACAGGTAAGCCTCGTTCTCGCAAAAAATGTGGTGATCTCCTTCCAGGACGACCCGGACCGCGATGTATTCAATCCCATCCGGGACAGACTCCGCACCGGCGGAACAAAGATCCGGCACTCAGGGGCAGATTACCTTTTATACGCTTTGCTGGATATTATTGTGGATAACTACTTTATGGTAATGGATAGCCTGGGCGAGCGGATAGAAGTATTGGAAGAGATCATCCCCCGCCAACCGAACAACCGTACCTTGGCCCGTATCAACTTTTTACGGAAAGAAATGCTCGTATTCAAAAGAGGCATCACCCCTGTCCGTGAGGTTATGAACGGTTTGATGAAATCAGAGAATGATCTGCTGCATGAGAATACCGTAAAGTATTTCAAGGATGTATACGATCACATTGTACAGGCTGTTGATCTTTCCGAAAACTATCGCGAGCTGGTGATGAACCTGCAGGAACTATATCATGCACAGATGAACCAGAAGCTGAATGAGGTGATGAAAGTATTGGCGGTGGTAACAACACTCCTGGCGCCACTCACGGTGATCACAGGAATTTACGGAATGAACTTCGATGTAATGCCGGAGCTGAGAAGCCCTTACGGTTACTTCATTGTGTTGGCAGTGATGTTATTCATCTTCGTTTCCATGCTGATGATCTTCAGGAAACGGGGTTGGTTTTAAGTTTTTGTAACAACGGTTATGGGTTTACCTTTCTCAAGGCTGTTGTCTTTGGCTATTCCTGGTCACTTTTTCTTATACACAGGCACCGTAGAACAAGGCTCCCCATACATAATACTTTTCGCAACCGGGCGGAGCAAACGGGTGATCTCCACATACGCAGCTTCGGTAATGGATTTATCCCCACAACCTTTCACCACTACCCTTTGGTCCTGAAACCTTTGAGGATCAATGCTTCCGAGATTTTTCAGGAACAGGGTCTTCTGCACAAAGTCTTCATCCCCAAATGCATAAAAACGCGCAACGGGTTCTAAGTAGCTGGCTACCAGCATATAAGCCCAGATAGGAACAATCGCATCCGCACTGCAAATGATGGCTACATTTTTATCCCTGTACTGTTCCCAGTCCGTAGTGAGTAACCCCGCCCTGAAATCTTTTTCCTTCAGGATCAGCTCCATAAAAAGATGGTCCTTCAGATCAAACACGGCTGTTTCTCCCTGTGGGTAGTAATTTTCCAGATCTATGGTGGTCAGTGCGCTCTGCGCTACTTTATTAATAATCTCGTCCATGGCTCTTTCTCTTAAATTATACTGCAAATTTACGAAATTCCGGGGTATCAGGGCTTCGCACAAAAAAGGGCCGGGTGATGAACCCGGCCCTGTATAGACTATATATCTTTCTAAAATTAATTACCTGGGAAGAAGGTAGCGCGGTTATCCTTAATGTCGCTTTTCTTCTTCAGTGCTTCAAACAATTGCTGATCAGCAAATTGTTTCAGGCTTTGTTCATATGCCTGGCGTTGCTGTGCATAATCCATAGCTGGCTGAGGAGACGGTACATAACTGCTCACTTTAATAACAAATACACCAGTATTACCTTTTATAGGAGCAGAAACTTTTGCAGTACCCCATGCTTTATTGAAAGCAGCACCACTCAGGCGGGGCTCATAACCAATAGAAGCAATGAAAGGCTGCGCAAAACTAACACCTTCTGCAGTTAATACAGGTTGGTTAGTGGCGCTGGCTGCAGCTTCAATAGTTGCCGGCTCTTTCAGTTTGGCAATAATTTGTTCTGCTTTTTTATCTTTCTTCACTTCAGCTTCTACCATCGGGCGAACTTCAGAAAGTGGAGCAATACCTTTTTCACGTGCGCCGGTTAATACACCCACTACAAATTTATCTTCCAATGTGAACACAGGGCTCACATCTCCTTTCTTCGCTTTATAAGCCCAGCTTACAATTTCACGGGAGCTACCCAAACCTGGCAGTACAAAATCCATTGGGCTGATGTTATCAGCAATACGTTTGTTCAGTCCTTTCTCCTGTACGGTTTTCTCAAAAGTTTTTTGGTCCTGGTTGGCAGTAGCAAAATCATTCGCGCGGCCTAAAGCTTCGCTGCTGGTTGTGCTGCTCGCATCCACACGTTTAGCGAGGTAAGCGATTTTCAATGCTGGTCCAAAATTCTTTTGTTCTGTGATCTTTACAACTACATAACCGATCGGCAGTTTCACAGTTTTGATAGCACCAGTGGTTCCTTCAAAAGCAAAATCTTTTACGAGTTGCAGTTCTGGTGCAAAGTATCCGCTGGGAGTAAGTGTATACTCACCGCCGGTTTGTTTACTGTTTGGATCATCAGAGAATTGCAGTGCGAGTGCAGCAATATCAGCACCACCTTTGATAGCAGTTTCTAAACTGTCCGCACGTTGTTTTGCAGCAGAGTCAGTAAGACCTGGTTGCACAGCGATAAAGATCTGACGGATCTTTGCAGTGTCCGGCATGGTTTTACGCGCAATCATTTTTGCATACACCACCAGGTTATTATCCTGGTAAGGTCCATACACTGTACCTACAGGAATATCAAGGATGGAATCTTTACCTGGCACCTGAATAGTACTGCGGGAAGCGAAACCATCATAATAAGGTAATTCAGAATTCAGTTTGATAAAACCAGCAATGTCCGGAGTAGTATCCATTTCTGCTTTCAGTTTTACCAGTTCGCTCATAGCAGCAGCGCTATCTGCAGCAGATGGCAATGCATCAAAAGAAACATATTCTACCCTGCGGCTTTCCGGAACTTCAAAACGTGCTTTGTTGTCCTGGATATATTTATTCAATTCTGCATCGGTCACTTTAATGGTGCTGTCTGAAATAGTAGCATAAGGAACCTGCACATAACTGATGTTAGCGGTTTGTGCATTTTCTGCGGTCTGCATTTGAGACAACCATTTAGGATAATAAATACCCTGGTGAACCAACGTAATATATTTAAGGTTCTTTTGGTATTCAGCGATCATGTTGTCGAACTGTACCAGCTGAGCACTCAGCTGACCGGTTTGATCCTGTCTTGCATTTTCTCTTACACGGTCCAGGATAGAGCGGTCGAATTGACCAGTTTGAGGATCGGAGAAATTTTGGAGTACAAGTGGGTTAGGGTTTTTACCATTGATCTGATCAGCAATTTCAGCAGTGGTCACTTCAATGCCCAGTTCATTATACTGTGCGGTCATGATCTGCTCGCGGATGAATTCGTTCCAAACCTGTTCACGAATTCTTTGTTGATCTTCATCACCGAGGGTAGCACCTTGCAGTTGCTGACGTGCCTGGTTTTGCGCAACATCTATTCTCCGGAGATATTCGCGGTAATCCAGTTCTTCGCCATTCACTTTACCTGCTGTGGTACTTTGTGAAAACATGGAACTTTTTCCGAAAAATACATCCTGTAGCAAAAAGCTCACAATAGCCACGCAGATCACTACAATGATAGCAACGGCATATTTGTCCCTGATTTTCTGAATAACTGACATATATTATATAGTCTAAATTTTAGAGGAAGCAAAAATAGAATAAAATAGTTGTAACTGCAAAATAGGTTTTTTAACCCCGAAAGTCAATACAGCAAAGGGTTTGAGCGGTACGGAAAGGGGGTGGATTTCTATCTTCATGCACACTTTATCCACATTTTGCCCGAAATTAAGAGATAGGTATTGGTTGTTATAAATCTTGTTAAAGGCCCGCCATTTGGCTATTTCCGGGTTTGGCCCCCGGTAGAATAAACACGTGGTTATCCACAAAATAAGCATATGCCCGATATAATCCACAAGAAAATGTGGATTGATTTAAAGAAAACAGAAAAATTTTTCGGCCGCTGGAATTTCAGAAAAGCGGGTCAGTTTGTTCACAGTTGTTGTGAATAACCATGGGGTTAACGCTGTTTTCTGTGGGTAAACACCCCTTGAGAAGGAGGTAAAACTAAATTTGTTTTTCTTCGGCGGATAATTTTCAAACCTCAGGCGGTGGATAACCTTGCTCTTTTAACAATTTCTTAATACCCACAGCCCAAAAAAGTTGTTCAGTTGATTCCCTGTTAACACTGTGGATAAAGCATGCCAAACTCAGCATTGATAGGAAAAAGCAATGTTAATTTGCTGTGGATAGTCACTGAAATAATAATAACAAGTACATTTGTATCAGGGTAAGGAGCTGAGTTTCCCCCATATTCACACCCCTAATAGTAGTGGGTTTTCTCTTCTTTTTAAAAAGAAAAATTAATCTATAGTTATGATTATAGAATTAGCGGAAGCAAAAAAAAATTTACAGAAAAAAGGGTTCCTTGACGTAGAGGTGGACGTTAAGCTGGACCTTTTTGCGGAAATAGACCGACTGAAAAAAGAAAAGAACGCGATCATCCTGGCACACTATTACCAGGAGCCGGATATCCAGGACGTGGCAGATTATATTGGAGACAGCCTTGGGCTGAGCCAGCAGGCTGCAAAAACAGATGCGGACATTATCGTTTTCGCGGGCGTGCACTTCATGGCCGAAACAGCTAAGATCCTCAGTCCACAGAAAAAAGTGCTGCTGCCGGACCTGAAAGCAGGTTGTTCTCTGGCAGACAGTGCACCTCCCGAGCTGTTCAAAAAGTTCAGGGACAAATACCCCGATCACATTGTTATCTCTTACATAAACTGTTCTGCAGGTATCAAAGCGCTCAGCGATATCATTTGCACGAGCTCTAATGCCGAAAAGATCATCGAAAGCGTTCCCAAGGACCAGCCGATCATTTTTGCACCCGACCGCAACCTGGGGTCTTATTTGATCAAGAAAACGGGTAGGGATATGGTGTTGTGGAATGGAGCCTGTATGGTACACGAGATCTTCAGCCTGGAAAAGATCACCAAATTAAAGGTGCGCCATCCGGAAGCCAAGATCATTGCACACCCGGAATGTGAAGCAAACGTACTGGCTATTGCAGATTTTATTGGTTCTACTACAGGTCTGCTGAAATTCACTCAGCGGGATGATGCCCAGGAATACATCGTGGTAACGGAAACAGGGATCCTCCATCAGATGCAAAAAGAAAATCCTGCCAAGACGTTTATTCCCGCGCCACCAAATAATGCCTGCGCATGTAATGATTGTCCGCATATGAAATTGAACACCCTGGAGAAATTGTATCTGTGCATGGAATACGAAGAACCAGAGATCACCATGGAAGAAGGATTGCGTATCGCTGCTAAGAAACCGATTGACAGAATGTTGGAGATAAGTGCACAGGCAGGATTATAATTCATAGAGAATTTTCAGATACCAGCCCTGGGAGAATATTTCTTCCGGGGCTTTTTTATGCCGGTTTGAGAATAGGATCAACATATTTTAGATAGGGTTGACATAGGCTTGAGATAGGGTATTTTATTGTCGATCGTTTACTATTTTGATGCGTTAGATTTCAGCGAGGTTTGTAGAGTATAAGTATGGATCAGCCTATTTACCTGTCTTCAATTGACTTTGTCAATGCATGTTGAAACTTACTCCTTCAACAGAGGAGAGCAATATGAGCAGTGGTGGAACGCGGTGAAGAAAGAATATATAACCCTCTCCTGTCTGGGAAAAGGAATTCGTTAGTTCAGGAAATTTTTTGGAGCTGGGGCGTGAGGTAGAAGAGCCGATCGCATAACCTGGATAAACTAAGTTTTCTAAATATTGAAAAGATGCTTCGTAGGTTTCAGTTCGTTTAGAAAAGCTCTTCCTTCGTACCGTTAAAAGAGATGCCTTCATAAGTGCTTTTTTCCAAAGACCCTCTCCTTCGTACAAATAAAAAAGGATGCCTTTATCAGACATCCTTGTAAAATCTTTTTTGATATTGTTTTAGATAGCGATCTCTTCTACCCAGATATGATCTGCTTCTGTTTTACGAAGGGATAAGTTGTATCCTGCAACAATAATACAGATTGGATCTCCCATAGGTGCAATCTTTTCTACTTTAACTGTTTCTCCTGGTACACAACCCATTTCCATTAGTTTAATATGGATATCACTTTTCTCGAAATCCCGGATCACTGCACTTTTGCCAAGCGTAAGGGAAGAAAGTTTAATCATAATGATTTATTGATCGAGTTAAAACCAATCTGTGACCATAGCCCCAGCTAATTACGGTGCAAAGGTATGGTACAAAGGGGAATATGCAAAAAAGAGGGATGGCCGGTTTTATTGTCTTTAGTAATGTGTTTGCTTCAGTTTGAATCTCCCTGAACTTCCTCCCTATTGATATCATCACTACTAATTGCGCGAATGATCCTTGCAGGATTTCCTCCAACCAAGGTATTGGGAGGAACATCTTTTGTGACTACAGCACCTGCAGCCACAACTGAATTTTCACCTATGGTCACACCCCCAATAATTATTGCACCAGCTGCGATCCAAACATTTCTTTCAATCACGATGGGCTTTCCGATGGTAATGCCCCGGCGTTGTGATGGTTCAAGAGGATGACCTGTTGTAATGATACTTACATTCGGCCCGATCATTACATCATCTCCGATATCAAGACCACCGAGGTCATAGAAGGTACAGTTCTGATTTACGAAAACATTTTGGCCGATGCGGATCTCTGTTCCGCCGGCAGTATAGAATGGTGGGATCAACAAGAAGCTTTGATCTACCTCTTTTCCGATGAGTTCGCTGAACAGCATCCGGATTTCTTCAAGATCATCGAAGGTTAGTTGGTTAAGTTTTGCAGAGAGAGCTGTCGCGCGTTTAACGTTTGCTACCATCTCCGCTGATGCTGGTGTTCTTCTGGGAATTATTTTAGTGCGGTCGTTATTCATTATTTTCCTTGGCTGGGTTGTTTTATAGGGTTAAAAGTAATCATCTACCCTTAATTTTTTACCTGGTAGAAGCTCAAATAGAAAGCCTTATGGCGGAACCAACTTTTCATTTTAATTTTACAGGATGGCAGTACAATTTTCAGCGCATGAGGTCAAGGTAGGGATGAAAGACCGGACCAGGCTCAAAGCTTTTATCGAGGATTTATTCAGGAGAGAGGAACAGGGATTGAAACATCTACAGTATGTTTTCTGTACAGATGAATATCTCTTGCAGTTAAACGAGGAGTTTTTGCAGCATGATACTTACACAGATATAGTCACCTTTGAATTATCCGATGACCCAGAGGTAACGGAAGGCGAAATATATATCAGCATTGACAGAGTTAAAGAGAACGCGGCGAACTTTGAAGTAACGGAAAACTACGAGTTGCACCGGGTTATTTTTCATGGGGCTTTACATTTGTGCGGATATAAGGATAAGACAAAGAAGGAAGAAGCACTTATGAGAGAGAAAGAAGATGAGTATCTTAATTTATACTTCGAAAAGTAAAGGGATGTTCCACGTGGAACATCCCTTTTTATTTACTACAAATGTTTCACGTGGAACATCTGCTGTTAAGAAAGTGGTTGTTTGGATGTTCCTTCAGAGGTTTATCAGCCAGGTCGAGAAATCCTTTTTAGCTTACTTGCTGGTTTTGTTTATGATTGTTTTAATAAAATTAGGATCATTTTTGAGCTTTATACTGATGTTTCTGAAAGGTATTTTCTGCGCTCCCTTCTCTAAGGATCCCTGTTGTAGAAGTCTTTTTAAAACTATAATTGAAAAAAATGTTCCTTAATTCTCCGTTTTCTATAGAAGACACACAAATACATCTTGAATCATTGCTTTCTTTCTATTTTAACGATTCTCTTTTCCCTGGTTTAATGATTCTTCTACCCTCCTTAGTAGAAAAAATATGGTTTCAACTTCCCTTACGTGTGTATTAATGCTGCTACTAAAATGATTAAATTCCTTCCTTTTTAGATTACTAATCCTTTAATAGTTCTTTGGAGTCCTTTTGATACAAAATCCCCCAAGCTTTCCATTATTTGTGTACCGGTTCCCTTCATTCTTGATTAATTTCCTCTTTATTTGTTGATTCTTTAGTATTTCTGTGAGGAAAACTGGCTTTAGAAGGTCTACCTGATCTTGGATGAGCTATTATAGACTTAGGTTTTTCCCATTTGGAATTTTTCTCTGTGCCCATTTACCGCTGAAATCGTCTTAAGTAGAGGGGAATCCACATGAAGTACTCATTTTTATAGATGTTCCACGTGGAACATCTGCCTTAGCATAATGAAAATAGGGATATTTTTCTCTTGGTGAGGGATTAGCTTTATTCAAAACAACTTCCATCTACCTCTCCTAACCATGATTTCTTCACAATGCTTTTAAATCCTACTTAAAAACATACCTCCCATTTACCCTTTTCTTATAAAAGAAGCTTTCTTCACTAATTCGCCTGAAAAGAGGCCAGCTTGTTTTTACTTTATCCTTAGTAACCCCTAGGGCAATACCATTAAATACCAAAAAAAAGCCTGTCCCCTATTCCCTTCTATCTAAGACACACTTGAACGAACAAAATCTCTAAGGAAAAACGGCTTTATATACCCTCTTCCTTCTAATAGTTTTCGCTCCAGATACCCTGATCTTCCTTGAAACCTACCCTTCTCCCACCTCTTAGAAAGGGGAAATGACTACTTTATCCTCCAATCTTATAGAAAATCAAGTTTTCCCTTCTTCGTCTATATCAAAAAACACCTCCGGGTTCCCTACCTATTCCTCCTTTTTTCTATGCCATTCCAAAAAGAAAAATGTTCTTTTTAAATGAATCCACTACAAAGAGCCCTAAAGAGGTACTTCCTTAATACTGTCTTTCCCGTAATTCATCCTCCATCTCTTCTAAACTTCCCCCTAAAAGATCTTTCTCGTTTACCCGTTTAAAGAAAGAATGCTCCTTAATCAATATCAATCTTTGGAGAAAATCAGGCTTACTACTTTTTTTTCTCAAAACACCTTCCCATGTATCTACCCACCTCATCCTTTATCCTCCCATTTTCCGCAGAAAGAAGAATTGCTTAAATAGATCTGTCCTCAAGAACCTTAAGGACGCAGGTTTATTTCATACAATCCTTTCTAAAAATCAGCTTCTGGAATTCTCAAAGCATTCACAAAAGGCATTGTTTATCTCCGGTTCTATGTAAAAGCCCTTCCTCTAATACCAAACCCCATGTAAAAAGATCCCTTATGTCCTTTCATAAACAGCGTTCCGCATACCTAACTAACCTTCTTTTTAGCCAAAAAGCGGCATTTCTTAAATAGATTCACTGTATAAAGAACCAAATTCAATTACTTCTTCCCTCAAACGATCTCTTTCTAATTCCTCTTTCTGTGAAAAAAACCTCCTTCTCATATTTGCTTAGCCTATTTTTTTAGCCAAAAACGGCTTTCCCTAAATGAATCCGCTGTGTAAAGGATCAGTTTTATTTTACTTCCTCCTTTAAACAATCCCTTTCTAACTCTAAAAACACCTTGCTTCTATAATCAAAATATAGATAATAGCACCATCGAACCAGTCATAGTATCACCTTCTAAACTCCTTTTACAGAACTCTCCGCAATACCTGTATCCCTCTTTCTCGAATAATTCCCCCAGAAAGGAAACTATTGAGCATACTCCCTCTTCTAAAAAGCTACTTTTCACCAAGCCAATTCGAGTGAAAACTACCCTAACCCTTTCCATCTTTCCTGAAAAGGCTCCCTCAGAAAAACAAAACAATTCAGTAAAAACTATAACCCCTCCCTCCAAAACACCCACATGCAAAAACATACTCACCCAAATACACCACCCTCAGCAATACCTCCTCCTAAATTCCCCTGGAAAAAACAACACCCCCTGATAAACAGATTGTTTTAAGCCCCTCCCATCAATCTTTATACTTAACTTTGCACTCTCAAAATTTTCATAATGTTCCCTTCTTACGATGTTATTGTTGTCGGTGCCGGACATGCCGGATGTGAAGCTGCAGCTGCTGCAGCCAACATGGGCTCCCGTGTGTTGCTCGTAACCATGAATATGCAAACAATCGCCCAAATGAGTTGCAACCCTGCCATGGGTGGTATCGCTAAAGGACAAATTGTACGCGAAATAGATGCCCTCGGTGGATACTCCGGCATCGTCACAGACCAATCCATGATCCAGTTCAGGATGCTGAACCGGAGCAAAGGCCCAGCCATGTGGAGCCCAAGAACACAAAACGACCGCATGCTCTTCGCTGCAAAATGGAGAGAAGCATTAGAAAATACCCCCAACGTAGACTTTTACCAGGATATGGTGAAAGGATTACTTATTAAAAATGGTGTTTGCCATGGTGTAATAACCGGCCTCGGACATGAAATCCAGGCAAAATCTGTTGTACTTACCAACGGTACTTTCCTCAATGGTGTTATCCATATCGGCGATAAACAGTTCGGCGGAGGAAGGGTAGCAGAAAAAGCAGCCACCGGAATCACAGAACAATTGGTTTCCTTGGGTTTTGAAAGTGACCGTCTCAAAACAGGAACCCCTCCCCGTGTGGATGGCCGCAGCCTGGATTATTCCAAAATGGAAGAACAAAAAGGAGATGAGGAGATCGTTGGATTCTCTTATATGGATGTGGAAAAGATCAAACCTTCCCAACAAAGAAGCTGCTGGATCACCTACACAAGTGAACAGGTACATGATATCCTCCGCACCGGTTTCGACAGATCACCCATGTTCCAGGGAAGAATTCAGGGAACAGGACCAAGATATTGCCCTAGCATTGAAGATAAGATCAACCGTTTCGCAGAAAGAGAACGCCATCAATTGTTCGTAGAACCGGAAGGTTTTAACACAGTAGAGATCTATGTGAACGGATTTTCCACCTCTTTACCGGAAGAAGTGCAGCTGAAAGCACTGCAATTAGTACCCGGTTTTGAAAATGTAAGGATCTTCCGCCCGGGCTATGCCATCGAATACGACTTCTTCCCACCTACCCAGTTACAGTTTTCACTGGAAACAAAACAGGTATCCAACCTCTTTTTTGCCGGTCAGATCAATGGAACAACGGGTTATGAAGAAGCTGCCTGCCAGGGATTAATGGCCGGGATCAATGCTCATCAGAAAGCAAAAGACCTCGAACCATTGGTACTCAAACGCAGCGAAGCCTACATCGGCGTGTTAATTGACGACCTGATCAACAAGGGAACAGACGAACCTTACCGCATGTTCACCTCCCGGGCGGAATTCAGAACACTGCTCCGCCAGGATAATGCAGACCTCCGCCTCACTGAAAAGAGCTATAAATTAGGCCTTGCTACAGAAGAAAGGATGCAAAAAACCAGGGAAAAACTTTCCGGAGTTGACAAGGTAAAAACCATCCTGAAGGAATTAGCACTCGAACCGGAAGAAATGAATGCCTGGTTACAGGAAAATGGTTCTTCCCCATTGAAGGAAAAACAAAGAGCACATCAGATATTATTGCGCCCCGGATTGGATATTATGTCTATGAAAGAGCAGATCGGAAAAGTAGGAAATGCACTCGCCGGATTCAGCAGAGAAGTTTTGGAGCAGGTAGAAATCCAGGTGAAGTACGATACCTATATCGAAAAAGAAAATGAACTGGTAAAAAGGATGAGTGAACTGGAAGATCTGATCATCCCTGATTCTTTCGATTACACAAAACTCGTTTCACTTTCCAACGAAGCAAGGCAAAAATTCACCCGCATCAAACCGCGCACTTTAGGACAAGCGAGCCGGATCAGCGGAGTCAATCCAAGCGATGTACAAATTCTCATGGTTTTCATGGGCAGATAAAAAATCTTGCAGCACATAAAACGAAAAGGCACCCGAACAGGGTGCTTTTTCTATTTTTATCATAACTAATTGAAAATCAACAAAATAAAAACACCCTCAAATTTCAACGATCTCCACTTAGGTAAAGTACTAGTATCAAAATCGCCCTAAAATCAATAAAAGGCTTAAAAAGAGGGTTTTTGAAGAAACAGTGGAAAATGGCTTTTACGAAGGTGAAAAAACTTAATTTTTCCACATCCAAGGCAACTTCTATGAATTGAAACACGTAAAAGATGTGAAGCGAAGAACAACATCTAAACCTTTAAAAAAGATTCGGTAACTTATGGAGAGAGGAGGATTTTCAATGAAGGAGATTTTCCAGGGTAAGTTAAGATAGCAAAAAAACAGTGCAGGACATAGCAGATATCATCGAAGGTTGCCGCCAATTGAAACGTAGCAGCCAGGAAGCACTTTACCGGCAATTCTTTGGATATGCCATGGCTATCTGTTTGCGTTATGCATCTAACAAGGACGAGGCGATTGAAATCTTAAACGATGGGTTCCTGAAAATTTTTAACCATATACAATCTTACGATACATCCCGACCTTTCAAAAGCTGGCTCAGTAAGATCATGGCCAATACGGCAATAGATCATTTACGCAGCAGAAAGAAAATATCGTTTTCTGAAGATATTACACAAGCCTATGATCTCGGGGTGCATGATGATAAAGCGCTGGACAAACTTGCCTATGAAGAAATACTCCAACTTGTACAGGACTTACCTCCCGCTTATAAGACCGTTTTTAACCTATACGTTATGGAAGGATTTCAACACCAGGAGATTGCAGACCTCTTGGGTATCTCTGAAGGTACCTCCAAGTCTAATTTGTTCAAAGCAAAAAGAATATTGAAAACGAAAATTGAAGAAATAACGTCTCAAAATAATGACGCCGGCAAGATCGGCGCAACAATGCAAAAATGAGTGAACAATTTGAAAATAGCATTCGTAAAAAACTGGAGGAGGTAGATATCCCCTTCGATCCCGCCGCTTGGGATGATATGAAAAAGCGGCTGGACGATTCGGATAAGCGCCGTCCCGTTTTTTGGTGGTGGACTTCCGGGCTCCTCCTGCTTCTTCTGCTTGGCGGAGGCGGCTGGTGGTGGTATGCCCAGCAAGACCAGTCCACCGCGTTGCAAAAAGTGCCGATTGAGAATATCGCAGGGGGAAATAATGTGCATACACCGGCTGTTACCGGAACTGATAAAGTAACATCACCTTCTTCTGAAAAAAATGAGGCAACACCGTTATCAGAAAAACTAAGCCACACCAACGAAGCAACGCCTTCAGAAAAAGCAACTATAATACCAACAGAAAAAACACCAAATACATCGCTATCAGAAAAAACAACAAACGCATCATCTTCAGAAAAAACTACCGTGCCCAATTTCGCGTCCAATAAAAAAACAACACACCCATCAAAGGAACAAACACAAACATCCACCAACGAAGCAATAACCAAAGAATCAACAATCGCACCCGAAGAATCAACCCCACTGCGTTACGACATTCAACCAATACCATTTAACCAACTGCAAAAAACTTCCATACCGGCCAATGTGAATAACTCACCGGTAATTAACATACACACAGATACTACCGTCAATAACTATACGAAAAAAGCTAAAAAGAAGAAATCCGGATTCGATGGTGGTATTACCCTCGGCCCTGATTATAATATCGCCCCTTCTTTCACAATGGGAAAAATTGGTTTCAACGGCGGATTATTTTTGCGCTATCATGTGAATAACCGCCTCAGCCTGAGTGTAGCCGCAGTGTACGCAAAAAAAGTATACGGCGCCACGCCCAAAGATTATCAATTCACCTACCCCACCAACTATGTAAAGATCGATGCGGATTGTAATGTGCTGGATGTTCCTTTGAATGTAAACTATACATTCCTCGATCGTCCGAAGAGCAGCTGGAGTGCTATGGCCGGAGCATCCTCATATTTCATGCTGAAAGAAAAGTATGATTATTATTGGGCAAACAATACCAAACGCACCCGCGAATTCAGCAATCAAAACCAACATTATTTTTCCGTACTTAACCTCGGTGTTACGTACGAAAGAAAAACATCAGGAAGATTGAAATGGGGATTACAACCCTATGTGAAAGTTCCGCTGAACGGAGTGGGAGAAGGAAAAGTAAAACTCAGTTCTGCAGGCGTATCTCTGCAACTGAGTTTAGGTAAAAAAGATTAAGAAGATTTTTTCTCGCGGGCCTCACGGGCCTTTTTATACAAACGTATTGCAATGAGCAACACACCGGTGAAAGCAACCAGCCCAACCAGTGCCCATACCATGCTCAGCAAGCTTTTCAGCACAACAAGAAAAACGATGGCCACTAAAAAAATAGTGGCTACTTCGTTCCATACCCTTAACTGTGTAGAAGTATAACGGAACTGATCTTTTAAAAATCCTTTGAAGATCCCATGTAGTATAAAGTGGTAAATGTAGAGGCCTAATACAAAAACAAGTTTTACCCATAACCAACCGGGAATATCTCCCAGCAAAATAACCATCCAGGGTCCGAAGATCAGGGTGAGCACTGCAGATGGCCAGGTGATCCCATACCACAACCGCTTCATCATGATCTTAAACTGTTCCTGTAAAATACTGCGGCGGGGTTCTTCAGCAGATTGTGCTTCCGTGTGATAAACAAATAATCGCACAATGTAAAAAAGCCCGGCGAACCAGGTAACGATGAAAATGATATGAAGCGCTTTAATGTATAAATACATATCCTGCGAAATTAAGGAAGATTGTTGTATTTACGGGAAAGATGCCTGTGTAATAAAATGTGCATCACCACACCCACACACAAATTCACAATGCACCAGAAGGTCATCCACTTATTCTCCATATAAAAGCCCGCAGCAAAGAACCAACAGGTGAAATACACGTGGAACCAGCCGGGCACCAACCAGGTTACCAAAGGTAAGCGGGAAGCACTAACGTTAATCCGCCTTCTAAACCCTATAATAGCCATTACAGAAAACACCACCAGCAAGGCCACAAAACGATGCATGCTTGTTACACCAAAAGTTTTCAACCAGTCCGCCAAAGGAAATAAAGAAATATACAATGCCACCTGCGAAATGAGGATGGACAATAATGGAATAGCAATACGCCAAGCGGTGAATTTCGTCCAGCGGTTTTTTTCCAGTAACCGCGCAAACACGGAATAATAGAACACCACCAGCAACCAGCCATAAAAATTCCCGTAAGGAATACCAAACCACTGGCCGGTTAAAGAATCTGCAACAGTCGTGCGGCCTTCCCAATCCCAATGCCACATATGTAAACGATAAGCCACCACATCCATACTCAGGTCAATATTGATAGCCAGTAAAGTATCGATAGCCGCGGCTGCCCAGAGCGGAATACCTAAAGCATCTGTAATTAATCGTGCGGTATACATGATCACGGCCCAACCCATACCAATGCATAAAGGAATATCGTTAGGTGCTGTGCCGAACATTACCATAAACTTACCATACACATAAGCCCCACTGCTGGATACATTCACATACTCCAATAATAATCCGAACCCTAATCCACCCAACAAGTAAGCCATACTGCCTGGCCCTTTTTTCCAGGCATGCCGGCAACATAACAGGAACAGGATGTACATGCAGATCTCCGTAAGCGGATAACAAAACCCGGGAGGATAACCATAGGGCATTCCACGAAAAGGAAACATAGTGATGTTGTTTATAATTGTTCTTTATCCATGTAGGAATTCTTCTGACTGTCCTTTGCAGTAATATATACTAACAGCGACACAAAGATGCATGCCGTTACATACCAGTAGTACCAGGACTCATGCCCGATGTTCTTAAAATAAAGCGCAAGATATTCTGCCGTTCCGCCAAAAATGGCTACCGTTAATGCATAGGGTAAACCAACACCCAAAGCCCTCACTTCCGCAGGAAATAATTCTGCTTTCACCACCGCATTAATAGAAGTATAACCGCTCACAATTAACAATGCCATCAGTATGAGGAAGAAGGCACTCCAGGCCGAAGTAGTTTCACTCACTGCAGTAAGGATGGGAACAGTCAATAATGTACCCAACACGCCAAACCCCACCAGCAAAGGTTTTCGACCAACTTTATCTGACAGCCATCCGAATGCAGGTTGCAAGCAGGCATAGATCAGCATCAGGGAAAAAGAAATGATCGTGGAATGTTCCTTGGATAACTTCACCGTATTCACCAGGAACTTTTGCATGTAAGTAGTGTAAGTATAAAACGCGATCGTTCCGCCCAATGTTAGTCCCACTACGGTTAACACCGCTTGCGGATGTTTCTTCAGTAACACCATTACGGAACCGCGTTCTTTCTTTTTATCATGCAGGTCTACAGACTCATGCATATTCCGGCGAAGGTATAAAGCCACCAGCGCCAGCAATGCACCGATCACAAAAGGAATACGCCACCCCCATTCACTTAATTCAGCCGGCGTGAGAAAAACTTTCTGCAACAACAACTGGATCCCCAATGCGAATAACTGACCGCCGATTAAAGTCACATATTGAAAGCTGGAAAAAAATCCCCTTCTGTCTGAGGAGGCCACTTCACTCAGGTAAGTTGCAGAAGTACCATATTCACCACCCACACTCAATCCCTGTAAAAGCCTTGCCAGCAACAAAAGTATGGGCGCAGCCATACCAATGGATTCATAGGATGGTGTGAAGGCAATCATCATGGAACCGAAAGACATCAGTAACACGGATAAGGTCATGGATGCTTTCCTCCCCTGTTTATCTGCAATACTCCCAAATAACCAGCCACCAATGGGCCGCATGAGAAAACCTACAGCAAAGATGGCAGCAGTATTCAATAACTGTACAGTGGAATTACCCTCTGGAAAAAATACCGGCGCAAAGTAAATGGCAAAGGCTGCATAGGCATACCAATCATACCACTCAACCAGGTTGCCAATAGAGCCGGTAAAAATTGCCTTTAATCGCCAGGCAGTGGAAGCATTCCGGGGAAGCTGGTTTGTGGACATATATCAAAAATAATTGTTAAATAGTATTTAGCAAAATATCCCGAAATTCAAAAGATGAAAAAGCTTCGCAAAGAACTAAAGAAAATGAAAAAGCGTCTCGCCACAAAGCAGCAGCCGCTATTAGAAAAAACAGAAAGGTTGCAGGAGCAGATGGACCGGCTGGAAAAACTTTGGAGGACACCGGTAGATTACCAAGAACTACTCGTATTGTCTAAAAAAGAAGATCTATATCCATTCAACTGGTAGTTCCATAAACTTCGAAAAAGGCTTGGATGCCTTAACCATAGCTTGTTGACGGGCATCACTGAATGGCTGGAAAGGAGCGCTTTCCATTTGCATTACATTCTTTTTCACCGTCCGTTTCCAGGTACCCTCTATTTTTCCGTTCACTACAATAGTAGGACTGAAGATCCCATTCAAAGGAATTAATTTCTTTTCACGGTCCTCATCTACAATCAGCGACCTGTCTTCATACCCGATATAATATTCATCAAACCCCGGCAATAGAAAAACGCCGGAAGTATTTTTGTAAGGCCCACTTGCGGGTTTCATCCAATACTCCGTATCATTATAAGTGAGTAAAGAAAGCTCTCCGGCAACAGATGCCAAACCCGCTCTTGCTTCACCCAACGTCAATCCTGCCCATGAAGCAAAATCGTTTGCTGTAGCGGGCCCATGCCCTGTAAAATAACGCAGCGCTAATTTCGCCCTTGCCTCTTCAGCAGTGATGGCTGGAGAAGAAGGCGCCCAGCTATCCAGCAATGCATAGGTGAATTCCTTACCCCGGCGAGCACCACAACAGATCACCTGGTCTAATGCAGCGCGGCTAAGGAAATGATTCATCCTTTCATTCGTAACCACGATGCCATTTTTTACGAGCAACACCTCAAGTTCTTTACGTGTCAGCTCTTCCTTTGCCAATACCTTTTCAAAAACGATATTGCTTTTCGTAACCACGGCATCGTCAAGCTCCAATTGTTTATAACGCCCTGCATATTTTGAAACAATACGTGGCCGTACAAATGCATTGATCCAGCGTATATCTGCCGGCGAAACAAAATGTAAGGTGCCCCTGATAGTAGTTGCGCGTACAATAGATTTTGCAGAGATGGCCGCTTCAATACCTGCATCTGTGATCCCCGGTAAACGCAGGCCTATAGACCATTTTGCACCAGCATAATCCTGCGCCTGCATGGCACAGAGATGTGTAACCACATCAGCAACCGAAGTGGCGGTTGTTTGAGAAAGGAGTTGATGATGAAGACGAAGATGAATAAGGTCCCGGGCTGTCATGATATCAAATATAAGAAAATGGGCTGTCCCGAAAATTTTCAGAACAGCCCTTTTCTAATGTATGCTATAAAAGAGATCAATCTAATGCATAAGGAAAACGTTGCGGACGGGTCAGCATCGCATTCGCTTCATCATCATTTTTAAACACTTCTTTGATCGGATCCCAATATAATTTCCGTTTCAGTTTCATGCCTGCATGATTCAGGAGGCAAACCGTACAAGCCCTATGCCCTACCTCAATCGGCGCCAGCGGAGGATTCCGGCTGATAACAGATTCCAGCCAGTTACCATGATGGTCTTTACTGTCTATCAGATGAATTTCATTCGGTCCTATCACGGAAGATAAAATACGTGGATCACTTGCATCCAGCGCTTTGCTATTCTTCGCTGCAGAAGTGGGATCGTTTGCTGTAGCAGAATAGTTGCCGCGGGAAACAAAGATCCATCCTTCAGAACCAATGAACTTCACGCCATTGGGATAACTGTTACTGGCCAATACCTTCACACCATTGGCGTACAGGTTTTCAGATTTGAATGGCCCGTGTACATCCCAAAGATTTCCGGCAGGCGGAAACTCAGCGCTGGCGGTAATTTCAATAGGCCCGGTATATTCAGTACCCATACCCCAGTTCACAATATCAAAATGGTGAGCACCCCAGCCGGTGATCATACCGGCACCAAATTGTTCACAACGCAACCATCCCGGTCTTGAAAAATCATTGGTTGGATGTACCCGCTTCAAAGTGTAAGGAACATAAGGCGTTTCTCCCAGCCATTTTTCGTAGTTCAATCCTGCGGGGATAGGCATATCTGTTTCTACTGTACTTTCTGCTGGATTATCGATCGGCAGCCCAACATAAATCGTATGCAGTTTCCCGATGCGCCCGTTACGCACCAGCTCACAGGCTTTTTTGAACTGTGGCATGGAACGTTGCTGGCTGCCTATTTGCAGAATACGGCCGGATTTATGTACTTCATTGCTCAATGCCCTTCCTTCCGAAATAGTGAGCGATGCAGGTTTTTGAAGATATACATCCTTTCCTGCACGTACAGCATGGATAGCTGGCAACACGTGCCAGTGATCAGGCGTACTGATGGTAACGGCATCTATGTCTTTATTATTTAAAAGCTCGCGGTAGTCGTCATACATTTTAACCGCATCAGAGGAAGCCTGCCCTTTTTTAGTGTAATAATCTGTTACGAGTTTCTGAGCAGACTGCAGCCTGTTCTTATCCAGATCACATACAGCAATAATGCGGGCTACATCATGTTTCCATACACCGGGCATATCATGTTCACGGGCAATACGTCCGTTACCGATACATCCAACATTGATGCGGTTGCTGGGAGCCAGCGGGCCACTCACCACATGGGCGGGAACAATGGTAGGGAAGTTGGTTAACGCTAGCGTACCAACAGCACCTTTGAGAGAATTTTTAAGGAATTTCCTGCGGGAAGATTCCTTTTCCGGGTTCTTCTTTTTATTCATGTGGAATTATATTTAGACGATTTAGAATCCGATTGAATTTCCGCCATCAACTGGCAGAACTACTCCGGTGATATATTTCGCGGCGTCGGAAGCAAGGAATACAGCTGCCAGTCCTATATCATCCGGTTTGCCTAAATGTTGCATAGGTGTTCTGCTTAGTACGCGGTTTTTCCTTTCCGGGTCGTTGTTCAATGCTTTGGCAGACATATCCGTTTCTATAAACCCCGGCGCAATACAATTGACACGAAGCCCCAGCGGCGACAATTCAACTGCCAGTGCCCTGGTCATTCCTTCCACCGCAGATTTTGCTGCTGTATACGCAATCACCTTGGGAATACCATACTGCGAGGCCATGGAGCTGATCATAATAATGTTGCCCCGTTTTCTGTCCGTCATTTTTTTAGCCACTTCCCGCGTGAGAGAAAAAACGGCAAGTTGATTCGTGCGCACCACTTCAGCAAAATCCTCATCACTCACTTCCAGCACATTTTTCTTCAGATTGATACCCGCATTATTCACCAGGATATCAATCTCGCCAAAATCCTTTTCCACACCTTCCACCAAAGCTCCTATTCCGGAAAGCTGTGAGAGATCACACACTTTATAAGCTGCATTTGCGCCGAGCTTGGCCACAGCAGCCTGCAAAACATCTTCCCGGCGGCCTGCAATAACTACGCGGGCGCCATATGTAACGAATTTTTGAGCGATAGAAAGCCCTAGTCCGGAGCCTCCACCTGTTACCAAGGCCAGTTTTCCGGACAATTCAAATTCACTGCTTGTGATCATATAACCTTATTGTTGCTTGGCGATTGCCAATCCTTTTGTGGTCACGTAATATTTAGCGATCATGTTGCGTACTTCCCATTCTGGTACTTTACCATTTTTCAGGAATTGCAGATAACGCTGCATTACATCTGCGAAATGTGCTTCATGGCCTGTCTTGAGATTATCAGGAATAGTGATCTTCCAGTTTGTTTCTTTTTTCTCCACACCGATGCCGGGATACTTTTGCTGTAACGATTGTATTGTTGCCTGAAGGTCCTGCGCAAACTTTTCATCATTCTCCAGCGGCTCTATATATAACTCCGGTTTCCAATTTTCCTCTTTGCCCTGGCGGATCACCAGATTTGCTTTTGTACCACGCACCAAAGCATAATGACTATCTCCCCCGCCTTCCGGAGCCTGGTAGTTCCAAAGCGCAGTAACTTTTGCATTCACACCATTGATCGCATAATGGATAGCACCATTGGCGGGAACGTTGATAATAGAATCCTGTACCACAAATGGTTTCAGGTTATCCGGGATCACTTCGGCACCGGTGATGGCAGTGAACTCAGATTGTTTTAAAGGAGTAGGCCATTTTTCAGCCTGTTGTACTTCGATATCTTTTTTGTAATCAATGATGGTGGTATCAAAAGCCATCCATTGTACAATATCCACCAGGTGTGTGTTCACATCTACGATGGCGTCTCCCTGTTGTGCAGGATCAAAGAACCAGGATGGCCTTCTTAAGATCTTGCCGGAAACGTATTTATAAAAGTGATGGATACTTTCAATTTCAATAGCTGGTTTTTCCACAGAACCTTTTTCCAGCTCACCAAAAACAGCCGGCTGATGAGCCAGTTCTTTTTGCAGGATATTGGTGATCTCGGAACGCTCCGTCATAATATCATACAGCAATACCTTTTTTTCATCCGCATCCGCAAAGGTCTTTTCCAGCAACTGGAAATCCGCTTCGGAAATGGCCATGGGTTTATCTCCCAGTACATTTAATCCTGCGGCGATAGACTTGTTGATATAAGATGTTTTCAATTTATTGTTTCCCGCCAGGATCACCACATTGCCTTTTTTCTCTGCCAGCATTTTCTCCAGGAAGTCCGGTCCTTTATACACCACCTCTTTCCAATGTGTAGGATTTTCAGACCTTGCATTATAAGAATCAATCAGTGCAAGGTGTGCATTCAGTTCTGCACCATCAGGCGCATAAACATTTACCACACTGTCAATACCCGGATACATGGACTTTTGCACAAGGGCCGCATGAAAATGCCCGGGGTCCAAAGTGATCAGCTGTACCATATCGGTTTTGTCGTTTGCCGTTGGCTGATTGCAGGCTACTGTAAACAAGCCTAAAGCCAGGATGTAGGAATATTTCATCAATCTATAAATTTATTAATAACGAACCGGTGTCTGTGGACTGGTAGCATAGGCTTTGGAAAGGTCTCTCACCCTTGTTTGTCCAACCAGCCAATGAAGTCCCTGGTAAAGATGGTTCACAAGATCCGCTTTTTCATAATCTTCTTTATGATGCCCCAAAGCCGTGAACCAAACATGCCCGCCATCAAAATCCTGGTACCATACTGCCGGGTAAAGGTTCCCGTAAGAACCCATGCTCTTTTTGATCAGGGTATCCTGGTTAGGGTTCAGGCTGGATACATCATGTGCCATTACCACCTTTATGCCCGGATACAGTTCCTTTGAAAAATAACATTCGTCAAACCGCGTCCATACTTTCGGCACATCTTTTACGGATGGATGCGAAGCATCTATCACATTCACCTTGAACGACTGGGACCGCGCATGCCAGAGGAAAGTTCCACCCAGTAATTGTTTAAACCAGGTCCAGCTGCGTTCTGTACCAATGGCTGAGTGAACACCCATAAATCCGCCGCCGGATTGAATATACCGCATGAAGGCAACTTTCTGCTGTTCTGTATCAAACACTTCATTGTTTGTGCTCGTAAAGATCAGCGCTGCGTATTTATGCAGGTTATCGTCAGTAAAAACTTTCGGATCATCAGATACATCCACTGTAAACCCATGCTCCTTCCCCATTTTCTGAAATGCCGCTACCGCATTCGGAATATTGTCATGTACATAACCCTTGCCGTTCTTTGTATACACCAGTACCTGGATGTTTTTCCAGTTCACCTGGCTGCTTTCCATTTTGCCGGTAGTTTTACAAGCCAGACACGAGAACAGGAAAAGATACACCAGCAGTCTGGAAAAGCGATAGCTCATCATAAGAAATAATTGAAAATTTAATGTGGAATTTAGAAGCACCCACTAAAAGTAGCTATATACGTGTTGTAATACAAGATCAGGGGAAATTTCCGTTCCTTACAAAACACCTACAACGATACCGGTAACGTTTGCATTAAATATATTACATTTAATTCAGGGAAAATTTACGATACAGTTATAAGCGCCCCCCAAAAATGGGGCTTTATTAGAGAATTGGCAAAACACATGAATAAACCGCATTCTGTAACCATCAAGGATATTGCTCAACAGCTGAAGTTATCGCCTTCCACCGTTTCGAGGGCCTTGCGTGATAGCAAGGACATCAAACCGGAAACGCGTTTACTCGTTCGGCAGGTGGCGGAAGAACTGCACTATAGCCCCAATCCCATTGCTCTCTCTTTAAAAGAAAAACGCAGTAAGATCATCGGTGTGATCGTCCCGGAAATTGCAAACACCTTCTGTTCCGCTACCATAGCAGGAATAGAGGATATCGCATACAAAAGAGGTTATCATGTGATGATCTTCCAAAGCCATGAAGCCTATGAGCGGGAAGTGGCCAGTGTGCATTTACTGGAATCCCGCCGGATGGATGGACTGATCATTTCTGTATCCGGGGAAACCCGCCAGTTTGATCATCTTGAAGAAATGAATGCCCCCATGGTAATGTTCGATCGCATCCATGAAGGGATTCCCGCACATAAAGTAGTGGTAGATGATAAGATAGGTGCTTTTCAGGGTGTGGAACATTTGATCCAACAGGGTTTCAGAGATGTTGCGATTATTTCCATGGCGCCATGGTTATCCATCACAGAGAATAGGTTGAACGGGTATAAAGAAGCATTGAAGAAATATGACATCCCCCTGCGTAAAGAATGGATGGTGCATTGTGATTTTAATACAACAGCGATGGACGCCGCCATCCGTCACCTTTTCTCCGGAAACATCAAACCAAATGCTTTATTCTTTTCTGTAGAAAGATTAGCCATCAGCTGCCTGAAAGTTTTGGGAGAATTAGGGTTACGCATTCCGGAAGATGTGGCTTTAGCCGGGTTCTCAGATAATCCGGTAAGCCCCTACCTGGCTCCCGCCCTTACTTCTATCCGGCAACCGACTTTTGAAATAGGACAGATCTCAGCCGAACTGTTGATAGAGCAGATAGAAGATCCTTCTGCTCCGGTAGCTTACAAAACCATCCAATTGAATACCACCCTCGATATAAGGGCCAGCAGCTTGAAGATCTAAGCAACCAATGTGTAAATAAAACACGTACCAATTACATGTTATTAGACAAGTTTCTAAGAAATAAACAGCGCTTATTTGAAATAAAAATAGTAGCTTAAATGTAGAAGATCTAACTATTGCAATCGATTGTTTCAGCAACCAAAAGGAAGGACATTTTAACCAACAGCACTAGATTCCCGTTATTCGATTATTGATTCCACTTAAATGAAAATGTATGTACAGAAACAAAGTCTTGTTTGTGACATTAGCTTTGCTTTCAAGCCTATCCGTCTTTTCACAGACCAAGCGATTCTCAGGTAAAGTAACATCTCCGGAAAAAGGCCCCATCCCCGGGGTTACCGTCCAGATCAAAAACACAAAAATTGCCACAGCCACAACGGAAGACGGTTCCTTTGTACTAACGGCCTCGGGAGACGATAGGGTCACCCTGGTTTTTTCCTCCATTGGCTTTGAGCCCAAAGAAGTAGCCGCCACAACAGGTGTGCCTTTAGATGTTGAATTGAAAGACGATACCCGGAACCTCAGCGATGTAGTTGTTGTAGGGTATGGTGCTGTTAAGAAAACAGACCTCACCGGTTCGGTTACTTCCCTCAAAGCGGATAAGCTCAAGGAGATCCCTGCCGTAAGTATTGAACAGGCTATCCAGGGAAGGATGGCAGGTGTACAGGTGCAACAAACTTCCGGCCAGCCTGGTGCCGGCATCAGTATCCGTATCAGGGGTGTTTCCTCTATCGCCGGCGGAAATGAACCATTGTATGTAATTGATGGTCTCCCCCAATTCAATGATGATGTGCGTGGTGCTAACGGATTATCCACTATCAACCCTTCGGATATTGAATCCATAGAAGTATTGAAGGATGCTGCTGCCACGGCCATTTATGGATCAAGGGCTGCAAACGGCGTAGTGATGGTGACCACCAAATCTGGTAAGGTTGGCCAGCCCAGGGTCACGTTCGAAAGTTCTCTCGGTTTTCAAAAGATCCGCAAGAAACTTGAAATGATGAACAGCCAGGAATACATCGATTATTCCAAAGCCTTTTACAATAATACAGGTCTGCCTGTTCCCACTGATCTCGCCAATGCTTCTGCAGCCATTAATACAGACTGGCAGGATGAAGTGTTCCGCACAGCCGCTTTATCCAACAGCAGTTTAAGCATCGGCGGCGGTACGGAAAGGAACCGGTATTTTATTTCTGCCGGTTATACGAACCAACAAGGTATTGTAATGAACAGCGGGTATAAACGTGCATCCGTTAGAGTTAATGTGGACAGTAAAATAAGTGAACGCTTTAGCGTACAATCCCGCATTATGGCCTCCCGCGCTATACAGGACGGATTCTCTCCTTCTGTGGGAGACAATATCCGCAACTTCGGTAAATCGGGTGTAGGCTCCATCCTCCGCTCCATCACAACAGTAGGGGTATATAATCCTGATGGAACTTATACAGATACATCGCCCTTCAGTTTTAATGGTATTGATGTGGAAAACCCGGTAGCCGTTGCAAAAGAAGTGCTGGATAGAAATACCACCACCCGTATACAGGGCGGCCTTGATTTCAAAGCCCAGATCATAAAGGGCCTCTCCAATACCACCCGCGTTTCTGCCGACTTTTATCATATCCGCAGAGACCTTTATTTTCCAAGACTGCTTCCCCGTTTAGGAAATGCCATCGGCTCCGCAGAGCTGGGGCTCTATGATAAAACATCCGTACTCGCAGAAGACTTCCTGGAATATAAATACGACTTCTCACAGGATACTTACCTGGAAGCCATTGCCGGGGTATCTTTCCAAAAGGACCGTTTAAATACAGTAGATCTTGCCGCTTCCGGTTTTGGTAGCGATGCGCTGAAGAATTATAATTTCAATTCTGCCAACACGGTGAGCAAACCGCTAACAGATGTAACGGAAAACACCATCATATCAGGTTTTGCAAGAGTAAGGCTGACCCTGAAAAATAAATACCTGCTCGCTGCCAGCATCAGAAGAGATGGCGCCTCTGTATTTGCAGAGAACAATAAATATGGCGTGTTCCCTTCTGTTTCAGCAGCGTGGCGTGTTTCAGAAGAAGACTTCCTGAAAGAAAGCCAATGGCTGTCTAATTTAAAACTAAGGGCCAGCTGGGGCCAGGCAGGTAACCCTGCTATCAAACCTTACCAGTCTTTATTATTAGGCAGAACAGTGAACACAGGTCAGGGAGCTGGAACTGGCCAGGCGGTTGGGCTTGCGCCTACTTTCCCTAACCCTAATCTGAAATGGGAAACTACTTCTCAGACAAACATCGGTTTGGATGCAGGCTTCTTAAATGAAAAATTCCGTCTCACTTTCGATTACTATGTTAAAACAACCACAGATCTCCTGGCGTTGGTACAATTACCACCATCCGCCGGAGTAGGTGCCGGTATTGGTTCCGGGGCTGGTCAGATCCTGGATAATGTGGGAGAAGTACAGAACAAGGGATGGGAACTTACGCTGGGCGCCAACATTGTGAATACTTCAGACTGGGGATTCTCCGTGGACGTGAACCTTTCCCAGAATAAGAACAAGGTTACCAAAACCAAGGATGGTAAGGATATTCCAACCATATCCGGCGGTAATGATGCATCCGGCTCAAACAGTATTATCCGTGTAGGTGTACCGCTCTCTGCTTTCCTTGGCCCCCAATTCCTGGGCCTGGATAAGGACGGGGTACCCATTCACCTGAATGTGAATGGAGATAAAGATCAAAATGGTCTGGATGTTATCAATGCATTGGATAACCAGATCCTCGGAAGCCCCTACCCTGATCTGTATTATGGTATCAATCCCACCATCCGCTATAAAAAACTCACACTCACTTCCGTATGGGCTGGTGTAAGCGGATCAAAGATTAACAATTTCGCCTTGTTTGAACTAGCGGGTCCAAACGTTGTACAACAATACAACAAGATGAAAGCAGCTAAGGAATATTATCCGAAACCAAGTCTTGCTGCCAGCAATCAGCACTTCCGTTCTTCCCGTTATATGGAAGACGGATCATTCTTCCGCATGAGGAACATAAGACTGGATTATAGCTTCAACCTGGGTAACAGCAAAACCGTTAAAAACCTGAATGTATACGCGAGCGGACAAAACCTGATCACCTTTACCAACTATTCAGGCTTCGACCCGGAAGTGAATACATTTAATGGGAACGACCGCAGGCAGGGAGTTGACCTGGGATCTTATCCTGCAGCAAAAACCGTGACCTTAGGATTTAGCATTACTTTTTAATTCTTACTTTATGAAACGATCAAATATTTATACCATCATAGCTACGCTTGCATTTATTATGCTCAGCAATTCTGCCTGCGATAAGCTGTTGGAAGAAAAACCAAAAGCCACCATCGCACTTGGCGATCTGGACCCCATCCTGCTGGAACAAACCATCATTGGCGTGTATGAACCCATGACCAGAAGCCGTGGCCGTTTGTGGGAATCCACAGTAGGCCTGGGTTTTGAGCTCATGGCAGAATATGCGGACGGAGGTTCTGTTCAACTGAACTGGAGCAATTATAATAACGTAATGAATGCACCAAACAGCATGAGCCAGCCATGGGTCACTTTATACGAAGCTATCGGAAGGGCCAACCTCCTGATCGCCAACCTGGATGCTAACACCACCTTGGCGGAAAACCTGAAAAAGACCGCATACGCAGAAGCCTATTTCGTAAGGGCCGTATGTTATTATTTTGCCGTGCGGGTATGGGGTAAAGTGCCTTTACGCTTAAAACCCATTCTTAACTCAAGCGATGTAGCATTGGCTTTATCAGAAACCACAGCTATTTATGATCAGATCATCACAGACCTGAAGGCCGCAGAAGCAGCTCTACCGGCAACCGTGGCGGAATCTAAGGCAGGAAGGGCTACATCCGGTGCCGCAAAAGCTGCGCTGGCAGATGTTTATCTTACAAAGGGCGATTATCAGAATGCGCGCGATAAAGCAAAAGAAATAATAGATAACAAAGCCACCTACGGTTATGATATCGAACCATCATTAACCACGGTGTATTCTCCCACACTTGCCACCAATAAAGAAGATATCTTTTCCCTGAAGTTTTCACAGGTACAGGAAAGAGGAAACTTTATGGCGTCATATTGGGCGGACTCAAAAGCAAAGGCTGCGGGCTTTTCCGTGAGCGGAAATAAATTTGGAGGTATTATGTCGCAAGCCCCTTTGATCAGGGATTGGGATAATAACGACCTCCGCAAAAAACTAAGTGTTTACAATAGTTATCTCATCAACGGCGTAGTAACAGCCGCAGAAGTAGAACCGGGTATCTACGACATGCGCATGGGTAAATACAGAGACCCCAACGCACCAATCGATACCGGTAATGGAAATGATCTGTATTTCTGGCGTTACGCAGATGTGTTGCTGATCTACGCAGAAGCAGAGAATAAACTCAATGGCCCTGCCAATGCTTATGCTGCCGTTAATACTTTGAGAAGAAGGGCTTTCGGTATAAGCATGACAACCCCGAGCGCAGTAGCAGACCTGCCAGCCGGACTAACACAGGCAGCCTTTGACGACATGGTGTTCCGCGAAAGAGGATACGAATTTATCGGGGAATTCAAACGTTGGTTTGACCTGGTGCGTACCGGAAGAGCCACTGCGGTCATAGGAGCAGCAAGGGCAGCGATACCAACACCAGCAAGGAAACCCGTTCCTACGAGATTCCTGTTTGCCTTACCTGACCTGGAATTGCAGAACAATCCACTAGCCAAGTAATACGTAAAAGGGGCCGATGCAAATCGGCCCCTTTCTATTAAAACACTTTATTCAATTGTTCTTTAAAAGTACTCGTTCCCTCCCGGAGATACGCATCACCATATGCAGATTCCCACAGTGTGAGAAATTCCGCTTCAATACCCGTGGATGATTTTGGCAGCGTCAACTCCTGGTGCCGGATGATCCCATATTCCCGGAAGTAATTGATATGCCCTTCCACCCGCTCCGGCACACCATTCAGATCATAACCTTTAACAACAAGAAAAGGAATATCCCAGATGATCACAATTGGGAATCGTGGCATGATATAAGCCGCTTCCGGAGGAGGAATATCCGGCCGGCCAATTTTTACCGTAGGATAAAATTCTTCCGGAGGAAGTTCAAAGAGTACCCTCAATACCCAGAAAGCACCTACCACATCCAACGTATTAGCCGGAATGACAGCGGAGATCATCTCTTCCAGTGCTTTTGTTTTTCCCAACGGGATCAGTGTATTCACCACAGCCATCACATCAGCAGGATTGTATGTCTCTACAGGTGTATGCAGCACTTTATTCAGCAGCGCGTTCATGATAGATAATTTATTTTCTGTTTTCCGGAGGGCCATATACAAACACTTGTATAGACCCTGCCATGATGCCATTCGTTTTTAATTGAAGCCAATACATGCCGGCATGGGGCAAAGGAAGTGGCGGAACTTCCACCGCAAACTCTATGGGCAGATGCGGATCATTTCCAAAGATCTCCATCGCCCTTGTATTCAGTAACACCTCATGTGTAACAGCATCCACAAAATGAAGCGTGATCTCCTTCTTCCCGATCACATTGGAAAGTGAAACAAAAACACCCACGGAATGCCCGAAGGTAGCAGGGAACGCAGCCACATTCAATTGGTGGAATGTGCCGGCAATCACAAATTTACCCGTGTTATGGTCACGGTAAATATGATCTGCCAATAATAACGCCTGTACTTTGATGTCCATTCCTGATTGTATTGTCGTGCTGTGGATTCTGGGGTACGTGTAAATCCTGGCTATTCGGAATCGGGGTATCTATGCTTACTAAATATACGCATCTTCCGAAAGACCTCAAAAAACACTCAGCCTACTGTTATTCAACAAGTTAAAAACAAACAACCGCTTCATTAACAAATAATTAACGTTCGTGATAGGATATATATAGTTTCTTGGTGTTGGTTTAAAAGCCAATTATGCTCCTTCCCCCCATTCATGTGAATTTTGTGATCCTCGCGATCATTGTGCTTGAAATTGCCATCTTTTTTAATCAATTCCTGTTCTTCCTCGCGCGCAAACACGAGAAGAACAGGAAGTATCATATGATACTCTCCGTATTGCTGATCCTTTATAACATCGCGGAAAACCTGTTTATACTTCCGGATCCATTGATCCCTGTTCCCATCATGCTGCAGAATATCCTAAGTGAAAGCACCGGGTATTTTGTAACCATGTACATCCCTTTCTATTGCTATAAAACACTGGAATTAAAAGGGCTGCGTTTTCACGGTAAATACGGCTTTTTATTTCTTTTGGTGCCTGTTGGGGGCTTATACCTGATCTATTATCCGCTGACTAACGATTTCGATTTTGTAAAAAATTACGCTTATTATCTTCCGGCCTGTTATGCAGTGACAGCACTCATCGCTTCTTATCGTGCCATCCGTTCAAAGTATAAGGAAGATAAAGATAAAAAAGGGTATCACCAGCGGTTATGGATCTATTGGGCTGTTGTGATCTGGTGTGCTTCACCTGCTATCGACCTTATATCCGATGCAGAAAAATGGTTATTGGGCGCATTGTTCAATAACCTTAACTTTCTATTGCTCAGCTCCTTCTTTATGGTCAAATCTGTGAGGAAGTTCATGGAAGAACGGGACCAGTTGCGGGAAGCAAAAGATACTTTAACAGAGAAAGTAAAAGAAAAAACCTATCAGCTGGAAAGATCGAATGAGCAAAGAACAAATGCATTGGTAAACCTGGTACATGAAACAAAAACCCCTCTCACCCTGATAAAGAACTACCTGGATGAGTACATTAATAAGTATGGGTTTAAAGAAGAGCTCGGCATTGTAAAGAATAACATCGACAAACTGAATAAAGACATCAGCAATCTCTTTGACCTGGAAAGATATAACAAGGGCTTTGAGATCTATAACCACAATCAGGTAGCCAATTTCAGCCGTATACTGAAAGATAACCTCGTACTGTTTAAAAACTATTGCCGCAACAAAAACATCTCTCTCCAGGAAAACATAACAGAGGGGCTCATGATCAAAGCAGACCCCGGAGCCGTCAACGGCATTGTTGTTAACCTTACCGAGAATGCTATAAAATATACCAACGAAGGCGGACACATCAATATAGAACTAACAACAGAAGGCAATAAGATCATTTTTGCGGTAAGTGATAATGGCATTGGCATTACCCGCGGATTACACGAAAGGATCTTTGAACCCTATTACCAGATCAATTCAGAGAAAGGCGGTTCCCAGGGAATGGGATTGGGCTTGCCGATCGTTAAAAAAACAGTCAACGACCTGTTGGGAGAGATCATCATTGAAAGTAATCCTGAAAATGACCCCGGCACAA
Source organism: Chitinophaga niabensis (assembly GCF_039545795.1). Lineage (NCBI taxonomy): Bacteria > Pseudomonadati > Bacteroidota > Chitinophagia > Chitinophagales > Chitinophagaceae > Chitinophaga > Chitinophaga niabensis. Next base: position 6,212,060 of record NZ_CP154260.1, on the reverse strand, counting down.
AGGTCAGGGTCATCCTGCTGAAACATGAACAGCAGGAAAAAGAAGAAACCAACCCCGGTTACAATGTGAATAATTATGCCGGCCTGGAAATAAGTAAGCTCAGCATTGCAGATTCCATCTATGATGAAAAAAAACAGACCGTGCTGATCGTAGAGGATAATACCACCATGGTCAGCTACCTGTTCAAAAAATTGAGCCCGAAGTATAACGTAACGGTTGCCTTCAATGGAGCAGAAGCCCTGCTAAAAATGAGGGAATACCCCGTATTGCCAGACCTCATTATTTCAGATGTGATGATGGATAAGGTAGATGGATTTAAGCTGGCCAAAATACTTACCGAAGATCCGGAGTATAAACACATCCCCTTCATCTTCCTGTCCGCCAAACATACTCCCCAGGACAGAGCGCAAGGCCTGAAGCTTGGCGCGATCGACTTTATACAGAAGCCTTTCAGCTCTGATGAACTGATCCTAAAGGTCAGCTCCGTACTGGAAAACACCGCCAAACAAAAACATGCCTTTTACGACAATGCCATAAAAGCCCTCAAGACCGGAGGACACCTCGATTTTAAACAAAAAGACACCACAAGCAAGTTTGAGAAAAACTGCAAAGCCTATCAGTTAACCCCCCGCGAAATAGACATCACCAAACTGATCAGCGAAGGTTATTCCTACAAACAAATTGGTGATACCCTCTTCATTGCGGAAAGAACGGTGAAAAAACACGTCCAGAACATCTTCGAAAAAGTAGCCATCACCAACAAAGTACAGCTGATCAATAAGCTCGAATCGTAGCCCCAAACCCGCCATGGCAGGCACCACTACTCCTTTATACGCATAAATATAGGGCAGGTTCCTTATTGTTTTTCTCTGCCCCGCAGCCGAAATTTGGTTCCTGTATACCTAATCCTAACCCACATGGCTTCCCACGATATCCTTGACGAACAAACATCCGGCGAAATAATGAAATCCATTTTTCGCACCACTCTCCACGAGATCGGTACCCCGATCAATGCTGTTGTATCGGCTTCCCGTTTATTAAAGCTGGAGCTGGACAACGGAAACACAGAATTTGCCCACGAGCTGATCCAGATGATCTTTTCTTCCTCTAACTACCTGCATGAAATATTCGAACGGGTAAGGCTGGCTGCCCAGCAGGAGAACATGCAAAAGTTCCAGATGGACGAGATCATCTTTGATTTCCGGAAGTGGATGGACAATCTGCTGCATTCCATGGCTGCCATGTTCATGGAAAAGGAGATCTCTATCGTCAAACGCGTTGCCAATGATTTCCCCTCCACCATTTATGCAGACAGAACTTATCTAACCCAGGTCATCTATAACATCTTAGCTAACGCATTGAAATACAGTCCTAAATCCACCGGCGTAACCATTGTTTGTTATGTACGGGAGGAGGACACCGCCTGTATAGAAATTACAGATCAGGGAATAGGCATCCCTTCCACAGACCTGCCGCATCTATTCAAAGAGTACCACCAGATCGTTTCCGGTTATAAAACAAAGTTCGGAGGAATGGGCTTGGGGTTATCTATAGCAAAGAACTTAACAACCATCATGGGAGGAGATATAGAAGTAAAGAGTGAAGTGGGCGAAGGAAGCACTTTCACCGTAACCCTCCCGCTAAAGAAATAAGTCTCGTAGAGACGTTTGGGGAAGACGACGAATCGATAGCAGAGAAAAGCTATCGTTATCACATGCAGATGGCCCTCGAGTCTTCGAGGGCTTTATTGTTTTTATGCAGTGCCCGGTAAAATTTCCGGATACTTTAATAACCGTTATGGAAGGGCTTTTTAGTGAGACAAGATTATCTTTTTCCGCCAACCTGTTTTTTCAGTTTAGATAATTCTGCCTTCTGCTCAGTCAGCTGTTTTTGTTGATCAATAAGATAAAGCGTTAGTTCCTCTACTTTCTGCAGGAGCCTTTTATTCATTTCTGCAAGGTCGTGATCATCACGGGCAATGTCGTTGGCAGAAGGAATTTCAGGAAGATGTTTATTCGTCTTTATGAAGTTTTCTACGTACTTCAGGCTGGGAAGCTGATAACCTGCATCGAAAACAAAATCAGGCCAGGCGGATTGATTTTTTACTTTTATTTTTTCCGCTATCATAGTTCCCGCAACAGAGAGTTTATAACCCTTGGAGTCTATCCCGCCAATAGCCACGTTTCCGGTGTTATTATTAATCGTTAAGGCAGTGTGCGCCCCACCGGTTTTGATAGAGAGGTAATTGTTCACGGAGATTGCAGCATCATAATTCGTTACAAATTGATAGAACCCATGGTCCGATCCATTTCTTGAAATGGAAAAAGCATTTAATTCCTGTTGGGGAGAAGCGGTTCCCTGATCAACATGCAATTTGGCAGAGGGAGAAGCAGTACCAATACCAACATTTCCATCTCCGGAGATCCTCATTCTTTCCTGATCATAGGTGCCCAACATTAAAGGAGCGGCTGCCGCATTTATTAAACCGGTTCCAAGATCACCCTGAGAATGTTCCACATAAAAATAATCCACCCCTGAAAAATTGCCCCCGTTTGCATCCAATACCAGCACACTTCTGCCTCCACGGTATTCATCAAAAAAGAATCTGGCCCCGCGTTTTGTGGCAGCAGGTGTAGCTGTGAATGACACATTTCCGTTTACCTGTAATGCCGTTGATCCATCATCTGCAGGCAAGATTCCATTTGATGCAACAAGTGTTCTTGATCCTATAAGGCCAATAGGTTGAAATGCACCGAATCCAGTAGTAGTACCAAAGAGTTTTGAAATATTATTCTCATTAAAAAGGGTTAACCTGCCTTTACCTGTGCCATTATCAAGAATAAAAGGGTCGGGTGTAGTTTGGGCTGTTGAAGTAAGGGCAAGGGGAAACAGGAAAACAAAGCATAGGAGAGTTCGTTTCATAGATATCTTTTTTAGTAAAGATATCATATAGGCACAAAAAAAAAGACCACCGTTTCCGATGATCTCTTTTCCGTGGTGTGAGCCGGGATCGAACCGGCGACACAAGGATTTTCAGTCCTTTGCTCTACCAACTGAGCTACCGCACCAACTACCCCTTTTCGCTAGGGGAATGCAAAAGTAAGATATTCTTCGAAAAAACAAAAACTTTTTGAAAAAATCTCACTAACGCACTATAAAAATAATACTTTCCTTTCACTTTGTAAAACAGGGAATTGCTGTTAATTACCATACTCAACAAGGAACTTAATCCGCACCAGCTTCAACTGCTCAATCGTATAATTCCCTTCCGTCAGCTCCTCTTTCGCAATCTGCAAACTGGAAGTCTCACAGCCCTTAAAGTACTCAATGATCTCGTCCTGCGCGTAATCATCCAGCTCCTCATCGATACAATAATCCAGGTTCAGCTTGGTACCGCTGGCCACAATCGTTTCCATTTCATCCAGCAGTTGGGGAATGGTCAGTTCCTTGTTCTTCGCAATGGTTTCAAGCGGCATCTTTTTGTCGATGTTCTGAATGATGAATACCTTCAGCCCGCTTTTGTTCACCACGCTCTTCATCACAAAGTCATCCGGTTTCACAATGTCATTCTCCTCCACGTACTTCGCAATTACATCCACAAACTTCTTACCATAACGGATGGCCTTCCCTTTACTTACGCCAGAGATCTTTTCCAACTCCTGAACTGTGGTGGGATATTGCGTAGCCATATCTTCCAGGGATGTTTCCAGGAAGATCACAAACGGAGGCAGGTTCTTTTCCTTTGCCACTTTCTTGCGCAGTTCCTTTAACATCTCTACCAGCACAGGGTCCGCAGAAGCCTGTGTTTCCCCGGTACCGCCATCTTCATCTTCTCCACCCCCATCGCTTTCATCAAACTGGTGGTTCAGGGAGAACCAGATGGAGAATGGTTTTTTGATGAATTTATTTCCTTTGGCCGTGATCTTCAACAAGCCATATTCTTCAATGTCTTTTTCGATCAACCCCTCCAGCATCATCTGGCGGATCAGGGAATTCCAGAAATGCGCATCGAATTCCTTCCCTTCTCCGAACACCTCCAGTTTATCGTGCTGGAAAGTGGTGATTTGGGGGTTGCTTTGCCCCGTAATGATGTTCACCACGTAGTCGGTGCCAAAACGTTCTTCAAGCTGCTGTATGGCCTTTAAAACGATAAATGCGCGGTTCTTTACCTCTATCTTCTCTTTCGGATGAAGGCAGTTATCACATTTACCGCAGTTCTCCTCTTCGTATTTCTCCCCGAAATAATGCAGGATCACTTTACGGCGGCAAACGGAACTTTCCGCATAAGCCACGGTTTCGTTAATGAGCTGTGCCCCCATTTCCCTTTCGGAAAGTGGTTTATCCCGCATCAGGTGCTCCAGCTTCTGCACATCCTTGTAGGAATAGAAGCAGAGACAGATCCCTTCAAGGCCATCACGACCACTGCGGCCGGTCTCCTGGTAGTAGTTCTCCAGGCTTTTGGGAATATTGTAGTGGATCACAAAACGCACATCCGGTTTGTCGATCCCCATGCCAAAGGCGATAGTGGCAACAATCACTTCCACATCCTCATGCAGGAACATATCCTGCCGCCCGGCACGGGTGGTGGAATCCAGACCGGCATGGTAGGCTACGGATTTGATGCCGTTGGCCACCAGCATATCTGCCAGTTCTTCTGTGGTTTTACGGTTCAGCGTATAGATAATGCCGCTTTTGCCTTTATGCTGGTGAATGAACTTCACGATATCCTTGATCACCAGGTCCTTTTTCCGCTTGGCGCGGATCTCATAATAAAGGTTCGGGCGGTTAAAGGAGGAAATAAAGATCTCCGGTGTACGCAATTCCAGGTTCTTCACAATATCGCTCTGCACCTTGGGGGTGGCTGTAGCTGTTAAAGCAATAATGGGCAATTCAGGGTTGATCATTTCAATCATTTCCCTCAACCTGCGGTACTCTGGCCGGAAGTCGTGCCCCCATTCAGAGATACAGTGTGCCTCATCAACAGCAATGAATGATATTTCCAGCTCTTTGAAGAAGTCTATATTTTCCTGCTTGGTGAGTGTTTCCGGTGCCACATACAGCATCTTGGTTTTGCCGCTGGTCAGATCCGAGCGCACTTTTTTAATCTGCGCCTTGGTGAGCGTGGAGTTGAGAAAATGCGCCACGTTATCCTTGCTGCTGTATGAACGGATCAGGTCCACCTGATTCTTCATCAAAGCAATTAACGGACTTACAATGAGTGCCACTCCTGGACTCATCAATGCAGGCAGCTGGTAGCATAAAGACTTACCGCCACCCGTTGGCATTATCACGAAAGTATCTTTTCCGGAAAGTATATTTTTTATGATCTTCTCCTGGTTACCCTTAAAGGAATCAAATCCGAAATGTTCGTGTAATGCATCCAACAAACTTACCTTTGCAACAGCCATCACATATAAAGTTTAATACTAGTTATATCCTGAGATATTCGAAGCTGATAGATGAAAAAATTTCAGCATGTATTTTTGGGGGACACGAAATTACTTAAAAAACCACTTTGTGTCAATATAAATTATATGATCGCCGCCCTTATTTAAAAAATGATAAATTTGTAGCTGCCAGATGAAACAGAAGACTATCGTAAATATTCAGGATACAGCAAAACGGACTATCAGGCTGGAATCTGCAGCCATTGGGGGCCTGGAACAATATGTCAATGACGACTTTGTGCAAACTGTGGAGTTGATTGCCCAAATAAAGGGCCGTGTGGTGGTCACCGGCATTGGAAAAAGTGCCATAATAGCCCAAAAAATAGTAGCAACCCTCAATTCTACCGGTACACCCGCTTTATTTATGCATGCTGCAGACGCCATCCATGGCGATCTGGGGATGGTAACCCCGGACGATGTGGTCATTTGCATCTCTAAAAGTGGGGAATCCCCGGAAATTAAGGTGTTGGTGCCCCTGGTAAGGAACCTGGGAAACACGCTGGTGGCTATTGTAGGCAAAACAGACTCTTACCTGGCCCAGTCGGCACATTTTGTGCTGAACACTACCGTGTCCCAGGAAGCCTGTCCTAATAACCTGGCCCCTACTACCAGCACCACGGCACAATTGGTAATGGGAGATGCCCTGGCAGTTTGCCTGATAGAGCTGAAAGGGTTCACAGCAGAGGATTTTGCCAAATTCCACCCCGGCGGTACCCTGGGTAAGAAACTTTACCTCAAGGTGGGCGACCTGAGCAAATTACACCAGTTGCCGGTCGTGAAACTACAAAGCACCCTCCGGGAAGTGATCGTGGAGATCTCTTCCAAAATGCTGGGTGTTACGGGCGTAGTGGATGAGAAAGGCCACCTGCAGGGGATCATTACAGACGGAGACCTGAGAAGGATGTTGGAGAAAAACATGGATGCCGCCGGCGTAAAAGCACAGGACATCATGAGCAAAAATCCCAAAACCATCCAGCAGGATGAACTGGCGGTAAATGCCCTGGAATTAATGAGAGAATACGACATAACGCAACTATTGGTCATGAAAGGTGATCAGTATCATGGAATTATACATTTACACGATTTAATCCGAGAAGGAATTATTTGAGCGATGACATCTTTAAATAACCATTTTTACGTGGCCATTATGGCCGGAGGAATTGGTAGCCGCTTTTGGCCCTATAGCCGGACGGATTACCCCAAGCAGTTTCTGGACATTCTGAACACAGGTAAAACCCTGTTACAATGGACCTATGAACGGTTCACACAGTTCGTACCGGCAGAGAATATTTTTGTGGTTACACATCACAACTATGCTTCCACAGTAGCCAAACAGCTGCCTTTATTGCCCCAGGACAATATCGTCAGCGAGCCCTCCCGGAAAAATACAGCACCCTGTGTGGCATACATCTCTCATAAGATCCATAAGAAAGATCCCAAAGCCAGCATCATCTGCGCGCCGGCGGATCACCTGATCATGGATCCCACGCAATTCACCAGTACCTGCCTCAATGCCCTGTTATTTGCACAAAAGAATAACGCATTGCTCACGCTTGGTATTAAACCAACCCGCCCGGATACAGGGTATGGTTACATTCAATACGAAACCCAGCAGGTGGCAGACAATGTGTACCAGGTGAAAACCTTCACGGAAAAGCCCAACCTGGAACTGGCAAAAACCTTCCTGAAAAGCGGCGATTTCCTCTGGAACGCAGGGATTTTTGTATGGAACGCTAAAAGCATCCTGCAGGCATTTGCTACCTACCAGCCGGAAATGGATGAACTATTTGTGCAGGAAACCGCAGCGCTGAATACACCTGCGGAGAAAGATGTGATTGAAAAGATTTACTCCCAGTGTACCAACATATCCATCGATTATGGTGTGATGGAAAAAGCGGATAACGTGTATGTGATTCCTTCCAACTTTGGCTGGAGCGACCTGGGTACATGGGCTTCCGCTTATGAGAACCTGGAAAAGGATTATCTCGGAAATGCCGTACAGGGAAAGAATGTAATGGTGATCGATGCTACCAAATGTATGGTGAAAGCACCCAACGATAAGCTGGTGTTATTACAGGGCCTGGACGACTTTATTATCATTGATACGCACGATGTGCTGATGATCTGTAAGAAAGAGAATGAGCAGCAGATCAAGGAATATGTCGCAGAAGTGAAGCGGCACAAAGGCGAGAAATACTTATAACAAAAAAGCCGTCCCATATCCGGGACGGCTTTTTTTATCAATTATCAATTATGCCTGTGCATTTAAAGTTTCCAGGGCCTGGCCAACGCGGCAGGTATGTTCATGGAAAGTAACCACACCTGTTTCCACATCGTACATGGCACCAATAATACCCAGCTCCCCGCGATCTATCATATCTGCGATGATCACACTTTGCTCCAGGATAGCCTGTACAGAACGTTCTGTATGAATATTGGTAACAGCCTCTACAAATTCATGATTGGAAGAGGTCCTGTTTTCTTTGATCGTTTTTTCCTGGAAAACTGCGGGACGGATCTTACCCAGCAAGCCGGTAAGATTACCCATTTCCACATGATCGCAGGCCCCTTTGATAGCACCGCAACCAGTATGCCCCATCACCACAATGATCTTGGACCCGGCTACTTTACAGGCGTACTCTAAACTTCCGAGGACATTCTCAGAAATAACGGCACCGGCCAAACGAATACTGAAGATGTCTCCCAATCCCTGGTCAAAGATCAGTTCTGCAGAGGTACGGGAATCCATGCAGCTAACAATAGCAGCAAAAGGCCACTGACCTTCCGCCGTTTGATTCACTTGTTGCAACAGGTTCCTGTTTATACGAAGGTTGCTTACAAACCTGGTATTGCCTTCACGGAGAAGTTCTAATGCTGTTGCCGGCGTGAGGCTGCTTTGAGTAAGATATGTGTGTGCTTTCATCATTATAATATTTTTAATCGTTTGATATTTAGTTTGCGGACAATTCTTTCAGAAGGTCTTTGTGTGTGCCATTGGTAATAACGCTTACCGGCTTTTCTTTTTCAGGACTTTCCATAAAAACATGGTCCGTGTTATTGATCTTGTATGCTTCTTTGAACCCTTTAAGCACAACTTTTATTTTATTCTGAGGAGCTTTGATCTGTGTGAACTCACGGATGATCTCCAGTACGTCCTGATCTATATAAGCTGTCCTGCTTGCATCGATCACTACTGTAGAGTTCTCCGGTAATTTATCCAGTGTTAAAAGGATGTTCGCCTTATTGAGGAAACTCACTTCCTGCGCCAGTTCCAGGCGGATCAGGTCTCCCGTGCGATATTTCTCTTTATGGAAGAAATAAGGGCTTTTCAGATTTCCCCATAAAAGGAACAATACGCTTACTCCCAAACCAACACTAACACCGATCAGCAGGTCTGTGAAGACAATCACCACAACGGTAACAGCAAACGGTATCCATTGGTATTTACCTTTTTCAAACATCTTTTTGAATACGGATGGTTTGCAAAGTTTATAACCAGTAACCAGCAGTACCGCAGCTAGTGTAGCATATGGTATCTTGTTCAGCAGAACAGGGATCAGTGCCGTACAAACCAGCAACAGGCCACCATGTATCATGGTCGATAATTTAGTGCGGCCGCCGGAATTGATGTTGGCAGAAGAACGAACGATCACGGACGTAACAGGGATACCACCGATCAGGCCACTGATCATGTTACCAATACCCTGCGCTTTCAATTCACGGTTAGGAGAAGAATAACGTTTCATCGGATCCAGTTTATCCGTTGCTTCCAGGTTCAGCAAAGTTTCAATAGAAGCCACCACCGCAATGGTTGCCGCTACCACCCATACCTTACTGTTGGTGAGATCACCAAAGTTGGGTAAGGTGAATTGTCCGAAGAAATCATTGAAAGTTGCCGCAACAGGCAGCGTTACCAGGTGACTTTGCTCCAGGCCCAATAAAGAACCGGATGAAATGAACAACTGGTTAATACCCACACCAGCCAGTACTGCTACCAGGGGAGCCGGTACCGCACTCACTTTCGGGATCTTGCTCCAGTACAACAGGATCGCAATGGAAACGATGGTGATAATCACCGCACCAAATTGAATATGGTTCAACGTACTTAATAAAGCCGTGAAGGAATTTTCCCCGTCCGTTTGGATAAACGCCATGTCGCTGATCGTATCAGCATCATATCCAAATGCGTGCGGAATTTGTTTGAGAATAATGATGATACCAATAGCGGTAAGCATTCCCGTAATAACATTGGAGGGGAAATAATTAGCGACCGTTCCTGCTTTAATAAAGCCTAGGATCAATTGGATAGCTCCGGCTAAAACAACCGCCAGCAGAAAGGTTTCAAAGTTACCCAGCGTAGTGATCGCACTCAGCACAATGGCAGTTAAACCTGCAGCCGGGCCACTCACACTCAGATGGGAACCACTAAAGAAGCCAACCACCAGACCACCAACGATACCTGCTATCATACCTGAAAACAGGGGAGCGCCGGAAGCCAGGGCAATACCTAAGCACAATGGAACGGCGATCAGGAAAACGACCAGCCCGGCCGATAGATCACCTTTAATATTCGAAAAAACAGCAGTCTTCTTGCTCATAGAAATCGTGATTTGTTCAGATCTCTACGCACAATCCCCATATAGGTTTTTCATTATTGAAGCCGGCATTCCGCACCACATTTCGTTTCGCCTTAAAGGCAAGACAGTTGCGATGACATAACGGAACCCCAAAACAACCAACAATGATGCAGGATCAATGCGTGATCTGGTAGTAGTACAGAAAAAAAGGAATTGAAACTTGTGCGCTACGGCATAGCACACGGATGTTGAGAATTAACCAATATGGTTTGGAGGAGGGGTTTGGATCTCCTGTATGGGACTGGCAGGAATATCCTCGTGATAACTATAAGACAATGTGCGGAGGAATAACTCAGGATTTAACTCCGTTTCCTCATCTGCATATCTGTGAAAATTGAGATCATTCGGAGAAAGCTTTAATGTTTTAGACATACAGCCACCGTCCACATGCTCTTCTACAATTTGATTGTTAAACAGTAATTTCCCCACTTGTGCAATGGGTAGCAGCTGAACACACATCAGACAGACAAAAAATATACTGATTAGCTTTTTCAAAATGTTTATCGCGTCAATTTACGTTGGAAGCAAAAATACTCCGCGAATTTCACAATTCATATTTTAACGGGTCAAAGAATTGTTAAATGCATCTTAATTAATTATAAACCCGGTACTTATAGTTATAAAACGGCCGTAAATAATTCATCCCGCCCTAAAACCGCTCATCACAATCCCAAATAACCACTAAAATCGCTATCAACTAATAGTCAACCACTTAAGTAAAAACAGGTAATGTTCTAAGCAAGTTATTTTGCATTAAAGGGTATTTGGTATTGCATAGTAGTAAATAGTTCCTATCTTTGTATCGTAAAGCTGAAATATCAATATTAAAAAGCTCACTTGCCATGAATATAGACAACACGCAATCACAGATGAGAAAAGGGGTGCTGGAGTTCTGCATCCTCTCCATCATCAAGCAAGGCGAGGCTTATCCTTCAGACATTATCGAAAAAATGAAAGAAGCAAAGCTGGACATCCTGGAAGGGACTTTATACCCACTGTTGACTCGCCTGAAAAATGCGGAACTACTCACCTACCGTTGGGTAGAAAGCAGCTCCGGGCCACCACGGAAATATTTTTCCATGACAGAAAAAGGCGAGGCCTTTTACCTCGACCTGGAAAATACATGGAACGAACTGGCCAATGCTGTACACACGCTCACATTACCTCATTCCATCCAATAATATACATCCAAGACCTAAAACCTAAAATCAGAAATTAGAGATGAAAAAGATTATCAACATAAACTTGTCCAGCCGCCTGATCCCCATAGAGGACAGTGCTTACGAGATCTTGCGGCAGTACCTGGATAGCCTTAAGCGCTATTTCTCGCAAGAGGAAGGTGCCGAGGAGATCGTTGGAGATATTGAAAGCCGCATCGCAGAGATCTTCCAGGATAAGATCCGCAAAGGCGCACATTGCATCACGGATGAAGACGTGCAGGCTATCAAAACCTCCATGGGTACCCCGGAACAATTTGCTGACGAACCTCTTAATAATACGAAGGAGTCAAAATCCCATGCGGCCAACGAAAGCTTCGCCACTTACGCCCGCCCGCGGAAACGCTTCTATCGTGATCCGGATAGTAAAGTATTAGGTGGTGTATGTAGTGGTTTGGGTGCTTACTTTAATGTTGATCCGGTTGTTTTCCGTATCGTATTTGCCCTCATGGCTTTTGGCTGGGGTGGTGGTATCCTCCTTTATTTTATCCTCTGGATTGCAACTCCTGAAGCAGTAACAGCAGCTGAAAAGCTGGAAATGCGCGGAGAACGGGTGGATCTGAATAATATTAAAGCAACCGTGCAGGAAGAAATGAACACCATACGCTCCCGCATGGAAAGAATGGGAGATGATGTGAGAAATTTTTCAGAGGGCCGCGGGAAACAGTTCGGTAGAGATGCCGGTACTGCAATTGAAGGGTTTTTCAGGGGACTGGCAAATGTGATCGCATTTGTTGCAAAAGGGTTCTTCCTTTTCATCGCAGTCGTAATACTCTTTACAATAGTAGTTGGCCTGATCGCAGCAGCTGCTTTTTCCGCGGTCCTTTTCCCGATCAAAGACCTGGTTTTTGATAACGGAATGCAAAGCCTGCTCTTCTGGCCTGCGATCTCCCTCCTCATTGGTATACCCTTACTCTCACTGATCATGTTCCTCGTAAGGAAAATGACCGGAGTTAGGCAAACCAATAAGTACGCCGGTTATACTTTAGGGTTCTTCTGGATATTGGGAGTGGTATTCACGATATGGATCGCCATCTCTTTGTCCCGCGACTTTAGCGCACCCAAGATCAGAGAAACTGAAACTTTTGCCCTCACACAGCCTTCTTCCGGAAAACTGGTTATTCAGAAGGAAGAAGACCTGCTGGACATGGATGATATAAACGTATTTGATGGTAACCTGCGGGTGGTTGATGATACCGCCATTATCGGAGACATCCGCATCAATGTAAAGAAAAGTAATACAGACAGTTTTGCCGTAGAAGTGGAAAGAGCTTCCAGGGGCCGTACCGTAGCACAAGCTAAGATGCTGGCCCGTGAGATCCAGATCCAACTGAAGCAGAAGGACTCTGTATTACTTATTCCTTCAGGGTTTTCCATCCCGCGTAACTCCATCTACCGCAACCAGTCCGTAAGGATAACCATTATTGTACCGGTAGGGAAGAGTCTTGCAATTGATAAAAATGTATGGGATAACTACCGCTTTGACCGTAACTGGAGAAATGAATGGTGGGATAACTGGGATGATGAATGGGATAGCAAAGAGCAGATCAATATAAAAATGAATGCAGATGGTTGGGAGAAAAAAGTGAAGGAAGAAGAAAGGAAAGAACGCTCCGTAAAGGACTCTCTCGAGCAGAACTATCAGTATAAAGGACCTGACCAGCAGAACACCACGCCGGTAGAGGACAGCAAGGAAAAGAATAAAGACTCCGCAAAGGATAAGGCAAGTGTGGCTACGAAATTTGTGAATTTCCTCTTCCAGAGCACCTTTTAACAACATTTCAGAAATTCGTCACAATAAGTTTAGTTTCACAACAACGTACAAAACCGCGGTGTCAACCGCGGTTTTTTCATGTATTTAGGTGGCATAACACGATTTTTCCCGATCCGATCATCCCCATCCATCGATTATTGCTAGTTTTGCATATTCTAAATTCAGGAGGATCAGATAAGGATGAAGGCACCAATTAACATTGCACTGGTAGGTAATCCGAACAGTGGGAAAAGCTCGCTCTTTAATGCGCTTACGGGATTGAACCAGAAAGTGAGTAATTTTCCGGGGGTAACGGTTGATAAAAAAACCGGTAACGCCCGCATTACTCCTCAGCTGGAAGCAACCATCATTGACCTGCCCGGTACCTATAGCCTTTATCCAAAAAGTGCAGATGAATTCGTGACCTATGATGTGCTGCTCAACCCCAAAGGGGAAGACCGGCCCAATATGATCCTCATAATTGCCGATGCCTCCAATCTCAAACGCAACCTCCTCTTCTGCTCCCAGATCATAGACCTGAAATTACCCGTGATCATTGGCCTCACCATGATGGACCTGGCTAAGAAAAAAGGTGTGGAAATAGATCTGGCCGGCCTCGAAAGAGAATTAGGCGTTCCCGTTGTAGCCATCAATCCCCGGAAGAACAAGGGATTGCCGCAACTGAAAAAGAATATAGAACTCATTGCACAGGAGAAATTCGGCGCCCCCGCCAGGGATTTCATCGAAAATCATGAACTCGCCCCCACCGTGATCGCCGATGTGAAAAAGATCTTCCCCGTAACCAGCGACTATGCTGCTTTACATGTAGCCGTGAATTACGATGAGCTGGAATTCCTAAGCAAAAGCCAACAGCAGCAGATAAAAGAAAGCATCCACACAAACGGATTCAATAAAACAAAAGTACAGGCAGAAGAGATCATGCAGCGGTACGGCCGCATCAAACATATTATGAATGTTACGGTAGTGGAAACCGATCCCCTGCAGCAACAACTCCAAACCGAGCGCATTGATAACTTACTGCTGCATCGTTTCTGGGGATACCTTATTCTCCTGGCCGTACTTTTCCTGTTATTCCAAAGCATTTTCTGGCTGGCCTCCTACCCGATGGATCTTATCGAAGCAGGATTTGGCAGCCTAAGCGGCTGGTTTTCAGAGATCCTTCCAGACAATAAAGTGAGTGATATCTTCATCAATGGGATCATTGCCGGCCTGGGCGGTATTGCCGTTTTCATCCCGCAGATCATGATCCTCTTTGGATTGATCACCATATTGGAAGATACCGGGTACATGGCCCGGATCAGTTTTTTAACAGACCGGCTCATGAGGCAGGTAGGCCTGAACGGAAAATCAGTAATGCCACTGATCAGTGGCGTAGCTTGTGCCGTACCGGCTATCATGGCTGCCCGGAATATTGAGAATAAAAAAGAACGCCTCATCACCATCATGATCACTCCCCTGATGGCCTGTTCTGCAAGGTTGCCGATCTACACCATCATGATCGCTTTGGTGATCCCCAATAAAAATGTGCTGGGTTTCCTTAGCCTGCAGGGCCTTGTAATGATGGGCCTTTACCTGCTCGGTTTCTTCATGGCCATTATTATCGCCGGCATCATGAAGTGGTTCATCCGCATCCGGGAGAAGAGTTATTTCATCATGGAACTACCCGTTTACCGCGCTCCGCGCTGGAAGAATGTAGGCACCACCATGATTGAAAAGGCAAAGATCTTCGTAATGGACGCCGGTAAAGTGATCATGGTTATCTCTATCATCCTCTGGTTCCTGGCGTCCTATGGACCCGGCAAACCCATGGAAAGCGTACATCAGAAGTATGAACAACTGATGGCCCAAACCTCAGATTCTGCCCGGCTTCAGGAGCTCGACAAACAACTCCAATCCGAAAAACTGGCCAACTCTTATGCCGGTATATTAGGTCATGCCATTGAACCAGTTGTTAAACCCCTGGGATTTGACTGGAAAATAGGCATCGCATTGATCACCTCTTTTGCTGCCCGCGAAGTTTTTGTAGGAACCATGGCAACTCTCTATAGTGTAGGAGAAACAGAAGACAGTGATGCCACGCTCCGGGAAAAAATGGCGGCTGCCACAAGGATAGACGGAACACCAGTATATACACTCGCAACCGGTCTTTCACTTATGATCTTCTATGCGTTTGCGATGCAGTGTATGAGTACCCTGGCCATTGTGAAACGCGAAACCCGTTCCTGGAAATATCCCATCATTCAGTTCGTGTACATGACTGCACTGGCGTATGTCTGCAGTTGGCTTATTTATGTGATATTCAAATAAGCGGAAACCGTTACATTTGGAGAAATACGCTCCGGATGAAAAAACTACTCCCAATTATTGGTTGCCTGATCGCACTGTCTGCCTCCGCACAGATCGATTCTTCTCAGCTCATGAAAGATGTGCAGACCCTCTCTGCGGATAAAATGGAAGGCCGTAAAACCGGTACCAAAGGCAACCGCCTTGCTCAGTTCTACCTGCTGGACCGTTTAAAGCAAACCGGCCTGCAACAGTTCAGCAATACCTACGAGCAGCCCTTTTATTTTACGCAGGGAGAGAAACGCATTATGGGCACCAACCTATACGGTTACATCAAAGGAAGTATCGATAGTTTTATTGTGATCTCCGCGCATTACGATCATATCGGCATCAAAAAGCCTCAATCGGGAACAGATAGTATTTATAATGGCGCAGACGATAATGCCTCCGGCATAGGCGGCCTACTTGCTATGGCCGCTTATTTTTCGAAGAACCAACCCAAACACACACTCATATTTGCAGCATTCGATGCAGAAGAAATGGGATTACAGGGAGCAAAAGCCTTCGTAGCCAAACTACCAGTACCGGCTACACGGATCCTGATGAATATCAATATGGATATGATCAGTCATAATGATAAGAATGAACTGTATGTATGCGGCACTGCTCATTATCCGCAACTAAAACAATTCGTAACTGCCGCCGCAGCCACCAGCCAGGTCAAACTACCCATGGGCCACGACCGCCCGGAAGATAAAGACCAGAACTGGACTAATCAGAGCGATCATGCTGAGTTTCATAAAAAGAAAATACCCTTCCTGTACTTCGGCGTGGAGGACCATCCGGATTACCACAGAGCTTCTGATGAATTCAGTAAGATCAATCCTTCCTTTTATTACCAGGCAACAAAGAGCATATTGAACTTAGTGCAGATAGTAGACAAGCAATAAAAAAAGCCGCATCGTTTGATGCAGCTTTTTTATAAGAGTTCCTTCTCTTAAAATAAAAAAACAACTATTCCCCCGGCCTCGGTTCAACCAGGATATGATAATAAGCTTTATTCATCTGCGAAGACCCAACATACTGCACCCTCGTTCTGGAAACACTCTCAGGAGAAGCCACCCTTAACGGCGCATGCCCCAGGATCTTAGTCAGCGCCTTATTCAGCAAAGGCTCTTTCACATTGCCCCAATCCCCCAGCGCCAGACTCTCCAGCACTTCCTGATCAGGTGCAAAACCATTTGTATAATCAGAAGTCCCCAGGGAATTGAATGCCTTAGAAGTGATCGGTTGAAGCCCCCATGTATTTTTAGCATCATTGATCTTATAGAAAGTCTGTGAACCCACATTCTTGCCATACGTTTTTTCACCTATCAGCCACACACCCATATAAGGCCGCAAACCATTGATGATCAACTCGCTCGCAGAAGCAGAGTTATTACTGGTGAGTACGATAAAACTTTCCAGCCCTGTGCCGATATTATTGGCTTCATTCGTAAAGTAGGTCTTGAAGAAATCAGCGCCATAAGCATCTGTATATTTCTTCGTGTTGAAAGCATTATACTCTCTCTTGAAAAACACCTTCGTGGTACTTAAACCCGTTACGATATTACTTCCCAGGTTAACAGTAGAACGCGCATCGCCACCACCATTGTAACGGAGGTCCAGGATGAGATGTTTAACGCCGGCGGCTTTGAACTTCGCAAAAACAGCATCCACCTGGTTATCATATTCATTTTCATAACCCGCCTGTCCCCTGTCCGGCGCAAAGAAATGATACACGAAATAACCGATCTTCTTATTATCGATGGTATACACAGAATCCATGTACACGGGGTTTTCCGCATATTCCAGCACCGTGAGGTTTTTAACAGTGGGATTGGAGGTACTATCACGCAATCCGTCTTTTGAATAGATATGATCGTATACCGTGATGGTATGATCTTTTCCCAACGCATCCAGGAATGCATTTACATCTGCATTATTGGTGGCGGAAGAATATTTGAAATTAGTATTGTTGATCTGGAAGAAAAGCTGTCCTCTTTTAAGACCGGCCGCGGAAGCAGGAGAATTCTTCTTTACATATTGAATGATCCCACCCAGTTTTGTACCACCATCATGCAGGAACAATCCAACACTGTACCCCGCTTCTTTGGTATTGCCACTCAGGGAGTTCTGAAGGTCTTTATAATTTGGCACGGCCCAGGAATAACGGTCGTCTGCATGTAACAGGCTTTCAAAAAAATCATAAGGAGCTTTTGTATAATCCGGTGTAGCAGTGATACTGGTATTCCAGTAATATTCCTGTTTCATAGTGGTGTAGATCCAGTTATTCACATAACCATTGTCCGTATCAGGAACAGGTGAGCTGTCTTTCTTTTTACAAGCGGAGATTAAAATGCCTGCGGCAAAGGTACATAGGAGGTATCGGAACATCGCGGAGCGCTTTTTCATAAATGCTATTGTAAGTATTAAATTATCACTTTTTCCTGAGCTGCACCGTCAGCAGATCGTCCGGCCGCTTATAAATATCGATGAACTGGTCCGCATATCCTTTGCGGCTGATCATGATCCTGCTGCCTGCTTTTACACCTTTCAGGTAAAAATGCCCGCAGGCATCTGTTTGCACTTCTCCCACCTTTGCATTCGCAATTGGTTTTCCCCGCTCATTGGTAACGATGCCAAAGAGGTTATATTGTTCATCTTCCAAATGAACGATCAGCACCCTTTTCCCTCCCCTTTCATGCATGCCCGCACTTCTCAGCCCTGTGGCTACATCTATCCTTTTCACCTTTACACCCACCATATCCGCAGAATCCACTTCCCGGCCGTTGATGATGTAAACAGACTTTTGCTGGGTAAAACCGGCAAAACCGGCCAGGGAAAAAAGGAGCAGAAAAGGCAGAAAGCGGTTCATAAATTACAAATATGCACAATCCATGCCAGCTATTGCATGGTGGGCTGAATCCCCTCTGCTATTAGCTCCCGGTGGATCTTCCGTTTCCATTCCTGCTGCATAAGGGCATTTATACCATTGTGCACCTTATCGTCAAATTCATCCTGCATCCGGTTCATGTCCCGGAAAGATTCCAGGTATTCATACTGGATCCGGCTTTCATGATCATCTGCCGTGAGCGGCATTTGCAGCACTTTTTTCCGGAAACGCTCTGCCACCAGGCGGGTAATGTCAAAGTGCAATTGTTCATGTTCCAATGTATGGGCGGAAGGGGGCCTGGTACGTAACCAGGAGGAACTTTTCACCCAAAAGACCTGTAAAACAAGCGTGATCTCCAGCGTGTCCCGGAATTGCCGGCTACTGCCATCAAAAGCAAAACTGGTGAAACTGATCGCCTCATTTTTAGCCGGTCCGGAACCCCGGGGGCTGGCACGGAAATCATCTGCTTTTATAGCACGCTGATGGTAAAAAAGCGTGTCCGAAGCCACATCTTCCGGCCTGGGATCTGTTAAAAAGATCACCTTTACCACTTTGCCGGAATCTTTATTGGAAGCGGGTATAGCAGTGTTCTGCACAAAAAGGCAGCAGAGGGTTCCGATGTAAATAACCGGGTTAAACATGATGTATGTTAAAGTTCGGGAATCTATTTCGTTTGTGCCCGTAATTTTAAAAAAAACAAGTGCTGGCGGGTATTTCGGGGAACGCACAAAATTCAGTAATTTACAAGATTACCAAAACAATCATTCCATGTACGGCGGTGGATACATTTTTGACGAGCCCAATAACCGGCAGTTAAAAGAAGAGCAATTACACGATGATCCGGAAAAACTGGCGGAATTTGAGGAACGGATAGCCCGGGGAGAAAAGATCGAACCTGGGGACTGGATGCCTTCAGAATACAGAAGGCAATTAATCCGCCTCATTGAACAACATGCCCATTCTGAGATAATCGGCGCTTTGCCGGAAGGTACCTGGATCACCCGGGCACCCGGTTTCAAACGTAAACTGGCACTTATCGCAAAGGTGCAGGACGAAATAGGGCATGGACAATTATTATATAACGCAGCAGAAACCCTGGGCAAAAGCCGTGAGGCCATGATCAACGATCTGCTCAGTGGTAAATCCAAATATTCCAACGTATTCAATTATCCGGCAGAAACCTGGGCAGATGTAACCGTGATCGGCTTTTTGATCGATGCAGCGGCTATCGTGAACCAGATCGCTAATTCCAAAGGATCCTACGGCCCTTATTGCCGTGCGCTGGAAAGGATCTGTTACGAAGAAAGTTTCCACCTCAAACAGGGGCACGATGCTTTTGTGGAACTCGCTGCCGGTACCCCTGCACAACGGGCTATGGTACAGGATGCATTGAACCGCTGGTGGCAACCCATTATGCATTTCTTCGGCCCTCCTGATAAAAATTCCACGCACAGCGAAAAACTGATGCAATGGAAAGTGAAGATGGCCAGTAATGATGATATGCGGAATCAGTTCCTCGAAGCCTACGTTCCCAAGATCTGGGATATGGGCCTCACTTTACCGGATGAAAAATTGAAGAAAAATGAAACCACCGGTAAATGGGATTATTCAGATCCCGACTGGGACCTCTTTAAAAAAGTGATCAATGGCGGCGGCCCCTGCAATAAAGAAAGACTGGATGTACGCAAATGGGCAGAAGAACATGGCCGCTGGGTGCGTAAAGCATTAATGAATCCGAAAGACAAAAGATCCGCTCCGGTAGCATAACATATCAGCAATGGACAACAACCAATCATTAGATCCCAGGGTAAACCGGCTCAAACTCAACGCTTCCGGCGAAGGAGCCATCGTACAGGAAGGAGAGAACTGGAATGCATTCGAAGTATTTCACCAGGAAAAACGCGGCGCACATCATGAACACGTAGGTTGCGTGCATGCCCCAAATGCACAGATGGCACTCATCTTCGCAAAAGAACAATTTGGCCGCCGTAAGAAATGTGTAAACCTATGGGTAGTACGCAGTGCAGACATCCTTGCTTTCGATGCGGAAGATGAAGACATGTTTGCCAACAACGGCGAAAAAACCTATCGCGATGCAAGCGGGTTCAAAGTCATGGAAAAGATCAACAAATTTAAAAAAGAGGCGAAATAAACATGATCAATACAACGGCAATCAGCAACCTGCTCACCGTCATGGCGGATGATGCACTGATCCAGGGTCACCGGAATTCAGAGTGGACCGGCCTTGGCCCTATTATGGAAGAAGACATTGCTTTTTCATCCATGGCGCAGGACAAGATCGGCCATGCATGGGCTTTGTATAAGATCATACAGGAAGAATTGAAAGGCAGTGATCCGGACCAGTTCGCTTTCCTCCGTAATGAAAAAGACTATAAATGCTGCCACTTTGTGGAACATCCCAATGGCGAATATGACTTCAGCCTCATGCGGCATTTTTTGTTCGACCATGCGGAAGCTATCCGGTATGAACAATTACAACAAAGCAGTTTCCAGCCTTTGCAGCCACTCGCAAAAAAACTCAAAGGAGAAATAAAATACCATACCCTGCATGCCAATGCCTGGGTATCACAATTATGCCGCGCAGGAGAAGAAAGTCATGCCAGGATGCAATCTGCACTTACGGCCTGTTTTCCGCTGGCACTTGGTCTTTTTGAACCAGGCGGCGAAGCAGAGCAGATACTGATAGCAGAAAAAGTATATCCCGGCGAAAAAGCACTGAAGGAAATGTGGCAGGACAGGATCTATAATATCCTCACAGCAGCAGCATTAAACCTCCCGGATGAAAACACAATAGAACCCGTGTATGGTGGCCGGAAAGGATATCATACCATCTACCTGCAGCCTTTACTGGAAGAAATGGGGGCCGTATTCCGTACAGACCCTGCAGCAACCTGGTGATCATGGAAGTGAATGAACAAAATATCTATAAAGCGCTGGAACTGGTCATGGACCCGGAAATTCCCGTACTCAATGTGCTGGACCTGGGCATGATCACTTCTGTTACCTTTTCAGATAAAGGGGTACATGTTAAAATGATCCCCACCTTCGCCGCATGCCCGGCCGTTGAACTGATCCGGCGCAACATCCGTTCCGTATTGCAGGATCAGCTGCACACAGAGATAATGGTGGAAATAGATAAGGAAGAAAGCTGGAACAGCAACCGGATGACGGAAAGCGGAAAGGAAAAACTAAAGAACTTTGGCATCACACCGCCTAAGCCCTATAACGGAGAGGACTACTCGGAATACTTCCTCGGCACTACCTGCCCACATTGCAATGGCAACGATACTTACCTGCGTTCCCCATTTGGCTCTACCCTCTGCCGCGCCATTCATTTCTGTAAAGATTGCGGCCAGGTGTTTGAGCATTTCAAACCGCTGGATTAATTAGTATATTGCCATCATGAAAATTGGTTTATACTTTGGTTCTTTCAACCCTATACACACGGGTCATATGATCATCGCCAATTTTATGGCCTATCATACGGACCTCGATAAAGTTTGGTTGGTAGTATCTCCGCACAACCCTTTGAAAGCATCTTCCAGCCTGCTGAATGAACATCATCGTTTTCACATGGCCGAAATGGCAGTGGCAGACGAGCCCCGTTTAAGAGTCAGTAATATTGAATTTTCTTTACCTCGCCCTTCCTTCACTATAGATACTTTAACTTATCTCACAGAGAAATTCCCCACCCAGGAGTTTGTAGTGATCATGGGCAGCGACAGTTTTCAGAACATCTCCCGCTGGAAGAACTATGAACAGCTGATAGCCCGGTATGCTATTTATGTATATAACCGTCCCGGCCATGAGATCAAAGAAACCTACGGTGCCAATGTGAAGTTCGTGAATGCGCCGATGCTGGACATTTCCTCCAGCAACATCCGCAAATGGATCCAGGAAGGCAGATCCGTGCGGTACATGGTACCCGATGCTATCTGGAAATATATGGCAGACAATAACTATTATAAGGGCTGATCAACAAACTGTGGAATTAATCCCCCGACTTTTTCACCTGCTTTTCTTTGGAATGTGCCGTTTTCACAATTTTAACTTCCCGTTTTTTAACGAGGTATTCATTGGAATAGATCTTTAAAAGCACAATAAACAAGGAGATCAGCAGCGGCCCGAATATCAGTCCGATAAACCCAAAGAGGCTTACACCTATGATCACACCAAAGATGGTGATCAATGGATGCACATCCCCGATCTTTTTAGCCAGCATCATCCTGAACAGGTTATCAGAAGTTCCCACCGCACCAAATCCATAGATCAGGATCGCAACACCCTGCCATGTTTGCCCGGAAGAAAGGAGGAAAACACCCATGGGCACATATACGGCGGCAGCCCCAATAATAGGGAGCATGGCCGTAAAGCACGTTACCACAAACCAGAACATAGGCTCCGGCACGCCAAAGATCAGGTATCCTATCAAAGACACGATCCCCTGTATCAATGCTATCAGCGGAATCCCGATGGCATTGCTCACTACCATGTTCTTCATCTCTTTCCCCAGCAATTCCACGTTCTCATCTTTCAGCGGAATATATTCATAAAGGGCCTCTTCCATTTCCCGCGCATTCACCAGCATGAAATACAATATAAAGTACATGATGGCAATAGCCGTGAGCGTATTGAAAGTGGCGCCCACAAAGCCCGGCAGCACATTGGTGATAGTTTCCTGTATTTTCTGCAAACGGGCTTCCGTCATCAGGTTAACCCCCAGGGATTGCTGCATTTGCTGGTTGAATTTTTCCAGCCCTTTGATCAGTTCAGAAGAATGGGTGATGGCATAAGTTACCTTAGAGGTGAGCATGTTCACCAATCCCCCGATAGGCAATAGAATGATCAGGAAAGATAAGACCATAATCAATGTGGCAGCCCAGCTCCTGCCCCATTTGCGTTGCTCCACCAGGCGGAACATCCACTTCCTGGAAAGCACATAGAGTGTTACCGCACCCAGGAAACCAGGGAAAAATGCATACAGCTCTTTAAAAAGGATGATGCCCAAAAATGCAAGGATCAGTAAAAATACAACCTGTTTCAGGCGTTCATTGTCGAGGTAGCTCATAGTGGATCTTGTGGGTGGTTATATCAAACCTACGTGATTTTGAGTGGATCACAAAGTATGCCAGTGCACCACCGGAGGGAAATATAATGCTGTTTTAACAACAAAAGAGAG
This sequence comes from Chitinophaga niabensis, assembly GCF_039545795.1. Lineage (NCBI taxonomy): Bacteria > Pseudomonadati > Bacteroidota > Chitinophagia > Chitinophagales > Chitinophagaceae > Chitinophaga > Chitinophaga niabensis. Next base: position 6,188,567 of record NZ_CP154260.1, on the reverse strand, counting down.
GAAGTGAACAATTATGGAACAAAGTTTGTAACCTTTAATGCGGAGTAGATGGAATCCCCAACACTCCCCAGAACCCAATCTTTCACTTTAAAAATTCTTAACTATGAGCAGAAGTTCAAAAGCGGTGGTGTCTTTTATTGTAGGAGCTGCCGTTGGCGTAGCCGTGGGTTATTTCCTGAATTCAGACAAAAAAGATGAACTGGTAGAAAAATTAAGATTCCAGGCGGATAAGTTGAAAGATAAATTCCGCGCTAAAAAACAACAATTTGAAGATGCCATGGAAAATGAATTAACTTAAGGATTCCTTTTTAGCATCTAAAAAATCAAAGCATGGAAGATAATTTTTCCAACTATTTTTCTGAGACGGGCAAGGTGGCCAGGGAATACGTGGAAACCCGGCTCGATCTCATTAAACTGCAGGCAGCAGGAAAGCTGTCGAAAGCGTTAGGTCTGTTCTTTTCGCTGCTCATGGCTTTCCTGCTGTTCTTTTTTGTGGTCGTTTTCCTCGGAATGATGTTAGGTTTCTGGATAGGCGAAAAGTACAACAGCTTCACACTGGGCTTTGCCTGGGCTGCGGGCTTTTTTATCTTCCTGTTCGCCCTCATATTAGTATTCCGCAAAAGCCTCATCCAGCGCCCGCTCGCTAACCTGTTAGCATCCGAACTGGTAGAAGAGATAGAAGAAATGGAAGAGAGGAATGAGGAAAAGAAAAAAGCAAAAGATCAAATGGCACAATAATACTTTCCAAAACATGCCTAAGAAAAAAGTAACTAATCTGGCTATGCTTGAAGAGGAAATTCTCCGCCTCAGGCAAAAGAGCCGTGGGCTGGAAGACCAGCTGGGAGAGCGTGTAGACCATTTCAAGGCCAATTACAGATCCATGGCCATGAACAGCGTGATCCCCGGTGTGGCCAATAGCGGTGTGCTTGGCTTTGTAGGTAAAGTAGCGCAAACAGCCTTCAAAAGCGGCTCCGGTAAATCACTGCTCACCAGTGCGCTGATGACAGCACTGGAATTTATTGCTGTACGGTTCGGCGTAAAACTCGTGAATAATTTTCAACAGAAAAGACGGCGCAAAAAGGCACAAAAAGCAGCGGCTAAAGAAGCAGAAGAAGAGTGATCCCAAGCTGCAACAGAGAACAATCTTAGCCCCAAACCTTTGTTCCTTCACTGCAATTCGCACAGATATCAATGTGCTTACGCCCCTTGATGATCTGGCTGCGGAAGTTCACATAACTTTCATTATGCCACAGCGTTTTGAAGTTGGTCGATTTCAGGTCTCCCAGTTTATGTGTGGCGTCTTTATCAAAGCAGCAGGGCACTACCAGGCCATCCCAGGTAATTACCGGGGAATGCCATAAGCGCCAGCAATGGTCTTCCATCGTATTTTTAATGGCATAAGTTCCATCTTCATTTTTACGATAGCGGGAATACTTATCTATGGTAGGGATCAGGCGATTGCCTTCCTCATAATCATATACCTGCGCCGTTTTAAACCGCACCTCGTCTACCCCCACTTCGGCAGCTAACTTCTTGATATCTTCTATCTGGTGCTCATTTGGTTTAACTACCAGGAACTGGAAGAACACAAAGGGTTTTTTAGAGTTCAGCTCCTTTTTCCATTTCACAATATTCTTCGCGCCCTCGATCACTTTATTCAGGTTCCCGCCAACACGGTATTGTGTATACACATCCTGTGTAGTACCATCTATGGAAATGATCAGCCTGTCCAGTCCGCTTTCCACTGTTTTCTTAGCATTGGCATCCGTGAGATAATGCGCATTGGTGGAAGTAGCGGTGTAAATCCCTTTACCGGAAGCATATTTCACCATATCCAGGAAAGCCGTGTTCAGGTAAGGCTCTCCCTGGAAATAAAAGATCAGGTACAGCAGGTCCTTATGCAGCTCATCAATGGTTTCCCGGAAGAATTTATTATCCAGCATACCTGTAGGCCTGGTAAAAGCCCTCAGCCCGCTGGGGCATTCCGGGCAACGGAGATTACAGGAAGTGGTAGGCTCAAAGGAGATGGAAATAGGAAAGCCCCATTGAATAGGTTTCTTTCTCCACTTGCTCCAGTAGAAACTGCCCAATACTTTTCCCGCGTTCCAACCGCGGCGGAAAGTAAATTTTGACAGAAAGTTCAACGAGTCATTCAGGTTCAGTTTCGGCATAATTCGGGCCTCTTTAGGAGCCTAAATTTACTACAACTCTGCGGGCTTTCATGCATAGCACAAAAAATTGCCCTATACTTGCTCCTGAATTTCATAGCACACCAGTAAAGAATGGCAAGAAGTAAACGCGTGCGGAGGCGCCCCTTTATCTACATTTTTGTGTTCATCAGCCTGGCCGGAGCTGCCGCCGCTGCTTGGTGGTGGCTGCGTACAAAAGAACCCATGACCTTTGTACGGTATGAGGAATTTGGAATAGATATGCCCGTGAATTACTCCGTACATGGCATTGATATCTCCAAATTCCAGGGAAATGTGAACTGGATGGCCGTAAGGCAAATGCAGGTAGATGAAATTCGTATATCCTTTGCCTTTATTAAAGCCACCGAAGGGATCAGCCGCCAGGACGGTACTTTTCAGCGGAACTGGGAAAAAGCCAAAGAAGCCGGCGTGATCCGCGGAGCCTATCACTTTTTCTATTCCACCCGCGATCCTATCAAGCAGGCCATCAATTTCAGGAATGTGGTACAGCTGGAATCAGGAGACCTCCCCCCGGTGCTGGACATCGAAGTACATAACAATCAGCCTCCCGCCGTGATCCGCAGCACAGCCCGCATCTGGCTGGAAGACATGGAAAAGGCCTACGGCGTAAAACCCATTATCTACACCAATATTCATTTCTACGAAAAATACCTGGGTAAAGAATTTGACGATTACCCGCTATGGGTGGCGCATTATTATCAGAAAGATAAACCCCGCAGTGCCCGGAACTGGGTTTTCTGGCAGCACAGCGATATCGGGCATGTGAACGGCATCAGAACAACCGTGGATTTTAACGTTTTCAGGGGAGACAGTACTGAGCTCCTAAAGCTCTGTATTCCGTAACTTTACTACTATGGAAGAAGAACCAAAAGATAATTTCGACTGGAAGCTTCTGCAATTCTTTGTGAAGATCATCCGCACCATCTTCATTGGGCTGATCCTGATGATGATCGATATTTTTATGGGCATGTATCTTGGCTTCGGCATCCCGGAAGAATCCACGCCCACCAGGTTAACACTATTCTACATCTGGTTTGGCCTCAGCATGGGGGCTTATATCTATTTCCTCTGGCGCTTATGGCGAAAGAAAATGCCCGCCCCCTGATCTTATCTTTTATTGTTTGGAAGAAGTGGCACCGAAAGTCTGTGTCCAGATATTTCCTGCACGCGCCACAGCTACATCTCTGTAATTAGCATTCATGATGTTCTTGCAATGCCCTGCACTTTTCAACCAGCCATCGATCACTGCCAGTTCTGTAGCAGGCCCTGAAGCAATGTTTTCACCAGACCAGGAGGCTTTATAACCAGCATTTGCAATGCGGGTTTGCGGAGTGCTGCCATTAGGACTGTTATGCGCAAAATATTTACGGGTCTGCATATCCTTACTATGGTTGGCAGCAGCCAGTTCCAGGTAAAGGTTCCATTTAAGCGGCTCTACCGGCGGCATCACTTCACCACCACAATTACATCCTTTGGTACGCACATTATTTATAAGAGAAAGCAGCACTTCTTTATTGACGTTGTTCTCAAACACAGGAACTGTTCCTGGTTCTTGTGTATTGGGTTCTTCCGGCAGTTGCGGCTCCAGCGGTGCTTCTTTAGTGCACGCAGTAGCGAACAGCAGAATGGAAATAACAAAAGGTACTAAGCGGTTATTATTCGGTAACATGTAAATCCCAGTTAAAATAAAAAATAGGTACTGGGTTCTTAATAGGAAAAAGGCTAAAACAAAACGAATGGTTCTTTCAGAGGAGGAGGGTTAAAAAGGAAGAATAGATCTTTAATTCCGGATCAAAGATAACCTGCCGGCCGGAATAAAGCACTGGGAGCATGCAAAAAATATGTTAATGAAAATAACAGATTACAGATCAATGTAGTATGAGCTGTAATCTGTATATAATCCGCTAGAACGCTTTAGGGACGGCCATTTCCTGGCTCCAGAAGTTGCCCACCTTAGCAACCCCCATTTCACGAAAACTGCTGGTCATCAGCACTTTACAGTGGGTTACACTTTTGAACCAACCATCTACTACGGTACGCTCATTGAGCACGCCAAGGGCAATATTTTCCCCCCAGGCCTTCCAGACATACCCCATACTGGCAATTCGTTTTCCACCATTTCCTCCCTCGAGGTCATTATGACTGAAATAATTATTCTCGAACATATCCTTGCTATGTAAATACGCCGCTCTTTCTAATGGCCTGCTCCATGTAATAGGTGTGGCGGCTGCCATAAATGTATCGCCACAATTACATCCTTTTGTGCGGATGTCATTTACTAATGATATTAATAACTCCTGGTTAACCGGGTTATTCATTACAAACGTTGTGTCCTTAATAGGTGGCGGCGGTGGTGGTGTTACTTCCATTAACGGAGATTTACTGCATGCCACAGAAAGTAATACCCATAACGATGCGCCCGCGATCATTGCAGGGCGTACGATTCCCTTCATCATGTTTTGATGATTTAAAAAAATGAACAATAAAACCTTGATGGTTTACAGGAAGGCTACGGTAAAAAATAAGATGGCTTCACGGAGATATGCGAAAAAAATACCACTTGTCTGATTGCTGTGTCTTTTGGGAGAACAAATGGATCACCAGACAAATTTGAACGGCATAAGCGTTTGCAAAGCTAATGCCTGAATCACCTTTTGAGCCTTTCCTGCTTGTAAATTTTCTGTTAACATGTTGATTGTTAAGTGCTTGCAAATGTTTTCATAGGCAATAATGTATAGGTTCATGTTAAAATACTATCATGGTTTGGGCATAGGCAAATAGTAACAATTCCAGACTTTCGTTTATATAGATATGATAGCTCACCAAATATATAAAATAATAATAAAATGTAAAAATATAAATGTCAGCCGCAAGGTTGAATAGATGGCCCGGAATTTGAATTATTTGATGCTTAGATCGTATTTTTAAACCCTCTTATATCAGCTATAAGATTTATATTAACTGTTACACATTGCTTGACTTCTTCAAAAGCTTTTTTTTAAAGTACAGCACGAGAAAAATTCGGTATGCAGCACAGGACTACAACCTGATTTTGGAGCAGCATACCGTCAACGGCATTCCTTTGGAGCACCGTTATCTTGGAAAGCTTACACTTTCAAGCGGCTTTGTTGTGGCATGTGATCCACTCCTGGGCCTGCATGATGCATTACCATTTACACGTAAAGTCCCCACAGGTGAGTATCCTGTTTACATGGTCCTTTCCGGCAGCGGTAACCACCGCAAGAATACTTTGATCAAACTGGAACTCTCTGATAAACGGGCAGTCCGTTGGGAATTGGCCATGGTACCCGGCCAGTCTTCCGGCCACTCCTATATTGCAGATATATATTATGGTTTCACCGTGGATGCCGGCATTGGTTGTATCTGCGATGCCCATACACAAAAACACTATAATAGTTACCTGGAACGTTTTTTTAAAGACAATCCGAACGGCAATATTTATGATTCACTCTTTGCTTCTGCATTTGCACGCAACGGGATAGAAGAAAATCATAGCTTTAATTTCTATCTCCCGGCACGCCCGCAACAAAACGTGATCATGTTCCATACCGGTTACGGCGATGGAATTTATCCCGCTTACTGGGGATTGTCTGAAGAAGGAGATGTTTGCAGTTTTGTGATCGATTTTATGGTACTCTAAATTATTCCGCCCATGTTAGCCATTCGTTTATTGCTGCTCCTATACCTGGCGCAAAACAATGAACTTGCAGAAGGAGATATCATCTTCCAATCCAATATTTCCCCGCAATGCCAGGCCATTGAATTAGCCACGCATTCCAAATACAGCCACTGCGGCATCTTATTTAAGAAAGGGAAAGACTGGTATGTATGGGAAGCTGTACAGCCTGTAACGCAAACACGCCTGGAAGAATGGATCCTACGGGGCGACAAACATTTTGTTGTGAAACGCCTTATCGCAGATTCACTGATCACCACTGCCGTGGTCAAAAGAATGCAGGACGCAGGCAATAAATACATGGGGAAAAGCTACGACAGTTATTTCGAATGGTCGGACGATAGGATCTATTGCTCTGAACTGGTGTGGAAGATCTATAAAGAAACGATGGGTATAGAAGTGGGTAAACGCAATCCACTGCGCAGTTATGATCTCAGCCATCCGCTGGTAAAAGCCACATTGAAAGAAAGGTATGGAAAGAATATTCCTTTAGAAGAAATGATGGTATCTCCCGGTGATATCTATGAAAGTCCACTATTGAAAACCGTGGTTTCTCAATAAAAGAGAACTCTCTTTCTTTTTAAATGTTATATCCTCATGAAAAAGCTTCAACTATTCCTCCTGGCAGGTGCATGCAGCTTGGCTGCTTGCCAGAATGCTCCTAAAACAGCTGTCACAACTGATAGCGCGCAGGCTGCTGTTAATGCAGATGGTTATTACGAAGCCAGCCTGGCCGCAGCATCCTCTCCCGGAAGATTAATAGGCCTCACGCTGAAAACCACAAACGATGCGGAAATGACCACGGACTATCTCAACAACACCCCTGAAATTGTGCAAATGGGTAACTGGTCTCCGCTGGACAGTGGAAAATACCTGATCACACTCGTTACCGTAGGCAGCGGCAATCCTCAAAAAGATTCCCTGATCTTTAAACAGGATGGGAATGATCTTCGCTATATAGGAGATGATTACGGTTCGGACGGATTAACGCTTATAAAGAAAGAGAAACCCGCCCCCACCACAAAAGAACTGATCATCTGGGTAAAAAATGAAACAGAATGTGACCGTGGCCCCGGATTCGGCAAAACCAAATGTTACGATGTGGTGTACGGAGATAAATTACTCCCCGATGCAAAATGGGACAGGCTCTCCGAACCGATAGACAGCTTCAGCTATGAAAAAGGGAACATCTATAAGCTGAAAGTGAACCGCATCCCCCGCGATCCCCGTATCCAGGACGTAGGTGCTTATGAGTATAAACTGGCAGAAGTGATCTCAAAAGAAAAGGCAAAGTAGGAGATTCCAATTCTTGACATAGGCTCGACATAGGGTCAAGATAGGGGAATCCTATAAGACTCCTATACCTGACATGGGCTCAACACAGGGCAATCCTATAAGGACCCTATACCCATCCTATAGCCAACATCTCTCCATGCACATCTCTTTAGCACAAAAGCCACCTGTCCTCTATTTCAATGCTGCAAACTCCGGCTTATGGAAGAACCCAAACCAGAAGGCAAAATCTTCATTTTGCTCCAGCAGCCCAAACTGATCAAAGATCTCATGGGCAAAACCCACTCCCGCTGTGCCATTGGCCGTAATCACCTGTTGATGCCTTACCGCGCCTTTTTGTATATAATTCGCCTCTCCTTTATAAGAAGGTACCGCATCCTTTAATAAGCCCAGGTCGTTGCTGGTATGCCGGATGTTATCCAGGAAACCCTCCGATGCCATATATAAGGTGGCATCGCAGATAGCCGCTACCGTTTTTCCTTCTCCCAGTGCTTCTTTTATAAAAGGAGTGATCTCCCGGTTCTTTCCTTCAGACCATGCAGCCCCACCGGGAATAATAATAAGATCAGCCGTATCCAGTTCCGCGAGGGACAACTTGGGCACAATGGTAAGATTACCTGCAGAGGTGATCGCTTTCCCATCAAGAGAAAAGGTCTGTACTTCAAAATCAGTGAACTGCTGTAAGCCGGCAACTGCGAGCGCCGGTTCCCAATCAGAATATCCATCGAATACGAAGAGGTAGCAAAGTTTGTTTTTCATGACGTCTGTTTTTATTGACAGTACAAATGTCCTGCCGGGGAATGACAGCCTTATGTCAGCAGAAAATGAGGTATATGAGAAAAGTCATTGTATTTTTTGCGCATAAAGCGCTAACTTGCTCCCTGAAATATCTTAAAACTGTATATCATGTTGTTGAACGTTCTACTCAGCTCTGGCTATGAGCTCGGCAATAAAATCGGCCACTACGGCGCCTGGTTTTTCATCATCCTGTTTAGCCTGATGTTTTTGTATGCCATGGTGAAATACGTTAAACGTTAATCAGACAGCTCAAAATATTTGAAAAGAAAAGGCCCCCGATGCAATCGGGGGCCTTTTTATATGAAGTAGTTTAAAACGCTTCTGACAGAGAAATATAAAATCCGCTCTGCCGTTTCTCTCCCGGCCTTTTTTCTCCCCATCCATAATCCACCCGGAGCGTGATCCGTGCTGCCTTATCATAGAAGTAACGCACTCCCAGTCCATAATTGGGCTTTAACCCAGCAGTAGTAAATCCGCCATTCTTGAACACCGTACCTGTTCCGGCAAAACCTGCCAGCGCAAAAGTGGGCTTCATATCAATGAACCAGAACTTAATATGTTTCTTAGGGTCTAAGAAATAACGATACTCGGCTTGCGCAGCCAGGTAATTCTGATCACGGTAACGGCCAGTATAGTAACCCCGCATAATGTTATCATTCCCCATTTCCGGCATCAGGTAAAAAGGCAATGTATTACCCTGCAGGGAATGCCCGTAAGCATTCAGCCCCAGCGTGCTTTTGGCTGAGATCGGTATAAAATGACTGGCCTTCAGCTCCAGCCGCCATAAAGGATGTTTGCTTAAAAATGCAGGTGCGTAGGATACATTGGCCCGTACAAAGGTTCCCCCGGTGCAGTAATTCTGATTATTCCGGTTGTCGTACACACCCGTAACTCCCAGGAAAGTAGCGTAACCACCTTCTTTATCCTGCAGATCCGCAAGTGGGTAAACGCCTTTCTGCTCATCTACCGTGAACCGGTCGTGCTGGTACATCAGGGAAAGCCCTGCATAAAAATGGCTGGTTACTCTTTTCTCTGCTTCCACGGAGAACTTGTACCGTTTATTCCCTACCAGGGAACGGTTATTATATTGTGTGGTATCTCCCATTCCGTAGAAATAGAAGGGGAAATTATGATAGCGGAAGTTTGTTTTTATGTGGAGGTTGTTATCCTTCGTCCAGTTTTCGAAACGGACGTCAAACTTGAACTGGCTATTAGTCGTAAAGGTAGAAAGTATACTGGCTGTGGAGTTCCGCGTCCAGGGAGAAGGGTTCTTTTTATCTGAATAGTAGGAGTAAAGCGCGGCTACGCCGAATTCAAAACCCTTTTCGGGAGAAAAACCAATCACCGGTATCGGAAAAAGACTGTTTCTGCGCGCTGGAATAGAATCCGGCAGGGGAGAATCCTGTGCCTTCAGTCCCGAACCCGCCAAAAAACAGAGAGATAGTGCCGAAATGGTTTTACGCATCTGCGCAATATGCAAAAAATTCCCGAGGTACGAACAGCCCGCTACCCTTGCAAAGCCTTAACGGACATGATTTAACACTTTCTTACCACGTATAAAACCGGCTATCAGATTAATGATAAATAGAATTTGTCCCGGAATAAAGAGAAATAGGAATACGGATGCAACGGCCCACCAGAAGTATGCGTCATCTAGTAATCTAAGGACGTCTCCGCTTTTTATCGGCCGCTGTTGAATATAAAACTGCCAGGCCGACCCTGCAAGAAACATCATCCCGGTACTGATAACATGAAAGTATTGGAGACTGCGTGATTGCCGATAACGGTCAGTCAGAAAGTAAATAACTGTTTGTAAAAGAAGGAATCCACCCACAAATATGCCTGCCTGAAAATTGCTCACTATAAAGTAAGTATCATACAACTGAAAATCCAATGTAAAATCAGCTGTAAGCCCTCCCACGATAATTATCAGCAAAGAAATAATAAGCAGCATCTTTTTAGGCTGGGATAAAACACTCATAAGTTAAAAGTATTAAATTTCTGCATTCTTCCTGATATCCTCAAACCGCCAATCCTTCACCAGCTTCCCATTTTCAAAAACCGTCTCCAGCACATCGGGCAGTTCTGGGTTTTCATGCAGCCCCACTGTTTTATATCCATCGGAATCTCTCACCAGCTTGAACTTTCCCGCTTTGGATTTTTTAAAGGAAGTCCGTAACGCTCCGGTTGCATCCATTTCTACCGGGGATTTAGAAACATCCACTTCTTCCCCATTAATCTCCGCATAGGAACATTTCAGCGCAAACTCCTGCGTATCCCTGTTCACCTTTTGGATCAAAGCCCCGCCCATACCCAGCACAAGATTCTCCGCACTGATCCCTGCCTCTTGCAACGCAGCATAGATCTCCCGGATAGACTGTAAATTAATTCCATCCCCCTGGATCACCCGGACCTGCGGTGGCAGTACTTTGTAGCCCTTTTCATTCAGTGCAGAACCAAATTTATCCATCAGTATCTCAAACACCTTCAACAATGTTCTCACGGGATCCCCGGAATCCGGCCTGATCACCAAGGTGCCCTTCCTGGCCAGCACCTGGTCTTTCAGCAAAGTGCCCCAGTATTCCTCACAGGCCCGGAAGATATTATAGGAATCAGAAACGCAGGCAACCGTCCCTTCCGGAAAAGTATCCAGCACATGTTTGAATATTTTCGCCTCTCCGGCTTCACCCAGTAAAGTAACAATAGAATGTTCCGTAGCCGGAATGGAAAGCCCCGGGGCCCTGAAAGCATGATAATATCTTTTCGCAAAAGTGGATGCCGCAAGAGTATCACTGCCACTGAAGTTCACAAGATGTGCACTGCCTCCTAACCCTGCCGCCTCTACGGAAGTAGCGCCACGGAAACCAAAATCATTCAGCACAAAATCGATCCCCGCCTGCGAAGCCTCGCTGGCCGTAGCTTTGAAGTATTGGAGGATAATCTTCTTTATCTCCCGCGAAAGCGTTGCCACCGTATTCGGATACCAGACCTGCATTAACAGGGTTTCCAGGAAATTCGTGAGCCAGTAACATTTCGGGTCTGTATTCTCAATCGTCATCAGCACATTTTTCACGGGCACCACTGTTCCTTCCGGCACTGCTTTTATCCGCACGGGTAAATAGCCGCCATGTTTCTCCAGGATATATTGAAAACGCGCAGCCTCAAATACATCATCCCGGCCAAAAACTTCCGGCAACATTTCAGAGGCCTCTTTGATCTTTTCAGCAGTAATCACCGGACCTTCTAAATATGCTTTCAGCAAATACTGCAATCCATAAAATACCGTTTCGGAAAATAGCCCGCCACGACTTTCCAGGTAAGAGTAAATCCTGGTCGTGCCCGGAACATAGAGCTTATGATGGGAGTATTTGTAGGCGTCCGCGAGTAAAATAAGGTTCTCCATACTGTAAAATAAGCATTTAGCCCTTAAATGAAGAAACCCTTTGCAGGAAAGGGTTTCAGCTTTATTTATGTTCTTTGTACACAAATAACCACATTATATTCAATATTCATATATTATTTGTGTAAATAGGCTCTAAAATTTGAGGATCAATACTTTAGGAGAATATTTCAACGAAAGTGCCCTTTTCCTGTAATTCCGTGAATTTCTCCCGGTTAAAGCTAAATAATTGAGCCGGACGCCCTTGTAAAGGATGTTTTAATTTCTCCTGCTGGGTGGTCAGTAAACCCAGGCCATGGATCTTTTTCTGGAAATTCCGGCGGTCCACCATCCGGTCGTACAACCATTCGTAGAGTTTCTCGAGTTCGGAAACAGGGAACTTGGCATCGAGCAATTCAAAAGCCAGGGGTTCATGCCGGAAACGCAGGCGAAGATGTTCCAGTGCAGCAGCAATCACATCTGTGTGATCAAAAGCCATTTGTGGCAATTCTCTCACGGGATACCAGCGTGCTTCTTTGTTTCCCGCGCCCAGCGTAAGTTTGGAGGCAGAAGGTTTGATCAGCCCTACATGTGCCACACACAATACACGCCCACGCGGATCACGGTCCGGCGCACCAAAAGTTTTGAACTGTTCCAGGTAATTAACACGGAGCCCCGTCTCATCGCGGATTTCACGATGTACAGTGGTTTCCAGCGGTTCATCGTTTTGAACAAAACCACCCGGGAGCCCCCATTTAAAAATGTGAGGAGGGATACTGCGTTTACTGAGCAGTACCATCATGCCTTCCTTAGAGCTGAAGCGAAGCACTACGGCCTCCGCTGTCACCCTGATGTGTTGATGAACTGGCAAGGGATAATCGTTTTTACTGAATTACTTTTCTTTGATGTATTGTTCCACTTGTGCTGTGCCTTTGTGAAGGTTCACGAACAACGGATTTTTTGCCGGGTCAAAAACAATGATGGTATTGGATTCCCAGGCATCCTGTGGTGTTGGCAGCACCAGGTCTACCTGTAATCCATTTTGCCGGCGGAACATCAAACTGTCCTTTTTGATATACCTCACCGGGAATTGTTGTTCCTTTAAATATTGTACTAGAAGCTCTCTGCTGGCGTTAACCAAACTATCCGTTACGATCGGATGTTCACGCATCACAAAACATTTTTCACTGATCACATCGTAATTGGCCGTGTCTGTTTTTTCACGTGTAGGGTTACACGCAGTAAGCACTGCCAGTGTAAGTAGGAAGTAACGCATAATGCAAGTTATAAACTTAAAAACGGATGTCAAATACTTTCTCTTCTTTTCCGCGCTTTACTTTAACAGTCGTTTGGTCGCCGGCTTTAAATGTCGACAGGGCTCCCATATAAGTTTCCACATCGGTAACGGGCATACTACCCAGTTGAATGATCACGTCTCCCGTAGCCAATCCTGCCTTGCTGGCGGGCTTACCATCAGAAACCCCATCTACCCGCACACCTCCTTTGCTATAGGTATAGTCCGGCATAATACCCAGTGTTACCGTAAAACGGGTACTGCGGCCCATCTGCATTTCCCGGGTTTTGGTAAAAGCCAGGCGGGGCTGCGCATTGGTTTTTTCAATGATCTCATATACTGCTTTCACCACCGTCAGTTCTCCCTCATAATTGATCTTATCCGCGTCATCACTTGGTTTGTGGTAATCTGCATGGGTCCCGGTGAAAAAGAAAAGTACGGGAATATCTTTCCGGTAAAAGGAGGTATGGTCAGAAGGGCCGGTGCCGGAAGAATCATAACTTACTTTTAACCCTGAAGGCAGGCTGCTTTTGAGGATGGCCGTCCAGGAAGGGGAAGTGCCGATGCCGCCGATCTGTAAACCCTTATCATTATTGAGACGGCCTACCATATCCATGTTCACCATGTAATTCACGGATGTAATGTCTATAGTGCTGTGTTCTGTATAGTATTTACTGCCAAAAAGCCCCAGTTCTTCCCCGGAAAAAGCGATCAGCAGGTAATTGTTGTTTTTAAGTTTAGATGCCTTCAATAATCTGCCCAATTCCAGCAGGGCAGCTGTTCCGCTGGCATTATCATCTGCCCCGTTATGAATGGCCTTTTCGCTGGGGGCAAGGGAATTATGATCTTCTCCCAGTCCCAGGTGATCATAATGTGCGCCGATAACAACCGTATTGGCGGCTCCGTTATCGATATACCCTACCACATTGGTGCCGGTACGTTTGCTGTCTTTAAAATCCACTTGCATTTCTATCTGGAACCCGTTGGCATCATCTGCGGAAAAGGTTTTGCTGGCTTCCGGACCTACCCATACTGCCGGGATCGGCAAGGCTTCCAACTTTTCATCCAACCAGCGGGTAACGGTATTGAACTCCTCCGGGCCATTATAGAATACAATGCCGGTGGCCCCGTTCTTTTTAGCCTCTTTGGTCTTTTTTATATACAGCTCCATTGGAGAAGCATGTGGGCTTACCTTTTCATCCCAGGCCTTCACATTGTCCAGCCAGATATTATCCATTTCATTTACCCCCGGCAGCACTTCTCCCTTGGCGGCTTTTACAGCACTGAAGGGCAATGGCCTGTAATGTTCAGGTTTGATGGCCTGGTGGTTAATGTTAAATTTTGTGTTGGCGCCGGGTTCTTTGCCTTCCCGTACCGTGAAAGTTTGGAGGTACCCTTTATCCCCTTTGGGGCTAAGACCCGCCAGTTTCATCTGTTCTGCAATGTACGCGTAGGCCAGTTGTTCACCTTCCGTGCCCGTACGGCGCCCTGCCAGCTTATCACTGGCCAGGTAAGTCACATGCAATTGCAGGTTATTGACAGTTTTGCGATCAGCTTTCTTTTGCGGGTAAGCAACCAGCGTTATACAAACGAGTGGGAGTAACAGGTAACACTTTTTCACTGCATGGTAAATTTGAAGCAAAAATAATGGTAATCTCTGACCTAAAGTGGTATTTATCATAGGAATGTCTTACGCAGCCACCCCCTTTGTTTTATCGTCAAATTAAATACTAAATTTGCCGGGCTCCGGAACGAGTTACAACAAAACACCAAAAAATGAAGAACACGCCGTTTACACACAAACACATTGCACTGGGCGCAAAAATGGCGCCATTCGCGGGTTATAATATGCCCATCTCTTATACCGGTATCAATGATGAACACGCAGCCGTGCGGAATAGTGCAGGTGTGTTTGATGTAAGCCATATGGGCGAATTTATTCTCAAAGGAGAAAATGCCCTGGACCTCATTCAGCGCGTTACCAGTAACGATGCCTCCAAACTTACTGCCGGAAAGGCCCAGTACTCCTGCCTTCCCAATACAGAGGGAGGAATTGTGGACGACCTGCTGGTATATTGCATCGAGGAAAATAAAGTATACATGCTGGTAGTGAACGCCAGTAATATTGAAAAGGACTGGAACTGGATCAGCCAGTTCAATTCCAAAGGGGTGGAAATGCATAACATTTCAGACCAAACCTGCCTGCTGGCCATCCAGGGCCCTCTTGCCACCAGCATCCTGCAGACCTTAACAGACAAAGACGTAATCAATCTTAAGTATTACACCTTCGTAAAAGGAACTTTTGCCGGGGTGGAAAATGTACTGATCAGCGCTACCGGTTATACCGGTGCCGGTGGTCTTGAGATCTATTTTGAAGATAAGGACGGTGCAGCAGATAAGATCTGGGATGCTATTTTTTCCGCCGGAGCATCCAAAGGTATCAAGCCAATTGGCCTCGGTGCCCGGGATACCCTCCGCCTGGAAATGGGTTTCTGCCTCTATGGGAATGATATAGACGACCGTACCAATCCACTGGAAGCCGGTTTGGGCTGGATCACCAAGTTCACAAAAGACTTTACCGCCCGCCCCATCCTGGAAAAAATTAAGGCAGAAGGTGTTAAACAAAAACTGGTAGGCCTTGAGATGATAGATAAAGGCATTCCCCGCCATGATTATGAGATCAAAGATGCACAGGGCAACCTGATCGGCAGGGTTACTTCCGGCACACAATCTCCCACCCTCCAGAAAGCAGTAGGATTGGGATATGTGAGAACAGACTTTGCAACACTCGATTCAGAAGTTTATATTGCAGTGCGCGACAAGCTCCTGAAAGCAAAAGTTTCCAAGGTGCCATTCCTGTCTTAAGCAGGAAAAACCATACAATTTAGCGGGAAAGGGGAGCGTTATTGAAACCTATCATCTTTAGAACCATATCTTTAAATGCTATGCCGCTGATCCATCTTACCACGGTTATTCATGCTCCATTGCACAGGGTCTTTGACCTGAGCAGGAGTATCACACTGCACAAGCGCAGTATGGAACACTTAAAAGAAGAGGCCATTAAAGGAAGAACAAGTGGATTGATAGAATATGATGAAACGGTTACATGGAGAGCAAAGCACCTCAATAAAATGCGGCAGCTCACCATGAAGATCACGGCCATGCAAAAAGACCATTACTTTTGCGATGAAATGGTGGAT
Organism: Chitinophaga niabensis; assembly: GCF_039545795.1. NCBI lineage: Bacteria > Pseudomonadati > Bacteroidota > Chitinophagia > Chitinophagales > Chitinophagaceae > Chitinophaga > Chitinophaga niabensis. The sequence continues at coordinate 6,172,696 of NZ_CP154260.1, read as the reverse complement.
GGTGATTTCACCTTTATGAAACACGAACACTTTTTCCGCGAGATAGCAAATGGAACCGTAGTAATAGATATCATGGAGTTCGGAACACCTTATGGCCGCATTGGCCGCTGGTTTGAAAAGCTCTATCTCAAAAAATATATGCGGCGGCTGTTAACGCTGCGCAACAATATCATCAAGGAATACGCAGAGAGCGAAAAGTGGCGGGTGATCCTTGATTAAAAAATAAAGAATGGACGAAATAACAAAACCAAGGCTGGAAGTATGCCTTTCGCCAGCCCTCCTTCACTTGTTCGATGTTAAGAACAGCATTGTTGTAATTATCGATGTTTTACGCGCTACTTCCACCATTTGCACTGCATTATACAATGGTGCGGCAAAAGTTATTCCGGTGGCCACTGTGGAAGAATGTGTAAGTATCGGCCGCCAGCTGGAAGCCATTACTGCCGGAGAGCGGGATGGTAAAATTGCCGAAGGTTTATTGCATGGCAATTCCCCCTTCGAATATCCTACAGAATTCATTGGCGGCAAAGTGCTGGTGCTTACCACCACCAACGGTACCAAACTTTTGCACATGGCCAAAGATGCCGTACAGATCATTACCGGATCTTTCCCTAACATCTCCGCTGTTTGCGAATACCTGATCTCCCAGGGACAAAATGTGATCCTCGGTTGCGCTGCCTGGAAAGACCGCGTAAATATGGAAGATACTTTGTTTGCCGGAGCAGTTGTGAGCCGCATCAAAGAACATTTTGACGTTAACTGCGATTCTGCAGTTGCCGCTGAAACACTCTACTACAGTGCAAAAGGTGACCTGTTCTCTTTCATGAAAAAAGCATCACACTTCCAACGCCTGGCCCGTTACGGACTGGAAGAAGATATAAAATACTGCCTTACGGAAGATGGTGCCAACATCCTGCCCATCTTAAGGAATGGTGAACTGGTCAAAGAAAAATAAAAAAGGCGCGGAGAATTTCACCGCGCCTTTTTTCTGTTCAAATGTTTTTAAGCGACCTGTCTTTTGAGTCGTAGGAAATTATCTGCTGAATAAACGCCGCCGCCGTTGAGCAAAAAGAATACGTTGATCAGCAGCATGGCAATCGCTCCTGTGGCATCTCCTAATGTAGAGCCGAGCGCAAACTTAAATACAGTAGCCACAATCATGGTGATCACCAGTGAAAGGGCCGCAAAACGGGTGAATAAGCCAAACACGAGCAACAATCCACCCAGGAATTCAGCAATAGTAGCCAGCAATCCCCAGAATGTGGGCCATGCACTGATACCGAAAAACTTCATGGAACCACCTACTCCCGTCCAAACAGGCTCACCGCCAGCTATCTTTTGCCATCCGAAAATAAAAAAGAGCACCCCAACGCCAATACGCAATATTAATAATCCGAGTTGTTGGGTCTTTGTGTTTTCAATAGAGGTTATATTCGCCATAGATTTAATTTATACAAAGGTAACAGCAGATGCCCCCGCCACTCAATGGATATTTTTTCGTTTGAGTTGCACTATTTTAGTAATACCAAAACCCTCAGCAGTATGACAAATTATATCTGCACCACTTGCGGCGTACAATATGAGTCCGGCACAACGCCACCACTCCACTGCCCCATTTGTGAAGACGACAGGCAATATGTAAACCCCGGCGGCCAAAGCTGGACCTCCCTGAAAGAGGTTGCCAAACAGCACCGTAATATCATAGAAAAGATCTCCCCGGACCTGTATGCCATCTATACTGCGCCAAAATTCGGCATAGGGCAGAGAGCTTATCTTGTAATAAGCCCCGGTGGCAATGTGTTATGGGACTGCATCACGTTATTAGACCCCAGCACCATAGACATCATTGAAAAACTCGGCGGCATCAAAGCCATTGTGCTTTCGCACCCCCATTATTTCAGCACTATTGTGGAATGGAGCGAAACATTCCAGGCGGATATTTATGTACATGCGGAAGATGCACACTGGCTGGGCCGGAGAAATAATAAACTGCGTTTATGGGAGGGGGATATAGAGCCTTTATGGGACCAGATCAAGATCGTACGTTGTGGCGGACATTTTCCCGGAGCCTGCATTTTACACTGGCCGGTTGGTAAGGGTACATTGCTGGTAGGAGATACCATCCAGGTATCCCCTAACTTAACAACCGTTTCTTTTATGTACAGTTATCCTAATAATATACCCCTGCCTAAAAAGGACATCCTGGCCATCGCATTTGCAGTTAAATTATTGCAATACAATGTGATGCACGGTGCTTTTGGCCTCAGTATCCGGGAAAATGCTACCGCTGTAATGGAACAGTCCGTAAAACGATACCTGCAGATCTATGAATAACGGATACCCGTAAACACCTCTTCAGCGCGCGCTATGTGAATTTTTATGCTTACTTTTGTGGATTGCCTTTTTATGAGCCATTTAGAGAAAAATTTAGTTCACAGATAGCAGGAATGGAGATGACGGAGCGTGGTCTTTTTGTTTTACAACCCGGGTTTATGTAAAGAAGGCAATAGCAAAGAAAAGCATGTCGCTACCCCATTTATTGAAATATGTTTATAATAACGGAACCGATGAGGTGATCCGCCGGGGGAAACGCATCTTTTCCACAGGCGGTGTGGAGTTGCTGGAAGGGGACCCTGTGCTCAAATCTGCTACTTTCCGCGTAAAAAGTGATACCCACGCTAACTACTATAAAGTTTCCATCAGCAAATATCACGAGCCCGCCACCATGAGTGTCCGGTGCCAGTGCCCTTATAACTTAGGAGATATCTGCCGGCACGAGGCGGCCGCACTTTTCCAGTTACAGGAAATGCTGGACAGGAATCATTTTGAATCATACGAAACACAATACGATCAGCAGCATACGCTGATCAAAATGAAATCCATCGATCTAAAAACCCTCAAACTCCTTACCTCCAGCCCTATGATGCAGGATGCAGAAACCATCCTCCGCAAAACACAGGCTGTGATCAAAGCTGCCAAAGATGAAAAGGTGGAGGCAGAACTGAAGTTTGAAGGCAAAAAATATCCGCTCATCCTGCAACGCAACGAAGAGCGGAACTTCGATACCCATTGCACCTGCGATGAACATGAACATCCCATCTGCATACATAAACTGGCCCTGTTCCTGCAATTGCTGCATGCACACGGACCATTTTATTTTGATACCCTCCGCAACTGGGATAAAGAAAAAAACAAACTCCTTTCCTCTTACGGATACACGCTGAACGATGACCTCAACGGGAAATTTGCGTTCTCTTACCTCAACGGCAAACCCTTCCTCCGCGTACTGGATCCCAGTATCAAAAAAGTGGAAGCACCCGTAACGGCAAACAAAGCAGAACCACCTCCCGAGGAAGAAACCATTACGGTAACACGCAGGCTGGGCGTTATGCTCAACGCCAACGATAAACTGTTCCCTTACTTCCAGGCAGAACTGATCAACGGCGATGCCAATGAAGATGAAACAGAATTCGTATCCCTCGTTACCCGGCTGGACCTTAGTAAATACGTAGACTTCTATCAATATAAAGAACGGGACAGGGAACTGATCACACCTGTACGCAAAATACAGCATGCGGAAGTCAGCAAATTCCTGAACAAAAATTCTCCTTTCGCGGGCATCTGGGAAAACATCATGCATGAAAATGAAGATGGTTTGCCCATGGAAACCATGGAGCTGATCGTGGAATACCTGCATCCCAAGATCACAAAACTCTTCCCGATACTGATGGAACACCGCCTGGTGTTCCTGTTAAGAGAAGGGCAGCCTTTTAAGACCAAGAACCTGCAACCCTTGCTGGTAGCAGATGAACCCTTGCAACCTTACTTCAAGGCAGACCCTGTAAATGACCATGTGGAAGTGACCGCCTGGGTAGATATTGAAGGAGAACCCGTGAACGTGTCTGCCAATCAATGGGCCAGCCCTATGCTGTTCCTGTATAATGGCAGCATCTTCCATTTCAAACGGCCGCAGGATAGCATCAACATTATGCGTTACCAGCAGATGAACGCATTAAAAGTACCGTCCGCAGAATGGCAGGACTTCCTGAAAGATGTGATGCTGCCCCTTGGCAAAGATTATGCAGTACAGTTTGATTCCACCCTGCTCGCAGAAGTGGATGATATTATACCGGAAACACGTGTGTACCTCAAAGAAATGGGCGAAACATTCGTGATCCAGCCAGGCTTCTCCTATGCAGGGCATGAAGTGGAATGGAATGAGGAAAGCCGCATCACTGTACAGGAAGCCAACAAAGTACTCGTTATTCACCGGAACAAGGAAGTGGAGAATGCTTTTGTGGCCAAGCTCCGCACCCTGCACACCAACTTTAACCATCTCAGTAACTATAACTACTTTTTCCTGCGTTCCAAAGAAGCGCTGAAGAACAACTGGTTCTTCCTTTTCTTTGATGCACTCAAGGAAATGGATGTTCGGGTATTCGGTTTCGAACAACTCCGCAACTTCCGTTTTAATCCGCAGAAACCCGTTACCAACCTGCAGATCAGTTCTGGTATAGATTGGTTTGATGCACAGGTGGAAGTATTGTATGGCGATCAGAAAGTCGGTATCCGCGATATCAAACGGGCATTGGCCAACAAGCAGAACTATGTGCAGCTGGCAGATGGCACCCTTGGTTTATTGCCGGAAGAATGGTTGAAAAAATATTCCCTGCTCTTTAAGATCGGGGAAGAAAAAGATAAAGGCGCCGGCCTGAAGTTGAGTAAATACAACTTCTCCGTGATCGATGAATTGTATGAATTCATTGATGATGATGCCATCCTTGCAGAGCTGGATGAAAAACGCCGCAAGCTCCTGCAGTTTGATGAGATCCGTAATGTGCCCTTACCAAAGAACGTGAATGCCAATCTCCGCCCCTACCAGGAGAGTGGTTTCCAATGGCTCAACTACCTGGATGAAGTGAAGTGGGGAGGCATCCTGGCAGATGATATGGGTCTTGGTAAAACCGTACAGGCACTTACGTTCATTCAGCACTACAAAAATGAGAACGGCAAAGCCATGATGCTGGTGGTTTGCCCTACTACGCTGATCTATAACTGGGAGAATGAGATCAAGAAATTCACACCCGGTATCACTTACCATATTCATCATGGCCCTGCACGTATCCGTGCTGCAGAAGAGTTACAGGGCTTTGATGTGATCATTACCACTTATGGTACCCTGCGCAGCGATATTCAATTGCTGATGAAGATCCAGTTCGACTATGTGGTACTGGATGAATCGCAGGCCATTAAGAATCCGCAATCCAAAGTCACCAAAGCAGCACAGTTGCTGAATACCCGCAACCGTATTGCATTGAGTGGTACCCCCATGCAGAACAATACCTTTGATATATACGCACAGATGAATTTCCTCAACCCGGGAATGCTGGGCAGTGTGGACTTCTTCAGAAATGAATTTGCCACCCCCATCGATAAGTTCCAGGATGAAGAAAGGAAAGAGCACCTGAAAAAACTCATCTATCCCTTCATTCTCCGCCGCACGAAAGAGCAGGTGGCCAAAGATCTGCCGGATAAGATCGAGACCGTGATCTTCTGTGAAATGGATCCTGAGCAAAGGCATATTTACGATGCTTACCGTAACACCTATCGTTCCAAGATCCTGGGTGTGATTGAAGATCAGGGTATGGAACGCAGCCAGCTCACCATCCTGCAGGGGCTTATGAAACTGCGCCAGATCTGTGATTCACCGGCTATCCTCAACGAAACAGAAAAATATCCCAACCATTCCGTAAAGCTGCACGAGCTCACCCGTGAGATTGCGGAAAACAGCGGGCACCATAAAGTTTTAGTGTTCAGCCAGTTCCTGGGCATGCTGGGCCTCATCCGGGAAAGGATGACACACATGAAGATCCCGTATGAATATTTTGATGGTAGTACCTCTACAATGGACAGGGAAAAAGCCATTCAAAATTTCCAGAATAACGATGATTGCAGGGTATTCCTCATTTCCCTGAAAGCGGGCGGTGTGGGGCTTAACCTTACCGCTGCGGATTACGTGTACATTGTTGACCCATGGTGGAACCCCGCTGTGGAACAACAGGCCATTGACCGTACACACCGTATCGGCCAGACCAAAAACATCTTTGCTTACCGCATGATCTGTAAAGACACTGTAGAAGAAAAAATACTGGAACTGCAGGAACGCAAAAAATCCCTCGTAAAAGATATCATTGCCGATGATAACGGCTTTATCAAAAAGCTGTCTAAGGAAGATGTACTGTATCTCTTCAGTTAAGAGATCAGTTTATACCCGATCCCGCGGATGTTCACAATCTGTATCCTGGGATCTTCTTTCAGGTAACGGCGTAGTTTGGTGATGAACACATCCATGCTGCGGGCATTGAAGAAATTATCATCCCCCCATATATCCAGCAAAATAGATTTCCGCTCCATCACCTGGTTGCGGTGTTTGCATAAACGCCAGAGTACTTCTGCCTCCCGGTGAGAAAGGAACTCTGTATGATTATTCCGGGAGAGCGTTTGTTTGGTATAATTGAAGGCGTATTGCCCGATGATCACATGATCTTCCCCCTGTTCCTGCTGCACAGGTGTTGGCTGGAAGCGGTTGAGCAAAGACCGGATCCTTACGATCAGTTCATCCATGCTGAATGGCTTTTTCAGGTAATCATTACCACCCAGCTCAAACCCTTTTACCACATCAATCGTCTGCGATTTCGCAGAAAGGAAAATGATCGGCGTTTGTTTGTCTGATTTCCTGATCTCTGCAGTCAGCGAAAAGCCGTCCATATTCGGCATCATAATGTCCAGCACAATAACATCCGGTTTGTGCTGCCGGTACAAGCGCAGGCCCTCGTTACCATCATTGGCAATGAACATACGGAAGCCCCGCATCTCCAGGCTGTCTTTCACGATCTGTGCCAGTTGCGATTCATCTTCTATCAACAATACGCTTGCGTTCATGTTGTATAAATTTCCGCAGGAACTCAATTCGCTGCGTTCATGATACATTAAATTTCAGGGATTTCCAGCAGGAACTCGCTTCCTCTGTCCGGTTCACTTTTCACGCGGATAAAACCGCCGTGTTTCTCTACGATCTTTTTTACATAGCTCAGCCCAAGCCCGAATCCTTTTACATTATGCAGGTTGCCCGTAGGCACCCGGAAGAACTTTTCAAAGATACTGTCCTGGTAATTATGCGGGATGCCAATGCCATTATCCTTCACCACAATCTTCAGCCTGTCCTGCAGGCGGCTCACATGGATAGTGATCTCCGCCGGCTCACCGGAATACTTGATCGCATTGTCCACCAGGTTATTCAGGGCATTGGACAAATGCGTTTTATCTACTTTTACCATGGCATCCGAAAGGATGGTATAAGTGAAATCCACCTTCTTATTGGCTTTCAGGCGATGATTGGTAATGATGTGGCTGATCAGGTCGTTCAGGTCTGTTTCCTCCCGGTACAGTTCAAAATCATCTTTTTCTTCCGCCGCAATGTGTAATACTTTTTCCACGAGATCACTCAGGCGTGTTAACTCCTGCCGCGAGATGCTTAAGTACTTTTGTGTTTTCTGCTGATCATTCAGGGCATTGAAGTTCTGCATGGCTTCTACCGCTGCGGATACTGTAGCGATGGGTGTTTTCAGCTCATGCGTCATATTGTTGATGAAGTCGTTTTTTACTTCAGAGAGTTTTTTCTGTTTGAGGATGGTACGGAGCATGTAGATGAAGCAAAGCACCGTGAGCAGTAACAGGATAGCTGTGCTGAGAAGCGGGCCTATCATCTGGCCCAGGATCCTTTGCACAGGATTACTGAAGGAAGCCTGTACAAGAATATCGCTGAAAGGATTGAAAGGGATCTTAGCGGTCTGCAGTAAATTAACAGGTTCTGACAGGAAGATGATCGTATCCTTTTGGAACGAATCTTCTTCTACACGGAAGGTATCCAGTTTATAAGATACAGTGATACCACGGCTGCGCAATTCCTCTTTGTAAACAGAGTCTACTTTCTTTGCAGAGAACCTTTCTTTGTAGATCTTATTCAGGATCAGCATATCCGAGATCTGCCGGGAGAGCGAATCTGCATAGAAACGATATGCCGTGTCCCGGTCCCTGATCTGAATGTTTAGTGTGGTGGCATTGGTGGAATGTATCACCCTTTGAAAATGCCGCGGCGCAATACTGTCATTATAAGGTTCGGCCTCCATAAAAACGGCCTCGCCGCCAACAGGCATTGTTTTTCCTACAACAGTCCCCCGCATGGAATCAGTCATAATCCTTAAGCCGCTCATTGGCCTCGCCTTTCTCAGGAACACAGAATCTTTCATAAAAACCGCGGGTTTTCCTCTTAAGGCAAAACTGGCATTCATGGCAGGATACCGCCGTCCGATAAAGCGCCCGGCATCTATAAATTGTTTATTGTACACCGCAGTGCGCAGTGCATCATTAATATCCTTATTGAACTCCTCCAGCCGAAGCTTATAAGAGTTGTATAACCAGTAAGCCTGGAAAGCGAAAATACCCAGTATACAGGTACTCATCAGGATCAATATGTTGCGGATTCTGTTGCGCATGGAATGTAAATCTATCCAATCCTTATCATCTACCGCCGGGGCTTAACACTAATTAACATTAAATAAGACTGCTTAACCCTCCCCCTGCTGTGTATCCTGCAATTTTACACAACAAAAAACAGCGTACATATGAAAACGATCATCGCCGCTTTATTAATCCTGGCCTTTTCCAGCACACAGGCCCAGCAAAAAACCTCAGGTATAATCGAATATGAAGTAACCTCACGCATGGACCTCTCACAGGCCCGTATTGTAATGATGGGCCCGGGTGGCCAGGTTACACAGGGAAGTGCAGCAGATATGGCTGTGGACGTGCCGGATCTGATCACCACCAAACAAACCCTCACTTTTTCCAGCACCAAAGGAAAACTGGAAGCAGAAGGTGGTGGCGGGCCCCAGATGCTGAGTTTTCAGAGAGCGATGCCGGCTGGCGGAGCTGTGGCAGGAAGAACACAGACAATTGATGTGGCTGGTAACAGTAGCGGCAATGCAAGCTTTTCTGCAGGCCCCGGCGGCCCTGGTGGCCCCGGAATGTCACTGCGCCCCCCTCTCAGTAACAGTACGTATATTGATCTGGCAAACAAAAAGTATTTAACCGTTACCACAGAGAAAAAGGACAGTGTTACCAGTAACAGTTGGTATGCCGAAGAGGATTACAAGAACTCCGCAGAGATTAAAACCAGCAATAAAACAAAAACCATTGCAGGATTTAAATGCCAGCGCGGTACTGTAAAACTCGGTGAAGAGAACTTCGTTTTCTGGTATACAACAGAGATCCCGCTTTTATTCTCCCCGGTAAATGGTGTATTACCCGCAGAAGGAGTTGTGTTATCCATTGAAAGCAGCAAACGCTCCTACGTTGCAAAAAAGGTAGAGTTTAAACCCATAGAAGATACGGAGGTGAGCCTTCCTGCCAATGCGCAGAAAGTAACGGAAGAAGAACTGAAAGCTAAAAGACGCCAGATCATGGAGAAGTTCCATAACGACAGACTGGAAAAACTCCAACTCAATAACTAAGCCACCACCCCAGCTATAAACCCAATTATGAAACAACGCGTTTTACTGACCGTGGTGTTGGTTATTGCTATCTTAACCATTGCCCGGGCACAGACACAGAACAAACTCCAGATCACCGGCCGCCTGATTGATTACACCAATAAAGAACCATTGCCCAATGCGGCAGTAGCTTTACTGGAAGTAAAAGATTCCGTAATAGCTGCTACGGTAGTGGCAGATGCAAAAGGACTCTTTAGTATTACCGGCACAAAACCCGGCAACTATGTGCTTGTTGTTTCATACATGGGATACCAGCAACTGACGCGCAATTTACAGGTACAGGATACCTCCCGCCTCATTGCGTTGGGAACATTAACCCTAAAAAGGAAAGGACTTAACCTGAACGAAGTGGAGATCGTAGATGTAAAACCTCCGATCACCATTAAAGAAGATACAGTGGAATACAATGCGGGCTCTTTTAAGACAAGAGAAAACGCCCTGCTGGAAGAACTGCTCAAAAAACTCCCCGGCATACAGGTGGAAAAAGACGGTACCATCAAAGCCAATGGAGAAACCGTAAAAAAGGTATTGGTAGATGGTAAACCTTTCTTTGGGGATGATCCCAAAATGGCCACCCGCAACCTGCCTGCAGACATTGTAGATAAGATCCAGCTCATAGACCGGAAAAGCGAACAGGCGCAGTTTACCGGTATCGCCGATGGAGAAATAGAGAAAACACTCAACTTCACCATTAAGCCAGACCGTAAAAAAGGCGTGTTTGGAAGAGCAACTGCAGGATATGGAAGTGATGAACGTTTTTCCCTTAACGCCAGCATGAACCGCTTCCGGCAAACACAGCAGCTTTCCATTATGGGAGGAGGGAACAATACCAACAATACCGGCTTCTCTTTTTCAGATGGTTTTAATTTTGGCGGCGGAGCAAAAGGTGGTGGCGGAGCTGCCAATACAGGGCTTAACAGGAACTGGAATGGCGGCATCAATTACAGCGATAACCTCGCTAAAGGATTACGCATCAGCGGCAGTTATTTTATGAGTGATATGCAGCGGGATAATGAAAGAAGAAGTGAACGGGAGAATCGCCATAAACCGGATTCTTTTTCCTACGTGAACTCCAACAGCACCTCTCTTAGTAATAACAGCAACCACCGGGTGAATGCACGCATTGAATATGATATCGATTCTTTTCATTCCCTGATTGTTACCCCCAACATCAGTTACAGTTCAGGAGATAACTTTTCTGAAAGCAGGAACACTACCCTCAATAACAACAAGGATACTGTCAATAATGGGCGTACGATAAATAAAACCACGGCCAGTTCTCCCAACGTAAACGGTACCGCCCTATTCCGGAAAAAGTTCGATAAGAAAGGCCGCACATTCAGCACCAACCTGACCTTTGGCGCTAACAGCAACGAACGGGAATCCATCAACCAGTCGCAGACATCTTACCTGCAACGTAATGGCTCCTTCCGGAACGACACCATAGATCAGAAAGTGATGCAGGATAACAGCAGCAAAACATTAGGTGTGAGAATGAGTTATACGGAGCCGGTGTTCATAGACCGCTTCCTGGAATTGAATTACGGCTATAGCTATAATGCCAATTCATCCAACCGTACTACCTACGATAAAGGGAAAGATGACTATGACCTGCTGAACGACAGTCTTACCAATGCTTTCAACAATGTGTACAGTAATCACCAGGCCGGTATCAGCATCATGACACAGAAACTGCGGTACAATTATACATTGGGTATGAACGTTCAGTTCAACAACCTCAGCAGCGAGAACATCTCAAAGGATAGCACCTTGCGGCAGCACACCGTGAACATCTCTCCACTTGCGCAAATGAACTATAACTTTTCAAAAAACCGCCGGATGCGTATTGCCTACCGCGGGCAAACACAACAGCCTACCCTGGAACAATTGCAACCGGTGCCCGATAATTCCAATCCCCTGTTTGTGAAGTTGGGGAACCCTGATCTGAAGCCTTCCTTCAATAACAACCTCAGTGTAAACTATAATAACTTTGATCCTGTAAGTATGCGCAGTTTTTTTGCCTCCCTTACCGGAACATTTACCTTGAACAGGATTGTGAACAACACGGCTATCAATGACCAGGGCATACAGACCAGCCGCCCCGTGAACGTAAATGGCAACTACAATGTAAATGCCTATATGGTGAATGGTTTCTCCCTCAACAAGCAGCAGAAAACAACCATCAATACCAATACTTATGCGGGCCTCACACGCGATGTGAGTTTCCTCAATAACCAGAAGAATTTTACACAAACCCTGAATATTACCCAAGCGGTTAGCTTCAACTATATGTATAAGGAAGTGTTCGATCTGGCAGCTGGCGGCAATGTGAATTATAACAGGGCGCGCTTCAGTAACAATAAGGCCAACAACACCAATTATTTCAATTATGGCCTTTCCCTGGACTTTAACGTGAACCTGCCGGGAGGGATTATCATTGGAGGGGATGTGGATTATACCGCCAATACAGGAAGAACGGAAGGATATAACCTGCAATACACCCTTGCGAACGGCTTTATTTCCAAAACACTGTTTAAAGCCAAACAGGGCCTGATCAAATTCCAGGTGTTTGACCTGTTCAATCAGAACGTAAGCGTGAACCGTACCGTGATGGATAACTACACAGAGGATTCCGAAACAAAGGTTTTGCAGCGTTATTTTATGGTGAGTTTTTCCTACTTCCTGAACCGTTTCGGAGGGAAAGCGCCCAAGGGGCAAAGAGGGGACAGGATGATGGAAGCACCGCGGAATATGAGGTTCTGATCTTCCTGCAGCACAATGATCACGCTAAAGTCCCCGTAGGGGCTTTACTTAGTAGATGTAATCCGGTTTAAGCCCGTTTACCGGCTCTGAAATCATTCAAAATGTTCTTTTTACGATTCTCCTGCCACTGGTTGGTGAGGTACACCACAAGGCGGCTGATCGTAAAAGTGGGGATGAAATCGAGTCCCGGGAACAGCTCCTCAATGAAATTGAATACGCCACCGAAACCGCCAATAGGCCCACCGAACATTTTGTAAAAGATGAGAGCCGATATTGGCGCCCAAATTACATCACTCACTTCCCCGAATACCGGAACTGCATAACTGGCGCAACCCAACAGGTCCATCAGCAGGCAAAGTGTTAAACTGGGAGTAACTCTTCTTTCCATACACACATGCTTTTGTATATATAATCAAATAACCTACCAAAATGTTACTCCCCCTGGGCATAAGAACCAGCAAATCCCTGAAACATACATCATAAACCCTTATCCATAAGGCGTTTGCGTTCGAATGCGGTTTGTCCTTATTTTCAAAAAAACGTATTTCCACGGTGCTTGCAAACAGACAAAATTTCACTTAAATTCACCCCTGATAAACCCGATCCACTTATGGCAGACAATCACTCCCGCAGAGATGCGATCAAAAAAGTAGCAACTATGGCTTTAGCAGGCACAGCGCTTTCTTCCCTGACAAACCGCGTATCCGCGCATGAGCAGGCAATGGACGCAAAACTCAAAGGAAAAGTAAACCACTCCGTTTGCAGATGGTGCTATAATGGTATCCCGCTGGACGAGCTCTGCAAGGCATCCAAAGAAATAGGCATCGCATCTATCGACCTGGCCAGCCCGGAAGACTTTGCTACCCTTAAGAAATACGACCTCACCTGCGCCATGGTAGCATCCAATGGTAAAGAATGGGGTATCACCAAAGGCTGGAACCGCCCGGAGCATCACGATAAGCTGGTGACCTATTTTGAACACCTGATCGATGAAACCGCCAACGCCGGATTCACCAACCTCATCTGCTTTTCCGGAAACCGCGGCGGCATGAGTGATCAGCAGGGACTGGAAAACTGCGCCACCGGCCTGAAGAAGATCATGGGGTATGCAGAAAAGAAAAAGGTGACGCTGGTGATGGAATTGCTCAACAGTAAAGTGAACCACCCGGATTATCAATGCGACCGTACCGCATGGGGTGTGGAACTTTGCAAAGCCATCGGCTCCGAGCATTTCAAACTTTTATATGACATCTATCACATGCAGATCATGGAAGGAGACGTGATCCGCACCATCCGCGAAAACCAGCAATACATTGCGCATTACCATACTGGCGGAGTTCCCGGCCGGAATGAAATAGATAAAACACAGGAGCTGTTTTATCCCGCTATTATGCAGGCGGTGGTAGACACTGGTTTTAAAGGATTCGTAGCACAGGAGTTCATTCCTAAACGGGAAGATAAACTGGCATCCCTTAAAGATGCTATCCTGATCTGTGATGTTTAATATTTCCAGTCACGGCGCAGCATCCCCATCACTACCATATCCACGTAATGGCCGTGGAGCTTGGCGCTCTGGCGTAATATACCTTCTTTGGAAAAGCCCAGTTTGATGGGGATCTGGGCGCTTTTCTCGTTCTGCAACACAAAACGGATCTCTACCTTATTCAGCCGGAGTGCCGCAAACGCATAGCTGATAAGGCTTCTGCAACTATTAGTAACAATTCCTTTTCCCTGGAATGATTCCATGAGCCAATAACCGATCTCTGCTTTTTGCAGCGGATGGTCCCAGTCGTGCAAGTCAAGAACCCCGCAAAGCCGGCCACCATGCCATATTCCAAAGGCAATTGCATCCTGCTCATTTGCTTTGCGCAACATGAGTTCAATGAAGCGGAGAGAATGTTCTTCTGTTGTATTATAATCCACCCAGGGCAGATATTTACGCAACTGTTTACGGGATGTATTAACCGCAAAAAACAAGTCAGGAGCGTGTTCAGGCTGTAATTGTCTTAACAGGGTGGTATCGTTTACAGGTAGTTCCAGCATAATCTTCCCGTCAAAAATACATATATCCCCTTAAACGGCAACAGGCGATCCGCTTTTGCAGATCACCTGTTGTTTTGATTATGACGGTACTGTACTACTACTAACGTTGCGTGATCAATTGCTGTTTGGTCATATCCTTCACCACTTGTTGCGTATACACCACGGCCATTCTGGCTGCGGAAGACGGGTCAAAGGTTTCGGTACGCACAGAATAAAGCAATTGTTTGTTCTTCATGCTGTATAAATTACTTTCAAGGAAGTACTTGGTGTTGGTTGTATAATACCCCGGTTCATAAATACGGTTGTACATACTTCCATAATAAGACCACCAGCCACCATAATAAGGACGGTAGAACATCGTCCTGCCCGGCACGTAATTCTTTTCTTTGGACTTATCCAGCATTACGATCGTGAGCACCTGGTCCACATCTTTTTTGCGGATCATGTTCATGGCTTTTTCTTCCTTCAATCCTTTAAAAGTTTTCGGGCCGTATGTTTCATAAGCGGATACAGCATTATATCCCTTTTGTTTCAATGCGGCTACCATTTCTTCTTCCATCTTTGCCTGCAAAGCACCCTGCCGGTCCTGCACCAGTCCCAGTACCATGATCTTCTGATCAGGACTTAAAGATGTTTCCGGTTCTTTCCAGGAAGAAGTCACTTTGGTGCTTGAACAGGCTGAGAGGAATAACGCCAGGCCTGAGAGCACCACCACGGTTAATATTTTCATCTGTTTCATCATCGTCTGGAGTTTTTATATTGATTAGACGGAGAAAGAGCAGCAAAAGATACATGGGGTAGGGTGAATTAACAATACTTTGGGGGAACTGTTAAAGGAATGAAAAAAGGAGCTGTCAAAAGTAATTTGATGGGCTTGAGAATTGCATAACGGAAATTCTCCCCATCAGGTACCCGAAAAAAATCAGGTAAAATTACTTTTGACAGTCCCTTTTATATAGTGGATTAGTAATTGATCACCTGTTCTTCTATCTGCTGCGGGATCTCCCGGAACTGATAAAGTTGTGTGCGGAGCTGTGGTTCAAAACCTGCTTCCCGGATGGCATCCTGTATGCTTTTATAAGTAAAGCGGTGAGGGGCACCGGCTGCTGATACCACATTTTCTTCGATCATAATAGAACCAAAGTCATTGGCACCTGCATGCAGGCATAATTGTGCTACAGATTTACCTACCGTAAGCCAGGAAGCCTGTATGTTTTTGATATTGGGCAACATGATGCGGCTCATAGCGATCATGCGGATATATTCTTCTGAAGTGGTCATATTATGCACGCCACGGATCCTGGAGAGCAGGGTATCCACATCCTGGAAGGTCCAGGGAATAAAAGCTGTGAAACCATAATGCCCTTCCGGTTTTTCGCTTTGTACCTGGCGGATAGCCACCAGGTGTTCAAAACGTTCCAGCACAGTTTCCACATGCCCGAACATCATGGTGCCTGAAGAAGCAATATTGAGTTTATGCGCTGCACGCATTACATCCAGCCATTCCTGCGCACCGCATTTTCCTTTGGAAATGAGGCGGCGCACACGATCGTTCAGGATCTCTGCTCCGGCTCCGGGAAGGCTGTCCATACCCGCTTCCTGCAAAGCTTTCAGCACTTCAATGTGGGTGCTTTTTTCCAGTTTGGTGATATGTGCTACTTCGGGAGGGCCAAGTGTGTGCAAACGAACATCAGGATACAGGCGTTTCAACTCACGGAACAGGTTGGTATAAAAGCTGAGGCCCAGTTCAGGATGGTGGCCGCCCTGCAAAAGCAATTGGTCTCCGCCATACTTAACGGTTTCCTCAATTTTGCGTTTATATTCGTCTATTTCAGTGATGTAAGCATCCTTATGGCCGGGTATGCGGTAGAAATTGCAGAACTTGCAATTAGCCGTGCAAACGTTGGTGGTATTTACGTTCCGGTCTATCTGCCAGGTCACCTTGCCATGAGGCACCTGCTGCTTCCTTAATTCATTGGCGATCTCCATCAGTTCCGCCAGGGGAGCGTGTTCGAACATATACACCCCTTCCTCTGCCGTTAGAAACTCAAACTGTTGCGCCCTTTTGTATAAATCCTGTAATTGCATCTTAAAACAAAGGTAAGGAAAGTGCAAATGTTATCCGGGGAACTATTTTGCCGTTTATACCAAATAGCCGTACAACAAACGAACTTAAATGTTAAATTTAGGTAAATGAGGATGCCCGGCATCATAGCTTATGCGAATCCATAACCTGTTTCACGTTTTTGTTCTCTGCCTGTCGATCTGTAACGTTGGAGTCCGTGCCCAGGAAAAAGAAAATGCACCATCTGTCGAGCCTGAAGCCAGGCTGATCACTCGTTTCCCTTTTAAACAGTATTACGGAGGTGTAGTTGTGATTTCCGCACAGCTGAACGACTACAAGGACACCCTGCAGTTCCTCCTGGATACCGGCAGCGCCGGGATTTCCCTGGATACCGCAACCTGTATAGCCCTGGGCGTAAAGCTCACCCCTTCCGATAAGATCGTCCGCGGGTTGGGAGCCAGCAAAAACATCTCCTTTGCGCTGGATAATACCCTCCATCTGCCAGGCCTGGATGTGGATAGCCTGGATTTTCATGTGAATGACTATGAACTGATCAGCCAGGTATACGGCATCCAGATAGATGGGATCATGGGCTACAGCATATTGAGCAGGTATGTGGTGCAGATCGATTACGACAAAGAAGAGATCCTGATCTATACCCAGGGAAAGTTTAAATACCCCCGTGGTGGTTACCTCATGAAGCCCAATCTTACTTTCATTCCCGTAGTAAATTCCCCCCTCCGCAGCGGAAAACGAAATGTTAATCACCGGTACTATTTTGATACCGGCGCCGGGATGTGTTTACTGCTCAGCACCCAGTTTGTGAAAGACAGCAGCCTGCTGGTGAAACGCAAAGTCAAAGTGATCCCCACGGAAGCACAGGGCCTGGGAGGTAAAATGCAGATGTACATCACTACCATGAACGAATTCAGAATAGGCAACTACACCTTCCGGAATGTACCAACCTATCTGTTTGACGATGTTACCAATATCACTTCCTATCCTTCCCTGGCCGGGATGATCGGGAACGACCTGCTCAGGCGTTTTAATCTCACCCTCAATTACGCTCGCAAGGAAATTCACCTCATGCCCAATACTCACTTCAGGGACCAGTTCGACTATTCCTATACCGGCCTGATCATCTACCTGATAGACAACCGTATTGAGGTTACAGACGTGATCAGGAACTCCCCGGCAGAAAAAGCCGGCTTTAAAAGAGGGGATTTTGTACTGGCCGTGAACAACAATTTCACCACCAACCTCCAGATCTACAGGGACCTCCTGAAGAACATCGGCACCCGCCCAACCCTGCTCATTATGCGGGACGGGGAACTGATGCTGAAAAAGCTGCCCATCCGCAGCATATTGTAGCTAATGCCTTTTATCGTAAATTTGCCCGTTTTGGTTTGATCACCAGAGCATTTTCTTATTTTTCAGTCAAAGACAGATATGATCCATTTTAATAGATTCACTTTAGATAACGGGCTGCGTGTGATTGTTCATGAAGATAATACAACCCCTATGGCTGTTGTAAATGTGCTGTATGATGTGGGCGCCCGTGATGAAAATCCTCAACAGACCGGCTTTGCGCATTTATTTGAACACCTGATGTTTGGCGGTTCCGTGAACATCCCGGAGTATGACGAACCCCTGCAAATGGCAGGCGGGGAAAACAACGCTTTCACCACTAACGACCTTACCAATTACTACATAGAATTACCTGCCGAAAACCTGGAAACAGCCTTCTGGCTGGAAAGCGACCGGATGTTGTCCCTCGCCTTTTCAGAAAAGAGCCTGGAAGTACAGCGGAAAGTGGTAACCGAAGAATTCAAGGAGCATTACATCAACAAACCTTACGGAGATGTGGGCCATAAGCTGAGGGCATTGTCCTACACCAGCCATCCTTACCGCTGGCAAACCATCGGAAAGGAATTGTCCCATATTGAAAATGCCCAGCTGGAAGATGTAAAGAACTTCTTTTTCCGTCATTACCGCCCCGTTAATGCCATCCTGGTTGTGGCCGGCAAAGTGACCACAGAACAGGTGAAAGCCCTGGCGGAGAAATGGTTCGGGGATATCCCTTCCGGAGAAAAGTATGTACGCAGCCTTCCCGTGGAACCTCCGCAGCAAACGGCTAACTTCCTGGAAGTAAAAGCAAAAGTGCCATTAGACGCACTGTATAAAGCCTATCATATTTACCCGCGGAACGATCAGCGTTATTATGCAGCAGACCTTATTTCAGACATCCTCAGCGGTGGCGGCTCTTCCCGTTTGCACCAGGTATTGGTGAAAGAGAAGAAACTTTTCAGCAACATCGATTGTTATCATTTTGGCAGCATAGACGCTGGTTTACTTTGCATAGAAGGCAAACTGGTAAAAGGGGTTAAAATGAAGGATGCAGAAAAAGGTGTACAGGAAGAACTGGAAAAACTGCAACAGAACATCATCCCGGAAAGAGAATTGCAGAAAGTGAAAAACCGCGTGGAAAGCATGCTGGCTTTTGAAGACATGGGTTTATTAAGCCGCGCTAACAACCTCGCCTTTTATGAACTCTTAGGCGATGCAGCTTTCATGAACAAAGAATTCGAAAACTACGAACGCGTAACAAAAGAAGACATCCACAGAGAAGCAAAGATCATCTTTGACGAAAAGAACTCCAACACCATTCACTATTACGCAGGAAACTAAGAACAAATTATGGTCAACAGAAGTCAGGCACCCGCTATAAAAGATGCAGTAGATTTTGAAATATTGCTCAAGCCATATGAGAAGTTTAATCTGGATAATGGCATCCCCGTATACGTGATCCGTTCAGAAGAACAGGAAACCCTGCAGCTGGAACTCGTGTTCCCTGCCGGCAGCTGGTTTGAAACGGAAAACCTCATTGCTTCCGCCACCAACTTCCTCATGAAGAACGGCACCAGCAAACGCTCTGCTTTGGAGATCAATGAAGCGGCCGAATACTATGGAGCTTACCTCAACAGGGCCTGCTTTCATGAAAATGCCACCTATACGCTGCACTGCCTTACCAAACATACCGCCGATCTGTTACCGGTTTTACAGGAAGTAATACTCGATCCCGTTTTCCCGGAAGAAGAACTGAGCACCTTTGTGCAGAACATGAAGCAAAAGCTGGCAGTGAACCTCACCAAGTGCGACTTTGTAGCCAACCGCCACATCGATAAATTCCTCTTCGGAGAATTTCATCCATACGGCCGCGTTAGTAATATGCTGGCCTATGATGCTTTGCAGACGGAGTCTTTGAAAGCATTCTATAAAAAACACTACACGTACAACAACTGTAAGATCTTCATTGCCGGCAACCTGCCTGCGAATATCATTCCCCTGCTGAATCAATATTTCGGCAGTACAAAATGGAATGGGGAGGAAGTGATCCTGCGCCCGGAGTTGCCCGTTTTACCAGCTGAGGAAAAGAAGTTCCGCATCTTCAATGATGAGAATGGCGTACAGGGTGCAGTGCGTATAGCAAGGCCATTTCCCAACCGCTACCATCCTGATTTTGGAAAGATGCTTGTACTGAATACCATTTTCGGTGGTTATTTCGGATCAAGGCTCATGAGCAATATCCGTGAAGAAAAAGGATATACTTACGGCATCCATTCCCAGATCTACAACTTCCGCCAGGTGAGTGGTGTCAATATCCAAACCGAAGCCGGCCGCGATGTTTGTGAAGCAACGGTTGCAGAAGTGTATAAAGAAATGGAACGCTTGAAAAATGAAGAGATCCCGGAAGAAGAGTTGAGCCTCGTGCGCAATTTCATGATCGGATCTATCCTGGGTGATCTGGATGGTGCTTTCCATGTGATCCAGCGTTGGAAAAATCTGATCCTGAACGACCTCGATGAAAATTATTTCTATAATAATATCCGCATCATAAAAACCATCACTGCCGCTGAGTTACAACAACTTGCGCAGCAATATTATAACAAGGAGGACTTTTACGAGCTGATTGTGATCTGATCAGCGGTGAACATTCAGCATGCTTTTTGCGTAATTTGATGACAGTATTTTAATCGCGTTCTACCATGGGAATACTTATCCGCATCCTCGTTACAGCATTAGCGGCGCTCTTAACGGCCTATTTGTTACCGGGCGTTAAGCTGGCCAGTTTCACTTCTGCGCTGCTCCTGGCAATCGTTTTAGGTTTGCTCAATTTACTCGTGAAGCCGGTATTGGTGATCCTCACCCTGCCTGTTACCATTGTAACGCTGGGCCTTTTTTTGTTGGTGATCAATGCACTCATCGTGCTCTGGGCCAGCAGCCTGGTGAAAGGATTTAAGGTAGATAATTTCTGGTGGGCGTTGATCTTTAGTGTGGTATTGTCTGTCATCAGCAGTATCATGTTATCGCTCGGGCCTGCCGATAAAGATTAATTACTCTTTATGGCGTAGCACAACTCCTCCCCGGGTGCCAATGTGCTGGCCATTCTCCACAGTCACCTGTCCATTCACCAGCACGTATTTAAAACCCGTGGCATACTGATGCGGTTGCGTATAAGTGGAAAGGTCTTTCACGGTATTGGGATCAAAGATCACAACGTCTGCCGCATAACCCGGTACCAGTAATCCTCTTTCTTTCAGGTTGAACTTTTGTGCCGGTAATGAGGTCATGCGCCGTATGGCTTCTTCGAGCCGGATCACTTTTTCTTCCCGTACATATTTACCCAATACACGGGAGTTGGTACCATAACCACGGGGATGTGGAACACCCATCCCAAATTCACGGATGCTGGCATCGGAAGCAAACATATTGAAAGGATACTTCATGATGTATTTCACATCCTCTTCACTCATACCATGGAACACCATACCCGCATTGCCCTGTTCTGAAAGGTCCAGGATAGTTTGTACTTCATTTGCCAGGGTGGATTTACGGCCTTTCATGATATTGATCTCCATGATGTTCTTTCCGTTGTAAGTGGTATCCTGTTTGAAATAGGCCACCACCGCATAATCCAGGTGTTTGAGCTTGCGGCGTTTATAGGTAGCCGTCATTTCTGCTGCAATACTTTTCCTGATAGCAGGCTGCTGCAAACGGTAACGGATGGAGTCTGCGCCACCAGAAAGTGCCCAGTCCGGCAACATGGTCCGCAGGCTGGTACTGCTGGCTGTATAAGGATATTGGTCTATGGTAACTTCCAGGCCTTCATTCCTTGCTTTCTCCACCATGGCCAATGTTATTTTGGAACGGCCCCAGTTCTGTTTCCCGCCAATTTTAAAATGAGAGATCTCAACCGGGATATTGGCCTGCCTGCCAATGGTCAATGCTTCTTCAATAGCAGCTTCCACAGCATCTCCTTCATTCCGCATATGCGTGGCATAAAGCCCTCCGTATTTTGCCGCCACTTTTGCCATACCCACTACTTCCGGCGTACGTGCATAAAGTCCCGGCAGGTAAATAAGGCCGGTGGAAAGTCCTACCGCACCATCCTTCATGGCTTTTTCAACCAGCGCTTCCATTTGTTGCTGTTCTGCTTCAGAAGGAGCACGGTCTGTACTGCCCATTACAGCTCTGCGGATATCATTATGCCCAATGAGCGAACCAACATTGATGGACGTTTTCATACTGTCCAGCTGCCGGAAATAATTGCCCAGGTCAACATTGGAAGACCCGCAATTCCCCGTGATCACAGTGGTTACGCCATCATAAATAAAACTTTCTGCAGTGGGGATCTTGAATTCATCTCCTTCAATATGCGTATGCACATCTATGAATCCCGGCGCCACCACCAGTCCGTTGGCATCAATGGTTTTGCCGGCAGAAAAAGTAGAGGGAATGGTACCCGTACGGAGCACCTTGCCATTTTTGATGGCCACATCTCCATAGTACCAGGAATTGCCGGTACCGTCAATGATCTTCGCATGCCGGATCAGGATGTCGCAATCTGTCTGTGCCTTGCAGGCCAGCGAACCGGCAAAGAAAGTCAGGAGGAGAAAAAGCCGCTTTGCCATGAAAAAGAGTTTAACTGCTATGATCTGCTATAATTTTCCAATCGCCATTGATCTTGCGGAGCACAAGGGTAAAATGCCCGGAAAGATCACCCGCTGTTCTTGCCAGCATCCACTTTCCTACAACAAAATACACATCGCCGGCCAGTTTTTTAAATTCCAGCAGATTAAAGGAAAGTGTACCCATGGCCGCTTTATCCGGGTAGCCCTTTTTATAGTTCTCCAAAGTGGCCTTCCAGCCATAGGTTGGGCCTTTTTTGCCGATAAAGATCAGCGAATCCGATTTCCAGTAAGTCTCCATAAAACCATCCAGGTTTCCCTGGTTCCAGGCTTTGATCTGGGAGGCCATCAGCATACGGATCCGGCCTTCATCTGTAGACTGCGCCCATAGGGGATTTTGGCCGCAAAATGCTATCAGAGCTATGATAATGATGAGCGAACGCATGGTAAATATTTAGCAAAAGATAAACAGTTTTTATGATTTATGCATTCTTTGATTATACTACCTTTGCACAACCACAAAAAAAATAATCAATATGCCAGGATTTGAACTATTTGGCGCTGAAGAGAAAAAAGAAGTAAATGATGTACTGGAAACAGGCATTTACATGCGTTATGGTTTTGATGGTCCACGTAAAGGGATCTGGAAAGCAAAAGAACTGGAACAGGCCCTCACTGAAAGATTCAATGTAAAGTACGCACAGCTCACCTCCAGCGGAACCACCGCACTCACTACTGCCATGGCAGCATTGGGCATTGGTGCAGGAGATGAAGTGATCATGCCTACATTTACATTTGTGGCCAGCTTTGAAGCGGTACTTTCTGTAGGTGCAACTCCCATCCTTGTAGATGTGGATGATACCCTCACCCTTGCACCCGATGCAGTGAGAGCGGCCATCACGCCAAAAACAAAAGCAGTGATGCCCGTACACATGTGCGGTTCCATGGCAGACATGGATGCATTGCTGGACATTTGTAAAGATTACAACCTCCTGTTGCTGGAAGACGCTTGTCAGTCTACCGGTGCAACTTATAAAGGCAAAGCCCTTGGCTCTATCGGCCATGCCGGTACCTTCTCTTTCGATTTCGTGAAAACCATTACCTGTGCAGAAGGTGGTGCCATCATCACCAACATCGAAGACATCTACACAAAAGCAGATGCTTTTTCTGATCACGGGCACGACCACCTTGGTGGAGCAGATCGTGGAGCAGATGGCCACCCACATTTCGGTTATAACTTCCGCATCTCCGAACTGCATGCAGCAGTAGGATTGGCGCAGATCCGCAAGCTGGACAAATTTCTGGCCATCCAGCGTAATAACAAGCAGATCCTGAAGGAAGCCCTGGGTGCTATACCCGAGGTAACTTTCCGCCGTTTACCAGACCCAGAGGGAGACAGTGCTACATTCCTCTCTTTCTTCCTGCCCTCTGCAGAAGCAGCAAAAGCCGCTACTGCCGCTATTAAAGCAGCAGGCCTTCCTGCTTTCTACTGGTTTGATAATAACTGGCACTACTTCCGCAAATGGAACCACTTCAAAGAAGGCGCTACCTTACATCCATTCGCAGCGCAACTCGCCAAAGCCATGGAAGTATATAAAACAAAAGAATTCCCTGCATCTGATGCATTGATGAGCCGCTGTATCTCTTTCCCCATTAGTCTGGCATGGACGGATGAAGAAGTACGTGGCAGAGCAGAGAAACTGATAGCTGCCATAAAAAGTGCTTTATAATGAAAACAGTCGCATTGATCCCTGCCCGTTATGCAGCCAGCCGGTTCCCCGGTAAAATGATGGCAGTGCTGGCAGGTAAAACAGTGATCTGGCGTACATATGAATCTGCTTTGCAATCCGGCGTGTTTGATGAAGTGATGGTAGTAACGGATAGCGATATCATTTATAATGAGATCGTAAGCAACGGCGGCAAAGCCATCATGAGCAAACGGGAACACGAAAGCGGTTCAGACCGTATCGCGGAAGCCGTAGAAAACATGTTGGATGTTGAGATTGTTGTGAATGTACAGGGAGATACCCCTTTCACCCAAAAAGAACCGCTGGAAAAACTGCTCAAAGTATTTGAAGGTGAAGAAGGTAAGAAAGTACAGGTAGCCTCTTTAATGCAGGAGCTGAAAGACTGGAAAGATATTGAAGATCCCAACTTCGTAAAAGTAGCGGTAGACCGGAACTTTAATTCACTCTTCTTCTCCCGCTCCGTGATCCCTTATCCAAGAGATAAAGGGGTGAACACTACTTATTATGAGCACATTGGCATTTATGCTTTCCGCCGTGAAGCCTTGCTGTTATTCACAAAAACACCCATGACCCCGCTGGAAGCAGCTGAGAAGGTAGAATGCCTTCGCTACCTGGAAATGGGCATCCCCCTGAAAATGGTCGTAACAGATTATATGGGAGTTGAAATTGATACGCCGGAAGACCTCGAAAGAGCTTCCAGGTATTTAGAAGAAAAATAACGAATTATGAAATTCAGAAACTTTAAACTGGTAGGGTACGTCATCTTTGGACGTGGCGCATTTAATCAACTGGATGAGATCATTGCTCCTCACCGCAAAGGCGATGCGCCCATGATCTTTTTTGTGGACCACTTTTTTGAAGGCAATCAACCCTGGCTCTCCCGTATTCCTTTACGAGGAAAAGACAAGGTGATATTTATAGATGTAACACACGAACCTAAAACCGTATACGTAGACCGCCTGAGAGATGAGCTCACCGCTGAATTCGGAGAAGTGAGCGGCATTATTGGTATCGGCGGCGGTTCCACCATGGACATGGCAAAAGCCGTATCCCTGATGATGACCAACCCCGGTTCTTCCGCAGATTACCAGGGCTGGGACCTCCTGAAAAAACCAGGTGTTTATAAAGTAGGCGTTCCCACACTTTCCGGTACAGGCGCAGAAGTGAGCAGGACCACTGTACTCACCGGCCCTACCAAAAAGTTGGGTATGAACTCAGACTTCACACCCTTCGATCAGATCTTACTGGACCCTGAGTTAATAAAGAACGCTCCCGTGAACCAGCGTTTCTACACAGCCATGGATTGTTATATCCACTGTATAGAATCCCTGGAAGGCACATACCTCAACGCTTTCAGTAAATCTTACGGAGAAAAGGCACTGGAACTTTGTCAGGAGATCTACCTGAAAAAAGACCATTGGGATGATGATGCAGATGAGAAATTAATGATGGCCTCTTATGCAGGCGGTATGAGCATTGCCTATTCACAAGTGGGCGTAGCACATGCTGTAAGTTATGGCCTGAGTTATCTGCTGGGCACCAAACATGGTGTGGGTAACTGTATTGTGTTTGATAAACTGGAAGAGTTCTACCCTGCCGGTGTAAAGGAATTCAAGCAAATGGTGGACAAACACCAGGTAGCAATTCCACAGCACATCACCAAAGGACTTACAGACGCTGATTTTGAAAAGATGATAGACGTATCCATGGGCCTGGCACCATTATGGGAAAATGCGCTGGGCAAAGACTGGCAACAGCAAATGACCCGGGACAGGCTGCGTAAATTATATGAATTGCTTTAATAAAAATAACCAGGGCCGGCGTATATAACGTTGGCCCTTTTACTTTTGCATTATGGAAAACATCACCAAACTGGCAGAAGAATATGCGCTTACCCTGGCTAAGGTACAGGAACGGCGCAAGCACTGGCAACTGCAAACCAAACCATTCCTGCTCAAACATCTCAAAGAGATCACGGAAAAAACCAAACTCACCTGGAAATCCGGATCTAATGAAACGATGCAGAACCTTGAATCCATTTTCATTGTATTTGATTCCGAACCAAGCGGCATTGTGGAACAAACACAGTTCAGCGTGGTTAACAAGATCAAAGTAGGCGGTTTCCTTTCTTTCTCCCAAAACCGTAATGGACAAGTGATCGCGTGGATCAGTTTTCCTTTCATAGATAATATGACGGAAGAGAAAACAAAACACGAAGTATTAGAAACGGTAGAGCCCGAAGAAATAAACGAAGAATCCGTGAACCGTTTCATGCATAAATTCCTGGATGAAATGATCCAGTGGGAGAACGATGCGAGAGACGAGATCGGTTTTGTGCGGCATAAATAGTTTTTTATGGAAGACATTAAAGACAGCAGAGACATTGAAGCGCTGGTAAATACTTTCTACGGAAAGATCCAGCAGGACCCTTTACTGGCGCCCATTTTTGCAGAGAAAATACCAGCGGATGCATGGGCCCCGCATTTGCAGACCATGTACCGCTTCTGGAACACACAACTTTTAGGAGAAAAAGAATACCTGGGCAATCCCTTTGCCAAACACCGTAATTTACCCATAGACGCTGCGCACTTTACGCAATGGGTAAAGCTGTTTCATGAAACAGTAGATGAATTATTCCGCGGGGCATTGGCAGCTACAGCGAAAGTAAAAGCAGAAGCCATCGGCAAAGTATTCCTGAGTAAGATCCTGTTTGAAAGAGGACTGTATGGTCCATCAATGGCGGCGGGAACGGATCTTTAAAGACCTGCGCATGAACCGCATGTATTTGTTCCGGTAAACGAACATCAGGTAGATTGTGGCCAGGATGGTAACAATGGCCATGATATAAAACACCATCGCGAAATTCTCCGACTGGTTATTATACCATTGTGCTGAAAAGAAAGCCCCCAGCCCTATGCCAGCTTCCAAAGCGATATACATACTTCCCAATGCACGCCCTCTGTGTTCCGGCAAACCAAGATCAATGGTCCAGGCTGTCACTGCAGGAGAGTTGATCCCTAATGCTACACCATATACCAAAGCCCCTGCCAGCAAGCCAAAAGGAGAAGTGGCAAAACCGATCATCAGCATAGAGATAGCCATTAAAGTAGCCGAAATTTTCAGCATGGGCACACGGCCATACCTGTCAGAAGCCTTTCCTGCAATTAAACGGATACCAATAGAACTCGCCGTAAAGAAAGTAAAGAACAATCCTTTATTCGCTAAACCCAGGTGTGCACTGAAATCAGGAATGATGGTGAGCAAAGCGCCGTAACTGAAATAGGTGAGGAAGGTGATCACCATCGGCGCCAGTACCAGTGGTTCAATGATCTCCCCTTTGGATACTTTCAATAAAGCCGGGCGGAAGCGCTGTTTATTATGCAGGGTTTCCTTCATCCCAATGAGGATCACTACGGACAGTAATGCAAACACAGCAGAGAGCTGGAACATCGTCATAATACCCCAGGCGTTGGCTACAGAACCCCCGATGGAGGGGCCAAGTGAAAGTCCGATGGTGCTGAACAAACCTACAACACCCATTGCTTCCCCCCTCCTGGTAAAGGGCACCATGTCTGCCACATAAGCAGAAGTGCCCGTGGGTTTGAACCCTGTAGAGAAACCATGAAAGAAACGCAGCAGCAGGAATGCCGCAACGGAGCTTACCAGCGGATATAACAAACTACAGATCACACAAACCACGGAACCAAATACCATCACGGGAATGCGGCCAATGGTGTCCGTGAGCTTTCCGGAAAAGGGACGGCTCAAACCTGCCATGAGGGTAAAAAGACCAATAATATATCCTTTGTAATCTGCGCCACCGAGGCTGGTGAGGTAAGCGGGTAACTCCGGGATCATCATGTTAAAGCTGGCCGAAAACAACAGATTGCTCATGCAAAGCAACCAGAACTGCACAGTATAAATCTTCCCGGACGACTGATCCATGCCGCAAAGGTAGGATGCCGCCATAAAATAAAACCACGCAAAACGGATTATTTTATGACCGGTTTCCCGATTATTTTACCGGCGGCCATAATTCCCTGCATTCTTATCCTACCATGATGTATTTTTAGCATATTATAATATAACCAACCACCATTAAAATGTAGTTTGTATGAAGCGTACCACTCGCTGCCTCCTGTTGGCAGCCGTTATGATCCCCTTATTGTCATGGAAGCCCTTAACCGCACCACTTACCATCGTTCAGGGTAAGGTGGACAATGCAAAAGCTACCAGCATTTTGTTGTATGATGTGGCCGAAGGCCGCAAAAAAGAGTATGCCAGTACCCGCCTCAATGGGGAACATGCATTTGCCCTGGCTGTACCGGCATTGAAAGAGGGATTCTATTATGTGACGGATAACTTTAAACGAAGTTATCACCGCATTTACCTGAAACCCGGCGACCAGCTGCAACTCAAAGTTACTGACACCACCTTGCAGCAACAGGGTGGTTCCCCGGAAAGCAGGCTGGTGAGGGAATGGGAAACCCTCTCCCGTGAGATCAAAGCACCGGCCTTTGAATTCATGCGCCGGAACAATGAAACCTACGAAACGTTTTTCCCAACTTTCAATGCATTCCTGCCCAAAGCAGCTGCGTACAAGAAAAAGCTGGTAACGCCCAACAAAGCGTTCAATTCATTGATGCAGCTCATTGTGGATACGGACGTAGAGTACACTGCCCTGCAGTTTATTTTCACGCCCCGCTCCAAACATCCGGAAGTTTCCCAGTATCCTGCATATTACAACAGCATCATGCAGGACAACAAATACTGCGATGGCCGCTTGTTGCAATGGGGAGAAACAGAACACCTGCTCAGTATGTATTCCACTTTCTGCCTGGTCCGTCAGAAACCTACAGCAAAGGGCGCGGAGCTATTACAGTGGAGCGTATCCCAATTCTGTAACGATACCCTGAAAGGGGTGTACATCACCAGCACCCTGGGCCGTTACAAATCTTTCAGCAATCTCCGCGATGCCATTGCGCCTGTAGAAAAATACCTTGTTACTGCAGAACAGCAGCGCAGTTACATGGAAACGGAGAAAGCATTACGCACCTTCGCGGAAGGCGAAGCAGGATTCAATTTCAGCTATCCTGATGTTGCCGGTAAACAGGTGGCGTTTAATGACCTGAAAGGAAAAGTAGTAGTAGTGGATGTTTGGGCTACCTGGTGCGGACCCTGCAAAGCAGAGATCCCGTATATGAAGAAACTGGAAGAAGAAATGCATGGAAAGGATGTACTCTTCCTGGGTGTATCAGTAGATGAAGCGAAAGACAAGGAGAAGTGGCAGGAGTTTGTGAAGAAGGAATCACTCGGCGGCACGCAGATCTTTGCCAGCGGCTGGAGTGATATCGCAAAGTTCTACAGCATCAACGGCATACCTCGTTTTATGGTGTTCGATAAACAGGGGAAGATTGTGAATGTAGATGCACCAAGGCCATCTCAGCCTGAGTTGAAAGCATTGATAGAGAAAACATTGGCGAAGCAGTAATGATGATACATGGCCTGGAGTAGCTGTAATATATTTGCAAGCCTGCTCCAGGCTGTATTATTTTTGTAATCTTTAATGCTGCATCTGAAAATTCGCCCGGCCCTGATCAGGGGACAACCTGCATTTTAAAGACCAGCTCTCTGAAATACATCCCAATCCTTCCAAACCGGCTCATAGCCTTGCCTGCGGATCATGGCAGCAATCTCACCAGGCGCCCTTTCATCACTGATCTCAAACTGTTCCAGGGATTGTGTATCCACTGCATACCCACCAGGATTTGTTTTAGACCCAGCGCTCATAGTAGTAATACCTAATTGCACCAGGTGATCACGGAACTTTTCAGATTCCCGCGTAGAAAGGCTCAGATCAATATCTTCATTAAAAAGCCGGTAAGCGCAGATGAGTTGTACAAGTTCTCTATCCTTCATTTCCACTTTAGGTGTAAGTCCTCCGGAAAATGGCCGCAGCCGCGGAAAGGAGATACTGTATTTTGTTTGCCAGTAAGTGCGTTGCAGATAATCCAGGTGCAGGGCAGTGAAAAAACTATCCGTACGCCAGTCTTCCAGCCCGATCAACACACCCAGCCCGATCTTGTGAATTCCCGCAGCGCCCAGCCTGTCCGGCGTTTCCAGCCTGTAAGAGAACTTTGATTTTTTTCCTTTGGGATGATGTTTGCGGTAATCCTCTTCATGATAGGTTTCCTGGTAAACGAGTACGGTATGTAAACCTAAGGGGATCAATGCTGCATAATCTTCAGTATCCATCGGCTGCACCTCCATGGAGATCTGCGCAAAGTGCTGCCGGATCAAAGGGAATACTTTTTTGAAGTAATCCATGCCTACTGTTTGGTTGGCTTCACCGGTAACGAGTAACACATGCTCATAACCCATTTGCCGGATGGCCATTATCTCTTCCATGATCTCTCTGCCGCTGAGGGTTTTACGCCGGATAGGATTATCATAGCTGAACCCGCAGTAAGTACAGATGTTCTGGCATTCGTTGGAAAGATAAAGCGGAACATACAACTGAATGATTTTACCGAAACGCTGCTGCGTAAGCTGCTGACTCATCAGCGCCATTTGTTCCAGGTAAGGAATGGCAGCAGGGGAGATGAGGGCCATAAAATCATCCAGGCTGCGGTGTTTGGAAGCCAAGGCCATTTCCACATCCCGCGCGGTTTTCGCGTAGATGGCCTGCTTAACATCGTTCCAGCTATATTGACGGAAAATATTTTCGAAAGACATAAACGTAGTTTTATTCAACAGGAAAGAAGCAACGGTTTTATTTACAAAGAAGGGCCTTCACTCATTCAAATGAAGAAACCCTTTCCTTTAAAAAGAGGCTTCCAGCCCCTGTTTTACTCATCCAAAAAAGACAACAAAGGACTACTTGCACTCGCATGCCCGCTACTCACAATCCCTAATCCTGCCTCATACCCTTCCCTTCCTGCAATCACAGCCATCCTAAATGCATCCGCCATCCTCACCGGATTCCTTGCCA
This sequence comes from Chitinophaga niabensis, assembly GCF_039545795.1. NCBI lineage: Bacteria > Pseudomonadati > Bacteroidota > Chitinophagia > Chitinophagales > Chitinophagaceae > Chitinophaga > Chitinophaga niabensis. The sequence continues at coordinate 6,141,506 of NZ_CP154260.1, read as the reverse complement.
CAGCAATCGCCGTATTCACCAACACAGCAGCTGCTCCTAATTCCATCGCCTGTGCAGCATGAGAAGGAGCTCCAATTCCTGCATCTACAATCACCGGCACATTACTCTGTGCAATGATGATCTCCAGGAAATCCAGGGTACGCAGCCCTTTGTTACTTCCTATAGGAGAACCCAAAGGCATCACAGCAGCAGCACCCGCTTCTTCCAGCCGTTTGCAGATAACAGGGTCCGCATGGATATAAGGCAACACTACAAATCCCAGCTTCACCAATGCTATAGTTGCTTCCAGCGTTTCAACAGGATCAGGTAAAAGATATTTCGGATCAGGATGTATTTCCAGTTTGATCCAGTTGGTTTCCAAAGCTTCGCGTGCAAGTTGCGCAGCATACACAGCTTCTTTCGCAGTGCGCACGCCGGAAGTATTGGGCAGCAAATGCATATGAGTATATCGCAGATGCCCCAGCATATCATCTTTCCCGGCATTGGCGGTATCAATACGTTTCAGTGCAACAGTCACCAGCTCTGTGCCGGAAGCCAGCAAAGCCTTCTCCATTTGCACACCCGAACCGAATTTACCCGTACCAGTAAAAAGGCGGCTCTGAAAAGTTCTGCCTGCTATGATCAGTGGTTCCATATAGCTTTGATTTTTTGTATCATCTCTTTTTTATCGATGGTATTGGTAATAAGACCAGAAACGGCTACGCCATATACACCTGTTTCCTTCAGCGCGGGAATATCTTCCAGCAATATGCCCCCGATAGCGATCACGGGAACTTTATTGCCAATAACGGTCATCAACTGCCGGTATCCTTCCAGGCCCAGGATAGGACTGAGATTTTCTTTAGTGGTGGTGAACCGGAAAGGCCCCACACCCACATAATCCACACCATCGCGGATATGCGCCAGCACATCATCCAGTGTGTTAGCTGTTCCGCCTAAGCAACTTTGTGTACCAACAATACTGCGTGCTGCTACTACCGGCACATCCAGTTTTCCTACATGCACGCCGTAAGCATTCACCTGAGAAGCAATAGCAGGCTTATCATTGATAGATAATTTTGCGCCGAATTCATCACAGATTTTTTTGGCATCGATAGCTAGTTCCAGTTGCTGGTTATACAGCAGGTCTTTCACCCATTGTGCATCATCTTCCGGTTGCACTCCTGTTTTACTGCGGGACTGTTTAACCCGCAACTGTATCCAACGGCAACCCGCTTCGCAGGCCGCACGAATATTTTCCAGGTGAGGAGTTTGAGAGATGTATAAAAGACGTTCCATGATAGCGTTGTTAGAAAAATAAAAAACCACCGGCAGCGATAAGATGACATATTACCGGCATTAAAAACAAAAAACATTTAGCAGCCCGATAGCGCACTGCCGTTGTTAAAAACATGATGCCCCAATAACCCTTCACTACTCTGCAAATACCGTAACGTATAATCCTTCCCGGCCTTGCAAGCATCAACCAGACTCAAACCCTTAGCCAGTGAAGCCGTGATGGCAGCAGACAGCACGCAACCGGAACCATGTTTAGCCGGCACATCTGTAGCCACAGGAGCAAAATCGGCCAGTTCATTTCCCCAAAATAAACTATCCCATCCCGGCTTATCCGGCCTGTGCCCACCTTTCAAAAGAACAGCACACCTGGAAGCCATTTTCCGCGCAGCACTTTCCCCGCAAGGCAATCCGCTCATCGCAATCGCTTCTTCATAATTGGGCGTAAGCAAAGCGATATGATCCAACACCTGCTCCCATTGTGAAAAAACCGCCGTGTGGAATACATAACCCGCAGAAGCCTTCAGCACAGGATCTAAAATGAATTGAATACCCGGTCTTGCATTCCGCAGTGCAGGTAACACTTCCAGCAAAATACCCGGATGTGCCACAATGCCCACTTTACAGAACCGCACCGGAAATTTATCCAGCAAGGGCAAAGCCTGCGCAAGGATCTTTTCCGGTGGTATCCACTCCACTCCCAGGAATTCATCATCTGTTTGCGCTGTTAATGCTGTGCAAACACCCAGTCCATTCAACCGGTGTGCTTCAAATGTTTTTATGTCTGCCAGCAAACCGGCTCCCCCTGTGGGATCAAGACCGGCAAGGCTCATCACGTACGGTTCCATGCAGCGTATATTGATTGATAAGTAGGTACTGCATTGAATGGATCATTCCATATAGCCCCTAATAAAACGGCACCGCAAAACCCCATCGGTTTTAAACGGCCGATGTTATATTGCGTAATACCGCCAATGGCTAAAGTGTTGGCCGGTATATTTTTCATCTCCTGCAAACGCCCTGTGTATCCGGGTTTGGAGATGCTATTGAACACCGGGCCAAGGATCAGGTGATGCCACATTTTAAGGGAAGGCATCACATGTTGTACTTCCACAAAAACAGCATGCTGTTCCGCCGGCTGAAAAGACCATGTTTCGATCTGCTCTGTATGAATAGAAGTACTCAGCTGGTAGCCATTACCAGCAAAACCATCCGGCTTAACAGAAGTACGGAATGCCTCACTCATATGTAATCCCCGCAGGCCGTATTTCTCCACCAGCGCAGGTTGCCCTGCAATCATGATCTGTGAAAAGAATAAAGGATCGATCCCCCGCAGCAATCCTTCATACTGTGCAGCAGAGAATCCCGGTTTGCGGAGTAACAACACATCCAGCCCTGCATACAGCAGGGAATTAATGTGCGATAGCTCTCCCGGTATGGCTTCAGGGGATGTGGCCACCCATATCATGAATAGATCTCCCCGCCTTGTTCAACAAATGTCTGTGCCTGTGCTTCCATGCCAGCCGTTAAAGCAGCATCTTCTGCCAATCCCTTTGTGGCAGCGAATTCCCGCACCTCCTGCGTGATCTTCATGGAACAGAAATGAGGTCCGCACATAGAACAGAAGTGTGCCACTTTTGCGCCATCCGCCGGCAACGTTTCATCATGAAAACTACGAGCCGTATCGGGATCGAGGGAGAGGTTGAACTGATCTTCCCAGCGGAACTCAAAGCGCGCTTTGCTCAATGCATTATCTCTGTGTTGTGCGCCGGGATGCCCTTTGGCAAGGTCGGCCGCATGTGCCGCGAGTTTATAAGTGATCACCCCTGTTTTCACATCTTCACGGTTGGGAAGGCCGAGATGTTCTTTAGGCGTTACATAACAAAGCATGGCCGTTCCGAACCATCCGATCATGGCTGCGCCGATGGCAGAAGTAATGTGATCATAACCAGGAGCGATATCTGTAGTTAAAGGCCCGAGGGTATAGAAGGGTGCTTCATGGCATTCTTTCAATTGTTTGTCCATGTTCTCTTTGATGAGATGCATGGGCACATGCCCCGGCCCTTCTATCATTACCTGTACATCGTGGCGCCAGGCTATTTTAGTGAGTTCACCCAATGTTTCCAGTTCTGCGAACTGCGCAGCATCATTGGCGTCTGCAATTGAACCCGGGCGGAGACCATCGCCGAGAGAGAAAGCCACATCATATGCTTTCATGATCTCGCAGATCTCTTCAAAATGCGTGTAGAGGAAATTTTCTTTATGATGTGCCAGGCACCATTTAGCCATGATGGAACCACCGCGGGAAACAATGCCTGTAGTGCGTTTGGCCGTAAGCGGAATATAACGGAGTAATACTCCGGCATGGATGGTAAAGTAATCCACCCCCTGTTCCGCCTGTTCAATTAAGGTATCGCGGAAAAGTTCCCAGGTGAGGGCTTCCGCTTTACCATTCACTTTTTCCAATGCCTGGTAAATAGGCACAGTACCCACCGGCACCGGGCAATTCCGGATGATCCACTCACGGGTTTCATGAATGTTCTTGCCTGTGCTGAGGTCCATAATGGTATCCGCACCCCAGCGGCAGGCCCATACTGCTTTTTCTACTTCTTCCTCAATGCTGGAAGTAACAGCAGAGTTCCCGATGTTGGCATTGATCTTTACGAGAAAATTCCGGCCAATGATCATCGGCTCACTTTCCGGGTGATTGATGTTAGAAGGAATAATGGCACGGCCTTCTGCAATTTCCTTCCGCACAAATTCCGGCGTGATCCAGGATGGCGCCATCCCGGCACCAAAATTGTTGCCTTTATGCTGATGCCAGAGGGATTGATCTTTACGGTACAATTCCTCTGCCCGCTGATTCTCACGAATAGCGATGTATTCCATTTCCGGTGTGATGATACCCTGCTTTGCATAATGCAATTGGGAAACATTTTTACCCGGTTTGGCGCGCAGGGGCAATTGCAGATGTTCAAAACGGAGATGTTCCAGGGCTGGAGAACGCAAACGTTCCCGCCCGTATTCGGAAGAAAAATCATGGAGCAGGGTTACATCTGCGCGGTCTAAGATCCATTGCTGGCGCAGCCTGGGAAGCCCCCGGCGAACGTCTATCTCAATGGCATCGTCTGTATAAGGGCCACTGGTATCATAAACTGTTACAGGGGCATTCTGTTCAGTAAGCTTAGATCCGTGCAACCGTGTATCCGATAACGTTATCTCCCGCATACTTACGGAAATATCATGCAGGGTACCCGGTACGTATATTTTCTTTGATCCGGCAAATGAGCCGCGGCTAATTGTTTTCATGGTAAACAGATTAAAATGTAAGAGAATGGAGCATACGCGCAGAGCAGCACCTCTGTTGAAGAGTGCGACGCAACGATGCTGAATAACGATAAAAAGCTGATTACATAAAAAAATTACCCGCCCTGTGTGGCCTGGATGATCGTAATGTTATCCGCCGGATGTAATAGTCTGGATGGCCAGTCCGGCTTCGGGACGACCTCCTGGTTGATGGCAACTGCAATGCCTTTGAGCGATGAGAGTTGAATAAACTGTAAGAGCGCAGTAACGGAAGTTTCCGGCTGCACCGCATAAAGTTTATTGTTTACAAGCACTTCCATTTGGAAAGAGTTTAGGTGAAACAATAAACTTTAAGGATGTGAGGATGAGGAAGGTTCAGTATACTTTTCCCTACGTCAGTGTGAACTGCATCAGGTACTGAGGGTATCATCTCAGTTCCGGGTTTTAACCGGAACACCCCTAAAGTGATCACAAATCTAATTAAATTTATACAACAAGGAGGAACAAATATGAAAAGGACAGACAACGCTTCCCGTATCATCATGGCTTCCCCGGAAACCATTTACCAGGCGCATCTCGACCCAAAGGCTGTTGCCGCCTGGCGCCCGCCGAAAGGCATGACCTGCAGGATCTATGCGTTCAATCCACAGGAAGGCGGGACCTACAAAATGGCATTTATTTATGCGGATAAAGAACAGGCATACGGCAAAACATCAGCACATGAAGATGTTTTCTCCGGGCGTTTTGAAGAACTCATTCCCAATAAAAAAATTGTGGAAATAGTAACGTTTGAATCAGATGATCCCGCTTTTGCAGGAGCGCTAAAATTCACAACAACACTTACAGCTGTGGCCAGTGGTACGGAAGTAGACGTGAAAGCAGAGAATGTGCCGTCCGGTATAACACGCGAAGACCACCAGGCCGGCATGGACGCTTCTCTGCAGAACCTGGCGGAATTTACAGAGTAGCATTATCTTTGATAGATAGATTCAGTTAAATTGCAAGCATGAACTACCGCACGATAGTATTCTTTTCTTTATTGTTTATAACAGCCTGCCAGTCTCCCGCTCCTAAAAAGGTAGTGGTAGAAAATATAACCCTGGTGGATAGTATGGAGGATCCCCTCGAAATGGGAAAAGACACGATTATAGCGCCGGTAATTGATAGTGTGCAAATAGATTCTACCGCCATCTTTGGAAAATGGACGCAACCCGTACAGGGAATAGACAGTATCTTCCAGGGATTCCAGTTAAAGAAGAATGGCATTGCCAGCTCCATTAATATGGAAACACTGAAATACGATAAATGGAAGCTTTTAAAGGATACGCTGCTGCTGTGGAGTCATTCAGAGGGAGTTGCAACCAGAACGGCAACCATAGATACCCTGCTGGTAAAAACGTTGAATGATACCGTGTTGGTGGCCTGGCCGATAACTGCAGCTACTGGTTATCTGGAAACATTCAAACGCCCGAGGAAAGGGAAATAATAAGGACAATCAAGTTCCTCCATCCGGATTCTGGAGTTTTTCTTTCTGTCGGGTACGGTTATAATAGACCGTCACCCAGAAAGAGGAACTTGCTCAGCGCATCAGACGCTATATACTATAAGTTATATGTTTGCCAAACGCCAATAGCAGTGGCTACGATTGATAAGAACAATCCTGCTACAGCCATTTGCAGATCATCAATATTCTTACGGGCAATCACGATGGTCACTAAACTGCAGAATACAGCAGCTGCGCCAAGGTAGATGGATACTTCAGAAGATTTGCTGATGAATGCAAAACCAGCGGCTAATACGCCAATAAAGATAGATGCGAAGCCTGCAATCTTAGGCAGACTCGTTGGGTGATGTTGGTGCATTGTAATAGATATTATATATAGTGAACAAATAAAACCTTACTGTTGTAAACTCGTCTGTTGCTTTACCTCCGGCACTTCTTCCCATGGTGTTTTTAATAACGGCCCGATCTGCTGATAACGGGCGTCCTGGTATTCATCCAGTCCGTAACTTATGCTGGTTGTATCTTTCACCGTTACAAACGTTCCAAACAAGCGATCCCAGATAGAAAATATGTTAGCATAGTTAGAATCAGTTTCCGGCTGATGACGGCTATGATGCACTTTATGCATGTCCGGCGATACGATGATCCAGCTCAAACCTTTATCCAGCCAATGCGGCAGGTAAATGTTGGCATGATTGAACTGGCTCATAAAAGCCGATATCGTTTGATATAACATTACCATCCAGATAGGAACCCCCGCTACCACAATGGCCACAAATAAAGCCACTACCCTGAACACACTTTCTATGGGATGATGCCGCAATGCGGTAGTGGCATCAATCGCCGTATCTGTATGATGGATCTTATGGAAGTGCCACATCCATGCGATCTTATGTTGTACCAGGTGCACCAGGTAAGCCCCTATAAAGTCCAGCAGCAGCAAAGCCAGTATAGCATGCAACCAGGCTGGTAAATTAACAAGGTATAATACCCCGAACCGCTCCGCACTTGTCCATTCCGATGCTTTTACGATCAGGAAAGCAAACCCCAGGTTCACCGCTGCTGTTGTGAGCGTAAAAAAGAGATTCGTACCTGCATGTTTATATTTATTATTACTAAAGCGCAATCTTGGGATCACCCCTTCGATCAACCATAATATCACGAGACCGGCAACCAAAATAGCCGTACGGTAATACGAGGGTATATTTTCGAAAAAGTCGATCATTAAATAAAGAATTACGTGGGTTATTTCAGAGGAGTAGGGTTAGGTATCAGTTACGTTTCTAAAGAAAAATTACGACATTTTGCCCAATTGTAGCGGGTTTCGGCGGAATTTTTCTTATTATAAAAACAAGCTATTCATTCGTAAGATCATTTATATAATAAGAAATTGTTAACTATCGAGGGGTTTTGGCTCTTTTGCGGATGCCTATATAAATTCAATAATATATAAGTTTCATTAATGGGTGTCCGGTGGGTACAAAAAAGCCCGGCAGGATTCCTACCGGGCTTTTGAGCTATTTTTTGAGAATTAGTTGTTCAGTAATAATGGCATTACCAGCATCAACAGATCTTCTTCTGCTCCCTTTTCTACCGGGCGGAGAATACCTGCTTTAGTGGGTGCGCTCAGATCGATCGTGATCTCATCACCTTCTGCTGCGTTCAGCATTTCAATGAGGAACTTAGCGTTGAAAGCGATCTGCATATCCTCGCCGCTGTATTGGCAACTCATACGCTCATTACCTTCAAAGGAGAAGTCAACATCCTGTGCAGAAAGCTGTAACTCGCTGCCGGAGATATTGAGGGCTACCTGGTTAGTGCTCTTGTTAGCGAAAACGCTCACACGTTTGAGACCGTTCTGGAAATCACTTTTCACCAAAGTAAGGCGGTAAGGGTTTTCCTTCGGGATCACCACTTTATAATCAGGGAAACGGGCATCGATCAGGCGGCAGATCATTTGTGCGTTATCATGAGAAACGAAGAAGTGATTACCGCTGTAAGATACCTTGATCTCTGTATCATTATCAGGAATAGCAGCTTTCAGGAGGTTCAAAGGTTTCTTTGGAACAATGAAAGTATCTGCCTGCGGGCATTTAACGTCTGTACGGATGTATTTAACAAGACGGTGTGCGTCTGTTGCTACGAACGTGATATTATCCGGATGCAGTTCAAAGAACACCCCTGTCATTTGCGGACGCAGATCATCATTGCTCACTGCAAACAGTGTTTTGTTGATAGCAGTGATCAGTGCAGAGGCCGTCATCGTGAAATTGGTAGCATCTTCAGCAGCAGGTTCTTTCGGGAAGTTCTCCGGATTTTCACCCATTACTTTATACTTACCATTGTCAGACGTGATCTCTACAGCGAATGAATTCAAATCGATGTTGAAGGTCAACGGCTGATCAGGCAGGTTCTTCAATGAATCCAGCAGGATCTTTGCAGGAATGCAGATACGGCCGGTTTCTTTAGCTTCTACCTCCAGCTTCACCTTCATAACGGTTTCCAGGTCGGTAGCTACTACGGTGAGCTCGTTTTTTTCTATCAGGAAGAGAAAGTCTTCCAGGATAGGCAAAACCGTGTTAGAGTTGATCACACCGCTGATCTGTTGCAATTGTTTCAATAAGGTAGAAGAAGAAACGATAAACTTCATAAGGTTACTTAATAATTGTTGCAAATGTAAGGCAAACAAAGATAGAAAGTTTTGCCAATCATCCTCGCCCGCTTTTCAACATCTACATGCATGATACGGAAGTGTAATGTTTGTAAAAAACCACGAAAAAGCAGCAATTATTGAATGAATCGCAAGAATGACCACTCTATATTGAAAATATAGAAAACACTTCGCTGATCCTTTAAAATTATCTATAAAACGGTTAGTTTTGCGGGCGCAAAAATCATCATTCATATTTAAACTAAAAATTGGGGTTATGAAACTGTCTCATTTAGCCGAAACGCTGATAGGTTCCGAAATTATCAAACTTGCCGGAGAGATCAAGGAAAAGCAGGCTAAGGGCGAAAAGATCTACAATTTCACCATCGGAGACTTCGATCCCAAAGTGTTTCCTATTCCCATTGAATTTGAGAATGAGATAGCACAGGCGTACAGAGATAAATACACCAACTACCCACCTGCAGATGGTATCGCAGAATTGCGCAAAGCTGTTGGTGATTTCATCGCAGAACGCGAAGGGCTCAGCTACGATCCTAACAGCGAGATCGTGATCTCCTGTGGTGGCCGTCCCATCATCTATGCTACTTACCGCACTATCGTAGACCGCGGCGAGAAAGTGATCTATGCCACTCCATCCTGGAATAATAACCACTACACACACTTCCTGGAAGGGGAACACGTAGTGCTGGAGGCAAAAGCTGAAAACGATTTCATGCCCACTGCCCCAGAACTGAAACCATTGCTGAAAGGCGCTACCCTCCTGGCTTTATGCTCCCCGCAGAACCCAACCGGTACCACCTTCGGTAAAAAACAACTGGAAGAGATCTGTGACATGGTGCTGGAAGAAAATAAGAGCCGCGCAGAAGGTGAAAAACCTCTCTACGTGCTGTTCGACCAAATGTACTGGGTACTCACTTTCGGAGACACCGAGCACTACAACCCCGTTTCCCTCCGTCCTGAAATGAAGAACTATACCGTATTCATTGATGGTATGAGTAAAGCTTTCGCCGGTACCGGTGTAAGGGTGGGTTGGGCACTTGGTCCAAAACATGTAATGACCAAAATGAAAGCCATCCTTTCTCACGTAGGTGCCTGGAGCCCTATGGCAGAACAGAAAGCGGCTGCTAAATACCTCGTTCAGAAAGAAGCAGTAGATAAATACCTCGCACATTTCAAAGGAGAGGTAGAAGAAAGACTGGTGAAAATATACGAAGGCTTCGATGCTCTGAAAAAAGCAGGTCATAAAGTAGATGCCATCGCGCCACAGGCTGCGATCTATTTAACCATCAAACTGGACCTCACAGGCAAAACAACCGCAGACGGTAAAGTACTGGCCGACCAGGCTGCTGTAACCACTTACTTCCTCGATGAAGCGAAGCTGGCTGTTGTTCCTTTCTATGCTTTCGGTTCTAAAAAGGACTCTCCCTGGTACCGCCTCAGCGTAGGTACCTGCGTGAAAGAAGAGATCCCTGCTATGCTGTCTGCCCTGAAAGCTGCGCTGGAGAAATTGAAATAAGAGAGACTTATATATAGAAAAGGCCGTATCATATTTTGATACGGCCTTTTTAATTACCAGGCACTTTCTTTGCTTTCCGTATCTATTTCATTGCTGAAAAATTTCCCGCTGGGGCCATCAGCGCCGATCGTAGCATATTTCACAATAATTTTTGCTGCATCTTCCACTGTTCCTGTACCACGATGATCGTTAAAATCGGTGGCTGTAAAACCAGGGTCCACCGCGTTTACCTTAAAAGCAGTGTTTTTTAATTCATACGCCAGTACAACCGTATACGCGTTCAGCGCAGTTTTGGAAGGGCCATACCCTGCACGCTTCAAATGATAATATTTCCATGACGGATCACTGTGGAGTGTGAGGGATGCCAGTCCTGATGTAACATTCACAATTCTTGGCTCCGCTGATTGCTGCAACAGGTCCAGGAAAGTTTGGGTTACCTGGATAGCGCCGAAAAAATTGGTGTCGAATACTTTCCTGATACTGTCAATATCTGTCATAGCGGCATCTGGAGGAATGTTTTCCTTTATGCCGGCATTATTGATGAGGATATCCAAAGCGTCTACCTGTTTTCTGGCTGCAGTTACAGATGCAGGATCGCTTACGTCAATCTGTATGGTCTTAATATTTTCAAAACCCGCTGCCTTTAATGTGTTTACAGCCTTCTCACCTTTTTGCAGGTCCCTGCTCCCGAGGTATACAAAATATCCCTTTGCTAGTAATTGCCTGGCAGTTTCAAAGCCGATGCTTTTGTTAGCCCCTGTTATCAATACTTTTTTCATGGTAGTGTTTGTTTTATCTACCACAAAGCTACCATGGCCAATATCGCCACAAGGGTATTCTGATCGGTTTCAATGGTACATTTCCCGGATAGCGGTTCTGTATTCAACAGGGGTACGTGTTGTGATCCGTTTGAAAAAACGGTTAAAGTAAGAAGCATCTTCAAACCCCAGCCCAAAAGCAATTTCCTTAATAGATTGTTCTGAATGGAGTAAAAGGCGTTTGGCTTCCAGGATCAAACGTTCATGGATATGCGCAATGGCAGGTTTTCCGCTTTGCTGTTTCACCAGCTCACTCAAATGCCCCGCAGAGATATTCAGGAGCTCTGCATAAGCAGCAACTTCATGTAATTCGGTATAGGATTCCTCGATCTTAGACAGGTATTTTTTTAATATCACCCTGTCTGCTACCAATTCTGAATTATTAAACTGGGCTGTATATAGCCTGCTTAAATGGATCAGCAAAACATGCATATAAGCCATCAGCATACCCTGCTGCCAGTTGTTTTTTGTAGAAAATTCTGTGTGGATCCTGCTGAGGGTGCTATCTAAAAAAGTAACGTCCTCCGGGCTGAGGTTAAGCTCGTGACCGTTGTGCGGATTTTGAATAATAGGCAATTGTTTCAGAAAGCCATTCCCCTCCAACGCTAAAAATCCTTCCGTAAACCCAATGAGCATTCCGATGAGTGGTTGCGCTTCCTCTTTTAAATGTACCTGGTGGGGTACGGTAAAGTAAAAGGTATCTGGTTTTAAGGTATAAGGGACCATATCTATCCAGTGCCGGCTGCTCCCTTCCCTGACAAACACCATGAAATAGTAATCTTTACGGTGGGGCAACAAAAACTCAGACCGGATCATATTAATGCCGCCTACCGCCTTTTTTATCATAAACGTCCCGTTCGCGCCCGTGTATTCCGGGTCCAGCGCATATTTCGGGATGATCGTTTCAGTTGCTGGATACATATAGGGTAAAGTTAAGTATATAAGGTCTCATAGAAAGGATTCCATTCCTTGACATAGGCTTCACATAGGCTCAGTGTTCGATACTCCTATACTTGAAGAATACCCAAAAACATATTAATGATGTTTTTACACATATTATTTTTCTCTCTTCATAGAATGTTGACCTTTATGCACTTTTATACACAAATCCTCATTATCAGCACTTTAGAAACTATTGAAACCCAATCCGTCCTGAAAAAGTTAAAAATCCGTTAAATGGACAACCGAACTTACCAAATTACTGATTTAGTACTAATTTTGACTTTATAACTAAAAAAGTCAGAAAGTTAATGCAAACAGAAACCAGAGACGAAATGCGCGAGCGGATCATAGAAGCGGCTCTGAAAAGGTTCACTCATTACAGTGCGTCCAAGACCACCATGAATGAGATAGCCGATGACCTGCATTGCTCCAAGGCCTCTTTATATTATTACTTCCCGGACAAGAAAGCCCTGCACCTCAGTGTACTGGAAAAAGCCGGAGAAACTTTTTTCGAAGAACTGGAATCAGCTGCCGCGTCAAAAAACTCGGCTTACGATGCCCTGATGGAAATGATCGCCATCCGCCACGCCTTTGCCAAACGTTTTTGCCGCCTGGAGCTTTTCAAAACGCTGCGTGACAAACAGATCCTCAATTCAGAAGACATTTTCAAATATGCCCGGGAACGGGAAACACAAATTGTAGCAAACATTATCAGAAAAGGGGTGGAGAATGGAGAATTATCAACAGACGAACCAGAGAAGGTAGCCACCCTTTATATACAGTCCATGATCGGCCTCCGCTTCTCTATGTCGCACAACGGCATGAGCGATGATATCTCAGATGAGGAGTTTGAAACAGTGCGCGGATGGCAGATTATGCTTGCCGATATTTTCATCAAAGGATTAAAAAAGTAACATGCGGGAAAGGATCTTAGATACTGCGCTTCGCCTGTTCCGGACTTTCGGGATCAAAAGCATCACCATGCAGGACATTGCCCGCGACTGCGGCATCTCCAAAAAAACGGTGTATGAATATTTTGCCGATAAACAGGAACTCGTGGAAGAAGTAACGCGCTTCATGATCTCCGCCCATGGCAACAACCTGGAAGTATGCAGCGCCAATGGTAAAGACGCGATAGACGAATTAGTGTCCTCCCTCCGGTTCACGGAAACATTTGCGAAAGGCATCAACCCTGTACTGCTGCATGAACTGGAAAAGTATCATCCCACCGCCTGGAAAACCATCGCGGACTTTAAGAGTAACTATGTAATTAAAGCCATCAGTGACAACCTGGACCGTGGTATCAGGGAAGGACTATACCGCAGTGATATCAGCATCCACATCATGAGCCATATGCGCCTCATGCAACTGGATTCTGCTTTTTCGCCGGTAGATTATCCCGCCACAGAATTTGACCTGCATGAAGTGATGTACCAGGTCACTGAACACTACATACGAGGAATTGCCACCCCGGAAGGGACCCGGCGCCTGGAAGAATACCTGACTATAAAAGAACTTTCGCCACAATAGCAAAATACACATGAAAAAATGGATCGTATCCTTACTGTTCTTATCAACAGCAGGGGCTTTTAACGCTAACGCACAAACGGAAACAAAGCAGCTCAGCCTGCAGGAAGCTCTGAAGTACGCATTGGCCAACAACCAGAAACTGGCTGTGAGCCGGCTGGAGGAAACCATCGGTAAACTAAAGACCGAAGAGGTGCGCGCACAGGCTTTACCACAGGTAAATGCCAACGGAAACCTCACGGATAACATCAAGAAACAGGTTATGGTACTGCCCGGAGAACTGGCTGGCGGCGCTCCCGGAACTGTAAAAGTACTGGAAGTAGGTACCACCTGGAACACTTCCATTTCCGGGGAACTGACCCAGCAGATTTACAACCAGAGCGTGTTCACAGGGCTTAAAGCTGCAAGGTCAGGAGAAGAATATTACCGCCTGCAAACAGCACAGACCACCGAGAACGTGATCTTTGATGTAACCCAGTTGTATTATCAGTTGCTGGTGAAGAAAGAGAAAATGAGCGTGCTGCAAACCAATATCGATAAGCTCACCCGCCTGGTAGAAACTACGAAGAGCCAGTTTGATAACGGCCTCGCAAAAAAAATAGACCTGGACAGGATCAAAGTGAACCTGGTGAATTACCAGACACAAAAGAGCCAGCTGGAAAATCAATTGAAAGTAGATGAGAACAGGCTGAAACAAAAAATGGGCATGCCCATTGAGACCCCTGTTTCCATGCCTTCCCTTGCCCTGAGCGACATTGAACGCAAAGCAGCAGCTACGGCAGACTTCGGTACTTTTGACCTGAGCAGCAGAACAGAAACAAAACTCCTGAAGAAAACAGAAGAGCTGCAACAATACCAGAAAAGGGCTTACCTCGCGGAATACTATCCCAGCCTGGCTTTCAAAGGAAACTATTCTTATAACGGCTTAAGTAACAAATTCGACATCTTCAAAGGTGGTAACTCTACCGCCAACTGGTACGGCATGTCCTCTATCGGTCTTACTTTGAAGATCCCCATCTTTGATGGTTTCGCGCGCCGCTCCAGGGTAAAGCAGGCCAATGTTACACTGCAAAAGATCGGTCAGCAGTTAGAAGAGAATAAACTGAACCTCAACACCGCATTCGAAAACGCCCGCCTGCAATTGCTCAACAACCTGAGCACCATCAAAACGCAGAAGGAGAACGTTTCCCTTGCGGACGAGGTGTACAGTTCCACCCAGAATAATTACAACCTGGGCCTCGCCAGCTTAACGGACCTGCTCAACGCAGAAACCTCCCTGGCTGAAGCACAGAACAGCTACAACGAAGCACTGCTCCAATATAAACTCGCAGAGCTTGACCTGATCAAATCCAACGGTAACCTGCCATCACTATTAAACTAATGCAAGCCATGAAGAAAGTTTTAATCTACGGCGTTCTAACAATAGCGGCCATCGCGGCCATCATGTGGAAGCTCACTGCTAACAAAAAAGCAAACGCTGACAAAACAGAATTTGTAAAACAAAGCAATACCGGCGATGTGCCCGTAATCACAGAGAAAGTGGCCCGTGTGGAGTTTGATCAGAATTTTTTAGCGAACGGCAATTTTGAGCCGGTACGCGAACTCACTTTTATGAGTGATGTGGCTGGCCGCATTACACAATTGATGGTAGACGAAGGAAGTTATGTGAAACAAGGCCAGGTGATTGCCCGCATCGACAATGAATTGCTGGGTACAGATCTGCAAGCAGCCAAAGTGAACCTGGAACAATTGAAAGTAGATAAGGAAAGGTATGAAAGCGCCTACAAAACAGGCGGTGTTACCCAGAAACAAATGGACGATACCAGGCTGCAATATGAAGTAGCACAAAGTAAATATGATGCCGCTTCCCGCAAGATCCGCGACACTTATGTGAAAGCGCCGATCAACGGAACCATCAATGCAAAATATGTTGAGCAGGGTGCATACCTCGCGCTGGGTACCAAAATGTTTGATATCGTGGATGTTTCCCG
This sequence comes from Chitinophaga niabensis, assembly GCF_039545795.1. NCBI lineage: Bacteria > Pseudomonadati > Bacteroidota > Chitinophagia > Chitinophagales > Chitinophagaceae > Chitinophaga > Chitinophaga niabensis. The sequence goes on along the minus strand of NZ_CP154260.1, from coordinate 6,125,956 downwards.
CCTCAAACTGAAAGTAACCGTACCTGAGCTGCAAGTGATCAACCTGCAACTGGGCGATAAAGTGGAAGTGACCAGCAATGTATTCCCTGAAGTGAAATACACTGGCAAGATCACTTTCATTGCGGCAAAAGGAGACGCTACTTTAAGCTATCCGGTAGAAATGGAAGTAACAAATGTAAGCGGCAAAACCCTCAGGGCTGGGATGTACGGCACCGCCAATTTTGCCATGCCTAAACAGGACGCCGCCATCCTCGTATCCCGCACCTCTTTTGTAGGTGGCGTGAACAGTAATCAGATCTATGTGATGGAGAACAATGTAGCTAAAGTCCGCAAAGTAGTAGCAGGAAGGATCTATGGCGATAAAGTGGAAATACGGGAAGGACTGAACGAAGGTGAAACTGTTATCACCGGCGGTCAGATCAACCTGACGGATGGCTCCAAAGTGACGGTACAGGCTAAGTAGTAGGACTTTACAAACTAATTGAACATGAAGATCACAGAAATTTCCATAAAGAGGCCTACGATAGTAGTGGTGCTGTTCACCATTCTCACCCTGCTGGGGTTCATCAGCTACAAGTCGTTGAACTATGAGCTGCTGCCCAAGTTCTCCTCTCCGATCGTAACCATTGCCACGGTATACCCTGGCGCCTCCCCACAGGAGGTGGAAAGTACGATCACCAAAAAGATTGAAGACGCGGTGGCTTCCATGGAGAAGATCAAGAAACTGACCTCCAAATCCTCCGAAAGTTTATCCGTAGTAACGGTAGAACTGAACAACGATGCGAATGTGGACATTGGTTTGCAGGATGCGCAAAGGAAAGTGAACGCTATCCTGGCAGAACTTCCCGGCGATGCCAAACCACCTTCCCTCAACAAATTCTCCCTGGACGATCTGCCGATCATGACCTTATCGGCCACCGCTAAAATGGACGACCGTTTGTTCTTTGACCTGATCGATAAAAAGATCCAGCCGCAATTATCCCGCCTACCGGGTGTTGCACAGATCACCATCATTGGTGGCCAGGAAAGAGAGATAAAGATCAACATAGATCCTGCAAAACTCGAAGCGTACAAGCTCTCTATTTTGCAGGTACGCCAGGCAGTTACCAATGCCAACCTGGATTTCCCTACCGGTAAGGTAAAAACAGTGGAACAACAGATCCTCGTGCGTTTGGCCGGTAAATATAAAGATGTGGAGCAATTGCGGAACCTGGTACTTACCACTACCGCAACAGGCACACAGGTGAGATTAGGAGACGTAGCCGATGTACAGGATACGCAGAAAGATGCAGAACGTTTGGCCAGAGTAGATGGCATGAGTGCCATTGCCCTGCAGGTGCAGAAGCAAACAGATGCCAATGCCGTAACAGTAAGTGAAGCAGTGCAGAAAGCGATCAAAGGCATCGAAAAGGAATACGCAGCAAGTGAGTTGAAAGTGAAGATCGCAAATGATGCTTCCGTGTTCACACTGGAATCTGCGGATTCCGTGATCCATGACCTGATCATCGCTATCCTGCTGGTGGCAGCTGTGATGATGTTGTTCCTGCACAGTTTGCGGAATGCCATCTTCGTAATGATCTCTATCCCGGCTTCGCTGATCGCCACTTTCATTGGTATGAAGCTGATGGGCTTTTCGCTCAACCTGATGAGCCTTTTAGGACTTTCCCTGGTGGTAGGTATCCTTGTGGATGACGCAATTGTGGTGCTCGAGAATATATATCGTCACATGGAAATGGGCAAGAACAAAGTACGTGCAGCGTTTGATGGTGTGAAGGAGATCGGTTTTACCGTTACTTCCATTACACTGGTAATTGTGGTAGTGTTCTTACCCATCTCCCTGACGAATGAACTGGTAAGTAAGATCGTGCGTGAATTCTGTGTGGTGGTAATGATCTCTACCATGTTGAGTTTGCTGGCTTCCTTTACCATTGTGCCTTTGCTGGCATCCCGTTTTGGTAAGCTGGTACACCTCACCGGTAAAAATCCTTTTGAGAAATTCATCTTATGGTTTGAAAGGCAGCTGGAGAAATTCACCGCCTGGATGACAGGGTTGCTGAAATGGGCCCTGGCGCACAAAACCATCACCATTGTAGCATCCCTGGCTTTGCTGATCGCTTCTTTCCAACTGGTAGGCAAAGGTTATATCGGAGGTGAGTTCATCCCGAATGGTGACCGCGGACAGTTTATTGTGATGTTGGAAATGCCGAAAGATGCATCGCTGGAGCAAACCAATCTGGCTACCCGCAAAGTAGAACAGATCTTAGATAAAAAGAAAGAAGTAACCTCCTTAATCACTACAGTTGGGCAGACCTCTGAAGATGGTTTTGGTGCCTCACAGGCCACTGCCTATAAAGCAGAGGTAACGGTGATGCTGGTTGCGCAGAACCTGCGTGAATCGTCAGACATCCTGGGGGCTAAAGTAAAGAAAGAGTTGAAGGAGCAATTGCTAGGTGTGAAAGTGAAAACAACGCCGGTGAGTATCTTAGGTACTGCACAACGTGCGCCGATAGATCTGATCGTGATGGGTACCAACCTGGATAGTGTGATGGGATTTGCGAAAGTGGCCATGGCGGAATTGAAAACAATCGAAGGTTCCAGTGAAGTGAAATTGTCGGTAGAAGAAGGAAACCCTGAGATCAATGTGCAGGTGGACCGTGATAAAATGTCCGCCCTGGGCCTCTCGCTTGAAACAGTCGGTGGAACCATGCAAACGGCCTTCAGTGGTACAGCGGATGATTCCAAAGTGAAATTCCGCCAGGGTGAATATGAGTACGATATCAATATCCGCTTTGACGACTTCAACCGTAAAAACATACAGGATGTTGCTGCGATAGATTTTGTGAACAACAGAGGAGAGCTGGTGAAACTTTCCCAGTTTGCCACTATCACAGAAGGTTCCGGCCCCAGCCGTTTGGAACGCAGGGATAAGAACACCTCCGTATCTGTACAATCACAGGTAATGGGCCGTCCCTCTGGTACGGTAACACAGGAATTCACTGCTAAACTGGCCAAACTGCAAAAACCTGCCGGTGTATCTTATATCTTCGGCGGTGACGCAGAGAACCAGGGAGATTCTTTCTCTACGATGGGTGTGGCCTTGCTGATCTCCATCATCATGGTATACCTCATCATGGTGGCGCTGTATGATAACTATATTTATCCGCTGGTGGTGATGTTCTCTATTCCGTTATCTATCATCGGAGCATTGCTGGCACTGGCATTAACGAATAACACACTCAACATCTTTACCATCCTGGGTATGATCATGCTCATCGGGTTGGTGGCCAAGAACGCCATCATCCTGGTAGACTTTACCAACCAGATGAAAGAAGAAGGGCAGAGTACATACAACGCATTGATCCATGCCAACCATGCACGTTTACGCCCCATCCTCATGACCACCATTGCGATGGTGATAGGGATGCTGCCGATTGCATTGGCAACAGGTGGTGTGGCTTCTACTAAAAATGGCCTGGCCTGGGTAATTGTGGGAGGATTGATCAGTTCGATGTTCCTGACATTGATTGTGGTGCCGGTGATCTATATGGTGGTAGATAAGATAATGGCGAAGTTCGGCATGAACAGGATCTCTAAGAAACGTTATATCCGTCAAAGGATGGTGGCGCCAACAAGAAAAGAATTACAATTGGAAGAAGTGGAGTCCGCTTCGATGATGAACTAAGGATAAGATTTTTGTTACAAACAGTGTAACAGTTGTAGGTTTAACTAAATAAGGGCCGGGATGTCTTATCCCGGCCAATTATTTTTATTAACCTTTAATGATCTTATCCATGGAGGCCGTGATCCCTTTGATGAGGGAAGAACTGAAGCCCTGGTGTTCCATTTCATTTAAACCTGCAATGGTGCAGCCCTTAGGCGTAGTCACCTTATCAATCTCTTCTTCAGGATGGCGTTTTTCCTTGATCAGTAATTCCGCTGCACCTTTTACGGTTTGCGCAACGATCAGGTTGGCTGTACGGGCATCGAATCCTATTTCAATACCTCCCTGTATGCTGGCCCTGATGAAACGTAAGGCATAAGCAATGCCGCAGGCCCCTAATACAGTGGCTGCATCCATCAGTTTCTCATCGATATTTACGGACACGCCTAACTGGTCAAACATCTCCTTTACGTAGTGGTTTTGTTCTTCTGTAGCATTGCGGCCGCAGATGCAGGTGATGGATTCCTGGATGGCAATGGCCGTATTGGGCATGGCGCGGAAAATAGGCAGGCCGGGAAGTGTGATCTTTTCAAGATCGTCCAGGAACACACCTGTTACCACGCTGATGAGGATCTGTTTTTTAGCATCAAAGGAGGCGCGCAGCTCACTCAGCACTTCTTTTACGTTGTACGGTTTAAGGGCTACCACCACTACATCTGCCTGGCTGATGGCTTTGGCATTATCTGATTCTACCTGTACCCCCTGTTCTTTCAGGTCTTTGAGGGTAGATGTGTTACGCTTGGTAACAGTGATCTCTGCAGCTTTGGAAAAACCACTCTTCAGGAGGCCCTTTGCTATTGCGGAACCGAGGTTGCCGCCGCCAATAATGGCTATCTTTTTACCGGACATAGTCTATCAATTTGGAAGGGTAAGTTAAAACAAAAGGGCCATCCCTGCAAGGAAAGCCCTGAAAGCCAATGGCCGCGCTGGTTGGCGCGGCCATTGAAAATATGTTTTATTCAGATAACGTGGGAATTGGGGTGTTTTGCGTGTTCTGGTAATGGGGGCCTGTTCTGTTTTTGTAATGCTTCTTAAGGCAAAGTAACATGGCTCCAGTTCTCGCCACTCTTAATACGATACAGCTGCATTTCGCTGATATCAAACTGCTCCGCGATCTGCTTCATGGTTTTCTTACCGGGCTTCTCCAGCAGGCGTTTGATACTTTTCACTTTGGTTACATTCAGCTTCAGCCCTTTCTGGCGGTTACGCTGCATTTCTTTGTAAGCTATCTTGGCGGGACTTTTCTGCTGGTGTTTTTCCATCTCTTCTTTAGTGGCCCAGCGGAGGTTGGAAATCTTGTTGTTCTTCTTGTCGAAATCAAGATGGATAACAAATTTTTGTTTGGGGCTTTCTTTCTTTGCAAACAGCCGGGCAACTTCGCGGTGGAGATAGAGGGATTGATAAGTGTCTGCAGGTTTAATGTTGAGTACGGTGTAACCCTCAACGGTAGAGCCATTCAACAACTTTCCATCGTCCATGCTTTCCCGGTAACTGATCACTCTACCCATGTTGGACACTGCGTATCTTTTGCGCAGGGCAGATTTGTTTTTGATCTGCAAGTCTTTCCAGACTTCGTTTTTCAGATTTTTGATCGTGGCCATTGTGATGAGGTTTTTTGTGATTCAACTTGGGATTGATTTAATCTGGGAAACCACACGCTAACTCCATATCAGGATGAATTGGTACGTCCACTGGTTCGTTCATTGGGGGCATTGTCCTCTCAAATATATGATCTTTATACTGTAATGCTACAGCATCCAGTACTTCTTCTATGGTTGACGCTGTATTGCAAGTTACTAATTGTGAGCGGAATTCCTTGATATGGGGTAAGCCTTTTAAGTAATTCGTATAATGCCTGCGCATTTCCAGGATACCCACCACATCTCCCTTCCAGCTGATGGAATGGCGGAGGTGCTGTTTGCATACCTTAACGCGTTCAGCTACAGTCGGTGGTGGCAAATGCGTGCCGGTTTTCAGGAAATGCTTGATCTCATTAAAGATCCAGGGATAGCCGATAGCCGCACGGCCGATCATCACGCCATCTACTCCAAACCTTTCCCTGGCGGCCTTTGCCTGTTCAGGTGTACAGATATCGCCATTCCCGAAAATGGGAATATTGATCCGGGGGTTGTTCTTTACTTTCCCGATCAGGGTCCAGTCCGCATGACCCTTATACATTTGTGTGCGGGTACGGCCATGGATGGTAAGGGCTTTAATCCCAACATCCTGCAGGCGTTCTGCCACTTCCTCAATGTTTTTGGTATCATCGTCCCAACCCAGGCGGGTCTTAACAGTAACGGGCAGGCGGGTAGCCTTTACCACAGCTGCTGTAAGCTTTACCATCTTGGGAATATCTTTCAGGATGCCTGCTCCGGCACCTTTACAGGTCACTTTTTTTACCGGGCAGCCGAAGTTGATGTCCAGCAGGTCAGGATTGGCGGCTTCCACAATCTGGGCTGCCATAGCCATGGGTTCTTCATCGCCGCCAAAGATCTGAATACCTACAGGGCGTTCGTAATCAAAGATGTCTAATTTCTGCCTGCTTTTAATGGCGTCACGGATAAGGCCCTCCGAAGAAATGAACTCCGAATACATCAGATCTGCCCCGTTTATTTTACACACTGCACGAAAAGGGGGATCGCTTACATCTTCCATGGGCGCCAGTAATAACGGGAATTCACCCAATTCAATATCTCCTATTTTCACCATATAATTCGGATTCATATGTTGCCACCTTTTATTTTGTCGCTGAACTGGCAAACACACTGTAAATTTACGCAAAAATACTACAGCGATAATTTATGGGCTACCTAAGGCAATATTCCCCCTTCATGCAATTGGCCACTATTTTCGGCATCTGGATAGGATTTGTATTGATCACACAACTGGGCATGGTCACCTTCTTCCCTGCTATCAGTGGCGGCTACACGATAGGGGATTATAAAGATCCCGCAGCCTGGAACAGCCCGAACTTCATCTTTGCCATGAAGGTCTTTCAGATGCTCTATTCTGTAGTGGGCTTCCTGGTGCCGGGTTTGCTCTTTGCCTACCTTACACATCCTGAACCGGCTACCTACCTGGGTATCAGGCAAAAACCAAAGCTGGTGCAATTGCTGTTGGCATTACTGATCATCTTTTGCTCCCTGCCCCTGGTAGGCGCATTGAGTGAATGGAATACCTCCTGGCCCATTCCGCAAAGCCTGCGGGACCTGGAAGAAAGCCTGGCCGAACAAACAAAACGGTTGCTGGATATGCCGGACATAGGGGCCATGTTCCTGAACCTCTTTATGCTGGCCCTATTACCCGCCATCGCAGAAGAAGTACTGTTCAGAGGAGTAGTGCAAAGGATCCTGACGCAAATGGTTAAGAACGGCTGGGTGGCTGCTATTATCACCGGCATTATCTTCAGTGTGATCCATTTCCAGTTCCTCGGATTTATGCCACGGTTTTTGCTGGGTTTCCTGATGGGCGCCATATACTTTGTAACGGGCAACCTCTGGTTACCCATAGCGGGGCATTTTTTGAACAATGGGCTGCAAGTAGTGTTAGTGTATCTTTACCAGATTAAGCTGATCAGCTATGATGCCACCAAAGATGAACATGTACCCTTGTACTTTGTTTTCATCAGTATAGCGGTTACCGGCATCCTGTTATGGCAACTGCAGCAACGTGCAAAATTGGCTGGCCAGACTTTTGCATTACCGCCAGAGCCGGAAGAAGAAGAAAACGATAATGAGTCAATATTTAATAAAGATTGAAATATGGAAAAAGACTGGGTTAAAGTATTTGGCAGTAATATATCCTTTGAAGCGGAGATCATCAAAGGAATGCTGCTCGAAAATGAGATCGATGCCGTGGTAGTGAACCGCCAGGATTCATCCTTTGTGCAAATGTTACCGGGTATGGATGAAGTGTACGTACATAATTCCAACGAAGCGAAAGCAAAAGAACTGATTGCCGCAAGTCAGGAAGGGAAGATGGAAAACAATCTGTAGATTTACGCCCGATCCAACTTCTAGTAAAGAATGAAGACCTTTATCACGCGTACCATTACTGCTTTGTTTTTTGTAGCAATCATGCTGGGAGGCATGTTGTATAATGATTACACGTTCTTCCTCTTATTTTTCCTGATCAACTTCTTTGCCTTAAAAGAATATTTCAAACTGGTAAGGCTGATCGATCCGGAGTACAATGAAATTTCGCCCTGGCATAAGTATGGTGTACTGGTAGCAGGCTGCGCCATCATGATGGCTTTCTCAGGACCTAACTTCAGTTTCGGGGAATTGTCCCTGGGCGAAATAGGCTGGGTCACCGCCTTTATTTTCATACTGGTACTTCCACTCGGAGAGATACTTATGAGTAAGAACTTCACCCTGAAATTTATCGGGTATTCCCTCCTTGGTCTCTTATATGTAACTGTTCCATTGGGACTGCTGGTAGATATCCGCGTAGGGCATCAGGGCGGCTCTCTCACGGAATCATTGTCATTCAGCATGTATGGGGCACTGATCCCCTTATTGCTGATCTTTTTTATCTGGATCAACGATACCATGGCCTACATTGTAGGTTCCCTCATTGGCCGCACACCTTTTTTCCCTTCCATTTCACCAAAGAAAACCATTGAAGGAACTGTAGGCGGAATGGTACTGGCTATTGCCGCCGCCGGGATCTATGGATATTTCTGGGGGAATGAGCTGCTGTACTGGCCTCACTGGATAGCTTTAGCTACTATCGCCGCTATCTTTGGTTCTGCGGGTGATCTTCTGGAATCCCGCCTGAAAAGAATGGCTGGCGTAAAAGATTCCGGTAAGATAATGCCGGGCCACGGAGGTTTCCTGGATCGCTTCGATTCCTTGCTGGTAGCGGCCCCGTTTGCATGGATCTATGTACTGCTCTTTGTTTTTAAATAGAAGGTATTTTCTTCATACCTTCGTACCGCTGAAAAACCGGCAAAGAAATTAAACGAAAACAAAAACAATGACTATTCACCGCGAGGGAACTGCTACCATTACCCTAACCTTTGTTGTATTGGCACTGCTGAACGGCGCTTTATTTTACTGGTTCCCGGCCAATCCTGTTCTTTGCTGGACGGTATCAGCCATCTCCCTGATCTTATTCCTTTTCATTATTTCCTTTTTCCGCATACCTAACCGGGTATTGAACCAGGATGAACAACTGGTGATCGCTCCGGCAGATGGAAGAGTGGTGGTGATTGAAGAAACGGTTGAAACAGAATACTTTAAAGACAAGAGATTACAGGTTTCCATCTTTATGAGTCCTGCCAATGTGCATGTGAACAGGAACCCTATCAGCGGAGAAGTGAAGCTGAGCCAATACCATGCAGGTAAATACCTGGTGGCCTGGCATCCGAAATCTTCCACAGAAAATGAACGCCATACAGTTGTTATTGGCAATGGCCGTCAGGAAATACTGGTCCGCCAGATTGCCGGAGCACTTGCCCGCAGGATTGTAAATTATCTGAAAGCAGGTATGCAGGTGAAACAGAATGAAGAGATGGGATTCATCAAATTCGGTTCCCGGGTAGATATTTACTTACCTGTAGGCACAAAAGTAGATGTGGCTTTAGAGCAGAACGTAAAAGGTGGCCAGACGGTGATTGCACGGTTGGGTTAATTTTACTATCTTCCATATACATTAAAAAGACCTGAGCCATGAAGAAATTATTTTTTGCACTCGCAGCCATCACCTTATTAGCCGGACCCATGCTTGCACAGGAAAAAGTAACTGCTAAGAAGAAAGAAGCTACCTGTGAGAAAAAAGAAGATTGCTGCAAACAGGAACAAACCGCAAAAGGCAAATCCTGCTGTATGCCCAGCAAAGCTGCTGCCATGAAAACCGCCAGCGCAGCCAAGAAAGCAAAGCCTGCTGCGAAAGGGTGATCTAAAAGAAAAAGCCGCTTTTGTGCAAACATGCAGTAGCTGCTAAAAATATAAACACCCCCACGTACATTGTGCGTGGGGGTGTTCTTTTTATTCTTAATAATAAAGTAAAAACCACGGCCCTCTGCTGCGTATTTTGTTTTAAAAAGAAAAGCCTCCGCCTCTACTACACGGCAAGGTCTTTTATTCTTAACAAAGAAAAATCCTTTGCTACTCAGTAAGGTTTTTATTCTTAATAAAGTGAAAAACTACTCCCTTTGCTACGCGGCAAGGTCTTTTATTCTTAACAAAAGAAAACCCCTCCACTACTCAGTAAGTCTTTTATTCTTAACAAAAGCCCCCCCTTTGCTACCCAATAAGGTTCTTACTCTTAACAAAGAAAAAACCTCCGCCCTCTGCTGCGCGGCAGAGTCTCTACAAGATCGCCTTCAACTCACTCAAACACTTGATCGTATAAGTAGGCTTCACCCCCTCTACAATTTGATTCGGCGCAAAATACACCTGGTCCATCCCTACCTGCTGTGCTCCCAGTATATCCACATCCAATGTATCTCCGATCATAATACTATCGGAAGCAGTAGTGGATGCAAGGTTCACCGCAAAATCATAGATCTCACGATGCGGTTTCAAACTACCACAGGTTTCTGATGTAATGATGTGCGTGAAGTAATGTTGTATCCCAGAATGCTGCATCTTGAGGAGTTGCGTTTCCTCAAAACCATTCGTGATCATATGAATGGGGTACTTCTTCTGCTGCAGGTAATCCAACACCTCTACCGCATGCGGAAATAGCGCAGTTTTAGTAGGCAGTATTTCAATGAACCGCTTACCCATAGCGGTACTCAGCTTATCATCCCCTATCTTGAAATCAAGGAAGGTTAAAGAGAAACGTTTGGTACGCAGATCCTGGCGCGTGATGAGCCCTTTCCGGAAACGGTCCCATAATTTATCATTGATCACGGAGTAAGAAGCGTAAAATGTTTCAAAAGAAGGAATGCCTCTTTTTTCCAACGCATGTTCCGTATAAAGTTCCTGTAGCGTTTCTATGCAATTGGCTTCGAAATCCCACAAAGTGTGGTCCAGATCGAAGAAAATATGTTTATATCTCATAAAAAATCGGGTCGTTGGCAATGTTCTCCGCTACAAATTTACTATTTCCCGCGCACACCTGTTTGGGGGAATGCCGCATTAGCTTATTTTAGAGGTATGTATGCAATAATAACCGGGGCCAGTAAAGGAATTGGCAGGGCAGTGGCCATAAAGCTGGCCGCAGAAGGATTTGATATCGCCATTTGTGCACGCAATACTTCCGCATTGGAAGAAGCAACAGCAGCCGTTACCGCACAACGGCAACATGTAAAAGTACTGGCAGAAAAGGTAGATATGAGTGATAAGGCGCAGGTACTGGCTTTCGGGCAAAAAGTACGTACGTTCTTTGGAGCCGCCCCAGCCATACTCGTGAACAACGCAGGTATTTTTGTACCTGGTGCCGTACATGAGGAAGAAGACGGGCACCTGGAAAAAATGATGGCCGTAAACCTCTACAGCGCCTACCATCTTACCCGCGATCTCCTGCCTGGTATGAAAGCGGCAAAAAAAGGGCATATCTTCAATCTTTGCTCTACAGCCAGCCATAAAGCATACCCCAATGGCGGATCCTATAGCATTACCAAGTTCGCGCTCCTGGGTTTCTCCCAGAACCTCCGGGAAGAGCTGAAGCCCCATAATGTAAAGGTCACCTCTATCAGTCCAGGCCCCACTTTAACAGCTTCCTGGCAAGGATTTGACGGTCCTGCAGGGCGTTTGATGGAACCAGAAGATGTGGCAGCCATGATATGGGCCGCGTATAACCTTAGCCAGCAGGCAGTTGTAGAAGATATACTCATGCGCCCTATGTTGGGTGATATTGAGTGAAATCCTTACTAGTGGCTAATCTTACAAGATTTTTAACTAACTTTTAACGCGTGATCGCAATAGGCCCCGTAAGCATTGGTTAAATTTGTTTCCAGGATGAACTTCAATATCAGTTTGAAAAAGTATCTACTAACGCTGCTTGTGATTTGTGCAGCAACACTTACAACTGTCGCGCAGACATTTCGTTTTACCACAGCTGTGAACACGAATACCATCGCAATGGATGAGATGGTGCATATTCAGTTCATGCTGGAAAATCCTGTTAACCTCAGCCAGTTCTCGCCACCACAATTCACCGGCTTTAATGTTGTACAGGGGCCTCAGCAAATGCAGGGGAGTTCCTATGTGAATGGAAAGGGCACAGACTATATCGCATTCAGTTACATCTTGCAGCCAACAAAAGCAGGTTCTTTCACCATTCCCGGAGCCACCGCAAGGGTAGATGGCAAACTGGTGAAAAGTAACCCCGTGAATATTGAAGTGGTGAAAGGAGGGCAGGGCGCGCAATTACCGCAGCAGCAACAACAGCCTTATCAACGGAGAGCATTCCCTGATAACGGATATGAAAATCAGCCCGGCATTTTAAAGAAAGGAGAAGATGTAAAAGAGAAACTGCGCAGGAACCTTTTTGTGCGGGTTGACGTAGACAAAACCACTGTATACGAAGGAGAGCAATTAACAGCTACTTATAAACTCTATACCCGCCTCCCGACAAATTCAAGCGTTACCAAAGTGCCTGCATTCAAAGGGTTTTCAGCAAGGGATATTGAACTGCCCAATCCTCCGCAGGCAACAGAAGAGATCGTGAACGGAGAACGGTATAAAGTATTCACCATCCGAAAAACATTATTATTCCCCTTACAATCCGGCCAGCTGGAACTGGATCCCGCAGAAGTGGATAACCAGGTGCATTTGGTAACCATGGCCAGCGCAAGAAAGAAAAGGTCCGGTGATGATCCTTTCAGGGATGCATTCGGCGCAAGCCCATTTGATGATCCGTTCTTTGATGATCCCTTCGGCAATCCACAATACGAAGTAGTACCCTATAAAATCCAAAGCCCGGTAGTGAAGATCAATGTGAAACCATTACCCACTGCAGGGCGCCCGGCCAGTTTCAATGGAGCCGTAGGGCGTTTCACCATGACGGCCGTTGCGGATAAAAAAGACCTTAGCACAGATGATGCCCTCACACTGAAAGTGACGATTGCAGGGCAGGGAAATGTGAACCTCCTGAATCCGCCGCCTTTAAACATTCCGACTGCATTCGAGAAATATGATCCCACACTGTCCGACAATATCGATAAGAACAGTAACCCGCTCAGCGGTTCCCGGATCTTCCAGTATGTATTAATGCCGCAGGAAAAAGGAGAGCATACTTTACCACCGGTAGAGTTCTCGTATTTTGATCCTGCCGCCAATGCCTATAAAGTATTACAGTCTTCCGCCTTCCCTTTACATGTGATTGCAGGTAAACTGGCGAAGAAAGAAAAAGAAGACTTCGGCGGCAAAACGGAACTGGGTAATATCCGTACTTCCGGTCAGCGCTGGAGTAAACACAGCCCCTTCTTCTTTGGTAAACCCCTTTTCTGGATCCTGTTATTATTACCTTTACTGGGTGTAGCAGGAATGGCCTGGTACCGCAAACGTGAAAACTTTAAGCAGAGCAATGTGGCCATGTTGAAACATAAACATGCCAACAAAGTAGCGTTGAAACGGTTGGAACTGGCGGCACGTTATCTGAAAGAGGGAAAAGACAAAGCGTTCTATGAAGAAACTTCCCGTGCTACCTGGGGATACCTCAGCCACAAGTTAAAGATCCCCATGGCAGAGCTGAGCAAACAGGTGGTGCAGGATAAACTGGGCGACCGGCTGAAAGAAACAACCAAATTACAATTGATAGAACTGATAGACAGATGCGAAACAGCACTCTATGCGCCTGTGAGCAGTAATGAACATCGCCAGGATGCTTACCAGCAGGCTGTGCAGGTGATCAGTTCTGTTGAAGAAGAACTAAAAGGAAGGGCCGGAAAATAATAGACTATGATGCGTTCATTCGTAAATCCCCTGTTATACATCTTATTGTTCTTAGGTACTGCGCTGTATGCGCAGGACCCTGTTCTGTTCACGGAAGCCAACAAGCTGTATGAACAGAAGAAATATGCAGAAGCCGCGGATAAATACCAGCAGCTGATAGACTCCGGTTACCAGGTGGCAGACCTTTACTACAATGCAGGGAATGCTTATTATAAAAGCAGCCAGACCGGCATGGCCGTATATAGTTTTGAAAAAGCCCTCAGCCTTAAACCGGGAGATGAACAGATAGAACAGAACCTGGCACTGGCTAATCAGCAGGTAGGGAATAACCTGGAATCATTACCACTGCTCTTCTTTGAAAAATGGTGGCTGCAGTTACAGGTGATACATACTGCTGCAGGATGGGCTACCGGTAGTATTGTGTTTTGCTGGATCCTGGCCGCACTGGCCATCGTTTATTTTTTCGTGCCCAATATGAAACGCCCTGTTTTTCGTTGGGGGATGCTCGTTGCAGGTATCCTGTTCATTGGATATTTCAGTATGGCTATCTGGATGCAGAATAAAGCCTACAACAGCGGAAGCGCCATTGTAATGAAGAATGGCAAAGTGAAATCCGCACCGGATGAAGGCAGCAAAGACCTCTTCGAAATAAAGGAAGGGATTAAAATAAAGGTACTGGACAGCACAAAAGATTTTTCCAAGGTACGGTTGTCTGATGGTAAAACCGGTTGGATAGCCGTGAAAGATATCCGCAACCTATAACCTTTCTATCCGCATTAAAAAATCCTGTTTGCGGTTCCGTGAAACGGGGATATTCTTTCCATCCGTCATAATGATCTCGCCGCCATCTCCCTTAATGTACTTGTGCATATAGGAGAGATTGATGAGATAACTGTTATGCACCCTGAAGAAGCCTTTCTCTCTCAAAGCTTCTTCCACTTCTTTCAGGGATCTGCAAATGAGTGTAGGCGTACCCTGCTGTGCCATGAACACTTTCGTATAACCACCGGCGGATTCGCAATAGGTGATATCTTTTACCGGTATCATGCGCAAACCATCTTCCGTAGGCAGGGCCAGCCTTTCGTTCGGCTGTACATGCTGATGCAGGAATTGCAGGAGGGCATCTACCTTGGTAGCGGAATTAGCGGTTTGTGTGAGTGCTTTTTGCACACTTTGCACCAGCTCATCTTTATCGATAGGCTTTAATAAAAAATCCAGGGCGCTATGCCGGATGGCTTTGATGGCATATTGATCGTAAGCAGTGGTGAATATCACTGAAAAGCTGCGGCGGACGCAGGATTCAAGTAATTCGAACCCATTCATGCCGGGCATTTCCACATCCAGGAAAACAAGCTGAGGTTGCAATCTTTCGATCACTTTCAAAGCTTCTTCCGGATCCCCGCAAAGGGCGTCTATCGTTACTTCCGGACAATGGCGTTCTATTAGCATTTGCAGCACATCGCGGCAATGTTTCTCATCATCTATAATAACGGCGTGCATATAGGTAAAATGCTTTTGGTTGATCCTCTGTTCACTATTCGCACATCGAATTTACTTAAAAATCTGCTCTTCTTCGGGAAGAGAGGTGGTAGTGACATTGGGGAAGTGAAAAAGGGTGTAAGTACCCGTCTTATTATGATGGGGGTCAAACAGGTGACCGGTACTGATAGCCGCATGTGTATGATAGCGGGCATTCATCCAGTGGAGCCTTTCAGCTGCCACACGGGTACCTGCAGTTCTTTGCTGGTGGTGGTGAAACATGCTTTGCCTTGCCACACCATTATCTTCTACACGGATGAACACTTCATCTTCATTCTGCCCAATTTCTATCCTGATCATGCCTTTATGTTCCGGTGTTTTTTGTAAAAGCCGGTACCAGATGGCATTTTGAATATAAGGTTGAACAATGAAAGGAGGTACCAGCATCTGCAGATCCAATGAAGGGGCAGTGTGTATTTCATACTCAAACTGTCCTTCAAACCGCAGTTGTTCCAGTTGCAGATAGAGTTCAAGTGTTTCCAGTTCTTCTTCCAATGGTATCCATTCCTTGCTGCTGTTCTCCAGCGTAAAACGCATCAGGCGGGAAAAGCGGGTAAGGTAAGTAGAGGCCTGTTCCGTACTGGCGGAGAGGATATAACTATGAATAGCATTCAGACTGTTGAAGATGAAATGGGGGTCCATCTGGGATTGGAATGCATGCAATTCCAGGGACGCGCGGCTTCTTTGTGCTGCGATCCTTGCCTGCATATTTCTGCGAAGTTTCTTCTCCCGCCACCAGAATAATGCTCCGAGTATTCCGATGACCACAAAAAAAATGATCCAGTAGACCGTTTTTCCCGTTAAGGGTTGAACAATGCATGATGTATACAATATGATGGATCCGTTAAGGGGGTTATACATACTTTAAAATTCCTAAGCCTGCCAAATATAGCCCTGTTTCCCACCCTGAAAAAGGGGGATTGAGTAGCTGGCAGCAGCAGCCTTACGGATGGCAGCGGAGGGGGGATAGTTGGTGATCAGCCATCTGTGAACTTATACCCTACTCCGCGAACGGAATGAAAGTACTGGGAATTGCGGCTGTCCTGCTCAAAATACTTGCGGAAATTGAGGATAAAGTTGTCTATGGTACGGGTTGTAGGGTAAACATTATAACCCCAAACCACCTGGAGGATCTTTTCGCGGGTTACTACCTCGCCTTTGTTTTCTATGAGCAGTTTCAGCAGCATGGTCTCTTTTTTGGAGAGCTCATGGTGTTTGCCGTCTTTACCTACACATTCTTGTGCAGCAAAGTCTATCATATTATTGCCAAAGCGGTAGATATTGGGTACGTTATCCTTTTCCTGGATCTTTTTGTTCTTTACGATCAGCTTCTCTACGCGGAGGAGCAGTTCTTCCAGGTTGAAGGGCTTGGTCATGTAGTCGTCCCCGCCTTTTTTCAGCCCCAGCACTCTGTCTGCACTGCTATTTTTGGCGCTGAGGAACAGGATGGGCACTTCATTATTCTGAATGCGGATGTTTTCGCACACAGCGATGCCGTCCATCTCGGGCAGCATGATATCGAGAATGATCAGGTCAAAGTATTCGTTCTTAACGGCTTTCAATGCACTGGTCCCATTGTCCACAGCCGTTACCTCATATCCTTCCAGCTCCAGGTTCAGCTTAAGTGCTTCCTGGAGATTTTCTTCATCTTCTACCAGCAATATTGATGCTTTCGTCGCTTCCTTCATATTGATGCATTGGTGAATGGTGAACGGTAATTGCCTATAAAATTACGCACAACTGGTTAATTTTATACAGATTGTAAGGAATAATCATTCCAGGTGATCTCAAAGCAGGTGCCTTTTGGGGTATGATCCCTTACGGTAATAGTGCCTCCATGCTGTTCCACGATCTTTTTGGTCAGGTATAGTCCAAGACCTGAACCTTTGGATTTACGGGTGTTTTCGTTACCAATGCGGTAGAATTTCAGGAAGATCTTATTCCTTTCTGCCGGTGGTATACCCTCTCCTTCATCCGATACCGTAAGTTTTAACGTTTCTTCTTCAATAAAGAGCCGGACGTTGATCTCAGAACCCTTGGGAGCATATTTAACGGCATTCTCCACAAGATTGTTCAGCATCAGCTGCATCATGAACTTATCCGCGTTCAGCCATATATAAGGTGCAATATCGGCTTTTATGGGATGGCTGGCAATACGGCCTTGTAATTCTTCCATACTGCTTTTCAGCAGGCTGGAAAAATCCAGCTGTTCCAGGAAAGGCTGGTACTTCTGATGTTCAAACTGGGAGGCCAGCAGGATGTTATTACATAGCTGGTCCAGCCGGTTGGTTTCCCGGATAGTAGTATCCAGCAACTTTAACCGTTTCTCTTCATCCAGTTTATGCTTCCTTAATGTTTCGAGGTTAAGTTTAGCGACAGCGATGGGGCTTTTCAGTTCATGCGTCACTGCCATCATAAAGTTCTGCTGTTGCTGGGAGAGTTTCATTTGTTTCCATACAGCACGGTAAACGAGTGCAGCGCCTGCAAGGATCAGTACCAGGAAAATGATGCCTTCCCCAACATATTTGAACGTACGCATCTGCTGTTCTTTATGCAGCCTTTGCATTTCAGACATGAATTGCGCAGGCTGTGTAAGTTCCTGTACCCGGTGCGTCAGTTCCAGCTGCTCATACTTTGCAATCTGTTTGCTTTGCTGATGCAGCAGGACTCCCCACCATAACAGCTGAAGCACTGTATATGCCAGCACAAAAACATAAATGCCGGTGATCACCTTCCTGCTTTGCAGGCCGGAGGAGGATTTCTTCATGCTCAATTATTTCCGCGGAGCAGCTTTTTCTATGCGGAGCCCCACACTCAGCATTTCCGGCAATGGGTTCTGACGCATGTTCTGCTCAAAAGTAAAACGATAAGTTCCGGGTTTTGGAAGGATAGCATTTTGCTGAATGGGAATGCGGTGTTCATAGATATCATCCACACCGCTTCCCAGCCATTTACCATACGTATCGGCCAATGGAAGTTCTATCCGGCGGATAGCGGAAGTACTGTCTCCAGGTAACTGTGTTCCCACCAGCAGCCAGAGGTTGCTATAAGGATAAGCATCCGTATGCCTTACATTGATGTACATGTTGTAATAGAATGCGGTATCCTCCGGCGCAAGTTCCAGTTCAAAGGACTGTTTATTATCTATCGTCCATTGAGAACGGGGAATGTCCCGGTTCTTTTCAAAGGTTTCCATCCTGGGTGGTTTGCAGGCAACAGCCAGCATACATAACAGGAGGCAATTGAATCGCAGTTTCATCTTCAGGGGATCTTTTTATAGGAATTACAGCACATTCAGTACCTGTTCCTTTGCTTTTTCCAGTTCATCCTTCATCATCACTACCCATTGCTGCATAGCGGAATCGTTGGCTTTGGAACCTGTTGTATTGATCTCACGGCCTATCTCCTGTAACACAAATCCCAGCTTTTTACCTTTAGCGGCATCTGCTTCTGCAAGGATGTCTTTAAAGTAGCGGCAGTGATTGGCAAGGCGCGTCAGTTCTTCTGTAATATCGAGTTTTTCTAAGTAAAAGATCAGTTCCTGCTCCAGGCGGTTGCCATCCACATTATCCTTCCCTACATATTCCGCCAGCAGAGATTCCAGCCTGGTACGCACGCGGTCTTTCCTTAAAGGATCCAGTTCACGTACCTTATCCGTATACAGGATGATGTTATCTATGCGGAGGAGTAGGTCCTTTTCCAGCATATTGCCTTCATCGATACGGTGAGCATCCATTTCAGCAATAGCGGAACGGATGATGGCTTCTACTTCCAGCCATTCTGATTTGGCCAGTTGTTCAGAGGCAGGGGTTACTACTTCCGGGAGTTTCATCAGCACATTGAGCATGTCTTCCTGGGGAAGGTTCAGTTCAGTGGCCATAGTAGAAAGTGCCTGGTGATAGTACCTGGCCAGCTCCGTATTGATCACCACGGGGCGGGTGGCACCATTCTGTTTGATATTGATGGTAGCATCAAGCGTACCGCGTTGCAGTTCCTGCTGTAAGAGGTTGCGGATATCGAACTCGTAGGGTTTTAACAACGGAGACATCTTAAGGTTCACCTCAAACTGTTTCCCATTCAGCGATTTGATCTCTGCTACAATGGTGGTTTCTCCCCTTGTTATCTCCGCTCGGCCGAAGCCGGTCATGGATTTGAGCATATTATCTGTTTATTGTGGCAAACCTAGTTAAATTAAGCCATATTTCTGATTGATGCACAATCATTTGGTCTATTTGAAAAGCGCATTGTATAAAGCAGGCCGGGAAAGCTCCACAAGATCACCGGGCTGCATGCCATCTATGCTCAGTTGTTCTATCCGGTAACGGATAAGCCTCAACGTTGGAAACCCAACAGCAGCGGTCATTTTACGTACCTGCCGGTTCTTTCCTTCCCTTAATATCAAACGGATCCAGGGGGCCGGAATATGTTTGCGGAAACGGATGGGAGGATGTCTGTCCGGCACAAAAGGGTCTTCCGTAAAGATGGCTGCATCACAACCCCGGGTACGGTAAGCTTTGCCATCTATGTTGATGGAAACGCCTTCCCTGAGCTGTTGAATGGCGGCATTGGTCACTGCACCGTCCACCTGTACCCAATATTCCCTTTCATGGGCAAATTGGGGGTCTAAAATGCGGTGGTTGAGAGATTTATCGTTGGTGAGGATCAGGAGGCCCTCGCTGTCATAGTCCAGCCGGCCTACCGGGTAAACGTCCCGGGGGACCTTGAAAAAATCAGACAATACAGCCTTATCACCTTCTTTCCCGAAGCGGGTCAATACCTCATAAGGCTTGTACACGATAAAATAGTGAAGGCTCACAATACTTGTATTGGTTAAGGGCCTGTAAATTAGTAATTTTGGCCCATCATTGGCGGTTTTATGAGAATGACATGTTAAGCGATCAAACAAAATGCCGGTTCTGCAACAAATATCTAAGCGATATATTTTCCACATCCTCACCAGAGCACATGGAAGAGATCGCCAACGCCAAACAATGCGCGATCTATAAGAAAGGTCAGGTGATCTTCCAGGAAGGAGCACATCCCTATGGCATTTATTGTATCAACACCGGAAAGGTTAAGTTATCCCATTCAGGAGATGAAGGGAGAGAGCAGATCATACGCCTGGTAAAACCAGGTGATCTTATCGGCTATAAAGCACTCATTAGCAATGAACCATACACAGCTACTGCTACCGTTCTGGAAGATAGCGCCGTATGTTTCATACCACGCGACCTGTTCCTGCATCTCCTGCAAAAGGATAATGTATTATCCTTGAAGATGATGCAGATACTTACCAGCGAACTGAGAAGAGCAGAAACAAAGATCACGCACCTCTCACAGAAACCGGTAAGGGAACGTTTGGCTGAAACACTGCTTACACTCAAAGAAACATATGGCCTGGAGGAAGACGATCAAACCATTAATGTAACCCTCTCCAGAGAAGAGATCGCCAACCTCGTAGGTACTGCAACAGAGTCTGCAATCCGCCTCCTCTCTGAGTTTAAGAAAGAGAAGGTGATTGATCTTACAGGTAAGAAGATCCGCATCTTACGCCTTCAGCAACTCATAAAAATGGCTAATCTCCAGGATTGATTCCGGTTATCCGTTTAATTCGTTAAAATTTATGCCCTGAAGTACCCTTCTTTGAAAAAATTTCTGTTAAAAAGGGAGCTTAAAGGGTAAAAAGGAGGAGAAACCGGAAAAACCGGCGGACCCGCTAAAGGGCAAAAATCCCTTCAAAACGGAGAGGCATTACAACATACATTCGTTGATATGAAAAAGTATGATCGTCTGAAACACTTTGCTGCCGCGGGTTGTAGAGGCAATAAAAAAAGTCTGACCGTTGGAACAATCAGACTTTCTTGTTATGTGAATGGGTTAGTAAGTACAGGGAAATAAAATTCCCTACACAATATTAAAAAGAATTTCATCACAAAAGAAAAAAAATGCAATAAATTTTATTCACACGCTGAAATAAATTGTGGATAACGCCCCCTAACTTTGCCATCACTTTAACGAAGTTCATATGAAGTTTGAGAAACCAATATCGGTAAAAGAAATAGCAACGCTCATAGGAGCAGAGCTGACAGGTAACGATCAGTTGATGGCTACCGGCATTAATGAGATCCATAAAGTAACGGAAGGAGACATCTCCTTTGTTGACTTTGAGAAGTATTACAATGCCTGCCTTAACTCTGCTGCCACCATCATCATCATCAACAAGAAAGTACCTGCACCGGAAGGTAAGGCACTGCTGGTGATCAATGATCCGTTCAGTGCATTCGTGAGCCTGGTGAAACGCTACCGGCCCTTTGTTCCCGCAACTACCCCTATCAGTGATACGGCAGTAGTTGGTGAAGGAACCATCCTTCAGCCAAACGTATTCATTGGCCATCATGTGCGCATCGGAAAGAACTGTCTTATCCATCCCAACGTTACCATCTACGACCATACCATCATCGGGGACAATGTGATCATTCATGCAGGTACCGTTATCGGTGCCGATGCCTTTTACTTTAAGAAACGGGCAGAACGTGAAGTGATGTACGACAAACTGGAAAGCTGCGGAAGGGTGATCATTGAAGACCATGTGGAAATAGGCGCAAGCTGTACCATCGATAAAGGGGTAAGTGGCGACACCATCATCGGACAAGGGACCAAATTTGATAACATGGTGCATATAGGACATGGTGCCGTGATCGGAAAGAACTGCCTTTTTGCCGCACAGGTTGGTATAGGTGGTAAAACACATGTGGAGGATAATGTGATCCTCTGGGGACAGGTAGGTGTGAATAAAGACCTTACCATCGGAAAGGGAGCTGTTGTATTAGGACAAAGTGGTATCTCCAGTTCCGTTGAAGGAGGTAAAACCTATTTTGGCTCACCGATAGAAGAAGCCCGTGAAAAGAAAAAAGAATTAGCCTGGGTAAAACGTATCCCGGAGATCTGGGCAAAGATCAACAGTTAATACTATGTTTAAGATGTACCGACTGCTCATTATGGGCTGCCTTCCATTCCTTGCCTGCTCAGTAGTGAAACCCACTATTGTTAAAGCGCCTGATCTCTATACCACGGAAAATGAGTTAGCCGTTAAGATCAAAGACGGCTGGTTAAGCGCCAAAACAATTTCACTGGGAGCATACAACACTACTTCCCGTTCAAACGGAGTGGCGGATCATTCTCCTGCCAAACAGATCAAACAGGCCAGCGATGCCTTTTACTTTACCCTGAAAGGCAAAGATGTGCAGGTTCCCGTTCAGCTGCTCAGTACAAATGCCATTACTTTTTCCAACCGCACATTACCATCTTATCTGAACGGGTTATCGGGAGATGCACCCTTATGGTATATTCATGTAGGGGCAACTGCTTTAACGCCATTAAAGACCTGGGAACTGATCCTGAAACGCAATCTATCCTTCCTTGAGCTGAACGAAAACAAACCAGTAGGTGTACTTCGTTCAGCTACTGAAGAAATAAGGGTAACCGTACATAACCGTTTCGGTATCAGGAACAGTTATGAGAAAACCTGTTATGAATTTCAGTTGAAAGGTATTCCCGTTGCTGCTGTAATTGTAGGGGATGCTCCCAAAGCATGGATCAATACAAAAGCAGATGCCGATCTGCAGCAGACATTATCAGGCGCTATGGCTGCCTTGCTGTTTAAGTAGGAAGGCTTTGGAGATTTCCGTGATGGTTTGTTCCAGGGGTTTATAACGGAAAGAAGGTAAGGCGGCACGTATCTTATCACTGTTGTAATATACTTTCAGCTGTGCCGTTCGGGCTGTTTCTTTTGTTAACAAGGGCCGTTTACCCCTCAAGAGGCCTTTTACTTTTTCCAGTCTCCATACCAATTCAGCCATCCAGGGTTTAGTGGCAATATGTGGCGGCTTTTTGCCCAGGGCATTTGCCATTGTAGTAAACAATTGCCGGTAAGGCCAGTTCTCTGCAGATAAAATAAAACGCTGGGCGCTGATCTCACTGTCCATCAACCTTATCATTGCCTCCACTACATCTTCCACATCCACAAAACCATTGATGCCTTCCGTATAATAAGGGAATTCTTTCCAGGCATTCTTCAGTAACATACCGGAGCCATCATGCCAGAAGCCGCTGCCTAAAATAATAGAGGGGTTCACGATCACGGCATCCAGCCCTTCTGCAATACCTCTCCATATTTCCATTTCACTGCCATGTTTGCTGATGGCATAATTGGAGTTGTTCTTACTTTCTTCCCAAGGGATATCTTCTGTGAGTTCTGCCTGTGTTAATGATCTGCCGATGGCAGCAACGGAACTTACATGTACCAGTTTTTTTACGCCGGCATCCAGGGCAATGTTCACCACATTTGCCGTGCCTTCTATATTCACCTTTAAGAGATAGTCGCGCTTGTCCGGTTGAAAAGATACAACGGCGGCGCAATGATAGACCTGTTCAACACCCTGCATGGCATCTTCCAGTGAGCCAATGTCCAGTACATCGCCCTTCACCCATTCTACCCGGTCTTTAATATCATTGATCTGTTCCGGGATCTGCCGGCGGTATAATGCACGTACCGGTTTGCCGGCCAGCACAAGGGCCCGCAATAAGTAACTGCCTAAAAAACCAGTACCGCCGGTTACCAGTATCATGATCTCATGTGTATTAATGAAGGCACAAATGTAATTTAATAGTTGTAAAAACCTTTTCCGGTTTTGCGGCCGAGTTCTCCTTTGGCGACTTTATCTGCCTGAAGCTGACCTGGTTTAAAACGGGGAGCATGGTTGAATGCTTCGTATAAAGAAGTGGTAACGGCAAAGTTGATATCATTTCCAATGAGGTCCATTAAAGCAAAAGGGCCCATCCTGAAACCTGTTGCTTCCAGCAATTTGTCTATGCTTTGCAGCGATGCAGTACCTTCTGATGCCACCTGCATGGCTTCCAGGTAATAATGTCTTGCCACACGGTTCACAATAAAACCCGGAGCATCTTTTACACGCACGGGCGTTTTGCCCAGTTGTTTTGTGAGTGCATACAATACCTCCGCAACAGCCGGATCGGTTGCCCTGCCACTTACAATTTCCACCAGTTGCATAAGGTGCGCAGGGTTGAAAAAGTGCATGCCGGCTACACGCTCCGGATGTAGTACATCTTTGGCGATATCGGAAACAGATAAGGAGGAAGTATTGGTGGCAAAGATGGTCTCAGGGGAGTTTAAGCCTGCAAGTTGATTGAACAGCGCTACTTTGGCCGGAATGTTTTCTACGATGGCTTCTATGATCACATCTGCCACACATTGCTGTGCATCATGCACTGTGGAAATGCGGGAAAGAATGATAGCGGGCTGCGCTGCATCCAGCTTCCCTTTCTCTACGGCTGTCTGTAAGTTGCGGCTGATCTGTGTGATGGCTTTCTGCAGGGCTTCTTCTCTTGTATCGAACAGGATGGTTTTAAAACCTCCTGCGGCTGCAACCTGGGCAATCCCTGCGCCCATGGTCCCTGCTCCGCAAATTGCTATGGTGTTCAGCATTAGTTGGGGGATTAAAAAAAAGTGACAGGCGGTGTTACCTGTCACTTTCGATATTCGTTATAACACTCCCTGGAATTGTTTCAGGAAGCGAAGATCATTTTCTGAGAATAACCGTAGGTCTTTGATCTGGTATTTCAGCATGGTGAGCCTTTCAATACCCATTCCGAATGCAAAGCCGGTATATTTGGTGGAGTCTATGCCGCAATTTTCCAACACCTGCGGATGTACCATTCCGCAACCCAGGATCTCTACCCAACCGGTGTGTTTACATACATTACAACCCTCGCCGCCGCAGATCAGGCAGGAAATATCCATTTCTGCGCTGGGCTCTGTGAAGGGGAAATAAGAAGGGCGGAAACGCACTTTAAAGTTCTCCCCGAACATCTCCTGTACAAAGTAATACAGGGTTTGTTTGAGGTCTGCAAAGGATACGTTCTCTGCTATATAAAGACCTTCTATCTGGTGGAAGAAACAATGTGCACGGGCGCTGATGGTTTCATTACGGTATACCCTGCCCGGGCAGATGATCCTGATGGGCAGTTTCCCCAGTTCCATTGTTCTTACCTGGGCAGAGGAAGTATGGGTGCGCAACAGCCAGTCCGGGTTGTTCTGCACATAGAAAGTATCCTGCATATCCCTGGCCGGGTGATTTTCTGCCAGGTTGAGCGCTGTGAAGTTATGCCAGTCGTCTTCAATTTCAGGGCCCTCCGCAATGGTAAAACCCAGTCTTTCGAAGATGCGGATAGCTTTATTCCTTACCAGGCTGATAGGGTGGCGGGTACCCAGCCTGTGGGGTTCACCGGGAAGGGTAAGGTCCAGCTCGCCGGCTGCGCCATTTCCTGCTTCCTTCAACTGCTGAAACTCCTCGTATTTAGCCTCTGCCAATTGTTTGAAGGCATTCAGCACCTGGCCGAACTCCTTCTTTTTTTCGTTGGCAACGTTCTTCATTTCCCCGAAAATGCCTTTTACAATGCCTTTTGTTCCGAGAAATTTAATACGGAATTGTTCCAGCTCCTCTGCCGTTTTGGCCTGGAAAGCGGCAATCTCCTGCTTATATGCTTCTATTTGCTGCACTATCTGCTCCATGGCCACAAATATAACGTGCTGTGGATAAAAATGAGTACTTTTTGGGAGTTTTTGTAACCATGTCTGTCGTTGTATATATTATAACTGTTTCTGTGTTGTTGCTGCTGATTGCCGGGATATACCGGCAAATGCTGCGCTATAAGCGTCAGTATAAAGCAGAGGCCACCCTCAATTACTTTACCACCTCCCTTTTTGGCAAAAACACGGTAGACGATATCCTCTGGGATATTGCCAAGAACTGCATCTCCCACCTCAACCTGGAAGACTGCGTGATCTACCTGGTGGATGAAGACCGCAACGTACTGATCCAGAAAGCAGCTTATGGCCCTAAAAATCCTGAGCGTTTTGAGATCCGCGATCCCATAGAAATACCCCTGGGCAGAGGAATTGTAGGATATGTGGCATTGTCCGGCAGGGCTGAAATAGTACCGGATACTACTGTAGACGCACGTTATATTGTTGATGATGAAAAACGGCTTTCAGAACTGGCCGTGCCCATTTACTACGAAAGGAAAGTGATCGGCGTAATTGACACGGAAAACCCACGTAAGTATTTCTATACGGCTGAACACCTGGCCATGCTCGAAAAGATCGCGGCCATCTGTTCCTCCAAAATAGGCCGGTCTTTAATAGAAGAAAAAGCCCGCAGGCAGGAGCTGGAAGTACAATTGCTGCATAAACAGCTCGCAGAGTTCAGGCTGGTGACCCTCAAAAGCCAGATGAATCCCCACTTCCTCTTCAACTGCCTGAACGGTATCTATAACTGCATCCTTGCAGAAGAGATCGATAAAGCATCTGAGTACCTCTCCAACTTTGCGAAACTGCTGCGGATGGTGTTGATGCATTCTGAAAAGAACTTTATTTCCCTGCGGGAAGAAGTAGACCTGCTGCAACATTATCTCAGAATAGAGGCTTTGCGGACCAGTAAACCGTTCGAGTTCAACATTCTGATAGACGAAGGGATCAACCCGGATGAATTTTTTGTACCCGGTATGTTGATCCAGCCTTTCCTCGAAAATGCTATCTGGCATGGTCTCATGAACAAAGAAGGACAGCGGAAGTTACAGATCCACTGGCGCAGGTTGAAAGAGGACGTGTTGATGTGTGAGATCCTGGATAACGGCATTGGGCGGGAGCAATCATCCCGCAGGCAGGGAAATGGCTTACGGGGAGAATCCCATGCCTCCAAAGGAATGAGCCTTTGCATGGAGCGGGTGGAACTCTATAAAGCATTGTTCAACACTACTTTCAACATCCATGTATTTGACCTCTATAGCGAAGATGGCCTGGCAGAAGGCACAAAAGTGAATATTGCTTTTGAAATAGCACCCGGTATGGGAACTGCTTACCTGGATTAAAAATCTTTTTATGGAATTATGGAAAGGCTGCGTCTTAATAAAAAACCTTTCCTTATGCTCAGAAACACCGCCCTCCTGGTTGCTGCATGTTTAATTGCCGGCAGCCCATTACTGGCTCAGGAAAAAGCTGCGCCAAAGAAAACACCTCTCCCTCCGCCCGTTGTTCATCAAAAAGAAGTGACAGTTGCCGATGTGAAGAAACATGAAAAGCTTACGCCGCCGATTGTTAAAAAAGACGTGGCTTCCAGCAAAGAGGCCTCTAATCCTAAAGGTAAAATGGTGAAGTTCAAAGCTCCGGTGGTGAAGAAAGAGGAAGTGCCCTTGCCGCCTCCGCCACCATCGCCTCCGGTGATTAAGAAGGATGAGAAAATGCCTCCGCCGCCTCCACCAGCTCCACCAAAGAAAGATTAAGATTTTAAAAAGCCCTGCCCGGGGCTTTTTTTATTCAAACACTACTGTTTTATTGCGATAGACAAATACCCTATCGTTCAGTACCAGTCTCAATGCTTTAGCTAGTACGGATACTTCAATGTCCTTACCCGCCTTTACCATATCTGTTGCTGTAAAAGAGTGATTAACGGGGATGACCTGTTGCGCGATGATGGGCCCTTCATCCAGTTGATCTGTTACAAAATGCGAGGTGGCACCTATGAGTTTCACGCCTCTTTCAAATGCCTGTTTATAAGGTTGGGCACCGGCAAAAGCAGGAAGGAAAGAATGGTGGATATTGATGATGCGGGCCGGGAACTTTGCTACGAAAGCAGGTGAAAGGATCCGCATGAACTTGGCCAGTACAATGTAATCAGGATCAAGTGCCACAATATGTTCCATAATCTTTGCCTCAAACTGTTCTTCTTCGTGGGAA
Organism: Chitinophaga niabensis; assembly: GCF_039545795.1. Classification (NCBI taxonomy): domain Bacteria; kingdom Pseudomonadati; phylum Bacteroidota; class Chitinophagia; order Chitinophagales; family Chitinophagaceae; genus Chitinophaga; species Chitinophaga niabensis. The sequence continues at coordinate 6,098,034 of NZ_CP154260.1, read as the reverse complement.
ATATACACAAAGGGAATACCGAACCTTTTGCAGACATCCTCCAGTGTAGTGTGATTACCGATCACGGTTTGCACTTCTGCCCCGAGGGTAGAGAAGTAATTACGGATGAGGATATCACCGAGGCAATGATATTCCTTCGTGACCAGTAATACGATCTTTTTTTCCTGTTTAGGATTGATGGTGATGAGTGCTTTTTCAGGAAGTACCTGCCGGATGGCAGCTTCCAGCTGTAAGGGATCTGTTTCGTTCTCTGCCTCTATGCGCATGAAAAAACGGTTCTCCACTTTATCCACGTGTTCACGGAGGGAAACAATGTTGAGGCCGGCCTTGGCTAATATACCGGAGATAACGGCAACAAGGCCTATCTGGTCTTTGGATTGGATAAGGATGATCATAGCAGGGTGAAAGTATACAATTTTCTCCGCTATTTCCTGGCTATTGTGCTTTCTTTGTTTTCTTTCACCCTGGCTTTAATGATCATTCCGCCAGTTTTTTCAATTCGTTTAATGCCTTGGGAAAGGGTTCGTCAAAATGATTTTCAAACTCATCCGGAAGGTCCAGTTCTACTGTTAAAGCTGTTTTGTCGCCCACTGTTTTAAGGGTATAGTTCTCTTCGGAACCGGCCCATTTTTTCACTTCCGGACTGTCCAGGTCCTCTACCCCGTTGATCATGTTGCCGAGGTGTTTAATGGACATATACTCATTAGGAATATTCTCAGCGATCACGGATACCATGCCATTGTTCTGGCCGTCTACGAACACGGCTTTACTGCCTTTTTTCCAATCTGTTTTAACGTCTGATCCGCTGGCGAAAGGAGCTGTCCATACCCGGTAACTTTCTTTACCCCAGAGTTGTTCCCACACTTTTTCAGCGGGGGCATCAATTGTAATAGAGAATGTTTTCTTTTTCATAACCTTGAGTTTTGTATAACAAAGGTGGGCTCTTTTAATTTGAAAGAACATGGTTAAACGCGACAAATTCAGGGTGATTTCCGCCTAAAATAAATAAGTCAAATGTACCATCGTCCTGTTCCCTGCTTTTACTTTCATGCCGGCCAGCTCCTGCGAAAGCACCGGTTGAAAATTACCGCCGATAGCATACTGTTTAAAAGAAAGCTCTATGCCGGCAGTACCCATCAGAGTATAACCACCGGAAACATCGACCCTTATTTGTTCTGTATCCTCATCTGCTGTTTCATACAGTATACCTGCATTAGGGGAAATGGAAAGGTCTTTCAACGGCCGTAGTTTGTAATAGACCAGCAGGTTGGCGGTGAACTTATTGCCATATTGATAATCATATTTATTACGGGTGTTGAGCTTATAGCTGATGTTTGTATTCAATCCTATATCCATTAGCCGGATATCGTACATGGCATTCAGTGTAAAATCCATACTGGCTGTTCCCAGCTGAAAGTTATTGGGACTGTCTTCATTTTCTTTTCTTTCCGCAGGCTCATATTTGCCGGTAGGCAGCTTCACACCTGCACCGATCCATAAAGAATGCGCCGCCGTATTCATTTTGCTGAACACCTGATAATATCCTGTAACAGCAATATCTCCCAGTCCTGTTTTGCTTTTGGATATGCCCTGGTTGCTGCGTTCACTGAAATTAAGCGGAACGAAGCCCAGCACCCGGAACTTCTTCCCGATATTCCAGCCGCCCCATAATTCAGCTGTCTGGTAAGTTTCATCTGTGGTGAGGTAAGAAGTGCTGCCTCCCGGGCCAAGATGAGAACGCATGGTTTTGTATTGATAACGCAGGCCTGCAAAGCGTTGCTTAAAATCAGGCAGCAACCCGATGTAATAACTGCCTACTCCGCAGCCGCAGATATCGCAGGCTGCTGAAATCTTGTACACGAATAAGGCTATAAATACCAGGGCCATCTTTTTCATTGTTCAGCAAATCGTTTATCTGTTATAAAAATTTTATCGTTCAGGGTATTCAGGAAAGCTTTTAACTGTGCCTTTTCTGTAGTTGTTAAAGCAATGCCGTTCTTTAGCAGAGGATCCAGTGTGGGCATATCCTTTACTTCATCTGCGTAATGGTTTAATACAGCATCCAGGGAATAGAATCTGCCATCATGCATGTAGGGAGCCGTATAAGCCAGGTTACGTAGACTGGGTACTTTGAACTTAAATTTATCCGCCGGGTTGAGTGTGATGGGTTCCCTGCCTTCATCATTGGCGGGTCCCGGCCCGATGCCATTATTCCTGAAAGAAAGATCTGTGAACAGCGGCTCCTGGTGGCAACTGTTGCATTGCTGTTGAAAGATCTTATAGCCCTGTTCTTCTTCGGCAGTGAAGGTGGCTTTTTTTGTTTTGACGCTATCGTACCTGGAATTGGCGCTTACCAGCATCACCATGAACTGGGACAAGGCTTTGAGCATTTTGGCAGACGTGATCTCCGTGCTGCCGTAAGCCTTTTTAAACAGCTCAGGGTATTGTGGGTGGTTGCGTAGTTTATTCAATACGTTGTCTATCGTTTCATCCATTTCCACCACGTTTGTGATGGGAACGATGGGTTGAAGGTCGAGGTCAAATACTCCGCCATCCCACATGAAAGTAGTGTGCCAGGCCATATTCATAATGGGAGTGGCGTTGCGGTTGCCCAGGCGATCGTCAATTCCATGGCTGATATCATGGCCATGATGTGTGAAGGCTGCGCTTTGAATATGACAGCTTCCACAGGAGACAGTATTGTTCCTGGAAAGCCGGGGTTCATAGAATAACTTCCTCCCTAATTCAAAACCAGCCTGCGTCACTTCTTTCTTATATACCCTGGGTGGAAAGTTCTCCGGTTGTTTAAAACCGAAGAAACGCTCCATCAGGTCCTGTTTGGTACAGGCGAGTATAAATATGGATAGTACGATTAAGAGTTGTTTCATAGGTCATCAGTTTTCAGTGTGATCATGATGGAACATGCTGGAGAAGTTGTTGGCAATCTTCCCGCTGAATTCGCTGAACATCACAGTAGGGTTTGCTGCGATGCTGGCTTTATTCGGGCCATTGAAGACCTTGAGGATATCTACCATCAGGTGGATATTGGGCTGTCGGCCTGCTCTCACTTTTGCCACGCCACCTGCATTGAGGTCTACGCTGATCGTTCTGATGTTGTTGATCGTTGGGGCACTGTAGCCGCCAAAACCGCCAATATGGTATCTGAATTTACGTTGTCCGCTGGGGTCAACGGGAGCTGCTGCAGCAATCCCTTCCATCCTGAAAAAGATATAACCACTGTTCCACCCCCAGTACATACCATCATCATGCCCGCCTGAAGGATCTAACACACCAGTGCGTTTATCAATATCCATCGTGCTTCTGAGGCTATCTACACCCAGCACAAAGCTGATGCTGGCATAATCTCCCTGCGGTACTTTTACTTTAACGAACTGTGTGGATGGATTACTTTCTGAGATGAGGAAATAGCTGCTGTCCTGCGGAATTACATATTCCACACCTGCGGCTGTTTTTACTTTGATATTACTGATGAAATATTGCAGCAGGGAAACATTGAATTGTTCTCCTGCTTCGTTGGAATAATTACCGGTATTCAGTTGGAGGTTCTTATCTCCGGCAACATTATCGAATTGAATGCTGAGTGTGGCTTTGGAAGTATCTGTTGCGATGGAATCTTTTTTACACGCGGAAAAAATGAACAGGAATATGATGAGTAATTTTGCTTGTTGCATAGTTTGTTGAGTTTAAGGCAATAGAATTCCCGGCCGCGGAATGGTGCAGCAATAGACATGACAATAAGCCTGCGTTTATGCGGGAGTTTTAATTTATGTGGAGTATGCGCCTATGCGGTGGGTGGATGGAAGATAGCGGCTGATTGATCTACAGGGTATCCGATGGATATGGGAAAGATGAAAGTGTTGTTTAATAAAGTATATGCGTTAGAGAGGGTATTATCTGTTTTGCAGCTTAGGTAAATGATTTCTTTACTTTCCGTTTTTTTAGCAGGAACCTCCTGTTGTTTCTTTTGTTCTTCTGCGAGCTTCTTTGAAAGCACGCAATTACCGTTACAGTTCAACTGTGGCCTGGCGCGGTTTTCACAGAGGTTCTTCGCAATGTAGGATTGATTGAGGTAGAACTCCAGCATCACTACATATCGGTCCCCGACCTGGCAGAGCCAGGTGAGAAAGAGGAACGTGGCTATGATACGTTGATGCATGTTGTAAAGCTAAGGAATTGGGGTGGTTGGTGGGAATGATTTTGGTCAGGTTGACTTGTGTTTCAGGAAAAGCAACATTGAAAGATTTAAACGTTTCAATGGCCCGTAATCCGGCTTCGGTGAGTTGTGTTTGCCCACCACCTTTACCACCGACATTCATTAGTACAAGGGGGCTTTCTGTTTGTTCATTCATTTGTTTAACGAACTCCCAGGCCTGCCGGTAGGACATTTTCATGGCCTGCGCCGCCTTACGGATAGGACCCGTTTCATGGATCTTTTCCAGCAGCTCCACTCTCCCGTAACCGAGAAAAGCGCCTTCTTTTCCATCTATCCAGATCCTTCCGTTTGCTTTGAAGTCTTTACCATGGGCATAAAAGTATTGAATTTTAGATAAACCCGCTATGGTAGCTTTATCCTTGCTTCATCCTTGCTTCATGTTGCAGCCTGGAGCGGGTTTAAGCTACTTTAAAGCAAGGATGAAGCAAGGATAAAGCATAAGAAAAAGAATACCAATTTATTATGAACAAAAAACGTCAAAAGCGTCAAAACGCGTCATACGTTTTTAGTCCCCACAGAATTGGATATAATTTTGACTTATTGATCGCCGCAAAAGGAGCAGTGCTTAAGTGGAACGGGAGGAGCACCCCGGGAAACTTTCTCCTGGCGCGGGGATCACAGATTTAAACAATTTTTTCTTACCAGTTAAAACAGTCTATCATGGCTAACATAAACAATAACTTGCTCGTCCGCGGTGCAAGTGGAAATGTAGGTAAACAATTCGTTTACCGTAAACGCGGAAATAACACACATATCGTAAAGATGCCGTCCGTTAAAAAAGGCGCGGTAGCTACAAAAGAACAAACAGAAGCCCGCGAGCGGTTCGCAGAAGCAGTACTGTACGCACAGGGTGCTATTGCTTCGGCAGACTTAAAAAAGGAATATGAGAAAATAGCCCCTTTCGGAAGTACTGCCTATAACATGGCCTTCAGAGACTATCTGAAAGCCCCTGTTGTAAAAAAGATCGATGCATCCAATTACAATGGAACACCCGGTTCAACGATCGTTGTTCATGCGAAAGATGATTTCAGGGTAGCCAGCGTAAAGGTGAGCATCTTTGATTCCGCCGGCGTTTTGCTGGAAGAAGGCAATGCATTACTGAACCCGGTTAAGCGAGGGCAATGGGTGTACACGGTTACACTGGCCAACACCGGAGCAGTGATCAGCGCCAAGGCAACAGACCTTCCCGGAAATGAAGGAATGCTGGAGTTATCACTTTGATGAGATCGCGTTATCGTTACTTTTAGACATGAAGTTTATCCCTCGGCGTAAAAGCCGGGGGATAGCTTTTTTGAATAGGCATAAAAAAACCGGAAATCCATACAAGATGAACTTCCGGTTTTGTGGTCCCACTCGGGCTTGAACCAAGGACCCTCTGATTATGAGTCAGATGCTCTAACCAACTGAGCTATAGGACCAGTCCTTTCGGACAAAAATATATATATAAACTTTAATTGGGCCCTTTTCAGGGACGGCAAAACTAAATATTTTTTAGTCAATCCCCCAAGAATTATTTCTTTTTTCTTTCAGGCCTTAACTTTGCGGCACCATGCAAGGAATCCAACACATCATTTTCGACCTGGGGGGTGTACTTCTCAATATCGATTACCAACTCACCCACAAAGCATTCACCGATCTGGGCATCGCTGATTTCAATACACATTTCTCCCAACTCCATGCCAATTCCCTGTTTGAGGACTTGGAAACCGGTAAAGTGAATGAGGAAGAATTCCTGGAAAAAATAAAAGCCCACTTACCGGCGGGGGTAACCAACGAGGCCATCATTACCGCCTGGAATGCCATGTTGCTGGATTACCCGGTAGCCCGGCTGCAGCTGCTGCAGCAGTTACGGCAGCATTACAACTTATTCCTGCTCAGCAATACCAATGCCATTCACCTGGCAGCATTCAATACCATCCTGGAAAAAAGCCGGGGCATATCATCCCTCGCTTCCTTTTTCGACAGAACATACTATTCCCACCTGGTGGGCCTTCGCAAGCCCGGGAAGGAAATTTACCAGTTGATCCTCGATGAAAATGATCTCCGGCCGGAGCATACTTTGTTCATTGACGACACACTTCCTAACGTGGAAGCCGCGAAAGAACTGGGTATACAGGCTATTCACCTGCAGGCGCCGAAAACCATCCTGGATATTTTCAGGAAGTGATTATTTGATCTCTTCAAAATCTATGTAATCCCCCTTCTCCCTGGGTTTGGGAGAAGGTTGCTGAGGAGGAGGAGCTTGTTGTTGCTGCTGCTGTTGCTCGAATTGCTCACGCATATGCTGTTGCATATCCCTTACCTGGCGGCGGACATGCTTGGTAGAATTATAGACCGGAATGATGAACTCAAACACCAGTTTATAAAGGATCCAGCCTACGATGATAAAGATGAGTAACTTACCTATTGACATAATCACACAAAGATAACAGTATCTCCCATTTCTTGCCCCATTTTAGGGATTCTTTAACGAAGTCCGATCATCGCTGCAACATCCATGGAAGCCTGTTTATTGTACTCCCAGGTGAGTTTGCGATAGTTCATGGCATCGATAATTGTACCCACTAAACAGAAGCCTCCGGTGAACAGGTAAAGGATACCCATCAGCACCTGGTCCATCAAAAAACGGTGAATGCCGGCTACGGCCACCAGGCCCAGCAGGCAGGTGATCAGTATCGTTTGGGGATCTTTGCGCCTTGTCTGGTAAAGGACCAGGAAGCGCTGGCGCGTATCTTCATCGTATTTTTTGGTTAATTCCTCCAGCCAGATAATCTCTTCATGGTCGATGCCAGGTAACATGGCAAAATGGAAGTTGTTCATATAGCGTTTATTTTACAGGCTTAAATGGTATATGGAAAAGTTTTATCAGTTGAATGATCCGCCACAACAAAGCCACTAATACAATCACCCCGAGTTTGTGACTTTCCCAGCTTTCCTGCCATTCCCCATGAAAAAGATGACTGATGGAAGTACCCAGGCCACAACCCGGGCAGCCGCCAAAACCAATCATTTTAAAGAAGCAAAAACCGGTGAAACCCTCGCCGGGATGGATGATAGCGAGGTAGAGCAGGCCGGTGGTCCAGGCGATCAGTTCGATATTTATTTTGGGAAGATAGCGCTGCATGTGTATACAAGATAGCGTAATCCAACCGCATTTACAATTTCTATTAAGATTAAACAACATGTGTGTGGTTGCGGCTTTCCCAAGGCCTGTACTGTATTATATTTAGAAGAAATACTTTTTGTAATGAAATAAAATGCTAATTTTGTAGTGGAAAAATGATTCAAATGAAGGGGACGAAAAAGTCCCCTTCTTCTTTTTTGTATGGCAAACGAACAAGTGATAGCACCCATCCGGGAAATGCTGGATTCGCTCCTGGCGGACAAACCAGAGTATTTTGTGGTGGATATTAAGATCAAACCTACCAATAATATTAAGGTCTTTGTAGATGCAGATAATGGTGCTTCCATCGACAAGCTGGTGTCGCTGAACAGGCAATTATACCCGCTGCTGGAAGCGGCCGGATTATTTCCGGCAGATGATTTCTCCCTGGAAGTATCTTCTCCCGGTTTGGACGAACCATTAAAGTCTCCGCGTCAGTTCCAAAAGAATGTGGGCAGAAAAGTGGAAGTGATGTTGCTGAACGGCACCACGCTGGAAGGCAAGCTGCTGAGCTTCAATGACACAGAACTGGTGCTGGAAGAAACAGTAGGTAAGAAAAAAGAGATTAAACAAACAAATATCAATTTATCCGAAATAAAGCACACAAAGGTGTGCATCGTGTTTTAAAAAATAATAACAGAACATGGCTAGTATTAACCTGATTGAGTCATTCACCGAGTTTAAGGAGGCGGAAAATATCGACCGCCCGACCCTAATGAAGGTGTTAGAGGATGTGTTTAAGACGCTGTTGCGTAAGAAATATGGCTCAGATGAGAACTTTGACGTGATTGTAAATACCGAAAAAGGTGACCTGGAGATCCTCCGCCGCCGTATGATCGTAGAAGATGGTACGGTAGAAGATGACAACGCCCAGATCGCATATTCGGAAGCTATCCTGGTAGAACCTGATTACCAGGTAGGAGAAGACTTGTACGAAGAGGTAGAGATCCTGGATTTCGGCCGCCGTGCTATCCTGGCAGCCAAACAAACGCTGACTGCCCGGATCGGTGACCTGAAAAAGAATATCCTGGTGAAGAAATATGGCGACCGCGTAGGCGAGATCGTGACAGGCGAGGTATACCAGGTATGGAAAAAGGAAGTTTTATTATTGGATGATGAAGGGAATGAGTTAATATTGCCTAAATCCGAGCAGATTCCAACAGATTATTTCAAAAAAGGTGAAAATGTGCGGGCGGTAGTGAAAAAAGTGGAGATGAAGAACAACTCTCCATTGATCATCCTCTCCAGAACACATCCTTCCTTCCTGGCGAAACTTCTCGAAATTGAAGTGCCGGAAATTTTCGATGGTCTTATCGTGATCAAAAAAATCGTAAGGGAACCCGGCGAAAGAGCCAAAGTGGCTGTGGAGTCTTATGACGACCGTATTGACCCCGTAGGTGCCTGCGTAGGTATGAAAGGTAGCCGTATCCACGGTATCGTTCGTGAGCTGCGCAATGAGAACATCGACATTATCAACTATACCGCGAACATACAACTGCTGATCCAACGTGCGCTGACGCCAGCGAGGATTAGCCGTATGGACGTAGACAATGAAAATAAATATGCATCCGTTTATCTTAAACCAGACCAGGTGTCACTGGCCATCGGTAAGAAAGGGGTGAATATAAAATTGGCCTGCGAATTGACGGGATTTGAGATAGATGTATTCCGTGATGAAGAACAGGAACAAACTGAGTTTGACATTGACCTGGGTGAATTCGCGGATGAAATTGAAGCATGGGTGATCGATGAATTAAAACGCATTGGTTGCGACACTGCCCGCAGTGTACTGGATCTGACTCCGGAAGAACTTGTACGCCGTTCCGACCTCGAAGAGGAAACCGTACATGAAGTGAGGAGAATTTTGCAGGAAGAATTTGAAAAAGAATAAAGCCGTCCGCTACCCCTTCCCAAGTGGTAGGCTTTTTTGATTGCAGAGATAATTGAGTTATTTGTTAAAATGTTAAAAGAATTACTCCGCCGGCTGGTGGGGATTAAACGGGAAGGACGCGAATACGATATGCCTGAAGTAACAAACAACACACCGCGATTGCTGGCTGCGGCCAAGGAATTCAATATTGGAAAGGAAACGCTCATCGATTTCCTGGCCAATAAGGGCTATGATATGGACGGATTCGGATCTCCTAACGCCCGTCTCACAGCCCAGATGTACAACTCCTTGCAGAATGAGTTTCAACAGGATAAGGCAAACAAGAAGAAAAGTGATCAGATAGCCTTACCTAAAGGAACCGTGCTGGATGCAGCCAAAAAGAAGGAGAAGGAAGAGGCAGAGCTTGCAGCGAAGAAGAAAGAGAAAGAAGATGCTGATACCGCTGCTGCTAAAAAGAAAGAAGAGGCTCCTGCCAAACCTGAGCCACAACCGGAACCTGTAGCACCTAAGGTGGTACCGCAACCGGAAGCAAAGGTGGAAAAACAGGAAGCGAAACCGGAACCTAAACCCGAACCGCAACCTGAACCAAAACCACAACCACAGCCTGTACAGGAAGTAAAACCGGAACCTAAACCGGAACCAGCGCCTGCACCAAAAGCTGTTGTGGAGGAAACACCTAAAGCAGAAGAAGTAGTGAAACCTGAAGCCCCCAAGATCAATGGTCCCAAAATAATGGGCTCTATCGATCTGGATGCGCTGAATAAGGATAACCGCACTGCTAAGAAACCTGCTGCCAAAAAGAAAGACGACACTGAAACTGTTGAGGATAAACCAACACCCGCACCACAGGAAACTGCACCGGTTGCGGAAGTGAAAGCAACGCCTGCTCCTGAAGTGAAAGAAGTGCCTGTCGCCAAAAAAGAGGAACCGGAAGTAAAAGTGGAAAAACCAGCTGCGAAAGCAGAAGAGAAACCCGCTGAACAAACTCCCCCTCAGGCCAAAGCATCGAGAGAAGAAAAAGCAGAAAGGCCGGCTGCCAAAGTGGAAACACCTCAGCCCCCCGTTTCTAATGAACCAACAGACGAATCAGGAGACGACAACAGCAAAGCAGTGATCGAAAATATCCAGGCTAATAAACTCACTGGTCCCAAGGTGATCGGAAAGATTGACCTGCCAGTGCAGCAAGATCGCAGGGATAATAGTAAAGGGTTTAACAACTCTAAAGACGAAAAACGTAAGCGCAAGCGCATCGTTATAGAAAAGAAACCAGAACCCATCAAACCAGGTGAGTTCGCTAAAGAAGGCGGACAAAATGCACCAGGCGGAGGACACCAGGGTAATCGCGAAAACCGCGGTCCCGGAGGACCAGGCACTCATCAGGGTGGAGGTCATCGCGGACCAGGAGGCCCGGGTGGAGGACATGGTGGAAATCGTGGACCCGGTGGTCATGGTGGAAACCGTGATAATCGTGGCCCAGGTGGAGGACATGGTGGAAACCGTGGACCAGGTGGTGGTGCACCAGGAGGTGGAAATCGCCCTCCGGGAGCTCCAGGTACTGGCAACAGCCGTCCATTACAAGCCCGCCAACCCCGTCCGGGTCAAGGTGGTGGTTACGGACAAGGTGCTCCACGCAGACCGGAAGACAAGGATAAAGAAATTGACAAGAACGAGATCCAGAATAAGATCAAGGAAACAATGGCCAAACTGGGTGGCAACTCCCGTGGCCGTTCTACCAAAGCAAAACGCCGTCACGACAAACGCCAGGAAATGGCCAGTCGCAGAGAAAGTTCTGCAAACGGAGAAGGAGCAAAATTACAGGTAACGGAATTCGTATCTGTAAGTGAGCTGGCTAACCTGATGGACGTGAGCTTTGCAGAAGTGATCTCAAAATGTATGGGCCTCGGCATCATGGTATCTATCAACCAACGCCTCGATGCGGAAGTAATAGAACTGGTAGCCGGAGAGTTCGGATACGAAGTAGAGTTTATCGGAATTGAAGATGCAACGGACGATGATGATGAAGAAGTAGTAGATGATCCGGAAGATCTGCTTCCCCGTGCACCGATCGTTACCATCATGGGTCACGTTGACCATGGTAAAACCTCCCTGCTTGATTACATCCGCAGTGCGAATGTGGTAGCTGGTGAGGCTGGTGGTATCACCCAGCACATTGGTGCTTACCAGGTAACTACCGCCACCGGTAAAAAAGTAACTTTCCTCGATACACCTGGTCACGAAGCGTTTACCGCAATGCGTGCCCGTGGTGCCAAAGTTGCGGACATTGCAGTAATTGTGGTGGCTGCGGATGATGCCATCATGCCTCAAACGCGTGAAGCCATCTCCCACTCCCAGGCTGCTGGTCTCCCCATGGTCTTTGCGATCAACAAGGTGGATAAAGACGGCGCCAATCCGGAGAAGATCAAAGAACAACTGGCCGGCATGAACCTCCTGGTAGAAGACTGGGGTGGTAAATACCAAAGCCAGGAGATCTCTGCGAAGAGTGGTTTGAACATCGACATTTTATTGGAGAAAATATTGCTCGAAGCTGAATTGCTGGAACTGAAAGCCAACCCAGACAGGGAAGGTACAGGTACAGTAATTGAAGCCACCCTGGATAAAGGCCGCGGTTATGTAACAACCGTACTGGTATCCAGCGGTACCCTGAAACAAGGGGACACCATCGTTTCCGGTGCTCACTTTGGTAAGATCAAGGCTATGTTCAACGAACGCGGTCAGCGGGTTGAAAAAGCGGGTCCTTCCACGCCGGTTCAGTTGCTCGGTTTGAACGGAGCATCACAGGCCGGTGAGAAGTTCAAGGTATATGAAGATGAATCTGAAGCGAAAGAAGTTGCCAACCGCAGAGCACAACTCGTGCGGGAGCAAGGTATCCGCACCAAGAAACACATTACCCTGGATGAGATCGGACGCCGCCTTGCACTGGGTAACTTTAAACAACTGAACCTGATCCTGAAAGGGGACGTGGATGGTTCCGTGGAAGCATTGAGCGACTCCCTGCAGAAACTCTCTACAGAAGAGATCGTAGTGAGCGTGGTGCTGAAAGGCGTAGGTCAGATCACAGAATCAGACGTATTGCTGGCTACTGCATCAGATGCCTTGATCATCGGTTTCCAGGTACGCCCTTCAATGAATGCGGCAAAACTGGCTGAGAAAGAGAACATCGAGATCCGCACTTACTCCATCATTTACGATGCGATCGATGAGCTGAAGAGCGCCATGGAAGGTATGCTTGAGCCGAAGATCGAGAAGAAAGTGGTGTGCAACGTGGAGATCCGCGAAACTTACAAGTTCGACAAGGTGACCATCGCCGGTTGTTATGTGCTGGATGGTAAACTGAACAGGAACACCCGTATCAACATCGTTCGCGATGGTATTGTGGTACACACAGGTGAACTCCAGTCCCTCAAACGTTATAAAGATGATGTGAAAGAAGTGGTATCCGGTATGGAGTGCGGCTTGAGCATCAAGAACTATGCGGACCTGAAGGTGGGAGACATCGTGGAAGGTTTCGAAGAGGTGGAAGTTAAAAGAACACTCTAAAATCGTTTGGAATGGGCCGCTGGCCCGCTCCAAAACCGAAATTTTTGTTAAATAGATTAGCCGTCTTTGTACGGCTAATTTTTTATTGGTTATTTTGGTATTACAGTAACGTTACTATGAAAAAAATTCTCGTATCCTCCTTAGGCGCTATGCTGCTTTTCCAGGTAGCAGTAGCACAACAGGGACAGCAGAAAGTGGTAGCCGATAAGATCGTTGCCAAAGTGGGAGACAAGATCGTCCTTAAATCGGACATCGAATCTGCTCTCGTAGATATGCAACAGCAGGCGCTGGAAGGACAACCCTTGCCGCCAAACGCTTCCTGCTCTGCTATTGAACAAATCATCGCACAAAAAATATTGGTTTTACAAGCTGAGCGGGATAGTTTGCCGATCAGTGAAGCTGACGTGGATGGCCGTATCGAAAGCCAGATCCGTTGGGCTGAACAACGTTATGGAAGTCGTGAGAAAATGACGGAAGTAACGGGTTACACTATTTACCAGCTCCGCGAGCGTTTCCGTGATGCCATCAAGGAAAGTATGCTGGCAAAAGCCATGCGCGACAAGGTGGTGAATGCGGTGAAAGTGACGCCTACAGAAGTAAAGACCAGCTTTGAAAAGATCCCTGCAGACAGTCTTCCTTTCTATGAATCAGAACTGGAGATCGGCCAGCTGATGATCTTACCGAAAGCCAGCCGTGAAATGGATAAATATGCCATAGACCGTTTGCTGGATTTCAAAAGCAAAGTAGAAAAGAAAGAAGGTGAATTCAGCACATACGCCAGCCTTTACTCTGAAGACCCCGGTGTGAAAGAAAACGGCGGTACTTATACCCTGAACAGGAATGATAAGAACTGGGATCCGGACTTCCTGGCTGCTTCTTTCCGTCTGAAGGAAGGTGATATGTCTTCTCCCGTTAAATCCCAATTCGGTTACCACCTGATCAAAATGATCAAACGTGCCGGGGATAACGTGGTAGTACAGCACATCCTTATCAAACCTAATATCGTAACAGCAGATATCACTGCTGCCATGAATAAACTGGATACAGTAAGAGCGAACATCATATCCGGAAAAATGAGCTTTGGTGAAGCGGTTGTAAAATACAGCGATGAGCCAATGGCTAAATTTAACGGCGGTATGCTGCAGAACCCTCAAACAGGTAGCACCTACATTACAGTAGATCAGTTGAATGATCCATCCACCAAGGATATTGTAATGATGCTGGACTCCCTGAAACCAGGTGGCGTAAGCAAACCCATGTTGTTTGACGATGAGCAGGGCCGTAAAGGCATTCGCCTGGTGTATCTGAAAACACGTACCCAGCCGCACAGAGAGAACCTGAAAGACGACTACTCCCGTATCCAGCAACGTACTTTGCAGGAAAAACAGGTAGTAGCGCTGAACAAATGGCTGATGGACAAGATCCCTACCTTCTATGTTCACGTGGAACCCGAGTACACGGAGTGTGCCAACGTTTCGAAGTGGACGGCAGGAGCGGTCGCGCAGAAGTAGATTATTCGTAACAACGATAAAGTAACACTATCCCGGATCCTCCCAGAGAGGTCCGGGATTTTTGTTTTGGCAAGTACCAGCGCCTGAGTTAGGGTGTATTTTGCAAAGAAATATCAGCACCTGAAAGGTTTTGGTGTATTTTGCAAAGAGGTATCAGTACCTGAAAGGTTTTAGGGTTTTAAGAAGAAATACAGACATCCCTGAGAGGTTCGAAGTTTTTGTTCTTGGAAGAAGTGCAGGCTACAGGATTTTAGTTTTAAAGAAGAATCCCCTGAAAACATCTCCATTTCGTTTTTTAGAAAATATCCGCCCATTCCTAAAGATAAATCCAACAGATCACCGCTGTTTTTAGAAGTCTCTCCTTCCTGCTAAAAAATAAAATCCCCTAATCCAAGCCCCCGGCACGTTCTCGGGAGAACTGTGAAGGCTTTGCTAAAGAGAAGGCAGTTTGATAATTTAAGCGTAACTTTGCGAATCAATTTTACAGCATGAGCGACGCGATAAAGCATGAATGCGGTTTAGCATTCATAAGATTAAGAAAACCATTCAGTTACTACCAGCAAAAGCACGGAACGGTTTTCTACGGATTGAATAAGCTGTACCTCCTCATGGAAAAACAGCACAATCGTGGTCAGGACGGCGCAGGAGTAGCCGCAGTAAAATTGCACACGGAACCAGGAGTCCCCTTCATGCACAGGATCCGTAGTAGTGAACCCCAACCCATAGGCGATGTCTTCGCCAAGATCAGAGAAGAAATTGCAGAAATAGAAAAATACCAGCCGGAGATCACCAAATATCCCGGTCTCCTGAAAGGCCACATGCGCTTCCTGGGAGAATTGCTGTTAGGCCATCTCCGTTATGCTACCCAGGGAAAGAACAACGTTGAGTTGTGCCATCCCTTCGTTCGCTACAACACCATTCCCGCCCGCAACCTTACCATGGCGGGTAACTTCAACCTGGTGAATGTAGAAGAACTCTTCAACTTTGTAAAAGTATCGCCCGGCGAAACCCATAAGAACAGTGACCTGGCCGCCATGCTGGAAGTAGTACACCATTTCCTGGCTAAGGAAGATGAAGTACGCCAGAACGGCCTGGATGTGAAAGCCATCCTCCAACAGGCATTTTCCATGTTCGATGGTGGTTACCACGTCTGCGGCCTGATCGGTTCCGGAGATTCCTTTGTGATCCGCGACCCGCATGGTATCCGTCCTTCTTATTATTATATCAATGATGAAGTGATCGTAGCAGCTTCTGAAAGAGCCGCTATCCGTACTGCTTTTAACGTGGGCGAGAATGAGGTAATGGAACTGATGCCGGGTACTGCACTCATCGTGAAAGAGAACGGAGATTATTCTATTGAACAGATCATTCCTGCTAAAGAACGCCGCGCCTGTAGCTTTGAGCGGATCTACTTCTCCCGCGGAAATGACGAAAAGATCTATAAAGAACGTTCAGCACTCGGATATCATTTATCCGAAACAGTACTGAAAGCGATTGATAACGACCTGCGTAACACTATTTTTTCCTTCATCCCCAATACGGCAGAGGTAGCCTTTTACGGCCTGATCAAAGGCCTGGAAGATTACCTGAACCGGATCAAGGTAGAAAGGATCATGTCCTGGGGCAAGGATTTCGATGAAGAGAAACTCCAGGAAATGGTGAACCGCCGGATCAGGATAGACAAGATTGCGATCAAGGATGTGAAGATGCGCACCTTCATTACAGAAGATGCCAGCAGAAATGAAATGGTGCAGCACGTGTATGATATCACGTATGGCACTGTTAAACCGGGCACGGATACCCTTGTTGTGATAGATGATTCTATTGTAAGAGGAACCACGTTACGGGAAAGCATCATCAAAATGCTGGACCGCCTTGGGCCGAAAAGGATCATTATCATGAGCTCTGCCCCACAGATCCGTTATCCGGACTGTTATGGTATAGACATGAGTAAGATGGGTGAGTTTGTGGCCTTCCAGGCAGCGATTGCATTGATCAGGGAACAGGGCAAGGATTACATCCTGCAGGAAGCCTATGGTCTCTGTAAAGAACTGGAGCGTACCAATACCCTCCATGCGCAGAATGTGGTGAAGAATGTATACAAAGCATTCACACCGGAAGAGATCTCCAAAAAGATTGCACAGATCATTACGCCGGCAGGCATTTCTGCTAATGTGGAAGTGATCTATCAGAATATTGAAAGCTTGCATGCCAGCTGTCCCAATAACCTTGGGGACTGGTATTTCACCGGTAACTATCCCACTCCGGGTGGTAATCGCGTAGTGAATAAATCCTTTATGAACTACATGGAAGGCAAGAACGAAAGAGGTTACTAAGCGGTAAGGGGAATATGTTATCAATAATATATTCCCCAACCAATTATGTTAATTTTATCTTAATTCCCGCCCCAAACTTCCCCTCCAGATCATTACACATTAACTTACAGTAAAAACCCGTATTTTCGATAAGTGTTTGTACTCAATGGTTTACAATGTGTATGAAAACATTGTTGCTTATCCGCCACGCAAAATCAAGCTGGAACGATCCGGACATGGATGATTTTGACCGCCCGCTTAACAAACGGGGAAAACTGAATGCCCCTGAAATGGCAACAAGGCTACTCACCAGGGGAACGGTTCCGGAATTGATCATTTCCAGCCCGGCCAAACGTGCCCGCTCTACTGCCCGTATCATGGCCAAAGAATGGAAATATCCAAAAGAGGCTATTTTACTGGAGGAGGAGTTGTATCTCTGTTATGCCTCCACTTTCCTTAAAGTGATCACTAAAATTGATGATGATTTTAAAGCAGTGGCCATTTTTGCCCATAACCCCGGGATCACTGATTTTGCCAATTACCTCACGGAAGAGATCCGCATCGATAATGTTCCCACCACCGGCATCTTTGGTATAGAAGCCGAAACGGACCACTGGGAAGATTTTGACCGCGCAAAGAAACGTTTCCTTTTCTTCGATTATCCAAAGAGTGAGGGCATCGTATAGTATTTGGGAATATTTAAGTAGTTTGGAGCACGATAGCTTATCAAAAGTATGGACGAAGAAAAATTAGCACGCAGGATCGATCGTTTCATGATCATTTATGTATTAGCAGGTTCCATGCTGATGCTGTTCCAGATTCTAGGATTTTACTTTAGCAGGCAAACGGAAACCGGCAGAACAATGGCCGAAAAGTGGCCTGGCATCCTCAATAAGATCACCCAGGTAGTTTTTGCTGTTAACCTCATGAATGTGATCACTGTAGTGGTCTTTGCCTTCCTATTGATCGCATACAGGAAAACTATCCGCGTAGGGATCATCGGATTACTGGCAACGGGTTTGTTTGTGTTTTATGTTTACCTCAGCCTGCGGGCAACGATCCTGTAGTGGATCAGGCATCAATGGGCACAGGGCGTTTGTATTCATCAATGGCCACAAAGGTGAATGTACCACTGATGGCTTTATATCTTTCTTCTGAATACATTTCCTCCACAAAAATTTCTACCGAAACTTTAAGACTGGTGTTCCCTGTGTGGATCACTTTACCGATCAGTTCCACAATGGTTCCGCCGGGAATGGGCTTTTTAAAATCAATCTTGTCTGAAGACACGGTGACCATGCGTTTGCGGGAATAACGGGTGGCCGTGATAAAGGCCACTTCATCCATCAGCTGCATGGCGGTACCGCCGAAAAGGGTATCGTAATGATTGGTGGTGTTGGGGAATACGGCTTTGAAAATGCGTGTTTCCGAGGATAGTATCTTTTGTTCGTTGCTCATCTGTTTGATTTTACTTCTACAATCCATTCAGGGCCGCTGGCTACTTTATGCTTCTCTGCAAAGTTGCCGTAATTAATGGCGAAGGAAAGGTTCATCAGGCTGTTCTGATAGGCCAGTGGTAAACCTTCTTTTACAGCAGCAAAGGTAGTGACATATGGCATAATCCCTGCAAACACCTGCTTTTTATTATGCAGGATGCGGATACTCAGCTGATCACCATATTTCAGGTTTAGTTTGGCTAGTGTGGCTGCATCAATATTCGTCCACACGTTACCATATTGGATATCCAGGATGGGAATATTACCATAGATAGTGCCTTGCCTGAATTCAGCCTGCTGATAAGGAATGCTTACAACTGAATTGGGTAAGGCGGGGCCAACGGAATCAAAAGGGATCACACCCGCTGCAAGCCTCGCTCCCGTATAGGCGTATACGTCACGGCCATGAAAAGTATAAGATGCTGAAGAACCCGGCAGCCGGTTGCGTTTTTCATCTATTTCCCTAAGGGCTTTGATACCCAGGTGTTTTGCGATCAGCGTGAGTGTGCCATTATCCGGGGTTACAAAATAATGGCCGCTATTGGTTTGCAGTACTACTGATTTTCTTTCAGAGCCTACGCCAGGGTCTACTACTGATACGAATACAGTGCCTGCGGGCCAGTAAGGAGCTGTTTGTTCCAGCCGGTATGCAGCTTCCCAGATGTTGTAGGCGGGAATTTCGTGGGTGAGATCAAAGATCTTCAGCTCGTTGGATACGCCAAAGGCTACTCCTTTCATGGCAGATACGGCACCGTCTTTCAGGCCGAAATCTGTTTGGAGAACGAGGGCTTTGGATTGTGCGGAAGCGGCGTTATAGCAGATTGTTAGCGCCAGGAGGAGTACATGCAATGGTTTCATGTAATAAAATTAAGGAAAGTTTCAGATTGGGGGTATCCCCGGATTGCGGGATATATTAATCCATTTCCTTCCTTAACACCTGCAACGCATTATGTAAGGTATTATAGATCGTTCGTTCAGTGAGCCCGGTTGCTTCCGCCATCTCTTTGAATCCCCTTCCTTCATAAAACCGCATCTGCACCAATTGCATCTGCCGTCCGGATAATTGTTTCATGGCCACCTGGAGTTTTGCCTTCAACCCTTCATCCGTTTGGAAGGCAATGAGCATCTCTTCATAAGAGGCCTGTGTCAACTCCATATGTGCTGCTTCATCAAACAAAACCACTTTAACGCCATTAGCGGCTTTATAAAGGAGGCGTTTGAAGATGGTGATCACATATTGCTGGATATTCTGTACCTCCTTCAGGCGCTCCCTGATCTTCCATAACTCCAGGAAGAGCTCATTGATACATCCCTGAACAAGGTCCACATCGCGGTAAAGGGCAACGCCCAGCCTGAAAAGGTCGTCATAGAAAAGATCAAAGCACTCGTAAAGGCCCTCACGGTCCCCTCCGGCAAGCAGGTGCCAGTTCTTTTCAATCTTTGACGTACGAAGCTGGTTCATCGGGTGATGAATACTTATTTTTTGGTTGACATGGGTAAAGTAAAATATTTTTTTGAATTCATTGGTAAAAACGAAAGCTTTCTCACACTTGTATAGTATCAACCAATATAGTATATGCTGCATTCGCATTCTACCGCAGAAGAATTACTGCTGATCGATTCATTCCTCCACTACTGTAAAGGTACCCCGGAAGAAGATGTACTATACTGGGAGCAGATGCTCCAGGAGCATCCGCAATTGTTGCCTGAAGTGGAAAGAGCCCGCGAATTATACCTCACCATGCAAGGATATCCCCCCATTTCCCTGAAGACCGCAGCCCTTCAAAGATTGAAGGACAGTCTTGATGCCCAGGAAGTTACCACACCCGTACGCAAACTTTCCTATAAATGGATCGCCGCTGCCAGTGTTGTGGCCATCGCCCTGGCTTCTTTCCTGGTGTTTAATAATAAGAAAGAAAAAAGCATCCATTATACACCACTTGCAGAAACAGGACTGCAGGACCGTACCCGCCTGACCCTCCCTGACGGTTCTTCCGTTCTCCTCAGCACTGCCAGCAGGTTGCAGCTGAGCGATAACTTCAACAAAGGAGACCGTTCTGTTTACCTGGATGGGGAAGCCTACTTCGACGTAAAATCAAATGCCAGCCTTCCTTTTACTGTGATCACCAGCAAAACCGCTACCACTGTGCTAGGTACAGCATTTAAAGTGCGCAGTTACCCCGCAGACCACAATGCACAGATCATGCTGGCATCTGGTAAAGTGAGAGTAGAAGCGCAATCTAAAACCATGGAATTAACCCCGGGAGAAGAAGCGATCTGTGAAGATGGCGCAGGAATTAAAAAAGCGAACTATCAGCCTGAGAATATGCAGCGATGGATCCAGCGTAAAGTTGAGTTTGTAAACGCAGACCTGGATCAGATATCAAAGACCCTCGAAGAATACTATGGAGTAAAAGTGAAATTGGAGAAACGCCCCACCGGAAAGGCCGTAAGGTTCACCGGTGTATTTAACAACCAACAACTGAATGTAGTACTGGACGCAATCAGCTTTACCAATGAGTTCACTTACCGCCTCGAAAACAATGAGGTAGTGATCCGCTTTTAAGACAGGACGCAATTTTTGGTTACCTAAAACCTATATACATGACTAAAACGTTACCACGTTCATGTATGATGTTTGCTATGCTATTGCTATGGCAGGCCATCACTACATTTGCCCATGGGCAGCAAAAAAAGTATTCTTTCAATTGGGAAAATGTAGCGCTTTCAAGTGTGTTCAAACAAATTGAGCAGGCTGCAAACGTTCGTTTTTCCTACAACCCCTCCGGCATTAAAGAGAACACACCTATTCATTTACGGATAGACAGTCAGCAACTGGATGCAGTTGTTGCACGGCTTTGCCAGGCTATCAATTCCAATTACAGGATCACAGATAACATTGTGATGATCCGCCCAACAAGTGGCCCGACAGAGGTGGCCGTCCATGCATTGCAAGGCAGGGTAGTGAATGAAAAAGGAGAAGCGCTGCCAGGCGTAACTGTACACAACCTGCGTCTCAAAAAAGCAGTGCATACAATAGACAATGGCACGTACACTATTGAAGCCAGCCAGGGAGACCGCATTGAATTCACCATGATAGGTTTTGAATCCCTGGTTCGTGTAGCGGGTTCTGAAGGCAGTGTATTAAACATCACCCTGAAAGAAAAAGTGACGGAACTGGGAGCTGTAGTGGTAACGGCACTCGGTATCCGCAGAGAGGCCCGCGCTTTAGGTTATGCGCATGCAGAGGTTTCCGGTGATGATATGAAAAGGGCCCGCGAAACAAATGTGATCAATTCCCTGGCCGGTAAAGTACCGGGCCTTGTGATCAATAGCACAGCAGGTGGTCCCGCAGGTTCGTCCCGTGTGATCATTCGTGGTAACACAACTATTACAGGTAATAACCAACCCCTGTATGTAGTGGATGGTGTACCTATCGATAACTCTAACTATGGCCAGGTAGGCAGTGAAAAATATTCCAGTGGTTTTGATTTCGGAGATGCCATCTCTGCCATCAACCCGGATGATATTGAAACCATCAGTGTACTGAAAGGCCCTTCTGCTTCTGCATTGTATGGAAGCCGCGCAGGTCATGGCGTTATCCTTATCACAACTAAAAAAGGAACGCTTAAAAAAACCCTTGGCATAGAACTGAACAGTACGGCCACGATGGAAAAACAACTCACCCGTTTTGATGATTATCAATATGAATACGGGCAGGGTACAGGTGGTACTATTCCCCGTGATAAAGACCAGGCAAGAACTACTTTGTTCAGCAACTTTGGCGCAAGGTTAGATCCTAATCTGCCCGTAACCGGCTTCGATGGCAAACTGCGGCCTTACGGACTGGTGCGCAATAACATCGAAAACTTCTTCCGCACCGGCTCTACTTTTACAAACACTATTTCTCTCACCAGCTCAACTGATAATACGGCCTTTCGTCTGTCTTTGTCCGACCTGCGTAATAACGACATTGTTCCCAATAGCGACATGAACCGCAACACGGTTAACTTTTCCAGCAATTCAAAATTCGGCAAGAAACTCACCGTGGATGCCAAAGTAATGTACATGCGGGAAAAAGTGAACAACCGCCCGGCGTTAGGAGATGATGCCGGTAACATTGGTAACTCTTTTGTGGGTTTGGCCAATAATGTGGACCAGGAAATTTTCTCTACCGGGTATAAAAATATAAACGGGGATTATGTTGACTGGGGTGGTGGAGAATACCGGCTCAATCCTTACTGGGTGATCAACGAAATGCAGAACACCACTAAGAAAGACCGTGTGATCGGGAACCTGGTAGCCAACTACCAGTTCAAAGACTGGATCAGTTTACAGGGAAGGTTCTCTACAGACTTCACTTATTTCAATTACCGCAAGTTCAGTCCTCCCAGCACACCGGGATCTATTACCGGAAGATATGAAGGGGTTGATCAGAAATACCAGACTACAGAAGCAGACCTCCTGCTTACACTGCAGAAACAATTCACGCCAAAATGGTATGCTGCTGCAAGGTTAGGTACCAGCCTTTCCCAATACTCCAAACCGGGTACCGATCTGCTGGCTACAGACATGCAGGTAAAAGATGTGATCAGCTTTAACAGCTTCAACGATAAAGTGGTGGAAGACCTGGAATCCCGCAAACGCATCAACTCATTCTATGGCTTGTTCAGTGTGGCATATAAGAACTGGGCGTATTTAGATGCATCCGTCCGCAGGGATGCTGCTTCTACTTTACCGAAGGATGTGAACTCCTATATCTACGGTTCTCTATCCGGTAGCTTTGTGTTCTCAGATGCATTAAATCTGAAAGGCAAAACACTGAGTTATGGTAAACTGCGGGCTTCTGTTGCTGAAGTGGGAAATGATACGGATCCTTTTATGGATGGATTGTATTACAGTCTTGCCCCATACCCTATTAATGGCCAGGCACTCGGGCGTGTTGATGGTAAAATAATGCCAATTACAGATCTGAAACCCACCCGCACCCGTTCTTTTGAAGTGGGCACGGAAATGAAATTCCTGAATAACATCGGTGTTGATGTAACCTATTATTCACAGGATTCAAGGGATCAGATCAATTACCTGCCTGCTCCTACTTCTTCAGGATTTACACAACGCCTGATCAATGCAGGCGTGATCTCTAACAGCGGATGGGAAATAGCACTTTCCGCCACGCCTGTCAATAAAGGAGATTTTAGATGGGATATCAGTGTGAATGCGGCACGTAATAAGAACGTAGTGAAATCACTGGCGAATGGTGTTCCATTCCTCACACTCTCCGATGCCCGCTGGCTGGGTGTTTCAGTTGTAGCACAACCTAATACGCCTTATGGCGCTATCCTTGGATATGATTACCAGTATGACGCGGGAGGTAATGTGATCCTGGATTCCATTACCCTTACGCCGCTTACCACAGATAACCGCAAGGTTTTAGGAAAAGGAACCTGGGACTGGACGGGTGGTATGACCACATCCCTCTCTTACAAGAATTTCACCTTCAATGCTATCCTGGATATTAAGCAGGGCGCAGATCTCTTTTCCATGACCAATCTTTTTGCGGTGATACGTGGTAGTCATAAAACCACATTGGAAGGCCGGCAGGAATGGATCCATTCAGAGGAAGAAAGGCTGGCTGCCAATAAAACGGCGATAGAATGGAAAGAGATGGGAAATGTACGGGGATATGTTCCGCAGGGCGTTGTACCCAACGGCATGGGACCTGATGGTAAACAGCAGTATGTGAAGAATACGGCTGCGGTAGATCCTGGTCAGTACTGGTCACTGTTTTATAGTGATAACAAGGGCATCACCACTCCTTTCCTATATGATGCATCCTACATTAAAATGCGCGAAATGTCTTTGATGTACAGTGTGCCATCCGGTCTTTTAAAACGGATCGGCATCAATGCTTTAACGGTGGCTATTGTTAGTCGTAATCCTTTCATCCTGCATAAAAATGTGCCGAATGTAGACCCTGATTCCAACTATAACAATGGTAACGGCCAGGGCCTGGAATATGGTTCCCTGCCTTCCCGCAGAAGCTGGGGTTTGAACCTGAATGCAAGGTTCTGAAAACGATGCCCGATTGAACAACCAAAAATGAAAAGTATGAAACGTTATTATAATTCCCTGTTGTACTTATGCCTGGCTTTGGTGACAGGGTTGATGAGCTGTGATGATTTTGGGGACATGAACGTGAACCCCACAAAAAGCAGCAACATGGACCCTGCACTTCAGCTTGCGCTGATCCAGGCAAGGTTTTCCGGGGACCTCGAATCCAATGAACGTGTAGGCACTTTTAACTGTATGCCTATGGTACAACAACTGGGTGGTGCATGGGCCTGCCAGTATGGAGGTTTTTATGTGAAGCAGCAGCAATATATGAGCATCCTCTGGGAGTTGAACTACCCGAATGATATCCTGAATATTGCAGATGCGGTGAACCGCTCTAAGGACGATCCGAAAAAGCAGAACCTGCATAACATCTGCCGCATTATGAAGGTCTATGTGTTTGCCAGGTTAACAGACCTCTATGGAGATATCCCTTATTCAGAAGCATCTTCCGGTTACAGCAAAGGAATTGTACATCCTAAATACGATAAGCAGGCAGATATCTATGACGATTTCTTCAAAGAACTCACAGAAGCTTCCACTGCGCTGGACCCTGCCAAGGACCAGGTAGCACAGGACCAGTTCTATAAAGGAGACATTGCTGCCTGGAAGAAATTTGCGAACTCATTACATCTCCGATTGGCGATGCGGCTGGTAAAACGGGATGAAAATAAAGCAAAGGCAGAAGTACAGAAAGCATTTGCCCGCGGTGTGTTCAGTAAAAATGAAGATGTGTGTAAGATGACGCATGAGAATGTGCAGAACAATTATGAGGATGTAAGAGGAAATGGCCTTTCTGCTTCCATCAACCAGGGAGAGTTGGTGCCTTACCGTTATAACCAGGTATTCATCAATGCGCTCCGCAATACCAACGATCCCCGCCTGGAGCATATGGCCAGGTATTACATAGATATCCCTTACAAGTTTATGGAACGGCTGGATGTTACAGAGCAGGTAAGAGCGGTAGTGGGATATACCGGTTGCAATAATGGTGATTTTGTGTGGGACGACTGGAAGAGCACATTTACCATTACCGTTCCCGGCCGCGGAGATTTTGAGATCGGCAACAACGGGCAAAAGATCCAGCTGGCTAATTTCCTCATTGCCAACAATGCACCTTTCCTGCATCTTACTTATGCAGAAACAGAATTGTTACTGGCCGAAGCCTGTTTCCGCTGGGGGCTTAACCTCAATGGCGATTATACCACACACTACAATAATGGTATAGAAGCAGGGATCCGTCAGCTGAGCTTTTATCCCGGCGGCCCCACTATTGAAACAGCAAAGATCACACAGTATAAAGCAGATAACGTGCTAGCGCCTGGCAGGGAATTGCAGATGATCAATCACCAGCTTTGGGTGGTGCTGTTCATGAATGGCCCAGAGGCATATGCTAACTGGCGCAGGTCAGGCTTCCCGCAATTGACACCAGGTTATAAACCCGGCTATTCCAACATCAATACCATACCACGCCGTTTTGAATATCCGCTGTCTGAGAAAGAGCAGAATAAAGTGAACTACGATAAAGCCTTGCAGGATATGGGCGGAAATGATGACTGGACGGCCCGCGTATGGTGGGACAAGCAATAAGCATTCTATCACTTAACAACCACTAACATGCATAAGAAAATATACATACTGCTGGTGTCCCTTCTTGCATTGATGGCTTGCGGCAAAGAAAGGATCAAAGATCCTGAATTTGGCGCCGGGGATTATCCGCGCATTTATGATATCAGGAACGTTTTTGTTTCACCAGTGCAGATCCTGGCACCAGGGCAGCCGGCTAATTTTACCGGGCTGTTATATTCACCTGCAGGTAAAGTGAAAATATCCTGGAAGGTGAATGGGGAACAGAAATCAACAGACACCACCTTTTCTTTCACACCACCTGCTCCCGGAGAATATACCTTATTACTGGATGTAGAATATGGCGGATTGAAGAGCACCCGTTCTTCCAATATTTTAGTACCTCCACCTACCTATACACTGAAGCCCTACAATAAAGTAGTGAATGCTTATCTCTCTGATGCAGGCACTGCTAAAAGTCTGAACTATGAACAACTCACACATGTGACCTTCCAGGCCGGCCGTGTTTCTTCAGATGGTACGGTAGATTTTGCTGCAGGAGAAACCAATCAAAGGATGGATGAAGTGGTGGCACGTGGGCACATTGCAGGTAAAGCAGTATTGCTGGGCCTTACGGGGAGACTTTCTGCTGTTGACGGATGGGCTATTTACGAAGCCAATGATTTTGGGCAGGCCATTAAAGATCCGGCTACGCGTGCGGCATTGGTAAACACCGTAAAGAATTATGTAACCACTAAAAAACTGGATGGTGTGGATGTGATGATGAGTGATGTGAACTCCGGTGCTTATGCTGCCAACCAGGCTGCCATGGCTCCTTTTATCACTGAACTGAAAGCAGCCCTGCCGGCAAATGCTATTGTTACTGCAACAGTGGGTGCAGGATGGCAGCACTGGGATTATCCGAGTCTTGCTGCAGCTACCTGGGTAAATGTAAGAGCATTTGAAGATGGTATTCATGTTGGCCCGGCGGCGCCACGCGGACAGGCTTCCAGTTATGATTATATGGTGGCTGCTGCTAAGATCTGGACGGACTTTCATCTTCCCGCAGATAAACTGGTGATCGGTATTCCGGCTTTCGGTTTACGCTATAATGCCATAGATGCAAACGGTAATAATGAGGGATGGGCGTCTTACGATTATGTGCCTTACAGAACTATCCTGGGAATGGATCCTGCTGCGGCAGGTAAGGAGAAAGTGGACAAAAACTTTGGTATTTACTATAATGGCCAGCCGTTGGCAAAGAGGAAAGCAGACCAGATCAAACTGGCCGGCTTCAAAGGAGCTTACCTCTGGGCGGTGGATTTTGACAGTAATGATGATAAGTCCCTGCTGAAGGAAATATATAACGCATTGAAATAGTAGCTTTTTTGGTTAATTGAGCAATGGGTCGGCTGCGAGGCCGGCCTTTTTTTGTCCGGGTAAATTTCCTTAAATTAGACTGCACCAAAACCAGCCGATATATTGCAACGAGCAGCAGTGTACCCCGATGAGCGCATTTTAATTGAAAAGATAAAAGCCGGAGATCCCCACGCAAAGCATTGGTTATATGACCAATATGCTGCGCTTGTGTATGGGCTTTTATTACAGTTGTTCCCGCACAAGCAGGATGCTAACAATGCGTTGGTAAGAACATTTGTTCATGTTTTCAAAAATATCGAAGAATATTATCATTCCGGCGGAATATCCTTATTTTCGTGGATAATGAAACAGGCGAGGGAAACTGCCGAAGCAGAAATCCCTTACGCCGGATTAACTGGTAATGATATAAGCATCCTAGCAAAAAGTGGTTTAATGCAATTTAGCAGTACGCTTAGCGTTGAATGCCGTGACGTATTCAACCAGTGTTACTGCATGGGACTCTCCAGATCAGTTGTGGCAGCCCGCCTGGGTTTACCCGAGCAACAGGTGTTTCTCTTATTACAGCAGGCGATGATAGCATTCAGAAAATTTTCCAATAACAATTGAACGTACAGGAATACATAGACAACGGAATGGTTGAAAGCTACGTGCTGGGCCTTGCGACTCCTGAGGAGGCGAAGGAGCTGGAACGTTTGATAAAAGAGTATCCGGAACTGCGCAAAGAGTTCAATGCCGTGGAACAAACCATTCAGAAATTATGGCTGGAAGATGCCGTACCTCCCCCCATGGAGTTACGTGAACGTTCCCTGCAACCTTTAGGCTGGGCGGATACTAGTCCCGGCTCAGATAAAAAGAACCCCAACTATACCTTCATCAATATCCAGCATAATCAAAGCAACTACATGACCGTCCATAAAATATGGAAATGGATCTTTGTAATTGCTTTCCTCCTTTTCAAATTTTGTTTATTCCTCGCTATTTATTTCTACTTCAAATACCGCCAGGTAGAGGACCGTCAGCAGGAAAGAGAGAAAGTGAGAAAGGAGTTGCAACAGTCGTCCCCCCAATAGCATTATCATATCTCTTCTTCCGCGCTTAAACAAAATCTTCTTTTGTGCTGTTTATTGAGGATAGTAGTACAGAGCAACATTACTAAACTTCAATACTTAACTTATGGCACAACGTGTTGAGCATGATTTTTTGGGTGAAAAAGAAATCCCTAAGGATGTCTATTATGGCATTCAAACCCTTCGTGCAATTGAGAATTTTCATATTACAGGCATCCAGATGAAAAGCGAGCCCATATTTGTGCAGGCACTGGGTTATGTGAAGAAAGCAGCTGCACAGGCCAATGCAGACCTTGGTGCATTGGATAAAGGAATTGCAGCCGCCATCGTAAAGGCCAGCGACCGTTTGATCAACGGAGAATTCCTGGACCAGTTCCCGACAGACCTGATACAAGGGGGGGCAGGTACTTCCGTGAACATGAATGCCAATGAAGTGATCGCGAATGTAGCACTGGAGATGATGGGAAAAGATAAAGGTAATTACGATTTCTGCCATCCCAATAACCATGTGAACTGTTCGCAATCCACAAATGATGCTTACCCTACCGCATTCCGCATTGCATTGATCAATAAGCTCACAGCGTATAGCGATAGCCTGCGTGAGCTGGCAGATTCCTTTCATGCAAAAGGCCAGGAATTCAGCCAGGTATTAAAAATGGGGCGTACGCAATTACAGGATGCCGTGCCCATGAGCATGGGCGATGAGTTCATGGCTTTTGCTACCAATCTGCGGGAAGAACTATCCCGCATAGAAGACAGCAAACGCCTTATCTCTGAAGTGAATATGGGCGCCACGGCCATTGGTACCGGTGTGAATGCGCCTAAAGGATATGCAGAACTGGTGATCAAATATCTCAATAAAGCAAGCGGCCTCAGTCTTTCCCTGGCCACCGATCTGATAGAGGCCACTTACGATACAGGGGCTTACGTTCAATTGTCCGGCGTACTGAAACGTACTGCCGTGAAAGTTTCCAAGATCTGTAATGATCTTCGCCTCTTGTCTTCCGGGCCGCGTTGCGGATTGAATGAGATCAATCTGCCACCCATGCAACCCGGCTCCTCCATCATGCCAGGCAAAGTGAATCCCGTGATCCCTGAAGTGGTGAATCAAACAGCATTTTATGTGATCGGGGCAGATCTTACTTTAACCCTCGCTGCAGAAGCAGGGCAGTTGCAACTGAATGTAATGGAGCCCGTGATAGGCTTTTCGCTCTTCACTTCCATCACTTATATGACCAATGCCTGCAATACCCTGCGCGAGAAATGTGTAGTGGGTATTACAGCCAATGCCACCCGCACACAGGAAATGGTGATGCAGAGTATTGGCATTGTAACCCAGCTGAATCCCATCATTGGTTATGAAAAATCTGCGGCCATTGCCAAGGAGGCCCTGGAAACAGGCAAGTCCGTACATGATATTGCCGTGAAAGAAAAGAAATTGGTAACGCAGGAAAAATGGGATGAGATCTTCACATTCGAGAATCTCATCCGCCCTAAGTTTATCAATAGTTAGCTATGAAACCATACACCTACTTCGTCTTTGTTTTGTTTTCTTCTTTACAGGTATCCGCACAGCAGCAAAACAAACTGCCCAATGTGGTGATCCTGGCAACCGGCGGTACTATTGCAGGTGCCGGTACATCCAGTGTGGGCACTGCTTACACAGCCGGTAAGTTACCCATCGATGCATTACTGAATGCCTTACCGGAAGCGCGCAAAATTGCGAACCTTACCGGAGAGCAGGTAGCCTCCGTAGGAAGCCAGTCTATGCACGACAGTGTTTGGCTGAAGCTGGCCAAAAGGATCAATGAGCTGGCCGCAAAGCCGGAAGTGGATGGCATTGTGATCACACATGGTACTGATACAGAAGGGGAGACGGGCTACTTTTTACAGCTGACCGTAAAAACAGAAAAACCCGTAGTGCTGGCTGGCGCTATGCGTTCTGCCACGGCTATTTCTGCAGATGGCCCCATGAATTTATACAATGCCATCGTTACCGCATCCAATAAAAAATCATCGAACAGGGGCGTACTGGTATGTATGAACGACCATATATTTTCCGCCCGGGAAGTGACTAAAACCAACACCACCAATGTGGCTACTTTCCAAAGTCCGAACACCGGCCCCCTGGGTACAGTGTTCGATGGGAAGGTGGAATATTACCACAGCATCCTGCGTAAACACACGGTTCAGACAGAATTTGATATCAGCCAGGTGAATTCTTTGCCGAAAGTAGATATCTTGTACGGCTATGCCAATATGAATCCTGTGCTGCTGGAAGCGGTGGTGAATGATAAAGCACAGGGAGTTGTAATTGCCGGAGTGGGCAATGGTAACCTATACCCGACTGTGGAAGCCCGTGTGAAAGACATTACCCGAAAAGGTGTGATCATAGTACGCTCTTCGCGTACAGGCAGTGGAAGGGTTACCCTTAACTCCGAAACAGATGACGCTGCGCTGGGAACAATTGTAGCTGACGATCTTAATCCACAGAAAGCACGCATCCTTTTGCAACTGGCATTGTTAAAAACCAAAGATCCAAAGAAGATCCAGGAGATGTTCTTTAAGTATTAATGGCGTTGCTTTCAATTATCGTATAAATAAAACACATGATCTGGCTTCAATTTGCAATCCTGTTAGCTGCCATACTTATCGGCGCAAGAATGAAAGGCATAGGCCTTGGTGTAATGGGAATGATAGCACTTGCCCTCTACCTCTTTTTATTCCGTATGCGGCCGGCAGAGCCGCCCATTGATGTAATGCTGATCATCCTGGCGGTAGTGACTACTGCAGCAACCATGCAGGCTGCCGGCGGAATGGACTATATGGTACGCATCGCAGAAAAGATCCTGCGCAGCAAACCTTCCATGATCACTTTGATGGGGCCGCTGGTAACTTTCTGCTTTACACTTTTCGCAGGTACTTCTCATATCACTTATTCCCTCCTGCCGATCATTTCGGAGGTGGCTACCAAAAAGAGGATCCGTCCTGAACGCCCGCTCAGTATCTCCGTAATTGCTGCACACCTGGGTATTACGGCAAGCCCTATTTCTGCAGCCACAGCAGCGATGATCACTATCCTGGCCGGCCAGATAGAAATGATACACATCCTGAAAATATGTATCCCTGCCTGCCTTATTGGTATCCTGGCAGGAGTAGCGGTTGTGTGGAAAAAAGGAAAGGAACTGGAAAATGATCCTGTGTTCATTGAGAAAATGAAAGACCCCGAATTTGCTAAAGAACTGGATGCGGAAAGTGCAGATAATAATAAACCATTGCCTAAGGGCGCCAAAACCTCTGTGATCATTTTTGGGATTGCGGTGTTATTGATTGTGCTGGTAGGAGCATTCCCGAACCTGCTGCCACATTTTGAACCCGGCAAGGCAAACCTTTCTGTAAATGCAAACGGCACCATTAAAATGGCCGCTGTGATTGAACTGGTGATGCTGGCTGCGGCAGCCCTGATGTTATTGTTTACAAAGACCACCACTACTGCTATCGCTAAAGCAAGTTTATTTACGGCAGGAGCACAGGCTGTGGTATCTATTTTTGGGGTGGTATGGATGAGTGCCACGTTTATGGAAGCTAACGAAGCCGTGATAGAAGGAGGATTGGGAGATATGGTAAGAGCAGCCCCCTGGACATTCTCTATTGCACTGTTTGTACTGAGCATGTTGTTATTTAGCCAGGCAGCTACCACCAAAGCTTTGATGCCATTGGGGGTATTACTGGGCATTGCTCCCAGCAGCCTGGTGGCTATGTTCCCTGCTACCAACGGAGATTTTGTATTACCGGGTTATCCCACCCTGCTGGCTGCGATCAACTTTGACCGTACCGGCAGTACACATATCGGCAAGTATCTGATCAACCATAGTTTTATGATCCCCGGTTTAGTGAGTGTTTCTGTTACGGTTGCCGCGGGATTTCTGCTAGCCAGCATATTCTGGTAGCAGGGCCTTAAAAAAACCTTTCTTATGCGTTCCCTGATCATTGTTCTGTTATTTGTACCCATGGCTGTGATGGCACAGCGGCAGCAGGATACGGCGGCCAACGGGCAACCCATTATCCCGGTCAGCAAACAATCACTGTTGTCTAATGTAGACGTGATTGCGAATATGCAAACGGCTTTCAGGAACGAATTCAGTGAGGGAACTTATCAGCGTTCCCGATTTACACTGGAGCAGTTCAGGCTGGAGATCAAGGGGAAAGTGCATGAGAAAGTTTATTTCCGTTTCCGGGACAGGTATACACGCAATGTAGTACCCCAGTCGATTGACAACATCAGCCGTTCTACGGACATGGCCTTTATCCGTTTTGATCCCACACCAAACTGGAAGATCTATGCAGGTAAAATGTCAGCAGACTGGGGTGGGTATGAGTTTGATGCAAACCCGATAGACATTTATGAGTACTCCGATATCATTGAATACGCAGACAATTTTCTGACCGGTGCAGGTGTTGGGTATGTGCTGCCGGATAAGAAGCATGAATTCACCCTGCAATTACTGAATACACGTACCGCCAGTTTTTATGAGCTGTACGATACTATCCCCGGTATTAAGGAAGCCCGTTTCCCTTTTGCTGCTGTAGCAAACTGGCGTGGCAGTTTTTTTAACGGAAAGTTTAATACCATCTGGTCCTATTCCTTATTCCGGGAAGCAGAATATGAATACATGAACTACTTCGCGTTTGGTAATCAGCTCAACCTGGATAAAGTTAAACTGGAGTACGACTTCAAATTCAGCCAGGAGCAGTTGGACAGGAAGGGAATTGTATCAGGCTTCACCGAGAATATTGATATTAAAACCGCACAGAATGTGCGCTACATCAGCCATTGGGCAAAAGTGGATGTGCGGGTGTCTGATAAAGTGAATGTATTTTTTGTGGGTATGCTGGACGATGCTTTCTGGAAGAAACCATCCGAAAGCAGCCACACTAAACTGCGGCAGGCATGGGGATATATTCCGGGGCTGGAAGTATATCCTGTTAAGAATTTTAACCTGAAGGTATTTGGCGCATTTATAGGCAGGGTATATAAATACACGGAAAATGCCCGGCAGGAATTAGGGCAGCGCAATACAGATAATTACCGCATTTCAGTTGGGGTGATCAGCCCGCTGGTGATCCTGTAACCCCTTATCTTTGTTACATGAGTTACACCGTTCCGGCACAAACGCGCATTGGCCATGTGCATTTAAAGGTTGCAGACCTGCAACGTTCCCTTGATTTTTATTGCGGGTTACTGGGTTTTGAATTGATGGTGAAATATGGGGACCAGGCAGCTTTCATCTCTGCAGGTGGTTACCATCATCATATCGGGTTGAACACCTGGCACAGCAAAGGCATGCCGCCTGCTCCGGAGAATGCGCCCGGCCTGTATCATACGGCCATTTTATATCCCACCCGTAAAGACCTTGCTACGATCTATAAAAGATTAACCGATGCAAAAGTACCTTTCACAGGCTTTTCAGATCATGGTGTGTCTGAAGCATTGTACCTCAATGATCCTGATCAGAATGGTGTTGAGTTGTATTGGGACAAACCCCGTGATCAGTGGCCCTTAGACGAAAACGGGCAACTGACGATGTACACACATCGCCTGAACCTCAGCAATTTGTTACAGGAATTAGAGAGCTAAGTTTTTTTGAAGGCTTCTAACTTATCCTCAATATTATCGATCGCTTCTTCAATGGAGTGGGAATGTTTGAGGTCGAGATGTTTGGGTGTTTCCTGGGCCAGTTTGGTGTAGAACGTACGGAGTGTATTTAGTTCTTCCTCTGATAAAGACTCCACATCTATCAAACGATTACTGGCGGTTTTAGTGGCCGCTATCAGTTCGTTCAGTTTCAGCTGAATGGATTTGGAATCTTTATTCTGCGACTTCTGGATGATGAACACCATCAGGAAAGTAATAATGGTGGTGCCTGTATTGATCACCAGCTGCCAGGTATCAGAATAATTAAAGATGGGGCCTGTTACGCCCCATACTATAATTGTTAAAAGAGCCAGCATAAAGGCCCAGGGGCTTCCCGTTGCTGCTACTACTTTTTCTGCCATCTTTTCAAAAAGATGTATCTTTTTCTGGGCCATATGTTTTAGTAATTAATATTCAGCAGGCGCAGCTTATTGTACAGGGTTTTCCTGTCGATGTTCAGGAGTTGCGCTGCTTTGGTTTTGTTATACTTCACTTCCTTGAGCACATTGATGATCTTATTGTATTCCGCCTTTAACGCTACGGATTTCAGGTCATTAGACTCCGGTATATCAAGTTCTTCTTCACCATTCTGACTTAGTGTTTCCTGTGGCGGTGCCATGGTTGCACGGAAGGTGCCTCCCCCTTTCATTTCCAATGGAAGGGCTGCCATGCTGATCTCTTTATTGGCAGGTGTTAAGAGGCTGGCGCGGCGGATCACGTTCTTCAGTTCACGGATATTTCCCGGCCAGTCGTATTGACGGAAACATTCCCACACTTCTTCGCTGAGCACTACCGGTGGTTTGTTCAGTTCCTTACTTACCTGCGTCATAAAGGATTCTACAAAGAAAGTAAGGTCTTCTCTGCGGGCACGTAATGGGGGAATATGGATGGTGAATTCATTGAAACGGTGGAAAAGGTCTTCCCTGAATTTGCCTTTCTGAACGGATTCAAAGAGGTTTTCGTTGGAGGCAACAATGAGGCGTACATCTATGGATATTTCCTTCATGCTGCCTACGCGGCGGATCTGTTTTTCCTGGATCACCCGGAGTAATGCAACCTGTATATCGTAAGTGAGGTTGGATATTTCATCCAGGAATAAGGTACCTCCATGGGCTTGTTCAAAAGCGCCTATTTTGGTGCCGATGGCTCCTGTAAAGGAACCTTTTTCATGACCAAAAAGTTCACTGGCCGCCAGTTCCCGGGAGAGGCTACCGCAATCCAGGGCCACAAATGGTTGTCCTTTCCGGCTGCTGTGTTCATGTATCAGATGTGCTACGGATTCTTTACCTGTACCTGTTTCACCAAAAATGATCACACTGTAATCTGTTGGTGCCACCAGCGTGAGTTCCCTGTACAATGCTTTGGATGGTTCACTTTCACCATATACATAAGTACCGGTTTTGTGCTGCTGGGTAACAGGCAGATTATTTTCTTCGTGGGCATGTGGCGCTACGGCAATTTCGGAAATAGCCACTGGTTTTTGAGACAGGGCTTTGTTCACCAGGTTCAGGATCTCGTCCGGATATAATGGTTTCGAAATGTAATCGTAAGCTCCGTTCTTCACCATTTCCACTGCGATCCTCACATCTGTATAGCCGGTAATGATGATCACTACCGTTTGTGGGCTGATCTGATGGATATCGTTCAACAATTTGGCACCGTCGGTGTCTTTCAGCCGGTAATCACACAATATCAGATCATAGGGCTCCTCTTTGATCATTTTTAAGGCCTGTCCGCCGGTCATGGTACTATCTACCTTGAACCCGTGTTTGCTTAAAAACTTGCTCAAAAGGGTACATATGTTTATTTCATCATCAATAATGAGGATACGTTTCATACTTATTATTTGGTATTGGACGGGTATTAAATTTACGAAAATTATGCACACGCTAACTTAAGCTAAGCACCTAACTTTTCACGTCAGTAATGATCTCCTGTAATTTCCCCACGTTAAAAGGTTTCGGCAAAAAGTGGGCCGCTCCTGCTGTTAGTGCTTTTTCTTTTTCTAATCCGTTGTCATAGGCACTGATAGTGATCACTTGCAAGGCTGGGTATAATTGCTTGATCTGCGGCAGGGCTTCCAGCCCGGAGCCGTCAGGGAGGTGTATGTCGAGGAACAGGACGTCAGTTGGATGACTTTTAAGAAATTGCCAGCCTTCAGACAGCGCATGAACATATTTTACTTTATATCCATACTTGCTGAGATTCAATTGCAGTAGGCGGCAGATATCCGGCTCATCATCAATAATCAGAATTGAATTTCCCATGATCTTTTGGTGTTGCGTATCTTTTTTAGGGATATAATTGGCATTTCTTGCAGGTATAAGTGTCCGGTGTTCACGAGCCGGGTGTATGATCGATAGACCAAAAACATTTCCGAATATCTTATTCCAGTATGTATTTCTTCTGTGGCTCATGGTAACGATCCCTTCAGTACATAAAAACAATTGCAAACTCTCTGCCGGAAGAAAAATACTGCCCCTACAGCTAAAATGGGGATAAAATTCCACACTTTTCCCGGTTCCTGCTTCCCCAATCCGCGATAATATCCATCATTTTTCCAGTTGTTAACCGCTTTGGCCTGATGGTATAGTAATTGTCTTTTTATCTGCAGAAACAAAACCATTATCATGAACTCACTGCAATTGAAAGGAACTTGGAACGAGGTTAAAGGTAAATTAAAACAGCAATATGCAGATCTTACAGATGATGATCTGATGTATACAGAAGGAAAAGAAGACGAACTGTTCGGTAAACTGCAAAAAAAGCTGGGCAAGTCAAAAGAAGAAGTACAAAAGTTAATTAACGAACTATAGCCGGTGCGTCGGTTATACTTTTATCATAGCTGTTGTTTTAGTTATTGGCTGCTGTGAAGGTTTTATAATGTTAGCAGCATCATAACATTTATCAATAAAATGATAAAGTGTTTCATGTGAAAAGCGAAGCAATATAAAACCAGATAGCTTGCCTTGCCGTCCTGCATCTTCATGCAGGACGGCTTTTTTTATGCCGGTAGCGGACATAAAAAAAGCCTTTAGTAAATGAATACCAAAGGCCGATGGAGTTTTTCTCAAAAATGGAAGAACTGATTATTTATTCACCGCTTCAACATCTCTCATATGACGGATCTGGTCGTGCGCTGCTTTCAGTGTTCTTTGCTGTTCTGTGATCAGCGCGCGTACATCTTCCGGTAAGTGATCCTGTGCCAAAGCTTCGCGATATGATTTCTGGGCAGCATCTTCGCCATATTCGCAGGAAGCGAGGATAGCGTGCCGGCTGTTTCCTCCAAAGGATACTTTTACGTCCATCCAGGTACGATAGATCTTACCTGCCATGGTGCTATCCCTTTCTCTTTCTTCTCCCAGATTCCGGAGCTGTTTGTTTAATTCAGTGGTGAATTGTTTGCTATCAGCAACCATTTTATCAAAGAGGATCTTCAGATCGCCATCATCTGTTTGTTTTATAGCTTTCTGATATCCTTCGATACGGTCGTTGTTAATTTTCACCAGGTCTTCCAATACTTCTGCTGTTTTTTCAGAATGTTGCATAACGGTTAATTTTTCGGATGAGCAATAGTGGAATAACTCCAAAAACACTGCCACCCTCAAACATGCATTATACCTTGTATGCAGTGACGATCATTCACCCCCATAGGGGGAAGAGCTTCCACAAAATATCCAATGAAATCTGCCACAGTTAAGCATACAGCCGTTGTTTGGCATTGGCACAGTTTTTCCACTACAGTATATGAACTTAAACTATAAAGCCATGAGTAATTTACTTTATCTGATCGCAGTAATCCTTATTATAGGCTGGTTACTTGGATTTTTTGTATACTCAGCAGGTGGCCTCATCCATGCATTATTGGTACTGGCAATCATTGCCATACTCATCAATATTATTCGTGGAAGGGCTGTGTAGCAAAGGAAGATTCTGATCCATAAAAAAGAGAAGGGGAAGAAGAACGGTTGTTCTTTTTCCCCTTCTCTTTTTACGCGAGGGGTAAGGTAATGGTGAATAAAGTTCCTTCTCCAAGTGCGCTTTCTACCTGGATAGTACCTTTGTGGTTGAGGATGATGTTCTGCGTGGAAGTAAGGCCCAGGCCGGTTCCTTTGGCTTTTGAGGTATAGAATGGATCAAAGAGTTTGCTTTTGTTTTCTTCAGGGATACCGGTACCGTTATCGCCGATTCGGATCAGTACTTTGCCCTGGCTCGTTTGGGTACTGACGGTGAGAACGCCGTTGCCCGGTGTCATTGCTTCAATAGCATTGATGAAGAGGTTCAGCAGGGCAATATTCATTTTCTCTTCGTCTACCAGCAACATGGCTTCTTCTTCCATATAATGCTCCAATAAACGGATGCCATTCAATTGCAGGCGGTCTTCAGCCAGCGCCAGCGCTTTTTTCACCACCTCATTAGTGGGATATTCCTGCATATTGAGTTCCAGCATGCGGGTAGATTGCAATAGTTCCGTTACCAATACATTGATGCGGGTACAATTGCGTTCAATAATGTCCAGGTAAAGGCTGCTGTCTTCCACGGAAGGCTGCTCATCCTGCCGGTACTGGCCAACGGCCAGTAGTATATTGGTGAGTGGATTCCTTACTTCATGTGCAATTACACGTGCAATGCGGCCGGTGATCACAAATTTCTCCTGGTTACGTTTCTCCTGTTCCTCTCGTTTTTTATCAGAGATATCTTCTGCCACCAGCAGGAAGGTGCCCAGCTGTTCATCCAGTTTATTAGCGTTGATGAGCATATCCAGCTTCTGGCCGTTTTTGGCTTTGAAGGTGTGCTCCTTATGAACGATGGCATTGTTCTCACAAATATCCAGGAGGAATTGGAGCGCCTCTGTTTCATTCATGAACAGTTCCTTCAGGTTCATATTCAGGAGTTCTTCCTTGGTGTATTGCAATTTCCGCGTGGCGGTAGGATTGATCTCAATAATATTCTTATTGCAGTCCGCGAGGATGATCAGGTCGTGGCTCTTTTCGAAAATGCCGAAGTATTTTCTCTCATTTTCCGCAATGAGGCGTAGGTGTTTGAATTCAGTGATGCCATAACGGATGGCCCTTTCCAGCTCCTGCCCTGTGATCTCCCCTTTTACCAGGTAGTCCGTGGCACCAGCCATCATTGCTTCATTATCTATGGCATAATCTCCCTTGCCCGTGAGCATGATCACGGGAGCTTCATAACCAATTTCATGAAAATGACGGAGGGTGTCTATACCGGTATGCTGCCCAAGGCGGTAATCTACCAGATATAGTTCATGTTCCTTTTTCTCAATGGCGGCAATCCCCTTTTGATAGGTGGGCGCCCATTCCACTTCGTACTGGTCAGGGGCAGTATCCTGTAACAAACTGTTGACGAGGAAAAAATCATCCTCATCATCGTCTATCATTAAAATGCGCTTACGTGTATTTTTCATCCGTTCAGTTTATCAGCAATAAGTATGCTCTTTTTTCGAAACCCCGGCTTTTTTATTGTTTGAGGGGTAGAATGATCACGAAAGTGGCTCCTTTTCCCGGATAGCCGTAGGCACTGATGTAACCATGATGTGCGTCCACTATCTTTTTACAGATGGCCAGGCCAATGCCGGTACCTTTGTATTCGCTGACGCCATGTAAACGTTGAAAGATCAGAAAAATGCGTTCTGCATAGGCCTGATCAAACCCGATCCCATTGTCTTCTATCGTAAAGCGGCAGTAAGTGGCTTCCTGTTTATCGTCTTTCACAACACCTGTTTCCCTGCCGGTTAATAGTTCTTTTTTGATCCTTATTTCCAGGTTGCGTTCCGGATAGGCAAATTTTATGGAGTTGGAGAGCAGGTTGAGGAATAACTGGTGAAAAGCAGTATCGCTGCCCTCAATGTCCGGTAGCTGATCAGCATAAACAGTGCCTTTGCGTTCCTGCAGGGCCAATTCCAGGTCTACGATCACATTCTGGAGGAGCTGGTTCATGTTCACCGGTTTTACAACCTCTGTAGTGATCCTGCCTGCGCGGGAAAAGGTGAGCAGATCATTGATCAGCACCCGCATCCGGGACACGGCTACCACCATACGGTCTATCAATTGAGACGCTTCAGGGGGAAGTGCCGGTTTATATTTTAGCTGCAGGCGGTCTGAAAACGTAGAGATCTTACGCAGGGGTTCCTGCAGGTCATGCGAAGCCACGTAGGCAAACTGTTCCAGTTCCAGGTTACTTTTATTCAGCAGGTTGATATTTTCCTGGAGTTCCCGCTGGTAATTCTTGAGGCGCGTTTCTATATGTAATTGCATGCGGAATTCCCTGGTGAGGATAATATAGGAATAGACGCCGATAAAAATGGCAAAGATGGAAATGATAAAAACAACGGGGATCCAGAGATTGGAGAAGAACTGGAAGAGGCGGGACCTTTCCGTTAACTGCTTTTCTTCGATATCGGTCATCTCCTGTACTTTCTTATCTATCAGGTCCATATACGCTTCCCCTTCCCCTACTGAGATGCTGGCTCCGATAACAGCATCCTTTTGTTCACCTGCAGTGAGCTGTTTATATTTTATATCCAGCAGTTTCTTCAGGGTATCGAGGTTCTTCTGCTGAAGAGGGTCCGTCATGATCTTCCGGAGGTTCATGTACTCCTTTTCGATCTTGATACTACGGGTTTCCATACTGGGATGCAGGAAAGCCGTTTGTTTGGTGAGGTTGTATCCACGAATGGCGGCTTCCGCATCTTTCAGCTGTTTGGTGATCACCTCCAGCTTTTTGGATACTTCAATGGTATGATTCAACTGATTAGCGTTATGCATTAGGTTTTTCGCTATCAGATATGATAATACCGTGGCTCCTACGATAATCGTAAACGCGATAAAGAAGCCAATCCTGATCTTTTTCTGTACGCTGATATGCATTTGATAAATTAAGATGGGCTTAACTAAGTTACTTAAAAACAAGTACTTATTAGTGTTTCCCCCCTCGTGCAACAATTTCTACAGTTTGAAAAGGTATTTCTACATAACAAGATCAGGCCGATAGAATGGTGCAGGGGTAATAGTGCTTACCCCATGAATATTAGGATTGTTAACAGCAATTGAAACCACTTGTGGTTGT
Organism: Chitinophaga niabensis; assembly: GCF_039545795.1. Lineage (NCBI taxonomy): Bacteria > Pseudomonadati > Bacteroidota > Chitinophagia > Chitinophagales > Chitinophagaceae > Chitinophaga > Chitinophaga niabensis. The sequence goes on along the minus strand of NZ_CP154260.1, from coordinate 6,056,955 downwards.
AATTCTCACGCCTATACCTCTATCAGAACGCAAATGTGATACCGTTATTGGAATGTTGTTTGAAATATTTTCCATGTCGTGCAGCAGTGCATATCTATTCTTTACATCTTATTAAAATTGTGAGTTATGAACAGCCTAACCAATCAGGACAATCCTGTAAAACCCGGCCAACCACAGCCGCAGCCACCAGGAAAGGAAGAGGAAAAAGGGAGACATGGAGAAGGAGGTGGGCAACCTAAACCTGAAATACCAAGTGTACCGGAAGAAGTTCCTAAACGTGAGATAGATCGTAAACCGAGTGACCCGCAGTCTGTTCCCAACGGACCAGAGCAGGGACCTAAAGAACAGATACCGGATAAAGGAGAAAGTGAGGAGAACACTGATGTGGAAGAACAAGACCCGGACCTGTTGGTAGAAGATGACCGCGATACCGGGAACAAAGATCCGGAGAGTTTAGTAGACAGCAGGGATCGTTTCCCTTTTCCTAATAAAGAAACACCATATAAAAAGAACAAAAATGGCAACTAAGAAAGCATCCCCCGCAAAAACAAAGACCGCTTCCTCAACAAAGAAGAACGGTAATGCAAAGATGGAAAACTCCAAATTCCATCAATTATTTATGGACGAACTGAAAGACATTTACTGGGCGGAAAAACACCTGGTAAAGGCTTTGCCCAAAATGCAGAAGGCCGCTACATCTGAAGAACTGGCCAATGCGATCGGCGAACATCTCGCTGTGACCAAAGAGCAGGTAAGCCGCGTTGAAGAGATCTTTGAACTGCTTGGCGCCAAGGCTGTGGCCAAGAAATGTGAAGCAATGGAAGGCCTGGTGATGGAAGCACAGGAACTGATCGAAGAAGAAGAGGAATCCGCTGTACTGGATGCCGGTTTGATCATTGCGGCACAGAAAGTGGAACATTATGAAATTGCTGCTTATGGAAGTCTCCGTACGCTGGCAAATGTAATGGGCCATACAGAAGTGGCGAAATTACTGGAACAAACGCTGGCAGAAGAAAAAGAAGCGGATGGCTTATTAACACAGATCGCCGAATCAACGGTGAATGAAGAAGCGTTATCTGAATAACCAGCGCGGAAAAACATGCAGAAAGCAAATCGAAAAAAGGATATCAGACCGCCGCAGCATCAGAACAAACAGCCTGGTATAGAATCAAAGATGAAACCGCTGCCGGTTGCAGAGAGGGAGATCGTTTCCGCCAGTGGACGGTTACAGGGGAAAGTAGCTTTGATCACTGGCGGAGATAGTGGCATCGGGAAAGCGGTGGCTTTGGCATTTGCAGCGGAAGGTGCAGATGTAGCGATCGCTTACCTGGATGAGCACAACGATGCAAAAGATACTGCGAAGCAGATAAAGGAATATGGCCGCAAGGCGTTATTGATCGCGGGGGATATCGGTCGGGAGAAACATTGTGAGAAAATTGTTCGGCAAACTGTGAAGGAATTCGGGAAGATCGATATCCTCGTGAACAATGCTGCCGTGCAGTACCCGCAAAAATCCATTCAGGATATCACTGCGGAACAACTCCTGAAAACCTTTACGGTGAATATTTTCGCCCAGTTCTATTTCGCCAAAGCAGTTTTACCACATATGGCGCGTGGCAGCAGTATTATTAATACAACTTCTGTTACCGCCTATCGCGGTAGTGGCCATCTATTGGATTATTCATCCACTAAAGGCGCTATCGTTAGCTTCACCCGCTCTTTATCTTCCATGCTGGCGGATAAAGGGATCAGGGTAAATGGCGTGGCGCCCGGGCCTATATGGACGCCATTGATACCGGCTACTTTCAGGGCGAAAGATGTTGCCGAATTTGGTTCGGATGTTCCGTTGAAAAGAGCGGGACAACCTGTGGAAGTTGCGCCCTGTTATGTGTTCCTCGCTTCTGAAGATGCCAGTTATATAACCGGGCAAATACTACATCCTAATGGAGGAGAGATAGTGAACGGGTAAATCATGTGTTACGGCTGTTCTTTTCGGAGCAGCCGTTTTGAACCCCTTCTAATTGAAGAACCAACATTAGGTTATCTGTTGGTTTGTTTTCCCACCTTATAATAAAAAACCGCCTCAGAACTTGTTCCGAGACGGTTTTTTTCCACTAGCCTATCTTCACAAACCACCAAAGATTGCTTGTTCATCGCGGTCTTCCACAGGGATCTTCTTTAAGAAGTCATCAAACCCCGCTTCGTCATGCGAACTGTACATGCCGTATGCATCCACCACATAGCCTTTATGGCCTTCCTTATCTTCAAGCAGGTACAGTACGGCGCTGTCAGATGGGTCTGACTCACCTTCAAAACGATAGGTTTTGATGATCTTCAGGTCTTCCGGATCATAGATCTGATCCCCTTCTACAGGTTGCATTCTTCCATGGTCGCTCATCTTAAATTCATTATCGTATCCCTTTGAATGAAGCTTGTTCATTATCTGGGAGAGAGTTGTCATTTCGCCTGGTTTATTAGGAGTTGGTGTTTCCATAAAAGTATTTTTTGTTCAGTAGTATAAATCCAAAAGCTATGCCACATCAAAGTGGCGCAATTATTGGATGGTTTTTATAAAATAATTAACATCTATTCCCCCCATAGTTATGCATATTTATTAAGCTAATTCCGTCCCGGTCCCGGGACGGTTTTTTTTGCTGGTATAATGATTGATATTCTATTGTTATAAAATCATAATAACTATGAGAGCTGTATGGTCAGGTAGTATAGGCTTCGGCCTCGTAAACATCCCGGTTAAATTATACAGTGCTGTTCAGGAGAGTAGCCTCGACCTGGATATGCTGGATAAAAAAGATCATTCCCGCATCCGCTTCCAGCGGGTCAATGAAAAAACGGGGAAAGAAGTGGTGTGGGGGAATATTGTGAAGGGATACAATCTGAATGATGAATACATTGTTCTGGACGATAAAGATTTTGAAGATGCCAGTCCGAAGAAAAGTAAGATAATAGAGATCTCTTCTTTTGTGGAAGCAGCGGAGATTGATGACGTGTATTTTGAATCACCTTATTTTATTGAGCCGGATAAAAGTGGCGGGAAAGCATATGAATTACTGCTCCGCACACTGGAGAAAACAGGTAAGGCAGGTGTAAGCCTGTTTGTATTGCGTAACCATGAGAACCTTGCTATTGTGCGGCCCAAAGAGAATTACCTGATGCTGCACCGGCTACGTTTTGAGGAAGAGATCCGCAAACCGGAGATAAATCTTCCCACTAATGTGAAGATCTCCAAGAAGGAACTGGACATGGCAGTAAAGCTCGTGAACGAGTATACGGAGCCGTTTGATATTTCCCAATACAAAGATGAGTATAAGAAAGAACTAATGAAGATCATCAAAGCCAAAGCCTCCGGCAAGAAACCTACTGTGAAGAAACTGAAGGTAGCGCATACCAGGAGTACAGACATCTTTGAACAGCTCAAAGCGAGCCTTGGTGGTAAAAAGAAAGTATCATGAGCCTTGCGAAGTATAAACAGAAAAGAGATTTCAAGCAGACCTCGGAACCTGTTTCCGGTAAAGCAGAGGGTAAACACATCTTTGTGGTGCAGCGGCATCATGCTACACGATTGCATTATGACTTCCGCCTGGAGATAGACGGAGCGCTGAAGAGCTGGGCAGTCCCTAAAGGGCCTTCTTTGAACCCTGCAGATAAACGGCTGGCGATGGAAGTGGAAGATCATCCTTACGACTATAAGGATTTCGAAGGGCAGATACCGGCTGGGAATTATGGAGCAGGGTATGTGTATATCTGGGACAAAGGAACTTTTGAACTGTTGGATAAAAAGGGAAATGCACTGAAGGAATGGAAGTCTGGCAGTATGAAGGTGGTGTTGCATGGGAAGAAGTTGAAAGGAGAATTTGCGATTGTGAAGATGAAGGGAGGAAGAGAGGAGAATGCCTGGCTGCTGATCAAACATAAGGATAAGTATGCGGTAGATGGAGAGTATAACAGTGAGGATTATACGCCGAAGCGGGTGATTGCGAAAAAGAAGGGTGATGCGGAGAAGGGAGTTCCAGAGAAAGCCGCGGTTGCAAAGAAGGGCACTAATAAAAAAACAGCAGCGAAAAAGACGCCTGAGAAAAAAGCTACGGTGAAAAAGGCAGCAGCAAAAGTAACTACAGCTAAAGGCGCTTCAAAGAAAGCCGCCACCCAGGTAAAAAAAAAGCTCCGCCAGCAAAAAGTAAAATAAAAGAATGGTATCATCCCATGCTCGCTACGCTGGTTGATGAACCTTTTGACAGAGCAGGATGGATCTTTGAAACGAAGTGGGATGGTTATCGTGCTATTGCGGCGGTGCAAAACGGGAAGGCTGAACTCTATTCGCGGAATCAACTTTCTTTCAATACAGTATATGCTCCCATTAAAGCGGCCGTAGAGAAAATTCCTCACAATGTGGTACTGGACGGAGAAGTAGTGATACTGGGCGCTAATAACTACACAGATTTTCAGGCTTTACAGAATTATAAATCTACCAGAAAGGGAAAGCTCACCTACGAAGTATTTGATCTCCTGCACATGGACGGTCATGATCTGAAGGCTTTAACATTAATAGAAAGGAAAACATTATTGCAGGAGTTGGTGAAACAACTGGATGACCCTGCGGTTAAATACTCCGGGCATGTGGCAGAGAAGGGAGTTAAACTTTTTGAGAAAGCAAAGGAGAAAGGCTGGGAAGGGATCATTGCCAAAAATGGGGAGAGTGAATATTTGGAAGGTGATCGTTCTCTTAACTGGCTCAAGGTAAAGATATTGAACCGGCAGGAGGTGATCATTTGCGGATATACAGAACCCCGGGGCAGCAGGAAGAAGATCGGCGCTTTGATATTAGGCGTATATGACAAGAAGAAACTCCGGTATATCGGACATTGCGGTGGCGGATTCAATGATCAGGGATTAAATGACATGCATCAGCTGCTACAGCAATATATACAGGAAAGCTCCCCTTTTGCGGAAAGGATCAAAACCAATACAGCCGTTACCTGGTTAAAGCCGGTGTTAGTGTGTGAGGTGAAGTTTGCCGGTTGGACGGAGGATGGGGTTTTACGGCAGCCGATCTTTGTGGCGCTCCGGGAAGATAAACCGGCTAAGAGTATTAAGGAAGAGAAACCTTTGGATGTAGAAACCATAAAAGGAAAAACCATGGCTACCAAAACACTTTCGAAAACGGTTAAATCTGGAAAAGCAAAAGCATCTACAGCGTTAAAGGCAACAAAAGCCACCGCAAAAAACGGAGAGATAACAAAGCAGACATCTGCAAAGGCATCCACTTCACCCAAAACAAAAGCATCCCCTGAAAACGAACGCACCCTGCTCTTAAATAAAAGATCCGTTTCCCTCACCAACCAGCAGAAGATCTACTGGCCACAGGAAAAGATCACCAAGGGGCAACTGATAGATTATTACATCTCAGTTGCCGATTACATCCTCCCCCATCTGAAAGACCGGCCTTTATCCTTGCACCGTTTCCCCAATGGCATTACAGGCATGAGCTTTTATCAGAAGGACATGGATGTGAAAACTATCCCATCCTGGTTGAAAACAATTTCCTTCCTGGCTGAATCCACAGGGAAAGAAGTGGATTACCTGCTCTGCAACGATACCGCCACCTTATTATACATGGTGAACCTGGGCTGCATAGAAGTGAACCCCTGGTTATCCCGCATCAGCAAACCGGAACATCCTGATAATATAGTAATAGACCTCGACCCGGAAGGCATTCCTTTCTCCGCCGTGATAGAAACTGCGCAATGTGTACATGAGATACTGGAGAAATACGGCATCAACTCCTATTGCAAAACTTCCGGTTCCAGGGGTCTGCATATTTTCATTCCCACCGGCGCAAAATATGAATATGATACCTGCAGGCTCTTCGCGGAATTCATTGCCAGGGAAACCAATGCACAATTACCCGGTATCACCAGCGTGATACGCACAAAATCCCAAAGGAAGAAAAAGGTGTATGTGGATTTTTTACAGAACAGCCGCGGACAAACCATTGCAGCCCCTTATTCCGCCAGGCCCAAACCAGGCGCTACCGTTTCCACGCCACTGGATTGGAAAGAAGTAAATGAGAAACTGGACATGAAAGATTTTCATATAGGCAATACCGTAAGCCGTCTTAAAAAGAAAGGAGACCTCTGGGCCAATATCTACAAAGATAAAAACGATCTCAAAGCAGTGCTTAAAAACCAGGTAAAATGAACAAGTATTTCATAAAAGGCCTCTTGACAGGCACGTTTATTGGATTTATACTCACATCACCCAAGCGGGACTTGTGGCTGCAACAATTGCAATGCAAGCTGAAACGTATTGCCCGCAAGACGATTACTAACCAAAAATAACGCGTATGCCAGAAACAACTGTTCCATCTCCGCTAAAACTAACATGGGTATACGGTATCCTGATTGCGCTTGTATGCATCGCCTTAACCATGATCTTTTACATGACACAATGGGCCGCTGACCTGTGGACAGGTTACCTGGTAAGCGGCGTATTATTCATTGGTGTACTCTTCGCCGTTATCCATGCGAACAAAGCCATGGGTGGCAAGGCTTCCATCGGAAGTTTATTAACGATGGGTGTTCTTACCGCCGCCATTGCTATTATCATGATCTCTACCGCTACTATCTTTTTCCACCTGGCCACAGAGCCCAACGTGGATAATTCAGTGAATATCCCTTCAGACGGGGGCCGTTTGAGCGAATACAGTGTTACCAAAAGAGAAGGTTTCTGGATCTACCTGGTCACCAATGTTCTCTTCATGAATTTAGTGCTGGGCTTCCTTGCCGCAGGGATCGGGGCCATGACCGTAAAGCGTAATCAGAAAACTACTGCGGCCAAATAGTACTTTCCCCCTACCTTTGCATGCATGTCCAAAGGTCAAATTCTTATTATTGATGACGAGGAGCAGTTACGCAAACTGCTGGGGAGATTATTGTCGCTGGAAGGATATAATATCCTGGAGGCAGGAAACATCAAGGCAGCAGGTAAGCTGCTGGAGAAAGAAGATGTGCAGGTGGTATTGTCTGATGTGAAATTGCCGGATGGCAATGGTGTACAGTTCACGAGTGAACTCAAACGCCTGTACCCGGAAACGGAAGTGATCGTGCTCACAGCGTATGGCAATATTGCGGATGGCGTGCAGGCCATTAAAAATGGCGCGTTCGATTACCTGACTAAAGGGGATGATAATAACCGCATCCTTCCATTGGTGAGTAAAGCCATGGACAAAGCACAGCTGCAATTCCGCATCCGTTCGCTGGAGAATAAGATCGGGAGTAAGTACGATTTCGGGAATATCATCGGGCAGTCCAAAGAAATAAAGGAAGCAATTGCGGTGGCAGAGAAAGTGGCAGCCACGGATGTAACAGTGTTATTGCTGGGAGAAACAGGTTCCGGTAAAGAAGTGTTTGCACAGGCTATCCACCGTGCCAGTTCCAGGCGTTCACAACCTTTTGTGGCAGTGAATTGTAGTGCATTTGGGAGAGAGATCCTGGAAAGCGAACTCTTTGGACATAAAGCCGGGGCCTTTACCAGTGCGGTGAAAGATAAAAAAGGGTTTCTGGAAGAAGCACATAATGGCACCATTTTCCTGGATGAGATCGGGGAAATGGCGATAGAGTTGCAAGCGAAGTTGTTGCGTGTACTGGAAACACAGGAATTCTATAAGGTGGGGGATTCAAAACCCATTAAGGTAAATATCCGCATTATTGCGGCTACCAACAGAGAGCTGGAAAAAGAAATAGAGGCCGGGCATTTCAGGGCGGATCTTTATTACCGGTTGTCTGCTTTCCAGATCAAGTTGCCTTCCCTGAATGAGCGCAGTAAAGATATTCCCATGCTGGCGCAATTCTTCCTGCAACAGTTTGCACCTAAAAACGGCAAGAAGATCACGGGCATGACGGAGGCTTTTTCCAAAGCGCTGCAACAACATAACTGGAAGGGTAATATCCGCGAACTGCGGAATGTAATAGAGCGGGCGGTGATCTTATCTGATGCCACCGAGCTGGATACGGATTCTTTGCCTTTTGAATTCCAGTTTGCAGGGCCAGCCTCGGCAAACAATTCCTCTCTTACTTTGGCCGATGTTGAAAAACAGCATATTATAAGGGTACTGCAATTTGCCAAAGGGAATAAGACCAAAGCGGCGGAGTTAATGCAAATAGGCTTAACCACTCTCTATAATAAGATCAAAGAGTACAACATTTAACCAACCCATTTTTGCACATACCCTTCAATTTCTGCATGGTTGCCGCTTTTTAAGCAGCAACCTTTTTTTAATGTTGTTTGTTAATTACCAATGAGTTGAGAGCGGATTTACACATCTGGCACCCCAATGGCATATACCGGGAAAATTGAACAACATGTTACCGGATGCTAAAATCCCCTTACTGATCGCTCAACAGATCCCCGCTTTGTCGCCAGGCATGGAGCAAACGGGGCCCGTAACGCAAACGATCAGAACTTTTACCGCCTACACAAAGCAATTGATCAACAAAGGACAGCTACAGGAAGTGAAGAAGTGTTTTTCCATGGCTGGCGTGTTGTACAGGAACGGGAGTACCCTGTTAAAGAATGCGATCGAGGATGTGTTCCTCTACAGCATCTCTCCTTTCCTGGAAGCGCAGCAGTACATAAAGGAATCCCTGCCGCAGTCCTTAAAACACCTGAGAAATCAACAACTAAAAAATACATTATGTTAATGTTCCTGCTCTTTTTAGCCGGTATTGTCAGCTTCTGGCTGATCTATAAGGCGGTCGACTTTTTTGAAAAGATTTAAACTGTATCAATTATGATGAACGCATTATTTGTATTGTCCATCCTCGTTTTCCTATACATGATCTATGTATTGCTGAAGCCTGAAAAATTTTAAAGCAATAAAATGAATACAGAATTATTAGGCGTCATTGCCACATATGTGCTGACGCTGATCATCGCCATACCATTGGGGAAGTATATCTCCAAAGTTTTCAAAGGGGAAAAGACCTGGCTGGATTTTCTAAACCCCGTGGAACGGTTTATCTACAAGATCTGCGGGATCAATCCCAAAGAGGAAATGAACTGGAAGCAACACCTCAAGGCATTAATTACCATCAACATGCTTTGGTTTGTGTATGCTTTCTTCCTGCTTATTTTCCAGGATAAACTTCCCCTGAACCCTGACGGCAATCCAGGCCAGACACCGGACCTCGCTTTCAATACAGCCATCAGTTTCCTGGTGAACTGTGACCTGCAACACTACTCCGGTGAATCAGGACTAACCTACCTCACGCAATTGTTCGTGATCACTTTCCTGCAATTCGTGAGCGCTGCTACAGGTATTGCCGCACTGGTTGTATTGTTAAAAGCATTCAGGGATAAAACCACTACCAGGCTGGGCAACTTCTGGGAGTTCCTCGTGAAAACCAATACCCGTTTGTTATTACCACTGTGCATAGTGATTGCGTTGATCCTTTCATTTAACGGAACACCTGCCAGTTATGCAGGTAAGGATACCATCGTAACCATGCAGGGAGATACAGTAGGTGTATCCCGTGGACCGGCTGCGGGCATGATTGCCATTAAACATCTTGGCACCAATGGTGGTGGCTGGTTTGGTGCTAACTCCATCCATCCGCTGGAGAACCCCAGCTACCTTACTAATATGACGGAAGCTATTGCACAAATGATCATACCCATTGCGATGATCTTTGCATTAGGATTCTTTATTAACCGCAGAAAGTTTTCTTATGTAGTATTCGGGGTGATGACGGCAGGTTTCCTTTTACTGCTGGTGCCCTCCATGCTTTATGAAATAAACGGTAACCCGGCCATCGCTAAAATGGGTGTTTCCCAACTAACAGGGGCCATGGAAGGAAAAGAAGTACGGTTCGGGCCTGCTGCTACTGGTTACTGGAGTACCATCACCACAGTTATATCTACCGGCTCTGTGAATGGTTTCCATGATAGTACCATGCCACTTACAGGTATGATGCAAATGATGGGAATGATGACGAATGCTTTCTATGGAGGTTGTGGTGTAGGGTTCCTCAACTATTTCATTTTTGTGATCATCGCAGTATTTATATCAGGATTGATGGTAGGCCGTACGCCTGAATTTATGGGGCATAAGGTAGAAGCGAAAGAAGTAAAGATAGCGGCGTTGGTAGCATTGCTGCATCCTTTCCTCATTCTTTCAGGAACGGCTCTTTCTTCTTATATGATAGCCCACAATCCGGCCTTGCCCTGGTTAAATAACCCCGGTTATCATGGTTTCTCAGAGATGTTGTATGAATACACCTCTGCTGCAGCCAACAACGGTTCCGGTTTTGAGGGGCTGGGGGATAATAATATTTTCTGGAACGTAACTACAGGTTTCGTGCTCATATTCTCCCGCTTCCTGCCTATCCTTGGCCCTGTAGCCATTGCAGGCATCCTGGCGCAGAAGAAATACATTCCTGAATCGGCAGGTACCCTGAAAACCGATACTGCCACTTTCGGGATCATGACCTTCGCGGTGATCCTCATCCTGGCGGCATTGTCTTTCTTCCCTGCACTGGTGCTGGGTCCAATTGCTGAGCACTTCTCCCTGTATTAATGATAAAGCTGAAATCAACATGAAAGCAAAAGATAATAAACTCTTCCCCGCGGACCTCGTGAAAGAAAGCCTCAGGCAGTCTTTCGTAAAACTGAACCCGCGGTTACTCATCAAAAATCCGGTGATGTTCACGGTAGAGATTGGTACCATCGTTATGCTGGTGGTTACACTCAATACCTTTTTCACCGGCGATCTTTCCCAGGGCAGCTTCGGCTATAACCTGACCATCTTCATCGTGTTATTACTAACGGTGCTCTTCGGCAACTTTGCGGAAGCGATTGCAGAAGCAAGAGGTAAAGCACAGGCAGAAAGTTTACGAAAAACCAGAGAAGAAACACCAGCCAAAAAGATCCTGGCCGTGGGCGAAATGTTTACGGATGAGATCAAAGTGATATCTTCCTCCCTGTTGCGTAAAGGTGATCTGTTCGTTTGTGAAGCAGGCGATATCATTCCCTCAGATGGCGAGATCGTAAAAGGACTGGCCAGTATAGATGAATCTGCTATTACCGGGGAAAGTGCTCCCGTGATCCGGGAAGCCGGTGGCGACAAAAGCAGTGTGGTAGGCGGTACTAAAGTATTGAGCGACCGTATTGTGGTAAGGGTAAGTACAGAACCGGGGGAATCATTTCTTGATAAAATGATTGCACTGGTAGAAGGGGCTACCCGTCAGAAAACACCCAATGAAATCGCCTTAACGATATTATTGGCCAGCTTCACGCTTGTATTCATTATTGTGTGTGTAACGCTGAAACCTTTTGCCGATTATGCGCAAACACCCATCACCATCGCTGCGTTCATTTCTCTTTTTGTCTGTTTGATCCCCACTACTATAGGTGGCCTTTTATCAGCTATCGGTATTGCGGGAATGGACAGGGCTTTGAGGGCGAATGTGATCACCAAATCCGGTAAAGCCGTAGAAACAGCCGGAGACGTGGATGTGCTGTTACTGGATAAAACCGGGACCATCACCATCGGTAACCGTAAAGCCACGAATTTTTATGCAGCCAGTAGTTTTACCAGTGAAGAATTTATTCGGGCCAGTGCATTAAGTTCCCTGGCGGACGAAACGCCGGAAGGCAAATCCATTGTGGAACTGGCAGGTAAAGAAGTGGTGAGCCGTTTATCCGTACAGGGAGCAGCATTGGTGAAGTTCACTGCGGAAACACGCAGCAGTGGTATTGATCTGCCTGATGGTACAAGGATCCGCAAAGGTGCTTACGATGCTATCCGCGACATGGCGGTAAAGGCAGGTAATGAAGTTCCTGCGGAAACATTGCAACAGGTAAAACAGATCTCCAGCAACGGCGGTACACCACTGGTAGTAGCTGTAAACAACGAAGTGATGGGTGTGATCGAATTGCAGGATATTATTAAACCCGGTATCCAGGAACGTTTTGAACGCCTTCGCAAAATGGGTGTGAAAACCGTGATGGTAACAGGTGATAACCCGCTAACCGCAAAATACATTGCACAGAAAGCCGGTGTGGATGATTTTATCGCAGAGGCCAAACCGGAAGATAAAATGAGTTACATCCGCAAGGAGCAGCAGGAAGGAAGACTGGTTGCCATGATGGGTGATGGTACAAATGATGCGCCGGCACTGGCACAAGCGGATGTTGGGGTGGCCATGAACAGTGGTACACAGGCTGCAAAAGAAGCCGGTAACATGGTAGACCTTGATAATGATCCTACCAAACTGATTGAGATCGTAGAGATCGGCAAACAGTTACTGATGACGAGAGGTACATTAACCACCTTCTCTATTGCAAATGACGTAGCAAAATATTTTGCGATAGTGCCCGCCCTCTTCATTCTTTCTATCCCTGCTTTGCAAAGCATCAATATCATGCAGCTGCATAGCCCTGAAACGGCCATCCTGAGTGCAGTGATCTTTAATGCCATCATTATACCATTGCTGATACCATTGGCGCTGAGAGGCGTGGCTTACAAACCAATAGGGGCTAGTGCATTGTTACGCCGTAACCTGTTGATCTATGGCCTGGGAGGTGTGATCATCCCCTTCATTGGTATCAAGCTGATTGACATGGTGGTTTCTTTATTCTATTAATTCTCACAATCATGAAAAGATATTTTTTGCCTGCTTTAAAACTGACTGCCGTACTGGTGGTATTAACTGCCGGAATTTATCCCCTGCTGGTGGCAGGTATATCTAAACTGGCACCCGGTAAAGGAGATGGGGTAACCATTGAACACAAGGGATCAGTAGTGGGCTACGCAAACGTTGGACAGTTATTCTCTGACGATAAATATTTCCAGGGCCGCCCATCTGCGGTAGGTTATAATGCCGCAGGCTCCGGTGGTTCCAATAAAGGACCTTCCAACCCTGATTACCTGAAAGTAGTACAGGAAAGGATAGACACCTTCCTGGTACACAATCCGGGCGTTAAAAAATCCGAGATCCCTGTGGAACTGGTTACAGCTTCCGGTAGTGGATTGGACCCTCACCTTTCTCCTGAGGGCGCCCTGGTTCAGGTACAACGTATTGCTACCCTGCGTGGCATTTCTGCAGAGAAGCTGAAAGAACTGGTAAAGGAACAAACGAAAGGCCCGTTGCTGGGAATGTTTGGGCCTGCTACCGTGAATGTGCTGCAATTGAATATAGCACTGGATAATATCAAATAAACGATTCCTATATAAACCTTGTGTGCGCCGGGCATAAAAGTTTGGCGCACACTATCAAAGAACTTAAATGAAGAAGACAATTTTACTGGCCGCAGGTAGCATCCTGTGTATGCATGTGATGGCGCAGGACCAACCTGTGAAAGAAGCGCCAAAGATCAGTTTCTCTGGTTATGTGGAGGCCTATTACTCTTTTGATCTCAATGAACCGGCAGATCACTTACGTCCCGGTTTCCTGTATAATCACAACCGGCATAATGAACTGAACGTTAACCTGGCTTACCTGAAAGGCAGTTATGCAAGTGACCGTGTACGTGCGAACCTTTCTATTATGGCCGGTACCTATGCACAATATAACCTGGCAGCAGAATCAGAACTGATGCGCCATATCTATGAAGCGAATGTAGGGCTGTGTGTTGGAAAGAATGTATGGGTGGATGCAGGTATCATGCCTTCGCATATTGGTTTTGAGAGTGCTATCACCAAAGATAACATGACCCTCAGCCGGAGCCTGGGTGCAGAGAATTCTCCCTATTATGAAGCCGGAGCAAAGATCACCTGGACGCCGAATGAAAAATGGACATTGGCGGCCATGTACCTCAATGGCTGGCAAAGGATCAAACGTGTGAACGGTAACCAAACCCCTGGATTTGGTACACAGATCACGTTTAAACCCAGCAGTAAAGTAACGTTGAACTGGAGCACTTTTGTTGGAAACGACAAACCGGATTCCGTACGCCAGATGCGTTATTTCAATGATGTTTACGGTATCTTTAATATCACAGATAAATTCAGCCTGATTGCCGGGTTCGACTATGGCCTGGAACAAAAAGAGAAAGGCAAAAGTGATCTGAATAACTGGTACACTCCTGTGCTGATGGCCAAATATGCCTTTACGGATAAGATAGCATTGGCAGGCAGGTATGAGTATTACAATGATGAAAATGGTGTGATCATTGCCACGGGTACTCCCAATGGATTTAAGACCAGCGGTTATTCCCTGAACTTTGATGTGGCGCCTGTGAGCAATGTGTTGTTCCGTTTGGAAGGAAAATTATACAATAGCAAGAATGATATTTTCGTGAAGAACACGGAAGTTAAAAACAGCAACGTAGCGTTGACCGCCTCACTGGCAGTGTCATTTTAAACCATAAGCAAAAGCCATCTCCGAAGCGCTTCCCGAAAGGGAGCGCTGAGGTGGTTTAAACCAGTTTGCAAATGATGCAACGTTTTTTACACCTGGCCAATAAAGCGGGCCGGGGAGAATTCAAGATCTACATTGGCATGAGTGCCGGTGTGGGGAAGAGTTACCGGATGTTACAGGAAGCGCATAGCCTTCTGCGGAAAGGTGTGAATGTACAGATAGGATTCATTGAAACACATGGCCGGAAGGAAACGGAGGCTTTGGTAGAGGGCCTGCCATTGATCCCCCGGCGGCAGGTTTTCTATAAAGGCAAGATGCTGGAAGAAATGGACCTCAACGCCATTCTCTTACTGGCGCCGGAATGGGTGATCGTGGATGAACTGGCACATACTAATATCCCGGGATCGAAGAATGAAAAACGCTGGCAGGATGTGATGGACCTGCTCAATGCCGGGATCAATGTGATCTCTGCCGTGAACATCCAGCACATGGAAAGTATCAACCACCAGGTGAAAACAATCACAGGGGTGGAAGTACAGGAAAGAGTGCCGGACAGTATGTTGCAGATCGCGGATGAAGTAGTGAACATAGACCTTACGGCAGATGAACTGATCACCCGGCTGAAAGAAGGAAAGATCTACGACCCCGCTAAAGTGGAATCGGCCCTGAAGAATTTCTTTCAATCGGAAAAGATCTTGCAGCTGCGGGAGCTGGCATTGAAAGAAGTAGCTTCGCAGGTAGAAAGGAAAGTTGAGATAGAGATCCCGCGGGGGCAGCAAATGCGGCATGAGCGGTTCCTGGTTTGCATTTCCACGAATGATGAAGTGGCGAAAAAGGTGATCCGGAAAGCGGCAAGACTGGCCGCTTATTATCATGGGGAATGGTACGTGCTGTATGTGCAAACACCCCGGGAAAGTGTAGGACGCATCAAACTCTCCGATCAGCGGCATCTGATCAATAACCTGAAACTAGCTACAGAGCTGGGAGCAGAAGTACTGCGGGTACAGGATTCCAATATCTCCCATGCCATCATGCAAACAGCGGTTGAGAAGGATATTACTACTGTATGTATCGGCAAACCGCATATCAGCCTGTTTGGGATTATTTTGCGGACCAATGTGTTTTCCCAGTTGTTGAAAACGTTATCCTCTAATGAAATCGACTTAGTTATATTATCATGAAGCGGTTAGGACTTAAATCAAAGATCACGGTAGGGGTTTTATTCCTCTTTCTCATGCTTATGCTGGTAAGCATACTGGGATACTATTACCTCAATCGCGTGAACAGGGATGCCCGTACGATCCTTCAGGATAACTATGAATCCGTAGAATATGCCAAAAACATGCTGCAGGCCCTGGATGCCCAACCGGTGAATGAAGCTGTTTTCCTCGCGAATCTGCAAAAGCAGCAGCAGAATGTAACAGAACCCGGAGAAGCATTGGTTACGGCAAGAGCAGCCCAACATTTTAAAACGGCGATACCGGAAGCGCGTAAAGACCTGTATGCGATCATGGAGCTGAACATGCGTGCCATTATCCGGAAAAATGAAAGTACAAAAGATGCGGCAGACAAAGCCATCCTATACATTGCTATTATCAGTGGTGTCTGTTTTGTACTGGGCATCACCTTCGTTTATAACTTCCCCGGTTATATAGCCAACCCCATTCATGAACTAACGGAAGGGATCAAAGGGATTGCACAGAAAAAATATGAACAAAGGCTGCACTTCAAATCTATGGATGAGTTTGGAGAACTGGCATCTGCCTTTAACACCATGGCGGAGAAACTGGATGAATACGAACACAGCAACCTGGCAAAGATCGTATTTGAAAAGAAACGGGCGGAAGCAGTGATCAGTAGTTTGAAAGATGCCACCATTGGTGTGGATAATAAAGGCACCATCCTTTTTGCGAATGCAGAAGCGCTGCAATTGCTCAATATGACGGAAAAGGATGTGATCGGCTGGGCAGCTTCTGAAATAGCTAAAAAGAATGACCTGATGAAATACCTGCTGAATCAACTGGAAGGCGGCGGCCCGGTGAAGATTGTGGTGAATGGAAAGGAGAGTTTCTTTACCAGGGAAACAGCGGATGTACATTATGAAAATGCGAAGATCGGGTACATCATGATCCTGAAGAACATTACAACGTTTAAGGAACAGGACCTGGCCAAAACACATTTTATTGCTACCATCTCCCATGAATTAAAAACTCCACTGGCAGCAACAGATCTTAGTTTAAAACTGCTGGAAGATGAACGTACGGGCCCTCTTTCCAGTGAGCAAAAGGAACTGATGGAGAGCATCCGGCAGGATAACCGCAGGATGATCCGTATGGTAAGTGACCTGCTTGACTTCTCAAGAGTGGAAAGCGGGAACATACAATTACAAATTCAACCAGTGCCTCCGGAGAATATCGTGCAATACGCATTGGATACTGTGCAGAAACAGGCTTTTGGTAAACAGGTGAATATCCGTACCACATTACCTCCCGGCTCCCCGATGATAGTAGCGGATGCAGAAAAGAGTGCCTGGGTGCTGGTAAACCTTTTAACGAATGCCATCCGGTATTCTTCCAAAGGAACGGAGGTGGAACTGGATGTGCTGCAAACGGAAACGGGTACACTGCATTTCAGTGTACGGGACCATGGAAAGGGTATTGACCCTGCTTTTCGCAGCAGGATATTTGAACGTTTCTTCCAGGTGCCGGGATCTGATGATGCCAAGGGCAGTGGGCTGGGATTGGCCATTGCCAAGGAGTTCATTGAAGCCCAAGGTGGTGCCATAGGGGTGGAAAGCGAATTAGGGAAGGGAAGCCGTTTCTGGTTCTCTTTGCCGCTGGCTTAATTCTTCTTTATTTGCTCCATTTCCTTTTTTAATACTTCCTGTGCATCCATATAGATCTTGATGGCGAGATTGATGTCTGGCATGACGGTGTGCAGATAGGTTTTGTTGCGGACGTTATGCTCTATTTCCAGGATGATCTTTGATAAAGGGTCTATGCGTACGATCATAAAACTACTACGCAGCAGGCTTGCGTGCTGAAGCGCATCTTCCCAGTTCTCCAGCTGTGCGCTGTTCTGCAGGTTATCAAACATGCCGGCTGTTCTTTCCAGAAAAGTGTTCAGGAGGTCCAGCATGGCATCCTGGTCATCGTCTACAATACTACGCAGATAATGCAGATCAATGAAGGGGCGGTGTGTTTGCTGTTCATAATCCAGGGCTTCGAAATTAGCGAATCCGGGATCCCTTTCTCCGAGTACTTCCAGGATCTTCTGGAAGAGTACATTGGGTATAAATGGTTTGGCGATATAATCATTCATGCCGGCCAGCAGGCATCTTTCGCGGTCTCCTTTTAAAGCGGAAGCGGTCATGGCAATAATGGGAATGCCAAGGCCCTGATCCCTGATCTGGCGTGTGGCACGGAGCCCATCCATGGTGGGCATCTGGATGTCCATCAATATCAGGTCATAGGTATTTCCTTCCAGTTTGTTCAATACTTCTACCCCATTCTCTGCAATTTCCACTTTGGCGCCTGCCTGTACCAATGTGCGTTGGGCCACTTTCTGGTTGAGCAGGTTATCTTCCGCCACGAGAATGGATTTTCCATAGAGAGGTGGCAGATGCAGGTTGCCTGTTTCGGAGGCCGCTGTTTGCTGTGGTACGGCAAAAAGATAATAAGGAATCGTGAAACGGACCAGGGTACCGGCTTCTTCATTATTGTGAATGCTGATGCCGCCATCCTGTAGTTTGAGTAAGGCCCGTGTTAATGCAAGGCCAAGGCCTGCACCACCAAACTTTCTATCGTTGCTTCCCTGGATCTGCGAGAAACTCTCAAATACTTCTTCATGCAAATGCTCGGGGATGCCCATGCCCGTATCCCTTAATTCAAAAGAGAAAGTGACCTGCTCTTCATCCTTTGCGCTGACCTGTGCGGAGAGGTGAATGCTGCCTTTTTCCGTGAAACGGATGGAATTATCCAAGAGGCTTACGATCACATCGTGTAAACGGCTTGGGTCGCCGATCACGGTTTCCGGCATGGCCAGGTCTATGTCCATATCCAGTGACAGGCCTTTGTTTTCGGCTTCTTCCCTTTTGCTGTTCAGGGCTTTGCGGATCACATGTGCAGGATTGAAATCTACGCGGGCCAGGGTTAGTTTGCCGGAGTTGAGATGAGAGAAATCAAGGATCTTTTCTACGAGCACCAGCAGGTTGTTGGCAGATTCCTTGATGTCTGTGATATATTCTTTTTGTTCCGGTTGTACCTCTGTTTGCTTTAAGAGATTGGTGATACCAATAATTCCGTTCAATGGTGTTCTGATCTCATGGCTCATATTCGCCATAAATCTTTCCTGTGTTTTACGGGCGTGCTCTGCTTTTTTCCTGGCGCTGATCAGGGCATGTTCATGTTCTATCCTGTCTGTAATATCCGTGGCAATTCCGCAGAGGCCATATACCCTTTGGGTATGGTCCCTCAGCGGGAATTTGGTGATAAAGAAATAGCGGGTTTCGTTGTTGATCTCCAGCATATCTTCCATTTCCACGGGTCTTTCATGTAAGACCACTTCCTTGTCTGAAGGCGCATACTTTTCCGGTTTCAGTTTGGAAGGGAATTCTTTATCTGTTCTGCCAAGGATATGTTCTTTATTGATACCGAACACTTCTTCAAAACGTTCATTGACCATCTGGTACCTGCCATACACATCTTTAATGAAAATAACGGAGGGCGAATTGCGCAGTACGGATTGGAATCTGAAATTGATGATATCGAGTTCCTTCTGTGTGTTTTCCGCTTTCATCTGCATCATTTTCCTGGCGTGGATATCCTTCACAATACATTGGTATTGTTTCACCACACCATGCTGGCGAAGCAGTACAACCTGTTGCTCCACCCATTTTTTCTCTCCGTTCTTGTGGCGGATGGGGAATTCTATCGTTGAATCGTCCGGCCCCTCAAAGGCTTGCGTTTCGTAGAAATTGCGCAATTCCTTTTGTTGCGGAGGGTCCAGCAGCATGGTGTATTGTTTGCCCAGCAATTCTTCTGCGGTATATCCTGTAAGGGCCAGTGCCTTGCTATTTACATAAGTAAAGAAGCCGCCACGGTTAGTGGTGAACATGGTAGCGCCGGCACCTTCTATCAGCTGGCGGTATTTCTTTTCACTGCGGCGGAGTTCGTCTTCTGTTTCGCGGGCTTTATTGATCATTTTCACCAATTGGTAGATTCCCCATATGAGAAAACCTACAAAAAGAATACTTATGAGGAGGGAAAAGAGGTAAGGACTGCGGTTTTGTAATTGATTGCCGAGGCGGTTTTCCAGCAGGGCATGTTCTTTTTGGAGCATGCTGGCCAGTAAACGGGAGCTGGCATCTGTACTGAAAGCAGGTTTCCTGGTTTGCAGCATAGCGCCTGCCATTACAGGAGATTCCTGGTTGGCCCGGATGAGATAATTGAAGAAAATGATCTTTTTTTCTATTTCTGCGCGAAGGGAATCCAACTGTTTTTGGTCTGCCGTGTTATCCTTATATAACAGCATGAGATTGGCCAGCGGGGTACGGAGATGGGCTTCCATATAGTCCTCCCGGTAAAGGAAACCGGAATCACCTGTAATAACATAGGCTCTGACGGCGGATTCCATAGATTTTACCGTGTAGGCGATCTGTTCCAGCTGACGGATCTTGTCATTCACGTGACGGACCCGTTCGTTATTGGTCATGGCCAGTTTGTCGGCAGACCAGGCGTGATAAACGAACCAGGCAACGGATATGATGGCAGCAACAAAAATGATAATGAGGGGGCTGCTGATTTTTTTCATGCAAACAATTATTTTCAATCCCGCTACACGTATGGCTTTTCAGGCTATCGGGGCTTAAAACAACTAACGTGTTTCGAACTACATGATTGACTTTGGTGTGATAACTACTAGCTTTACAATTTACTTAAAATAGGTGAATCGGCCGTAGGGTAAATTACCATGAATTATTTTTGCAATATTTTAACCCTTTGGTTTATTTGCATTCCATTAAATTTGCCTGATATTCTTTTTGCCAAGCATTTAAACATATTATGAAAAAATTACTTTTTACACTGGGTTGTATCGCGGCTTCTACGGGTGTTTTTGCGCAGGATAATATGGCTGGCGCGGCCATGGGTAAGGCTCGCGAAAGGGCTACCTACTCAAGGGACTTCTTCATGATCCAGTTTTCTATTGATGGCTGGGCGCAGAAACCCGATAGTGTTAAAACGAAAGGATTATCCCGCGGTTTCAATGTGGCATTCATGTACGATGTACCTTTTAAGAATTCCAATTTCAGCGTAGCGCCGGGTTTGGGAATCAGCACAAGCAGCATGTTCCTGGATGATCGTTATCTGGATATGTCCAACGGCAACTCTAATGTAGTGAGGTTTGCGCCTAATGCAGGCAAGTATAAGAAATTCAAAGTAGCTACTACCTATCTGGAAATTCCGTTGGAATTGCGGTACCGCCAGGTGAAGGATAATGCCAATACCGGCTTTAAAGCATCTATTGGTGTAAAAGCAGGCATGCTGATAAATGCGCATACCAAAGGAAAGAATACCCTGGGTGGCGAGAAGAACATCATCAAAGAACAGAACAGGCGTTTCTTTAACCCCTGGCGTTTTGCTGCCACTGCCCGCGTAGGCTATGGCAACTTTGCCCTGTTTGGTTCCATGAACCTAAACCCGCTGTTTAAAGACAATGCGAATATGGAAGTAAGGCCATTTTCCATTGGTTTGGCGCTGAGCGGTTTATAAGAGAAATAACGTACCTTTATAGAAGAGGGGCTGATCTAACATTGTTAGGTCAGCCCCTTTGTTATGATACTATATTAACGATTTGGCCCGGGTAAAGGATGAACGAACGAGTGGCGAACCTGTCTTATAGGATTGACTTTAGAACCGCCCGTTAAAATATCATCATTCCCCCTTAAAAACAGGCTTCCTTTTCTCGAGAAAAGCCTGCACCCCTTCCACATTATCGGCCGTATTTCCGGCTATTTCCTGGCAATAAGCCTCATAATCCAATACAGCATCCAGGTCGTCCGTCATGCCCTTTGTGAGCATTTTTTTGAGGAGGGCGATGGCTTTCGTAGGGGCGTTGGCGTAAAATTCCGCTTCTGCCTGTACGGCAGCATCCAGTTCTTCCGGTTTCACAACTTTATTGATCAGGCCTAACTGTAAAGCTTCTGCGGCACTGAGTTTGGTGGCTTTGGTGGCCAGTTCGAATGCACGGTGATAACCAACAGTACGGGGCAGGAAGTAAGAAGAGCCGGAATCCAGTACGAGTGCAATGTTGATGAAGATCTCTATCAGGGAGGCGTTTTCTGAAGCAATGATCACGTCACAAGCCAATGCCAGTGAACATCCTGCCCCCGCAGCCACCCCATTCAGCCTGCAAATTACAGGTTTGGGCATATTGCGGATAGCACGGATAATAGGATTATAGCGCTTGTGCAGGGAATCTCCCAGGTTGCGGGGCTTGCCGGAACTGTCCATGGCGGCTTTCAGGTCCTGCCCGCTGGAAAAAGCTTTGCCGGCACCGGTTAGTACAACAGCCCTTACTGCGGGATCTTTCTCTGCCTTTTTCAGGGCATCCTGCAATTCATAACTCAGCGGATCATTGAAGGCATTATACACATCAGGCCGGTTGAGGGTGATGGTGGCAATACCGTTTTGTATATCAAGTGTGAGTGAGGTCATGGTTTAGAGTGTTTCTGTTAACCAGTTAAAGAATTCCCGTTGCCATACAATCGCATTTTGCGCACTCAGCACCCAGTGGTTTTCTTCGGGGAAATACAGGAGCTTGCTTTTGAGTCCTTTCAGCTGTGCTACCTGGAAAGCCTGTAAGCCCTGTTCAATTCCAACCCGGAAATCTATACCTCCCTGCACGATCATGATAGGCCTGTTCCAGTTATTCACAAGATTACTTGGGTTGAATTCCGCATAACTTATGGCATTGTTCTTATCCCAGTAAGCACCGATATCCCAGTTGGCAAACCAGAGTTCTTCTGTGGTACCATACCAGCTACGGAGATCAAAAAGGCCATCATGTGCAATGAATGTTTTAAAACGGTCCTTATGTACACCGGCCAGCATGTAAACGGAATATCCGCCGTAACTGGCGCCCACGGCTCCAAGGCGGCTTTTGTCAACATAAGGTTCTTTGCTCATGTCGTCAATAGCTGCGAGGTAGTCGCGGATGGCTTGTCCGCCCCAGTCTTTGCTGATATCTTCATTCCACTTCACGCCATGCCCTGGCATGCCTCTGCGGTTAGGCGCTACCACAATGTATCCCTGCGCAGCCATCAGCTGGAAGTTCCAGCGATAGGAGTAGAATTGGGATACGGCAGATTGCGGGCCTCCCTGGCAGTATAACAGGGTGGGATATCTTTTATTGGGATCAAAATCGGGGGGATAAATGATCCAGGAAAGGAGGTCTTTTCCATCACTTGTTTTCGTCCAGCGTTCCTGTACTTTGCTTAACTGGAGCGAGTTGTAGACATTGTCGTTTATGGTGCTGAGTTGTTTCAGGGCGCCGTTTTTCAGGTCTACTGTATAGAGTTCAGCAGCATGGTTCATGTCTGCCCGTGTTACGATCAATGTGTTGCCATGCTGGCCAACAAAACCATTGATATCAAACTGGCCTTTGGTGATCTGGCGGATCTCTGCTTTCTGTTCGCTGGTTTCAAACAACTGCTCTGTACCCTTTACCACGGCCAGGAACTGAATCTTTTTGCCATCGTTGCTGAAGCGGGCGGAGGAAACAGTGCCATCCCAGTCCCTGGTTAAGTTGATGCGGGTTTTGGTGGCGATATCATAACGGATGATATCATTTTTATCGGCTTCATAACCATCGCGGGCCATGCTCAGCCAGAGTAATTTGTTGCCATCAGGACTGAATACAGGTTGCACATCATAACCGTTCAGGCCTTCTGAAAGGTTCTCCGTTTGGCCACTGGAAAGGGTGTAACGATAGATATCTGTATTGGTGCTGATCGCATAATCCTTGCCGTGTTTCTTTTTACACACGTAAATGATCTGTGTGCCGGTGGGGTCCCAGATAAAGTCTTCGCCGCCACCAAAGGGCATTTGCGGGCAATCGAAGAGTTCCCCTTTCATGATATCCTGTGGCTCTCCTACTTTTCCGGTGTGTATATCATAGGTGGCGTAGAACACATGATTGTATTTTCCGTCCTCCCAGGTATCCCAGTGGCGGTAGTTGAGGCTGGTGTAGATCTGTGCGTTGGATTTGGGGAGGTCTTTATGAAAATCTTCCCCGCTCACTTTTTCCAGTTTCACTTCATTGGAGAAAAGCAGGTGTGTGCCTTTGGGAGAAATGCGGATATTCTGCATGCCACCTTCCACATTTGTTTTCTGTACGGGGTTTCCACCATCTTTATCCATTTCCCATAACTGCCCTTTATAGCTGTAAAGGATGCGGCCGTTAGGAAGGACCTGTGCGCCGGATTCTGCACCAGGACTGGTAGTAAGCTGTTTTGCAGTGCCACCGGCTACGGGAATGGCATACAGGTTCCTTTCACTTTTATTTTCTTTAAGATCGTAGCGGGAAACACCGTAAAGAACAGTACCGTCTGCGGTAACGGTTTCTCCACTTACTCTTCCCAGCTGCCAGAGCAGCTCAGGGCTCATTTTCTGTTGTGCCATGCTGTTTTGAATGAATAAAATACCTGCAAGCAGGAGAGACTTATGCATTGGTGTAGATTTTGTTATGACGATAGGGCATAAATGTAGGAAAAATATAGCTGAAGGCAGCCCTTGCCATAAGCGGCGATGAATTCATTAACTTTGCACAAATTCTTATAATACTTTGATAGAAAAACAACAAGTAGTACAAAATGACGAACGTGCGGTACTGATAGGTCTTATTCACAAAGAGCAGACAGAAACCGAAGTAAGCGAGTACCTGGATGAACTGGCCTTTCTGGCAGAAACAGCAGGTGCTGTGGCCGTAAAGCGATTTACGCAAAGACTCCCGCATCCGGACAGGGCTACTTTCATCGGGAAAGGAAAGCTGGAGGAAGTGCGGCAATATGTATTAAATAAAGATGTAAGTCTTGTAATATTTGACGATGAGCTGAGTGGCTCCCAGATCTCCAATATCCAAAAGGAACTGAAGGTAAAAGTGATCGACCGGAGTGACCTGATCCTGGACATCTTTGCCCATCGTGCCAGAACGGCGCAGGCAAGAACGCAGGTTGAACTGGCCCAATACCAGTATATCCTGCCACGCCTCCGTGGTATGTGGACGCACCTTGAACGTCAGAAAGGGGGTATCGGGATGCGCGGACCGGGTGAAACGGAAATTGAAACGGACAGGCGTATTGTGAAGGACAAGATCTCTCTTCTCCGTAAACGGCTCGCGGAAATCGACAAACAATCCCTCACCCAAAGGAAAGAACGGGGTGAGTACATCCGTGTGGCATTGGTAGGATATACCAACGTAGGTAAGAGCACCATCATGAACATGCTCAGCAAAAGTGAGGTGTTTGCAGAGAACAAACTGTTTGCCACCCTGGATACCACCACGCGGAAAGTTGTGTTTGAACAAACGCCTTTCCTCTTAAGTGATACGGTAGGGTTTATCCGTAAGCTCCCCCATCACCTGGTGGAGAGTTTCAAATCCACTTTGGATGAAGTGCGTGAAAGTGATATCCTGCTGCATGTAGTAGATATTTCCCATCCTCAATATGAAGATCAGATCGAAGTGGTGAACCGTACCCTTGCAGATTTGAAGGTATTGGACAAACCCACTATCATGATCTTCAACAAAATGGACCTCTACGAAAAACAGACATTCGATGAATGGCTGGCAGATGATGTGAAGGATGATATCCTGTTCCAGCTGAAGCAAAGCTGGCAGCAGCGGGCGAATGGAAACTGTGTGTTCATTGCCGCTACAGAGAGAAGGAATGTTGAAGAACTGAGGAAAACGATCCTGGAGAAAGTGATGGAGATGTATCGCCAGCGCTTCCCCTATAAATCAGAATATTTCTTTTAATGAGCAAGCAGTATAACTGGTACCGGCTAACGGATGAAGTGTCAGCGGATGAACAGGCTATTACGGTGCAGGAAGTGAATGGGAAGAAGGTCTGTTTCTCCAGGTACCAGGGGCAGTTGTATGCGTTTGCGTATAAATGTCCGCATGCCGGAGGGATTATGGCAGATGGGAGGATGGATGGGCATGGGAATGTAGTGTGCCCTTTGCACCGGTATAAGTTTAGTGTACGGAATGGGTATAATAGTAGTGGGGAGGGGTTTTATCTGAAGACGTACCCGGTGGAGATGAGAGAGGATGGGGCTTATGTGGGATTGGAGAAGAGTTGGTTGGGATGGTGAGTGTGTGGCCTGCTGGGTGAGTGTTTGAGTTGTGGATGTTTTGAATAGCAGGCTTGATTGGTGAGTGTTTGAATTGGCAGGTGTTTTGAATTGTTAGGCTGGTGTTTCGAATGAAGTTGGCTTTGCCTGAATGGGCAGCTTACCAGGTGAGTGTTTGAATTGATGAATGTATCAAGGTGTGTTTCGTTTGAATTGGTGGTTATTTTGAACTGACAGTGTTTTGAATGGAGCTGGCCGTGCAATAGGATTTTTTAAATATTTATAAGGCTCGCAGATTATTTCTGCGAGCCTTCTTTTTTACCTGAGTTCAACAACAATTTCTTCCTTCACATTCACAAAAGCTCTCTTCTGCACTTTACAAACAACAGGTGGCGTAGCCTCTCCCTGCGGATCAAATCGGGAGATCGGTTGCAGGAAGGCAATTTCATCCGACTGCATATTTTCCTGTTTGCCGAACCCATGCAAGATCAGCTGGATGGATTTGAACTTCGAACCGATCTGTCCTTCAGCGGCTGCGAATAACAGCTTGTTGGTTGATGGGTCATAAGTAATGGTACGTTTATAGAAGGCCCCTTTTTCATAAGCATAACTTTCTCCATCATCTTCATAATAAATGAATTTATTTTTCACGTTTCCTTTGTAAACATGTACAAACAAGGTATCCGTTGGTTTTTCTACGGTTGTCTGGATCAATGACTGCATGGGAATGATACTGCTCTCTTTCACAAATACCGGCAGCTGCTGCATCGATAGGGTGAATATTTTTTCTTTGCCACCGGCTTCAATGCTATCATTATAGAAATTATACCATTTGCCCTGCGGGAAATATACCGGAGCATAGGTTTGCTTGCTTTCATATGGCGCAATGAGGAACGAAGGGCCAAAGCAGTATTCATTTTGAAAGCGGGTATCGTATACGTTGGCATCATGCGTGTTATCCAATGCCAGCGTGCGCATGATGGGCAACCCGGAAACAGAGGCTTCGTAAAAGTTTGAATAGAGATAAGGCAACAGCCTATAACGCAGGTTGATGTAATTGCGTGCGATCTCTAAAACCTCTTCTCCAAAAGCCCATGGCTCTGCGGATTTTGTATTGATGCCCGTGTGACTGCGGAAGTATGGAATGAAAGCGCCGATCTGTATCCAACGGGCATACAGGCTGGGGGAACCGTTTCCTGTAAAACCACCAATGTCCATACCGGAAAAAGGAACGCCACTAAGACCGAGACTGTTCATTAAACGAACACCTAATAACATGTGATCTTCTTCTGCACGATTATCGCCAGTCCAGATAGCGGAATAGCGTTGAAGGCCTGCATAACCTGCGCGGGTAAGGATGAAAGGCCGTTTATCAGGTAAGGCCGCACGATAACCTTCATAGCTGGCACGGATCATTTCTAATCCGTAAACATTGTGTGCCTGTTGATGGGTAACGGGGTTTCCTTCAAAATCAAAAATTACATTGTCCGGCATGTTCTGGCCCCAGGTGGCAATTTCATTCATGTCATTCCATAAGCCGGATACGCCGCTTTTGGCATAATGGGTTACCTGGTTCTTCCACCATGCTCTGCCTTTTGAGCTGGTGAAGTCCGGAAAGTGACACCAGCCGGGCCATACCTGGCCTGTGTAGTTCTGGCCATCGCTGTATTTGATAAAGATGTCAGACTGTAATCCACTTTCGTAGGCATGGTATCCTTTTTCCACTTTGATACCTGGGTCTACGATCACCGTGGTTTTGAAACCTAGTTTGTTTAGCTTTTCGTTCATGCTCCCGGGATCAGGGAAGCGGGTTTTATTCCAGGTGAAAAGTTTATAGGCATCCATATGATGAATGTCCAGCGTGATGCCGTCTGCAGGGATCTCTTTCTCCCGGAGGGTTTGGGCAATGCGCATCACTTCAGCTTCCGGATAATAACTGTAACGGTTCTGTTGATAACCAAGGCTCCATAGTGGTGGCAGCGTGATGCGGCCTGTTAGTTGTGTATAAGATGTAATGATATCTGCCACCCGCTGATGGAAAATGAAGTAGTAATTCATTTCACCGCCATTGGCGTTGAAAGAAGAGAAACGGTTGTTACTGGCGCCGAAGTTGAAATTGCTGCGGTAACTATTATCGAAAAAGATGCCGTAGTTCAAACCATGATGTACTCCGATATAGAAAGGAATAGTAGAATAGATCGGGTCCTGGCTTACAGTGTAACCAAATGCGTCTGTATTCCAGTTGGTGTAGGAGCTGCCTTTACGGTCCAGGTTTCCCGTTTTCTCGCCAAGGCCGATAAAACGTTCTCCCTCCTGCATGGTTTTGTATGTGGTTACTTCTTCACCGATCCATGAAGTGCCGAGGCCCTTTTCATCTGTGTTGATGAGGTGACCATCCGGTGTGGTGAATGTAACGGCGAAAGGGTTTTTACTAATTATCGCAATGAGCGAATCCGTTTCCAGTTTTATTTCATCTGCGTTCTGCGTGATGCGGGGTTTAAAAACAAGGGGGCTGCTGATCACTGCATAGGAAAAATCTTTGGCCAGTGGCTGTTTGTCTATTCTCACGCGAATGATAGAAGGACTGTAAGCAGTAATGACCGCGAAACCATGCTGTGTGGTGATCCTTATTTCCTGCGGCTGTATGTTCACCGCAGTGACTTTACCAGTGTTCTTTACAGGCTGGGCATTTGTAACAGTTGAAAAAATCAGACAGAGAAAAAAAACGACTCTAAATACCATGATCATCTTTTTTATGACACAAAAAGGAACCACCAGGGGGCATATAACATGCCCCCTAATGGGTAAGTTTGCTTTGATAAGCAAATCCTTAATAACCGGGATTCTGTGAAAGATTGGGGTTAACAGCCAGATCGTTTACCGGTATGGGGAACAGCAGGTTCTTAGGATCGTCAGCCGGTTTCAACTGCCAGATGGCCAGATACTTGGAAAAACGGATGAGATCATGCCTGCGCCATCCTTCCCAATAGAATTCGCGGCCACGTTCATCGAGCATCACATTCAGATCTACAGCCCCTAGTGGTGTAGCTTTACGTTTCACGCGAAGATCATTCACGATCGGTAATGCGCCGGCAGCATCATTGCTGCGGATCATGGCTTCCGCTTTCATTAACAGCACATCTGCATATCTCAGGAACACATAATCATTGTTTCCGTTGTTGCTGTTGGAGCCGCCGGGAGTGATCATATCCGGTGGATATTTCACTACACGGATGCCTTTCACCTCAAGGTCATTGCCGGATTCAGACAAGGCCAGTTCACGCGTAAAGATGAGGTTATTGCCGTTACGGTCTTTCAGCGCAACACCATCTTTGTTGTACTGCTGGCCTATGAGGAAACCAACATTTGTACCGGTGAGGTTTGTAACACCAGTGTAGGGGCCACCCCGGCGGGAGTCCACAGCTTCAAACTTGTCATAGAAATCAGACACCGTTGCAAAACCATTCCATCCACCGGGTGTTTGGTAATAATGCAAAGTAGGTGCCCAATGGCAGAATGCGGCGTTACCGGGTCTTACAGTACTAAGGCCGGGGCCGTTTTCCTGCGTAAAGATGTTTTCGGTAGACAGTACATTATTGTTCTGCGTAAAGTTGTCGAAGTAATTAGTGGCGAGCGTATACCTGCCGCTGGAGATGATGGTGTTGGCGATGGTGATCACCTGTTGCATATCTGCAGCTGCAAATGTAGGAGCGGCGGGGTTTGCAAAAGCACCCTTTTGCAGGTAACATTTCATCAGCAATGTTCTTGCCGCATCTTTGGATGCTACGAAAGCAGGTACGGTAGCAGAATGTTCCGGCAGGTCGTTGATGATAGCCGTGAGTTCTGCGATGATAAAATCAGATGCTTCGGCGCCCTTCAATACTTTGGGTGCTTTCAGCAGATTATCCCCTGGTTCGCGGAAAGGTACCTGACCCCATCCATCCAGTACAGAGTACATGGATAGTGCACGGAGGAAACGGGCTTCCGCAGCCTGACGTGCACTAGGATTAAAGTTCAATACGTTGGTAGCGCTGAACTGCAACAATAGTAAGTTACTGAAGGCTGCGCCGATGGTTCCATGTTCGGCAGTCCAGGTATGTGTTTTCAGAGAACGCCATGCGCCGTTATCATCCCAGTCGCCACCACGTGTTGGGGCAACTGCTTCATCGGAAGGCATTTCCTGTAAGGCCCAGAAATTAGATTGGTCCTGGTAAGGAAGTTGTAAGGCATCGTATGCGCTTTTCAGCAGAGAGGAAACCTGTATCACAGAGTCCGCCTGGCCTTTGGTGATAGTGGAACCTAATTTTTCATCCAGCTTGGTACAGGAAGCAAAGCCATATCCTACCAGTAATAAACAAGCAATTTTTTTATATAGATGCATGATCGTAGTTTTTAAAGTGATTAAAGGGAAAGATTGATACCGAAGATTACGTTCCTTGCAGTGGGGTATGGAGAATACTCGATACCAAAGGAGGTAACACCGTTTACATTCTTATCTGTATTCACTTCAGGATCAAAGCCACTGTACTTAGTGATCACAAAAAGGTTTTGACCGGTGAGATAAAGCGAAACGTTTTTGAAAGATTTCCCAACATTCCCCAGGGAATAACTGAGGGTAGCATTGGTGAGTTTCATGAAGTTGCCATTTTCCAGGTAGCGGGTGGAAGTAGTGATCGGGTTGGACCTGCTTTCTTTCAATGCTAACAATTCCAGCGCCACATTCCTGGAGCCGAGGTTGGTGATGGGCAATACCGTATTGGCGGTATTGTTGTATACTTTATGGCCGAAGGCGCCATTCATGTTCACGGAGAGGAACCATTTCTTATAACCGAATTCTGTAGTGAGCCCCAGCATTTGTTTAGGGTTGGGGTCGCCGGAATAGTAGAAAGAGTTACCATTGTCTTCAAAAATGCTCAGACCGTCTTTATCCAGTCCTTTGAATTTACGTACATAGAATACGTTCAGTGGCTGGCCGTTGGCGAAACGTTGTACGGTTGCACCACTCACACCTTGTCCGCTGATAGAACCCGTGAGTACATTGGGCCCTGTGTAGTTCTTCAATTCATTTTTAATGAAAGTGGCGTTTGCTCCCAGCATCCAGGAGAAGTCCTTTCCACGTATAATCTCTCCTCTCAGTGCAACTTCCACACCCTTATTGATCACTTCTCCCGGAAGGTTCACCCATGTATTGGATGCCGGAGCAGGCGCAATGGCAGGGAAGTTGAAGAGCAGGTTGGAGGTGTTTTTGTTAAAGTAATCCACGTTACCGCTGAGCCTGTTATCCAGTATAGAGAAGTCCACACCAATATTCAACTGTTTGGAGCTTTCCCATTTCAGGTCAGGATTGGCCACGTTCATCAAACCGGCTGCGCCAGCTGAACGAAGATCATATTGTTCCTGTGCAGCACCGGCAGGAAATTCCTGGTTACCCGTTTGGCCCCATCCTGCGCGTAAAGCAAGGTTCTGTACAAAGCTGTTGCCTTTCAGGAAATCTTCTTCACTAACATTCCATTTCGCAGCGAAGGAAGGGAAATAACCATAGCGGTTGTTCTTACCGAATTTGTTGGAGCCATCAGCCCTTAAAGTAGCCGTGAGGAGATATTTCTCTTTCAGGTTTACCGTTACCCTGCCGAAAATAGATTGCAGTTCAGAGCTGGGGTTTTCATAAGAAGACATAAATGTATTGGCCTGTGCCGCATTCTGGAGGATGCTGGTATATGGTACTGCATCCGTTGAAAAACCACTGGCACCGAGGTCTGCTCCTTTGAAATTGAAATCCTGGTATTCGTACCCTACTACTGCATTCAGGTTGAGTGCAGAGGAGATCTTTTTGTTATAGCTGAGGGTGTGCGTGAATAATTTCGTGGTGAGTTCCGCATTGCCATAATAGGCGATCCCGAGATCTTTAATTCCCTGGATGTTGATAAAGGAAGCGATCTGCGCACGGCGGATACCAGTCTGGCGGTTCACAGAGAAGAGGAAGCGGTATTCCAGATCGTCTGTAATCTTATAGTAAGGAGAAATGCTGCCGAGGATGTAGGAGATATCCGCTTTATCTTCCCACGCTTCAGACATGGCCAGCGGATTGATCGGAGAGTTATCACCTTCCATGATGTTCAGGGAACCGTCCGCTTTTCTTATGTTACGGGTGGGGTTCCATTGCAAAGCCTGGCCTACCAGGCTTCCCAGGTAACCGGCGTTATTGGAAATAGGCGCCAGTTGTTCCGTGGTATGAGAAGCCATCACGTTGAAATCCAGTCCTAATTTTTTAGACTCTAAGAATTTATATTGGCCGGTGATGTTACCGGTATATTTTTTCATACCTGTTTTGCGGATGATACCTTCCTGGTTCATGAGACCAAAAGAAGCGCGGTATCTGCCGGTTTCGTTTCCACCGCTAACACCCACATTGAAGTTTTGTGTAACGCCTTTACGAAGGATAGCATCCATGGCATCAGCATTTCCTCCTTCATCTCCCCCGGTAAGGTTGTATTGCGCTAGTGCCGCCTTGTATTGACCGGCGTCCAGCACTTTCAGTTTTTTCATGATACTGCTTACACCAACAGAGTAACCGAAATCCAGTTTAGCCGGCCCCGTTTGTCCTTTTTTGGTAGTGATCATAATCACCCCGTTGGATCCGCGGGAGCCATAAATGGCGGTAGCCGATGCATCTTTCAGTACTTCCATGGAAGCAATGTCGAAAGCGTTCACGAAATTCAGCGGGTTAGCATCAGGTGAGGTACCTAAAGAGGTATTTACGCCTGGGCGGGCAATCCGGCCATCCAGGGGAACACCGTCAATTACATAGAGCGGTTGGTTGCCGGATCTTACAGAAGAGACGCCACGGATGCGAACAGTAGTTGCAGCTCCGGGGGCTCCACTGTTGTTCACTACCATTAGTCCTGCAACTTTACCCTGGATCAGTTGGTCCGGGGCATTGGTGATTCCTCTGTTAAAGTCCTTTGCTTTAAGAGAGGCCACGGCGCCGGTGAGGTCTTTCTTTCTGGCTACACCGTAACCTACTACCACCACATCTGCGAGGGTGGTATTGTCCAGTTGCAGCGTAATGTCAAATTCAGTTTTTGCACCGATGGGTACTTCCTGTTTCAGGTAACCGATATAGGAAATGATAAGGGTTGTGGCTGAGGCCGGTACAGAGAGTTTGAAAACACCGTTGCCGTCAGTTACTGTACCTGAGTTGGTGCCTTTTATCTGGATGTTGGCACCTGGAATGGCAGCGCCTTGGGCGTCCCGGATACTTCCGGTCAGGGCTTTTGTCTGGGCTAAAACTCCTGTGGCAAGAAATAGGAGTGGGAAGAACAGAAGCGCTTTGAGTAGTCGCATTTTGGTCATAACGTAGTGTTTAAAAGAGTTACTAGGATGTGTACAGGAAACCCGGTGGAATTATGCTTTCTGTACGTGGAATGAATTTTTGGTTGAAATCAATTCAAAGTAAACGGGTCTGATCAGGGTGGCCAATTAGTATGGGCAAAGTATAGAAATTAAAGGGGGATCAAGATGGGTTGACGCTCTTAACGATTTGCTAATTAGTTAGTTGTGTAAATATATAAATTAATGTAATATTGACGATTTAGATCTTAATTCCCATGATTTTTTCCTCAAATTCATCGTTTGGGAGGAGGGATTTGTTCCGGATCTTGGTTTTATAGGCGTAAATGGTGTTCACTGAGTATTCGAGGATCTGGGCTATTTTTTCATTTTCACTGATGCCGATGCGGATGAGGGCATAGATGCGGAGGTCCGTGTTCAGGAGTTCGTTGTCTTTTAGTTTGATCTGGTCTTCTTCTTTAAAGAAGGAGTTGAAGTGGGCTACGAAATTGGGGAAGATCTTCAGGAAGATGCGGTCGAAGTTGCGGAACAATTCATCCCTTTCCTGTTTAATATTAATGTTGTTAACGAGGAAGCGTATTTCAGAGTATTTATTGTCAAGCAGTTTGTGGTCTACCTGGTTTTTGAGTTTCTCGATCTTGTCGATATAAGCCGAGGCGATCTGGAAGCAGTAGCCGATGTATTCTTCCTTTATCTTATTGGATTCCAGGAGTTTGTCGTTTATTTCCTGCTGGATCTGGTTGGCTTTGGTTATGGTATTCTGTGCTGCTTTGAGCTTTTGCACCTGTTTGTAGATGATGAAGGACATGACGATAGAAGCCAGCAGCAGGAAAGTGGCTACAGCGGAATAGATGAAAAGGCGGTCTTTCTGGCTTTCGACCGTATTGAACCGTTCGCCTTCGATGATGGGGAGGATGGCACTTACCTGTACTTTTCTTTGCCTGGCGCCGTAGAAAGTGGCGTCTTCCACAGCTTTTTCGATGTATTTAGAGGCATTTTTTATGTCTCCGGTTTTGAAAAGGATGGAAGCGAGGTTAAAGGTTGCGGTAGTTTCTTTTACAGAACCTTTGGCATCCGCCATAGCAGATCTCGCGAGGAGGTCTACGGCCTTTTCGTATTCGTTTCTAATCACATATATGAAGCCCAGGTTGGCATTTACCCTGGCTTGCTCGTGAAAAGAGAGGTCGTTTTTAGCAATGATACGGTTGAAGTAGTAGAGGGATGAGTCCAGATTGCCTTGTTTATAGTATTTATATCCCAGGCAGTCCAGGCGTTGAAAATGGTTTTCAGGGTAGAGGGCAACGGCGGAGTCTGTGTAGCGGGCAGCTTCCTTTAAGTAGATGGGGGAATAATGCTGATCGTTCACATAATCTGCGAGGTCATAGTAATAGCGGCGCATGAGCACAAAGAATTCTGCGCGCATGCTATCTGGCAGGTGATTCGTTTTGAGGGTGTCCATGATCTCTGCAGTTTCGCGGAACATGCCGGAAGAGAGCAAAATGAAGCCCAGTTTGATTTTAGCGTATTGGCTGCGATGGTTGTCCTGCATTTTGTTGGCGATGTCCTGGAGCATGAGGGCGTAGGAGAAAGCCGAATCGTAGTGGAAGGCTTTGTAGGCTTCGTAGAGTTGGAGGCAAACATCGTATTGCTGTGGCAGTTGTTTGGCCTGGGCGAGGTTGTTTTTAAGTTGTTTGAGATGGGTTAGTTTGGCGTCATCGTATGTTTTGGATTGGGCGAGGGTTTGGTTGAGTTGGCGGAGTAAGCTGTCAGTATTGGTGGTATTGGTGTTTTCGGTAAGATTGGTGTTTTCGGCAGCATAGCTACTTGCAGTACTTTCAGCATTAAGGGTACCTGCATGGGCTTTTGCCCCGGCAATTGCGAGTATGAGGAAAAGGTTAAGCAGAATCCACTTCATATTAAATCTGGCTGCTATAAAGATATCAGAATTGCGGGTGTTTAGAAAAAAAGTTGAATTAGATTTTGCAGAAATAAAAATTTGTCTATTTTTGCAATCCCAATTTGAAACGGGAAATTCCTCCTTAGCTCAGTTGGTTAGAGCATCTGACTGTTAATCAGAGGGTCGTTGGTTCAAGTCCAACAGGGGGAGCGAAAGCCTTATCAGTATAATCTGGTAAGGCTTTTTTCTTCTTATCAATTTATTCCCAATCTCCATCTGCTTCATTTAAAGCTAATAGCTACCTTTTTACGGTCTAAAGTATTAAATTGGTATTAGGCTTAATCCCCATTATCTTGATTTAGTATAAGATAAACCTGCTATTAATCACCAAAACATTTTTACAATGGAAACAACGGTTTCATTTAATCGGGTAGAAACTCCTTCCATGGATGATATCAATAGGATTGATTTCACCATGGTGAAATTAAAATTACAGGAACCTCCTTATGAAGGACATGGTTGGTCTGTATCTCAAGCAGAGGTGGCAGAAATCGAGTATAAAAGATTTCTTGGATTGAAGCGAAAGTATCCCGATAAGGATATTGTTCCGAACAGAGATGTTGATATTTTCTGGCATCAGCACATTCTTGACACAGAAAAATATGCAAAGGACTGTGAAGTGATTTTCGGATTTTTTTTGCATCACTTTCCTTATTTCGGAATGAATGGGCCACAGGATGAACAAAATTTGATGGATGCTTTTGAGGAAACCAGGCAATTGTATGCTGATAATTTCGGTTCCGATTATTTAGCAAAACCGACAAAGCCTAAAAGATGTGTGGCGCCCAAATGCAGAACACAATGCAAGCCAATGAAATGTAGATAGATTTGTTTTTTACAGGTCGAGCTTACAAAGAATGATTTAAGGGTTTCTATCACTTGAAACTCTTAAATCATTCTGTAGTTATTTGAAAGACTTTTGTAACTAAACTAAGAATTGTACATTGTAATATGGATTTTTCAGTTGATGAGAATAATGAAGGCAGTGACGCTCTTTCTCTCAGTTTGCAAGATGAAGGCATTAAAATAGCATCTGAAAGGCTGGGATATCCGCTGGAAGACGAATTAATTACAAATGTTCGCCAGCAGAAATGGAGTTATATGGGATTGGAAATGATGATTGATACTGTTAAGACAATTGAAATATCAGAAATTACAAACTATCTATCAAAATTTGATTAGATGAGCTTTTTTTCATTTCTCAAATCCCTTTTGTCCAAACAACTTCCTGCTCCTGGGATTGCCCCCAACGAATATGTTCCATCGTTTTGGGAGGATGATTATTGCCAAATTGAAATTGTACCATTAGAAAATGGGGAATTCATCAGGAAACAAGTTGGGCATATTGAAGATTTTTCAGCAAAGTCATGGGATGGTTCTGGCTTCACGGATATTTTCGTAAGGGATGATCTCCCCACTCCGACAATTTCAAAAGAAATAAGAACTGACTATCTGGAAACTACACTTCTAAATTTGAAATTCATAAGGGCAAATTATATTCGGTTTGATGGAAAGCAAATGCTGAATTGCAAAACAGGAAATACAAAGGCTTTTGGATTTCCGGAGTTTACTATCTTTTTTGACACACAAGGTGAATTCGTAAAAAACATTTGGATCGATATTAGCCTCATCGTCTCAGTGCCACAATTTGGCATTATCGAAGCCGCTTTGTATACTTTAGCTGAGGAGTGTGAGCTTGTCCTTATTGATTGGAATAGTTCAGAATTATTTGACTTAGCCGATAAAAGCCAAATTGAAAAATACTTAATGGGCAATTGGAGATAACAATTCGGCATTTCTAGCCCTACCCCTTGCAGGAACTACAATTATTTCCCAACTTTACTTAATCCCTTTACCTCCCAAAAACAATATTATGCTACACATCGTGCCCCCAGAAGGTCCCCATAACTGGAGCAATGAAACAAAAGAAAAACATGCGGATACTATTCGCAAAATGAATGAGCACGAAAATGAACTGCTCAACATGCGCTTTTCCTGGTTCACAACCCTGCAAGGGCTACTTTTCGCCAGTCTCGGTTTTGTATGGAAAGACAGCCCGCTGTTTGTGATGATCATCATCAGTATTATGGGGATCGCCGTTGCCCTCTCCTTCCTATCAGCCATAAAGTTAACCCGTGCCGCATATGAGAATCTTAGCCAGTGGTGGGATAAACATTTATCTGATTACGATGGCCCACCGCTGAAGGCCCTGCAGCTTAATAGTAAGATGACTTTCATCCGATTCTTCCGTCCATGGCGGATAATGCCCTGGATCTTTATTTCAGCCTGGACGATCTTGCTTGTTTATAGAATAGCTGCATAAACCAGCACCACCATCCCTTTGCTAAATGACCTCGCTTCAATAAGCGTAAGGTCTTGCCTGCCATTGAAGATAGGCAGACCGCTTCCCAGTATCACCGGGTTAATAACCAGGTGATATTCATCAATAAGCCTTTCTTTGATCAATGCAGAAACAAAACTGGCACCCCCGTAAACGATAATATCTTTCCCACCCTGTGCTTTCAGGTTATTGACTTCAGTAACCAAGTCCCCCTTAGCCAGTTCTGTGTTATTCCAGCGTGATCTTTCGAGCTTTTGCGTAACTACTATCTTACGCGCATTGGTAATATTCCTTGCAAAAGCAGACTGGGGATTGTTTGTGTTAATCGCCATATCAGCCCAGTGATCAATAAACCCTCCCTCCGCCATTTTCCTGCTTAGCAATACACAATCAATAGAAGCCGTCAGACTGGTATGGTATTCCTGCAAATCCTTATCCCAACCCCAGTTCTCACCAAAGTCCCATACCATCCAGTCGGACGACTTACCATTTGCAGAGGAAACAAACCCATCTACCGAAAGCTGCATCTGTAATTTTAGCTTTTTCATTGTTTTTAAAACAAAGATATTGGCATATTGCCACCCACTAAGGGTGTGTTTCCGACATTATAGAGGGCTATTCACGCCATAAGTAGCCGGGTATAATCTCCTGAACATAATGTAGGTGACCGTTACCATCACAAATGCTACAACGGCATCTATCGCAGCAGAAGGTTCCAGCACACTTAATTTGGAGAAGAAGGCAAAAACGATGTCGAAAAAGATCCCTGCAAATACCCATTCTTTTAGTCTCAGTAATCTGTCAGGGGTTAAAAGGACAACAATACCTGAAAGCTTAGCCACTCCCAGAATATAAATGAAATGCGGAGGATAACCCAGCTGTACAGTGATATCCCATACAATCGGATTTTTCGTTAATTCAAAAAATCCGCTGGCTCCAAACCATAATGAGGTTAATACGGCGCCTGTCCAATAGATTGCTTTTGTTGTTTTTAAGTTCATGATTGCTGGTTTTGAAACAAAGGTGTTTTAAAACCAGTGGCTGTGGGAGCAGTTTCCGGCGAAGTGGACAGATTAATGTGTGGGGCGGACAATTCTGGGTTTTATAAAATAGATCCCAAAAGAGGCCAATGCTAAAACGAAGACGCGCATTTCCGGGAATATATATGCATGTACTAACACCTTACAGATCAGCGGCTATAAACTTCGGATTAAGTTTTGGGAAATTGAAAGCAAGGTCGGGTTCAAAGAAGATCAGTAATGATGACCTGAAACTGTAATGCTGATAGATCAACGCCAGCAAATACTTCCTCCAATTCCCCCTTTAAATTGCTGTTTCATGCTGGCCTAATTTTAGTGTTATTAAATCGATCAAAATGTTATCTTATGAGAAAGCTATTTGTATCTATAATGATGTCGTTGGATGGGTTTATTGAGGGGCCAAACCAGGAACTGGACGATTTCACCGATGATGAAGAACTGTTCAGTTATTTCCATGATGTATTAGATTCAATAGATCTGATGATCTACGGCCGTAAATCGTATGAACTGATGCTGTCCTATTGGCCAAAGGACAAAAGCTCCTTTGCGGATAAGATGAATAATAAACCCAAGCTGGTTTTTTCCCGCACACTGGAAAAAGCAACATGGAATAATACAACGTTAGTAAAAGACGATGTAGAAGGAACGATCAAAAAATTGAAAGCACAACCAGGGAAAGATCTTGTGCTTTTTGCGGGTGCGGAGATGGTATCCACGCTCAGAAAGCTAAATCTTATTGACGAATACCGGATCATTGTTTATCCTTTGGTGCTGGGTAGCGGAACGCCATTATTTAAAGACCTTAAGACAACACTCCAACTTGAACATGTGAATACAAGGGTCTTCACAGGAGGCCAGGTACTGCTTTCCTATAAGCCACGTTAATTAAAAGATCTTCTCTTATAACCAGGAGAAAGGGAGCCCGATTAATTGCACTGGATTTGGGCAAGGCACTGTTTATAAGAACTTTTCAACGCAAAGATTGCGTCTGGATGCGCTTGTTTGATAAGTGACATATGCATTTTTTGTGGCTTATGTTCTACAAGACCATATAGAATATTTTTGAGCAAAACAGACCTTGTAGCTTGATTTACATGAAATTACATATTCTACTGTTGTTTGGGAGAAGGGTTGTATGCTTTAAAATCCTGCAAACGCACCAAAATACGTATCTTTACCTCCGATTACAGCTATGTGAATGTTTATTTCGCCAGATATTTAATTCCCTTCGCTTACGATCAATAGTCCTCGTTTGTAATTCACCAGAAGAGAAAAAGAATCATTCAGCGCATTATTTTGTTTAAAAAACAATCAAACACATATGAATAACGAAATTGGGAGATATCAGCAATTGTGGAAAAAATACGTACCTGCTATCAAGATCCTGTTGAAAAAATCTTTGAATGAGGAGCAGCGTTTATCTCTTTCTAAAAGGGAATTCGAAGTTGCTGCCAACAAGGTAAAGTATAACTACCAGTTCACGTTAGAGATCGAAAAAGGGAAAGTGCAGAATGATATCAGGGATTCCGCTGTTGCCATAGATCTGATGCAGTTGTTAAATGAGAATGGTGATGTGCAACGCTGGTTGGTCGATAAAAGCGTGAAGATGAACATGAGCAAAGGTTTTGAGTTGAGCCTGAATGCTTCCATCCTGGAGCCAGTGGCTGCAGATCCCGAATAATCAATAAGATACTTTTAATATTATAGGCCGCCCTCTTTGAGGTGCGGCCTTTTTTATGCGATTTATTTTATATTCGCGTTGAACTTCTGTATCTGACTGAGCATCTAATCGAGACCGTATTTAATTACCAAAATTAAAACGGTATCGTATGTCTAAGAAACAACCAAAGTACAACATCAGCAAAAGCGCAGCTAATTTAAGTATTGATTCTTTCGGACCTATGTACAATTGGATGTTTGAATTGTTCGAAAGAATTCAACCCTCGCGGAAGGGGCTAAAAAAGATGATCATTCAGGACACAAGAATAGAGTTTTTCAGGAAAGGAGAGATTATCCAGGAGAATAATAAAATCAACCGCCAATGCTATTTTGTCTTTAAAGGATTAGTAATGGCATCTTATATTAAGGATAATGGAGAAGAAGTGACTTCCTGGTTTATGAGAGAAAATGATGTAGTTATTTCTGTTAGAAGTTTTTTTACTCAACAACCAAGTCGGGAAGTTATAATCGCTTTGGAAGACACCATTTGTATTTCATTGTCCTATGAATTCTTACAGAAGATTTATGGTGTTTTTACAGAATTCAACTTTGTAGGAAGGGTGCTTACTGAAAAGTATTACATCCAGATGGAAGAGAGGGCTTACTCACTCAGGATGGACAATGCGACTCAACGGTATAATAAATTGTTGACTAATCATCCGGATATCTTACAAAGGGTGCCATTGAAATACATTGCATCTTATTTAGGGATCACTCCTCAGTCTCTGAGCAGGATCAGACGTAAGAAATAATTTTTTACCAAATGGTAAGCCGCTGGATAAATTTCGTACTTAGCTTCGTAAGAGAAAATTATCCTAGTAATAAAAACACCACGGTAATGAAAGACCTCAGCAGAAAGCTGTTCTGTTTAAGAGCACTACACGGCTACACGCAGGCTTATGTAGCAAAACAAATAGGTGTCTCCACCACCATCTATGTAGGTATCGAAAAGGATGCTTCCACCATACCTGTTAAACGGTTGGGAAGCATTGCAGCATTGTATAATCTTACATTGGAGAACTTATTTGCTTTTAATGAAAAAGACCTGATCGATCTTCTCAAAGGCAAAATTCCTGCTATTTTACAGGAAGAGTTTTTACCACAATTGGTGGCGAAACTGGATGCAATAAATAAACTATTGTGTCAGCTTGTGCAGCATGCACTTTCCCAATTGGGGAACAAGGGGCCCAAAGCCTGATTAATGTTTCAATCCGGCTTTCCGCGCAATGGAATAATATAAGGGAGGAATAAATTTACGCAGCCACCAAAGCAGTTTTTCATTGCGGGCAATGATCACATGTCTTTTCTTTCTTTCTATTGCTGTCAGTATCCTGGCAGCACATACCTGAACGGGTATACCGTTCTGTTGTCCCTTATCCATTTGATTGTGTAAACTACCGGTGCCGGTGAGCGCATGGAGGGATATGGGTGTGTTCACCCGGCCCGGGCTAACAATGGTAATATGTAAACCGGGAATGGTATGTTCTACCTGTAAGGTTTCAAAGTAACCATGCAACGCATGTTTGGCAGCAGAATAGGCAGTACGTAATGGAAATCCCATTAACCCGGCCATACTGCTGACCACAATCACGTGGCCGGATTGCCTTTCCCGGAAATGGGGCAAGAGATGTTTCGTAAGGGATATCGGGGCGAAGAAATTTATTTCCATCAGCTTCCTGTCTACTTCCAGCGTAGTGTCTATTGCCAGGGAACGTTGTGTAACACCGGCGTTGTTGATGAGGATATCAATATGGCCATAGGCACGAAGGGCTGCTGATGTTAGTGACGCTAAAGGATCTTTGACAAGGTCTGCCGGCAGCAGGATGCAATGGGGAGTATAGGACAGGCATTGCTGCTGAACAGCCTGTAAGGCGGTTTCATTCCTGGCGCTTAAGATCAGGCGGGCCTTTTCTTTCGCCAGCTGGAGAGCCAGTTCAGCACCCAATCCTGAAGAGGCGCCTGTTATCCAGATCACTTTATCTGCAAAATGCTTCA
Organism: Chitinophaga niabensis; assembly: GCF_039545795.1. Lineage (NCBI taxonomy): Bacteria > Pseudomonadati > Bacteroidota > Chitinophagia > Chitinophagales > Chitinophagaceae > Chitinophaga > Chitinophaga niabensis. Next base: position 6,014,827 of record NZ_CP154260.1, on the reverse strand, counting down.
TGCACATAAAGATAAGGAGCCGGCCGATACACCAGCCAACTCCTTTTTATTTTTGGGTAACAAAGATCTGTCTTAACTGATCGATCAACACTCCATTCCCACTTACACTGATACTATTGATCTTTTCAGCAATCTTCTCCACATATTCCATCTCCTTCAATTTGAACAACATAGGATTATCTTCCATCAATTTGGCAGTGTTCAGCAAGCTACGGGTACTTGCAGTTTCCTCCCTTCTCATGATGATATTGGCCTGCGCTTTCTTTTCTGCTACCAACACCTGGTTCATGATATCCTTCATCTCACCTGGTAAGATGATATCCCTGATACCGATGGCTAATACTTCTACTCCCAATTCTGCTACGTCTACATTCAAACTGATGTTGTCTTTCTTTTCCAACAATTCATCGAAGCTGAATGCGGCCACATATTCCCTTAAAGCCAACTGAACGGTGATGTACAATTGACGTTCATATTCCTTGTTCTGCAACAAAGCTTTGATGATATCAGTTACCTTGTACTGCACCCAGGCATTGATCCTTAATCCGGCTTTATCCTTCGTTAGGATCTCCTGCCCGTTGATCTCCAGCTGTAACTGACGGGTATCTGTTTTAGCAATATGAACAGCAATGTTGTTCTTCCACCATAAATAAGTTCCGCCACTTAATGTTTGGGTATACTTACCATCCACAAACAATAAAGCCTGCTCGTAACTTTCCACAGTATAAGTTCGTACATATGGCATTACATGTTTACTCAACAAAGTAGATCTATCCAAAGCTTCGGTGATCTCGATCTTACTGATATCTGCATGAACGAATTGGTATTCGATCAGGCTTTTCCAGTATGCATAACGACCAGGCGTTAATACTTTCTTCAACAGACCGTTCTCGTATTGCAAAGCAATCTCATTGTCCTTAACCTCTACTACATGCAAGGCTGCTGCTAATGCGGCGTCCTGTAAGTAGATGTTTAATTCCTCTGACGGATGGAAGGCTTCAAATTTATTGGCATAGATCACTTCTTCGGAGAAGCCGATCCAGTAAGTTCCTTCCGTCAACATTCTTTTGTACACACCACGCTTGAAAACCAAGCCGGTCTGGTATGCATTGATGATAACTCTTTTCATTTCATATAGGTTTTAAAGTTTAAAAAGTCAGCCATGCTTTCCATTCAATTCACACGGAAGCGGATTTCAATGATGTTGTGCCTGTTAGTTGTGCAACTCTTAATAACAAGTAATAAGCGCGCGTATCATATTTACATCCGTTTGCAGAGCGTTCACCGAATTTTGCGGCAAGCGTTGCTGACTTTTCCAGAGGCCATTTTATAGAGTGGCCGGCTCCCTTAGATCCTCCTAAAAAGAGGGGCAGTTTTCAAGACTGCATTTGTTACTCTACCCGTTGAGTTACGAAGTCTATACTCCGATGGGATTCGAACCCACAACCCACAAATTATGGTGGTTACAAGAGCATTACCACAACAGCATACAGCCAGCAACCTGCCGCTGCACTGTGGGGCTATACAGAAACCCTCACCTGGTTTGTGCATAATGTTTGTAACTATCTTTCACTAATGCTGCCATCAGCGTTGGTGGACAAGACAGGACTCGAACCTGTACTGGCGGTGCTTCAGACCACTGCTCTACCATTGGAGCTACTTGTCCTTAGCGGATAAAGAAAGATTCGAACTTTCAACCAGCGGCTTAACAAGCCGGTGCTCTGCCGTTGAGCTATTTATCCATTGTTGGCCCGGTGAGATTTGAACTCACAACACCCGGTTTAAAAGACCGGTACTCTAACCACTTGAGTTACGAACCAATATATCAGGGTGTTTGCGGGGATCGAACCCTTATCTTCCGATCCACAATCGGACGTTCTGCCATTGAACTACAAACACCATATGCAGATACCGGACTCAGATTCGAACTGAGAACATCACAGTCAAAGTGTGATATGTTAGCCATTACACCATCCAGTAGTTTGTAGCGACTGACAGGTTCGAACTGTCGATCCCTACGATATGAGCATAGCGCTCTGCCAACTGAGCTAAGTCGCTGTGGTGACTGACAGATTCGAACCGCCGGCCGCTACGATATCAGCGTAGTGCTCTACCAACTGAGCTAAGTCACCATACAATAAAAAACCCGGTCGTTTGCGCGACCGGGTTTTATTTCTCCTGCTACATAAAATCATTTATGTAAAGACATAAAAAGGTCGCATTGATCTTTGATCAATCATATGTTTGAGCGGTATATTCCTAAATCGTTGTGGCATCATCCTGAAAATTAAAAACCCCGCAATTGCTTGCAGGGCCTTAGTTATATCGAATTTGTTTTTTCAACTTATTCTGTGGCATAACATGCACCGCAAACTTTATAGCCCCTCATAGTGCTATCTGTTTGAATCTGATTTGAATGTTTGATAAACCGTTGCATGTGTTTAATTATTTTTAACGATGCAAAGATGAAACTAATTTTCAGCAATTAAAAACTTTAATGACGAAACGCATTGATCATTATTTGAATCACACAAATATTCATTTCAACACGTAAAAAGGATATTTAAAACAACACATCACTGCTTCGGATCATTATTAAAATATCTTGATCCCCAAAAACCGCATGGAGCAAAATGTAATTTTAATCACTGGCGCTAACAGGGGATTAGGCCTGGAAACAGCCCGTCAATTGGCAGCATTGGGGCATATTATTTTTCTTGGGGTAAGAAGTGAAGAGAAAGGAATAGACGCCATTCAGAAAATAGAAAGCCTGCATCCCCTGATCCCCGTGATCATTGATCTGGAAGATGAAGATACTTTCAGCAACGCAGTAGATGTTATCACCACTACTTACGGAAGACTGGATGTATTAATTAATAATGCGGGTGTTATGCTGGAAGAGGATATTATGAAAGACTCCACAGATAATGTGACGAGTAACATACTGAAACGTTCTTTCGAGACGAATTTCTTTGGTACAGTGGCACTTACTAACCTTTTGTTGCCGCTGCTCATGAAGAGCAAAGCACCCCGGATCGTGAATGTTTCCACTAATATGGGATCCCTGTCTTTGCGTTCAAATGGAGAACCACTCCTGAAAACCTTTGCTTATAATACTACTAAAACAGCGCTCAACTCTTACACCATCCATCTTGCCAATGCTTATGCAGGCACTTTGCTGAAAGTAAATTCTGCTTTCCCGGGTTGGGTGAAAACGGATATGGGTACGGAATGGGCTCCCATGGAAGTATCAGAAGGAGCAGAAACCCTGGTTTGGCTGGCCACTTTGCCCGAAGAAGGCCCCAATGGCGGCTTTTTTCACAAAAAACAGGCTATTTCCTGGTAATTTTGACATCTTCCTGACACTTAAGCCCTTAAACAACAGTATCAAATAATAGATAATTTGTATCTTTGTAAACTGCAATAACATATCAGAAAAACCTATTTTTTTAACTAGTAAAAGCAATGTAGCGGATGAAAATGAGATTTAGCAAAAAAAGATACATACTACCCTTCCTGTGCCTTACTTCACTTTTGAGCCTGAAGGTTTCTTCCATAGGTAAAAAGAATACCGGCGTTGTAAAACATACTGTTGCAAAAACAGGTGTGTCTGCCAATGCTATGTTGTATGATCAACTGGCACTGGGCGCTTTAGGGCTTTCCCAACAGGCCTATGAATATGCACTGGCTGGATACGAGCGCCTGCTGGAAGAAGGTAAACTGAAGAACGATGAGATCTTATCTATTGTAGACTTTAGTCTCCCCTCTTCTAAAAAACGTCTCTTCGTAATAGACCTGGCCTCTGGTAAGCTGTTATTTAATTCACTGGTTTCTCACGGACGTAATTCCGGAAAGGACATGGCCACCAATTTCTCCAACTCACAGGAAAGCTTTCAGAGCAGTCTTGGATTCTATGTGACCGGTAGCACTTACAGAGGTAAACATGGGTATTCCTTAAAACTGGAAGGTGAGGAAGAAGGCATTAATTCCAATGCTATGTCAAGAGGCATTGTGATGCATGCTGCCAGTTATGTGGATGAAAAGCTGGCCCGCCTGCAAGGTTACATTGGCCGCAGCCTTGGCTGCCCTGCTGTGCCCGTGAAGCTGCATAAAAAGATCATCAGCAAAATACAGAACGGCAGTTGCCTGTTTATGTACAGTCCTGATCAGAATTATATCAGTGCTTCCAAAATGCTGCAACACGCGGCGTAACGGTTCATTTTAATCAGTTTGTCTATCTTACATAGACAAACTGGCTACGATGAAACGCTGCATTTTCCTACTTCTTTTATTTTTCACCACTGCTGTACAGGCAGAATATATCCGGATCAATCAACTCGGGTATCTTCCTGCGGGTATTAAAGTGGCTGTGTGGGGAAGCCTCACAGATGCAACGCTGCAATCATTTGAACTGCTGGATTCTGCTTCAGGCAAAGTAGTATTCAAGGCCGCCGCCGGAAAAGCATTCGGGAGTTACGGCCCCTTCAAGCAATCTTACCGGCTGGACTTCTCTTCTTTTAAAACACCGGGCACTTACCAGTTGAGGACCGGCAATACTTCCTCTCCTTATTTTCGTATAGCCCGAAACGTGTACCAGGGTTCTGCCGATTTCTGCCTGCGTTATTTGCGCCAGCAGCGTTGCGGCTTCAATCCTTTCCTCAAAGATTCCTGTCATACTTTTGATGGATATACCCTCTACGGCCCCATGCCGGACAGTACCTATATCAATACAATAGGCGGCTGGCACGATGCCAGTGATTATCTGCAATATTCCACCACCTCCGCAAATACTGCTTATCATTTACTGGCGGCCTACCGGGATTTCCCGAAAGTATTTGGTGACCGGCACGATGCTAATGGCCTGCCGGGAAAGAACAGTACAGCAGATGTATTGGACGAAGCACGCTGGGGATTGGATTGGTTACTGAGAATGCATCCGCAGGACGACTGGCTTTTTAACCAGATCGCAGATGACAGGGACCATAAGGGTATGCGTATTCCCGGACTGGATCCTTTCTATGGAAGAGGTTTTGAAAGGCCGGTTTATTTTTGCTCAGGGGAACCACAGGTGCAGGGTGTGAAATATAATAAGATGAACAAAAGTACCGGCGTAGCTTCTACGGCAGGAAAATTCTCGAGTGCTTTCTCCCTCGCGTATTCCCTCTTTCAGAAAAATGACCCCGTTTATGCCAGCCGGTTATTAAAACGTGCCAATACTGCTTATAGTTTAGGTGTAAAAAAGCCCGGAGTACAACAGACCGCATCTGTACTATCCCCTTATATCTACGCAGAAGATAACTGGACGGATGATATGGAACTGGCAGCGGCACAACTTTTTGCTGTTACAAAAAAGCAGGCCTTCTTAAAAGAAGGGCAGATATATGCAGCAAAGGAAACGATCACTCCCTGGCTGGGAAAAGACACGGCCAGCCATTATCAGTGGTATCCCTTCATTAATATCGGGCACTATGAATTAGCGAAACATTCCAAAGGAGCTGCCAAACAACAGCTTATTCAATATTACAAAACAGGTGTGGAAAGGGTTTGGGAGAAAGCGAAAGAAAATGCTTTTTACCGGGGTGTGCCTTTCATCTGGTGCAGTAATAATCTCACCACTTCATTTGCCATCCAGTGTTACTGGTATCAGCAACTTAGCGGAGATGCTTCTTTTGCTGCACTGGCGCAGGCGAATTTTGACTGGCTGTTTGGTTGCAATCCCTGGGGAACCAGTATGGTATATGGTTTACCGGCTAACGGCGATACTCCTGTAGATCCGCATTCTGCTTTCACCCATCTGAAGAATTACCCGATCGATGGAGGATTAGTGGATGGGCCGGTATATGGTACTATTTATAATAGTCTTATCGGCATCCGCTTAGCAGACCCGGATGAGTATGCGGCTTTTCAAAGCAGCCTGGTGGTATACCATGATGATTATGGAGACTACAGCACGAATGAACCTACCATGGATGGTACGGCTTCATTGATCTACCTGCTGGCGTTAAAAGAAAATGAAGGCAATTAAGAGCGGGGTCCTTTGTAAACCACTGCGCAGCAGCCGTAATGCTTTACGCATATGCTGCTCTACGGTGTTCACGGAGATACCGGAACGTTCCGCGATCTCTTTGTTGCTGAGTTCTTCGGAGCGGCTTAATAAAAATACCTGGCGGCATTTTTCCGGTAATTGCTGAATGGCATCGGATACCTGGAGTGTTAGTTCCTTATGGGAAAGATAGGATTCCACATCATTGCTGATGGCAGGAGGCCGGGTTTCCTGGTATACTTCGTATTTATGATGGATGAACTGGCGATGCAGATAGTTCAGCACGCGGTTGCGCAATGCGGTGAAAATATAAGCCTTAAAAGAGGTGTGAATATCCAGGCGGTCTTTCCTTTCCAGTAACTCCAGGAAAACCTCCTGCACAAATTCGCGGGCAGTTTCTTTGTTACCGGTCTTTTCATATGCTTTCTTTAATAACATCACGGCATAACGTTGGTATAAGGCGTCAAATGCAGCCTGATCGCCCTTTTTCCATGAGGAGAGCAACTCTACGTCCGTATGGTGTGTATGCTGTGGAATAGACCCTGTAATTTTGCGTAAGTTAAATGTAAGGAAATTTAAGCGCTAATTTTCCAAGGAAAATGGGATTTCATCAAAGAATAATATTTTTTTCAGGGGAGTAACGGTTTGTTTTTTATTGTTTGTCCTTATATAATGACGGAGGTCTCAATTCCCACTTATGAGCTTGTTAGACGTTAAAGAACTATTAGAAAAATACAAATCCGGCACCTGTACGCCAGAGGAATTACAAGCTTTGGAAAGCTGGTATGAAACCTGGCAGCATCCGGAAGCGGAATCGCTGCAATGGCGGTCGGATGAGGAATTGGCACAGGAATTACTGCAGGATTTTACAGATTACCGCCGCAGAAAGGAAACCCTTTTCCGCAGCGGCTCCCGTCATATCTGGCTGCGTGTGGCGGCTGTTCTGATCCCTATTGTGGGGATCGGCGTTTTATTATGGTTCACCCGTCCTTCTGCAAAAGAGCAGGGTGGCGCCAGCCAGCTGCTGGCCGTTTCTCCGGATGCGCCGGAAAGCAAACGTTTCATCCTGCTGCCGGATAGCAGTACTGTTGTATTGCGTGAAGGCAGCAGCCTCATATATCCTGCTTCATTTAAAGGTAACAGCAGGGAAGTAACACTTAAAGGAGAGGGCTATTTTGATATCCGGCACCAGCCGGGTAAACCTTTTGTGATCCATTCCGGAAGATTACTGACCACTGTACTGGGAACAGCCTTTAATATCAAAGCCTATCCGGACCAGTCCTCTGTTACAGTTACTGTTACACGGGGTAAAGTGAAAATAGAAGATGAACAGAGCCGTGAATTGCTCGGCATACTTTTACCGGATCAGCAAATTGTATATGAGAACAAAGTAGCGGCTACTAAAGTGGTAAAAGCAGAAGAAACCGTTGCATGGCTGAAAAAAGGCATGGACTTTAATTCTATACCATTCGAGGATATCGCTAAACAGATAGGCGAACAATACCAGGTGCCCATACGATTTGCTAACCCTGCTCTCCGCCATTGCAGGATCCGCGCCACTTTTGAAGGGACAGAATCACTTGATAAAGTCTTATACATTTTATGTACCGTTGGAAACGCTTCTTATATCGTGGAAGAAAACGAAGTGGTTATTGACGGGAAGGGATGTACTGACAAATAGAGACTATTGCTAACGTTAATTTTACCAAAATCTTTTTCCATGAGCTGGATCACGCGTCCGCCCACCTAACTTTTTTTGACAAAAAAAATTCCCCTCCGTACTGTGGAAGGTCCGGGAGGGGATTCGCTTAGAACATTAAACAGCCCTCAGGCTATTCTTCATCATTCTAAACAATTGCAAAATATGCAAAAATCAGCGGTTTTTGCTACAGGGCGGCTTGTGTCCGCGCTGTCTCTAGCAGTTTATTCCTCGCAAATGCGTTTTTTTATGAGATTAAGCCTCTCCACCATCATTTGCATGCTGGTTAGCTTTCAGCTTCTTTGGGCAGTTTCCGGCAAAGGCCAGGCGCTCGAGGAGAAGAAGATCACCATGGAGGTTACCGATGCCACCCTGGAAAAAGCGTTAACGCAGGTCGAAAAGCTTTCCGGCTTTCGCATTGCATTTGCCTCTGAACTAGTGGAACGTTCAGGGCGTGTATCCCTCCAATATGCTACCCGGAGTGTAGGCGCCACACTCAGCGCTTTGCTGAAACCTGCCGGCCTGGGGTATAAATTAACAGACAACACGATCATGATCGTAGCCCGCCATGAACAACCGGCTGAGCTGAATCCTTCCATGGTTGCGGATTCTGTTGTTACCATCAAAGGAAAGGTGATGGACGAATCCGGCGTACCCATGCCGGGCGTTTCCGTAAGGATCCAGAACACCACAAAAGGAGTGTACACGGATGTAGACGGGGCTTTTACCCTTACTGCCAATCGTGGACAGGTGGTGATCTTTAGTTCCATCGGAGCTGTTCAGCAGGAAGTGGTAGTAGGAAAAGCTACTGTGCTCAATGTAATCCTAAAAGGAGATAACCGTAAACTGGATGATGTGGTGATTGTAGGGTATGGTACCCAAAAGAAAGCTAACTTAACCGGTGCCGTAACTTCTGTTGATATTAATAAAACACTGAACTCCAGGCCCATCTCTGATATCGGCCGTGGATTACAGGGAACGGTACCCGGTTTAACGATCACTTCTGCAAGTGGAGATCTTGGTAGGAATCCTGCTATCCGTTTAAGAGGTATGACGGGTTCTCTCAATACCGGTGCTGCCGGTGCGCAACCTTTGATCCTGGTGGACAACGTAGAGATACCCAGCCTGCAAATGATCAACCCGCAGGATATTGAATCCATTTCAGTATTGAAAGATGCGGCATCCACTTCCATTTATGGTACACGTGCTGCCTGGGGCGTGATCCTCATTACCACTAAATCCGGTAAAAAAGGTGCGCCCACTACGGTGAACTATTCCAATAACTTCTCTTGGAGCAAGCCAACCACCATGCCTAAAATAGCCGGTGCTGTGGAAGGTGCGGAAGCCATGTTTGCCGCTTACCTCCGCCAGGAACCCAACAAAGCTTTCTTCGGCACACTGGGTATGGGCTTTGACAGAGAGGGGATCGAAAAAATGAAGAAATGGCAACAGGATTATGGTGGTAAAGAACTGGGAGATTCGATGGTGCTGAACCGGGACTTTGAGATCCGCAATGGCCTGCTTTATTTTTACCGTCCATGGGATGTGGGTAAACGTTATATGAAAGACTGGACCATGATGCAAAAACATGACCTCTCTTTTAACGGCGGCGGAGAAAAAACAAATTACCACTTAAGCTTAGGATACCTCAACCAAAGTGGTGTATTGAAATTCAAAACAGATAAGTTCCAAAGATATAACGCTACACTTTCTGTAAACTCTGCGGTGAAAGACTGGCTGGATGTAAGAGGAAAGATCATGACAAGCCAGTCTATCTTTGAACAGCCGATGTCTTATTCCGGTGCACAATTAGGCCCCTGGTATTATCTCTATCGCTGGCCTGTTATTTATCCATATGGCACCTACCAGGGAAAACCTTTCCGCAGTGCTGTAACGGAAACTCAGCAGGCGAATATGGATGAAACCAAATCAACTTTCAACAGGGTACAGATTGGCGGTACACTTAAACCGTTAAAGGACCTTACCATTGATGTTGATTATACCTATTCTTCTACTAATAACCACTTCCGTACTGCCGGAGCACCCACTGCAGGGATCAATTTCTGGGCTAACCCCACACAATTGAATTACTTTACCAATTACCAGGATGCGGTATGGGACCGCGTAAGGTATGTTTCCTCCTGGAGCGAATGGAATACCGGCCGCGCTTTTGCTACTTACAAGAAAGATATTGGCCACCATCACCTGAAAGGAATTGTAGGGATGGATGTGGATCTGTTTCGCAGCTGGTCACAAACTTCGGAAAGAAGAACACTGATCGATCCGAACCTTGGTGAGATATCCCTGGCAACCGGTGATCAGTTTGCTGGTGGAGACAGGGGGCATTGGGCTACCAATGGTTATTTCGCCCGTATTAACTATGATTATAAGAACAAGTTCCTGTTTGAGATCAATGGACGTTATGACGGGTCTTCAAAATTCCCGGTGAATGACCGCTATGGATTTTTCCCTTCAGCATCTGCCGGATATGTGATCACAGAAGAAAATTTCATGGAGTTTGCAAAACCGGTACTGTCCTTCTTCAAACTCAGGGCTTCCTATGGATCATTGGGTAACCAGAATGTAGGTAACTACCGGTTCATTTCTACAATGGATCCCAGCGCCTCAGGCTGGCTGATAGGAAGTACAAACCAGATCACTGTTTCCACACCGGGATTGGTGTCCAGCTCCCTCACATGGGAAACAGTTACGAGTGCAGACCTTGGTTTGGATGCCCGCTTCTTTAATAATGCACTGGGTATAACTTTCGACTGGTATAACAGGACCACCAGTAAAATGATCGGTGCAGGTGTTACTTTACCGAGTTCATTTGGTGGTGCTTCACCCGTTCGGAACTTTGGTGAAATGCAAACCAAAGGCTGGGAACTGGCTATTGATTATAGCCACACACTGGAAAATGGCCTGCGCTTTAACGTACTCGCCACATTATCCGACTTCCAGGAAAAGATCACCCGTTTTGCCAGTGCATCCAAACTCCTGGCTAATAACTACGAGGGAAAAACCATTGGTGAAATATGGGGTTATCAAACAGACCGCCTGTTCCAGGAAAGTGACTTTACCAAACAAAACGGTGTATGGGTACCCAATGCAGGTATCGCTGATCAGACAGTGCTGGCTGGTACTGCACCTTGGTTCTACTTCCAACCGGGAGACGTAAGATATGTAGATCGTAACGGCGATAAAAAAATAACACCTGGTGCTTCTTCCCTGGATGATTACGGAGATATGATGGTGATCGGTAACTCCACTCCCCGTTACCAATATGGTATACGTTTAGGAGCAGATTGGAAAGGAATTGACTTTAGCATATTTATACAAGGTGTGGGCAAAAGAGAGCTCTGGCCTTCCGGTCCATTATTCATTCCAGGCTTTGGAACAGACTCCTGGTATGATCACCACCTGGATTACTGGACGCCTACTAACACAGATGCATATTATCCGCAACCTACTTTTACTGCTGGTTCTAATGCTACCCGTAACTTCCAGCGCCAAAGCCGTTATTTGCTGAACATGGCATATACCCGTTTGAAGAACCTTTCACTGGGTTATACACTGCCTGTAAATATTAGTAACAGAGCCCGTATAAAAACAGCGCGCATTTATGTGAGTGGTGAAAACCTGTTCACATGGGATAAATTACAGATCCCGCTGGATCCGGAAATTGATTACACACCGGAACAAACAGATGCCACAGCATTCGGACGGACGTATCCTTTCCGTAAAGAAATTTCATTCGGGCTTCAACTTACTTTCTAAAAACACAAATCTGGATCTTTATGAAATCGAAAATATATATCCTGGTATTGTTGGCATGGCTCGGCACCGGTTGTAGCAAGGAATTCCTGGACCGTGGCCCATTGGATCAGGAGAGTGACAATATTTACTGGTCTAACGAAAAGAACGTGCGCACTTTTGCGTATGGTTTTTATACCACTTATTTTGGTGGGTATGGTACCGGCTTTGCTTTTGGTGATTATTTCTACCAGGGGCAATCACTGAATGATGATTTTGGGCCTACCAGTCCTCCGCAGTTCGTTAAGATCATCCCTGCCAGTGGTGGTGGATGGTCCTTTACGAATGTTCGTAAAGCGAATATCATGCTGAACCGTGTACAGAACATGAGCAGCCTGGATGAGCCCACTAAAAAACACTGGATGGGCATTGCCCGCTTTTTCCGTGGTATGGCCTATTACCGCTTAGTAAAAGCTTTCGGCGATGTGCCCTGGTACGGCTATGCCATGGATGTTTCCGAAGAAGCTCAGTTATATAAACCTCGTGACCCGCGCACTTTGGTGATGGACAGCGTATTGCTCGACTTCAAATATGCTTCCGAAAATGTGCGTGCTGCAGATGGAGAGAAAGGATTAAATGTTACCAAATGGGTGGTGGAAGCTTTTATGTCCAGAGTATTCCTGTTTGAAGGTACCTGGCAAAAGTATCACCTCAACAATCCGGCAAAAGCACAGGAATACCTACTGGCAGCAAAAGCGGCTGCCGATGATGTGATCACTAACGGAGGGTATGTTTTCAACCAAACCTACCGGGAGTCTTTCAATAACCTGGACCTTTCCAAGAATACAGAGATCATCATGTACCGCCGTTATGCAACAGGTTTACTGACGCATTCGCTGAACAGTTATGTTAATGGAGAAGGACAGACGGGGCCTAACAAAAACCTGATGGAAGCATACCTGTGCACAGATGGAAGACCTATAGGCACTTCTGCTGTTTACCAGGGAGATAAAACCAATGAGAAGGTGAGAACTAACAGGGACCCACGTTTGCTGGATACCTTCAACCCTGAATTACGTCCGCCGGGTTCCAACAACCGGTATAATAAACTGGGAACATCAACTACGGGTTATTGCACCTGGAAATTCCTGAACGATGCTATCCGCGATCTGCCGGAAGGATCTTCCAGCGTAAATCCTACACATGCTCCCGTGATCCGTTTGGGAGAAATATTGATCAACTATGCGGAAGCAGCTGCAGAAACAGGCGCTATTACACAGGCGGACCTGGATAAATCTATCAATAAACTTCGCCTGCGCCCTTCCGGTACAGCAGCCAAACTGCCTAAACTGGAAGTATCCGGTGGCCAGCCTGCCATTGCCGGTGTAGTATATACAGATCCCAAAAGAGATCCCACGGTATCTGAAATGCTCTGGGAGATCCGCAGGGAACGCCGCGTGGAATTAACCATGGAAGGCATGCGCCTGGATGATCTGAGAAGATGGAAGAAACTGGCGTATGTAGATACCAGGGCTAATCCTGATCTGAACAGGGGCTGCTGGATCAATCGCGCAGAGTGGGCAAAAGTTCCCACCGGCAGCTGGTTATCCAATGTTACACTGGAAGGCGGCGGACAGGAAGGATATATTATCCCTGCTCCCAACCCGCTTACGGACCGTTTATTTGTAGAAGGGTCTGCAGATAGCAGGTGGTACCTCGATCCACTGCCACTGGACCAGATAAAGTTATATAAAGATAAAGGAGTGGACTTGCTGCAAAATCCGGGCTGGGTGCAGTAACTTCCCTTAAAAATATAACGTATGCTGACAGTGTTGACCAACGGTACTTTTTTTACCGGGAAGGAAATCATCAAAGACAAAGCACTATTACTGGAGGATGGAACTATTAAAGGTTGGATTGATCCAGTCAGCATATCAACGGAAGCCCGCGTCATCAACCATGAAGGCCACTACATTGTACCAGGCCTGCTAGATCTGCAGATATACGGAGGAGGAGGTCATCTGTTTTCAGATGATCCCTCCTTTGCTGCTTTAACTGCTATGGCAACAGGTTTGGTGAGGACTGGTACCACCGGATTTCTCATTACCCTGGCTACCAACAGTATCGCATTATTTGAAAAAGCGATAGATGTAGTGCGGGATAATCCGCATCCTGCTGTATTAGGTCTCCACCTGGAGGGGCCCTATATCAATCCTCTAAAGAAAGGTGCGCATATTGAACAATACATCAAAAGGCCGGAACGCAAAGAAGTAGAAGCTTTACTGAAAAGAGCCAAAGGGGTTATAAAGATGATCACACTGGCACCGGAAAGATGTGATCCGGAGATCATCCAATTGTTATTAGATAACGGGGTGATCATTTCTGCAGGGCATAGTAATGCCACTTATGCAGAAGGAACGGCAGGTTACAGGAACGGTATTCAAACTACCACGCATCTTTTTAATGCCATGAGTCCTTTTCATCACAGGGACACAGGTTTGCCAGGTGCGGCTTACCAGGCGGATACAGCTTATGCCAGTATTATTCCGGATGGTATCCATGTTTCTTATCCTGCTTTATCTATTAGTAAAAAGGTGATGGGAGATCGTTTATTCCTGATCACAGATGCTGTGGAAGCCAGTACAGGTGCATATCCTCACGTGCGTCAGAAAGATCGGTTCACGCTGCCGGATGGTACTTTATCCGGTTCTGCTATTACCCTCTTACAAGGTATTCATAACTGTGTAAAGTACGCAGGCATTCCGTTAGATGAAGCGGTACGGATGGCTTCTACTTACCCGGCCCGGCTTTTTGGCGTACCGCAGCGGGGAGAGATCACCATCGGGCAAAAAGCTGATCTCACGATATTCAATGAAGCGTTTGAACCACAGCATGTTTATATTAACGGGGTGGTTTATGCCTAAATTGGTAGCGGAGGTGTATCTGAAAAGATGTCTGATCAGGCAGTTTAGGATGCGGTGCCCTGTAAGATGAGTCTAATCTTTGCTTGTTTAACTGCATATAATAAATGGCGCCTATTTGCAGGCGGGGGTTTATTGCATAGTCAAGTCCCAGATGCAACCGAACATTTCCTGTGCCGGTTGTTTGTTTTCTGTTAAAGAGAACGGGTTGAAGTTCTATGGAGCTGGGAGCGCCGATAATGTTTACTCTAAAAGAGGTGTCCTTACCTAATGCATTCAGTACATACCTGTATTCGACGCCTGCAGCTATTTCCCATTTGGAGAAAACATAAGCTACCTGCACACCAGCTTTTCCATATGTTAGACCATTTAAAATGAAATGGGTGAACACACTGTCTTTTTTGTTAAACCCCATCTGATTTGACGGATCTCCTGGATATCCACCGAGCCCTGATGATGCTCCGGTATAGGCCTCATGATCGTAGACCCTGTTGAATCCTGTGAGATGTTCTGCGCCGATGTAAGGTCGTATGCGCCATTCCTTTCTCCATTGGAAGGTATATTCTATACTGGCTGATGCGCCATATGCATCTGCTATTGGAAGGATGGCGGCTATTTTTAAACTATACGGAGCGTGTTCTCTTCGTTCCCGATTGGGACGTGGTGTTTTTGGAACCGGTTTGTTTTGTACTCCGGAGTCCTTTACAGGTACGAATAACTGCCTGGTGGTTAATGGATGTATGGCTTCCGGTGTTTGCTTACTGCCGGCCCCTGCATATAGGAGGCGTTTTTGTTCCGTGCCGGAAGGGGATTTTTCTAATGGATCTGTGTTCCAGTAAACGGCACCGGTAGATGGTCTGTGATTATTAGTTTGTCTTCTGTTGGCGGAGGAAGAGGATGTTTTTGATGCCGACTTGGGCTTGTTGCCTTTAGTAACATCTGCGGTTTTATGTTTGGAAGTTGGTTGAAATGACAGCGATTCTTTTTTGAAGTGAGAAGCGGAAGAAGTTGTTTCTGAATATAATGGATGTTTCTTTTCTGCAGAAAAAGAAATGGCATCTGATGACTGACCTTTTGCAAATGGGGAAAGGGTATGTTCTTTTAAAAATGGGGAAACATCTTGTTCTTTCTCTGACGAGAAAACATCAAGCTCTTTTACAAATAGCGGAACATAATGTTCCTTCCCAGATAGCGCTGTATCCCTGTCTGATGAATATTGTTCTTTTATAAAGAAAGATCCTTTTTCATTTAAGGAAATAATATGCTCCTCTTTTGCAAACAGAGGCGTATGTTGTTTTTCCCCGGTAACAACCACATAGGTAAAACACCCCAGGAGTATCAGTGCTTCTATAATGATCATCCACCAGCGGGAAACAAACGAACCTGGCGGAGGAGGTAATATTTCTCCCCCATCCAGCATATTGCTCAATTGCCCCCATGCCTGCTGTTTCAGTTGATCCGAAGAAACTTCCGGATCTTGTGCTGCAGCCTGCCGCAACCAGTCTTCTATATTTTGATTGCGTTTGCTCATTCGGTGAATTGAATGTTTAAAAGGTTTTTCAATATTCTTTTTCCCTCCGAAACATGCCATTTGGAAGTGCCGGTACTAATGCCCAGCATTTCCGAAATTTCTTTGTGTGCGTAACCCTCGACAATAAACAAGTTGATCACCAGCCTGGTAGCAGGCGGCAAATGCTGTAATACCTGCAACAGATCTTTGTAGGCCATTGGATCTTTTGTATGTAGCTCCGGCAGATTGTCCGCTATTTCAGCTTTCCGGATGTTTAGTTCTGCTTCATGATCCCGGTAATAGTCTGCAATAGCATGTGTGATGATCCTGCGCAACCATCCTTCAAAACTTCCGCTGCCTTTATATTGATCAATTTTTTTAAAAGCACGCAGAAAACCATTATTTAAAATACTGATAGCCGCATCCTGATCGCTAAAGGAGCGATGGATAACAGCTAACATCTGATCAAAGAAAAGTGCATATAATTTTTCCTGGCACAGGCGGTCTCCCCTTTTACAACCTTCAATAAGCGTTGTAAGGGCCGTGGGTTGATCTGCCTGATCATCCGGTTTAAAGCTATTTCTTCTTCTCTGATCCAAAAGTCTTAACATATACAGACGCCTGGCTGGAGGAGAAAGGTTGGGTAAAGACAAAAATATTTTACTTTCTTGTTACAAGATAATTATAGTCATTCAGCAGGGTTTCCAGGAAAGTAGCGGGTTCCATATCCGTTTCAATATGCAGTACCTGTTTGATCTTTTCAGACATCCGGGTTGCCATGGCCCAGTCGTTATTGCGCATGGAGCTATCCAGCACGCTTTTGATCTTGCTGAGGTCTTTGTCAGACAGGCGCAGGATCTGAGAAAACTGGGGCACATAATCCACCTGGTCAATTTCCCGGAAAATGGTATCCTGTATGGTATGGCGCTGGCGGGTACGGACCATGATGGTGCCTGCGGCAATATCTCCCAGCCGCTGATTGTATTCTGAACGGAAAACAATAATTACAGGGATAATGGCAATTGCCAGGGAGATAAGGATGCTAAATGCAGAAGATTCTTCCGCCATAGTGAGAATGATGGCCAGGGTGAATATGGGAGATTCCACCAGCCGGAACATCCAGCGCAAAAGGATCTGGCTCAGGGAGGGGGTATTTCCTATCAGGCTTACCACTTTGATGTCCATGGCCCGTTTGCCCAGGCTTTGCCCTTTCATGAGGATCTCCGAGATCAGGTAATACAGGGAAACAGGGATGATCATGAATATGAATATCAGCACATCCTCTGTATTTGAGTTGCTCACATTCCTGCTAATAAGCATTCCTACCAGTACCATATAGGCTATCCGGATCAGCAGGTCAATCAAATAAGCTACCAACCGCCGGCCAAGATCAGCTCCCTCGAACTCAAGGTCAATGTTAAATGCGGTGGGTATTTTGATAATAGGCATAAACAAATTTAAAATTTATTATATTTCCACTTAAGTATTTTTATCTCCGGTATCGCATGAGAGAATCTTCATTTATTAAAAGGAACCTGCACCGCTGGAAAAAGATCCAGGAGGAACCCACGGAAGACCCCGATGAGATGGCAGAACGCTTTACCGGATTGCTGGACGACCTGGCCTACGCCAAAACATTTTATAGCCATAGTAAGGTTACCCATTACATTAATGGCCTGGCCGGGGGCATATTTCAACGTATTTACAGCAGCCACCAGGGGGAAAAGAACCGGTTCTCCAATTTCTTTTACTACCAGTTGCCGCTGCTGATCCGCAAACACCACCGCCTTTTCCTGTTCACTTTCTGTTATTTCCTGTTGATATGTATTATCGGGGCCTTTTCTGCGGCCCATGACGAAACTTTTGTAAGAGGGGTGCTGGGAGATGATTATGTAAATATGACGGAACAGAACATTGCCAATGGTGATCCCTTTGGTGTATATAAAGATCAGAATCCCGGGTATATGTGGCTGCGGATTGCTTTTAATAATATTAAGGTGAGCATGTTCTGCTTTGTTTTCGGGGTGGCCCTTTCTGCAGGAACCCTGTGGGTATTGCTGCAAAATGGGATCATGCTGGGCTCCTTCCAGTACTTCTTCTTTTCAAAAGGCCTGGGTTGGGCTTCTGTATTGGTAATATGGGTACACGGCACACTGGAGATCTCTTCCATCATCATTGCCGGAACGGCAGGCATGATACTCGGCAATAGCATCCTTTTCCCCGGAACGCATACCCGGAAGGATTCTCTTAAAAGAGGGGCAAAAGAAGGACTGAAGATCATCGTAGCGCTGATCCCTATATTCATGGTAGCGGCTTTCCTGGAAAGTTTCATTACACGCCATACTTCCATGCCTGTTGCTATCAGTATCAGCATACTGGCACTTTCACTGGCTTTCATTGTGTGGTATTTTATTATTTATCCTATCAGGGTGCAGAAGCAGGGGTACCGCCTGAACACGGAAGGGAAACTGATCAAACCAATGCCATTATGAGGAGGCTCTTGTACATATGGTTGCTCCTCGCATTTTGCACTGGCGTGAAGGCACAGGAAGCAGATACTACGGTTATCTCAACAATAGATACGGCATCAGTAGAAGCTACACTGGAAGACAAACTGCGGGAGAAAAAACTGCCCCATTCCCTGTGGGACGATCAAAAACCGGGGGAATGGAATGAGGCCGCAGAAGGAAGACTTTCCAGGCAGGAATTACCCAAAGATAAAATAGAAGAACTGCGCAATATGAAAGCGCTGCAATATGAGCAGGCGTCTATCAAAAAGGATAGCTGGTGGCAGAATACGGGAGCCTGGGTGCGTGAGCACAGGGAATTTTTCCGCACGCTGTTATATATTTTACTGGGAATACTATTACTGGCATGCATCCTTTTATTCATCCGTAAAAACGATATCCGGTTCTTCCGTCGTTCCCATGAGGAAAAGGAAGAAGAAGGTACACACTCAACGGAAGGCCCGCAAAACTATGATGCATTGGCCCGCGCAGCAATTGCCGCAGGTGATTGGCGGGAAGCTGTGAGGATGCGTTACCTGCATTCACTGCAATTACTGGAAGCAAAGCAATTGATTGAGCCGGGCAAGGATAAAACAAATATGGATTATCTCCGTGAACTTGCCAGCACCGCCTGGTATAAACCCTTTGCTAAGCTTACCCTGCATTATGAATATGTATGGTATGGGCAGCAGCCGCTGAATAACGGGCAGTTTGCACAACTGGAAGAACAATTTTCAGCGTTTAAAACATCTTTAAGATAAAAATCCGTGAGAGCAGCCATCATCATAACCATCTCTATCCTTACACTCGGTGTTATTTTCCTGCTGGCACTGGCAGGGATCAGCAACGTAACGGTGGAGGATAACAGGTTTTCACGGGAGCATATCACGTATAGCAGCCGGGATAAAAAGCCCTTTGGCAGTTATGTGCCTTATAAGCTATTGGAAAATTTCTTCGATAATAATAAGCCGAAAACCATCACCAAATCATTTGCGCATACCTACAGTAAGAACACACACTTCCAGGAAGCATCCAACGATGTATATATCATTGTTGCAGGCCGGCTCTTTGCCACACAGGAAGATGTGAATGCCATGTACAGTTATGTGAGTGCAGGCAACAGGTTGTTTATGGTGGTGGAGAAAACGGACTCATTGCTGGAGGCGGCATTTAACTTTACTACCACAGCAGACACCACACTTAAATTACCTTACGACATTGCTAAGCAGTCCTTCGTAAACCCGGGATTTGCGCCGGATACTTTTTTCTCCTCAAGAGGCATCTCCATGCTGGATGCCCTGGATAAAACGGATACGGCTATTACAACCATACTGGGTACCAATGCGCAGCATGCACCTAATTTCTTCCGCATCAATGCAGGTAACGGGCATTTGTTTGTGCTGTTGAACCCTATGACCTGGACCAATAATTTCCTGCTGGAAAAAAAGAACATCAAGGCGCTGGAGAACCAGATGGCCTACCTGCCACAATATCCACAGAATGTTTACTGGGATGAATATTACAAAAACCTGCGCTACCGGCAGCAAGGAGATTTCTCCAACTGGCAGGTATTAATGCGGCATCCCGCCCTTAAATGGGCTTTGTGGCTGGCGGTGTTGTTACTCCTGCTGTATGTATTGTTTGAGGGTAAACGCCGGCAACGGCTTATTCCTCCAAAACCGGCACTGACCAATACCTCGCTGGAATTTGCAGAAACACTGGGGCGCTTGTATTACCTTCATCACGACAACAGTAATCTTGCCCGTAAAATGATCCAGCATCTGCTGGAATATATCCGGAACCATTATTACCTGAACACGAGCCAGTTAAATGATGAATTTGTGCTGTTGTTATCCCGTAAATCAGGGCATCCGCACGAAGCAGTAGCGGAGATGTTCAGGCAGGTGCATGAATTGCGGTTGGCAGGCAGTGTTTCAGATAACGAATTACAACATTTCTATAATAGCATCTATCAATTCTATTTAAAAACGAACTAATGGAAGAAGTAAACACTTTTGAGCCGCGCACAGACCTTTCTGCTGTACATACAGCCATTGCAGCGGTAAAAGCAGAGATGGCAAAAGTGATCATAGGGCAGCAGCAGATGATAGATCTGCTTGTTGCGGGATTGCTTGCAAACGGGCACATCCTCATTGAAGGGGTACCCGGTGTGGCAAAAACCCTGGCGGCCAAATTACTCGCCAGCACCATAGATGCTAAATTCTCCCGTATCCAGTTCACGCCCGATCTCATGCCGGCGGATGTGTTGGGTACCTCTATCTTCAATCCGCAAAGCAAAGAGTTTGAATACAAGAAAGGCCCCATCTTCGGCAATATCATTTTGATAGATGAGATCAACCGGGCACCGGCAAAAACGCAGGCGGCTTTGTTTGAAGTAATGGAAGAACGCCAGATCACCAATGATGGGGTTCCACATTTCCTCAATCAGCCTTTTATGGTGATCGCCACGCAAAACCCGATTGAGCAGGAAGGTACTTACCGTTTGCCGGAAGCGCAGCTGGACCGTTTTTTATTTAAGATAGAAGTGAAGTACCCGCAGGTGCAAGAAGAGGTTGAAATATTAAAAGCGGCCAACCTGCAAAAAAGTGCGCATGTACTGGATAAAGTGGAAAGCGTGCTCACGGCCACACAGGTGCAGGACCTGCAAACGCAGGTGCGGCAGGTATTACTGGATGAAAAGCTGCTGCAATATATTGCCACGCTGGTGAATGAAACCCGGCATAATCCAAGTATTTACCTGGGCGCTTCTCCACGTGCATCCATTGCCGTGATGAACTGTGCCAAAGCCATTGCCGTGATGAACGGGCGTGATTTTGTAACACCGGATGATGTGGTTTATGTATTACCACATATTTTACGGCATCGTATTATGCTGACGCCGGAAAGAGAAATGGAAGGTATTACACCTGATGATATTATTGGAGAGATCCTTAAAGCCGTAGCAGTACCACGTTAATATGGAAGCGCCTGCAAGATTTTATTATTCGCTTTTCTTTCACACCCGGTTGTATCTGGCGCTGGGTGCGGTAGTGGTATTTTTTGTGGTAAGCTTTTTTGCACCGGCGGCTTATCCCTTTGCGATCATTGCACTGCTGGCACTAACGGCATTGGTGCTGCTGGACTTTATGCTGCTTTATGCAGCAGGGCCTGCATTACGGGCAGACCGCAAAATGGCGGAACGTTTCAGTAACGGGGATCAGAATGAAGTAAGCATCCTTATCCGCAATAACTATAATTTCCCGGTATGGATGGAAATACTGGATGAGTTGCCCTTCCAATTCCAGGAACGCGATTTTGTACGATATGGTTTTCTAAGGAGTAAAGAGGAACAGGCGTTTAATTATAATCTGCGTCCTGTGGAAAGAGGAGAATACCAGTTCGGCGCTACGCATGTTTTTGTGAAAAGCCCATTCAGCCTGCTCAGGCGGCGTTTTACTTTTAACCATCCGCAAAATGTGAAGGTATATCCTTCTTATATGCAATTGCGGAATTATGAATTATTCTCTTTCAAACATAAGCTCAACGAAATAGGTGTACATCGCAAACGTGCGATCGGGCATAGCATAGAGTTCGATCATATCAAGGAGTACACGATGGGAGATGATGTGCGCACCTTAAACTGGAAAGCCACTGCCCGCCGCGGGAACCTGATGGTGAATAATTTCACGGAAGAAAGATCGCAGCAGGTGTATTGTGTGATCGACAAAGGGCGGAATATGAAAATGCCTTTTAACGGATTGAGCCTGCTGGATTATGCTGTCAATTCTACACTGGTGTTCAGCAATGTGGCATTGCACAAAGGAGATAAAGCCGGCCTGATCACTTTTACCGGTTCGCAAACAGAGATACTGGCGGCGGGAAATAAAAAAGTGCAACTCAATAAAATACTGGACCAGCTATATGCCCAGACCACGCAGTGGACGGAAAGCGATTATGAGCGACTGGGCGTTAATTTGCGGGCTTCGCTTTCACAACGTTCCTTACTGATCCTCTTCACCAATTTTGAATCCGCTTCGGCCCTGCAACGCCAGTTACCTTACTTACGTCAGCTGGCTAAATATCATTTGCTGCTGGTAGTGTTCTTTGAGAACACGGAGATCAAAAAACTCAATGAGCAAAGGGCGACCGCCATAGAGGATATCTACATCCAGGTGATCGCGCAGAAGTTTGCACATGAGAAAAAACAGATCGTCAGGGAACTGGCGCAGTATGGTATTATGTCCTTACTCACTACACCCGAACATTTAACGGTGGATGTAGTGAATAAGTACCTTGAGCTAAAATCCCGCATGCTTGCTTAATTACAGCGGTTCTTCCTTCTCAAAATCTTTCGGGCCTTTGTTCCCCAGCTTGGTGAATTTGCGGATGTTATAAGTAATATTCAGACTGAGGTAGCGTACATTCTTCCGGTTATTGGAGAACTGCTCATAGTCTTTTGTTAACTCGTAGAAGTTCTTAACGGTAGAGCCGAAGAGGTTTTCTACGGTGAAGGACACATTCATTTTACGTTTGAATAAATTCACCTGTCCACGTAAACCACTGTTGAAACGGGCTTCCTGTTTACCCTGTGCATAGTAACGGGGGCCATTATACCTTCCATTCACAGAGATAGAGAATACACGAATGCGGTAGGCAGCCCAGATGGTAAGGTTAGAGGTCCATCCTTCCACATGGGCGAATTTAGCACTTACGGCATCTTTTCCTTCTTCTCCTCCATCCGTAGTGGTATTATAGTAACGGATACCGCCACTGATATTCATATTGATGGCGCCTTTGTTATTCTGTATGGCTTTAAAGAAGTGAGAGTTAAGGGTAAGATAGAAGTTACGGTCCTTCCTGCTGGCAAGGTTCACAAAAGTGCTGGTGTTGATGATGGTGGTATCATTGATATATTCCACTTTGGTATAGCGGGAAATGATATCACTGGCATCCTGTTGTTCCAGCCCGGCTTTGATCTGATGGCTCTTGACCTGTATGGTATATTCCATGCGGTAGTCCTTTGTAAAAGAAGGGCGCAGATTGGGATTACCTGTACGGATGTTGAAACTATCGGAAGTGTTCACAAAGGGATTCAACTGGTCTGGAGACGGGCGGTCCATATTCCGGTTGAAATTGAATGTGAGCTGTTGCTGTTTGTAATCATACTGGAAGTTGATACCCGGAGAGAAGTTCGTGTATTTGAAAGGAACACGGCTTCTCAGGGAATCCAGCAGGGCCATCTGGTTAAAGAACTGAATCCCCGGATTAAAGCGGAGGTTGGCCATATGATCTTTCCAGGGGCTGTAATTGATACCCAGCGAACTACGGATCTCATATGTTTCATTGTTGAAACGGTTGCCGGCGTATAGTTCTTCCGATTTGGAACCGGTATATCCTAAACGGCTGGTGAAGTTGTAACCGAGTTTCCTGCTGCGTTTTCCATAAGAGGCGCTTACAGCATAGTTCTGGTTGAAATCAGAATAATCTGTAGAAAGCCTGGGTGCAGGTAACATTTCAATATCGTTCACATTTTTGCGGCTGGCGAGGTTGAGGTTACTACCTCCGCTCATTTCCATGCTGCTGCTCAGGTCGTAATACTTTCCGTCAGAGAGCGGCTGACGGAAATGGAAGTTACCGCGCATGCTGAAATTGCCATTACGTCGTTTGTTCCTTTGCAGGGAAGTGTCTGCTGTTAACAGGTAGAAATAGTCATTGTTCCCATAACCGCTGCCGTTGTTCTTTGTAAAGTTGAAACCTGCTTCCAATTTCTTTTCCCGCTCTTCATATTCTTTTATATAGTTCCAGTCCGTCACGCCGCGGAATCCGTTCCTCCGGTTGATGTTATCCTGGGCCTTTTGCATAGTGGGCTTATGGGTATAATCACTATTGGTGCTGTTATTGGAACTGTTGCTGCCATCGCCCGTCCAGCCAAGGGTTACAGAGCCCCGGAGTTTTTCTTTCTCCGTGATCTTCAGTTCGTAACGGCCATTGAGGTTGTGGTTAAAGTTATAGGAGGTGCGGAAATTTTTCTGGTCCAGGAAAGAAGTATCTCCTCCCGGTACTTTCGGGAAATAGCTGCGGTTGAGATAAGAGCTGTCTGAATTATATACGCCGTTATTAAAATATGTTACCTGGAATGGTGCAAGGTTCAGATTGTAACGCATTTTAGCGTTCAGGTTCTTTCTGCTGTCCATACCAGCCGTAAAGGCTGCTGAATAACCTCTGAACTGGATCTTACGGGTAATGATATTGATGTAGCGGATATTAGTACGGCCTTCTACCAGTGCCTGTTCTGCTTCTACAGGGTCAGGCGGTACTTTCAGTACTTCTATCCTTTCGATCATGAAAGAGGGAAGGTTGTTGAGGTAGCTGTTGTAGTCCATACCGGTGAGGGCAATGGGTTTATCATCTACATAAAATTTCACCTTGTCCTTTCCTTCCATGGTGATATTGTTATTAGCATCTATGGTAATGCCGGGCACATATTCCAGCAGTTCCATACCCGTACCACCGGGCAGAAAGTTTTCGTCCGGCGTGAAAATGATACTGTCTTTGTTCATGGTGAACATCTTCTTCTGGCTCACGATGGTCACTTCTTTCAGGGTGCGGGTACCGGTTTCCAGGAGAATGGTACCCAGTTCCCAGAGTGTACGTTCAGCGTTCACTTTTACATTCACAAAGTAGGGGGCAAAGCCCATGGTGCCAATTCTTACGATATAACTACCATATACCACAGGTTTTATAATAAAAGCGCCCCGTTCATCGGCAGCGGCGCCGGTGACTACGGTGGAATCGTCCTCATTGAGCAAGGCGATGGTAGCAAATGGAATGGGTTCCTTGTTGGAGGCCTGCAAAACTTTTCCTTTAACGGTACCGGTTTCGGTATCCTTATTAGAAGGGGGTTGTTGTGCTTTTACTTCGCTAGCTAACATACATCCGAGCAGGCAAAGGCTTCCGAAAATGGTTGCAATGCTGCCATTTGGCTTGATATTCATCTAAATGATATATAGGTTGATGTCCGAAAATTACTACCCCGCATCCAGTAAATAGTAACAATTACACATAAGCGGGATAATCGGGATAAATGGTAGGGCTGTGTCTTTTTTTGTCTAATGGCCTCTTAGTTCTTCTGTTCGCGTAATTATATGACGTCAAACAGCCATAAATCCTGTACAGCAGTAGCAAGTTTTTTTAATAGGAGATAATTTTACGGGTATTTGGGGGAAGCCGTTGATCATTTCCTGATCAGCCGCTGATCGATGCGTTTCATCAGCTCATCGCGGTGATTTTTGCTGACGGGAATCTTATGTGTACTACAGGTGATCTCGTTGCCGGAGAAGGCCAGGATCACTGTAATTCTTAAAAAGTAATTGATAATCAGTAAATTGAACCGCCCCAGCCAGTAGCTGAGGCGGTTTTTATATGACAGGGAAATCATTGATATATAATATTTTGCCTGATTTTCAGTTATAGTACAAATCAAAATCCCGATCGCCCGTTCCTATGTTCCTAACGAAGAAGCATATACTATTTATTTCCACACAACTGCTTTTGATCGTATCAGGCAAGGCCCAGAATCTTGTACCCAATCCCAGTTTTGAAGACGTGAATATCTGTGCGGAATTTAATGCACCCTGTTCGCCATCGGCCTGGGAAAGCGTGGCGCCTGAAAGCATGAAGCTTGATTATATGTACAATCCTGTTACGGTAGCGGGGAATAATTTTATCAGGCTGGTATATGCTGCTCCGAACAGGCAACGCAATTATGCACAAACGCAACTGCTCTGTCCTTTGGAAAAAGGCCGCAAATACCGGATCACGCTGGTGGCAGGAAAAGATGAGGAAGGCATTCCCGAACTGGACTTTCATTTTGATACTGCTTATATTTTCCGGGAGTTTGCTAACCCTCTGGCTGAGTTGCAAACACACCTGAGAATGGAGGCGAAAGATGTGGTCAGATCAATAAAAGGCAGGGTCAATTTTTATACGTTTCAGCGCGAGTTCACAGCAGCAGAAAGTTATGGTTATGTACTGATCGGCAACTTTCAGGAAGGGCCTTTCAGTGCTGAGAAGATCTATAATTATGTAGACAGCATCAGCATTGCACCTGTAGGAGAACAAGGCCCGCTTTGTGAAAATGCCGTAAAGGTAAAGGCGCGTTTATATGAGCAACACCGCCGTCATGTGATCCCCGCCATTTTTTACCGGCGTTTGCAGGAAAACCTGCAAAGACCTAAGCTGCCCGTAAAGTGTATCACCATCCTTGTAAAAGACGAAAAGATCTTTACCGCCAGAGGCAGGGCTTTAGAGCCGGAAGCCGCAGCCAGGCTGGATTCCGTGATCCGGTTATATGATCCTGCAATTGGTATGAAAGTAACTATCACAGGGCATTCTGCTAAATCGGAATCATACAACTTCAATAAGGTAATGTCCATGGAAACTGCGCGGAAGATGGCAGATATACTGGTGTACAGGAACGGGTTCAATTATGATGATATTGCTATTGACGGGAAAGGCAATACCAGGCCACGCTTTGATGCTTCGACAGAAGAAGGGCGGGAAGGAAATACTTATGTGACGCTGGAATGGTGCATTCCGCAGTTGGGACCGGAACCGGAGATAGTGCAAACTATACCTCCCAAGCCGGATACACTGGTGATCCCGGATGTATTGTTCAAGTTCAATAGCAGCGAACTGAATGCAAAATTATATAGTTCGCTGGACAGCCTTATTCAGAAGATCCCAAGGGAAGGAGCTATACAACTGCAATTACTGGGGCATACAGATAATGTGGGGGCGGACGAATATAATCTTGACCTTTCCCGCAGACGGGCTATGTCAGTAGTGGATTATTTGCGGAAAAAGGGGTTAGAACAGTTCATACGGCATGTGGCTGGTATGGGAGAAGCCTCCCCTGTTACAGGAAATGATACACCTGAAGGCAGGAGGAAGAACCGGCGGGTGGAGATCATTATTTATAAGGGAGCAGATTAGTTTGAAAATTACCCAGGCAGGCAATTATAAAAAAAGGCCAGTCAACATTTGTTGGCTGGCCTTCAGTGTTTTTAAACAGTTCAAACATTAAGATTATTTTGAAAGGTAGGAGCGGAGCATCCAGGCCATTTTTTCATGCTGACGGAGGAGCCCTGTAACGAAATCGCTCGAGCCAAGATCTTTTTGTTTGTCGCTGAATTCAGTGATCAATTCCCGGAGACTACGGATGATGGTTTCATGATCATCCAGCAGGTTTTTGATCTGTTCAGATTGTTTGCTGGTATACTCAGGTTCCAGCAGGTTAGTGAGTTTCAGGAAATCTACCAGCCGGCCTGTGCTGTAATGGCCGATCATACGGATCCTTTCTGCTACTTCGTCAATGATCTCTGCCAGATCGCCATACTGTTTTTCAAAGAAAAGATGCATCTCAGAAAAATTGTCCCCTACTACATTCCAGTGGTAGTTGCGGGTTTTGGTATAGAGGATGTGTTCATCCGCTAACAATACCTGCAATTTGTCTGCTACTTCCTGTAAATGTTTCTCGGGTACGCCAATGTTTACTTTCATGATTATAATGTTTTTTTGGGTAAAAAATTTGACTCTTTATAATTCGATCAGGGCATAGACCTTATCATTCAGGTAACGCCCGCCGGGATGCATGGCCGAATAATCCAGGTTGATCCAGTACTCTCCCTTCATCTCATGATAATATAACTCTTTTACAGGGGGATTGTTGAATAAAAGCACAATTGCCTGCTTTAATACTTCAAAATCCTCCGCATTGCCACAATACAGTTCGGGATAGGCATGACCCCTGATCAGTACGATCCTTGTTCTGGCCCCGATAGACTGTAAACAGGAGGCTACCAGGATGGAGTGATCATCACAATCCCCGCCCAGCCCATTTCTAATGGTTTCCATGGGAGTGGCAAAGTATTCATCCCGCTGGCTGTCGTTCACGTATTTAAAATTCTTTCTAATATGAGACCAGAGGGAAAGGTACCGGACGATCTTCCCGTACTTGGGCCAGTATTCATCGAAATTGGCAACAGAATATTTAACGGAAAAATTGCGTACGGTAGAGTCCTGGTAATTGATCTTTTCCCGGATACCCCTTACCGTTTTATCCACGTAGGTTTCCACTTTGCGGGGATAGAAGCTCAGGATGTCCAGCTGTTTGCTATCCCGCGTACCCCAGTTGCCCTGTACCATACCCTGGTAGTCGTTCAGCACATTGGTAAAAGAGTAACGGCCGGTGAGGGAATTGAACACCATGATCCCTGCCACCAGTGCAAAAGCGGGAATGATCAGCGGTCTGAAGATCCATAAGAGGATGCGGGTGAATAAAAAAGCAATGAAGATGGAAAGGAACAGGTCTATGTGCCATTGACCCAGCTGAATAACAGGCATGAACCGGTTAATATATGGGGCCAGTGGCAGTAATGTCAATAGGCTCAGCAGGTTCAGCAGGAAGTGCTGGAAAGTTGTGTATTTGCTCTGGTCAATGGGCATTGCGAATATTAGTACCGCAAAATTATGCCAATTATGCCGTACGGAACCTTAAACATTTATTAAAGATCCGTACGGCTTACACAGCTGCATCAGAGAAAATGAGGTAAAGCCTGTTTGAAAGAAGTGCTTTCCCGTATAGATTCAATTTTCTGCAATGCGTCCTTCTTCTGCTTGTCCATTTGAAGGTGTTGGTATATTCGGTTAAGTACTCCGTAATTCAGGAGCGAGAAAATTTTGAAGTCGAGTTTCTGGGCCATATCCATAGCAGATTCCGCAGCGCGGATGGCTTTGTTGAAATCACTCTCCCGGTAATAGATGCTGGCAGCAATGATCTTTTGTAATGTTTCCAGGTGGCGGCCATTGAAGAAGTCAGTATTGTATTGTTTCAGGATCCTTTCCACATGGGTATTGATCCTTTTGGCGGAAGCGATATCTCCTGTATCCAGGTGGGCCTGTGCTTTCCAGCATAACATCATCAGGCGGAACGGGTCCGTTCTGTTGAAGAGAATGGAGGGATGTTCCTTGAACAAACGTTGTGTGAAGTTCAGTAATTGCTGAGGATCTCCCAGTAGCAGGAAGATGAAACAGATGGCGCGGTAAACAGCTTCCTCGCTTACTGTGAAAGGCTGTTTTTCCGGAAAACTCCAGCATTGTGCATAATGATAGATCTTCTCCCGGGCCGCTTCATTCATGATGCCGAACTTCAGGTATTCATAAATAAAGAGGAAGGCTTCATAAGGATTGATCCACATGGCCATAACGGCTTCATCTGCCGTGCAGAGCTTTTTAATATTCGCCAGTTCTACTTCACATTGTTCCGCATCCAGTTGCATTAAGGCCATTACAAAAAGATTACAGCGGATCTTCAGTTTGTCTTCCGGTGATTCCGCCATGCCCAGCAGCGTGTTCAGCATCTTCCGTTTTTTGAAATGGATGAAATCATCGCTGATGAAATTGCTGATGGGGTTCTTGCGGAAATAACCGGGAGGGAAGATCCTGGACAGCTGCGGTTGATGATTCCCTTCCTGCTGATAATGTAATACAACATATTCCAGCAGATGTGCTTTCCCTACAGTATTAAGCGGCTGCTGGAATATGTATTGAATTCCCTTCACCTGGTCGTTGGTGATGGCATAACGCAGTAACCATTTCAACACGGAGATACGGAAGGGTGATTGCGGGAAATAGTTGATCACCGTTTGCACCAGCTCTTCTGATAGTTCAGATCCGTGCCGTTGAATGAAATGCATGGCGGTAAAATATTCCAGCAGGAAATTATGGGCAAAGCGAACTTTCACATTGAACATGATCTCCTGGCTGAGATTTTCTTCCACCAGTATATTATCTGCAATCAGTTCCTTGTAAGCGGGGAACAGGTCTGCATTTTGATTAAGCAGTTTGCTTTTATCCGTGTAAAGGCCATCCTTGCCCATATCCAGCAGGAGCAACAGTTTTTCGATGATCTTTATTTTGAAGGTGTTGTTGGGAGAATTAAAAACACGGTTCAGGATAAACCTGGAGATGATCTCGTAGAGACTCAGGTTTTCATCTACAAACGACTGGTCAGGCGTACTGCTGAGCTGACAGAACAGTTGCAGGTAATATGGATGCCGCAGTTTTTGCAGGAAGTTTTCCGAAAACAATCTTACCGTGGCAGGTTCATATTCACAATTATAGAGTACGGATTTCACTTCCTGTTCTGTGAGCAGTGGTATATTGGTATTGGTCTCTTCATCCATTTCAGGCCCCAGGTACCAGTAGCGGCGGAATGCAGGATATTGGGTGGATTGTTGGAATACATCTCCCCATGTGCCTGACCGGATGGAGAGGATCACTTTTACCCAGGGATGCTCATCATTAGAGTACACAAAATCTTCCAGCTTGTTGTATAACATCTTCAATTTATCGGCGCCCATGGCCAATTCATCAAAGCCATCTATGATCAGTACTAGCCTGCCGCCTTTTTCATGTGCATTGGCGCTGAAATATTCCCGGAAGTTTTCACCATTACCAAGGTTCAATTGATTATCCAGCCATGCGGATAAAGAAAAGCCTTTTACCAGCAGGCTTCCGGCGGCATGTGCATTGATGAACCAGCAGATGTCCTGCTGGTATACAGGGTCCCTTCCAAACCAGAAATGCTCAGCTGCATGAACGAGTGCCATGGACTTACCCCAACCTGCAGGTGCAATGAACACAGTGGCGGCATAATCACTTTCCAGGAAGCGTTCAATATGAGAGAGGCAATACTGGCGGGGAACCGTGTGGTCAAAGGGAACACCGCAACGGTTCTTAAGCGTTAGCAGTGTATAATGAGAAACGGCTGCGGCACGTTTTTTTACATCGGCCCATCTGGAATGGTCCGTTTGTGCGGAGGGGCGCAAAGTTTTTTTATAGTAATGTGCCTGAAAGTCTTCCCAATCTTTGAACCGGCAATATTGTGCAAGTGTGTTTAATGTATAGCGTGAGAAGCTATGTTGTGTAACCGCAAAACCGAATACCCTTTTGAGGGTAGTCTCGCTAACAAGTTTGCCTGTTTGATTTAGGATGGCCTGTGCAAGGTGTTTGCATTGATTTGGTTGTAAGTTGTCTACCCCAAATTGCCGCAAGACCTCATTTTGTAACGTAATGATAAAATCGTAGGACAGGTCGATCATAAGGGAACAATTAATGGAACAAAAAGAATGAATTTAGATCGGGTACAATCGAGTAGATACGTAGAAAAATGAACATGTGGATTTAGGTTTTTAAAAATGGATAAACTGAATAGACTGCATTCTAATGAACATTGATGTATTTAGGTTTAATAATCAGGGACTTATAACAATAAATTGTGGCATAAATTTTTTATATTTTTTTCTTCATCATGAGTTAGGGACAAAAGCATCGTTCATTTATGTAGGATACCTAACTGTATTTCCGAGAGTGAACTACTGATAGTTTTTCGCAAGGTTTTGACCCTCTAATGACAGTAGACGCTAATTCCCACTATTAAATATCTTGTTCGTGTTCAATACACACATTGAACATGTTTTGTTTTGATTTTTTTCAAAATGAACAAAATGAACAGGATTGATTCGTTTGAACAGAGTGGTTTTTCTTCGTTTGAATGAATAAGAATGGTATATCGTTTCCCCAATAACACCCATTAATTTCGTGCTATCGTGAATGTATTTCTGTACCGATAACCAAAACTATATCCTATCAAAAATGAAATGAACAGCCCCGAGAAACTGTGAATGCTTTCAATCTAAATGATAGGCCTTAAAGAAACCATATCCTGCTTCGCATGCAGGCAATGCTTCTATTCATATAATTCAAAACTGCGATAGAAATATTTATAATAACCCAAACCCTTGTATATGAGGTTAAATGTTACTCCTGTCAGCATTATGCGCAAACTTATTGTCTTTATAGCAATCTGGCTCCTTACATGGCCTGTTGCAAATGCGCATGCTGCAAATACTGCTCCCCTTTCTCATATGCAATATTGGTGGTCTCCCACTACTGAAATTTCTGCGGTTAACCCGGCAGAAAATTGGTATGGCCGTTCCCCATTATTACATAAACAGGAAAACGGATCTTTAACGCCTGCGGATATACGCAGCTTTTTTGCTGCCGGACCTATTTCGAGCCCGGGTATCAGCGATCAGGATATTCTGAACCCCCTCCTCTGTTTGGGCTGTAGTATTACGCAGCAGGGGCAATCCCATGACGGCAATATTAATACAGCCTCCCATATTACGATGGGCATAGGCCTGGCCACAAGAGCCGGCCAACGGATCATTTTCCCCGGTACTTATGAGAACGGGGATAGTGTGGTGTTGGACTTTGAAGTACCCGGTGCTTTAAGCGCCTCCGTTTTAAGTTCCATAAGGTTGCAGGCTTTTAATGGCGGATCCCTGGTGACCACTGTCAATATCAGTGACCTGGGCACCTTGCATTTTTTAGGCACGGGCATTGGCACATCCGGAAAGATGAGGGCAGTAATGCCTATTGGTGGTACGTTTGACAGGGTGGAAGTAACAATTGGTTCACTGGCAGGTTTGTTGAATGAGTTATATATATATGAAGTGACTGCCGTTGTGCCGGTTACCGTTACTCCTTCAGCTAACCCTGTTATTTCCCCTGCAGGACAATCTGCTGTATTAACGGCATCGCACAGGCTGGGTGCTGCAACATTCCGTTGGTATGATGTTCCCAGCGGCGGTACGCCCATTTATACAGGGGATGTTTTCACAACACCTGTGTTATTCCGCGGTGTAAAACATTATTATGTAGAAGCCACTACTACTGCAGATGGCAAAAGCAGTTTCATCAGAACTGCTGCGAATGTAGATGTAGGAGGCGGCCCCGGCTTATTATGGACATTTGGTGATGAACAGCAAAGCCCCCGGAATTCCGGTGTTTGTGCGTTGTGTATTGTTACCGATCCGCAAAATGCCATAGACGCAGATACCACTACTTCTTCCATGTTATCTATGCCGGTAGGGCTTGCCAGCTCTGTTGGCCAGCTCATCAGATTCCCCGGCATT
The DNA here is from genome assembly GCF_039545795.1 of Chitinophaga niabensis. Lineage (NCBI taxonomy): Bacteria > Pseudomonadati > Bacteroidota > Chitinophagia > Chitinophagales > Chitinophagaceae > Chitinophaga > Chitinophaga niabensis. The sequence continues at coordinate 5,981,353 of NZ_CP154260.1, read as the reverse complement.
TACCAGTCGGGCGACAGTATTGTGCTGGACCTGGAACTTCCCGGTCAGTTATACACCAAACAATTATTATCCGGTATCAGTATACAACCTTACAACGGCGCAAGTGCTGCCGGCCCTGCTATTGCGCTGGACAATGATCTGGTGCGTTTACAGGTGTTAGGTATTGGTGTTGGCGGAACATCCAAGTTCCGTGTAGTGGTCCCTTCTACCGTTACTTTCGATGGTGTGCAGGTGAACCTCAATGCATTGTTTGCAGAACTGGGATTCCTGCGTGTGTATGAAGCTGCTGCTATGATACCTGTAGGAGTAACGCCTTCACCTGCTATCACACCTTATAATACATCTGTTAACCTGAGTGCAACGATCCGTTCTGCGGGTGCTACCTTCAACTGGTATACACAACCAACAGGCGGCAGCGCAGTTGCTACCGGGGCCAGTTTCCCAACGCCGGCACTTACACGCAGCACTACTTATTATGTGGAAGCTGCTACACCCGATGGTTTAACAAGTTTCAAACGTACAGTGGTGCCTGTAAGAGTAGGCGGCGGTGCCGGTCCTTTATGGAGCCATGGCGATACACAGGAAAGCCCTCAACTCAGTGGCGTATGTGTTGGCTGTAATGTACAGAACCCATTGCTGGCAGTAGATGGAGATACGACTACTGCATCTACTGTGAACATTCCTTTAGGGGTGTTAAGTTCAGCAGGACAATTGATCCGTTTTCCTGGTACTTACCAGGCGCTGGATAGCATTATCCTGGACCTGGGTATTCCGGCCGGTCAGCTTTTATCTGCACAATTACTTTCCGGCATCCGCATTGAAACATTCAATGGTGCTACTTCTAATAATGATGTAGCTGCATTCAGTACTGCTTTGGGCAATGCACAACTGCTGGGCATTCCTGTTGGCAGTACCGGTAAGTTCAGGGTCGCATTGCCTGCCACGGCAGCTTTTGATGCAGTACAGGTTTCACTTGCTCCTGTTCTGGGCGGCCTGAGCAATCTGCAGATCTATGAGGCAACTGCCATGGTGCCTGTAACAGTTAACCCTGCCACACAAACAGTACCTTATGGTACCAGCGCTACTATCAATGGAGCCAACCGTTTACCTGCTGCAACATTAAACTGGTACACAACGCCAACGGGCGGTACTGCTGTCTTCAGCGGTCCATCGTTCGTTACCCCGAACCTTACCCGCCAGACTAAATATTATGTAGAAGCTGCCACTCCTGATGGCAAAACAAGTTATGTTCGTACACTGGCCACCGTTAATGTAGGTGGTGGCGCAGGGCCATTATGGACATATGGCGACAGAGAAGAGAGTCCATTGATCACCGGTGTTTGTCTTGGTTGTAATGTTCAGGACCCTGCAAACGCAGTGGATGGCAATCCAAATACTTCTTCCCTGCTCAATATGACTGTAGGGGCATTGGGTGGTGTTTCCCAGCTCATTCATTTCCCTGGTACTTACCAGGCAGGGGACAGTATAGCACTGGACCTTGAAGTACCCAACCAATTGTTCAACGGGCAACTGCTGGCAGGCATCAATGTGCAAACCTATAATGGCAGCACCCCTAACGCAGATGCCATTACATTGGATAATAATGCTGTTCGTTTACAGGCATTAGGTTTAGGTGTGGGCACAACCGGTAAATTCCGTATCACTATTCCCGCCAACAATACATTTGATGGGGTGAAAATAGGTACCACGGCAGCACTTGCAGGTTTAGGCACTTTGCGTGTATACGAGGCAGTTGCCTATATGCCTGTAAATATCACACCTCCTGCCCCGGTAATTCCATCTGGTACTACGGCAACCATGACTGCAAGTGTAAGAGCACCTGGTGCTACTTATACCTGGTATGAAGTTCCAACGGGAGGTACAGCTGCAGGTACAGCCGCCAGCTTTACCACACCAACATTAACCCGCAGTAAAACTTATTATGCTGAAGCTGCAACGCCGGATGGCAAAACCAGCTTCGTGCGTACAGCTGCTCCTGTTACGGTAAGCGGAGGTCCTGGCCCATTGTGGACGTATGCTGATCAACAGACAAGTCCCATTATTGGAGGCATTTGCCTTGGTTGCAGTGTACAAAACCCCAACCTCGCTGTAGATGGCGATACCACTACTGCTTCCCAGGAAATGATCACGGTGGGTGTTGCCGGTTCAGTAGGACAACTGCTGAAATTCCCCGGTACTTACCAGGCGGGAGACAGTATTTCCTTTACATTGGGTGTGCCCAGTCAACTGCTGAGTGCACAACTGCTTTCCGGCATCAGGGTACAAACCTTTAATGGCACCACTCCTAATAATGATGCCATTACACTGGATAATGATCTGGCTAACCTGCAAGCCCTGGGGCTTGATCCAACAGGCAGTGTAGGTAAGTTCCGTGTAACCATCCCTGTTAACAGCGGATTTGATGGTGCACAGGTAGATCTTACCGGTCTTGTTTCCGGGTTGACCAATCTGAATATTTATGAAGCAGCGGCCTTTATACCGGTAACGGTTACACCGCCTGCTCCTATTGTTGTACCATTTGGCAATGATACAACACTGAATGCATCCATTCGTATTCCAGGAGCTACTTTCAGCTGGTATGATACACCAACTGGTGGTACGCCGCTGGCTACAGGTGCTACATTCAATACACCGGTCCTTATAGGAGACAGAACATTCTATGTGGAAGCTTCCACTCCGGATGGTCTGAAGAGTTATATCCGTACTGCCGTTCCTGTTTCGGTAAGAGTTGGGCCAGGTAGTCCTGATCTCTCCTGTGGCAGAGGTATTACACAAACAAATGGCACAGTTGGATTGCTTTGCTTGCTCTGTGCTGTGAATACACCGGAACTGGCTGTGGATGATAATCCGCAAACATCATCCAGGCTGCATGTACCTGTTGGCCTTTTAGGCGGTGTGCAACAAACACTCACCTTTGGCCATGAAAGTTCAGTGGGGGATAGTTTACGTATTGTGGTAGGATCTACAACAGGCCTGCTCAACCTCGGACTGTTGGGGAATGTTACTATCCGGCCACGTAATAATGGTGTTGAAAATGCGGCAGACGTAAGGCCAGTAAACAGTGGCCTGCTGAGCGTGCAATTACTGGATGGCGGTGCACGCCAGGTGATCTCATTTGTACCTTCGCAGGTATTTGATGAAGTGGAATTCCGCATCACCGGTCTTGCTACTGCGATTACGGAAGTGAACCTGTTCTATGTACAACAGATCACTCCAATGGCCGGGGTGGTTTCGGATACCGTGAATGTTTGTAGTGGTCAAACGGCTACGCTGAATGCAAACTTCCCGGCCGGCGCTACTTTCAATTGGTATGATGCACCTTCCGGCGGTAATTTATTATTCACCGGCGCAAGTTATACCACACCTGCCATTACAGCGGATGCTGTATATTATGTAGCGGCAGTTTCCGGTACAGGATGTGCGAGTGAAACACGCAAACCTGTATTTGTAAAAGTTGGCCTGGCCAGCGTGTCTGTTACTGCTAACAATATCACTATTCCACAGGGCGGTACGGCTACCTTTAATGTAAATACACCTAACCCAGCATACACCTACAACTGGTATAGTGTGCCAACAGGCGGAACACCATTGGCTACCGGCCCAAGCTTCACCACACCGGCATTGAATGCTACCACTACTTATTATGTGGAAGCTACCACCAGCACAGGTTGTGCCAGTGCACAAAGGATCCCGGTGATTGCTACAGTACAGGTGGTGAACCCTGATATTCCTTGCGATGCTGCTACAGCACAGACAAGTAATGTAAACGGTGTTTGCCTGGGATGTTATGTGGACAATCAAAGCTCTGCCGTTGATGCCAGCACCACTACTTTCTCTACTATCCATGTGATAGCAGGTTTGTTAGGTGGTTATGCACAGCAAACACTCATCTTCCCGAACCCAAGTGATCTGGGAGACAGTGTGAGACTGGTAATGTCCTTCCCGTCTTCACTGGCTGATGCCGGATTGCTGGGCAGTGTACAAATTGCTACTTACAATGGCACACAATATAATAATGACAGGGCTAACCTTACAGGTGGCGGCCTGCTTAACATACAACTATTACCTGGTAATCAGACAGCTATTGTAACCTTTGCACCGGCTGCTGTGTTCGACAGGGTAGAAGTCCGTATGAATGCTGGTTTGGCAACTGCGCTCAGTGCCGCTAACATTCATTTCGCACAACGCTTCATTCCTGTTCCGGATGTAACACCGGATACGGTGAATACCTGTGTGGGCAGTACAGCAACGATTGCTGTGACGCCAAGGACCAACACCATCTTCCGCTGGTATAGCCAGGCAACAGGTGGTACACCATTGTTTACAGGTACTTCCTTCCAATCAGGCCCTGTATCTACAGATACAGCCTTCTATGTGGAAGCGGTGAAAGCGTCTATCAACTGTCCAAATCCGATCAGGACAAAAGCAGTTGTTAAGATCACCGGTGCACCTGCTGCTCCAACATTGGATAACACATCTGTGAATACCTGCGCAGGCACCACAGCTACTATTAAGGCTACTGCTCCTGTGGGTGCTACTTTCCGCTGGTATGCACAACAAACAGGCGGCACACCAATATTTACAGGAGATACATTTATTACACCGGCGCTGGACAGTTCTGCGATCTATTATGCAGAAACAGTATCCAGTGGTGGTTGTGCAAGTACTACCCGTACAGCGGTACAGGTAAACATTACAGCAAGGCCAGCCACTCCTGATGTAACACCACCAAGCGCAGCTGTATGTGCAGGCAGTGTTACCACACTTACTGCTACTTCCACTACACCAGGTGTTGTTTTCAACTGGTACCCCAGCGCAGCCATGGATAACCTGTTGTTTACAGGAGCTTCCTTCACCACACCAGCCTTAACTGCTACCACTTCCTACTTTGTAGTGGCCGTGAACGGACAGTGTGCAAGCGCTGCTGCGAAAATGGTAACAGTAACCGTGAACGCAGTGCCTGCTAAACCAACTGTGAGCATTAATCCTGCAAGTGGTTTGGTGGAGTACGGACAAACAGCTGTATTAACAGCCAGCTCTGCTTCACCGGGTGCAATAACTTATCGTTGGTTCCTGGATTCACTGGGTACTACTCCAATATTCACCGGAGCCGTATACACTACACCGGCATTGACTAATAACACCCGCTACTTTGTAGAAGCTGTCGGCGAAAGTGGTTGTGCAAGTATTGGCCGTACAGGCGTTACCGTATTGGTGAACAGGAACTTCAACCCGGGTTGTGATTTCGCAAATTCACAGACCAATACTATTAACGGTCTTTGCTTACTGTGTGCAGTAAATAATCCGGATAATTCTGTGGACAACGATACCACGAATGTTACGAATATCAGTATCCCAGTGGGCGTGGGTGGTAATATTTCTTACTTTATGAATTTTGGTAGTCTTGCATCTGCAGGGGATACCGTTAAAGTAAGATTGTCATTCCCAACCGGCCTGGTAGATCTGAGCCTGCTTTCCAATATCACCATCACTTCCTATAATGGTGCTACTTCTAATAACGACACCAAGGCGCTGGATGCAGCTGGCCTGAAATTGGTACTGCTGAGCGGTTCCGATCAGCGTGCTGCATTATTTGCACCAGGTGCTGCATATGACCGTATTGAAATAAGGGTAACTGGTCTTGCTACCCTGCTGACCAGTGTGAACATTCAATACGCTAACCGTATCCTGGCTTCGCCAACGGTAACGGTAGATAATGCAACAGTATGTGCCGGTGCACAGGCTACTTTAACAGCCACTGCATCTGACAGTACTACCGTAAGATGGTACACCGTACCAACAGGCGGTACACCTGTATTCACAGGTAAAGTATTCACCACACCGGTGCTGAATGCTACCACCACTTACTATGCAGAAAGTTTCCGCGCATCTACTAATTGTGCTAATCCGATCCGTACATCTGCTACCATACAGGTATTGACTGTACCACAGACTCCGCAGATCCTGTCAGGGGATACCGCGATCTGTGCCGGCAACAGTGCAATTCTGCGTGCTCGTGCAGCTGATCCAACACATACTATCCGTTGGTTCCTCAGTTCAACAGGCGGTACGCCAGTTTCGCTGGATAGCCTGTTTGTAACAGGTGCGCTCACAACCACTACTATATTCTATGCAGAAGCATACAATGGAAGTTGCGGTTCAGCAGTACGTGTACCTGTGACCGTTACAGTGGGCACGGCACCAGGTGATCCTGTACTGGAATCCGGTAACCTCACCATCTGTTCCGGTACCACTGCAACATTGCGTGTAACATCAAGCACTACAGGTATCACCATCAACTGGTACACTGTACAATCCGGCGGTACGCCAATATTCACTGGTGCACAATTCACCACACCGGCATTAAGTACTACTACCATCTATTATGTGGAAGCTACCAGCACAGCCGGTGGTTGTGCAAATGCTGGCGGAAGGATACAGGCAGTAGTGAATGTGAATTCCACACCGGCAGTTCCGGTATTGGTGGACGGTGTTAAAACAACCTGCCGCAATCAACCGGCAACGCTTTCTGTACAAAATCCTGTAGCAGGTATCACTTATAACTGGTACAATGCAGCAACAGGCGGTACCTTGTTATTTACCGGTGCTACTTATACAACAGGACCATTAACCGATACCGCTACTTACTTTGTAGAAGGAGTAGGTACAGGAAATTGTCCAAGTACAAGCCGTGCAGTAGCGAGTGTAAGTGTGGTATCCACATTGAACCCGCCAACTGTTGAATCTGCGAACGTTACTGTTTGCCGTGGTGCACAGGCTACCCTGAGAGTACAGAATCCGCTGGGTGGTGTAACCTACAATTGGTATGATGCACCGGGTGGTAATAAACTGTTCACAGGAGCGGTGTTCTTAACAGGTGTGCAGGTTACTGCCAGCAGTTACTATGTGGAAGCAGTAAGCAGTGGCGGATGTGCCAGCGCTACTATGACCCGTGTAGATGTTCAGGTAACAGATGCACCAACTTTACCGGTAGTATTAGGTAATACAACAGTATGCCAGGGAGATGCTATCAGTCTTTCTATACAAAACCCTGCAGCCGGCCTTACTTATAGCTGGTATGATGCAGCAGCAGGTGGTAACAGAATGGCAGAGGGAACAACCTTTGCACCAACAGGGGTAACTTCTTCCGTGACCTATTATGTAGAAGCCTCCAGTGGCGTTTGCAGCAGTGCAGGCAGAACACCTGTGACTATCACAGTGAATCCTGCACCGCCGGCAGTGACGGTTGATGCAACAGCTAAAACAGTTTGTATCGGCAACACAGCAGACCTGCATGTAGTGAATCCGCAACCGGGTCTTACTTATCGCTGGTACGATGCAGCGGTTGGCGGAACAATTGTTTCTTCTTCACCAGACTTTATAACACCGGCACTCTCTGCCAATAAGGATTACTTTGTGGCAGCTATCAATGGCAGCAACTGCGCCAGTGTTACCCGCACAAGAGTAAGCATCACAGTAACAAATGGCCCGGCTGTTCCGGCAGCTCCGGCAGAAGTAACTGTTTGCCGCGGCAACCGTCCAACAGTGAGTGTGCAGAACGCGAATGCTAACCTGCAATATCGTTGGTACGATGCACCGATCGGCGGTACATTGCTCTTCACCGGCAATACTTACTCTACAGCAGATCCATTGAATGTAAGAGATACCGTGTACCTGGAAGCCAGCTTACCTGGTGGTACCTGCGTGAGCAACGGACGTGCACAGGTTATCTTAATTCCTGCAGATGCTCCGGGTAATCCTGTACTGGCGAATAGTGGTGCGATAACAGTTTGTACCGGTACAACTGCCACTTTCAATGTACAAAACCCAACGGCGAATGTGACCTACCGCTGGTATGATGCAGCAACCGGAGGTAATGTACTGCTGGCCAATGGTACCAGCTACACAACCGGTGTACTCACTGCAAACATGGATGTTTATGTGGAAGCATTGATAGGTGGAGGTTGCGCAAGTGCAGGCAGGGCTAAAGGTACAGCTACTGTATCTCCTGTTCCGGGTGCTCCGTTGGTGACAGCAGATGCGAATACGGTTTGTCCGGATAGCAGTGCAACACTGAGAGCTTCTTCTGCACAACCAGGTTTGATCTTCAGCTGGTACACTGCCGCAACAGGTGGTACGGCAGTATTCACTGGGCCGGTATTCAAAACTCCGCCACTTACTACTACCACTACTTATTATGCAGCAGCCGGATTCAATGGTGGTTGTATGAGCACTACCCGCACACCGGTAACTATTAATATCTATTCAGTATTAGCTGCACCAACGGTATCTGTGGCTTCTAAAACAGCTACATCAGTAACCTTCCAGTGGAATGCAGTTCCGGGAGCATTGGGTTACAGGGTATCTGCAGATGGTGGTGTTACATTCACACAACCAAGCTCCGGCCTCACCGGTACTACACATACTGTGGTGAACCTGTTGCCGAACCAGACGGTGACCTTGCAGGTAATGTCTATCGGTGCAACAGAATGTGCTAACAGTGCATGGTTCCAGGGAGGTGGCGGAACAGATAACCCTGCCGGTAATACCATCTTTGTACCAAATGCCTTCACGCCAAATGGTGACGGATTGAATGATGTACTCCTTGTATATGGTACTACCATTGCAACCATGGAGATCAGGATCTACAACCAGTGGGGTCAGATGATCTTTGAATCTAAAGACAAAGGCCGTGGATGGGATGGTACTATGAGTGGCAAACCGCAGCCGGTGGGTGTATACAACTACATCCTGAGAGCTACACTGCAGGATGGTACTACCGTACAGAAACGAGGAACTATAACAATCGTCAGATAACCCAAACATCAAAGGCAAGCAATACATGCCGGAATGAAGTGACCCTTCATTCCGGCTTATTCCAAACTCGAAAAATTTTCTTCCTATGAAGAGTAAAATTTTAATAGCAGTGCTTTCATTGTGCACTTTATATGTAAAGCCCACCATGGCACAGGTTGATCCGCATTTTGCACAATATTATGCATACCCGCTCTGGCTGAACCCTGCACTGGCAGGGGTGATAGATGGTGATTACAGGCTTACGGGCAACTATCGTAACCAGTGGGCTAATTTCGGCACACCTTATTCTACTGCCGGCGTATCATTTGATGCGGCCACAGAAAAGAATGTTGGGCTTGGTGTTACAGCCCTGAATATGTCTGCCGGAGAAGCAGGATATAATTACTTCAATGCCATGGCTACCGTTTCCTATAGCGGGGTAAAGATGGGTGCGAATGGAACCACAAGACTGGTAGCAGGTATCCAGGCGGGGGTGATCAACCGCCGTGTGGACCAGTCCAAATTCCAGCTGGGCAGCCAGTATAACCCTGTGATGGGATTTGATCCGAACATCCCATCCGGTGAAACATTACGTGCTACTTCTTCCACTGTATTTGATGCAAATGCAGGGATCATGTTATTTGATGGTAATCCTAATCACCGTTTTAATCCATTCATTGGTTTTTCCGGTGCGCATCTTACCCAACCGGAAGATCCCTTTGTTTCTGAGAATAAAGAGTCCAAATCATTGCCCATCCGTTATGTGGCACATGGTGGTTCCCGCATCCGTGTAACAGATATGGTGAACCTTACACCACATGGATTGTACATGCGCCAGGGTAATGCAGAAGAAATTGTAGCAGGCGTATATTCCCAGATCCGGGTGAACCCTGAGTTCGATCTTTTGCTGGGGGCTAACTACCGGGTGAATGATGCCATCTCTCCTTTTGCCGGGTTTAGCTATAAGAGCTTTACACTGGGCCTGAGTTATGATGCCAATACTTCCAACCTGAGGAGGTTAACCACCGGCAGTAATGCATTTGAACTTTCTTTATCCTTTATAGGCCGCAAACGTAGAATTATGCAGCCGGAATACTTTATCTGTCCGAGGTTATAATCGTAACACCAAAAGAGGAAATTATGAAAAGATCTACACTCATCCTGCTGTTGGTTTTAACAGGTCTTGTTAATTCTTTGCAGGCACAGACATATGTAACTGATTTTAAACGTACGGCGGATAATTATTTTGCATTGAAGGATTACTATTCCGCGGCGCAATACTATAGTAAGGCATTGGGTACTTTTACGGTGAAACCCGGAGAGTACAAACCTTACCTGCTGGAGAAAGGAGGCAAAAGTAAACAGAAAAGACTGAAGGATTATGAGCAGGTAGTATACCGCCTTGCTGAATCCTACAGGATGTATAATGATTTTGGTAATGCGGGTAAATGGTATGCAGAAGCCCTCAACTTTGATCCTGTGCAGTTCCCACTGGTCAAGTATTGGTATGGGGTATGCCTCAGGGCGAATGCAAAAACAGGCACGGATTATGAAAATGCACTGGCGCAGTTTCAGCAGTTCAAACAATCTTATAAAGGAACGGATGATTATTCCAGCAGGACCAATATCGAAATTCAAAGTTGTGAATTTGCGATAGAGGAAATGAAACATCCGCCAAGATATGAAGTGGTAAAAGTGGCAGGGAACATCAACCAGGGCGGTGCCAACTATGCGCCTGTGCCAGTGAGCAATAACACCTTCTACTTTACTTCCTCCCGTCCGGATTCCACTTTACTTGAAAAGAAATCAAATCCTTTCATCAATACACTATACATCGCCAAGGGAGAGAATAGCAGTTTTGACAGTAATGAGAAACTATCCATACCCATGGAAAAAGGCACAGAACAAGGAGTTGCTGCTATTGCTCCCGATGGCAATACCTTGTATGTAACAAGATGGACCACCAAAGACGGGAACAAACACTCCGCTATCTACCGCAGTAACAAAGCCGGTAATGGCTGGACGGAACCCCAGTTGCTGGATGCTACTATCAATGCTGCGGGTTACAGTGCAAAGGAACCTTCTGTTACTTCCGATGGTAAATATTTCCTCTTTGTATCAGACCGCCCCGGCGGCATGGGGAAATTTGACCTGTGGTATTGTACCATCAGCAGCGGAGGTACTTTGAGTGCAGCCAATAACATGGGGAATACCATCAATACCAAAGAAGAAGAAAGTGCCCCTTTTTATGATCCTAATAAGCAGGTGCTTATATTCAGTACCAATGGCCGTGTTGGTTTTGGCGGGCAGGATTTTTTCAGCAGCAAGGGAAGTTTTGGTGGATGGACGGCGCCGGAGAACATGGGTTATCCTTTGAACTCTGCAAAGGATGATCAGTATTATGCAGCTCTGCAACCAAAGAATGCCTTGAATAAAGGGTATATCAGTTCAGACAGGGAATCCATTTGCTGCCTGGAAATATTTGCAGTTAAACGTAAGGCAAAAATGGCCGGAGGTTTAGTGATGGATTGTGAAACCGGCAAACCGCTGGAAGGCGCAAAGATCACTTTGCTGGATAGTACGCAAAGGAATATACTCGAAACACAAACCACCAGTAATGGCGGTAATTATATGTTTGAACTGGAGATGAATAAAAAGTATAAAGTACTGGTAGAAAAAGATAATTACTTCTCAAAGAATTTTTCCTTCAATACAGAACAACTTTCCATGGTGGACTCCATGATGAATCCTACTGTTTGTCTGAAGCGATTTGAAATGAACAAACCGATTGTGATCAATGATATCTTCTATGATTACAATAAAGCCACATTACGTCCGGAATCAAAACTGATCCTCGATTCGCTGTATTACCTGTTGCTGGATAATCCAAAGATGGAGATAGAGCTTGGTGCACATACGGATAGTAAAGGAACAGATGCATACAACCTTAAATTATCCAACGCGCGTGCTAAATCCTGCGTGGATTACCTGATCAGTAAAGGTATTCCGCAAACCCGCGTGGTAAGTAAAGGTTATGGTGAATCCAGGCCGGTAGCGCCGAACACATTACCGAATGGTAAAGACAATCCGGATGGAAGGCAATTAAACCGCCGAACGGAGTTTAAAGTGTTACGGAATTAATTCAGATAACGCAGTAAGAAGTTCTGAGCGGGAATTCTTTCCCAATATGAACCATATCCTATCATATACAAGTAGTAGCCGGCATCCGCCGGCTACTACTATTTTGGATCGATCTAATGAAAAAGAAGGTAATAAAAAGGCTGCCCTGCTTAGCAGAACAGCCCTCTCCATCTATCAACTAAAAAATAGTACGCTTATTTTCCGATCTTAGCTCTTGCAACGTTGCTATCAGCAGGAGGCGTAGCAGTTGTTACATAGTGAACCCTTGCGAAGTAGCTATTCTTCAGCAGAGAATCGTAGTTAAACTTAATAGAATCACCTGTTGCAGGTTTGATCTTCTTAACAGTGATGGTTTTGATTATAGCAGCATCTGTAGTGGTGCTTTTCTCAGAACCCAGGTCTAAACCAACTTCCAGCGTTGGGTTTGCAGTGCGGAGCAATGCAGTGTCACCTTTGATCACGCTGAATTTGTACGTGATGTCTTTAGTGGTTTTGTTGATCTTAATAGTCAGGTCAAAAGTGCTGTCTGTTCTTTCCTGAATGGTCACTGTTCCACCTCCGATCTCAGTAGCCGTTCTCAACGGAATTTCTTTTTTGCGTAATACTCTTGCCGGATCATCATCAGAGCAGGATGCGAGGGAAATTCCAAAGATAGCGGTAGCGATAAGCCCCAGTGAAAGAGCCTTGTTTTTGTTAATAAGCATGGTTTCCGTTTTAAATTAGCTTGTTTTCAAATTAGGTTAAAGTGTATTCCCGTTTGTGGTACGCTTGTAAAACGGGCATCGTTTTAAAATGTTACAAACATTTTAACGATTTCTTTGCAAATTACCCTGTTCATATAGATGAAACCTGCTGTGATGGCTTGTTTCACCATAAAATAATTTTTTTATTTATCCTGTATACTCCTGAATAACAATCTCCGGCAACGATTAGTTGTAGGAATTATTGTTAAGGATGAAACGAATTCATCCGGTATGCGGCAGGGATAAAACGGCGTTGTAATTTTTCGAATGGCCAAGTCAATGAAACAATTACCTTTGTATCCGTCAACACAACGCATATGAAAATGTAATACCGTCAGCCCATCCGCGCTGACGACCTCCTCCCCCGAACAATGGCGCTATAACCTGGCGCATTATATCTTATTCTAATTATTAAATATCAACACAACTACATGCGAACTATTACGCACGTTACGTCGCGCACATACAGGCTTTTTCAATTGATCAGGGAAGCGCTGAAAGGAGACGAAAAAGTATACACCACCGGAAGTATCAACCGGGCATTAATATTACTGGCCATTCCCATGATGCTGGAAATGACCATGGAATCACTCTTCGCATTGGTGGATGCGTTCTTTGTGGGAAGATTAGGTAAGGCCGCTATTTCCACTGTGGGTTTAACAGAATCAGTGTTAAGCCTCATTTACGCCATCGCCGTTGGGATCAGTATGGCAGCCACTGCAGTGGTGGCCAGGCGCATTGGAGAAAAAGATCCTGAAGGAGCTTCCAAAGCTGCAGTGCAGGCACTTTACCTGTCGTTAGGATTTTCTGTGATCGTGAGCATTTGCGGGATCATTTTTTCCAAAGAGATATTGGGACTGATGGGTGCAGATGCAGAAATGATCCGTTCGGGACATACCTATACACAGATAGCCATGGGCTCCAATCTCGTGATCGTACTGCTTTTCCTGATCAATGGAATTTTCCGGGGTGCCGGTGAGGCCAGTATTGCTATGAGGAGTTTATGGCTGGCCAATATCCTTAACATTATCCTGTGCCCTTTATTTATATATGGGCTGGGACCTGTTCCTGCATTTGGACTGGAAGGTGCAGCGATAGCCACAACAATTGGCCGTGGTACGGGTGTGGCTTACCAGTTATACCATTTATGCAGTGGTAAAAGAACTATCCAGGTGAGCTGGCGGCATATCCGTCCTGAGTGGGAGACTATTATGAAGATGATCAAACTGGCTTCCGGCGGTACTTTGCAATTCCTTATCGGTTCAGCCAGCTGGATCTTCCTGATCCGCATTATTTCCCAGTTTGGAGAAGATGCACTGGCGGGGTATACTTTCGCCATCCGGATCATTGTATTTGCTATCCTTCCTGCGTGGGGAGTGGCGAATGCAGCTGCTACCCTGGTAGGGCAAAATCTTGGAGCCGGAGAGCCGGAGCGGGCTGAGAAAAGTGTCTGGAAGGCGGCGTATCTAAATATGATCATCCTGGGATTCGTGTCCATTGTGTTCATCATTTTTGCACCCTGGATGCTGGGCTTCTTTTCAAAAGACCCGGCTGTACTGGCTTATGGAATAGAAGGCCTGCGGCTGATCAGCCTCGGGTATATCTTTTATGCCTTCGGTATGGTGATGGCGCAGTCCTTCAATGGAGCCGGAGATACCAGAACGCCTACTATTATTAATTTAATAGGCTTCTGGGTGATACAGATACCGCTGGCCTGGTTCCTGGCCATTCCATTGAAATGGGGGCCTACAGGCGTTTTCTGGGCCATCTTCATTGCAGAGTCCATCATCGCTACCATGGCGGTGATTATATTCAGGAAGGGGAAATGGAAGAAAGTAAAGGTTTAGTAGCTAATTCCTTACATTTGCTGCGTTTTTCAACCTTTAATTAATTCATTACATGTCTCTTACCGTAGTTGGCACCATGGCTTTCGATGATATCGAAACACCCTTTGGTAAATCGGATAAAATCGTAGGCGGATCAGCTTCTTATATTGCCTGGGCTGCATCAAACTTTGTACAACCAGTAAACCAGGTTTCTGTGATCGGTGGAGATTTTCCGCAGTCTGAACTGGATGCACTCACCAAAAGAGGGGTTGCATTAGAGGGTGTGCAGGTGAAGAAAGATGAAAAGTCTTTCTACTGGGCAGGTAAATATCACCTGGATATGAACTCCCGTGATACACTGGTTACGGAACTGAATGTACTGGCTGATTTTGAACCGGTTATCCCGGCCAGCTACCAGGGAAGCGAATTCCTGATCCTGGGTAACCTGAGCCCGCAGGTACAGATGAGTGTGATCAATCAACTCAGCCCCCGTCCGAAACTGATTGTAATGGACACCATGAACTTCTGGATGGACATTGCTTTGGAGGACCTGCTGAAGACCATCAAAATGGTAGATGTACTGGTAGTGAATGACAGCGAAGCCCGTCAGCTGACTGGTGAGTTTTCTCTCGTGAAAGCGGCCAAGAAGATCCTGACCATGGGTCCCCGTTACCTGGTGATCAAGAAAGGTGAACATGGCGCATTGCTTTTCCATGAGAACCACGTGTTCTTTGCACCTGCTCTTCCCCTGGAAGATGTATTTGACCCAACCGGTGCAGGTGATACTTTTGCCGGCGGTTTCATAGGCCACCTGGCTAAAACAAAGGATATCTCCTTTGAGAACATGAAAACAGCGATCATCGTTGGTTCGGCAATGGCTTCTTTCTGTGTGGAGAAATTTGGTGCTGCCCGTCTGCGGGAGATCTCTAAAGAAGATATCGCTGCCAGGCTGGAGCAGTTCGTGGAACTGGTGAACTTTGATATTGACCTGGTATAGGGCCTGTATATTATTATAAGCAAAAGGACCGTTCTGTGAAGAACGGTCCTTTTTTAGTTATAGGAGTATCGAACCTTGAGCCTATGTGAAGAGAAGGATAGTATAACCCTAGACCTATCTTGAGCCTATGTCAAGCCTATGTGAACCCTATGTCAAGAGAAAGATGGTATAAGCACAGCCTTATGTCAAAAGATGGAATAGCGTCCTTCAACGGTTTACATATTCTAAACTTTTGCTATGCCGGATGACAATCATTTAAAGATATCATTCAGCACTTTTGCCAGGCGAATACCCCCTTTTGTGAGCTGGCCATTGAGGTCGTCCATAAAAATATAATTGTACCGGTAGCTGAGTTTTTCGCCTTGGGGGGTACGGTCGTACACTTTGTCAGAAAGTACATGAGATTCCCACATCCAGTCCGTAATAGCCCCCGTTTGGTAGGCTTTTTTATTTTGTGTGGTAACTACACGATTTAGGATCTGGGCATATTCCGTGTAGCTATATTGTTGAAAATCAATTAAGTGTTCATCCCATACCCGGTGAAGGTTGGTGGGGCGTTCAAACCATGTCACATTGACCTTGTTTCCACCCTGATCTTCATCTCTACCCACGTGCAGGGGTTGGTGAAGGTCCCCTATCATGTGTACGAGGAAGCTGAGGGCGAACCTTTTCCTGGCTTTGGGGGTGGCAGGATCTTTCAGTTCTTTGATCATGGCAAGGATGGAAGTATAGAGGTTTTCTCCTTTAGCCTCACTAATCAATTTGTCGAATTCCTGGCGGGAACAGTGACCCGGAAAATCGAGGTAATGCCAGGGGGAGGTATGTTTATATAAATTAGTGGTATCTGATTTAATGAAGTCCGGCCAGTTGGAGATCATGGCGAGGGTTTCATTACCTATGATGTTCCGGATAGCGAGTTGGGCTTTAGGGGTCAGGTGCCAGGATGCTATCTCTCCTACTACCCGGTGGCCTGTAGGTCCCCAGGCTTTAACAGGTTGGATGCCGGAGAGTAATAGCCCTGTTATCAGAGCGCTTAAAAGGAGCTTTTTCATGTTAAACTATTTGTCGAATTTTGATACCCGAATGTCGGATTGTAAAATGACTTTATTGTAAAATTTTAACAAGGTCTTTATCTGCTAAAAGCCGAAATTCGTGAACCCGATCACCAATCCGAAACAATTATGCCTTTTAAGCTCCAAGCACCATATAAACCTGCAGGCGACCAACCCAATGCCATCCGTTTACTCACAGAAGGAATACAGGATGGAGAGCGTTTCCAGACTTTACTGGGGGTTACCGGTTCGGGTAAAACGTTCACTATGGCGAACGTTATCCAGAATACCCAGAAACCTACCCTGGTGCTTACACACAATAAAACCCTCGTTGCCCAATTGTACGGAGAACTTCGTCAGTTCTTTCCGGACAATGCGGTAGAGTATTTTGTAAGTTACTACGATTATTATCAGCCGGAAGCGTATATGCCGGTGAGTGATACTTATATAGAAAAGGACCTGGCCATTAATGAAGAGCTGGATAAATTAAGGCTTCGCGCCACCTCCAACCTTTTATCCGGCAGAAGGGACATTATAGTGGTAGCCAGTGTATCCTGTATATATGGTATGGGTAACCCTACCGATTTTGAAAACGGGATCATCCGCATCCATAAAGGGATGACCATTGGCCGGAACACCTTATTACACGGCTTGGTGAATGCGCTTTATTCCAGGACCACGGGAGATTTCAACCGGAGTAATTTCCGGGTGCAGGGCGATACGGTGGATATTAATCTTCCTTACGTGGATTATGGATACCGGATCACTTTCTTTGGCGATGAGATAGAAGAGATTGAGAGTTTTGATGTGAGTAATGGAAAGCGGATCATGACATTGGATACCGCAGCCATTTTCCCAGCCAATCTTTATATAGCGCCGAAAGACATGATGGTGCAGATCCTGCATGAGATCCAGGACGAGATGCAGGCCCAGGTAGAATACTTTAAAAAGAATGGCAAACTCATAGAAGCACAGCGTTTATCCGAACGCGTTAATTATGATGTGGAAATGATCCGTGAGCTGGGTTATTGCAGTGGCATTGAAAACTATTCCCGCTTCCTTGACAGGAGGAAACCCGGTATGCGCCCATTCTGTTTGCTGGATTATTTCCCGAAAGACTTCCTGCTGGTGATAGATGAAAGCCATGCTACCATTCCACAGGTAAGCGGGATGTATGGTGGAGACCGTTCCCGTAAACTGACGCTGGTGGATTATGGATTCCGTTTACCCTCTGCGCTGGACAACCGGCCGCTTAATTTTTCTGAGTTCGAGAACCTGTTGAACCAGGTGGTTTTTGTAAGTGCCACGCCGGGGGAATATGAACTGAAGCAAACAGAAGGTGTGGTGGTAGAACAGATCGTACGGCCGACAGGGTTATTGGACCCTCCCATTGAGATCCGGCCCAGTAAGAACCAGGTGGATGACCTGCTGGACGAAATAGATAGACGTATATTAAAAGGAGACCGGGTGCTGGTGACCACACTGACCAAGAAAATGGCAGAGGAGATGGACAAGTACCTGCATCGTATTAATATTAAGAGCCGTTACATACACTCTGAGGTGGATACACTGGAGCGGGTAGAGATATTAAGAGACCTGCGCTTAGGTAATATAGATGTGGTAGTGGGTGTGAACCTGTTGCGGGAAGGGCTTGATCTGCCGGAGGTTTCGCTGGTGGCGATACTGGATGCAGATAAAGAGGGTTTTCTGCGGGATGAACGTTCCCTTACCCAAACAGCGGGACGGGCAGCACGGAATGTGGATGGGCTGGTGATCTTTTATGCAGATAAGATCACAGACAGTATGCGCCGTACGATGGATGAAACCGACAGAAGGCGTCAGCGCCAGCGGGAATATAATGCCAAACATGGTATCACGCCTATGACTGTACGTAAAACCAAAGAGCAGATCATGGGATCTACTTCTGTGTTGGAGATCAAGAACTTTGATGAGAATTCTCCTTATGCCGTGATGGATGCGATGGGACTGGTAACAGAAGATCCGGCCGGGTACAACCAGGATACTATTAAGAGTATTCCACAGATGGAAAAGGAGATCGGCAGGGTGCGGAAGAATATGGAGAAGGCGGCAAAGGACCTGGATTTTATGGAAGCGGCCAGATTAAGGGACCAGATGTTTACGATGCAGAACGATCTGGAGAATATGAAGCGGAAATAGTTGCTCAAACAACAAACTCAACATAGAATTATTTATAATATAAATGAAAGGATAATGGTGTTTTCCAATAAGCACTATTATCCTTTTTAATATTTAAACCCTTTAAGGTCAAGTGTTTGAAAGCTTCGTGTAAGATTTACAGTGCAACATGCCCCCTGAAAAATTAGAATTTCGTAATTCTTTGTTAAAACTTTCGTAACTTAATCATTATCAAATTGTTAACACCCATTATCCCACCCCTTCAGGCACCTTCATATTCCTAAAAACCATTATAATATGTTTATTAATTATAATGTGATTGTATTCGGCGCCCCATATTTCGTCATTTTTTCGAATATTTCCATTTTTAGGGCCTTCTATTTGAACTTTTAAAGCATCTGCCTACTTTTATTTCGAAATTTAAAATGATACGCTATGAAGAAAATTTCGATTCAGGATTATCTGCCATTCATATTTTTAGCTGCGCTGGCAGTAATTGGCATTTTTTTACCTACAGCTCCAACATTTGCCGATGCCAGCAAGTATAATGCAGCAGATGTTGCCTGGGTTTTAGTGGCTACCACTTTGGTATTTTTGATGACTCCGGGTTTATCCTTCTTCTATGGAGGAATGGTAAACAAGAAGAATGTGATCTCCACTATGATGCAAAGCTTTATCGCTACCGGCCTGATCAGTGTTATCTGGGTGGTAGTTGGTTTCAGTCTTGCATTCGGAACTTCACAGGGAGGAATCATTGGTGACCCTACCTCTTATTTCTTCTTTAATGGTGTAGGTTCAGGCGGACCATGGGGTACTATTCCCATTTTATTATTCGCTTTGTTCCAGCTGAAATTCGCTGTGATCACTCCTGCTCTTGTTGTGGGTGCGGTTGCTGAGCGGATCCGCTTCACATCTTATGTATTATTCATGGTACTGTTCAGCCTGTTGGTATATGCACCAATTGCACACTGGACCTGGCATGCAGATGGCATCCTCTTTAAATTGGGTGTACTTGACTTTGCCGGTGGTACTGTTGTACATATTTCTGCTGGTTGTGCTGCTCTTGCCGGTGCGCTTGTTTTAAGACGCCGTAAAGACCACATCGCTAAAAAAGAACTGCAACCTGCAAACATTCCTTTCGTATTGATCGGTACCGGTTTGCTCTGGTTTGGCTGGTTCGGTTTCAACGCAGGTTCTTCTCTTGCTGCTAATGGTTTGGCTGTAACAGCTTTCGCTGCTACCAATACAGCTGCCGCTGCTGCTGGCCTTTCCTGGATCTTCTTTGATGTGATCCGCGGTAGAAAACCATCTGTACTTGGATTCTGTATCGGTGCGGTTGTTGGTCTTGTTGCCATCACACCTGCTGCTGGTTACGTTGGTGTACCACAAAGCCTGTTCATTGGTTTCATTGCTGCGATCGTTTCTAACATCGTTGTACATTATAAGAACAAATCTGCCATCGATGATACATTGGATGTATTCCCTTGTCATGGTGTAGGTGGTATGGTTGGTATGTTGCTGACCGGTGTGTTTGCTTCCAAACTGATCAACCCTGCAGGTAATGATGGCTGGGCTTACGGTAACTTTGACCTGTTCTACAAACAAGTACTGGGTCTGTTGCTGGTAGTTACTTACAGCTTTGTTGTATCCTGGCTGATCTTCAAATTCATCAACTTCATTCATCCGCTGCGTGTAACTGAGCAGGAAGAAGAACTGGGTCTGGACGTTACACAACATAACGAGATCTATCACCCACAAAACCTGAGCATTAATGGTCAGGGTTCATTAGCCGAAGAGCCTGTTCAACACGGATAATATCACCTTTTAATATTGTTTGATCCGGATTAGTAATTATTTGTTTATCACCACGGCGCAGCCGTAAATGCGGGAAACCGCCGTGGTGATTAAACGATCCGGCTTCCTATTGCCTTTGAAATAGCAAATTTGTCCATACAACATCAGCACCTCAACAATAAAAGCGCCACACAAAAACCCTTATCATTTTTATTAACCAAAAACTCTCGCCTAATGAGAAAAAGTTTATTTGCCCTTCTGGCTATGTTTATTGCTATGTCCGCCTCCGCCCAGGATTCTTTACGCTTACTGCCAGTAGGATTTAAATTATCCGGATACGCTGATGTTTATTACAAGTATGGTTTTAACGAAAACAAATCAGATAATAAGACGAGCTTTACCAACTCTCATAACTCTTTTGAACTGGGTATGGTGTCTTTGAAACTGGAAAGCACTTTCAAGAATGTAGGATTGGTTGCGGACATCGGTTTTGGTAAAAGAGCGGAAGATTTCTCTTATAATGACGAAAAAACGCGCCTCGCGATAAAGCAATTATATATTTCATATGCACCTGCTTCCTGGTTGAAATTCACCATAGGTAGTTTTGCCACACATGTTGGTTATGAACTGGTGGATGCATATGCCAACAGAAATTACAGCATGTCCTACATGTTTTCCTATGGACCCTTTTTTCATACCGGTGCAAAAGCTGATCTGACTTTTGGAGAGCACAACCTGATGGTTGGTGTATTTAACCCAACAGATCTTAAAAGTGCATATGATGGCCATGAAGGTATCAAGTACATTGGTGCTCAGTACGGATTCGCTTCTGCCAGCGTACCCTTCAAAGCTTACCTGAACTACATCGGCGGGCTGGATACTTTCCAAACGCGGAATGACCAGATAGACCTGGTGCTCAGTTACCAGGTAGCGCCTAAGTTCGGAATTGGTTACAATGGTACTTACAGCACTTACAAGAACAAACCTGCCAAAACTGATGCTACCAACTGGTTTGGCTCTGCACTGTACCTGAACTATGATCCTTCTGAAAGCTTTGGTCTGAGCCTCCGTGGTGAATACTTCAGCGATAAAGATGGTCTGAAAGTTTATACTGATCCTTTAGAATTCCCAGACGGTGGTAGCGTATTTGCTGTTACCTTATCCGGTAATTACAGAATAGGCGGCTTTACCCTGATCCCTGAGCTCCGCCTGGATCAGAGTAATAAGGACGGTCTCTTCCATGACAAGGATGGCGCCGCTAAAAAATCATCTGCAAGTGTATCACTGGCGGCGATTTACAAGTTCTAGATCTAAACACTGGCTCATATAAGAAGGTTAAACCAAACCATTATGCTTGTGGGGCCGGTTATCTTAACCGGCCCCCTATTTTGAAGCTCCTGTTTGCCCTGGGAAAAAATCCCTTTGGCAAACAGGAGTTTTTGTATCTTATCCCCCCTGAAAGAGGGTATAAGTATATGCTACAACGTTCCACATTGAAATTTCTGAAGGACCTCAGGCTAAACAACAATAAAGCCTGGTTTGATGATAATAAGGCAAATTATCAGCAGGCAAAAGAGGACTTTGAGAGCCTGGTACAAGAAATAATAGATGGCCTGGCCCGTGTAGACCCAGGGATAGAAGGCCTGCAGGTAAAAGACTGCGTTTTCCGTATCTATAAAGATGTTAGGTTCTCTAAAGACAAAACGCCTTATAAAGCCAATATGGGTGCATCTTTTGCCAAGGGAGGCAAAAAGAGTCCGTATGCGGGATATTACTTTCACCTGGAGCCGGGTGGAAATAGTTTTGTTGGTGGCGGCCTCTGGATGCCAGAAGGGCCGATCATTAAAAAGATAAGACAGGAGATCGACTATAACTTCGCCGACTTTCAACGCATAGTGGGGCAAAAAGAGTTCATCCGGGTATTTGGCAAGGTAAATGGGGATTCGCTTAAAACAGCGCCACAGGGGTATCATGAAGATAATCCGGCTATTGCCTATATCAAATTGAAGAGCTTTATTGTCAGCAATAATGTAACGGATGAAGCAGCTACGCAACCTACCTTAGTGCGTGAGATCCTGCGGACCTTTGCTGTGATGCAACCATTCATTCAATTCCTCAATAGCGCTCAGGACGAATAAGAAAACTACCCTTCACTTTACTAGTTACCGGAATTCTTCCGGCAACTAGGGTTTTTCATTGATGCATAATGCTAACCGGCCTAACGTATTCAATCGTTGTGCAAAGTTGCATGGTGCCAGGATGGTAACAGTAAATCAATTCTTGTGTATCAAAAACTCAAACGGGCGGGATTTACGGTTTTTCAAAAGATTTTCTTTGTCTACTCTTGTTTGTGCAAAGCGCTGGTTATAAACGTTTGCTACTTCAATGATAGGGATAATGCCATCGAGTGTATCTTTCTGATCAACGATGTTCATAATACGAGACACCTGTGAGGAAAAATTTGTGCTCCACTCTTCTGTAAACTTGTGCATTAACAAAAGTTCACGGTTCGTGTTGGTTTTCATAGGAATAAGGGTGTTTAGTTTGATAGTTTAGTTGTCATCGAAAAAAACGATAAAGAATTTATTTGCATAGGATTGTAATATCAAAGTTGACGTATATCCTTCACATATCAATACTACTTCTGTGTAGTTTTTACCCTTACTTTTTTACAGTTTTGTTTTATGTGATAAAACGCAGGCCAGTAGGCACTCTCTCAGTTGCTCTAAATAAAACAGATCTTCGTATAACCCACGTTGTGATTTAACGGGGAAGTGAATTTACATTAAAAAAATCAAATTCCAAATAGCCAACTGTATAAATCGTTGAGAATAAGAGAAGGATGATAATCTTATGTAAGACATAAATAATTATTTATAATAATCGGAGGAAAATCAATAGGGATAAGTGATTGAAGAACAAGAGAATAATCGTTAACGAAGAAGGAGCGAACTATGTTGCAACATAGATCACCCCTTCAAAAACATTTTTTTATAAACTCTTTATAACCAGTTCTTTTTTTCTAAGTACTCTGCAATCTGTACCGCGTTGGTAGCTGCACCCTTCCTTAAGTTGTCTGCAACTATCCAAAGATTTAACGTGTTATCCTGTGTTTCGTCTCTGCGGATACGTCCTACAAATACATCGTCTTTATCATGCGCATCTTTTGGCATGGGGTACAGGCTTTTAGACGGATCATCTACAACGATCACACCAGGTGCTGCCGCTAAGATGTTACGTACTTCTGCCAGATCGAAATCTTTCTCAAACTGAATGTTCACACTTTCGCTATGGCCGCCCATTACAGGGATACGCACAGTTGTAGCCGTTACCTTCACTTTGTCATCTCCCATGATCTTGGTGGTTTCTTTCACCATTTTCATTTCTTCTTTTGTATAACCATTCTCCAGGAACACATCTATCTGCGGGATCACGTTGAGGTCTATCTGGTAAGGATAAGCCATAGGACCTTCAATACCTTTGCGTTCGTTCATTAACTGATCTACTGCTTTTACACCTGTGCCTGTAACAGATTGATAGGTAGATACCACTACGCGTTGAATACCATACTTCTTATGTAAAGGTTCCAGTACCAATACCATTTGAATGGTAGAACAGTTAGGGTTGGCAATGATCTTATCTTCCGGTGTTAAGGCATGTGCATTCACTTCCGGTACCACCAGTTTTTTGGTAGGGTCCATCCGCCATGCAGAAGAGTTATCTATCACGGTGATGCCTGCTGCTGCAAATTTAGGTGCCCACTCCAGGGAGGTGCTGCCGCCCGCAGAGAAAATGGCTACGTTCGGTTTCATGGAAATAGCCGTATCTGCGGTCACAACCTTGTACGGCTTACCCTTATACATCACTTCCTTACCAACAGATCTCTCAGAAGCTACGGGTATCAATTCCGTTAAGGGGAAATTCCTTTCCGCCAATACTTGCAACATTTTGGTGCCTACCAATCCGGTTGCACCTACTACGGCTACTTTCATTGTTAAAATTAATTTTTAAGAGAGCACAAAATTAATACAGAAAAGCAAGACTTTCCTTATATTCAATCAGTTTGTTGACTCATTAAATTCTTCTATTATGCAAGCCATTGTTTGTACGCTGCTGCTGGCAGTGTTCCCGGCATATTATTTTATGCCCGATCCCATTCCTGCACGATATGATGTGCTGATCCATGAAATCCTCGCAGATCCTTCTCCCACAGTGGGTTTACCGGAGTACGAATTCATTGAATTAAAGAATGTTTCTGCTGTTGCGGTGAACCTGGGCGGCTGGGTGTTAAGAGATAGCAGCCAGGCCATTACCCTCCCTGCGTTTATTTTGCAGCCGGATAGCCTGGTGGTGATCTGCTCCCGCACAGCGCTTCCTTTTTTCTCTCCTGCCATTGCTACCGGTAGTTTTCTTTCCCTGGGAAACGAGGGCGAACGATTATCCCTTTATGATAAAAGCGGGCGATTGATCCATACAGTGGATTATCATAAAGACTGGTATGCAGGCAGCATTAAAGAAAATGGCGGATGGAGCCTGGAAATGACAGATACCCGGTGGCCCTGTGCAGGAAGCGAAAACTGGAAAGCTTCCACAGCTGCGTTGGGAGGTACACCTGGAAAGAATAATGCTGTGGCCGGTACTATTAAAGAACCGCCTTTACCGGAATTATTAAGGGTAACGGTTACTGACCCGCTGCATCTGCAATTACATTTTTCCGGTATAATCGATAGTTTGTCTGCCGTGCGGGCCCTTGATCATTTTAAAAGTATTGCGGTACATTATAATATAGTATCTGTTGAATTAAACGCTCCATTGGAAAAAGGGCAGATCTATTCACTGCAAACCAACCGCATTACGGATTGCAATAACCGCGAAATATCCCAACCGGCGCCGGTTGCATATGCACTTCCAGAAAAGGCAGATAGCTTCGGCCTGATCATTAATGAAGTATTATTTGATCCGCCCGCCGGAACTGCTGATTTTGCGGAGATCTATAACCGCAGTAATAAAGCCATTGATCTACAGAACCTGTACTTTGCCTCACTTCATCCGGATGGTGCTATCAAACAACCCGTGCTGCTGGTAAAAGGCCCCTTCTTATTATTACCGGGGGAATTCCTGGCTTTTTCAACAGACCTCCCGGCCCTGTGCCGTTCTTATTCCTGCAAGGGTAAATTACAGGCCATCCCTGCTTTGCCCACTTTGCCGGATGATGAAGGCACCCTCTTATTAATGGAGGGGGATGGAGGGATCATTGACATACTTCATTATAAACGTACCTGGCATCTGAGCATTTTACCCGGTACCAAGGGGATTTCGCTGGAAAGGGTACAGGCGGATGGGCATACGCAGGATCCGGGAAACTGGCATTCAGCTGCTGCCACGGCTGGTTTTGCCACACCAGGATATGTAAATTCCCAGCAAATGGTTGCCGGTAGTGCTGTTGAAGGGTTCAGGCTTGTTTCTGGTGTGTTCAGTCCTAATAACGATGGGTACCAGGACATTGCTCAACTGCAATGGGAACTTCCTCTTCCGGGATATGTGGCAGAGGTGATGGCATTTGATGCGGAAGGCCGTGCTGTGCGGCATCTGGCCAGGAATCAGCTGTTGGGGAACAGGGGAAATATTAACTGGGATGGACTTTCGGATACCGGGGAGGTGGTAAGGCCGGGAATCTATGTTATCTTTGTACGGATTTTTAATATGCAAGGAAGGATAAATACCCTGAAACTCCCGCTGGTATTGGCCGGCACCCCATAAATCCGGGTATTTTCGGGAGAATTGACAATTGTCAGCGTGATATCTATTGCTAATTTTTTATATTTGCCGTTCTTAAAAATGAATTCATGCAGTACAGAGAAATTGTTGCAGTCACCGGTTTAGGCGGTTTATTTCAATTGCTGGCCAGCAAACAGGATGGCGCTATTGTAAGATCGCTGGAAGACAAGAGCACACGCTTCGTTTCTTCCCGGGTACATAATTTTACCCCATTGGAGAGCATTGAAGTATTCACTACAGGCGATAATGTGAACCTGGCAGCTGTTTTCCAGGCTATGCTGGATAAGGAAGCGAAATTTCCGCTTGCAGATGCGAAAGCAGATAACCAGACCGTAAAAGCTTATTTTAAAAACGTGTTCCCTGAATTTGATGAGGACCGTGTTTATGTAAGTGATATGAAGAAGATGGTAAAATGGTATGCCATCCTCAAAACCAATGACCTGCTGAAGTTTGAAGAAGAGACGGAAGAAGTGGAAGCAGCGGAAGAAACAGCAGCTCCGGTAGAGGAAGCCAAACCAAAAGCAAAGGCCAAAAAAGAAGCGGCTGCTGAAGAAGCGCCTGCAGAAGAGAAAGCTGCTCCTAAAAAGAAAGCACCTGCTAAGAAAGCAGCGGCTGCTGATGCAGAGGGAGAAGAGAAAAAGCCAAAAGTGGCAGCTAAAAAGAAGAAAACGGAAGAGTAATCCTCTGCCCGTCCAGGATAAAAAGATCCAAGTCCCTTTACCGGATTTGGATCTTTTTTTTGTGTGGCTATGTTTAGCTATTTTTATAAATAACGAATAATTGAAAGAATCATGCAAACTGCTCATATTTCCGCACCGCCCAGGCATTTCTTACCAGCTGATTTTACGGTAACAACATGGGACGCATTACAACCTTATTTTGAAGCACTGCAAAACAGGCCGCTGCAGAGTGTTTCCGACCTGGAACAATGGCTGGCAGATATCAGTGAAGTGGAAGCTGTGATCAGCGAAGACGCCTGCTGGCGGCAGATCCGCATGACGCGCGACACGGCTAACAAAGCATATGAAGAAGCCTTTACTTATTTCTGCATGGAGATACAGCCTAAACTGCAACCTTATGCAGATGCGCTGAACCGTAAACTCCTGGCCAGTGAATTCAAAGATCAGCTGGACCAGCAGTTGTATTTTACCTATCTCCGCAATGTGCAGAAACAGGTGAAACTTTTCCATGAAAAGAATGTGCCCATCCAGGCAGAACTTAGTGTGATGGCACAGCAGTATGGTGTGATCTCAGGGTCAATGACCATAGAGGTGAATGGACAGGAATATACTTTGCAACAGGCAGCTAAGTTCCTGGAGAACCCTGACCGTGCATTAAGAGAAGAAGTATTTACCAAAACGGCCGCCCGCCGTTTGAAAGATAAAGAAAAGCTGGACGAGCTGTATTCCACGCTGGTAGGCAAACGGCACGAAATAGCATTGAATGCCGGTTTCGCGAATTACCGCGATTACAAGTTTGAAGAACTGGGGCGTTTTGAATATACCAAGGAAGATTGCTTCCAGTTCCATGCAGCGGTGAAAGAACACATCCTGCCACTGGTGAAACAATCCCTGGAAAGGCAAAAGGCAAAACTGGGATTAGATACACTGAAACCATGGGACAGTGATGCAGAGCCATTGGGCACCAAACCGCTGGAGCCATTCAAAAGCGGGGAGGAAATGATCGGCAAATCTATTGAATGTTTTACGCAACTGCGTCCTTTCTTTGGAGAGTGCCTGCAGGTGATGAAAGACATGGGCCGCCTCGATCTGGACAGCCGTAAGAATAAAGCACCGGGCGGATATAACTGTCCACTTGCAGAAACCGGCGTGCCTTTCATTTTCATGAATGCGGCAGGGCAAATGAAAGACCTGACCACCATGGTACATGAAGGCGGGCATGCTATTCATTCCTTCCTGAGCCATCATCTTTCCCTCAGTGCCTTTAAGGAATACCCCATGGAGATTGCGGAAGTGGCCAGCATGAGCATGGAACTGTTCAGTATGGACCATTGGGATATTTTCTTCGATAACCCGGATGAATTGCGCCGTGCCAAATTGCAACAACTGGAACGTGCTATCACCATCTTCCCCTGGATAGCGATCATTGACAAATTCCAGCACTGGATCTACGAACATCCGCAACATACTGTAGCAGAACGTACGGCAGAGTGGGTAAAGATCATGGATGAATTCTCTCCCGGCAATATTGACTGGAGCGGACATGAAACCTACCGCGCCAACAACTGGCAAAGGCAACTGCATTTGTTTGAAGTACCGTTCTATTATATTGAATATGGCATTGCTCAATTAGGTGCCATTGCCATGTGGAAGCAGTACAAGGAAAATCCCAAACAGGCGCTGGACAATTATGAGAAAGCGCTGGGCCTTGGTTATACAAAAACTTTGAGAGAGCTATATACGGCTGCGGGGATCAAATTTGATTTCTCTCCTGCATACGTAAAAGAGCTGGCGGGTTTTGTACAACAGGAAATAGATAAGATCGTATGATGAAATACATCACGTTCATTTTATTGGCATGCATTAGTGCTCTTTCTGTGGCTGCACAGAAAGAGCCTGCCCTTGCCAGGTCAATGGACAGTGTACATATAGTAGATCAAGCCATCAGGAAGTTATTCAGCTCATCCTCGGATATTGATTCTATTGCAAAAGCAAGGAATATTTCAGTGGCCGAGGTATACAATGTGTTATCCGCAGAGATGGTGCGGATCGATTCCGCTAATATGCGTTTTACAGATTCTGTAATTAAGATCTACGGTTATCCGGGGAAAAGCCTTGTTGGAGAGAACGCCAGTTATGCTGCCTGGAGTGTGATACAGCATTCCAACAGAATAGATGAATTCATGCCTTTGCTGAAAGATGCGGCAGACAAGGGGGAATTGGATTTCCACTTTTATGCGATGACGCTGGACCGGCAACTGATGTACAAACGCCAGGAGCAGATCTATGGCACGCAGGGTAGTATGGTAACACTTAAAAACGGAGAAAAAGGGATGATCATTTGGCCCATCAAGGATCCGGAAGGGGTGGACGAACGCAGGAGAAAAGCCGGCTTCACTTCTACCGTTAAAGAGAATGCGGCCAGGATGCGCATCGACTATAAAGTATACAAACTATCTGACCTGAGCGAACCCGTAAAAAAGCCCTAGCCCTTATTTACATTCTTTACATACCCCGCTTACCACTACTTCCACATTATGCAGTGCATAACCTTTGGGCAGTGAAATAACCGGAATATCTGTTTCTTCCAGGCAGGAGGTATTACCACACTCTTCGCAACGGAAGTGAACATGGTGATCGTGGTGTTCATGTTCTTTACATTCCGATTTGCAGATGGCATATCGTACGGAGGTATCTGTAGTAGGTATTTTATGTACAATCCCTTTATCCAGGAAGGTTTGCAGGGTACGGTAAATGGTAACCCTGTCGAACGACTTACCGCTCAGCTTCTCAAAATCCGCATGTTCCAGTGCACCGTTACTTTTCAAAAAGAGCTCCAGGATCTTTACACGCGTATCCGTAATACTCAGGTTACTGGAGCGCAACAACTGCACGATGAGTTCTTTGTGTTTTGCAGCCATGTGAATCAATTTATTCATGCATCAGCTGATCAATTTCTTTGATCAGCTTCTCAATATCTTTATCTTTTGTTCCTTCATATAAACCCCTGATCTGGCCATCACCGTCTACCAGTGCAAACCACTGGGTGTGAATGAAATCATCTTCACCGGTAAATTTTCCATCATCTACGAGGTAACTTTCGCGGGCCAGTTTGTACAGGTGCCTTTTATCACCCGTTAAAAAAAGCCAGTTCTTTACATCCGCACCATGTTTATCAGCATAGGCCTTTAATACAGGTATGGAATCGTAATCAGGATCAGATGTATGGGAGAGGATGAGGAAGTTTGGGTTATCCTTATACTTTGCATACACTTTCTCCATGTTCTTATTCATCACAGGGCAGATATTCGTACAGGTAGTAAAGAAGTATTCCGCCACGTAGATCTTTCCTTTTACATTGTCCTGCGTGATGGTCTTTCCATCCTGGTTGGTCAGTTTGAAACCCTGTACCGTGTGGCCGGGTGTTCCCAGCACCGGGAGTTTTTCCTTTCCGAAGAATTCACCGGTACCTTCTTTGATCATCAGTCCTGCAAATCCCATGAACCCTACGCTCAGCAATACAAAAAAGGAGATATAAAAGATCGCTTTCTTAGACATATCAATTCCGTCTTAAATCTAATATACAAAGGTAGCACAGTTTCACCACATCACCATTTACTTGCCAATGAGTACGGCATCGTCCAGATTATAATATAATTCGTAAATGTTTTTCTCATTGAGCCTTAATCTACCCTGGAAGCGAACATAATCATCCGTTTCAAAAGCCGGTTTGCCGGATTTGAACTTGAGGGTCATGATAGTTTCAGGGCCGGCACCTCCGCAAAAGAAGCAGGAACTGTTGGGATTGGCGGAAAGTACATACATGCCGCCTTTGGCATCTACGGGTATTACATAACCGCTGATGCTGATATTCTTTCCATGCATGGCTTTAATGGTGCGGGAGAAAGAAGGGTACAACATGGGCATCTGCATCTTTTCATCCCATTTACGGTCGAAGATCACATCGGAGAGTTGTTTCCAGGTGACTTTTTTCACAGCAGTATCCTCGGGATAGGTGACGGTGGACATCGGTAAGCTTTCCATGTTAGCCTGTTGCCTGAACCTCAGTACCTGGCTCAGGTAACTGTTCCCGTGTTTGCAGTATTGTGAGATATTGGAGCAGGAAACCAGCAGAAAAGCGATGGCTACCACTAATATTCTTTCTATTTTAAGCATTGGCCAGTGTTTTAGAGATATTTAACCGGAAAGCCCGGATGGCGGGGAAAAGTGCGGCCAGCAAACAGGCGGCCAGGATGGCAATACCTGTGAGCATATCTGCCGGCGTGATCTTCCATGCGCCTGAGAAATTTAAATGATAATGTGAAAATACTTCCTGTTGCAGGAACCATCCGCTTAACCTGCTCAGCAAAAAGCCGCCGAGGATCCCCGTTATTCCTAGTATAGCTGCTTCCGCTAAAACCAGGCCCAGGAGTTTTCCTCTTCCGTAACCCATGCTGCGTAAAAGTGCCAGTTCATATCTGCGTTCATGGGTTCCCTGCACCAGCATCACAAAGATACTACAGGTTGCGAGTGCAGCCAACAGCCATCCGAGAATGCGCAACACGGCGGTGCCTGAGCCCATCAATGATTGTAAGCGGTTGATCTCTATTGCCGGAACTGCCGCCTGCATATTGGTGTTTTCATTTACCATGCGGGGCATTTGCAATTGGGCTAAAGGGCTTTTGAATTTGATGAGCACGGCAGTGATCTGTTGTTTGACCGCTTCATGATCTTCGTGTTCTTCATGGTGTGTTTCATGGATCTCCCAAACACTTTGTAAGGATGTAAGGATCAATTGATCTACAGAGAGCCCGGTAGGCGGAAGGATACCTGTTACTATATAACTATGCTCTTCATGTACATGCCCCTTTTCTCCGAGGCCATGTGTTCCCGCAAATTTACTGCCGATCTTCAGCTGGCTGCGTTGAGCTACTGTGGCGCCTACTACTACTTCCATGGCTTTGGAGAATACTTTACCGGAAACAGGTTGCAGGTTATATTTTTTGAGATAAGCGTCCGTTGTTCCAATAATGCGGTAGCCCATGTAGGAATCTCCCAGTGAAACGGGAATAGCGGATTCCACCAGGGGATGCTGCATAAAACGTTGTGCTTCTTCCAGGTAGATGTTTCCCGTAGGGGCGTCAATGTTATATACGCTGGACAGGATCAGTTGGAGCGGACTGCCTTTGGCACCCAGCACCATATCCACGCCATCGATCTGTTTTTCCAGTTGTTCTTTTGCCTGACGGCTTAAAGTTATCAGCAGCAATAATACCGCAGTACTGCAGGCCAGTAGCAACCAGCACAACACTGCGTATAAAGGCTTGTGTAAAAGATTTTTGAAAGCAATGCGCAGGATCATGACAGTGTAATATGGTTGGCAAAAAGTTGTTTCAGGCGGTTATCGTGCGTAACGATCAGCAATGCTGCTTTTTGTTCCGCAGCCTGTGCTGCCAGCAGTTTTGCGACAGCTATGCAATTCTCGTCATCCAAACTGGCGGTAGGTTCATCTGCCAGTAATAATTGCGGGGATTGTATCAAAGCACGGGTGATAGATGCACGTTGCTGTTCTCCCTGGCTGAGTTGTGCCGGTTTTTTATGTAGTAACGATTGTATGCCCAGTTTTTGGGAAATCTCCATCAACCTGTCTTTGCCGGCAAGCAAGAGGTTTTCCTGCACAGAGAGCGCTGCAATAAAGTGAGACTGTTGATAGATGATGCCAATGTGTTTTCCCCGGAAAGCATCCATGGCTCCGGGCTTTAATGATTGTATAGCAGTTCCGGCAACCTGCACCTCTCCGCCGGAAGGTTTCAATAAACCTGCGAGGAGATGCAGCAGTGTGGTTTTTCCAACCCCTGAACCTCCTGTGATCAACAATACATTTCCTTCCGTACATTCCAAGTCCGGAAACCGCAGGGTGCGGCCATTGGGATATGCATAAGCAAGATTCCTGGTGTATAACATATTTCTTTAATTAAAAGCAACAAAGTTGCATTCAGCTACTTGTAAGTGGCTAAGATACCCATCCCATCTAATATTTTCACATAAAGTTATGGTTAATTGCAACAAAGTTGCAAAAACATCTTAGATTTGTTCTCCACAAAATAATTTTTACGATGCGGATCAATCTTTTCTCCAAATGGAACCTCGATGCACTGGGCATTGGCGCTTCTCTTATCTGTGCAGTACACTGTGTGTTATTACCGCTGCTGATTGCGGGTCTGCCACTTCTGGGGCTGGAAGTGCTGGAAAATGAAAAACTGGAATATGCGCTGCTGGGTTTTTCTTTCCTTGTTGGTTATTCTGCTTTGTTCAGGGGTTACCGGAAACATCACCGGCATGCCAGGCCACTGGTACTTTTCTCGTTTGGCTATGTGGCATTGCTGGCGGGGCATTTCCTGGCGCCGGAAAGCTGGGAGCCATTTGTGATCATTTTCGGCGCAGGATTGATTGTATGGGCACATCTGCAAAACCTGAAAGAGTGCAAGAGCTGTAAGGTTTGTCAGCACGGGCCTTCAAACGATCATTTATGAAAAAGAAACTTCCTGTTACTGTACTGAGTGGTTTTTTAGGGGCAGGCAAAACAACCTTGCTGAATCACATCCTGCATAACAAAGAGCAGCTGCGTGTTGCCGTGATCGTGAATGATATGAGTGAAGTAAATATCGATGCACAATTAGTGCGTAATGAAAATGTACTGCATCATACAGAAGAAAAACTGGTGGAGATGAGCAATGGCTGTATCTGCTGCACCTTACGTGAAGATCTGTTGCAGGAAGTGCAGCGCCTTGCAGCAGAAGACCGTTTCGATTACCTGCTGATTGAATCCAGCGGTATCTCAGAACCACTACCGGTTGCGCAGACCTTTACTTATCAGGATGATCAGCTGGGTATTGACCTCAGTGCATTCAGCACGCTGGATACCCTGGTAACGGTTGTAGATGCCTTTAATTTTCATCGTGATTTTTCCAGCCGGGAAATGGTGCCGGATGACACTCGTACAATCGTTAACCTGCTCACAGAACAGGTTGAATTTGCGAATGTGATCATTCTCAACAAATGCGACCTGGTTACAGCAGCAGAACGGGATGCCATGAAAGCTTTGCTGCGGAAATTCAATGCAGATGCAAGGATCATTGAAGCAGAAAGGTCTGTTGTGCCATTGCAGGAGATCCTGCATACCCAATTATTTGATTTCGAAACCACTTCCCGCAGTGCTGGCTGGATAGCAGAACTGGAAAAGGAACATATCCCTGAAACGGAAGAATATGGCATCAGCTCTTTTGTATACCGCAGCCGTGCTCCTTTTCATCCTGAACGCTTTTGGCACTACATTCAGCATCAATGGCCTGCGGGCGTGATCCGCAGCAAAGGGTTATGCTGGATCGCATCCAGATCAGACATTGCTATTAACTGGAGCCAGGCGGGAGCATCTTTAATGGCAGACAGGGCAGGGCTTTGGTGGTGTGCTATCCCCAAAGAAAAGTGGCAGTTGGATGCAACTACTGCTGCATTCATTGAACAGCGATGGCATCCCATTTTTGCAGACCGGCATAATGAATTGGTGATCATTGGGCAGGATCTTAGAAAAGATGTGATCACGCAGGAACTGGATGCCTGTTTATGTAATGACCTGGAAATCAAAGACTGGGTGTACGGAAAACCGTTTAACGACCCGTTTCCAAGCCTTTAATTTAGACTAGGCTAAAAATAAGTTTAGACAAATATGGATTTGAATTTTAAATTTGCCATATGACCTACAAGTTTATCCTAACTATATTGCTGTTCCAGGCAACCGAAATATTTGCGCAAGGACGTTTAAAAGGAACGATCACATCAGAAGATAAACCAGTGCCATTTGCAAGCATCGGCTTTAAAGACTTAAAACAGGGTGTTGTTACAAACGAAACGGGGGAATTTGATCTGAAAGGTATTGCACCCGGCAGGCATATTTTGCAGGTAAGCGCTGTAGGATATATTACGTATGTACAACCGGTACAGATCAAAGCTTCCGGTATCACAGAAACTACTATCCGTTTAACACCCACTTCTTCCAACTTGAATGAAGTAGTGGTAAGTGGTACATTAAGGGCAGTTTCCAAAGCGGAAAGCCCTGTGCCCGTAGAAGTATACTCCCCTGTATTCTTTAAAAGGAATCCTACTCCCAGTATTTTTGATGCACTGCAAAATGTGAATGGCGTACGCCCGCAGTTGAACTGTAATGTGTGCAATACCGGGGATATTCATATCAACGGACTGGAAGGGCCTTACACCATGGTGATGATTGACGGTATGCCTATTGTGAGTGCATTATCTACTGTGTATGGGTTATCAGGTATTCCTAACAGCCTGGTGGAAAGAGTGGAGATCGTAAAGGGGCCTGCTTCTACACTATATGGTTCTGAAGCAGTGGCCGGCCTTATTAATATTATCACCAAATCTCCTAACACAGCGCCTAAATTCACAGCAGATGTGATGGCCACCGGTTGGCAGGAGTACAGTGTAGACCTTGGCCTGCGTGTGAATGCAGGAAAGAAAGCACAGGCATTATTAGGGGTGAACTATTTTAACTATCAGCATCCTATTGATAAAAATGGAGATGGTTTCACGGATGTAACATTGCAACACCGCATCTCTGTTTTTAATAAATGGAACTTCTCCCGCAAGAACAACAGGGTAGCAACCATCGCAGCGCGTTATTTTTATGAAGACAGATGGGGTGGCGAAACGCGATGGAATAAACACTGGAGGGGAACGGACAGCGTCTATGGCGAAAGTATTTTTACCAGTCGTGCTGAAGTGATCGGGCAATACCAATTGCCTACGAAGGAGCATATGATGCTGCAGGGATCTTTCAACTATCATGATCAGAATTCTGTATACGGTAAAACGGTATTCCTGGCACAGCAAACAATTTCTTTTGCGCAGCTTACCTGGGATAAGGAAGTAGGTAAACATAACCTGTTGGCTGGTTTGCCGGTGCGCTATACTTTTTATGATGATAATACCGTAGTGACTGCTTTGAAAGAAGGAGCCTCCACAAAAAATAAACCGGAGCGCACTTTTCTGCCAGGACTGTTCTTACAGGATGAACTGAGGTTTAACAGCAGCCATACTTTATTACTGGGCATGCGTTATGATCATAACTCCATTCATGGTAACATTTTCACACCACGCCTGGCTTACAAATGGACGCCCAACTATCGCAATGTACTGAGATTGAATGCGGGTACAGGTTACAGGGTGGTATCCATTTTCACGGAAGACCATGCCGCGCTGACAGGTGCAAGGGAAGTGGTGATCCAGTCTTCCCTGAAACCGGAAAAGAGCCTGAATGTGAACCTGAACTATACCAAGAAGATACCTTTGAACAATGCTTTCCTGACCCTGGACGGTACTGCCTTCTATACTTACTTTTCCAATAAGATCCTGCCGAATTACGACAAACCGGATACCATCTTATATGACAACCTGAAGGGTCATGCTATTTCGAAAGGGTTTAGCCTGAATGCAGACCTGATGTTTAACTTCCCCCTGAAACTGATAGCGGGTGTAACGTTTGTGGATGTGTATGAGAAGAATGGAACGGAAAAGATACGGCCTAAGTTAACAGAGAAATTCTCCGGCACCTGGTCTGCTTCTTATTCTTTCCGCCGTTCCGGCATCAGTATAGACTATACGGGTAATATTTACGGGCCGATGTTATTGCCTTTACAAAGTGAATATGATCCGCGCCCTGCTACTTCTCCTTACTGGAGTATTCAGAATATTCAGCTGACGAAGAAGTTTAAGAAAGGCTGGGAGATCTATGGCGGGGTGAAGAACCTGTTGAACTATACACCGCCGAAGAATTCCATTGCACGGTCACATGATCCTTTTGATAAAAAGGTGGTATACAATCCGGATGGTACGGTGATGCCTACGGCAGAGAATCCTGACAGGCTTACTTTTGACCCCAGTTATGTGTTTGCACCCAATCAGGGGATCCGTGGATTCCTGGGTGTGCGGTTCACTAAATTATAAGCTGAATCCTACTTTGATACCCAGGTGTATGCTGGGTAAAACATTCACCAGTTCCGTCTGGTCTGCATTAACGGAATTACCAACGAGCGTATAGTTGGTGTAGTTATATACTTTGCTGCGGATGCCTATGCCCAGGTAAGGATCGAGGATAAATTTATCCCGCTTTACCTGGCGGCCCAGTAGTAACTGGATGCCATATACATTTTTATCCCCTTCATTTTTATAGACCTGGCCATTGAGTAGCTGGTCTTCATTGGGGTAGAATACTTTCTTATAAAATAATACGGGTTCAAAGTAAGTGCCCCTGGCGGTGTTCTCAGAAGTCTGGCGGAAGAGATACCATTTCATACCGGCCCGGAATCCTAATCCACGGCCTTCCACATATTGTTCTGTACTTAGGCCGGGTTTTCTTTGGCCAACATCTATCCTTTTCATGAAAACATAATCCGGGTAATCCGTATAGATACCGGATACGCCTAGTTCCAGGCTGAGTTTTTCCGTCAGGTCCTGTTCCAGGTAGATATCCAGCGAGCTGATGATCGTAGTTGGATTTACTTTCAGGTACGTGCGTTTACGGAATTTCTTTTCGGTTTCCTGGGCGTTGCTTGATAGGCAGATAGCGGAGAACAGCAGAACAAAGGGTAATATTCTTTTCATAACAACTGTAAGTTGAAGTAGAAACAGACGGATAGATGAACCGTTATCTACGGAAATTATTGTGTCAATAATCGTTCCACAATTAGGGGAAACCACTTGTGTTCCAGCACCTGTACTTTACGTGCAAGGCTTTCCGGGGTATCCTCTTCTGTAATGATACATTTTTCCTGGAGGATCACACCACCATCGTCATATTTTTCATTCACATAGTGGATGGTGATACCACTTTCTTTTTCTCCTGCGGCCAATACTGCTTCATGTACAAAATGACCATACATCCCTTTTCCTCCGAATTTGGGTAAGAGGGCGGGATGTATATTAATGATACGGTTGGGGAAAGCGGTTACCAGGTTAGCGGGTATCTTCCATAAAAAACCGGCCAATACCACGAGGTCTGTTTGGGCCTCCTCCAGTAACTTAATGTAAGTGTCTCCCCGGAAGAACTGTTCTTTATCTATTAATATAGCGGGGATCTGTTCCTTTTCCGCTATCTTAAAGATACCGGCTTCTGCCTTGTTAGACAGGATGAGCGTGACTTTAGCCAGGCTGGAACCCCTGAAATGGTCTATGATCTTTTGTGCATTACTGCCTGCCCCTGATGCGAATATGGCGATATTTTTCAAGCCCGGTTGTTTAATAAGCTGCAAAAATAGGCAGATAAGACTTTATGAATCAGGTCTTTTTTATTAAATTTAGGGAGTGTGGCCTCCAAATGATCGCAAGTTGATGATTATCATTTAATGGGAATGACTAAAATCATGCGATCACAACCTTTATTATTATAACTTGTTTAAGGGTTATAACGTGAGTAAGGCAATTATTCATTTCATGAGGCATTTCTCCTAATGCAAAAATAGTATCATAGTTACCACGTGGACCTCTTCATTTTGGAAATATGATTTTTATCAGGAATTTATAACGTGATGTGAGGGCAGGCAGGGTATGGTACTACTACAATCAGCTACAGCAAAGCATTTTCGCGGGCGAAGGTCTCGCGGATAATATATAAAAAGTGTTTTCAAAACAAGGGCAACTTTTTTTTAATTGTTGGTAAATTGTCAACATTCTGTCTTATTTTTGCGAGCACTTTTAAAGAAACCTTAGGTCAAATCTAAATAATAGGCTGTGTATCGTGTTTCCATTCGTTTGCGTAAGCAATTTGTGAGTGTTCTTATCCTATGCGTGGGACTTGTTAGTTCATTTTCCGCAGCTGGGGCAGCAGATCCTGGTGCAGGTAAGACGCTATTTCAGCAGAATTGTGCTTCTTGTCACGCCGTTCACAAGAAAGTAACTGGTCCTGCGCTGGCAGGGGTTGAAGATCGGTGGGCTGATAAAAAGCTCCTTCACAACTGGATCCGTAACTCTTCAGCAGTTATTGCCAGTGGCGACAAGTACGCCAATGATCTCTTCAATCAGTACAATAAACTTCCGATGACGCCATTCCCGGCGCTGAAGGATGAAGACATTGATAACATT
This sequence comes from Chitinophaga niabensis, assembly GCF_039545795.1. Classification (NCBI taxonomy): domain Bacteria; kingdom Pseudomonadati; phylum Bacteroidota; class Chitinophagia; order Chitinophagales; family Chitinophagaceae; genus Chitinophaga; species Chitinophaga niabensis. The sequence continues at coordinate 5,942,212 of NZ_CP154260.1, read as the reverse complement.
CTCGCTTATATCAATTCAGTTCCTGTTCCTGGAAAAGGTAACAATAATGGAGGCCCTGAAACAGGCGCAGCTCCTAAAGAAGATGGCGGTAACAGCCTTCTTTTTGGCATTATTACCCTGATCCTTGCTATTGTTGCGGTGATATTGATGCAGATCAACAGCAACCTGAACAAACTGGCTTCAGAGAAAGAAGGTCATGAAAATCCTGAACCTGTTCCTTTCTATAAGAATAAAGCATACATCGCGCTTTGCATTGTATTGTTGTTCGTGGTCGGCGGTTACTTTACTATCCAGGGCGCTATCGGCCTGGGCCGTCAGCAGGACTACATGCCGGAACAACCTATCTTCTACTCCCACAAAGTACACGCAGGTATCAACCAGATCAACTGTTTGTACTGCCACTCTTCCGCAGAAAAGAGCAAACATGCGATGATTCCATCTGAGAATGTTTGTATGAACTGTCACAAGGCTATCAGTGAGTATACTGGTCCGGACCTGTTCACTGCAGAAGGAAAGAAAGTAAATGGTACAGCAGAAATTCAGAAATTATACGACCACGTTGGTTGGGATCCCGCTGCCGGCAAATACACCAAACCTGGCCAGCCTATCGAATGGACTAAGATCCACAACCTGCCTGACCACGTTTACTTCAACCACTCTCAACACGTAAAAGCCGGTCAGGTACAATGTCAGACCTGCCACGGTGAGATCCAGAACATGGACGAAGTACATCAGTTCGCTGATCTTTCCATGGGATGGTGCGTTAACTGTCACCGTACTACTAAGGTGCAGTTCGTGGAAAACAACTACTACAGCATTTTCGAAAAATTACATAACGATATCAGGGACAAGAAGCTGAGCGGTGATGATGTAACTGTAGAAATGCTGGGCGGTACAGAATGTCAAAAGTGCCACTATTAATATATAAGGAAGCTTATGGGGCTTGGCCCACTAGGCAAAGACGTAACTCAACTTTTTTAAATCGTAACTCGATATAATCACATGGAGCAAAAAAAGTATTGGAAAGGCTTGGAGGAGTTGCACAATACAGCTGGGCATCAGGAAACTGTGAAGAACGAATTCAGGGAAGACCTGCCGTTTGAAGAGAGTGAGAGCATGCTGAACGCTACTACCCCCCGCCGGGATTTCTTGAAATACCTCGGGTTTACCACGGCTGCTGCTACAATCGCGGCAAGTTGTGATATCCCTGTGAAGAAGGCCATCCCTTACGTGAATAAACCGCAGGATATTACGCCCGGTGTACCGAACTATTATGCTTCTGCCTATACTACTGACGGTGAATACGTTCCCTTAGTAGTTAAGACCCGCGAAGGCCGTCCGATCAAAATAGAAGGAAACGAAATGTCATCTGTAACCGGTGGTGCTTCCACTGCCAGAGTGCAGGGAACAGTACTGGGCCTGTATGATGTTGCCCGTCTCCGTTATCCCGGTATCAATAAAGGACCTAAAGTTGAGGAACTGGAGAAAAGGATTGCGGAGCTCACCTATGCTGAGCTGGACAAACAGGTGAGCGCAGCGATTGCCGGCAAACCAGTTGTTTTACTGTCTACCACTATCATCAGCCCTACTACTAAAAAACTGATCGGTGAGTTCCTGGCTAAATACCCCGGCTCCCGCCACGTTACCTACGATGCAGTTTCTTACTCCGGTATGTTGCAAGCCAATGAAGCTTCTTACGGAAAGAGAACACTGCCTTCTTACCATTTCGAAAATGCAAAAGTGATTGTAAGCCTGAATGCCGATTTCCTCGGTACCTGGCTGAATCCTTCTGAATACTCCCGTCAGTACGGTACTAACCGTAAGATCAATGCAAAGAATCCGGAAATGAGCAAACATTTCCATTTCGAAAGCATGATGAGCCTTACCGGTGCAAATGCTGATGAAAGGTTCACACACCGTCCTTCTGAAACAGGTGCTGTAGCATTAAACCTGCTAGCTGCATTGGGTGGAGCTGTTTCTGCTCCTGCACTGGCTGATGCTAAACTGAAAGACGGGATCGCCAAAGCTGCCAAAGCTATCCAGGCGAACCCCGGTAAATCCCTTGTGGTATCCGGTTCCAACGATGTGAATGTACAGCTCATTGTAAACGCTATCAATAACCTCGCAGGTTCTAACGGTACTACCATCGACTGGGCAGTGACCAGCAACTACCGCCAGGGTATTGACAGTGAGTTCACCCAACTGGTGAATGACATGAATGCAGGTAGTGTTGGCGCATTGCTGATCTACGGTGCAAACCCTGCTTACAGCTACTATGATGCAAAGAAATTTGCAGAAGGTTTGGCTAAAGTTCCGGTGTCTGTTTCCTTCAACGAACGTTACGACGAAACAACAGAACTCTGTAAATATATTGTTCCTGATCATCACTTCCTTGAAAGCTGGGGAGATGCAGAAGGCCGCACTGGTTACTATGGCTTTATTCAGCCAACCATTGCCCCGCTGTTCAAAACCCGCGCTTTCCAGTCATCTCTCCTGAACTGGAGTGGCAACACTACCGCATGGGAAGATTATCTGAAAACAGAGTGGATCGGTAAACTCGGTTCACAGGAAGCATGGGATAAAGCCCTGCAGGACGGTATCATTGAACCACAAGCTGGTGCTGCTTTAGCTGGCGCCACTTTTGCCGGTGATATTGCTGCTGCCGCTGCTAAGATCTCAAGTGCCAAGAAAGGCGGTAAGCTGGAACTGGTACTGTATGAAAAAGTAGCAATTGGTAACGGTAGGGAAGCCAACAACCCATGGTTGCAGGAAATGCCCGATCCGATCACCCGTTCTACCTGGGATAACTACGCTTGTGTTTCCAACACCCTTGCAAAAACATTCTCTACTGAACTGGGCGATGATTATGAGATCAACGCAGAGAAACAGGTATTGAAGATCAAAGCGAACGGCGTAGAAAAAGAATTGCCTTTGCTGATCGTTCCGGGTATCCATCCTGATGTGATTGCGATTGCAGTTGGTTACGGCCGTGGAAAGAAAGAATTCATTGGTAAAGCTGCCGGCGAAGTAGGCCAGAATGCTTATCCTTTCGTTTCTTCCAACGGACAAACTTTTGATTACTATTCCACAGAAGCAACAGCCGTTGCTGCTGGCAGAAAATATCCGATCGGTCTTACTCAAACGCATAACAGCTACGAAGGCCGTCCGATCGTTAAAGAAACTACCCTCGAAGAATTCATTAAGAATCCTAAAGAGGTGAACGAAGACCGCCACGAGCTGGATCATTATGGAAAAGACTTCCGTAAAGATGCTACGCTGTATCCTGAGCATAGTTATCCTGGTATCAAATGGGGTATGTCCATAGACCTGAACACCTGTTTTGGTTGCGGCGCCTGTGTGGTAGCTTGTACTGCTGAGAATAACGTGGGTGTGGTTGGTAAAGAACAAGTGGTACTGGCACACGAAATGCACTGGCTGCGTATCGACCGTTACTTCAGTGGTGATGAAAACAATCCTGAAGTAGTGTTCCAACCCATGCTTTGCCAACACTGTGATAACGCTCCATGTGAGAACGTTTGCCCGGTAGCTGCTACCAACCACAGTTCTGAAGGTATTAACCAAATGGCTTACAATCGTTGCATCGGTACCCGTTACTGCGCTAACAACTGTCCTTATAAAGTTCGCCGCTTCAACTGGAGAGACTGGAATGGTGCGGACAGCATGGAAGGCAACCTGCACGATACCGGCGATATGAATGATGCACTCACCCGTATGGTATTGAACCCGGATGTAGTTGTTCGTAGCCGTGGTACCATGGAAAAATGTTCTTTCTGCGTTCAGCGTTTACAGGATGCGAAACTGACTGCTAAGAAAGCAGGCCGTCCGATGAAAGATGGAGAAGCGCGTACTGCTTGTCAACAAGCCTGTGCTGCTGATGCGATTGTATTCGGTAACATTAACGATAAAGAAAGCCGTATCTATAAAGTTCGTAATGAAGAGCAGGCAGACCGTTTGTACTATGTTCTGGAAGAAACGCACGTACTGCCATCTATTAACTACCTCGCCAAGATCCGTAACAAGGATGCAGCACCGGTAGCTAAAGCAGGACATGCAGAACATAAAGAAGAAAAAGCTCATCATTAAGTAACAGTTCCGGTAACGGAGCTGAGGCGAAAAAATAGAATTGGTAAAGAATCAGTTTTAAGTTTTGAAACAACGTAGCTCCATCTGAAAGGGTGGGGTGAGCAAAGCTCAAAATACTACTATGCATTTGAAGTACGAATCCACACTGAGAGAACCTTTAGTAGATGGGGTTAAGGATTATCACCAGGTAACGGAGGATATTATCGGGCCTATTGAAGCCAAGCCTGGCAAGCTGTGGTATGTCGGTTTAACTATTTCCGTTTTGCTGCTGCTGTTTGGGGTTTTCTCTGTAACCTGGGAAGTATACTGGGGAACAGGGGTTTGGAACCTGAACAAAACAATTGGCTGGGGTTGGGATATCACCAACTTCGTTTGGTGGGTAGGTATCGGTCACGCCGGTACGCTGATCTCTGCGATCCTTTTGCTGTTCCGCCAGGGATGGCGTACAGGGGTTAACCGCGCAGCGGAAGCAATGACCATCTTTGCGGTAATGTGTGCGGGACAGTTCCCGATCTGGCACATGGGTCGTGTTTGGATGGCATTCTTTGTACTCCCTTACCCTAACACCCGTGGTCCTTTATGGGTGAACTTTAACTCACCACTCTTGTGGGACGTGTTTGCGATCTCTACGTACTTCACCGTTTCCCTGTTGTTCTGGTACTCAGGTCTTTTGCCGGACTTTGCAACTGTACGGGACAGAGCTAAAACTAAACTGCGTAAATATTTATATGGTATTGCTTCTTTTGGCTGGACGGGTTCCACCAAACACTGGCAACGCCACGAAGCATTATCACTGGTGTTAGCCGGTTTGTCCACTCCGCTGGTACTTTCCGTACACACCATTGTATCCTTCGACTTTGCTACTTCTGTAATTCCGGGATGGCACACCACCATCTTCCCTCCTTACTTCGTAGCGGGTGCGATCTTCTCAGGATTTGCGATGGTACAGACACTGCTGATCATCACACGTAAGATCCTGGGCCTGGAAGAATACATCACATTAGGCCACATTGAGGCGATGAACAAAGTGATTGTACTGACAGGTTCTATTGTGGGTGTTGCTTACCTCACAGAATTATTCATGGCCTGGTACTCAGGCAGCAGATATGAATTTGATACCTTCTACAAGTTCCGCGCCGCAGGTCCCCTGGGCTGGAGCTACTGGATCATGATGACCTGTAACGTACTGTCTCCGCAGGTGTTCTGGTTCAGGAAAATGAGAAGGAACATCATGGTTACCTTTATCATGTCTATCATTGTGAACATCGGTATGTGGTTTGAGCGTTTTGTGATCATTTGTACTTCACTGTACCGCGATTATCTTCCATCCAGCTGGGGCTACTATCGTCCGTCCTGGCCTGAGGTTGGTTTCTACCTTGGAACATTCGGCCTGTTCTTTACCTGTTACTTCCTCTTTGCTAAATACTTCCCGGTTATTGCAGTTGCTGAGATCAAGCACGTGCTGAAAACTTCCGGTCAGAACTACAAAGAGAAGATGGTGAAATACGAATTGGAAGACAATGATAAGTTTGCGCACGATCAGGCGCATCACTAATGAACTGAATTAGATTAACGGATTATAGAATATTATCCATATGGCTGTTAAAAAATTTGTTGTAGGCAGTTTTGATGATGAGGCGGTATTGTTTCCGGCGGTAAAGAAAGTTCGTTCTGCCGGGTACAAGATTCATGATGTATATACGCCGTTCCCGGTGCATGGCCTGGACCATGCCATGGGCCTGAGAGAAACAAGCCTGCATACTGCCGGTTTCATTTATGGTATTACCGGTACAACTACCGCGTTATCATTCATGAGTTGGGTATTCACAACAGATTGGCCGATGAACATCGGTGGTAAACCTCACTTTCCTTTACCCGCATTCATACCCATCACTTTTGAGTTAACGGTATTGTTTGCAGCGGTAGGTATGGTGATGACCTTTATGTATCTCTGCCAGCTGGCACCTTTTGTAAAGAAACATGTGTTCCATCCCCGTCAGAGCGATGACCTGTTTGTGATGGTGATAGAGCTGACAGAAAAAACACGTGCAGAGGAAGTGAAAGCTTACCTGGACAGTGTTGGTGCGAAAGAGATCAACGAGCAAGAAGTAGAAGCCGGCTGGTGGCTGGGCCGTTTCGATAAAGAAGACAAGTTATTCAGTCAGCGTACTACACCAGTGAACGCGTAATCAAAAAGAAAGATCAGTTAGAAATAAATATTTTGATGAAAAGGACTTCCAACATACTGATTGTAGCTGCCTTAGCCGGTGGAGCCTTACTGGCCGCCTGTAATAAGGGAGCACATAATAGAAAGCCCGGTAAGATCTATGTGCCAGATATGTACGAATCCCGTGCATACGAGTTTTACAATGGTCGCCTGACCAGTCTGAAACCCGTTGATGGTACTGTAAAGAGAGGGTCGCTGCTTCCTTATCACCTGAAAGCAGAGGATACGGCACAGGCGAACCTGGTTAAGAATCCGTTGGCGTTGGACGAAGCCGGTATCAAAGAAGGTAAACGCCTGTATGATATCTACTGCGGTGTTTGCCATGGTCAGAAACTGGATGGTAACGGACCACTTTACAAAGGTGGTGACGGTCCATACCCAGCAGCCCCTGCTAACATGCTTACCGGTAAAGTACTGGGTTACACAGAGGGACGTATCTTCCATGTGATCACTTTCGGTTACAATGTGATGGGTAGTTATGCCAGCCAGCTGGATATGGAGCAACGCTGGAAAGTGGTAGGTTATATCAAGCAGATGCAGAACGGTGGAAAAGCTCCGGCAGCAACACCTGCAGCAGCGCCTGCTGATTCAACAGCACCTGCAACTGCAGCAACCGTAGTGGCAGCGAAATAATTTGTTTTAAACGCATTTCAACTTAGTATTTTAATATACAACAGTAATGAAGGACCAATTTGTAGTACCAGCAAGATTAAAAACGACCAGCTTTGTGCTTTTGGGCATTGGCTTGCTGACTTTTTTGATCGGATTATTTGTGTTCAATGATGAACATGGAGCTACCCGCTTCTGGGCTGGCATTTTGCAGAACAGCACTTACTTTTTGCTGATCGCACTGGCCAGTACTTTCTTCATTGGCGTAACCACCCTGGCACATGGCGGCTGGCAGCTTGGTTTCAGGAGAGTTCCTGAAGCTATCTCTATGGCTGTTCCTGTATTAGGAGGTATCCTGCTTGTGGTGTTGGGTTTTCTGATCTTCGGTCACAAAGGTCATATCTACCATTGGCTGAACCCACATGGCGATAAGATCCTGGAGAATAAATCTCCTTTCCTGAACGCTTCTTTCGTATCCATTGCCTCCGTGATCACTATTGGTTTATGGTCTGCATTGACGATCAAGCTGCGTAAGATGTCTCTGGAAGAAGATACCTGGACGATGGATGCAGAAGCCGGTAAACGTCTTCTCTGGAGGAACACAGTTTGGTGTGCAGGTTTCATTGTTGTATTTGCATTGTCTGTTGGTTCTACCACCCCCTGGATCTGGTTAATGAGCATTGATGCGCATTGGTTCTCTACTATGTACAGCTGGTATACATTTGCCAGTACTTTTGTATCCGGTATGTCCCTGATCGCATTGTTCGTAATATATCTTAAGTCTAAAGGTCATCTGGTTTATGTAACAGATGAGCATTTACATGACCTGGGTAAATTCATGTTTGCGTTCAGCATTTTCTGGACTTACCTCTGGTTCTCTCAGTACATGCTGATCTGGTATGCGAACATGCCGGAGGAAACAGTATACTTCCAGCCACGCGTATGGGGTCCGTTCAGGCCTATTTTCTTCCTGAACCTGATCATCAACTTTATTGCACCGCTGCTGGTATTTATGAAGCGCTCTACAAAACGTAACAATACTACGGTAGCTTTCATGGCTGGTGTGATCATCTTTGGTCACTGGCTGGATTTCTTCCAGATGGTAATGCCAGGTACAGTACACGAACTTAATTTCCCTTGGTATGAATTGGGTCTTGGCCTTGGTTTTGTGGGCCTGATCATCTGGATCACCGGTAACCAGCTGGCTAAAGCACCACTGGCTCCCAAGAACCATCCTTACCTGAAAGAAAGTATCGTACACCACACCTGATGCGTGGCGTAGCACAAGAAGAATGAACGTATAGCATTAGATAACTTAATTATTATTCATAGCAATGTCAGGATTTTTAGCAGTTTTAGTAGTTGTTCTCATATTCGTCGTGATCTTCCAGATTGCGAAGGCTAGCGAATATGTGTCCATTCTGAAAGGTGAAAAGAAATCGCGCGAGCAATCCAACCGCATTAACGGTTTCCTGATGATCGTATTCCTGGTATTGGGATTGATTGGGGTGTGGTGGTGTCATGATCTTTTCGAAGGCAGGATGTTGGGTGAATCTGCTTCCGTTCAGGGAGATGGGATTGATAGCCTGATCAGGGTAACTTTCATCATCACCATGATCGTGTTTGTGATCACACAGATATTACTGTTCTGGTTCGCATTCAAATTCCAGGAGAAAGATGGCCGTAAAGCGTTCTATTTCCCGCATAATAATAAACTGGAATTGATCTGGACGGTGATCCCTGCGATTGTACTGACCATCCTGGTAGCTTTTGGTATCCGCCACTGGTTGCGCATCACTTCAGAAGCACCGAAAGATTCCATGATCGTGGAAGTAACCGGTAAACAGTTTAACTGGGTGGTTCGCTATCCTGGTAAAGACGGACAGTTGGGCCGCAGGAACTTCAAACTGATTGACAATGCAATAAACCCATTGGGTCAGGATTGGGCGGATAGCCTGAATACGGATGATGTGATTGCTCCGGACCTGCACGTAGTGGTAAATAAGAATGTAAAACTGATCATTGGTTCCCGTGATGTGGTGCATGACGTTGGTTTGCCTCACTTCCGTCTGAAAATGGACGCAGTACCCGGTATCCCAACCACACTCTGGTTAACGCCAAAGTATACTACTGCGGAAATGAGGAAGAAAACAGGGAATCCTGATTTCGTATATGAACTGTCCTGCGACCAGATGTGTGGTGCCGGTCACTATTCAATGAAGGCTAATATCATCGTGGAAACACAGGCAGAATATGATGCCTGGGTTGCATCGCAGCCTACACAGTTTGCACAGGCGCATCCGGCTCCGGCTGCTCCTGCCGCACCAGCTGGTACACCTGCGGTTGCAGATACAGCAAAAACGGTAGCACAGGCGCATTAATTTGTGAGGACTTTAGATTGATTTTTGAAGGAGTAAAAAATTAAAGAAATGGCCGGGAGCCTGCCCCGTTTACCGGCTGATCATAAACAGAACTTATTATGAGTAACGAAGCAACATTGCACAATCAGGATTTAATGCATCACGGTGTGGAGCATGGGCATGGTAATGGCCATGATGGTCACGACCATCATCATGAGGAAACATTCATCTCGAAGTATGTTTTCAGCATGGACCATAAGATGATTGCAAAGCAATTCCTCATTACGGGTATTATCTGGGCCATCATTGGTGCATTTTTCTCTGTATTGTTCCGTTTGCAACTGGGTTATCCTGATGCTACTTTCCCCTGGCTGGAAAGCATCCTGGGTCATTGGGCCGAAGGTGGCAGGATCACGCCTGAAGCGTATTATGCGCTGGTGACCATGCACGGTACCATTCTTGTATTCTTTGTATTAACAGCGGGCCTTAGCGGTACCTTCTCCAACCTGCTTATTCCTTTGCAGGTAGGTGCACGCGATATGGCTTCTCCGTTTATGAACATGCTCAGCTACTGGTTCTTCTTCCTGGCCAGCTGCCTGATGATGGCTTCTCTGTTTGTGCAAACAGGCCCTGCTTCCGGTGGATGGACATCTTATCCTCCATTGAGTGCATTGGGCGATGCTTCTATTGGTTCTAAAATTGGTATGGACCTCTGGCTGATGAGTATGGCGATCTTCGTTGTATCATCCCTGTTAGGTTCCCTTAACTATATTTCCACCATCCTGAACATGCGTACGAAAGGCATGAGCATGACCAAGATGCCGCTCACTATCTGGGCGTTCTTCTTCACAGCTGTGCTTGGTGTATTGTCTTTCCCCGTGTTGCTGAGTGGTTTCGTACTGTTGCTGTTCGACCGTCATGGTGGTACCAGCTTCTACCTGAGCGAGATCTTTATAGCGGGTAAAGTATTACCTAACGAAGGTGGTTCTGCTATCCTCTATCAGCACTTGTTCTGGTTCCTTGGTCACCCTGAGGTGTATATCATCATCCTCCCTGCGATGGGTATGGTATCTGAGATCCTGGCGGTGAACTCCCGGAAACCGATCTTCGGTTACCTGGCAATGGTGGGTTCTATCTTTGCGATCACTTTGCTGGCCTTCCTCGTATGGGCGCACCACATGTTCGTAACAGGATTGAATCCGTTCTTAGGAGCCTTCTTCGTACTCTTAACATTACTGATTGCGGTACCTTCCGCCATCAAGGTGTTCAACTGGATCACTACCATCTGGCGCGGAAATATCAGGTTCACACCTGCTTCCCTGTTCTCTATCGGTTTTGTGAGCACGTTCATCTCTGGTGGTTTAACAGGTATCTGGTTAGGTAACTCTGCAATAGATATTCACCTGCATGATACCATGTTTGTAATTGCACACTTCCACATTGTAATGGGTGTGTCTGCATTCTTCGGTATGTTTGCCGGTATCTACCACTGGTTCCCTAAAATGTACGGCCGCTATATGAACCAAACACTGGGCTTCATCCACTTCTGGATCACGCTCGTAGGTGCTTACCTCATCTTCTGGCCAATGCACTACATGGGTATGGCTGGTATGCCACGCCGTTACTTCGATTACTCTAACTGGACGTCTTTCAACATGTTCGGCGGGCTGAATGAATTCATCAGCTTTGTGGTGATCATTGTGTTTGCTACACAACTGTTATTCGTTTTCAACTTCTTCTATAGCATATTCAAAGGCCGTAAGCTCACCACACCAAATCCGTGGCAGGCTACTACCCTTGAGTGGACCACTCCGATCAATCCCGGTCACGGTAACTGGCCTGGTGAAATTCCGGAAGTACACCGTTGGGCTTATGATTACAGTAAGGATGGTAAGGACTTCATTCCTCAAACCGTTCCTGTATCGCCTGACGAATCCAAGCACTAGTTGAAGGAATTTGCGAAGGAGATAAGAAATTGTGAAGAAATAAAATGTTGCAAGAAAATTCCATAAAGTTGTCGGTATCATACGCCATTGCGAGTAGAGTAAGGGATTACTTCATGATGATGAAATTCACACTCACATTCATGGTGGTATTCTCCTGTGTGGTTGCGTATTTACTGGCACCCGGTGTGAAATTTGAATTGCTGAAAGTTCTTTTATTATTTGCGGGTGGTATACTGGTATCCGGTTCTGCCAACACTATCAACCAGATACTTGAAAAAGACACAGATAAGCTGATGGCCCGTACGGCCACAAGGCCTATTCCGGCCGGCAGATTGTCTGTATCAGAGGCAAGTATTGTGGCACTGGTAACAGGCCTGGCAGGAATTGCCATCCTGGGTTTTGGTTTTAACTGGCTCGCGGCAGGTGTTAGTCTTGCTTCCCTGGTGTTGTATGGTTTTGTATATACCCCCTGGAAGAAATGGAATTCACTGGCAGTGCTGGTAGGTGCTATCCCCGGAGCTTTACCTCCATTGATCGGCTGGGTGGCAGGTGCCAACAGTTTCTCTGAAGGAGGATGGGCTTTGTTTGCGATACAGTTCCTGTGGCAGTTTCCGCACTTCTGGGCAATAGCCTGGGTAGCGCATACTGACTATACAAGAGCTGGTTTCAAACTGATGCCAACAGACAGAGGGCCGGGTAAAGTGATTGCATTGCAATCCGCGATGTATGCCATGTTACTGATCCCTGCGGGTGTAGCACCTTACCTGTTGAAGATAACAGGGCCTATTTCCGCAATAGTAGCCATCCTGATCGGCGGTTTTTATTTATATCGCGCGATTGAGCTGTACCGGAAATGTGACGTGCCGTCTGCCCGCAAACTGATGTTTGGATCATACATTTACCTGGCAGTGATATTGCTGGGGTTGTTGTTTGATAAAGTAAATTTGTGAGGGAAATGATTACAATGAGCGCATCAAGAAATAAGATACATCCGCACAAGTATTCCATGTGGATCGCCATGGCCAGCATCACGATGATGTTCATAGGATTCACCAGCGCTTATGTTGTGAAACGGGCACAGGCTAACTGGCAGAGCTTTAGCCTGCCTACTATCTTCTGGGTATCTACCGCATTGATCCTCACCAGTAGTCTGACCATTCACTTAGCCCTGCGCCAGTTCAAAGCGCGTAACATGAGCAGTTATAAACAACTGATCACGTTAACGGCCTTACTGGGAATTGCATTTGCTGTTTGCCAGGTGATCGGTTTTTCAGACATGAAGAACCATGGCCTCACATTGGATAGTACGGTTTCCGCCTCTTTCATTTATGTGATCGTTGGCGCACACATCCTGCACGTACTGGGTGGTGTGATTGTACTGCTGATACTTTTTGCAAGGGCTTACAGAACAAGGATCAGAACTTACAGCGCTGTGCCGATTGAAGTAGCTTCTACCTATTGGCATTTTGTGGATGGCCTGTGGATCTATCTGTTGATCTTTTTCAGCCTTGCGAGATAATTAAGATACTGTTTAGAAAAATAAAATTCATAATTCGTACAAATGGATAACGCAGTAACAGCGAAGAAAAAATGGTGGAGCGGTGGGCATTCGCCCTTCAGTGTGAGCTATGGCAAGTTGATGATGTGGTATTTCCTGATCTCGGATGCCTTTACGTTCGGCGCATTGCTGATCGCATATGGTACCCAAAGATTCATGGCTCAAGCCTGGCCTGATCCGAACGAAGTGTTCAAATCGTTCCCTTTAATGGGGCATGCCAATTTGCCGCTGGTATTTGTGAGCTTGATGACCTTCATCCTGATCATGAGTTCCGTTACCATGGTATTAGCCGTACACGCAGGTCATCACATGGATAAGAAAGCCGTTGCAAGATGGCTGATCCTCACCATCATTGGAGGTATCATGTTCCTGAGCTGCCAGGCCTGGGAGTGGACGCACTTACATCATGAAGGTGCATGGTGGGGCAGGAATCCTTTCCTGAATCACGATGGTTCTGCAGCACTTTCCACTAACTTTACTGACTTCTTCTTTACCATTACCGGGTTCCACGGTTTGCACGTAACTTCCGGTGTGGTGCTGAATATCATTGTACTGATCAATGTATTGAAAGGTACTTATGAGCACCGCGGCCATTATGAAATGGTGGAGAAGGTAGGGCTGTACTGGCACTTTGTAGACCTGGTTTGGGTATTTGTATTCACCTGTTTCTACCTGCTGTAAGAACAGGGCTCGTAAAAAGAATTGAACTAATTAATATAAAAGAATTTACAGATCATGGCGCATACACATTCTGCAACCACAAACGGGAAAGATCCAGCCGTAAAGAAAATCTGGAAAGTGTTCTGGATCCTGTTAGTTATTACTTCTGTGGAAGTAGGTCTGGCATTTTTACACCTGGAAACAGGTTTTCCCAGTAAGCTGTGGCTGAACTCCATTTTCATTCTCCTGACGCTGCTGAAAGCATTCTATATCGTTGCGGAGTTCATGCACTTACGCCACGAAGTAAAGAACCTGATCATGACGATCCTGTTCCCTTTGCTGCTGTTCGTATGGTTCATTATTGCATTCCTGATGGACGGTGATTCCTGGAAGAAGATGAGAACAAACCTTTCTCCCGGTACACCGGCAGTAAAAGAAGCTCCGGCGCCTAAGCCAGCTCATCATTAACAAGAATAGTTCAAAATATCGCAAATGTAAAAGTGATTCCATCCACGTTGATAGAGCTCACTTTTACATTTTGCATTTATAAACCTTTTTAAATCTACCGTCATCTCAAAGAAAGCATTACTCGGTGTAGCGTTGGCCATTTTAGTGCCACTGGCAGGATACCTGATCGTAGATCATTATGGTAAGAATATCGTGCATGTTCCGCCTTTCCTGATCGCGGAGAGAGTGGATACCATTGTAAAGGATGGTAAAACCACTTATGATACGGTATATCACCAGATCAAGGATTTTACCCTTACCAACCAGTTGGGTGAACAGGTGCATATGAAAGACAGTGAAGGTAAGATCAGGATCGTGAGCTTCTTTTTTACGAGCTGCCCGCAGATCTGCCCTACCCTTACCACGCATCTGAAAATGGTACAGGAAGCTTTTAAGAAGAATGAGGAACTGGTGCAGATCCTTTCTTTAAGTGTGGACCCGGAAAGAGATACGGTGAAATCCCTGAAGAAGTATGCAGACAAGTATACCATCGATCCCAAGAACTGGTGGTTACTGACCGGGGATAAAAAAGAGATCTATGACCTAGCGCGGCATGAGTTTTTTGTGAATGCCTTAGAAGGGAATGGCGGGCCGGATGATTTTATCCATACAGAGAAATTTGTTGTGATAGACAAGGACCGCTATATCCGTGGATACTACAATGGGCTGGATACAAATGATGTGCGCCGGATGGTGAACGATATTGCTGTTTTACATATTGCTAAAGACAAGAAGAAGCCTGGCCTTATAAAGCGGCTTTTCTCCTCTGGCGATTAAATAAGGATTATGAGTTTAAAGAATAAGAACCTGAATATACCCATTGCGATCATATCCATTGTGATACCTCTGCTGGTAGCTATTTTGTTTATTATACCAAAGCCGGATATTGAGGCTGGTTTTGATGTGAAGCTGATGCCGTTCTTTCATGCCGTATTGAATTCCGGAACTGCGGTATTATTGGTGGCGAGCCTCGTTTTCATCAAGAACGGGCGGCGGAGAGCCCATAAGTGGACGAACCTTACAGCGGTGGGGCTTTCTGTTCTTTTCCTGCTGTCCTACGTTACTTATCACTTCCTCACGGAAAGCACAAAGTTTGGCGATGTTGATCATAATGGTATTGTGGATGCTGCTGAGCTGGGGATGATAGGAGGTATACGTTATCTATATTACTTCCTGCTGCTGACACATATCCTGCTGGCCGTGATCATTGTGCCACTAGTGCTTTTTACCCTGCTCCGCGCTTTCCAGGATGACAATGTACGTCACCGCAGGATTGCACGGATCACCTGGCCCATTTGGTTCTATGTGGCTGTTACAGGCGTGATCGTATACATTATGATCTCTCCTTACTATTCCTGACGGATATCAGTTCCTGTAGTAAGGAAATACCTTAATTTAGTATTGTGAAAAAGCTGTTATTCCTTATAATGATCATTGCCTTATTGCTGCCTTGCAGTGATCTGCTGGCGCAATGTTCCCTCTGCACCAAAACGGCGCAGCAATTGGGAGAAGGTCCTGCAAAGGGATTGAACAACGGCATCCTGATGCTGGCATTCACACCTTTGGCATTGATGGCCTTCCTGGGCTGGCGCTGGTGGCGTAGCCAAAGGGCAGACTGATGCAGCTTGCTCTGAATAGCAAACTGATACTTCCCATCGAAAGAACTTACTCTTCTTCTTTACTTTCAAATTCCTGGCAATCTAACCGGAGGTCTCCTGCTTTTAACGGAGCATGGATGAGGTGGCAATAGTGCTGTGTTTTGCCTTTCTGTTCATAGAACTGGCAATTAAAGCACATGCGTTGTGGTGTGATAATGAGTTGTTGGTTCAGGTCATGGATAAGGCCCATTAGTTGCTCAAGCAGCCCGGCTTGTTTTTCAGGAGGAATGGCATTCACTGATCCCTGCATGGGGTGTGCGAACTTTTCTACTTTCTTTGCAATCACCTTACCTGCTTTTGTTAATAGGAGCGTATGACTGCGATTATCATAAACGTCTGCTTTCCTTTTTAAGAGGTCCTTTGCTTCCAATGTTTTAATAGCATCACTGATCGTTGCCTTCGTCATGTTAAAATGCGATGCAAGGTGCGTAACTGTCTTAAGCTTTTCTGGATAATGCAGCAGGAAAGTTAATATCTGAACCTGTATGGGGCTGAGGCCATGTTGTTTAGCTTCAAGCCAGAGCAACACCCGAAAGGCTTCAGAAAGTCTTTCCAGTGCCGCTACTACCTTGCTCGCAGTATTGTCTGCCTGATGTTCAGGATTAAAGGTAGATTCCTTTGTCATGTTTTTTTTCCGTATCTTTTTTTATGGTTTCTGTCTTAAAAATTGGTGGGCTTTCGATGGAAGGGGTCGAAATTACGAAAGATTTATCCTGCCCTTTATAGCACATTCATGCTGTTTTCTTAACGATAATAAAACACACAAAATTGTTTGTGAGCTTGGAATTGCGGGGATTTTATCTAAGTTAAAATACGGCTAACAATCTGATCTTTGACTTGTTACCTATTATCAAGTATTATATTTACAGTATTTGAAAACCATTCTGCTTAACGGTAAAAACTCCGCAAATGAAATACTTTGCTTCTTTATTCCATCGAAAAGGCTTGCCTGTAGCGGATTGTACGCCACCCTTGCAGTACATGCATGTGCCTATAGAACGAGTGTTGTATATGGTGATGCGTGTATTTATTTTGGCTGTAAGCTGCAGTATTGTTGCAGTTGGCGGCTTGCTGCTTGTTCGTTTGATCAGTAATGTGTTGTATTTCAACGACTGGTCTGTTGCAGCGGTATCTCCCATCTATCATAATCTTGACATAACTGCGATAGTATTGCCGGTGGCGGGTGTTGCAATAGGTGTGCTGTTAATGCGTAAGTGGAAATTCCTTTCACCGTTAAGTGGTGTGTTGAACATTGGCACTGGTATTCCTTTAGGGCCGGAAGGTATTGCGATGAACTATAGTATGTATACCGGTGAGCATCATGAACTACTGTTGTCTGCAGGTGTTGCGGCAGGCTTTGCTGCGATGTTTGGAACACCATTGGCAGCTATCATATTAGTGAGTGAACTGTTGTATAGGAAATTTATTTCAAAGCGGATCGGTTATATAAGTCTTGCTGCATTTGTTGGCGCTGCTATCCATATGTTATGGTTTGGCCTGGAACCGTTCTTTATACTTCCTTCCTTCGCTATCCCATCTATAGCAGCTATTGGCTTGTATACACTGATAGGTGTAGTAACGGGATTACATTCAGCTATCCTTGTATTTGTTGTACAACAGATCAGGTCTTTTGCAAATGGTTGGGTATGGCCAATTATAAGTGCCGCAGCAGTGGGGTATGCAGGATATCATGCACCGGAGATATTAGGTAACGGTATAGAATACACTGCGATGATGTTGCAGGGTAAAGTAACACTCTCCCTGCTTATCTCGCTGAGTATGATCAAATTTTTACTGATCATCTTTGTATTGGGTACACGTACGTTTGGCGGAATTATATTACCACTGCTTTCTATCGGCAGTGCATTAGGAATATTAAGTGCATTACTATTACAAATGGCATTTCCGGGCACACCTTTGAATCCATCACTGGCGGCGTTTGTGGGCATGGCTGCATTGTTTGCAGGGGTGACGCGGGGATGGATAACTGCTATTGTTTTTGCACTGGAATGTACATGGCAGGGAGAAGGTATTATTCCGCTGCTGTTTGCCTGCACCATCTCCTGGTGCATCTCCGGATGGATGATGAAAAAGGCTGAAACAAAATGATCAGGTATATTGCTGCACTATCTTATATAGGTTAAACCCGGGTCCTTCCATGAGTTGCTGCACTTCTTTATAAAGCGCTTGTTTGTCTACATCCTGCATGCGGCGATGCTGGATCAACTGATATGCTTTTTCTGCCAGTAAGAGGGCTTTGCGTTGTTTATTTCCATGCACCTGCTCCCTGTGTTCATCCAGTGCTTTAATAAGCTCAGCAATCCCCTGCTGCTGGGTGGCAATAGTTTTGATCACGGGTGTTTCCCATTCATCTGTTCTTTTGGTATGGGCGAGGAGGCGGAGGTTTTTTACGAATTCATCTGCTTGGGGGCGGTCTGCTTTATTAACGGCAAAGATGTTCGCTATCTCCATGAGTCCGGCCTTCATGGTTTGTATCTCATCACCTGCTTCCGGTACTACCACTACTACGGTGGTATCTGCAATGCCGGCAATCTCTACTTCACTCTGCCCAACACCTACTGTTTCAATAAAGAGATAGTCGAAACCTGCCGCTTTCACGAGGTCGCTCACTTCCAGGATCTTTGGGCTAAGACCACCAAGGGCACCACGACTGGCCATAGAGCGGATAAATACATCCGGGCTGGAAAAGTGTTCACTCATCCTGATCCTGTCTCCCAGCAAGGCGCCGAAATTGAAGGGAGAAGAAGGGTCTACCGCAATAATGGCTATACGTTTTTGTTGTTGAAGCAGGGCTGTAATGAGGGCATTCACCAGGGTGCTTTTGCCGGCACCGGGAGGACCGGTAATGCCCACTACGCGTGTATGCCCTTCTGCAGGAAGTTCTTCCAGCAAACGGGCATATCCCGGCGCTTCATTCTCTACAAGTGAGATGCAGCGCGCCAATGTTTTGATATCGCCTTGTATGAGACGGCTGAGTAATTGCGCGTACATGAAACAAATGTATCGATGATTTTCCACATCTTTGCAACTATGAAAGTAACAGGTTTCACCTTTGTGAGGAATGCCATCAGGTACGATTATCCGGTAACAGAATCCATCCGCTCCATCCTGCCCCTATGTGATGAAGTGGTAGTAAGCGTGGGTAACTCCGACGATGGAACGCTGGAACTCATTCAGTCCATCGGCTCTCCCAAGATCCGCATCTTTCATTCTGTATGGGACGATAGTCTGAAAGAAGGCGGGCTCATTTTATCTGTAGAAACAAACAAGGCCCTGGACCATGTATCTCCTGATACAACCTGGGCTTTTTATATCCAGGCGGATGAGGTAGTGCATGAAGATGATTATCCTGCCATTCGCGCTGCTATGGAGCAATATAAAGATGATAAAAGAGTAGAGGGGCTGTTATTCAACTACCGCCATTTTTACGGTAGCTATGATTATGTAGGTGATTCCCGTACCTGGTATAACAAAGAGATCCGCATTATCCGCAACGATAAACGTATCCGTTCTTATAAAGATGCACAGGGCTTCCGGCTGGAAGGCCGCAAGCTGAATGTGAAACCGGTGAAGGCCTGGATGCATCACTATGGCTGGGTGAAGAATCCGGAAGAACAGATCGCAAAGATCACGAACTCGGCAGGGTATTATCATGGCAATAAACAGGAGCACATGGACAAAGTGAAGAAGATATTGTCCGAGTTTAATTACGCAGAAATGGTGGATTCCCTGGAACGTTTTGCCGGTAAACATCCTGCATTAATGGAAGAACGTATCCGGCAGCGGAACTGGCAGTTTGATCACGATATCAGCCAGAAGAATTTCAAGAATTTAAAAGGAAGGGTATTGTACTACGTGGAGAAGATCTTTGGTGTGCGTTTGTTTGATTATAAAAATTACAGGTCAATATAATTCCCGGTAGATCTTCATATAGGCTGCGGCTGCTGTATCCCAGGAAAACTGCGCCGCATGTTCGCGTACCGACTGCTCTTTTTGTGTGTTGGTGAAATGGGCCAGCCCTTCTTTCAACACTTCCTGCATATACCCCGGATCAAAATCATGGAAATAATAGGCCGCTTCACCGCCTACTTCCGGCAGGCTTGTTCTGTCCGACAGGAAAACCGGTTTGCCGAAATGCATGGCTTCTATGGCAGGTAGACCAAAACCTTCTGCCAGTGAGGGAAAAACAAAGGCAGTACAATTCTTCAGGTACCAGTATTTTTCTTCTGCTGTGATGGGCCCTATGATCTTCACTTTATCCAGCACCCGGTGTTGTTGTGCTTCCGCTAAGATCTTATCGCGATAGGCTTCATTGATATTACCAGCAATGATCAGTTCCATGTTCTGGTCTTTAACAAGACAGGGCAATACATGAAAGTTCTTTTTCGGCAATACGGTACCCATGGCAAATAAGAATTGCCTGGAAGGTCTTTCCCGGGGCGCATCAAAACCAGGGAATTCCTGTACGGTAGCTCCGTTATAGATCACGTGAAAGGGTTTGTTCCGGGTGTTCACGTGGCGCAGTGTTTCTGCCATGGCAAACTGGGAGATGGCCACCAACTGATCTGCTTCATCCACATTGCGTTGTACTGTGGCCAGGTATTTCTTTTCTTTCTCTTTGGATTTATGCTCGTGTAAAAAATTGAGGTCGTGGACCGTTAAGATACTAGGCGTTCCTTTTTTAGGTTTATAAGGAGAAGATTGATATGTGGTATGCCATACATTGATCTGCTCTTTATAGCGGAAATAGAATTTATGTAAAGACCGTTGCCAGATGTATCCTGCATTCGTTCCGAAGTGCTGACCCAGTTTGGGCGGCATGTAATACACCAGCCGTTCGTTGGGCTGTGCCTGCTGCAGGATAGCTGCTCCCAGTTCCCGGCAGAAAGTATACAGGCCCGTGTTCGGGTATTTCATTCTTTCGCAATCGAAGAGGATGTTTGGCATTTAGTTTTTCTTTTCAGCAAAGAGCATGAAACAGTCGTTCTCCAGTTTAAAGGAGCTAAAGGTAAAGCCGAAAGTAGAAAGGTATTGTTGCAGGTGATCCATATTACGCTGGTCCTTATCCAGGTTATGGATCTCCATAGCCATACGGTCTACCTGTTGCCAGATCTCTTTCGGTGTTTCGTAAATGATGGGGTATTCACTGCCTTCACAATCCACTTTGATCAGGTCTGCTTTTTTAAGCTGATTGGTATCAAAGATCTCTTTGAGTGAAATGCAGGGAACTTCTTCCGAGTAAGTATTCTCCTGTACAAAATCGTTGTATACGGAAGCCGTAACGGAGTTGCCGTGATCAGATTCCATGTACAAGGTAATATGTGATTGCGGCGTACCTGTTACTGCTCTGTGATGAGCCTGCACATTGGATTTGAGCGCGGGGTTCATTTCCAGGTGTTTGGCAAATAACTTTTGATTGGCAGACACGGCATCGTAAGCATAGATAGTGGCACCGGGTTTTTGTGATAAGAGGAAGAGGCTGAAATAACCAGCGTTACTGCCAATATCTATCACCACCGGTTTTTCCGGTAACTGGCTGGCCAGGCGGTCCATCACATATACATCATTGAGGAATATTTCTTTAAAAACGAGGTATAAAGATTTAGCGGGCGTGGTAAAAAGGATACTTCTCCTGCGGATGGTGAATTGCAGTTCTGCATATCCATTTTTGAATTTACGGAGGAAATAAAGCGGCCAGTTACGGATATATTTTACCAGGTTGCTATACCTGGCGAGAGAACTATTTGCCATTTATCAGGATTGTTTAATTGTAACGAGATAGCTGCGCATTACGGCAGGCACCATTTTTTTCTTTACGGGATCATCTTCCCGGTATTCCATCAACACGGAAACGCCGGGTAATGAAAAAGGCGGCTGATCTATAAACACACCGGAATTCATGCGCATGCGGATATGCGGCCCCGTTACTTTATCCAGGTTGTATTCTACATCTTCCGTAATGGGAAGGTGTTCTGTAATGACGGCGTATTTAAAATTGTCCAGCTTCTCTAAGATCTGGGAGATCTGGTTGTTTTTCAGATGTTGTAATACCTGGCGGATGATCAGGAGGTCTGCTTTTGGAAGCGGTTCGCTGATGGCATCTTTTACCAGGAATTGTGTTTTGGCATTGGCGTTCTTTTCCAGGTGGTGGGCAATCAGGTCCGGCACTACGTCCATACCAGTATATTGAACATCTACCTGCTGCAAAACCTGGCGCATAATGGAGAAGTCGCCACAGCCGATCTCTGCCACGGAGCGGATGTTATGGCTGTTGATGAACCCGGTCATCATATTGATGTATTCAGCCGTTTTAGGATTGGCGGTACCAGAACCGGAATAGAATGTACCTTTTTCCCCTCCCCATACGTTTTCTTTATAGATGGATGAAAATACTTCCTGTACGCTCATACCCCGGTAGCGTCTGAAATGCCGTTCCCGGTATTTGCGGTACAATTTTTTTAAGAAACTGCCGAGCTTACTTTTTTTGCGATCCATGCCGGCAAAGATATATTTTTTAAACCATCATACTATAGGGCTTATAGCAGTAAAGGATTTTAACCAAAAAATGTATTTTAGCATTATGACCAATTTTATTCCCATATTTCCATTAGGCATTGTAGTATACCCGGAAGAACAGTTGAACCTGCACATATTTGAACCCCGTTATAAGCAATTGATCAGGGAATGTATCGCAGAAAAAAAGCCCTTTGGCATTCCTGCGGTGATAGATAAGAAAGTAAGTGAATTTGGCACTTTGGTGGAGGTGATCAGTGTGGAGAAGGAATATAATAATGGAGAATTAGACATCAAAACCCAGGGGATCCGTGTTTTCCGCATCCTGGAAGTGATCCGGGAATTGCCCAATAAACTATATGCCGGGGCGATTGTGAACTATCCTGATAATGAGGAGCGTAGCAATGTCCTGCTCCGCAAACAGGTATTGCTGGCGGTGCGGGAATTGCACCAGATCCTGCAGGTGAACAAATCCTTTTCCCGTTCGGACGAACAATTGAGGGCTTATGACCTGGCGCATCATGCCGGGCTTTCTTTGCAGGAGGAGTATGAAGTGTTGCATCTTTTCAAGGAACTGCAAAGGCTGGAGTACCTGAAACGCCATCTGCTGAAGGTGATCCCTTTGATGACAGAGATGGAAAGACTGAAAGACCGCGTGAAACTGAACGGCCACTTCCGGGATTTATCCGTAGATAATTTCTAACTTGGCGCCATGAATGGATGCGTTTTTTGCCTGGACCTGGGTAATTCCCGCCTGAAATGTGGTGTGATGTTAAATGGGGAATTGCAGCAGGAACTCTTTTTTTCAGAAGCCAACCTGGTGCAGGATGTGCGGAAAGCACTGGACCAATATCATCCCAAAGCGGCCATACTTTCTTCCGTGGTAGACCATCCGGAGGAGCTGGAGACCCTGCTGGCGGGGCAAACTTTCTTTCTCAGACTGAGCCATTCCACCCCATTACCCATCAAACTGGTCTATGAAAAGCCGGAAACGCTGGGGGTAGACAGGATTGCACTGGCTTGTGGTGCATGGGTCCTTTTTCCGGGCCAGCATAACCTTATTATCGGCACAGGCTCTGCCATTACCTATAATTTTCTGAGCAGGTCAGGAGAGTTCCTGGGAGGGGGGATCAGCCCGGGAATAGACATGCGGTTCCGCGCCCTGCATACATTTACGGACAAATTGCCGCTCATTAAGGCCAGTACGCAATACGCTTTTGTGGGTTTTAACACCCGGCAAAGTATTTTAAGCGGAGTTCAAGAGGGTGCATTGGCCGAAGTGGCCGGTATGATTGCATCTTACGGGAACAGGTACCGGAACTTTAACGTGCTTTTAACAGGGGGTAATTTGGATTTTTTTGCTTCCCGCCTTAAAAAGAAGATATTTGCAAGCCCGTATTTAATGTATAAAGGTTTAAATTCAATCGTAGAACTCAATGTATTGGACAAAAGCTAGCTTCTTTTGCCTGTTTGGCGTATGTGTACTTTCCGCAAGGAATGCCGCCGCTCAGGATAATTCCCCCTACTCGCGCTTTGGTTTGGGAGAGCTTTCGCGCTCTCAAAATGCCGTCAATCTTGGTATGGGAGGTGTTGCGCAGGCTTATGCCGATGCCCAATCAGTCAACTTTCTCAATCCGGCCAGTTATGCCCATCTGCAGCTCGTTACATTTGATGTAGGGCTAAATGGTGGCGTACGCAGACTGAACAACGGAGAAAATAACTCCCGCGCCGGTTTTGGTACCCTGAGTTATCTTCAGTTGGGTTTACCGCTGGGTAAAAAATGGGGCATGAACATTGGACTACGTCCCATGAGCCGCGTGAGTTACAATATTGCAGAAGGAGAACAGAAGATATTTTTCCCTGATGCCACTCCTGACACGGTGAACGTTGTTCATCAATATGAAGGAAGTGGTGGCGTGTACCAGGCCTATATTGGTTCCGGTATTGGTTTCGGAGGTTTCAGCGTAGGGGTGAACTTTGGTTATCTCTTTGGGAATGTGAATAACAGCACCAAGGAATTGTACCCGGTCACTTCCACCATCCTGCCTTCAAGGCATAACCGCCGTACCAGCTATGGCAGCTTCTTTTATAGCCTGGGTGTGCAACAGACCATTGATCTGAGCAAAGACCTGGAGCTGTCCATCGGAGCCAGCGGAAGCTTTGAGCAAAAACTCACTGCCCGCCGCGAAACCATGAGGGAAACATTATTCTACGATCCATCTTCTGATGAATATGATACGCAGGATACCGTTGAGTACAAGAAAGGAGTGAATGGCGATATCATTTATCCGCAGCAGCTGGGTGGTGGTATCATGCTCACAAAAGCAGACAAATTTGCCATTGGTGCTGATTTCAACACTTCACAATGGAGCAAATACAGGAACTACGGCGCACCCGATTCTACCCAGAATAGCTGGAAACTGAGTGTAGGTGGCCAATTTATTCCCAATGCCCAGTCTTTTACCGGTTATTGGAATAAAGTAACTTACCGCCTGGGTGGATTCTATGGCAAGGATTATATCAAACTCGGTAATAAAAGCATGAGCGAGATGGGCTTTTCCGTTGGCGCAGGTTTCCCGATCAGAAGGATCATGCCGGCATTCAACCAGTTCTCCATGATCAACGCTGCTTTTGAAGTAGGTACCCGTGGAGATGTGAACGTAGCACTGAAAGAGACTTATTATAAACTTACGCTCGGCTTTACTTTGAGCGATCGTTGGTTTATTAAGACCAAATATGACTAATAGATAGACATGAAGCTGTTACTTTCCTACCTGGCTATTGTACTTGTTTTCTGCAGTTGTGAAAACGACATGAGTGCTGTTAGGGCATTCGACAAGAGCAAACTGGGTGTGGAGCAGGCTTATGATATTGAAACGATTATGAGCCAAACGGCCCATGTAAAGGGGATCCTTACTGCTCCCTACATGGAAAGGCATATGGCCACTCCTCCTTACACAGAGTTCCCGCAGGGCCTGAAAGTTGTATTTTACAGCGATTCCCTCACTATTACGAGTGTACTTACCTCCAAATACGGTAAACTGATGGACGGGGAGAATGATGTTTACCTGCGCGACAGTGTGGTATTCCTTGACCTGCAGAAATTCCAGCGCCTGGATTGCAAAGACCTGAGATGGGATTCCAAGAAGGCCAAATTTGTGACGGAAAGGTTTTGCCGGGTGTCTACTCCCCTGGATACTATTTACAGCATAGGGTTGGATGCAAACCAGGACATGTCCGAGATCAATTTCCATAATGTGAACGGGATCATCTCTCCAAGGGATAGCATGATGGGCTTAGAATAAATACCAGAACTTACTATAACAAAAGAACCCGGTCATTTGACCGGGTTCTTTTGCTTTAACCTATTTTTTTAACCTAAAATTTCCTGCCCAAAAGTTTCAACAACCATGCCAAAGTATTATTTTTCAGGGCTTCCAAATGGCTCAATGAATATTTATTTTTGATACCTACAAAAACACATCATGGAATATAGAAGACTTGGTAAATCCGGATTACAGCTCAGCGTATTGTCTTTTGGCAGCTGGGTAACCTTTCATGGGCAGGTAGATGATTCATTGTCTGACCAGCTGATGGGTGTTGCTTATGACAATGGGATCAACTTTTTTGACAATGCAGAGATCTATGCCCTTGGCGAGTCTGAAAAGATGATGGGCCGTGTGTTGAAGAAAAAGAACTGGGACCGTAGTTCCTATATCATTTCCAGCAAGGCTTATTTTGGCTGGAGGGGAGAAAAGAACAAACCCAATCAAACAGGCCTGAGCCGCAAGCACTTAGTAGAAGCCTGCCATGAAGCGCTGGAGCGTTTGCAACTGAGCTACCTGGATATTTTCTATTGCCACAGGCCGGACAGGAATGTGCCGATGGAAGAAGTGGTATGGACCATGAACATCCTGATCCAGCAGGGAAAGATCCTTTACTGGGGTACCTCAGAATGGGCTGCCTCCGAGATCATGGAAGCGCATATGATTGCTAAGCAAAACAACCTCATTGGGCCTGTTGTGGAGCAACCGGAGTATAATTTGTTCAGAAGGGAGAAAGTAGAGCTGGAATACGCCCGTATTTATGAAACCGTGGGTTTGGGTAATACCATTTTCAGTCCGCTGGCTTCCGGTATCCTCACCGGTAAGTATAATAATGGTATCCCTGAGGGTTCCCGTTTAGGTTTGCAAGGGTATGAGTGGTTGAAAAACAGGAACTTACTGGACGCTAACCTGGCCAGGGTGGCAAAATTGCAAAGCGTATCAGATAAACTGGGTACCAGCCTTGCTACACTTTCCATTGCCTGGGTCATTAAAAACCCGCATGTTACATCCGCTATCCTGGGAGCTACCAAAGAGGCGCAACTGACGGAAAACCTGAAAGCACTGGAGATTTATGCGCAATTGACACCGGAATTGATGAAGGAGATTGATGCTATTATGGGTACTGCCCCTAATGCACCAACCCACTAGAGTGAGCAGGGGGAATTGCACTGGTTAAATCTATGTTAACAGCACAATTTTCAAGACGTTTACGAGATAAAACCTGTCTTTTACGGAAAGCTATAACCGGATATGGAACGCCTGCCTATCTTTGTTCAGGTTTTTCATAGGATATGGTTAAAAATACTGAGGGCGGTTTTCTAACTGCCCTATTTTTTTGTCCTAAACCCCCGAATTCTCCCCCGTAAGTGCTATTTTCCCTTTATTAAACATTTATTGCATGGAAACAATTACATGGAACGACTTTGAAAAAGTGCGCATGCATGTAGGCACTATCGTAAAAGCGCAGGTATTTGAGAAAGCGCGCAACCCGGCTTATCAATTGGAAGTGGATTTTGGTGCAGAGATAGGCCTGAAGCGTTCTTCCGCGCAGATCACTAAATTATATCAGCCTGAGGAACTTATTGGCCGGCAGGTAGTTGCGGTGATCAACTTCCCTGTGAAGCAGATCGCCAACTTTTTCTCCGAATGCCTGGTATTGGGCGTGGTAGGGGATGAGAAAGAAATAGTGCTACTACAGCCGGATAGACCGGTTAAAAACGGCCATAGGATTGCGTAGGGAATAATAATTTAATTTAAAATTAATAATAATGTGTCTGCAAAAAGCCCTTTTTCCATGCTTCACGAACAATTATGCTACGTTCACGGAAACAGGGTTGCAAGGCATAAAAACCACCCTATCTTTGGTTCAGGTTTTTCATAGGATATGGTTAAAATTATTACAACGGCGGTATTCTTACCGCCGTTTTGCATTTCTACAACCCCATAAGTCTCCTCTACAAACTTATCTTGCGGCCCATTTTGGGGTAAATAATGACTTCTTACAGAATCGTTTAAGGGTGTTTTTGGAACGTTTACCAGATAAAATATAGCGTTCGCTAGTTTGTAGATTAGGGTTATCTCTAAATTATGGAAATTCGTAACAGGTTTTTCAATAAAGATATGGTTAAAATTTTTCGGGGCTGTATTCTTGCAGCCCTGTTTTTTTGCCCCTATATCATTGAATAAACGACAAAGGCCACCGATCATTCGGTGGCCTTTGTCGTTTTACGAAGCGTTTATCAGTTCGTTCCCTGGAATAAACGGGGTAATGGCTTACCTAACAGGTTCTCATATACGAAACGGTAGGATTCATTCCGTGAATGGGTTCCTTTGGCCCCTCCCCATCCATGACGTTCACCGGGATAAAGCATGAGTTCAAAGTGTTTGCCGAGGTCCTGGAACTTGTTTACCAGCTGAATGGTGTTCTGGAGGTGTACGTTGTCATCCATGGTGCCATGTACAATGCGCAGCAGTCCTTTATATTTGGCGGCATGGGTCATCACATTGGTGAGTTTGTAACCTTCCGGATTGTCTTTGGGCGTATCCATGAAACGTTCGGTATAATGACTATCGTACAGCGCCCAGTCAGTTACAGAGAAGTTGGCCATTCCATGGGTGAACACTTCTGCGCCATAGGTGAGTGCCATACAGGTCATATAACCACCATAACTGCCACCAGTCATGCAAACTTTTGAAGCATCCACGCCGGGTTGGCTGATGAGCCATTTAGTGGCATCCATGTAATCTTCTATCTCATATTTACCAAGCTGGCGGTGAATGTAGTTCATGCCTACTTTGCCCAAATGCCCTGCGGCACGGTTATCTATTGCCACCTGTATGATACCTTCTTTTGCATACCATTGTGATTGTGCGAGGTTAGGCCTCCAGGAATCATACACTGTTCCTGCATCCGGACCACCATAGATACTGATCAGCACAGGATATTTTTTACCGGATTCCATGTTCAGCGGCCAGATGATGGTGAGTGGTAACTCAAGGCCATCGCGGGTTTTGTAGGTTTTTAATTCCGGCATGGCCAGTTTGTAGGTATCATAAGCAGCGCCATGTGCATTGCCCAGTTCACGAACCACTTTTCCCTTATCGTTTAGTAAGGTCATTTTAGGCGGTGTGGTGAGGTTGCTGTAGGTGGTAATGAAATAGTCTCCGCCGTTTGGTGATAAACGCACATCGTGGGAGAATTCGCCGAAAGTGAGGCGTTGTGGTTCTCCTCCGTTGATACCTACTTTATAAAGATCAAAACGGGTGCTGGCTTCTTTGCGGGCAGTGAAGAAAACCGTTTGTTTTTTTTCATCTACCTGCAGCACATCTCTTACGCGCCAGTTGCCATTGGTGAGTTGTTTTTTAAAGCTGCCATCCATATTATGGAGATAGAGATGATCCCAGCCGGATTTGTCGCTTTTTACAATGAAACCTTTGTTGTTGGCCAGGAAATAGATATCCGTAAACCAATCTACCCAGGTCTTTTGTTTTTCTTCATACACTATTTTCTTGCTGCCATTCTGCGTGTCGATCGCATAAATGATCAGGTCGTTTTGCTCACGGGGCATCCATTGTGCCCATAATGCAGAACCGTCAGGTGACCAGAAGGGTGTGCCGAAATACTGATCGTCTTTTGCATTAAAATCAGCCCAGGTGATATTACCGCCGGTTACAGGAACGATGGCCAGTTTCACTTCAGGATTGGTATCTCCTGCTTTCGGATAACGGGTATTTTCCAGGAAACCGTGCTGGCCAACTTCGCTATAGATGGGGAATACGGGTACTTTGCTGTCATCAAAACGCATAAAAGCAATTTTGCGGCTATCCGGGCTCCACCAGAAAGCGCGGTAGCGGGAACTGCGGCCCAGGATCTCTTCATAATATACCCAGGAGGCCCAACCGTTATAGATCACATCGGAACCATCAGTGGTATACCGGATCTCTTTTTTAGTGGCTACTTCAATCGCAAAGAGGTTGTTATTACGGGTGAACGCTACATATTTTTCATCAGGGGAAAGGGTAGGGTTCTTTTCCAGCTCGTCATTGCTGGTGAGCCTGATCTCTTCTCCCCCGTTGGGTCTTTGTATATAGATATCGTTGTTCTTCACGCTTACCGTGTTACCGGTAGCGGGAGGTTGCACGTAAGGAGTTGTTTTGCCGGTTTTGGCATCTACTGAAAGCTGCTGCCCTGAGCGGGATTCGATATAATGATCTTTGTCTGCCCAGCCGCGGATGAAAGGAAGGGTTTCCGTAATGCTCACCGGACGGGTAAAGATCTGGTCGAAAGTGAGTTCTTTTTTTTCCTGTGCCAGCACTGGTTGTGCGGAAACTGTCAGTAAAGAAAGGCCGGTAAGCCATACCGGCAGCGATTTGTACATGCTTCTCATAATTTAAACAGGTTGATGAGGTACGGGGGATTTCGCCCCGGGGTGACGAAAATAAAGATCAAATATCAATTTGAGCAATGAAATGTACCAGCGGTAGGAAGGTTTGGGCTGAAACTACCGGCTATGGCGGCAAAACCTCCAGCTATGAACCCAAAGAAGGCAATCAGGAACTTCTGCGAACGCAGTCGCGCAAATCAAAGTAAATTCGAGTTGGTTTTTCATAGGATATGGTCCGAAAACGAATAGGGCAGCGAGTTTATCTACTGCCCTATTTGTTTGATATGATTGATCACATTGCCGATAACAATGGCTCCTGCCATTAACCCGATATCTTTTAACAGGTTGGCCGGGGCCATGGGACTGTTCTTCATCAGGCCGGGTACATGAATGGCGAAGATGAAGATCAGCAGCATAAGGGCCAGCAGGTAACAGGCCAGTTTTGCTTTCTTATTCAGAATAATGGCGATGCAGGCCAGCAACATTCCAACTCCGGTAATAAAAACCCAGAAAGCGCCACCAGGGATGGGAACCATGCCGGCCATGTCTTTTGCATGTACCATATGGTTGACGCCAAAATAAGCCCATATTAATGCGTAGAGAACAGTTGCCGCGCGGGTACGGATATGAAATTTCATACGGGAAGTTTTAAGGTTTCAGCAATAAAAAAACCGGATCCTGGTGAAGGACCCGGTTATTAATATAACGCATACAGGCGATTAAGGTTTACGGCTGAAACATCAGGGATTATTCTCCGGCCTGCGCCTGCGAGAGAAATCATGGATTGTTCTCAGGCCGCATTTGCGGGAAGAACAGTACATCCTGGATAGAAGGCTGATTCGTCATCAGCATCGTTAACCTGTCTATCCCAATCCCGATACCGGAAGTAGGCGGCATGCCAT
The DNA here is from genome assembly GCF_039545795.1 of Chitinophaga niabensis. Taxonomy (NCBI): domain Bacteria; kingdom Pseudomonadati; phylum Bacteroidota; class Chitinophagia; order Chitinophagales; family Chitinophagaceae; genus Chitinophaga; species Chitinophaga niabensis. Next base: position 5,911,436 of record NZ_CP154260.1, on the reverse strand, counting down.
ATTCCAGGGCGCGGAGGAAATCATAATCGATGTACATGGCTTCATCATCTCCTCTTTCCATCAATTGCACCTGCTCTTCAAAACGCTGACGCTGATCGATAGGATCATTCAGCTCAGAGTAGGCGTTGGCAATTTCCTTTCCGTTGCAGATCAGCTCAAAACGTTCCACCACGCCTGTTTTGCTGCGGTGTTTTTTGGTAAGCGGACTCATTTCAACAGGATAATCTATGATGAAAGTAGGTTGCACATAATGATGTTCACACTTCTCACCGAAGATCTCATCAATGAGTTTTCCTTTACCGGAACTGGCTTCTACCTGGATGTGCAATTGCTTGCAAACATCACGGAGTTGCGCTTCGTCCATATCCGTAATATCTATGCCGGTATGTTCTTTAATAGCATCGAACATGGTTACGCGGCGATAGGGCGCTTTGAAATCTATCTCCTTATCTCCTACTGTTACTTTGGAGCTGCCGTTCACATTGATGGCTACTTTTTCAAGCAGTGTTTCTGTGGTGCGCATCATCCATTCATAATCTTTGTAGGCGGCGTACATTTCCATTACCGTGAATTCCGGGTTGTGCGTACGGTCCATTCCTTCGTTGCGGAAATCTTTCGCAAACTCATACACCCCTTCAAATCCGCCAACGATCAGTCTTTTCAGGTATAGTTCATTTGCGATGCGGAGGTATAATGGAATATCCAGCGCATTATGATGGGTGATAAAAGGACGGGCGGTAGCACCACCGGGGATAGCCTGCAGGATAGGTGTTTCTACTTCCAGGTAGCCCATTTCATTGTAGAAATCGCGCATGGTTTGCACCAGGCGGGTACGTTTAATAAAGGCTTCCTTGATCTGGGGATTGATCACCAGGTCCGCATACCGCTGGCGGTATTTGAATTCAGGATCTGTTACACTGTCAAAGGACTCTCCTTCTTTTTCTTTTACCACCGGCAATGGGCGTAATGCTTTTGCCAGGATGGTGAGTTCTTTTACGTGAACGGAGGTTTCGCCGGTTTTGGTGATAAAGGCATATCCTTTCACGCCAATGAAATCTCCCAGGTCTGTGAGTTTCTTCCAAACCTGGTCGTAGAGGGATTTATCTTCACCGGGGCAGATATCGTCCCGTTTTATATATAATTGAATACGGCCTTTGCTATCCTGCAATACGGCAAAGTTTGCCTTTCCCATGTCGCGGGTGCTCATGATGCGGCCGGCGAGGCAAACATCCTGGTATTGCGCTTTGGTTTCTTCAGAATAACCGGCTTTGATGTCCACGGAATAAGCATTCACGGGATATTCCGGGGCCGGATAAGGGTCGATGCCCAAGTTTACAAGTTCCTGCAGCTTTTCGCGGCGAATGATCTCCTGTTCTGAAAGCTGTTGTTGGCTAATTACGCTCATTTTCGTGTGTGATACTGGTTTTTAACGGGTTGCTGACAGCTGCCCGCTCCGAAATGGAGAGCAAAAATAATTTATTTCAGTGGTTTTGTACGAATTGGGTTGGAAGCCTCTCTTCGGCCGCTATATTTTAACAATTTTCTTTTATATATAACTGGGTTGATTGGTGCGGTTATTGCTAACTTTATGTAAAACCACCCGGCATGAAAACGATTATTGTACCGACTGATTTTTCCGAAACAGCTTATAATGCTGCGCGATATGCGATTGGTTTAGCCCAGCAGCTTGGGGTTTCTAAGATTATCCTCTATCACGCATATGAATTGATCGTTCCTATTCCAGACCTCCCTACGGCGGTGCCTATGGTAAATATGGAAGATCTGAGGGATGCCAGCATAGAGGGATTGCATAAAATGAAAAATGAACTGGCAGGGGAATTACCAGCTTCCATCAGCCTGCTGGTAAGGGCAGATAATCATTTACTCGCGGCTAATATAGACCAGGTTTGTAAAGAAGAAGAGGTAGACCTTATTGTGATGGGTATCACAGGTGGCAGCCAGCTGGAAGAAATACTGGTGGGTTCCAATACGGTGGATGTGGTGAAAAATTCCAGTTACCCTGTTATTGTAGTACCTACTTCCGCATCCTTTTCTCCCGTCAGAAAGATCGTGTTTGCCTGTGATCTGCGCAAAGTAGCAAAGACCACCCGCAAGGAACCCCTGCATAAATTACTGGATGCCTTTACACCGGAATTGCTCGTACTGAACATACAGAAAGAAGGGAAGGAACATATGCATCCTGCAGAGAACCAGGAACTGGACAATATGCTGCACAACTATAATCCGCAGTATCATTTTGTGGATCATCCAAATGTGGCAGAAGGTATTACAGCGTTTGCCGAAAAACAATCGGCTGACCTGTTGCTGATCATTCCTAAAAAACATGGGTTGTTCGACAGCATCTTTAAACGCAGTAATACATCCCGTATCGCATTTCATACAAACGTCCCTTTACTATCCATACATGAATAATTTAAAATCTATGCTAAGAAAAACACTTTTATTACTGGCAGGTGTATTAGTCCTGCACACTGCAACACAGGCACAAATACTGAAGAAAGCATCGGGCCTTTTGAAATCAGGTGGTACTTCTACCGGTAGTACTGGTTCTGTTACGGAGAATGAGGCTGGAATGGGTATTAAGGAAGCTTTGGAGAAAGGCGTGCAGGCAGGTATTGCAGCCCTGAATAAGCAAAATGGTTTCTTTGGAAATGAAGCGTATAAAATTTTGTTACCGCCGGATGCATTGAAAGCGGAGAAAACGTTGCGTGGTATTGGTTTAGGTGGTGAAGTGGATAAAGCGATCCTGCAGATCAACCGTGCGGCTGAGCAGGCAGTGGGTTTTGCTTCTCCCATCTTTGTGAATGCTATCAAATCTATGACCATTACAGATGCGTTGAACCTGTTGAAAGGCGGGCAGCGTTCTGCTACTGATTTCTTCCAAAGCAAAACTACAGAGTCGCTGAAGTCTGCATTCTCTCCTGTTGTTGACAGTGCCTTGAACAATACGGCAGCTACGAGGTACTACAGCACATTGGTGACGAAGTATAATGGCTTGCCTACTACCTTCAATAAGATCAATCCTGATCTGAAAGGATATGTGACAGAGAAAGCGGTGAAAGCTTTGTTTGATCAGATTGCAAAGGAAGAGCTGGCGATCCGTCAGAATCCTGCAGCGAGGTCTACAGAGTTGTTGAAGAAGGTTTTTGGGAATGTGAAGATCTAAGGAGATTATTATAAAAGAAACGGGCGTTCCATTGGGACGCCCGTTTTTATTTGGAGGTAATGTGAAAGCTGTGTTTACAAGGTCGGTGTTTTTTTAAGCCAGGGAATTAAAAGAAGCCATAAAAACTCCCTCACCCTCCGGCCAGCAAAACCTGCCAGGCCTCATTCACTTTATTTTCAGCCAGCAATTGCTTAGCGTAAGTATGCAATTCCTTTTCCATTTCATCCGGATTGATACTATAATACTGGATAATATTCTTCAGATGATCATCATGGAAAGTAGCATCTATCACAGGGAATTCATGTACGTTCCCCAGCTGCCCAAGGTTATTGCCGGTAAGAATAGCACTGTTCCGGATGCCCCATGGCAATGCATCTACGCCAATACCTAATTTTAAATTTGGCTTGGCTACTTCAAATACAGCATTGCCGGAAGCACGGCAATAATAGTCTGCACCCATTCTTGCAACGAGGTCAATAAGCTGCGGATCTATTTTTCCATTTGCATCCAGCACATCATCATTGATATGGATCATGACCGGCTCACAGATCACGAGGTTGCCGGCGCCGCCATGGTTACCGGTTTCGATCACTTGTTTCACAACACATTCCAGTTGCACAGGACTTTCTTTCACACGGAAAGGCCTTATGATCTCTGAAGCGAGTGGGGTGAAACCTGCTTTCTCAAATTCGCTGGTACCTTTCGGATATTCACAACTGGAGAGCGAAGCTTGCTGAACCATGGCATAATTCACCACATTGATCACCACTTCTTTTGTAGCATAGATATTTTCCAGTGTATGTTTCACCGTGTTATCACGCACACGGCGGGAAGGCGAAAATATCAGCGTAGGAGGATTAGAGCCGAATACATTGAAGAAACTAAAGGGAGAAAGATTGGGCTGCCCTTCTTCATCAACCGTACTGGCAAAACAAATAGGCCGCGGGGCTATGGCACCCAGCAGATAAGCGTGCAGCTCACTGGTTTTTATCTCACCTGGTACTACTTTCATACATTCTTTTTCTGAGAGAGGATAGAGAAGTCGGACTCTTCTGCTACAATAGTATTTATAAGACGGCCTAATCCTTCAATTTCCATTTCCACTACATCTCCTGCCTGCAGCCATTGTTCCTTATAATTGGGATCGTTCAGTTTACCGGTGCCGTTGAGTTCTAAGAAACAACCTGTACCAACGGTACCGCTGCCGATAATATCTCCGGGCAGGATGTCTGCACCATAAGCACAACGTTCTACTATCTCTGCAAAGGTCCAGTCCATATCCCCCATATTGCCCTCACTAACCTGTACACCATTCACCCAGCATTTCATTTTGAGATTGTAGCTATTACCTACGTGGCCTTCTTTTGCAGGGACCAGGTAAGGTTCCAGTTCATCAGGTGTTACCAGCATGGGGCCTATCACAGTAGAAAAATCTTTGCCTTTGGCGGGGCCAAGGTTCAGTTTCATTTCTTCCATTTGCAGGAGGCGTGCGCTCATATCGTTCATGATCATATAGCCGCCGATGTATTCATCTGCTTCGGCAGCAGGGATATTGCGGCCGCGTTTACAGATCACGATGGCTGCTTCCAGCTCAAAGTCCAGGTTGCGGAAATGATCAGGCATGCAGAGGATATCTCCGGGGCCTTGTATGGCATTATGATTGGTGAAATAGAAGATCGGGTATTGATCAAACTCGGGGATCATATCTACTTTACGGTTGCGGCGGGCGGCAGCCACGTGCTGGCGGAAAGCATAACCATCTCTGCAGGAGGTTGGAAAGGGTACCGGGGCCAGCAATTGCGCGGATTCATAAGGAACGCCCCAGCTGGTGGCTCTTGGCATTTTGCCTGCTTTGAGCTGTGCATCCAGCTGAATAGCAAGGTCTATCACTTCTTCCCACATCTGCAGGAACATATGCATGGTGGTGGGCAGGTCGGGATGTAACTCCTGTACATTATATAATTGACCATTCACCAGCATGGCCAGCTGGTCTACTTCTTCCCGTAAATAGGTAACGAGTTTCATGTGTTGGTTTTGGTGTTTTAGTGCCCAAATATATAACTTTAAGGTATGCCTCGTTTACTATTCACGTTTATGCTGCTATTATGCGGCAGCGCGACAGATGCCCAGCCCCGTACAGATAAGTTCCTGGAGGACCTGTTGTTACAACATGCTTCGCCTGCTTTAAAGCATATCCTGCAACATCCGGATTCCTTCCGGGTACAATTGATCTATACAGAGATCAACCGGGATGCGCAGAACCGGCCCACGTTTAAACATTACTACTATCATGTGGATGCCGATACCTATTTCAATCCGGCTTCCACGGTTAAAATGCCATTGGCTTTCCTGGCGCTGGAAAAGCTGAACAGGCTGGGCATCAGCCGAAATACGCCCATGTTAACAGATAGTGTTTATGGCGGGCAGTCTGCCGTAAACAGCGATACCTCTGCTGAAAATGGCTTGCCTTCTATTGAACAGTATATAAAGAAGGTGTTCCTGGTCAGTGATAATGATGCGTATAACCGCTTGTATGAATTCATCGGGCAGCAGGCCATCAATGAGGGTTTGTGGGTAAAGGGATATCCCCGCATGCGCATCACAAGAAGGTTTGTGCCTATGACGGAAGAGGAGAACAGGCATACAAACCCGGTACATTTTATCAGGGATGGCAAACATATCTATGATCAACCGGAAGCAGTGAGTACGGTGCAGTTCGACTTCTCCAAACCTTTACTGATGGGGCGTGCGCATTATAATAAAGACGAAGAGCTGGTGAACCGGCCTATGGATTTTACGCGGCATAATAATGCGCCATTGGAGGACTTACAACAGATCCTGCAATCTGTATTATTCCCTTCTTCCGTACCCCCTTCTAAAAGGTTCAAGCTCACCGCGGATGATTATCGTTTCCTTTACCGGTATATGGGGGCTTTACCTTTTGAGTCAAAACACCCGGCCTATGATACGAGTGAATTCTTTGACAGCTATACAAAGTTTTTCCGCTTCAAAGCCAGCCAGGGCAAGATACCACCCTATATCCGGGTATTCAATAAAACAGGCTGGTCTTATGGTTTTTTAACGGATATCGCCTATTTCGCAGATTTTAAACACAAGACGGAATTCATGCTCAGTGGGAACATTTATGTGAACCGGGATGGTACATTGAACGATGATAAGTACGAATATAAAGAAGAAGGTTATCCTTTCTTCAAAGAAGTGGGAGATATCGTTTACAATTATGAGCTAAAACGTAAACGTGCCTACGCGCCTGACCTTCAAATATTTGAGGATGCTACGGCGGGGCTGGGAAAGCCAGCAGTGGCCATTACAAGGGGGGATACTACAAAACGGCGCATCGCCTTGGTTTTCACGGGACATGAATTTGCAGACGGGGGAAAACATATAGCAGATGTGTTGAAGAAACACAAAGTAAAAGCTTCTTTCTTCCTTACCGGCACGTTTTATGAGACTACTAAGTTTGGGCCGCTGATCCAACGGTTAAAGAAAGAGGGGCATTACCTGGGGCCTCATTCAGGGCGGCATCTTTTGTATTGCGACTGGGCCAAAAGGGACAGTTTGCTTGTAACCCGCCACCAGTTTGAGGAAGACCTGGCCCTGAATTACCGGGCCATGGAAAAACAGGGTATTCCGGCACCACATTATTTCCTGCCGCCATATGAATGGTATAATGATTCCATAGTGCAGTGGACGGGTAATATGGGCCTTCAATTGGTGAATTTTTCCCCGGGTACACGTAGTACGGCAGATTATACTTATCCAGAAATGGGCAAAAGTTACAGGGATAGTAAAACCATCCTTCAATCTGTGTTAGATTATGAGGATCAGCGCCCAGCGGGGCTTAACGGCTTCATTTTATTGCTTCATATAGGCACAGATCCACGCCGTATAGATAAATTTTATTTTCAATTGGATAAATTGATACGATATTTGCAGAGAAATGAGTACGAACTAGTTACCATATCCCGGTTGCTGTCGGACCAATAAAAATAATACCAACTTTTTGTTCCCTACTCCTGTTACTTATAATTAGATGCAATGGTTTAATTTAAAAATTGGGAGTCATGAAATTTGACAAGATTAAAAACAAAGGACAGGCAAGATTATTTGAGAGCCAATATCTGGAAATACTCACCAAAACACATCCTCTTTTTATTTGGGGCATGTATCTGCCTGTGCTCGGCTATATGCTTTATTATAGCTACAACACATTAGGTTACGGGGTCGGCAAAGTAACATTGATCTTTTTAGGCGCTTTATTTACCTGGTCTTTATTTGAATATGCGATACACCGTTACCTCTTTCATTATGTAACAGAGAATCCTAAGTGGAAAAGGATCGTGTATGTGTTGCATGGCAATCACCATGAGTATCCGAGAGATAAGCAGCGGTTGTTCATGCCACCGGTACCCAGCCTGATCATCGCTTCCATCCTCTTTTCTATTATGTACCTGGCGATGGGGGAAATGGTGTTTATGTTCTTCCCGGGTTTCCTGATCGGTTATCTCACTTATGGCAGCATGCACTATGCTATCCATGCATGGCATCCGCCGTTCAAGTTCCTGAAACCTTTATGGCGTAATCATCACCTGCACCATTATAAGAGTGATGATAAGGGCTTTGGCGTAAGTTCTTCTTTCTGGGACAGGGTGTTTGGTACTTACTTTGACGTGAGTGAGAAAGAAGATAAAGAAAAGGCAAGAGCTTTAATGTTCGATAAGTAGATCGATCTGATCATAAGAAAGAGGCTGTTCCGGAGAAGAACAGCCTCTTTATTTATAACCTGCTTGTCCGAAAAGTACAATTTTACAGCTGCAAGCTTTGGTTTCTTTGCATTGGTTTAAAACTAAGAGCAATGAAGTGCCGGCTTGTGTTCCTTTTCAGCATCCTGTTTTCCATATCTGCTTTTGCACAGCATGAGATCAGGGAAAAATTATATTCCCGTATTCTCCGGGATACGGTCTATTACCATGTTATGGTACCTGAAAACCGGGATACGGCAGAGCGGTTACCTGTGTTATATGCCATGAAATACGGAATGATAGATGGTCCCTACATAGCATCACAATTACGTTATTTCAGGAGTGCGGGATACCCGGTGCTGAATATGCTGGTAGTAACAGTGGTGGCTGATATGGACAGGATCGGGTTTGTGTACAACACAGGCTTGCTTACGGCCCCGGGATTGCAATTCCTGGACTGTCTGAAAAATGAGATTTTTGCAGATGTGCAACGGAAATACAATGCTTCTGATTTCAGGGCATATGTAGGGCATTCTTATGCCGCGAGTTATGCTAATTATATTTTCCAGCATGAACCCGATATGTTTAACGGGTACATTTTACTGGCTCCGGAAAAGGCGGGCATGGATGCCGCACTGGATGAAAAGGCTATCCGCAACAACCGTGAAACCTTTTACTATGCTGCTGTTGGTGAATTTGATATGGAAAGGCGCCATGCCTACGCGAAAGAGAATTGCAACAAGTTAACCGCATTTAATAAAGGCAGGTTCTTTATAAAATATGACAGTATCCCGCGTGGGGATCACAGCAATATTTTAACAATGGCTATTCAGCCGGGGCTGGAATTTATTTCACAGCGTTATGATCCCCACGCTGATATTGATCCGGGAAAAAATGCCTGGGAAGGGTTCCTGCGAGTAGCTGCCCGTGTGGAAACTGCCTATGGGATCAGGGTGGAAAAGAACTATAGATGGTATAGCAGGTTTGCACAATTAGCGATTCAACAGAAAGATTCTGTAAGCCTGGTAAAACTTCTTGACTATTTCAATTCAGATAAGCTGAAGGGGTACGACACCAGGAATTTTGGTGATTATTGCGTGCAACTGGGCCTGCTCAAAAGGGCAGAACAATATTACCGGTCAACGATACAAAAAACGCTGGCCATCAAGGAAAGAGAAGGCTGGGAAGCGTTTACGCTGATTGATTGTTACCGGGCGCTGGCGGTGAATATTGAAAAGAATGATCATGAAAAAGCATGGGAATACCTGCAAAAGGCTTTGCAATATGGGGGGAAGAACGTAGATATATATTTCCTTGTGGGAACTTATGCAGTGGATAATGCGTATAACGTGCAGAAGGGGGTTGAATATTTACTGCAATACCTCCGGCTAAGGAAAGATATCATTGATGATATTCACTGGAGCTATGAAAAGATCTATACCAAACTTGGCAAAGGATATTATTTATTAAAGGATGCTGTAAATGCAAGGCTTTACCTGCAAAAATCATTGGTGATCAATCCGGAAAACCGCGAGGCGAAAGAACTACTGGTTAAGTTGTAAGCGTGCGGCGCTGCCTTTACCATTTCTCTTCTTCATCCGTTAAACTCTCCGGCGGCTGTTTATAGAATTCCCTGCTCTTGATCTTTTCCATCTGCCGGTCTATGATCAGTCTTGCTACAGAGTGATATACATCTGGATAACCTTCGGATGCGAGAATGGCTTTTACTTTCTTTTCTGATACATCCACCTGGTAGAGCAGGAGTACAAACTGCTGAAAATCCTTTTCCACCAGTACTTCCAGTCTTTCTGAAAGCAACTGCTCCAGTTCTTCCATACTAACGGATTCCGGAACACGGATGCCGGTGTTTTCGCGGATCCATATGCCGGTTTCCTGTAAATAACGGTCTTCCATTATTTTACCTGCTTGATCTTATAAGATGCGTTGGTAATGATCCTCACCGGCACTTTCAGGTCTTTTTTAAGTTGTTTCTTACGATTGGCCATGTAGATGTATTCTCCTTTCATTTCTGTGTTCTGTACGCAGATGCTGGGGAGCCCGCTTTCGCGGTTGATGAGGTAATTGCTGGTTTGGGTGCCTTCAATGGCAGCGGTAGCCTGGATCCCTTCTTCTACCATAAAGCTTTCCAGCTTATCGGTTTTGATATTGCCGGTACCATTGATCTTGGCGGTCTGGCTATCGAAGTGGATCAGGTTCCAGTAGAGGTCTATGCGGCCTTTGAGACCAGTGCGCAGGGGCACACTTTCTTCCCATTGCGTACCGTTCTTGATACCGTGAACAGGGTATACTACCAGTAGCTGTTCCAGCCAGGAGCGGAAAGCATCTGTGCCGAACTGATCTTTCAAGAGCTTTTTATAGGCAGCCTGTTCATCTGATTTGAGTTTGGAAAAAGCGGCGGAGGCTTTGTCCAGCGCAGCATCCAAGTCTTCTACTTTATTGATGAAACCGGTGGATTGCAGCTCTACAGTGAAGGGCTGGTTGAGCATGAGTTTCAATGCACCTTGCAGGGGTTCTGCATCGTTGGCTACCTTGGCATCTACAAAGATGTTCTGGTTTTTGGCGTTGAAATTGAACTTGATATCTGTATAAGTGAAGCTGAGAATGAAAACACCGGGAGTGGCTTCCCTGATCACGAATTCCATTTTGTTATTGTAATCACGGGTAGTGCGCTGCACCACTTCGTTTACCGTAATATAGGTTTCACTGCGGCTTTGCTGCTCAAACGCAAAAGCATCTCCTTTTTTAAATTTGTAGTTCAGTTCCACATAGTCCTGCGCGGAGAGTGAAAATGCGTAGCATAACAGTGCTACCAGTCCGGTAAGTTTCTTCATTTCCAGTTAAATTGATCAAACATATTTTTCAACCACACCTAAACCGAACAGTGCAAAATCATACTTAACAGGATCTTCCGGGTCCAGCTCTCTAAGCCTTTCCGTTAGCTCGATAGCAGTGCTCCAGGAAGGATCTGCATTTCTGATCAAGCCCAGTCGGGTGGCCACCCTGCTCACATGTATGTCCATAGGGCATACGAGTTGTGATGGCGATATATGGTGCCACATCCCAAAATCCACGCCACTTGTATCTTTCCTTACCATCCAGCGTAAGTACATATTCAGCCTTTTGCAGGCGGAATTGCGTGCCGGAGTGGAAATGTGTTTGCGGGTGCGTTCAGGATGTTCCAGCGCAAAAAAGATCTTATGAAAACCCGCGATTGCTTTTTCAACGTCTGTGTCTGATTGGTCCAGATGGCCGCTGAAAGCAAATTCCAGGGAGGTTACGTTACTGTAATAATGTTGCAGGAACTCTACGAAATAGAGGAGGTCCAGCCCATTGAACGTGCGGTGTTTGAAGTTCATGAACCTCATACGGTCCCGCGCCTCGTGGTTGCGGATAAAATCATAAGGTGAATTATCAAAGAGCTCCATGAGTTCCGTGCACTTATTAATAATGGTAGTGCGGTTTCCCCATGCTAATATGGCGGCAAACAATCCGGAGATCTCTATGTCCTGCAGCTGGCTGTATCGGTGAGGAATACTGATAGGATCCTCTCCTATAAAGGCCGGCTGATTGTAATAAGCCGCTTTGGCGTCTAAATAATCTTTCAGTTGTTGGGACTTCATGGTTATGGTTATGGTATATGGACCCTCCCTTACCCAAGGGGGCGGGAGGCTATAGGTGTAATCCGCTAAAAATAAGGAGTTTATCCCAGCTTTTCTAATATCCGCGGTAATCAGCCGATGGCCTGCTTCAGATCTTCTATCAGATCCTCCACATCTTCAATGCCTACGCTCAGGCGGATCAGGGAATCAACCAGCCCATTTTTCACTCTTTCTTCCTTTGGAATAGAGGCATGTGTCATGCTGGCCGGATGGCCTATCAGTGATTCCACCCCTCCCAGCGATTCCGCCAGGGAAAAGAGTTTGGTGCCACTGAGCACTTTTAATGCCACTTCCATGCTATCATCTTTGAGGGTGAAGGAGATCATACCGCCAAAACCACGCATCTGCTTTTTAGCCACTGCATGATTGGGATGATCTTCAAACCCGCACCAGTACACTTTCCCTACTTTGGGATGCTGGCGCAAATATTTGGCTACCGCCTCCCCATTTTCACAATGCCTTTGCATACGGATATGCAGTGTTTTTAGTCCACGGAGCACCAGGAAGCAATCCTGTGGCCCGGGAACGGCTCCACAACTGTTCTGGATGAAAGCGAGTTGTTGTGCCAATGCATCGTCTTTTACGATCACGGCCCCATGTACCACATCACTGTGACCTCCCAGGTATTTAGTAGCAGAGTGTACTACAATATCCGCACCAAGGTCTAGCGGGTTCTGCAAATAAGGGGAAGCGAAGGTGTTGTCTACCGCCAAAAGTATCTTTCTTTCTTTGGCAATCACCGCACAAGCTGCAATATCTATAATATTTAATAAAGGATTGGTAGGCGTTTCAATCCATATCATTTTCGTTTGGCTGTTTACGATAGGCAGCAGGTTCGCAGCGTTCTGCATATCAATGAAATGGAACTTAATTCCATAGCGGGCAAAAACTTTAGTGAAAATGCGATAGGTACCGCCATACAGGTCGTTGGAAGCAATTACTTCATCTCCCGGGGTCAGTAGCTTTAAAACCGCGTCTGTGGCTGCAAGGCCGCTGCCAAAAGACAGTCCGTGTGTGCCGTTCTCTATGGCAGCCAATGCGTTCTGTAATGCGTTGCGGGTAGGGTTTTGGGTACGGGCATATTCATATCCCTTATGATCTCCCGGTGCTGCCTGCACGTAAGTGGAGGTTTGGAAGATGGGGGTCATAATGGCCCCGGTGGAAGGGTCCGGTTCAACTCCTGCATGTATAAGTTTGGTGCCTAACTTCATGGTTTGCTATATTTTATGAGCGTATCAAAGATAATGAATTTGGAAATGGGGCCGTTTTTGAAGGCTTGCGTAGTTATACTATAACACGTACGTAGTAGTACTACATCCGCTGTAACCCAAATTCTACGCGGGTTTCGGACGATACAGCTGTTATCTGTTCGTTCACGAGGAATTTCGATGCGTTCACCAGAAACGGATATTACCTTATTATTAATTCCCCTAATTTTACCGTAGGTTTTTCATAGGATATGGTTAAAAATTACTGAAGGCGGTATTCTTACCGCTTTTTTTATTTGGTTAAACTGAAAAGGCAACGATCACTCGTTGCCTTTTCTTTATAATAAGATATTTACTTATTTCTTTGCTATGGGTTTCTTTGCGGGTACCGTTGCAGCTTCCGTCCAGCGGATAGGTAAACTTACCTGTGTTTTATCCCAACCCATTAAGAGATTAGCACCATAGGCTGCTTTTTCGAATACCATGCTGAATGCCTCCAGTTCTTCATCAGCTGGAGCAACCGGCACGTCTGTACGAACAATGTCCAGACTGGGCTCATATTTATAAGAACCCCAGATATCTGTTTGTTTATTCAATATAACGGTCCACTTTGTTTCCGTGGGAATGGCATAAAGGGTATACCGGCCTTTAGGAATGAGTTTGCCGCCGATCGTTACAGGGCGGAAGAATTCAATCTCTGTGGCTTCGTTAGCACCTAAGCGCCATACTTTACCATATTCTACCAGGTTGCCGAAGATAGGGCGGCCTTTTTTCTGGGGACGGCTGAAAACAGTACGGGCCACCAGGGTGCCGGGTTCTCCTTTTACTTTACATACATAAGGAAACATAACGGGGTAGTAGGCCATGTCCATGGGGCTGGGATCTACCGGGGGCATTTTTTTCTCCTGTGCAAAGCCTAATTGGCTGAGAGCCAGGCATGCCACTACAACAGCTGCTTTTAACTTATTCATAAACTGCGGTTCTTTTATAGTTACTGATTGATCTGAATCTGAGAGCAAACCTACGCGATTTTGGGAAAATTCCCTTACTGAATGGACGCGTGGCAAAGGGGATCCCCCTATTATCCTATTGTAAACCAGGTAGTCTTTCTTTCATAAAAGCCAGGGCATCCGGGAAAAAGGCCTGGTAACATTCCTCCAGTATATTATAATTATCATCAAACACCCCAAAAGGCACAGCTACCGGCTGGTCGAAATACTTAGCCCTCCTCACGATCCCTGAAAAGCTCTGATAAATACCATCCCTTTGATGATATTGGTAGAGCCAGTTATGGTGGCGCATATGGGTAAATACCTGCTGGAAAAAGGGCGGTAATAAATAATTGTGGGCCTGCAGCACCTGGTAGGTGGATTCTGCAAAGGCGCCCAGGGTCAATAAATTAAAGTGCTGAGGGTCGTTGGCCAGGTAGTGATCGTAGACCACATCCATGAATACAGCACCATAGGGGCCGCAGGTAGGTTTAAAAATATCTTTGGCCCGGCGGGTGGCCTCATGTTTATCCGTAAACTCATCCAGCTCCCGGTGGGCACGGATACCATTTTGAATGTCCGCAGGGAAAGTGAGCACTTGTTTGCCCTTTACAAAATCGGCGATCATCTGGCCAACAGTAATGGCCGGATCATGAAAAGATAAGTAAGCGTGGGCAAGATAATTCATGGGCTGTTGAACGGTAATAGAAAACGAATGAACGGTAAAAACCTGATAAACAGGCGCTTTGAGCTCACCGAAGATAGGATAATTACTGATGGTGTTCGCTAATGAAACAAGGTGTCCGCTTTTGAAAAACGCGTTTTTCATCCTACCGATTGTCACCAGTATTCCGTTTTAACATACTCTTAACTCCTGCAAATGCAACATTTGCCTTTTCCGCTCAACACCTCTGTGGGATTGAATTTCAGACGAATGGAAATGTGTGTTTTGCGTATGCGTTATAACATGCATAACATTGGGTTAATCTAGTGCTGCCACTCTTAACTATTCCCTTGTCCGCCTATCAACCGCGTACTACTTTTACATCGTAATCAATTATTACAAATCACAATTAAACAAACCCAGATAAAAATTTTTCCGCCATGAAAAAAATTATCGCCATTCTAACCTTAGCCCTGGTAGTAACCAGCGCAACCTTTGCCAGAGATGGCAGAACCATCGACAACAAAAAAGTGATGGAATCATTTAACAATCAATTTGCCGGTGCGGCAGATGTTTCCTGGTACAGCACGCCTGATAAGTATGTGGCTAAATTTACCATGAAGTCTTCTAAAGTAACTGCGCATTTTGACAGAGAAGGAAACCTGCTGGCTACTTCCCGTTACATTACAGACACTGAGTTACCTTTAAAAGTGATCAGCCGTTTGATGAAGAAGTTCCCTGATCAAAAGATCCAGAACATTGTGGAGTATGATGCAGAAGGCAACACTACTTATGTGATCACGCTGGAAAGCGAAACACACTGGACCGTGTTGAAAGCTGAGCAATCAGGTAGCCTCACAACGCTTAAGAAACTTACCAAAGCATAGCGATTAATCGCAGCCCGATCTAGTTTTAGTTTTAGTGTTAATCAGTATGACCGTTCCGTATCCTACGGAACGGTTTTTTTATGGGGAAAACCCCGGCTCTTTGTCTTACATTTGCGGCCTGAACAGGTAAAAACAAATTTAGTTATGAATAAAGGGCCAATCTCTCAATTTATCCAGCATCACTACCGCCACTTCAATGCGGCGGCACTGGTAGATGCGGCCAAGGGATACGAAACGCATTTACTGGAAGGTGGTAAAATGATGGTGACCCTCGCAGGTGCCATGAGTACTGCTGAACTGGGTATTTCTTTCGCAGAAATGATCCGCGCAGGTAAGGTGGATATTATCTCCTGTACAGGTGCTAACCTGGAAGAGGATATCATGAACCTGGTAGCGCATACGCACTACAAACGCGTGCCTAATTACCGTGACCTGAGCCCCCAGGATGAATGGGAATTACTGGAAGGCGGTTTTAACCGTGTTACAGATACCTGTATCCCTGAGGAAGAGGCTTTCCGCCGTATCCAGCAGCACATTGTGAAGATCTGGAAAGATGCGGAAGCGAAAGGTGAACGTTATTTCCCACATGAGTTTATGTACAAACTGCTGTTGAGCGGCGTAATGAAAGAACATTACGAGATAGATCCTAAAAACAGCTGGATGATCGCGGCAGCGGAAATGAATATCCCTATTGTTGTGCCGGGTTGGGAAGACAGTACCATGGGTAACATCTTTGCTTCTTACTGCATCAAAGGAGAGCTGAAAGCATCTACTATGAAGAGCGGTATTGAGTACATGGTGGAACTGAGCGACTGGTACCGCAAGAATTCTTCCGGTAAGGGCGTTGGTTTCTTCCAGATCGGTGGGGGTATTGCGGGTGATTTTCCGATCTGCGTGGTGCCGATGATGTACCAGGACCTGGAATGGCATGATGTGCCTTTCTGGGGCTATTTCTGCCAGATCTCTGATTCTACAACCTCTTATGGTTCTTATTCCGGGGCTGTGCCTAATGAGAAGATCACCTGGGGTAAACTGGATATTAATACACCTAAATTCATCGTGGAGTCTGATGCGACTATTGTGGCGCCGCTGATCTTTGCGTATATCCTGGGCTGGTAAGCTGCGGGATGGATATATAACTGGCCGCTCCGGGTTTTCCGGGCGGCTTTTTTGTGGGGTGTAAAGATGATGGGGCCAGCATTTATCCGCTGACCCGGCCGCCGTTGTGTCACTCCCTTCGGCTTTTTCTTTTCTATTGGGCAGGTATAGGATTCCTATACACTGAGCCTATGTCGAGCCTATGTCAAGAGATGGAATACCCTATGTCAAGTATTGGAGTGTTATACATTGAGCTACCATTTCACCTTAAAAACCACTTAAAAAAGAGAAAAATTTCGGCCTTGGAAACATTAAATCAAGGTTAAATCTTCGAAAAACGGCTGCTATGCTCGTTTTAACAAATCTTTAGACGATTACATATTATTTAATTAAATATTTCTTTATATTTGCATTACCATTGATTTATGCATAACAATTAATGAAGTTCTTACAAAACCGGGCTTAAATTCTTTTGGCCATATCAAAAAACGATGTACATTTGACCCGCGAAGTCAAAAAGTCAAAGGCTTCTTTTGTAATTCAGAAATGGGCGAACAGGATCAGAAAAGGGAAGTGATACTGGAAGCTGCACTGAAGCGTTTCAAACGCTTTGGACTGGCTAAGACCACCATGGAAGAAATTGCGAAAGATCTGGAGATCTCTAAAGGTTCTTTGTATTAT
This sequence comes from Chitinophaga niabensis, assembly GCF_039545795.1. NCBI lineage: Bacteria > Pseudomonadati > Bacteroidota > Chitinophagia > Chitinophagales > Chitinophagaceae > Chitinophaga > Chitinophaga niabensis. The sequence goes on along the minus strand of NZ_CP154260.1, from coordinate 5,894,279 downwards.
TATTTTCCTGACAAAGATAGCATCTATGTGGGAGTGGTGGAAAGAATTGTTTCACAATGTTTTACAGACGTAAGCGGTTTTTTGGAAACAGCCGTTTCGGTGCAGGAGGTGATGGAACGATATCTTTCAGTAAAGGAGAGAATATTACTGGATTATCATTTTCTGTTTGGCATTCATGAATGGGTGAGCGATAAACCCAGCAGCCTGATGCGTCAGGTTGGGGAATTGGTTCACCAGTCGGAAATGCGGTTCTTATCCGCCTGGATCCGGAAAGGGATCACAGATGGGGAGATAGCAGCAAAACATGATCCGGAAAGAACGGCTGATCTGTTAGTGCATGTGTTGTTTGGTTTGTGGGTTGTTTGGTGCAAGTGGCAGGCCGCAGGATACGAACTACAAAGTACTGATAATATCAAAGAATTTATGAGCCGTGAAGGTATGGTGCTTACCATCTTTTTCAACGGTTTAAAATAGCCCATAAATCACAAAAAATCTTCTTCCCCCCAATTGCTTAATGCATAACATGTATGTAGAAACATGATTTAGCGAAATCGATTATTGACATATTTTATTTTAAAACTAAAAATTGTACGACAGATGAAAAAAATGATCGTTGTGGCTGTATTGGGCCTTATCGGAACTCAGTTTGCGAATGCACAGGTTAAAAAAGGTAACATTCTTTTAGGTGGTAATGTAGCAGTTAGTACTTCTTCTGAAAAAGTAGATGGCGTTGATGGTAAAGAAACTTCAACCAGCTTCGGTATCAGCCCTAAGGTTGGTTATGCTGTTAGCGACAAATGGGTAGTGGGTGTTTTTGCAAACACTGAATTCACTACTGATAAAGACAGAGTAGGTGCTGTTGATGTGAAAACTAAAAACACAAGCATCGCTCCTGGTATCTTTGTGCGTAACTACCACAACATAGGTGAATCTAAATTTGCATTCTTCGGTGAAGCAAATGTTTCTTATGCTTTTGGTCAAACTAAAGTAGAAGATACTAAAACCAATAAATTCAACACTATTGATGCTAACATCGTTCCGGGTATCACTTACTTCGTAACTAAACGTTTCAATGTTGAAGGTGTATTTGGCGGTATCAATTTCAACAACAGAAAAGACACTGCTGAGCCATCAGGTGTTGAGACAACTAACACTTCTTTCGGCCTGCAATTCACTAAACAATTTGGTTTAGGTGTTAACTGGTTGTTCTAATCTTAGCAATAAGTAACGACTTTACAAGGGGCTGGCCGCGAGGCTGGCCCCTTTTTTGTTTAAGGAGCGGGGATTTATTAAGGGGCTAAAAGCGATGGTTTTTTATGAAGAAATGAAGCTTGTGCAGAATAAAAAAAGCGTTTCGCGGTAGCTTTTATATGATCTATGGAATTCTTTTTATTTGAAACAAGCAGAGGTATCAGGAATAAACCTAATGCTGTTGCGTTTTTGGCAAAGTTTTAGCATAACTAAGGTGAATTAAATAGTGTGTTATGAAACAAGCATGGAAAATAAGTGGTGTGATGGGAGCGATATTAATTGTTGCTGTTAGTTGTGCCGCGCCGCGGATGCCGCCACGCCCTCCAAAACCACCAACACCACCTAGGCCTCCTCATGGTCCTTCTGCGCTCATACCGCAGCAGCAGAAAACTTTTGCCACCTTGCCTTCAACTGCAAAACAACCGCAAGAGATCACGGATCTAAGCATTGCTTATCCGCAAAAATAGCATCCTGACCATAGCATAGAATAGTGAAAATGGAAAAGGGCAGTTACACCATCGCGTAACTGCCCTTTTGTATTCAAATCGTGGTATAATTACCTGCTCATGGAGATCAGGAACTCTTCGTTGTTCCTGGTGCCTCTCATATGTTGCAGCATAAAGTTCATGGTTTCTTCCGTGTTCATATCTGCCAGGTGATTGCGGAGGATGTAAATGCGTGACAGCATTTCTTTTTCCAGCAGCAGATCATCACGGCGGGTAGAAGATGCGGTAACATCAATAGCCGGGAAGATACGACGGTTAGCAAGCCTGCGATCCAGCGCCAATTCCATGTTACCGGTACCTTTAAACTCTTCAAAGATCACCTCGTCCATTTTAGAACCGGTATCGATCAAGGCAGTTGCCAGGATGGTAAGGGAACCACCGTTTTCAATTTTACGTGCAGCACCAAAGAATTGTTTTGGTTTCTGCATAGCGTTTGCTTCCACACCACCACTCAATACTTTACCGGAAGCAGGTGCTACGGTATTATGTGCACGGGCCAGACGGGTAATGGAATCCAGCAGTATCACCACATCGTGGCCGCATTCTACCAGTCGTTTTGCTTTTTGCAATGCGATAGCAGAAACTTTCACGTGTTTTTCAGCAGGTTCATCGAAAGTAGAAGCGATCACTTCAGCTTTCACGCTACGTTCCATATCTGTAACCTCTTCCGGGCGCTCATCGATGAGCACTACCATCAGATAAATATCAGGGTGGTTAGTAGCGATAGCGTTGGCCACTTCTTTCAGCAACATGGTTTTACCTACCTTGGGTTGCGCCACGATCAGGCCACGCTGGCCTTTACCGATGGGCGTAAACATATCCATGATACGGGTAGAATAGTTGTTGGAAGTTGTAGTGAGCGTGAGCTTTTCGAAAGGGAACAGCGGTGTGAGGTAATCGAAGGGAACGCGGTCGCGCACTTCTTCAGGAGATTTACCATTGATACTTTCCACTTTCAGCAGTGCAAAGTATTTCTCGCCTTCTTTCGGAGGACGAACTGCACCACGTACGGTATCGCCGGTTTTCAGACCAAACAATTTGATCTGGGAAGGAGATACGTAAATATCATCAGGAGAACTGAGGTAGTTATAATCAGAAGAACGAAGGAAACCATAACCATCGGGCATCATTTCCAATACACCTTCGCTGATGATCACACCATCGAATTCAATATTGAAAACTTCCTGTTTCTTAGGATACTTGTGACCACCGCCGCCACCGCTCTGTTGTTGTTTTGGAGCTGGCATGGTTGCTTCCTGTACGGTCACAAAATCATCTTCATTTTCTTCTTCCGGCAATACTATTTCTTCTTCCACTTCATCAGATAGAGCAGGCAACACGATATCATCATCATCATCAAATGTGAGTGAAGGTATATCCAAATCTAAATCGAGCTTACGCTTTGGTGGAGTTGTGGGCTGTTCTTCTGATTTGGAAACTTTTTTCGGGGCTGCTGCTGGAGCTGGTGCTGGTTCGGCGTTTTTGCGTCCTCTTTTTGCTGCGGGTTTTTCTTCTGAGGCTGCTGGTTCTGCGGGAGCTGGGGTCGATGCTGGTTCTTCTTTTTTCGATGCAGCAGCTTTTCGCTTTCGTCCCTTTTTCTCATCTCCGTTTCCCTGATCCTCTGATGCTATCACCGCCTGCTTATCAAGAATTTTATAAATTAATGACTGCTTGTCCAGTTTCTTCGAGTTCGGAATGTCCAGTTTTTCTGCAATATCAAGCAGCTCAGGAACGAGCATGTCGTTCAGTTGTAAGATGTCGTACATCATCTGCGTTTGTCAAATTTTAGAAGTGTCGAAAGGTGGGTACCACTGCATACCAACATACACCAATTAACAAATAATTGTTTTGAGTCAATAATAAAGTCTTGATCATTAAATTGATAGGGATCACTTGAGTTAAGGACTGCTGATGAAGATGGCAAAAACAGGACTTAATCAGACAGATTGTAAGTACAAGATTAAAACAAGTTTTACTATTATCCAAATAAATATTGATGACCGGCCTTTAATGTATAGCAATTTTCAAAATACTTGTATCGCTGTACCAACAACTGTTTACCCTGATCATATAGCAAATGTGAGACCAGATAAATGCCGGTGTTTTGTAGTCAGATGTCCACAATTTTTGCTGTCAGAAGCCCTGTTCTTTTGTTAATAGCACCCCGATTTGCCCCTCTGACGATCAGAATAAAACACTATTTTTGCAACTCATTTTAAAATTTGTTATTTATATGAGCCAACGCGTGAAGATCAAGCAGATCCTGCTTAGCGACAAAACAGACTATGAAGTAACGGTTAAAGGATGGGTACGTACCTTCCGTAATAACCAATTTATAGCTTTGAATGATGGCTCTACTAATAATAATCTCCAGATCGTAATTGAGCTGGACACAGATCCTGCTTTGCAAAGAAGACTCACTACCGGCGCTGCTATCAGCGTAACCGGACAAGTTGTGGCATCTTTGGGTAAAGGTCAGAAAGTGGAAGTGAAAGCACGTGAACTGGAGATCCTGGGAGATTGCGATGGTGAAAAGTATCCTTTGCAATTAAAGAACAGGCCCAGCCTGGAGTACTTAAGGGAGATTGCGCATTTGCGTTTCCGTACCAACACTTTCGGGGCTATTTTCCGTCTCCGTCATTCCCTGGCTTTTGCGGTGCATAAATTCTTCAATGAAAAAGGATTCGTTTATCTGCATACGCCTATTATCACTGCATCTGATGCAGAAGGTGCGGGTGAAATGTTCCGCGTAACCACGCTGGACCTGAAAAAGCCGCCACTAACCAGTGATGGGGACATTGACTTTAAAGAAGATTTCTTTGGCCGTTCTACTAACCTTACTGTATCCGGACAACTGGAAGGTGAGCTGGGTGCGATGGCTTTTGGTGATATCTATACTTTCGGGCCTACCTTCCGTGCGGAGAATTCCAACACTGCCCGCCACCTTGCTGAGTTCTGGATGATAGAGCCTGAGATGGCGTTCTATGATCTCAAAGATAACATGGACCTCGCAGAGGAGTTCATCAAATATGTGATCCGTTATGCTTTGGAGAACAACCGGGAAGATCTTGAATTCCTGGCTAGCCGCCTGGTGGAAGAAGAGAAATCCAAACCTCAGCAGGACCGTAGTGAAATGGGATTGATCGAAAAGCTGGAATTTGTGCTGAACAATGAATTCATGCGGATCACTTATACTGAAGCGATCGATATTCTGAAGAACAGCAAACCTAATAAGAATAAGAAATTCCAGTATCTCGTGGAGGAGTGGGGAACTGATCTGCAGAGTGAACATGAGCGTTACCTCGTTGAGAAACATTTTAAGAAACCAGTGATCCTTACTGATTATCCTGCCGCGATCAAATCGTTCTACATGAAACAGAATGAGGATGGGAAAACTGTTCGTGCGATGGATATCCTGTTCCCTGGGATTGGGGAGATTGTGGGTGGTTCTCAGCGTGAAGAGAATTATGATAAGCTGGTGAAGCGCATGGAGGAATTGCATATTCCTGTGGAAGAGCTGAGCTGGTACCTGGATACGCGCAGGTTTGGAACAGCGCCGCATGCTGGTTTTGGGCTTGGGTTTGAGCGATTGGTATTGTTTGTGAGCGGGATGACTAACATCCGGGATGTGATTCCTTTTCCGCGTACGCCGAAGAATGCTGAGTTTTAGTTTATTCTTTTTATAGTAAGAGAGAGGTTGTCTTTTTAAGGCAACCTCTTTTTTTATTCCGCCGCTCCCAATAAGCATAAAAAAAATTCGACCGAAAAAACTAGCCCAATGGTTATATGAGGCAATAGGGAACAGTTTTCGGACGAATTTTTTTTATGTTATTTCCGCTGGTGGTTTTTTTGAGGGGGGAGTTTTTTTGGAGTTGTTTTTAATAATAATTCTCCTGCCTGGTTATGTACAAATGATGAAGTGAGTGACACAACGGCGGCTGAGTAGAGAGCGGTATGCTGGCTACAAAATCATCTTTGTGCAAATTCCTTCATCTCTTTATGGAAACCTTTTCCTCCTGCATCTCTTCTTTGAGCAAAACACAAGTGTGTGTTTCTTATCTGATCCGGAGCGGCGGGTTTCGCTCCCGTTGCTGTTTTTATCCTATCAACGTTTAAAACTTTTGTTATGGCTGAAATGAACACTGGCAACGATCAAGGCCGCAACCATGGTGGCCATCGCAGCAAAAAATTATCTACCCGTGTGGATATGACGCCTATGGTAGATCTGGGGTTTCTTTTGATCACTTTCTTTATGTTAACTACTACAATGGCTAAACCTAAGGTGTTGAACCTTATTATGCCGGCGGACGGAGAGGGTGTGCCTGTTGGGGAAAGTAAGGCATTGACCTTGTTGGTGAGTGAAAACAATGTTATATCATGGTATGATGGGCAGGGGGATGATCCTTTGCATCCGCCGGTGATCCATCAAAGTAGTTTCTCTCCTGCCAACGGCATTGGGGAGGTGATCCGTGCCAAGCAGAAAAAGGTGGCGGCGGCATTCGGGGATCCGGATGACCTGGTGATCATGATCAAGGCTACTAAAGAGTCCAGCTATCGTAATATGGTAGACGCTTTGGATGAAATGAAGATCAATAGGGTGGCGCGTTATGCTTTGGTAGATATCACAGAGCAGGAAGTTAATATGTTGGATGCGCTGCATCCCTGATTTCCTTATCTTTATTGCTCCAAAACAATAAGATATGGCTACTGTTAATTCCATCCCTTCTGTTGATCTGTCTGACTTCACCTCCGGCGATCCTGCACGCAAAGCTGCGTTTGTTGAAAAACTCGGGAAAGCTTATGAAGAGGTAGGTTTTGTGGCGGTAAAGAACCACGGTATTTCCGATGCGTTGATCGCGGATCTGTACAAGTATGTACAGGAGTTCTTTAAACTTCCTTCCGAAACAAAACACAGTTACGAAATACCGCAACTGGCCGGCCAGCGCGGGTATACTTCTTTCGGAAAGGAACACGCCAAAGGGTTTGATGCACCGGACCTGAAAGAGTTCTTCCAGTTCGGGCAGTCTGTGGAAGACAATGATCCCATTGCTGCGGAGTATCCTGATAATGTACAGGTGAAAGAAGTACCTGCTTTCACACCTACTTTTTTCCAGGCCTACCGCGGTTTTGAAGGTTCGGGCAAAGCATTGTTACAGGCTATTGCGTTGTACCTTGGATTGGATGAACATTACTTTGACGACAAGATCCATAATGGTAATTCCATTCTCCGCGCCATACATTATCCGCCTATCACACAGGAGCCCAAATCTGCCATCCGTGCAGAACAACATGAGGACATTAACCTGATCACTTTGCTGGTGGGTGCTTCCGCAGATGGTTTGCAGATACTGGACAAACAGGGCAACTGGGTACCGGTAACTTCTTTGCCGGAACAGATTGTGGTGAATGTGGGTGATATGCTGCAAAGGTTAACCAACAACCGGCTTAAATCTACTACGCATCGTGTGGTGAACCCGCCACGTGAAATGTGGAACACTTCGCGTTTTTCCATTCCTTTCTTCCTGCATCCAAAATCCAATATGGACCTCAGCTGCCTGAGCAGTTGCGTGGATGCAGAACATCCCCTGGAGTATGAACCGATCACTGCCGGCGAATATCTTGATGAGCGCTTGCGGGAGATTGGTTTGAAGAAGTAGTGAACAGGCTCAGCGCTTCATTGGATGAAATGCCCTGCCCGTTGAATAAACGGGAGAAGTAATCCGTCATGGCTGGTGTGAGCCTGAACTTTACGTTATAAGGGAAGTTCATAAAATAGCTGTGCTGCCAGCCCACCATATCATGGAAGTTAATATAGATGGCATTATCTGCACGCTGGCGGCGGCTCGCTTTTTCTCCTAACTGTTTTTTCAAAGTGAGCACGTGTGCGCCTTTGAGCTGAAGGTCTGTTTGATTATAGTGTACATAGATCTGTTTCGCAAAACGGATCTGCTCCACCCATTCCGCATGGCCACGTTGGGGAACACAGGCAGCATTGATCACGAGGTTATCTACAAAGGGTGCTGAATTGATGCTGCTGATGTCGTGCTGCTGTACCATTTGTTCGAGGATAATATTTCCCATACTGTGGTAGAAGGTGGTCAGCTTTACGCCGCTGATCCAGGGCTGGTCTTCCTGCCTGGCCTTTTGGAATTGCTGCAGCATCTGCAAATACTGGCCGGCTGAAAGGCGTGCATTCAAACGTGCTATGCGAAAGTTCTTGGAGGGCTTGTAAGTAGTATTGATACTGGAATAATCGAACATCACTACGTTCACATCATACTGCCTGCTCATTAACTGTGCCCTGTACACGTTGCTGGTAAAGATCTTGCCCATCCCTTCCGCATACACTACAATGTCTTTTTTATGGGGCAGCAGTTCCATGGCTTCGTCCAGCGAGGGGGCCTGGTAAACTTTCCATTTACCTTCCAGCTTTTCCAGGAAGAAATATTTAAGGGAAGTGGTATCGAGGTATTCGTCTACAAAGCGGAGACTGTCCGGATGGATAAAGCGGTTGCTTACAAAGACCAGGCAGGTATCTCCTGTTATAACGGGTTTCATGGCGGATCGTTCCAGTACAAACTGCGACCAGTATTCAGTGGTATTGTAATTGGCCAATTGTGCCTGGGCTTTTACTTGCAGAAGGAGCAGGAGTGCTATTAAAAACCGCTTCATAAGCTTCAGATTATACTATTATCATTAACGCCTAAACGAAGGGCTTTGTTCTTCGTTTTTGTGGTTTCCTGTTGTACATATGCAAGTTCTGTGCCCCAAAAAACGTCAAATGGCTTGTAAATCAATTGAATTACCGATAACAGCTGAAAATTCCTTTATTTTACTTTAAATTCAGTTTTCCAATCATTGTACCTATAGTGTTTTTACGCCACATCTCTTTTCTGAAGGCTGTTTTGTTACACAGCGTCACTGCATTCGGGGGCCCGCAGGGTCACCTTGCTATGATGATGAAAACCTTTGTGCAACAGCGGAAGGATGTAACGGAGAAGGAACTGATGGAATACAATGCTTTCTGCCAGTTGCTGCCGGGAGCATCTTCTTCCCAGACGCTTACACTGATCGGTTATAAAAGAGGGGGTGTGCCGCTGGCGGTGCTCACTTTGCTGATCTGGATCACCCCGGCCTGTTTATTAATGGGCTCCCTCAGCTTCCTGCTGCAGTACATGGATAAAAGGGCGCTGGAGGTAGATATCTTTCAATACGTACAACCCATGGCGGTTGGATTTCTGGCGTATGGGAGTATCAAAGCTTACCAGATCAGTATTCGCAGCTGGGCTACGGTGGGGATCATGGTGGTGGCCATGCTCACGAGTTATTTCATTAAATCTCCCTGGACCTTTCCGGCCCTGATCATCCTGGGCGGGATCATTTCCAACTTCAGTGATAAACGTATCCCGGGTATCCCGGAGAAGCCTAAAAAGATCCAGTGGATGAACCTCTGGCTTTTTGCGCTGATCTTTTTGCTGGCGGGTTTCTTTTCAGAGCTGGCGCGGTCAGAGAACTGGATCACCAGGAGGCCCTTTAACCTTTTTGAGAACTTCTACCGGTTCGGCAGTCTCGTTTTCGGTGGCGGGGACATTCTCATTGCAATGATGCTGGAACAATATGTAACCCGTGCAAAGTCCAAATTCATGTCTGCCGAGGAGTTACTGACGGGAGCAGGCATTATGCGTGCCATGCCGGGGCCTACTTTTTCCGTATCTGCTTATGTGGGAGGAATGGCCATGCGGAGCCAGGGACCGTTTGCACAGTTCCTGGGTGCAACTTTAGCACCTATCGCTATTTTTCTGCCGAGTATGCTGTTGGTGCTTTTCTTTTTTCCTATTTGGAATAACCTGAAGAAACATGTGATGATCTACCGTGCGCTGGAAGGGATCAATGCAGTGGTGGTGGGTATTATGTGGGCGGCTACTTTTATACTTTTCTTTGCGGTGAACTTTACCTGGTATAATATCCTCATTATGCTGGGTACACTGAGCTTATTGTATTTCACCAGGTTCCCGGCGCCTATCATTGTACTGGTGTGTATACTGATGGGATGGTGGTTCTCTTAGCGCTTAAAGCTTAGCTCAGCGGCTCTTCCAGATAACGATCAATTCTTTTCTTCTGCGATCTGTTACTTCCAGTACCACTTTATTCCGCAGAACGATCTTGGTATCATCCGGGTCTACTTTCTGCAGATGAGATACTTGTACCATCTGGTGGTTATTGATCTGGTAGAAACGCATATTGGTGAACAGCTCTGTATAATAACGGAAAGAACGCGGGGAATTGAGCACGCGGCCATCTTCCAGGTAAAACACGGTTTTTTCGCTGAAACCTTCAAAGTAACTCACTTCTTCTACAGCGAGGGTGACTTCTTTTCCCTGGGAGCAGGGGATCACCATCTGGCGTACTTCGCCGGCAGATCTGTTGAAATTGGCCAGCAGCACTTCGTAGCGGGGATGCGGGTTTTGATTTTCGATGCGTTTGATAACGGTGCCTACCGCCTGCAGCAAACTTTCTTTATCGATGGGTTTTAAGATAAGTTCTACTTCGCTTAAGCGGATGGTGTGCAGGAAACGTTTTTCAAAAGCGGTAACAAAGATGGCTTCAAAGGAAGCATCGTAGGCGCCGGCCAGTACATCGAAGCCGGTGCCATCGGGCATTTCAAGATCAAGGAAAACCAGCTGGGGTTTGTGAAGCCTGATCTGTTCAATGCCTTCGCGGCAATTGGCGGCTGTACCCACAGCTTCTATCTGTGGGCAATACTTGCCCAGCATGAGGGAAATAATATCCCTGCTATTCCTTTCATCGTCTATTATTACGGCGCGGATCATATACTACTAAGTTGGCGCGGAAAAACCTATAACTGAGGGATCAGTATCCTGATAATGGTTCCGCTGTCATTGGCCTGTTTAAGTGATTTATCGATGATCTCTATCTGGATGCCGGTGTTGTACATTTTATTGAGTAACTCGGCCCTGTTAAGACTTATCTCCATACCGGAGGACTGGTGGTGTGAAGGCAGGGAACGTAATGCCCTGGAGCGTTCTATTCCTATTCCATTATCTTCTATTACACATTCCAACATGTCTGATGCTACCTGGTTAAAATGAATGGCGAGCAGGCCGGAGGCATGATCTTCATTGGTCATACCGTGTTTCACGGCATTTTCCACATAAGGTTGTAACAGCATGGCGGGCACTTCCAGTTCTGCGGTGGCGATCACGGGGTCTACCACAATCTCATAGCTCATCTTATTCTCAAACCGCATCTTTTCGAGACCAAGATAGGTATTTAAATAAGTTATTTCATCGGAGAGTGTGATAAAGTTCCGGCGGGAGAAGTCCAGTGTTTTGCGAATGAGGTAAGAGAAGTCCGACAGGTATTTCTGTGCATGTTCATAATCCCGCTGCATTACAAAAAGCTGAATGGAGTTGAGGCAGTTGAATATAAAGTGCGGGTTGATCTGTGCGCGGATGGCTTTCAGTTCTATTTCTGCGAGCTTTTTACTGTATTCTACTTCCAGTTGCAGTTTGCGCTGCTCTTCCAGTTCCAGTTTCTTTCTTAATATTTCTGTGGTCTGTTCTTTTACGAGTTCTTCCAGTTGCTCATTCAGTTTGCGTTGCAGCTCTTTATTCTTATTGAGCTGTTTGATGAGCATCTCCTGTGTTTTTGTTTTTTCCTGGTGTGCTAATTTGTTACGGTAGCTGAGGCCGGCTGCAAAAAAGAGGGCTTGTAACAATACGCCCAGCACCATGATGTTATAGGGAGATACTAACTCAGGAATAGGCGTGAAACCTACGGGTTGTGTATTGTTCACGTAAGCCCATACAGATAATACCAGCAGGCTGATGGAACCGAACAGGAAAAAACGGATCAATGGATGATGGCGTGTTCTGCGGGCCAGCGCTACAAAAGAAATAGCGATGGGGATGATGGTGATGAAATACAGCCAGGTATAGATGGTAGCAGAGGTCTGATAATCCCCGGAGGCAATGAGTGTAATGCATACGAGGATGAGAATGCCTGATGCGATGGCACCATAACGGTAACATTTCTCCATCAGCGGAAAACGTTCCCGCAGGCTGAGGAACATGTTGCCAAAGAGCATGTACATGAAATAGAAACAGAACAGCATGGCCGGAATGTCCCAGTAATATTTGAACATGGGGCAGAAGTAGAAGAAGGACAGCTGGTAGGGTTTCGATTCCAGGCGTAATGCAAAGAAGATGATGAGGCCGAGAATGTATCCTGCAAAGTAAAGCGAGGAACGGTCCGGCAACTGGGTGTAATTGATAACGGTTATGCAGAGGAACACTAACAACATACCCAGCAATACCTGTATCACCAGTACTTCGCTTTTATAACGATCTGCTTCCACATGCCGGAAACCTGCATAGTGAATGGGATCATAGATCACGGGCATGAAAGCATTTTCCCGGTAGAAGCGGTTGATGATATGGAAGTAATATGTTTTTGTTTCGCCGGCTCCAACATGCAGGGGGAAGGAGTAATGCCCCCACCTGTCCACATTCCCACGGTCTATCATCATGCCGGTATGCATGGCCAGTTGTTGCCTGCCTTCATGATCGGGTGCATACCATTCAATGTCGTCATGAAAACCGGTGAAGAAATAAACGAGGGAATCAATTTCGCTGATGTTCCTGATGGTGAGTTTCAGCCAGATATTATTGACCTTATGCAGTACTTTTTTATGGGGATGAAAAAGGGACGTATCTTTTTTGAATGTCATGTTCTGCAGGTCCTTCACTTTATACTTTCCTGCGGGATCGTGAAACACGGAGACATACGAACGCACATCCTGTCCATTTACAGGTGTGTTGAACTTAATGGCAAGGGTATCTTGTGCAACTGCGGGTTGGGAAGGGTGCAGGGAGCAACAAAACAACAGGCATGTTAATAGTATCCGATTCACAACTGTTGGTTAGGGTTTATATAAAGTGTCTATAAGCCGGGCCAGTTCACGGTCTTTATCAGTAACTATGTTTCCTGCACTGTGTGTGGACAGGAATATGTCCACTTTATTATACTCATTTATCCAATGCGGATGATGATCTAATTTCTCTGCAACAAGCGCTACTTTAGTCATGAAAGCAAATGCCTCTTTGAAATCGGAGAACTGAAATGAGCGATTGAGCCGGTTTTCTTTTTCCTGCCACATAGAATTCATTTAAATGGATCATAACAGGGTTTGTGTGTGTTCAGGGTTACGTCCACATGATTATTAATAAAAGATCAAAATATCAGGTTGATCTTATTTTTTATATCCTTCATATCCAGCAGCGACACCAGTTGCACGAGTTCCACCTTTCTGCATTCTTCTATCAGGTTCTTGACGTCTGCTGCCTGGTAGTAGTTTCCTTTGATAAGCCAGATGTAATCCACGTGTTTCAGTTCCGGCAGCAGGAATTCTGCTTTGCAGTGATTATTATAAAAATAATGCGCTGCTGATTTGGTGGGTTCTTCGTACTCCAGTACTGTAAAGTAATAGGCACGTTGCTGTTTATTGAGTTTGATCTCCAGGGAATTATTAACGCGGAAATCGTACCCGAGCTGTTGATTGATCTGCCAGCAAAGCTGATAGTCCCTTGCGGGGGACATGATCCCGGCCAGCCAGGTGTCCTCAAAAAAGTCCTCCACCAACTGTTCCTGGTCTAATTTGAGTTTTAGTACAGACATTCCTGTAAAGATATTTAAGTTTGCCCTGTTCTCAGGGTTTTTTCTTTTTCCTTTTAGGTTCACCCGCCGGGTCCCAGAAAACGGTCTTAAAGTCCTGGATCTGGTTATCCACTACTTTGATGCCTTCGTTTTCCAGTAATTCCTGCATGAGGGTGGGTGTGGCAAAATGGTGTGCGCCGGTGAGCAGTCCTTTACTATTCACTACGCGGTGAGCGGGAATAGGAGGGTTTGCACTATCTGCTGCATTCATGGCCCAGCCTACCATTCTTGCAGAGAGCCTGATGCCTGCCGATTCTGCGATAGCGCCATAACTGGTGGCGCGGCCGCGGGGGATCTTACGCACAATGGCATACACTGTATCCATGAAATTAGGCTCCTCCTTTGCTTTTTTAGCTTTCGTCGTTTTTTTGACGGCGGGCGGCAAGGAGATGGGCTTTTTTGTCATCGGGGACTTTTTCATAATCATACGGGCAATGCAGGCAACCGTTTCCGCAGCAATAACCACGCTCTCTGTGGTACTTTTCCGTGAATACGAAGTATCCCTGCTCGTTATAATAAAAATCAATGTTCTCCTGCAGCTGTTTCATCTTCCAGGTCCAGTTTTACCGCTTTCCATTCAATGGGAGCGGCGGGCAATACAAATTTAAGGAACCTGATAATTCTGCCGTCTGCCAGGTGCATTCCTTCATAAAAGGTCTGGATACGCAATAATGGTGATACTTCTTCCTGTGCGTAAACGTTTGGAATATCTTCCAGCAGGGTGCAGCCGGTGGCTTCAATCACCATGCGGGTGAAATGATATAACTCGGGAGAATCTGTTTTTAAGTTGATGGTGCCGCCTGGTTGGATGATCTGCTGGTAATGTGCCAGGAATCTTGGATGGGTCAGGCGGTGGCGGGCCCGGGATTTTCTGAGGAAGGGGTCCGGAAAGGTGATCCAGATCTCTTCTACTTCTCCGGGGAGGAAGTAATCTTCTATTTTATCTATTTGTGTGCGGAGGAAGGCTACATTGCCGAGTTGCTCTTCCAGGGCTATTTTGGCACCTTTCCAGATGCGGTTTCCTTTGAGGTCTACCCCCATGAAATTCCTTTCAGGGAATAAGCGGGCCAGGCCCAGTGTATAATCTCCTTTCCCACAAGCCAGTTCCAGCGTAAGGGGCTGGTTGTTTCCGAAATGGTCTTTCCATTTACCGGGCATTCCTTCCGGATAGATAAGCACATTCGGGAAAGTTTCTATCTCTGCGAATCGTTGAAGTTTCTTTTGTCCCATAGAAGGGGCAAAATTCGCTCATTTTTTCGCCTGATTCTAAAAAAATCCCCTTTTTTTAAAATTTATGCATAAAAAAAGCTCATAAGTGATTAACTTATGAGCTTATTAAGCTGTAGGGGTAGGAGTTGAACCTACACGAGGCGGTTAGCTATAGCACAAATAAGATTAGTGGTCAACCCATTACGCTACGTTTATCCCGTTATCCCCACCCTCGAGACGAGAGGGCATGTCTGCCAGTTCCATCACCCCACAAAGTTGAGTTCTCGGCTGTGGTGTACTTCTTTTAAGCAACTTCAGCTTATCAGGAACAGTAAAATGTTACTAATTATGATGCAAATCTAAAGAGAAGGGGTATTTTTTGCAAATATTTTAAATAAAATTTTGGAAATTTCGAGATTTTTTAAATATTTGCATGTAAGTTAAAAACATTCAAAAACAATTTGTCAAAATGAGCCACAATTTGAATATTGACAAACTGGATCTCCAGATCATCAGCGAGATGATGTCCAACGCTGAAATCTCCTACGCGGACCTGGGGAAGAAACTCTTCGTTTCAGGGGGTACTATTCACGTACGGATGAAGAAACTACAGGAGCTGGGTATAGTTAAAGGTACAAGATTACATGTAGATTTAAAAATGATCGGGTATGACGTGATCGCTTTCATCGGGATCTTCCTGGAAAAAAGCTCGCTTTATGACACGGTTGCCAAAGAACTCCGCAAAATGCCGGAGATTGTCCGCCTCAATTACACTACCGGCAGTTACAGCATGTTTGCTGAAATTATCTGCAAAGACATTACCAATCTTCGCCGTGTATTACATGACGAGCTTCAAAAGATCAAAGGGATCGAGCGCACCGAAACATTTATCTCATTAGAAGAAAGCTTTACCCGCACCATCAATGTGGTGGAATAAGAAATAAAAAAAGGATGGCGGAACCCCCGCCATCCTCTTATCCTATTTAAAGCCAAGTCTTTTCTCCATTTCAGTGCTCAAAGCCGGCAATTTTCTTCTTTCAATCAAAAAGCTGGTGAGCCGGGCAATATCCGCAAAGATGTAATGTTTGTCCAGTGCGCCTTTCAGGTAATCCCTGCCGGTGCTGCCACCTGTGCCGATCCGTGAACCGATCATGCGGTGCACCATACTCATATGCCTGTATCTCCAGGTGCTGAGTTGTTCATCTATTTCCAGCAAACTGTTCAACAACTGAAACGGTAATTGCAGGATGGGGTATCCTCTGTACAACATAATGAACAAGGCTGCCCTGCAGGCCCTGGGGGAAAGCTGGCGTACAGCTTCGGGGGTATCTTTTGTAAAGATGGTATTGAACTGATCGCGGTTACTTTGTTCTGCGGCCGCAAGGCTGTTAATATAGATCTGCTGGTAATCTTCCCAGAAAATGTGTTCCGTTGGATGGCTGATATCGTTCACCGGTTTGTAATTCGTCCAGTTATCTGCTTCTTCAAAGAAAGGCATCCTTTCCAGCCATTGGTTGAGCAGGTCGATAATGGACTGTTGATTTTCCGCCTGTTTGATCAGGTCTATCTGTGCCTGTTTTAACTGGGAGATGTAATATTCCTGTCCGAAGCGATGCTGGTATTTCAAGCCCAGCCTGGCTTCCAGCGCTTTGAACTGCCAGCTTTGAAAACCGGAAGCGGGGCGCAGCATATCACGGAAATCGAGGAAGTCCATGGGCGTCATGGTTTCCATGATATCGATCTGGTGCACCAGTAGTTTGAGAATGGTGACCATGCGGGAGGTTCTGTGAACAACGGTTTGCAGCTCCGGGGAGTTATCGTTCACCGGTTTTTGCATGATCGCTGCTACTGAATCCACTTCAAAAAGCAACTGTTTAAACCATAGTTCATAGGCCTGGTGGATGATGATGAACAACATCTCATCATGTGCGTGGAGTTGTTGTTTATCGCTTTCCAGTTCCTGGGCATTCAATATTTTTTCTAATTGCAAATAATCGCCGTAATGCACATCCGTTTTTGTCATGTGAAAATTAGTTGGGTGTAAATAATAAGTTGGTTTTCGCTGATGTAAAACGGCGATGGTCAGGTTGGGCTTTTGATGATGTTTTTCCAGATATTCATTGAGCAGGTAATTTATAAGCTGGGGATCCTGCCTCCATCAACAGGTAAGTTAATGCCGGTGATGTAAGCGGCTGCGGGAGAAGCGAGGAAAGCAACGGCGGCACCGAATTCTGCCGGATCGCCAAAACGCTGCATGGGAATTTCTGCTTTCCATTCATCCGCGATGGTTTGTACGGGAACGCCCCTGGATTCGGCGGTTGCTTTAAAAAGACTTTTCAGGCGGTCTGTTGTCATGGCGCCTGGTAATACATTATTGACAGTAATGCCAAAAGGAGCCAGTTCGCCGGCGAGGGTTTTAGCCCAATTGGCCACTGCGGCCCTGATGGTATTAGAAACGCCCAGGTTTTTAATGGGCGCTTTTACAGAAGTAGAGATGATCTGGATAATCCTTCCATATCCGCTGGCTTTCATGCCGGGCACTACAGCCTGGGCAAGGAGCTGGTTGCAGACCACGTGCATTTCAAAGGCTTTCATAAAAGCACCACCTTCCGCAGCAAGGATGGGGCCTCCGGAAGGGCCGCCACTGTTGTTAACGAGGATGTTCACGATCTGCGCATCCGTGATAGCCCGGATGGTGGCCTGCACATTTTCCGGGTTGGAGAAGTCCACCACGTAATAATTGTGCTGCTGGCCCTGGCTGACATCTAAGGATGCCACGGCTGCTGTGAGGGAAGTTTCATTTCGCGCGAGGAGGATGCAGGAAGCCCCGAGTAAGGCTAGTTCCTTTGCTGAGGCGAGTCCCAAACCCTGGGATCCGCCGCTGACCACTGCAATTTTTCCCGCTAACGAAAGTTTCATAGGGTAAAGGTAAGCAATCACCCGCTGACAGACGTTTTGTAAATATTTTTCATTAGGTTTGCAATAAGCTTGAAGCACACACGGGCTCTTCCGCACCCGGAACAGTTGGTAATCAAACACTTTACGGATCTTATTTAAACTACAGCAATGGAATATAATACCGCACGTAACCATCTGATCATGCGCGAGTATGGAAGGAATATCCAGCGGATGATCGAATACATACTCACTATCCCTGACCGGGAAGTTCGCCAGCAGCAAGTGTCTGCTGTGATAGAACTGATGGGAACGCTGCAACCTCACTTACGCAACGTGGAGGATTTCAGGCATAAGCTCTGGGACCATCTTTTCCTCGTTTCCGATTTTAAACTGGATGTTGACTCCCCCTACCCGATCCCTACGAGGGAAACTCTGCACCGCAAGCCGGACAGATTGCCTTATCCTAAAAAGTATCCGCGTAACCGTCACTTCGGCAAAAACCTGGAACTGGTGATGGATAAAGCATTGAAAACAACAGACCCTGAAATGAAAGAAGGGTTTACGCAGGTGATCGGCAATTACATGAAACTGGCTTACAGCAACTGGCACAAAGAAAGTGTGCATGACGATGCGATCAAGTCTGAACTCAGCAATATCACCGGTGGTGTATTACAATATCATCCCGGCGGAGCAGCTCCAAGCTCCAGCAGCAGCAACCTTGCAGGCGGCGGCGCCAACTACAATACACAGGCAGGAGAATATCGTGCCAGTGGTGGTTCCAGCAGCAAACGCAAACAATTCCAGCAGAATAAATTCAAAAGGAATGATGGCGGCGGTAACTCTGGCGGCGGAGGCGGAAAAAGTAACAAGCATAACAAATACAACAAAAATAGGAACAAGTGAGTAGCGTGTTCGAAGTACGAGGCGGAAACCGTCTGAAAGGAGATATTATACCGCAGGGAGCAAAAAACGAGGCATTACAGATCATTAGCGCGGTATTGTTAACAGCCGAAAAAGTAACCATCAACAACATTCCGGACATCCTGGATGTAAACCTACTGATAGAACTTTTAGGAGATATCGGGGTAAAGGTGAACCGCCTTACCCGCGCCAGCTGCGAATTCCAGGCAGACGACATTGATTTTGATTACCTGGAAAGTGCAGAGTTCAAAAAGAAATCCGGCCGCTTGCGCGGTTCCGTGATGATGGCGGGCCCTTTGCTGGCAAGGTTCGGCAAAGCTTACATTCCCAAGCCGGGAGGTGATAAGATCGGCCGTAGAAGGCTGGACACACATGTGATCGGCTTCGAAAAACTCGGTGCAAAATTCCATTACGATACGGACGATAATTACTTCCGCCTGGAAACATCCGGCGGATTGAAAGGTACCTATATGCTGCTGGATGAGCCTTCTGTTACAGGAACGGCCAATATTGTAATGGCAGCTGTACTGGCTCATGGTACTACTACTATTTACAACGCAGCATGTGAACCTTACCTGCAGCAACTCAGCAAAATGCTGAACAGCATGGGTGCAAAGATCAGTGGGGTTGGTTCCAACATGCTGGTGATAGAAGGTGTAACTGTACTGAAAGGATGCACACATGCCATGTTGCCTGATATGATCGAGATCGGCTCGTTCATTGGGCTTGCGGCGATGACGCAAAGTGAGATCACGATCAAAAATGCGGGGGTGCAGCATCTGGGGATCATCCCTGAAAAGTTCCGCCTGCTGGGTATCCAGATGGATATCAAAGGAGATGATATTTACATTCCGCAACAGGATAGCTACGAAATTCAAACTTTTATAGACGGTTCTATTTTAACTATCTCTGATCATCCATGGCCTGGTTTTACACCGGACCTGCTGAGCATTGTGCTGGTAGTTGCCACACAGGCTAAGGGCAGTGTGATGATCCACCAGAAGATGTTTGAGAGCCGTTTGTTCTTTGTAGACAAACTCATTGACATGGGTGCGCAGATCATTCTCTGTGATCCGCATCGTGCGGCAGTGATAGGTTTGGGCCGCCAGCATAAACTGAGAGGCATAACAATGAGCAGTCCTGATATACGTGCAGGTGTTGCATTGCTGATCGCAGCATTGAGTGCAGAGGGAAAAAGTACGATCCATAACATTGATCAGATAGATCGCGGATACCAGTATATTGATGAACGTCTGCGTAATTTGGGCGCGGATATCAAGCGCGTGTAAATCATGGGATCACACAAAATCATCATTGTTACGGCACCTTCCGGAGCTGGTAAAACAACTATTGTGAAAAAGCTGCTCAGCGAAATGCCGGAGCTGGCTTTTTCCATTTCTGCTGCTACCCGCGCGCCGCGTGGAGATGAAACCCATGGAAAAGACTATTATTTTTTAACGCAGGAAGATTTTCATCAGCGCATAGCCGATCATGCTTTTGCGGAATACGAAATGGTATATGCCGGCAAGTATTATGGTACGCTGAAAAGCGAGCTGGAAAGGATCTGGGGAGATGGAAAATATCCCCTGGTGGATATAGATGTAAAAGGCGCGCTTTCCATTCAGGAGAAATACCAGGGAACTGCCCTCACGATATTTATTCAACCCCCTTCCCTGGATGCACTGCGTGTTCGCCTCAGTGAAAGAGGAACCGAAACCCAGGCTTCTTTGGACGAACGCCTTGGAAAAGCCCGGTATGAGTTGTCCTTTGCGCATCAATTTGACCATATTGTGGTCAATGAGCACCTGGATAAGGCATACGGGGAGGTAAAAGTGCTGGTAGAGAACTTTTTGGCCGATTAACCCGTTATAAACCGGTGATGTTGCTCGGCTCACCTAATTTCATATCTTTGTTTAGATGGATATTTATACGATTGCTTTACTGGTTTTAGTGATCCTTGTTGCCGGGTTTTTCGCCGGCATGGAAACTGCTTTTGCCAATGTGAACAGGCTGAGTATAGAACTCAAGAGGAAACAGGGCCGTTCTACCGGGAAGATCCTTTCCGGGTTTAATGAACATCCTGCCCGTTTCCTGGCCACCAGCCTTATAGGGCTTACTATTGCTATTGTGATCTATAGCATGTTAGTAGCAGGCTGGCTGGATTCTTTGTGGGCTTTGGTATGGACGCAGAACGAAATGGCGCAGATGGTGGCACTTTCCCTGTTTGTGGAAATTACGGTAGCTACGCTGCTGGTGCTGTTCTTTGGGTTCTTTATCCCCCGCAGCATTTTCCGTTCCCGTCCGGAAGCTTTACTGGGCTTTTTTGCCCATCCCATTTCCGTATTGTCCAAACCACTGTATATAGTAGGGAATATGCTGGAGTCCATTTCCGAGTGGATCCTGAAATACCTTTTCAATGTGCGGATCACGGAGGGCAAGAGTTCTTTTGCGCGGGTGGACGTGGAATATTTTATCCGCCAGAGCCAGCAGCATACAGGCGGAGATAACCAGGAGCTGAATACGGAGCTTTTTGAAAATGCGCTGAGCCTTGTGCACGTAAAGATCCGCGGTTGCCTGATTCCCCGGAAAGAGATAGAGGCGCTGGACATCAGCAGTACCATAGAACAAGCCAGGCGCAAGTTTATGGATACCAAATTGTCCAAGGTGATCATCTACGAAAATAATATTGACAATATTCTCGGATATGTGCACCAGCTGGATATGTTTAAAAATCCTAAGGATATCCGTTCTGTGATCCATCCGATCCTGGCGGTGCCTGAAACCATGAGTGCAATAGACCTGCTTGGTAAGTTTAATAAAGAGCGCCGCAGCATTGCCTGGGTGGTAGATGAATTTGGCGGAACAGCAGGTATTGTTACAATAGAAGACGTGCTGGAAGAGATTTTCGGCGATATCAAGGATGAACATGACGTGGAAGAATTCGTGGAAAAACAGATCGCGGAAAAGGAGTACATCTTTTCAGGAAGGTTGGAACTGGATTACCTGAATGAGCAGTATGGCTTTGAGTTTCCGGAGGATGAAAGCGAAACGTTATCTGGTTATATCATCTCTCACTACGAAACTATACCAAGGCTGAAAGAGCGCATCATCATTGATGATTATGAGTTCGACATCCTGAATGTTACGGATACGCGGATTGAAATGGTGAAGATGAAAATCCTCAATTAGGCCATTCCGGCGCGAAAATTGCTATACATTTACTGGTCAGGTTGCCGCCTTCCCCCAAAAGGGTGGAAAGCGGCCAAAAACGTGAAAAAACGGTGTGATTTCTTTAGCAGTTGGAAAACAACTCTTTAAAAATATACCGGTGAAGAATTGTTTTTTTGTCTAATATATCGAGTGCTAAATCGTTTTTTATATGAGTAGTACTAATTGGCGCGAATTGAATTCTTTTACTACCTGATACGTAACACAATAATTTGATTTTTGTTAAAAGGTTGTAAAAAACTTTGTTGTAACATTGATAATACGATATTTCTTTCTATTTTTGTTTTAGAAATTTAAAAGCTCTGTATCGGTTATAACTTATATCTAATAGCTTGCCATTATGGATGAAGTTATTACTTAAGCAGTAGCGAAAAAGACATTCTCGAATTCAACTTTTTTGGGGTTAACAAACAATGGATGAAAGGCCGGCTCTTGATTCTTCTCGGGCTGGCTCTTTTTTTTGTCCCAACTCTTTCTTCTTTCCTCCCTCATTATTTTCTTTTACCTTACAGCGTTTTTACTGCGTACTATTCACTTGGCACATGTTATATTTGTGCTCCTGATCCATAATAGTGTATGTTAAAGAAGTTATTCTCGAGTAATGAGGACAAGGCAGAGATGTCGTTTTTTGATCACCTGGAAGAATTGCGCTGGCACCTGGTACGTTCAGCCTTCGCTATAGTGATCGTAAGTATCTTCGGTTTTATTTTTACGGACTGGATCCTCACGAATGTGATCTTCGGGCCTACACAACCTAACTTTCCCACTTACAGCTGGATGTGTAAACTGAGCCATGCTTTGAATATGGGAGATAAGTTGTGCCTGGTGCCACCGGAAATTAAATTCCAGAACACAAAGATGGCGGGTCAGATCACACTGCAATTCAAACTGGCATTTATACTGGGGCTGATAGGTGCATTCCCTTACATCATTTATGAGTTCTGGCGTTTTATCCGTCCCGCGCTGAAAGATAATGAGGCAAAGGGTTCCAAGGGCATCATCTTCTGGATCTCTCTACAGTTCCTCCTGGGTATTGCTTTCAGTTATTTCCTGATCGCTCCTTTCATGATCAACTTCCTGGCCAGCTATACTGTTTCATCTGTGATCAAAAATGACTTCTTCATTGATGATTATTTTGGGCTGATGAGCCAGATCATCCTGGGTATGGGCTGCCTGTTCGAGATGCCTATCCTTGTATTCTTCCTCACTAAACTTGGATTGCTCACACCTGATTTCATGCGTACTTACCGCCGTCATGCGATTGTGGTGATCCTCATACTGGCAGCGATCATTACCCCGCCGGATGTATTAGACCAATTACTGGTTTTCGTACCTTTGTATCTGCTGTATGAAATAAGTATTTTAATTTCAGCGAGAACCTACAAAGCGAAAGAAAAGAAAGAAGCAGAAGAGTGGTCTTAATTTATTTATCATTAACCGAAACTGATTGTTATGGAACTAACTTTTAATCTTGCATTACCGGTGGCTATTGGAGGAGATCATGCGGGCTTTGCATATAAGGAAGAGGTGATCTCCTATCTGGAAGGGAAAGGCGTGCAGGTAAAAGATTTCGGCACGGACTCTCCTGATTCTGTGGATTATCCTGATTTTGCCCATCCGGTTGCGAGTGCAGTAGAAAGTGGTGCCTATGCATATGGCATCCTCATTTGCGGCAGTGCCAACGGTGTAGCTATTACGGCCAATAAACACCAGGGCATCCGCGCAGCTATTTGCTGGGGAGATGAACTGGCGCGCCTGGCCCGCAGTCATAACAACGCAAATATCCTCTGCATCCCCGCAAAGTTTGTAGATACTGCAACCGCAGAAGAAATGGTGGACATTTTTGCAGAAACCGCTTTTGAAGGTGGCCGTCACGAGAACAGGGTGAATAAGATCGCCTGCGCATAAGCATAATAAAGATCCTCATATGAAAAGGGTAATAGTCACCACTATTACCCTTTTTTTTAGATGAGTGGTAAGGGTAACACCATCCACAAACCTTAATTTTAAAGGGCAAACCCCTTTTATGAAAATAAATCTCAATCGATGAAGAAGTTTACAATCATAGCCTGCCTGTTAGCTTCCGGAACTGCCGCCTGTGCACAGATGGCCAAACCTCCGGTGAAGCCGGTTGCTGCGACTCCTTTTGCAAAAGGGATCACGGCGGCTGATCTGAAAAAACACCTTTATATCGTTGCCGGCGATGAAATGGAAGGCCGCGAAACAGGTAAGCCGGGTCAATACAAAGCAGCGAAATACATCAGTGAACAATTCAAACGTGTTGGCCTGTTACCCGCCGGCGTGGATGGTTCCTGGGAGCAGCCTTTCAGTCTTTTCCAGGATACCCTCGTTACCGGAAAGATTGTTGCCAATGGCAGAACGCTTGAGTTTGGTAAGGATTTTTACACCGGCCTGCGGGAAAATAAAAACCAGACTTTGGCCCAGACAGGGGTTGTGTTTGCAGGATATGGCATCAGTAACGAGCAGATGAATAGTTATGATGGTTTGGATGTTACGGATAAGATTGTGTTGCTGGCAGAAGGGGAACCGGTAGATGCAGATGGGAAACCTTTGTTCCCGAAAGCGCAACTGAAAGATAAACTCCGCGCAGCTGGCGGCAAAGGTGCCAAGGCAGTGTTCATTGTTTCTTCCAATGTTTCACAGATCGGGCGCGCAGGTTCCCGGATTCGTAGAACTGGTCTTTATTTCAATGATGAAATAACTACGATGGAGTACATTCCCAACTCCTATTTCATTTCCAGCGATATGGCCACTACATTGCTCAGCACGCCTTATAAAGAGCTGCAGGAAAGTTTGAAGAAACCGAAACCTACTCCGGCCAGCGGCCAGATCACAGAACTGGTGTTTGAAAAAGCAGCAGTAGAAACCAAATCCAGCAATGTGCTGGGCATGCTGCCGGGTACAGATAAAAAGGATGAATACCTTTTCATTACAGCACACTATGATCACATTGGTGTGATCAATGGCAAGATCCATAACGGTGCGGATGATGATGGCTCCGGAACGGTATCTGTGATTGCTATGGCGGAGGCTTTCATGAAAGCTAAAAAAGCAGGTAAAGGCCCGCGCCGCACTATTGTATTCATGACGGTGGCAGGAGAAGAAAAAGGATTACTGGGTTCCCGTTATTATACAGATCATCCCATCTATCCATTAGGTAATACCGTAGCCGATCT
Source organism: Chitinophaga niabensis (assembly GCF_039545795.1). Taxonomy (NCBI): domain Bacteria; kingdom Pseudomonadati; phylum Bacteroidota; class Chitinophagia; order Chitinophagales; family Chitinophagaceae; genus Chitinophaga; species Chitinophaga niabensis. The sequence goes on along the minus strand of NZ_CP154260.1, from coordinate 5,869,333 downwards.
GAACATCGACATGATCGGCCGTATTGATCCGGAGCATGCAAAGGATACCAATTACGTGTACATCATAGGGGATGATAAACTGAGCTCAGACCTCCGCCCGATCAGTGAAAAAGCGAATCTGCAAACAGGCCTGAAACTGGACTACAAATACAATGATCCCAATGATCCGAACCGTTTCTATTACCGTTCAGATCATTACATGTTTGCACAGAAAAAGATCCCGATCATTTTCTATTTCAACGGGGTGCATGCAGATTACCATGGTGCAGGGGATACGCCGGATAAGATCCATTATCCCATGCTGGCCAAAAGGGCACAACTGGTGTTCTATACTGCCTGGGAAGTAGCCAATCGTGCAGACCGGATCAAGGTAGACAGGAATGAAAAATAGTTTGAAAAACGCCGCTGTTACAGCGGCGTTTTTTTTTGCCTGCTTTATGGAAAACAGCCGTAATTTGAAGGTGATGGCTGTCGCCCTGGTTGCCAGCTTTTATAGAATTCCGCGCTGGATCCGATTTTCCCGGTTCCGGCATTTATAAGTTTCGCGATCCGCCCCTCAAATCGTATTTTTACGGCCGGCAAATTTTTGATTTTGATGAAGGCAAACTATTTAGACGATTTGAATGTACCCCAGCGGGAAGCGGTAACAACCATTAAAGGACCTTTAATGATCATCGCGGGAGCAGGTTCAGGCAAAACGAAAGTACTGACTACAAGGATCGCTCACCTGATGAACAATGGGGTGGACGCTTTTAATATATTGTCGCTCACCTTTACCAACAAGGCAGCGAAGGAAATGAAGGAAAGGGTGGAAAAGATCCTGGGCGGCAGTGAAGCCCGTAATCTTTACATCGGTACCTTCCACTCTGTTTTTGCGCGCCTTTTGCGAAGCGATGCGCCCAAACTGGGATACCCCAGCGACTTCACTATCTACGATTCAGATGATGCCAAAAGCGTGGTGAAAACCATCGTGAATGAGCTGAACCTGGACGATAAACATTACAAACCCAACATGGTATATAACCGGATCTCCGCTGCCAAGAACAGCCTGGTGAGCCCGGAAGAATACCAGCATGATTATGCGATACAGCAGGAAGACCAACGTTCCAGCCGTCCCCTGATCGGCAAGATCTACGATATGTATGCGAAACGCTGTTTCAAGAACGGCGCGATGGACTTTGATGATCTGTTGTATAAAATGTACGTGCTGCTGAAGGGCTTCCCGGAAGTACTTGCCAAATACCAGCATAAGTTCAAATACATCATGATCGATGAGTACCAGGATACCAACCCGGCTCAGTATGAGATCGTGAAATTACTGGGTGCCGTGCATGAAAATATCTGTGTGGTGGGAGATGATGCGCAAAGTATCTATTCCTTCCGCGGGGCTACCATTCAGAACATCCTGCAGTTTGAAAAGGATTATGATGATGTGAAAGTGGTGAAGCTGGAACAGAATTACCGCAGTACCAAATCTATCCTCAACGTTGCGAACGAAGTGATCGCAAAGAATAAAGGACAGATTGAAAAGAACCTCTGGACGGATAACCATGAAGGAGAAAAGATCAAACTGATCCGCACAAATACAGATAATGATGAAGGAAAGGTAGTAGCAGATACCATTTCTGAACAGAAACTCCGCAATCATTACGATAACAAAGATTTCTGTATCCTCTACCGTACCAATGCTCAGAGCCGTTCCTTTGAGGAAAACCTCCGCCGCAGTGCTATTCCTTACAGGATCTATGGAGGCCTCTCTTTCTACCAAAGAAAAGAGATCAAGGATTTCATCGCTTACCTGCGGGTGATCATGAACAGTCGTGATGAAGAAGCGATCAAACGGATCATCAACTATCCGGTACGTGGTATCGGTAAAACTACCATTGAGAAGGTGAGTGTTTATGCGAATGATCAGAACATGACCTTCTGGGAAGTGCTGGAACGTGCCAGGGAATTTGGTTTCAAAGGTGGTACACTGGAAGCGATAGACGGATTTGTGACCATGATCCAAAGCTTCCGGGTGATGCTGGAAAAACACAACGCTTACGAAGTAGCGGTACAGGTTGGTAAATCCACCAATATCGTAAAAGAACTCTTCAACGATAAAACAACAGAAGGACTTGCCCGTTACGAGAACATCCAGGAGTTGTTGAACTCTATCAAGGAATTCACGGAAACGCCTACGGAAGACGGGGAGTTGCTGGATGATAAAACACTCGGTATCTATCTGCAACAGATCACGCTGTTGACGGATGCAGATAATGGAAAAGATGAAGACAGCAACGTGGTGAAACTGATGACGATCCACGCGGCAAAAGGTCTGGAGTTCCCGATCGTGTTCACTGTAGGATTGGAAGAAAGCCTGTTCCCCAGCGGTATGTCCATCAACTCAAGGGAAGAACTGGAAGAAGAACGCCGTTTGTTCTATGTGGCGGTGACCCGTGCAAAAACACGTTTGTTCCTCACGTATGCTAATAGCCGTTACCGTTTTGGCCAGCTGCAGCAGAATGAGCCCAGCCGTTTCCTGGAAGAGATGCCGGAAGAATTCATTGACCGCAGTTATGCTGGTGGCGGAATGCGTAACACAGGTCCCATTGGTGGCGGTGGCGCTTCCTGGGGAAATATGTTCGATAAAAAGAAAGCACCTGCCGGGCCTGGTGCACCTGCATCTTCCGCTTCTTCTTCAGCAAGGCCAACACCAAGACCTGCTGCACCTGCAGGCTATCATGTGCCCAGTGCTAATTTCACGGCAGATGATCCTGCCACAATGGAAGCAGGTATGGATGTGGAACATCAGAAATTTGGTTTCGGTAAGATCCTCAGCCTGGAGGGTGCTATCAACAACCGCATAGCTACTGTGATGTTCCCGAAAGGCGGTGGTGAAAAGAAGATCATGCTGAACTACGCCAAGCTGATGATTATAAGGAATGGAGGCTGATATTCTGAAACTCCGCTACTACTGTGCTTACCAGGAGCGTTGTCATGTGGAAGTGAGAGAAAAATGCTGGGAACTGGGTTTGCGCGGTGAAGATATAGAGAACGCCATTGCACATCTTGTGGAAGATGGTTTCCTCAATGAAGAGCGATATGCCAAAGCATATGCCGGTGGAAAGTTCAGGATGCAGCAGTGGGGGCGTAAGAAGATCAGTATGATGCTGAAGCAGAAACAGGTCTCCGATTACTGCATCCGCAAAGGTTTAGCGGAGATTGATGAAGAAGAATATATGCAAACGCTGCAGCAACTCGCTGAAAAGAAATACCATCTATTACGATCTGAACAATATTTAAAGCGGCAATACAAAACGCTGCAATACCTCCTGCAAAGAGGTTTTGAACAGGAGCTGGCAAGGGCTGCCATTGAACAAATCGCAAAAAAAGGCGAATAAAGGGGGAATAATTTAAAACTTTCTAACCCTTACCGCCGTAATTTTGGAGTCGTTTTGTAGTAATTAATACTTTATGTCTGATTTAACGGTCTCTCTTATACAAGCTAATTTACACTGGGAAGATGTTGCTGCCAACCTGGCGATGTTTGACCAAAAGATCAATTCCATCCAGGAAAAAACGGAAGTGATCATTCTGCCGGAAATGTTCAGTACAGGTTTCAGTATGCAATCTGAAAGGCTGGCGCAAACAATGGATGGCAGTGCGGTACAGTGGATGAAGCAGAAAGCAAAAGAGAAGAACGTGATCATTACGGGCAGTCTTATTATTGAGGAAGGCGGTCAATATTTTAACCGGCTGATCTGGATGCTGCCCAATGGAACATTTGGTACTTACAACAAACGCCACCTTTTCGGTTTTGCCGGAGAGCATGATCATTACACCGCTGGCGACAAACGCCTGATCGCGCAGGTAAAGGGCTGGAAGCTCAACCTGTCTGTTTGTTACGATCTGCGTTTCCCGGTATGGGCCCGCAACTCCATTCTTGAGAACGGCGAGCCTGCTTACGATGTATTGATCAATGTGGCCAACTGGCCTGAAAGGCGTAATACTCCCTGGCGTGCTTTATTACAAGCCCGTGCTATTGAGAACCAATGTTATGTTATAGGTTTGAACCGGGTGGGCAATGATGGCAACGACATCTATCACAGCGGAGATTCCAGTATTATAGATCCTATCGGCGAGATCATTTACCATAAAGCGCATGATGAGGATGTATTTACCTATACGCTTTCCCGTAGCCATCTGAATGAGCTGCGTGCGCGCTTCCCTTTCCTGAAGGATGCAGACCGGTTTATTATCCCTTAATTTAACCGGGGAACTTAGCTAACTTTGCGGGCTATGATCCGCTTTTTCACCAAGAATCAGTACAAGAACAGCGTACTGGCCCTCTGGGCCCTTCTGGCTATTTTACAGGCCTGCTTTACAGAGTTGATGGACGATGAGGCGTATTATTGGGTGTACTCCAATCACCTGGCCTGGGGCTATTTTGATCATCCCCCCATGGTAGCCCTGCTCATCAAAGGCGGATATCTTTTATTCCATAATGAATTGGGTGTAAGGCTGGGCATGGTGCTTTTGAATCTGCTCACCCTGTTACTGATAGACAGGATGATGCCCCAGAAGAACAACATTGTTTTCTACCTGATCCTTGCCGGCATGGGCGCCATGCAGATCGGAGGGATACTGGCGGTGCCGGATATTCCGCTGATCTTCTTTGCCACTCTGTACTTTTATATCTACCGTAATTTCATAGAATCCCAGAGCTGGAAAAATACTTTCCTGCTGGGGCTGAGCATGGCATTGATGTTCTACAGCAAATACCATGGGGTATTGCTGGTGTTCTTCACCCTGCTTTCCAATCTTTCTTTGCTGAAAGTATACCGTTACTATATTGCCGTGTTCATTACCACGGTGCTTTTCTTCCCGCATATTTACTGGCAGTATTTACATGACTTCCCTTCGCTGCAATATCATCTTGTAGAAAGGAATGCCTCTTCCTACGACATCAGTTACACGCTTGATTATATCGTAGGGCAGATATTGATGTTCGGGCCGCTCGTAGGGTGGTTACTGTTATACAATGCTTTCCGCGCGCAGGTGCGCAATGGTTTTGAACGTGCGTTGAAATTCAGCCTGGTGGGGGTATTGGTGTTCTTTCTGCTGAGTACTTTGAAGGGGCGTGTGGAAGCAAACTGGACGGTGATGATCTTTGCGCCGCTGGTAATACTGACGCATCAGGCCACTGTGCGGCAGGGGCTTTCTTTGCGGATACTGAAGAGTACCTGGGTGATCTCTTTACTGATCGTGTTAGTGGCAAGGGTGTATATGGTCTGGGATTTTGTGCCCAATGTGGAGATCAGGCCGGAGATCCATCATAACAGGGAATGGACGAATGCGGTGGCTGCGAAAGCACAGGGGCGTCCGGTAGTTTTTCTGAACAGTTACCAGGAGCCTTCGAAATATATGTTCTACCAGGGCGGTGTGGCGTTTAGTCTTAATAGTGTGTATGCGCGCAGGAGCCAGTATAATTACTGGCATATGGAAGAGGAATTATGGGGGAAGAATGTATTGCTGGTGTCCAATCACCGACCTTATATTCCTGATCAGGATAGTATGGTGATTGCACAGCGAAAGTTGTATTGCAGAACGGATACGCCGTATTATTCTTATTCACTGATACAGTTTGTGCCCGCTGTTGCAGCCTTTAAGGTGCAGCCGGGAGAGGAGTTCACTTTGAAATTAGGCATGAAGAATGGATATGAGAACAAAGTTCCTTTTGATAAAGATTATACGCCGTTTGTGGGGTATGCGTTGAAGGGAGAAGAAGAATGGCGGGAAACGGTGCAGGGTACTTTGTTGTTGTCTGATGCCTTGCAGCAGGATAGTGTGGAAGTAGTGGTGAAGGCGCCGGATGTAAAGGGAAAGTATGTTTTAAAGATAGCCGTATCTGCCGTGCATGGTATGGATCCTACGCATAATAGCCAGGGGATTAAGCTGGCGGTAGAGTAAAAGATAAAGCCTTCCGGATCAGGAAGGCTTTATCTTTTAAAGGAACTATTTAAAAGCATTCCATCCCTGTGCAGCCAGTTTATGTTTATTCCCGCTGCGGGTAATGATATGCGGTTCTTCAGTCAATTCCGTCATATAACCGATCACGGCAATTTCTTCATTCAGTGTGATCTTGTCATAGTCTTCCTGCTTCATGGTGAACAGCAGTTCATAATCCTCTCCTCCGCTGAGTGCGCAGGCAGTTGGGTCCAGACCTAATTTCATGGCCAGTTCGCGGGCCTGGTCGTGTACCGGGATCTTTTCTTCATACAATACACAGCCCAGTTGGCTTTGTTTGCAGATATGCAGGATCTCAGAACTTAAACCATCGCTTACGTCCATCATGGCAGTAGGCATGATCTCTTTGCCGGCGAGGAAGGAAATGATATCATGGCGGGCTTCCGGTTTCAGCTGGCGGCCAATTACGTAAGTCTGGTCTTCAAGATCAGGCTGGATCTGTGGATTTTCCAGGAAGATCTTCTTTTCTCTTTCAAGTAAGGTAAGACCCAGATAAGCAGCGCCAAGATCTCCGGAAACGCAGAGCAGGTCTCCTTTTTGAGCAGTGGAGCGTTTCACGAACTTATCAGGAGCCACTTCGCCAATGGCGGTAACGCTGATCACAAAACCTTTTTGGGAGGAAGTGGTATCCCCTCCTATCAGGTCTACCCGGTATTTTTCGCAGGCGGCATATACCCCTTCGTAAAATTCGTTGAGGGCTTCCAGGGAGAAGCGGTTGGAAAAAGCCAGGCTCATGGTAATGTGCGTGGGCGTGGCATTCATGGCATAGATGTCTGACAGGTTCACGATCACGGACTTATACCCCAGGTGTTTGAGGGGGGTATACATCAGGTCAAAGTGAATGCCTTCCACCAGCATATCCGTACTGATCACGGTTTGTTTGCCGAACAGGTCAATTACGGCAGCATCGTCCCCTACACCCAGCACAGTACTGGCATTGTACAATTCAATATTGCGGGTCAGGTAATCGATCAGGCCGAATTCCCCGAGGTCTTCTATTTCAGTTCTCTCTTCCATGTGTTATTGAATGCTGTTAATTTCTTTCAACAGGTCTGTATGTATATGGCCATTAGTGGCAAGGATCTGTTTTTGATAAGGTGAATAGGCATTGCCTTTAAAATCCGTCACTTTTCCTCCGGCTTCCTGTACGATCAGGTAACCGGCTGCGGAATCCCAGGCATTGAGTGAATGTTCCCAGAAACCGTCAAAACGGCCACAAGCTACCCAGCAGAGGTCGATTGCGGCAGAACCGAGGCGGCGAACAGGTAAACCCAGCTTCACAAAGCGTTCCAGCACAGTCATGGGATTATTGGCCGAATTTTCCCATTCATAGGGGAAACCTGTCACCAGGCAGGCATTGGCCACGTTCTTTTTCTGGGAAACGTGAATGAGTTTATCGTTCAGCGTAGCCCCAAACCCTTTCTGGGCAAAGAACAATTCGTTCATGATAGGGTTATATACAGCACCAAGGATCATTTCGCCATCCTGTTCCACGCCAATGCTTACGCAGCAAAGGGGAATGCCATGGGCAAAGTTCACCGTCCCGTCTATGGGGTCTATGATCCATTTGATACTGGAGCCTTGTTTCAGCTCTCCGACTTCCTCACTGAGGATATGATGATCCGGGTAATCTTCGTGAATAGCAGCAATGATTGCCGCTTCTGCCTTTTTATCCGCTTCCGTTACGAGATTATTGATCGTATCTTTGTAGGAAATAGTGAAAGTACCGTTAAAATATTCTTTTAAAACTTTAGCACCTGCTTGTGTAGCTTTGAGTAACGTTGATTTTAACATGGCGCAAAGGTACGAAGCTCTGCCAACTTCCCGAGTTTTACATACGAATTAACTATTTTTGCATTTTAAAACTTGAATCGCGATTAATGGCCATTATTGGTAATCTAATTTCCAGATCCCTGCGTATCAGAAAGCAGTTTACGTTCAAACTAGGGACGCCACGTCAATACCAGTTGCAGGTGTTACGGAGGTTAGTGGAAAAAGCCAAACATACACAGTTCGGTGAACATTACGGTTATGAGCAGATCCTCAACAGCCCTAACTGGGTAAGCCAGTTCCGGCAGAAGGTACCTGTGCATAACTATAACAAGATGCATAGTGAGTGGTGGTACAAATGCCAGGAAGGGGTGGCCAACGTAAGCTGGCCTGAAAAGATCAAGTATTTTGCCCTGAGTTCCGGTACTTCTGAATCTGCCAGCAAGCACATCCCGGTTACAAAGGATATGCTGCGGACAGTGAAAAAGGTGGGCGTGAAGCAATTGTACTCCATGGTGAACTTCAATGTTCCCCCTAAATCCTTCGAAAAAGGGATACTGATGCTGGGCGGTACTACTTCCCTGTTTGAGAAAGGGGATTATTATGAAGGAGATATGAGTGGCATCCAGGCTAAAAATATTCCCAAATGGTTCCGCCGTTTCTATAAGCCTGGCGGGAACATTTCCAAAAAACCTAACTGGGAGCAACGGATAAAACTGATCGTACGCAAAGCCCCGCAGTGGGATGTTGGTACGGTTTGCGGAGTACCTGCCTGGGTACAGATTGTTCTGGAAGAGATCATCCGCTACCATAACGTTAAAAATATTCACGAAATATGGCCTAACCTGGCCATCTATATTCACGGTGGCGTGAGCTTTGAACCTTACCGGGAGAGTTTTCAGAAACTCCTGGGTAAACCTATCAACTTCATTGAGACCTATATGGCCTCTGAAGGTTCTTTCGGTTTCCAGGCCCGCCCGGGTGTTAAGGGAATTAAGCTGGTGCTCAATGCCGGTATTTTCTATGAATTCATTCCCTTTAACGAAGAGAATTTTGATGCGGACGGGGAAGTAAAACCCAATCCGAAATCTTATATGATCCATGAGGTGGTGGAAGACGTGGAATATGCTGTGATGTTATCTACCTGTGCAGGTGCATGGCGTTACCTGATCGGCGATGTGGTGAAATTCACTTCCGTAAAGGAACATGAGATCACCATTGTGGGCCGTACCAAACAGTTCCTCAGCCTGGCCGGAGAGCATATGAGTATCGACAATATGAACAAGGCGATCGATATTGTGCAAAAGAAACTGGGGATCAATATCCGTGAATTCACGGTGGCTGGTCTTCCTTATGAAAACCTCTTTGCACACCGCTGGTATATTGGAACGGATGCCGTAGATGTGGATGCCAATAAAGTGAGAGAGATCATAGACCAAACGATCTGCGAGGTGAATGATGACTATGCTGTGGAAAGGACCTCTGCACTGAAAGAAATATTCGTAGAAATATTACCCACCCAGGTATTTCTTGATTACCTGCGTTGTAAAGGAAAAGAAGGAGCCATGAATAAATTCCCAAGAGTGTTGAAAGGCGAGAAGCTAAAGGACTGGGAGCAATTCCTGACAACTAAAGTTGCTGTAAAAGCATAACCAAGAAAGTATACATGATCGCCTCTATCATTGCCGGATTAGGTTTGGGAATGTTTTTATCTGTATCGGTAGGGCCCGTTATTTTTGCTATCATCAAGTATAGCATCAGTAATGGATTCAGGGCTGGTATCAGTTTTGCGCTGGGCGTGTCCGGGAGTGATATCATGTTTGTACTGCTGGGTAATCTCGCTACTTCTTTCATCAGCAACCTGGGTACCTATACTAAAACCATTGGTGTAAGTGGTGGTATCCTGCTGATCATGATGGGGGTCTACGGATTGCTGTTTAAAAAAGTAAAGATCACTACAGGAGATGAACGGCCTGAAATGTTCAGTACACGTGATTATGCAAAGATCTGGCTGGGAGGTTTTCTGATGAACACCCTCAATCCCGGTGTGATCATTTTCTGGCTGGGGGTTTGTGTGGCGAATGCACCAACCACTGTAGGCCACCGTGTTACCATGTATGCTGTTTGCCTGGCTTTTGTGCTGGCGGCGGATATCCTTAAAGTGTTTGTGTCTGATAAGATCAGGCATAAACTAACCTTAACCAATGTGATCTGGCTGAACCGTTTGGCGGGCGTGTGTATGATCGTTTTTGGTTTGGTGCTGCTGTATAAAGTGCTGTTGGGCACAGGGCAGCTGGGACATTAAAATGCCAATTAGCCAGAACCGTATAATTAATGCAGAAAGAAAAGAGAAGGCGTAATGCCTTCTCTTTTTATTTTAAGACTTAATTAGGTCTCACTAAAATACTGATAGGTGTTGATATTTATTAAGCCTGGATGGTCCAGGTTTCATTACCAGCAATCAGTTTATCCAGGTTACCGGGGCCGCGTTTTGCGGTTGCTTCCTGTAATTGTTGGGCCATGATATCATCATACGTTGGTCTGAAGATCTGGTAGAACACTCCAAAGGGACGAGGTAAATGTCCTTCAATGCGGGGATCATCGAACATGCGTGTGAGGATCTGGGCTTTACCAAAATCATTCTCATCATGGATCCAGAGGTCTGAAGCACTGAATCCGCTTCCTTCTTCCAGGCTTACTACTTCAGGGCGATGACCATTCAGGCGGATACCTTTATTTTTCTGTGCACCGAAGATCAGTGGCTGGCCATGTTCCACGAAGATGGCTTCATCCTGTTTGCTGGATTTTTCCGTGAACACTTCAAAAGCGCCATCGTTAAAGATGTTACAGTTCTGATAGATCTCCAGGAAGGAAGCGCCTTTATGCGCATGACTGCGTTTCAGCATTTCCTGCAGATGTTTGGGATCACGGTCCATACTACGTGCAATAAAGGTGGCATCTGCTCCCATGGCCAGGGCCATTGGATTGAACGGATGGTCGATACTGCCAAAGGGGGTACTTTTGGTGACCTTATTGGTTTCTGAAGTAGGTGAGTATTGTCCTTTTGTAAGCCCGTAGATCTGGTTGTTGAACAGCATGATGTTCACATCAAAATTACGGCGCAGCAGGTGGATGGTGTGGTTACCACCAATGGAAAGACCATCTCCGTCTCCGGTAACGATCCACACGCTCAGTTCAGGGCGGGTAGCTTTCAAACCGGAAGCAATAGCAGTAGCACGGCCATGGATGGAGTGCATGCCATAGGTATTCATATAATAAGGGAAACGGGATGAACACCCGATACCTGAAACGATCACAATATTCTCACGAGGTATACCTAAACCGGGCATGATGGTTTGTACCTGTTTCAATATGGAGTAATCCCCACAACCCGGGCACCAGCGTACTTCCTGGTCCGTTGTAAAATCCTTGGCCGTTAGTGGTTGCGGAGGGATAGTAGTTGTTGACATCTTATTATGGAAATTTTATAATTCAAAGTTACGAATTCACAAGCTCTTCCCAATATTCTGCTGCGCGGCGTGTATGTGGAATAACGATGGTACCGCCAACGATATTGGCTACTGCAAAGATCTCATATATCTCTGTGGTAGAAATGCCCTGCTCATGACATTTCCCAAGGTGATATTTGATACAATCATCGCAACGGAGTACCATAGAGGCTACCAGGCCCAGCATTTCCTTGGTTTTGGTGCTGAGGGCGCCTTCCGCATAGGTATTGGTATCCAGGTTAAAGAGCCGGTTGATCACCAGGTTCTGCTTTCCCAGGATCACCTCATTCATTTTGGCCCTGTACTCGTCAAATTCCTTCACTAGCTCGCTCATAAGTGCATATTTATCAAAGGGTAGCGTTAAAGTTACAAAATAAATGGCTGCAAAGATAGGCATTAATCTACTGATGCAGTAGGATATTCGTTCTCTTGCCCTGCTGTGGCTACAAAATCCTTGATCCCCAGTACGATCTTATCGGCCATTCTTTGGCGGAAAGCGGGGTCCAGGATCATCATTTCGTCTTCCGGGTTGCTGAGGAACACTGTTTCCACGAGTACATTGGGATATTCTGTAGGGCTGTTCAGCGCAAAGTTGAAGCTGCCTACATTCCCGAATTCATTCAGGCCCAGTTCCAGCATGTGTTTATAGATGAACTGGCTGAGGGGGCGGAACCCGATGTGTTTATAATAAGTGCTGGTGCCTTTGATCCGGATCGGGTCTGCTGAAGAGTTCAGGTGGATGCTCACCAGGAGGTCCGGATCTTTATCCCGGTAAGAAAGGATGCGATAGTTGTTTTCCACGTAAGAATCGTTCAGCCTGGTCATGAGCACCCTGGCTCCTTCCGCCCTCAGGGATTGCTGCAAAGCATTGGCCACCGCCAGGGCTATTTCTTTTTCGTACACGCCTGTTGGCCCCTGGGCACCAAGATTGCTGCCGCCATGGCCTGCATCTACAGCAATAGTGAGGTTCCCCAGGCCGGGCTGCGCAGGTGGCCGTTTAACCTTTACCGTTAAGGTACTGCCGTTATAATAGATCTGGTAACCCCAGGATTGTTTGTGTTTCAATTCAATGGTCACGCGCAGGATATCATCTTCCACCTGTTCGTAATAAACATTCTTTATTTCCTTTGATGTTTCCAGCTGTGAGATCCAGTTGGTATTCACGGTGGCGCCAAAAACATCTACCACAATGCGGGAGGGATCTAATTGCTGACTGCTGCGATAAGGTAGTTTCTGTGTAAGGCCAACGGTTACATAATCAAACTTTTCATCTCCCCACACCCGCCAGGAATGGCTTAAAGAAGCAGGTGGGAAAGTACCGGCAGGCTGGAGTCTGACCATTTCCTGCGGTATATATGCAGAGAAGGTTTTGGATAATTTAACCCGGTAATCGCCATCCACTTTACCGGTGATATTGAGATAAATGGCGGTATCCAGGTAACCTACTTTGGCTCCGCCGAGGCGGTCTTCTCCCAATCCGTATTTCAGGAAAGGTGCGTCCCCAATGGTTTTCCCGATAAGGGGCTGCGTTTGCGGATCTATGAAATTAAAAACGTTGCCGGTACTGCGGCGCACTTCTGTTTCTGCTGTTTTTAGCGTAACAGGAATGCTGCGTCCGTTGATCAGGGGATCGTTACACTGTACAGTATAAGTGCCCTGGTAGATGCCGGGCATGGTATTGCCGATCAGTTCTGTCAGCAGAAAATTGTTGCCTACTGTTACTGTTCCGCCGGGTTGTGCTTTCACCTGGAATTTGATGAGATCGCCGGGAGCCACTGTGAGATTACCTTCCGGGTAGGTACGGATGTAAGCAATGTTGGCGGAAGTAACAGGTTGGGGGGCCTGTGGGATATTGTAAGAGAAGTAAACTTTTCTCAGGATGGAATCGCCATTGGGGCCAACAGATTTTATTTCAAATTCATTGCTTCCCTCTTCAAGTTCCACTTCAATGGCAAAGGCGCCGGTGGGGTACACCTTTTGCACTTCATCGTTTACATACACCCTGCATGTTTTACAGGTGCTGCCTACCAGGAACTGGCGTGTGGCGGTTACCGCGTTGTTTTGTTTGCCGGGCTGGGTAAGCCTGATAAAGCTTCTTTCCTGTGCCCATGCCTGTTGCATCAGCATCGTTGCCAATAACAGGCTTCCTCCTATCCGTTTCTTCATACAGTCTAAAATTAATTATTTCATTCGTCTTTTCCATTCTCAAAGCGGCAGAGGTTATTTAAAAGCAAACAGGGAACGAGGGCGAGGCCCCTGTTCCCTGTGGAATTTATGCGTTGTTGAACATCTTAAAAACTATACTTGTTATCGGCGATCAATTTGGCAGCAATCCTTCTGCGGGCTTCTTTGGTGTTGAAGGCTTCTGTTTTGGTGAAGCGTTTCAAGCCCAGCAGCATCATGCGTTGTTCATCTCCTTCTGCAAAACCGTTGATGGCATCTTTACCGGATTTGTTCACACGGTCTGCCGCATCTGTGAGATAAGTGCGTACCATATCTATTTGCAGGGCCACGGCTTCTTCTCCACGAAGTTCCGCGAGTTTGATCACACGGAGTAAGGCACTTTCGCTGATGAAGGTTTCAATGGCCATGTCTGCAATGTTCATGAGTATTTCCTGTTCGGTATCTATCTTCATCATGAGTTTTTGCACGGCGCCGCCGGCAGCCATGAGGATGGCTTTTTTCATGTTGAGGATGATCTTCTTTTCTTTTGCGAAGGCCCCTTCATCTTCATTGCCAAAGTCCGGAATGCTCATGAGTTCTTTCATTACATTCATGGCTGGCGTCATGAGGTCCAGTTTCCCTTTCATGGCACGTTTCAACGTCATGTCCAATGTAAGGAGGCGGTTGATCTCGTTGGTACCTTCAAAAATGCGGTTGATGCGGGAATCCCTGTAGGCTTTGGAGATCACGTATTCATCGCTGAATCCGTTACCGCCATGTACCTGTACGCCTTCATCCACAACATAATCCAGTACTTCGGAGCCGTTCACTTTGAGCATGGCACATTCTACGGCATATTCCTCTGCGGCACCCAGCAGGGCTTCATTGAAAGCTTTGCCTTCTGCCAGCAGTTCCTGTTCTTTCTGATCGATCAGTTGTGCGGTGCGGTAGAGTGCAGATTCACAAACCCACATACGGATGGCTGCTTCAGCGAGTTTATGTTTGATGGCACCAAAGTTTGCAATGGGTTGTTTGAACTGTTCGCGGGTATTGGCGTATTGAATGGTGATGTTCAAACTGCCTTTTGCACCTCCCAATGCAGCTGCGCAGAGTTTAAGGCGGCCAATATTCAAAATGTTGAAAGCGATCAGGTGGCCTTTCCCGATTTCGCCGAGTACATTTTCCACGGGCACCTGCGCGTCCTGGAAATAGATCTGGCGGGTAGAGGAGCCTTTGATGCCCATTTTATGTTCTTCCGCACCCAGTGTGAAACCGGGGGTATCTTTATCTACAATGAAGGCGGTGAATTTATCGCCGTCTATTTTTGCGAATACGGTGAAAACATCTGCAAAACCGGAATTGGTGATCCAGCATTTTTGCCCATTGATGAGATAGAACTTCCCGTCTGCACTCAGTTTAGCGGTTGTTTTGGCGCTTAGTGCATCAGAGCCGGAATTGGGTTCTGTGAGTGCGTAGGCACCTTTCATTTCGCCGGAGCCGAGTTTGGGAATGTATTTGTTCTTCTGGGCATCCGTACCAAAGTAAAGGATGGGTAAGGAACCGATGCCTGTATGTGCAGCCATGGCTACCGAGAAAGAGTGACCGGAACCCAGGGCTTCGTTGATGAGTGTAGCAGTGATGAAGTCTTTCCCTAAACCGCCATAGGATTCCGGGAAGGCGGCTCCAAGGAGACCCTGTTCTCCGGCTTTATCCAGCAGGGAAGGCATGAGGCCTTCTTCCAGTTTATCCAGCCTGTCCAGCACAGGCGTCACTTCTTTGGCCACAAATTGTTCGGCCATTTCCTTGATCATCAACTGTTCTTCAGAAAAATCTTCGGGAATAAAAACCTCGGAGGCCATTAACTCTTTAACGAGGAACTCTGCACCTTTCAGGGCTGCTTTACTGTTAACCACGGTATCCATCTTGCGTATTTTTAGTCTACTCGTAATTTACCGAGTTTATAGCAATTGGCAAATTCAATTACTTCAATTCCGAATTAACAATTACGAATTTCGAGTCGTAGATTTGTTAATTACCAAAAGAGCCATGCAGGATTGAAACTCTCCTTACCATATCTGCAAAGTACATTTTCCGGGATCGTTGCTGGTTCAGGGGAGGAACTCCTGATCTGTTTTCATGGCTTTGGGGAAAGCGCATCGCACTTTAGTTGTATAGAACCTGCGCTGGGCAATAACTTTACAATTGTGGCGTTAGATATGCCCTTCCATGGGAACACGGTGTGGCAGGAGAACAGGAGTTTTGAGAAAAACGACCTGGAGGCGCTGATCGGAAAAATATTGGAAAGGTTTGGCAAACAAAGGTTCTCCCTTCTGGGTTATAGTATGGGTGGCAGACTGGCTATGTGTGCTGTGGAAAGGATGGCTTCCCGGATCGGGCACCTGGTACTGGTGGCACCGGATGGTCTGAAAAATAATCCCTGGCATATGTTTGCCACGCAAACAAGGATAGGCAACCGTGTTTTTGCATACAATACCCGGAATCCGGCTCTCTTCTTCAGACTGCTTACCTTGTGGCGGCGTTGGGGCCTGCTGAATGAAAGTGTGTACAAGTTTGCTTTTTACAGTATGGATAAGCTGGACAAACGCCAGCTGGTATATGACGTTTGGACAAACATGCGGAGAATGATGCCCTCCAAACGAAAATGTAAACGGCTATTGGCACAATATAATATTGACACGGTTTTATTCTTCGGAAGGTTCGACCGTGTGATACCTCCGGCTTTCGGAGCACGTTTTGCAGACGGTTCTTTTCCCTGCAAACTGGTAGTACTTGAAAAGGGCCACCAGCTTTTATCAGAAGAACTGGGATTTATTATCAGTCAAAATATCAGGAGTAAGTAAGCATGAATGCTTTATTGATCGTCACCCTTGGTCTCGCTTTTTTATACGGAATCCTCATGCTGTCCTATTGTTACGGCTGGACCCGTCTGCACACATTTTATCCATCCAGGCATGCTTATACTTTTAACACAAAAGTAACCGTAGTTATTCCGGCACGGGATGAGGAGAACAACCTTCCGCCTTTACTGGAAGCCCTGCAGCAGCAAAGTTATCCGGCGAACCTGTTTGAAGTGATAGTAGTAGATGATTTTTCGGAAGATTCCACTGCAGATGTAGTGCGGTATTTTCCTGCGGAGAATGTACGGCTGGTACGCATGAGCGATCACCTGGATAAAACACAACGGCTCAACTCCTACAAGAAAAAAGCAATAGAACTGGCCATCAAAGAATCTACCGGCCACCTGATCGTAACAACCGATGCGGATTGTGTGATGGGGCCCAAGTGGCTGGAAACCATTGTGAAGTTCTATGAAACTTACCGTCCGCGTTTTATTGCTGCACCGGTGGCTTATCATGAAGATGATAACTTCTTCAAGCGTTTACAGTCGCTGGACTTTATGACCATGCAGGGCATTACCGGATCGGTGGCCTATCTGCAAACAGGTACCATGTGCAATGGCGCCAACCTTGCGTATGAGAAAAGCGCCTTTGAAGAAGTGGGTGGTTTTATGGGAATAGATATGATTGCTTCAGGAGATGATATGCTGCTGATGTACAAGATCTATCATGCCTATCCGGGTGGAGTGCGTTATCTGAAAAGCCGCGATGCCATTGTGCGTACGCTGCCTGTGGCAACCGTGAATGGCTTTATGAATCAGCGGATACGCTGGTCTTCCAAAGCAGATAAGTATGAGGATAAACGGATTACACGCACGCTGGTGCTGGTGTATATCTGGAATGTGATGCTGGTACTGATGGGCGTGGTAACCATTTTTAATCCTGAACTGCTGTATTGGTTTGTAGGTGTGCTGATCTATAAAGTAGTGATAGAAATGATTTTCCTGGTACCGGTGGCTGCTTTCTTTCAAAAGCTTTCCCTGCTGGCCTGGTTTATTCCCGGACAGCCATTTCATATTATCTACGTAGTAGTGGCAGGTTGGTTAGGTAAGTTCGGATCGTATGAATGGAAGGGGCGCCAGGTGAAGTAGCGCCCCTCCGAAAACTATAATCTTGAGATCACCCAGTTTCCGCTAGCCGTTTCCGTTATGTTCATCTTGTAACGGGCGGTATCCTGGAAGCTCCAGTCCAGATTTGCTCTCATCCAGGCTTTCAGCACGCCGATATAACGCCTGAGTTCATCATCCGTTTCTTCACCAAAGGATGGTACTGTTTCAGTTAGTGCAATAAAGCGGCGAACCTCTTCATCATGCATGCGGGCTGTTTCCATTACAGCTTCTTCGAGGTCCAATCCTCTTTCTTCTTTTAATACTACTACCAGGTTGTGCACATCACCCTGGCGGCGTTCCTTTTCAAAAGAGAACAGGTCGTTAGCCCAGCAAACCACATTGTTACAGGCAAGGGCCAGTTGCTGAACGGTGTCGTGTAAACGAACCTCATCCGGCAGATAGATGTTCTCCAGTACTTCTATCAGTTCAATGTCTGCAAAGAGTGCTCCGGTATAGGGTCTCTTTTCAATGTAATCCGCAACAGAGGGCGCGCGGTGCTGAATGCGGTTACCGACTTCCCACAAACATGCATCCAGGTAGTCGATCATACTTTTTACGAAACGTTTCTGCCAGGCGGCATTGCTGGTCCTGCGCATACGTTTCCACAGATCGGCAAAACTGTTAGCCAGCGGCATACCTTCCTCAGGAGCCACTACATGATTGTTTTGGAGGATCTGGGTAACGAATGAATGCACCATCTGGAGATAATCCATTTTCCCGAACATGGATTCATCGTTCTTGTCGTCCAGCAGGAAAAGCCAGGTGTTGAATTCAGAGGCAATGCAGAGTTCATAACGTCCTGCAGTGGGGAATGCCCTGGAAGACAACATGGCAAACCTGGCCCGGCGGAATTTTTCCCGGGCTTTTTCAGATTTTACTAATCCAAAGCGGCTAACCCATTCGGCCGTGTGTTTTTCGGCTTCAGTAGCGAAGGGATTGAGCATAGAAGGGAACGGGCAGTAGATCTGCGGAAATTGGAGCGTTGACATACTTAAATGTTTAATGGTTAATATAAAATGGTTACAATCAATGACTTCTATATCCTGGAATGATGTCTGTGTCTAACTAAAATTTAAGCTATTTTATGAGTATACCGCTATGCATAATGACCGCAGGAGTTGAATTTCGTGTGATATGAATGCATGATTTTCAATGATATATAGTAACGAAAGTGTTATGCATAAATTGCGGATATAAATGAAGGTTATGTTACATATATAACCTATTTAGAATAGGTGTAGGAAATAACCCGGGTTTCATTAACTTGTAGCCCTCATGGCCCGATCTGTTTCTTTTTCCCGCCAAGCATGGAAACGCCTTCAGCGTAACAAGGGTGCTATGGCCGGAATGGTCGTGATCATTCTCGCTTTGTTCACAGGCATTTTTGCTTATTTCCTTTCGCCGGACCATACGCCTTATGCGAATGGAATGGTGTTGGAGATCAGTGGGCAAAAGCCGGGGTTCAGTATTGAGATGTTGCATGTGCAGAAAACACAGCCTGTGGCCAAACGGAGCTGGTTGCATTACCTGGTATACGGGCAGGAATCCAGTGTTACGCTGATACCTGTGCGGAGCTGGCAGTTCAAAGAAGATTCCATCCGGGTGGAAAAATATGTGGATGAGGAAACCACTTTCCCTGAAACGTATTCGCTGCGCGAGGTATTGAATGCGCCGGTGCCATCTGTGCCTGCAGCACAGATCATGGTGGGCCGGCAACATTTGAAGCAGCATCATTACTGGCTGGGCACGGATAAATTCGGACGGGATATCCTCAGCCGTTTATTGGTGGGCACGCGTGTGAGTTTAAGTGTGGGTTGTATTGCAGTATTTATCTCTTTAACCATCGGTATTTTTTTAGGAGCCATTGCAGGATATTTCAGGGGAGCTGTAGATGAAGCCGTGATGTGGCTGATCAATGTGATCTGGAGTGTACCCACGCTGCTGTTGGTTTTTGCTATCTCGCTGGCATTAGGGAAAGGGTTCTGGCAGGTATTCATTGCAGTGGGTTTAACCATGTGGGTGAGTGTGGCGAGGATCATCAGGGGCCAGGTGTTGGGACTGAGGGAATTACAATTCGTAGAAGCTACGCGGGCATTGGGCTACGGGCATGTACGTACGATCGTGAAACATATCCTGCCTAATATTATGGGACCGGTGATGGTAGTGGCGGCCAGTAATTTTGCCACGGCTATTGTGATAGAGGCGGGATTGAGTTTCCTGGGAGTAGGGGTACAACCACCGCAACCTTCCTGGGGTTTAATGATCAAGGAAAACTATAATTTTATCATTACACACAACCCTTTGCTGGCCCTGGCGCCGGGCGTTGCCATTATGTTACTGGTATTGGCTTTCAACCTGTTAGGTAATGGATTACGGGATGCAATGGATGTAAAGGGAAAGATATAGATATAGTGTTAATTTTAAGGATATATTTGAAAAGCAATATTATTTATTTTAATTTTAATTCGTTTTAACCATACTACTATGCCTTACAAACCATATTTATTGATCCTTTGTGCGCTGGCCATCATGTCCGGCAGCTGCAAAAAGAAGAATGGCCCCGGCGGCACTGTTGTAC
Source organism: Chitinophaga niabensis (assembly GCF_039545795.1). NCBI lineage: Bacteria > Pseudomonadati > Bacteroidota > Chitinophagia > Chitinophagales > Chitinophagaceae > Chitinophaga > Chitinophaga niabensis. The sequence continues at coordinate 5,849,274 of NZ_CP154260.1, read as the reverse complement.
CTCCACCAGTTCCAGAAGCTGAATTAGTAGTTTCCGTTCCCAACATTAATCTGAACAGTGATGTGAATGCTGCACAGGGACCTACCCTGACAGTAACCATGAAGATCACTTCTACGCCGATCCCTACACAAGGGGTGAATGTTGTAGTCACTGTGCTGGATCCTGCAGGGGTACCTATTCCGCAAACTGCGATAGCTACCATCACTGGCGATACGATCACTGTTACCATCATTGGCCTGCCTAGTCTGAAAGTAGCAGATGTTACGATCACGGTGACTTCCAAAGCAAAACCATCGAATACCAAAACGTATAAGTTTGGGGTGATGAACAAAACGCCTTAATTTATTCTTGAAATATTACAAGGGGCTTGTTATATGCAGGGAAAGCATAGTACAAGCCTCTTTTCTTTTCGGCATAATTCCACTAGGTTTGTGCAAGGTTCGAATTAGAAATAGCCATGCGTATAGCCGTTAATGCTGTCCCGATGCTCCAGGATACACCTGCAGATACAGGGAATGTGATCACTGAAATGTTGTACCGGTTGTGCCGCCTGCACCCGGATGTAGAATTCCTGCTAATTACAGACTGTCCCTGGCAACCGGTGGTGATCCTGCCTTCCAATGCACAGCACATTCTGCTGAAACCCTGGGTGGGAGGGCGTTTGGGCCAATATGCCTGGCGCAGATGGCAGTGGAAGAAAGCCATCAAAAAGTATAAGGCAGACAGGGTGTTGTGTATAGATGAAGTGCTTCCTGTACCTGCCAGTATTCCTGCTTATCTAATGCTCACCAGGCATACGGAAGTGCTGGACCGTGCTTCCACTTCTCAATACATCCGCCAGTATACCCGCATTTTACTCTTTTCTGCTTTTATGCGGGAACAGGTGAATAAGCGCTTTGGCGGCCTGGATACGAAGATTGAGGAATTGCAGCCCGGGGTTTCTGAAACCTATATTCCATTGAACTGGGAGGAGCGTGAAGAGGTGAAAAGGGAATATGCAGATGGGATGGAATATTATATTTCTGTTGCCAGTATACATCCGGATAATAATATCAGACCTTTACTGAAGGCTTTTTCCATGTTGAAGAAAAGGTTACGGACCAGTATGAAACTTGTGCTGGCGGGGCGTTTGACGCATGCGGGAGAAGAAATTGCGGAGTCGCTGCAAACCTATAAGTTCAGGGATGATGTGATCTGGGTAGAGGATGCGGAGGAAACAGAGCTGGCGCGATTGATAGCAGGAGCTTATGGATTGGTGCATACAGCAGGTGCGGATGGATTGGCAGTGCCCATTTACATGGCATTGCGGTGCCAGGTTCCGGCAGTTGCTTTATATGCAGGGGCTTCTCCGGAAGCTGGCGGGGATGCAGCATTGAATGCCGTACCCGACGATATTACAGATCTTTCCGAGAAACTGGGGGCTTTATATAAGGATGAGATGCTGCGCAGCAAGCTGCTGGCACATATTACAAGAACAGAGAGCTGGGATGAGGGGGCTTTGCAGCTGGGGAAGATCATTACTACCTGAGCGTCTAAAAAACAAAAGCTTACTTTTGCAATCTCTAATCAAGAAAAGGTATGACAAAAGAATCTACTATACAGATCAAGGTGGCATTGGATGAACAAAAGGTGCCGGAAAAAATAGAATGGACGGCCTCTGACAGTACAGCCGACCGTATGAATAAAGCGAAAGCCATGATGGTGGCTTTTTGGGATGGTGCAGATAAAACCGCTTTACGTATAGATCTCTGGACGAAAGAGATGATGGTGGATGAAATGGCGGACTTCTTTTTTCAGACCATGATGACGATGGCAGATACCTATCAACGTGCCACGCCATGGGCTGATCAGGCCAATGATCTCCGCGCTTTTGCGCATGAATTCTACAAGAAATTCGAGGAAAAGCTGAAAAATCAGAACCAGTAATCTTAAATAACAGAACATGTCATTAGAATTAGATATCAACGGCGCCATCAAAACCGCCATGCTGGCTAAGGCAGAAGCTGAATTGCGTGCCCTGCGTGCTATTAAGGCAGCTATTTTGGTAGCAAAAACAGCAGAAGGTGCCAACGAGCTCACTGAAGAAGATGAGCAGAAACTCCTGCAAAAACTCTCGAAACAACGTAAAGATTCCCTGGAAATATTCCGTCAGCAGAACCGTGAAGACCTGGCGAAGAAAGAAGAAGAAGAACTGGCTGTGATTGCCCGATACCTTCCGCAACAAATGGATGAAGCTGCGCTGCGTACTGCTTTGACTGAGATCATAGCAGCTGTGGGCGCCAGTTCACCGGCAGATATGGGTAAAGTGATGGGTGCTGCCACCAAACAACTGGCTGGCAAAGCTGAAGGCAAAATGATCTCTGCGCTTGTAAAAGAACTCCTGACCAAATAATCCCGCTTTTGGCCATAGACATACTTTTTGCCGTTATCCTGGCATTTGCCGTCTACAAAGGTTTTACCCGTGGCCTGATCGTTGCGGTGTTTTCCCTTGTGGCCTTTATATTGGGCCTGGCTGCTGCGCTTAAATTATCCGCCGTGCTGGCGGAATACCTGGCAGGGCATGGTATGCATGGCCGCTGGTGGCCGGTTTTGTGTTTTATTGGTATCTTTCTGGCAGTAGTGATCCTGGTGCGTATTGGGGCCGCGGCCCTGGAAAAAGTGGTACAATGGTCTATGCTGGGCTGGATCAACCGTTTGGGAGGGATCATTTTATATGTGATCGTGTATACTGTAATATATAGTGTACTATTGTGGCTGGCCAATCAATTGTACTGGTTAAGCCCGGAAATGAAGTTGCAATCAGTCGTATATCCTTATATAGAGCCGATCGGACCAAAGGTGATGGAACAAATGGGCAGGATTATCCCGGTTTTCAGGGATGTATTTGCCGAATTGCAGGGATTCTTTGAAAAAGCCGCTAAAGAAATACCTTCAAATAGATAGGCATTAGGAATTATATGAATTAAGAAAAAGGATTATTTTAGCGCAAATATTGACTTCAAGCATAGGTAATGAATTACGAAATCAAAACACAGGGCAAATTTAAATTCATCGAAGAAGGAGAAGGAGAACCATTGATATTGTTGCATGGATTATTTGGCGCCCTCAGTAATTTCAGCGGCCTCCTGGAGTACTTCAAGCAGTATAACAAGGTGGTGATCCCTTTATTGCCGCTGTTTGACCTGAATATCCTGGAAACCTCCGTTAGCGGGCTGGCTAAATACGTTCACAAGTTCATAGAAACCCGTAACTATACTGATTATCACCTGATGGGCAACTCCCTCGGAGGGCATGTTGCGCTGGTGTATATTCTGAAACACCCTGAAAGAGTGAAATCCCTCATCCTCACCGGCAGCTCCGGTCTTTTTGAGAACGGTATGGGCGAAACCTATCCCAAACGCGGGGATTATGAATATATCCGTAAAAAAACGGAGCTTACTTTCTATGATCCTGCCATGGCTACCAAAGAGCTGGTGGATGAAGTGTTTGAGATCACCAGCAACCGCCTGAAAGTGATCAAGATCATTACCCTGGCCAAATCCGCTATCCGGCATAACCTGGGCGAAGAGCTGACTACCATTACCACACCTACCCTCCTGATCTGGGGAAACAATGATACCGTTACACCACCTGTGGTGGGAGAAGAGTTTCATAAGCTCATCCCCAATTCAGAACTGCATTTTATAGATAAATGCGGCCATGCGCCCATGATGGAAGTGCCCGAAGAGTTTAATGTGATCATGCACGACTTCTTCAAAAGGCTTGCCAGTGGCGCTGTGAAAGTCAATGCCAGCTAACCGTTCATCCTTACTGCCATACCATTGCTCCGGGATTACTTAATTTTTAACAGGTAAGTTTCGCGGTATTGGAATATTCTTTGCTATTATTGTAGCTGAAACACGATCTATTATGTTGGCACAGGAACTAATATCCACCATAGTGCCGGTTTTGAATCCAATGGACACCGGGGCTAAAGCTTTACGCCTGATGAATGAATATCATCTGACGCAATTGCCTATGGTAGTGGATAACAAATACCTGCAGCTGGTGGAGGAAGAGGATATTATAGATTGGGAAGATCCGGACCAGTTGCTGGAAACCACGGAAGCCAACCCTTTCAAACCTGCCATCCCTGAAGGAACCCATTTTTACGAAGCGCTTAAGTTATTCTACGATCATAAATTGTCTGTTTTGCCGGTGATCTCCAAAGAACAGGAGTACCTGGGCAGTATAACAAAAGACAACCTGCTGGCCATCCTTGCCCAATACAATGGTGTAAAGGAACCCGGCGGCCTGCTGGTACTGGAAGTAGACCCCCGGAATTACAGCCTGAGTGAGATTGCCCGTATTGCAGAGAGCAATGAGGTGACCCTGCTCAGCGTTAATACCATCACCAATTCCAATACCGGTAAACTGGAAGTGTTGCTTAAAACCAACCGCCAGGAATTACAGGGTATCCTGGCCACTTTCGAGCGCTTTAACTATACCATCAAGTATATGTTCAGCGAAGAGCTGGAAGAAGACCTGCTCAAAAAGAACTACGACCTGCTCATGAATTACATCAGCATGTGATCATTTTCATTTAAAGGAGAACGAACCTACAAGCCTGCATGCGCACTGTTCTAAACATTTCCGCCACATGGCTATTACTTTTTTTTGCGTTGCCCGCAACAGGGCAGCAGCGGGATTCAAGTATTGTTAAAAGGCTGATCACAGAACCAGATTCAAGTGCACTCAAACCCGCTACCGCTACATTACAGCCGCTTTCGCAGGATACTAATTATATCATCGTTCGCAACATCCTTATTTCCGGCAATAAAAAAACACGTACTTCTATTGTATTGCGGGAGCTGAGCGTAAAACCCGGGGATACCGTGTATCTCAGTACCCTGGCGGAAAAGCTGGAAGCCAGCCGCAAACAATTGCTGAATACTTCCCTCTTCCTCAATGCCACCGCCAATGTAAAAAACTGGGAAGGCAGGAGTGCTGACCTTGCTTTTGAAGTATGGGAACGCTGGTACCTGTTTGCCTTTCCCATCTTTAAACTGGCAGACCGGAATTTTAACCAGTGGTGGGTAGAACAAAAACACAGCCTGAAAAGAGTGAACCTGGGCGTGAAAGCTTTCCAGGATAACCTTACAGGCAGGAACGATGATGTGTATGCAGATATAACGGTGGGGTATACACAGAAATTCCTGCTGGGGTATAACCTTCCTTACATCGATAATAAATTCCGCCATGGTATTGGTTTTGTAGTGTCCTACAGCCGCAACCGGGAGATCAATTATATTTCAGATGGCAACAAGCAGCAGTTCTTCCGGCAGGACGATTTCCTGCGGAAGCAGTTCCTGCTGGGGCTTACCTATACTTACAGAAAAGCTATCAGCACCCGCCACCAGCTGGTGTTGAACTATTATAATGAGTCCGTGAATGATTCCGTGGTACTTAGGAATCCGGACTACCTGGGCAATGGCAGAAAAGATATGAACTACCTGGAACTGGCTTACCGCCTGCATTACATTCAGGCAGACAGCTGGCAGTATCCTTTAAAGGGGTTGCTGGTGAGCGGGGAAGTATCTAAAGTGGGCATAGGGCCTTTGAGCGGGCTGGATTATCTCAAATTCCGTGTAAAAGCCACTAAATACTGGGAACTGGCACGTAAAACCTATGGTGCCCTGGGGATCCTCGGGCAGGCGAAATTCTCTTCAGACCAGCCTTATATTGGCATGCGGGCTATGGGATATAGCGATGATTATCTCCGCGGGCTGGAGTATTACGTGATAGACGGTACCAGTTATTTCATCTTCAAATCCACATTGCGCCGGGAAGTGCTCAACTGGAAAGTAAAACTCCCGATCGTACCTAAAAAATTCAGCAACCTGCCCATCCGCCTGCTCGTGAAAACATATGGGGATATGGGTTATGCATATGCCAGGCTCACGAAGAACGGTATATTGAATAACAAGATGTTATATACTGCCGGAGCGGGTTTGGACCTCGTGTCCTTCTACGATACCTGTATCCGCTTTGAATACAGCATTAACCAATTGGGCGAAAAAGGACTATTTTTACACGCTAAGCTGGATATGTAACCATTCTAATCGATACTTATAATGCATGTAGCCCTTTACAGTCGCGGATTCGTTAAAGAAGACCTGGAAGATATTCGTTTTCTGCTGGAGGAATTGAACCGTCAGGAGATCACACCTGTTATATTTGAACCTTTTTATAGAGAATTGAGGCCACATGTACAGTTCTATCCTGAAACAGAGGTTTTTTCCCAGGCGGAAGACCTAAATCAGCGGATAGAATTTTTGGTAAGCCTCGGCGGCGATGGCACTTTGCTGGACACGGTGAGCTTTATACGGGATAAGAACATACCCGTGATGGGGGTGAATTTCGGAAGGCTGGGTTTCCTGGCCAGTATTGGCAGGAACGAGATCCATGAAGTAGTAGATTCCCTGATCAGCCGCAATTACGTAGTAGATAAAAGGACGCTCATTCACCTGGATACCAGTATTCCCCTTTTCGGGAATGTACCTTATGCCCTGAATGAGTTCACCATACATAAGAAAGATACCTCCGCGATGGTAAAGATCCATACCTATCTGAACGGGGAATTTTTAAATACTTACTGGGCGGACGGGTTGATAGTGGCCACTCCAACCGGATCTACAGGTTATTCGCTGAGTTGTGGCGGCCCCATTGTTTTCCCGGAGGCTGCGAGTTTTGTGATCACCCCTGTGGCCCCCCACAATCTGAATGTGCGCCCTATTATTGTGCCGGACAATAACATCATTTCTTTTGAAGTGGAAGGCCGCAGTGATCAGTTCCTCTGTACCCTGGATTCCAGGATGGAAGTGATAGATAACCGGGTGCAGCTGGCGGTAAAGAAAGAAGATTTTTCTATCAGCCTGTTAAGACTGAACGAAGGAAACTTCCTGCACACCTTAAGGAACAAGCTGTTATGGGGTATTGATACCCGTAATGCCGGAAGAAAATAGCGCTTCATTACCCTTTTTTACCATACGAAAAACGTTTAATTTACGTTCTTACAGATATTTATGCTGCACACGCGTATTCACACAAGGGTTTTACTGGTAGCGGTCTTTATGACGGCTGCCGCTTTCATAAATGGGGCTAAGGCCCAGCAGGAAGAAAGTTATGTTGGGGAGCTGGGCTTCACGGCTGGGGGGGCGCATTATTTTGGCGACCTCAATACCAGGGCTGCCATCAAGGCCACGAAAGCTGCCGTGGGTATTTATTACCGCAAGTATTTCAATGATTATGTAGGCGCCCGCGTGCATTTCCGCGCTATGCAGCTGGGGTTTTCAGATGTGTATAATACCAATGAATTTGAACGCCGCCGGAACCTGAGCTTTAACACCAACGTGTATGAGCTGGCGGTACAGGGAGATTTTAACTTCTTCCGTTTTGAGCCGGGCAGTGATGAATACCGGTTTTCGCCCTACCTCACTTTGGGAGCTTCTGCCTTCCATTTCAATCCTTACGCTTATTACAATAATCAGAAATATTTCCTGCAACCCATGAAAACAGAGGGCCAGGGCAGTTCCCGTTTCCCTGACCGGAAACCTTACCAATTGTTTTCTTATGCCTACCTGATAGGCGGCGGGGTGAAATACAACCTCAATCGTAGGCTGAACCTGGGTTTGGAGGTGCTTTTCCGTTTTGCGCAAACAGATTATATAGACGATGTGAGCACTACTTATGCCGGGATAGATCTTTTTCCTACCAAACCAGATGGCAGCAGTACCCTGGCGGCAATTTTGCAGGACAGGTCAACAGCCACGGGTGCTCCGATCGGAGAAAGGGGGCGCCAGCGGGGTAACAGCCGGGACAAGGATCAGTTCGCTACCCTTGAATTAACATTAGGGATCCTCTTTACCAGTTACCGCTGTAAGTTCTAAAAGGCGCTACCAGCCAACATTCCCGTTAAAACTACGTTAAAACCGCCCCCTTCTCTTTGCAGGAAAGGGCATAAAGTTATTTTTGTATCTTTGCACACTTTTAGTAAAACTGTTTTAACACGCCTGAATAGTCATGAGCTTGAAGGATCAACTAGACCTGCAACGATTGCCGCGTCACATCGCCATCATTATGGATGGTAATGGGAGGTGGGCCAAAGAACGAGGGCAGGATCGACTTTACGGGCATCATCAGGGAGTGGAAAGTGTGCGGGATATTGTGGAGGGTTGTGCTGAATTAGGCATAGAATACCTTACCTTATACGCTTTTTCTACCGAAAACTGGGATCGGCCGGTGTATGAAGTGAACGGCATCATGGAGTTGCTCGTTACCACTATCCGTAAGGAGGTGGAAACACTTAATAAAAATAACATACGCCTGCACGTGATCGGTGATATGTCTATGCTGCCAGCTCACTGTCAAAGGGAGTTAAAGGAAGCTATGGACATCACTGCTCCGAACAGTGGATTGAACCTGGTGATGGCGTTGAGCTATAGCGCAAGGTGGGAGATCCTGCAGGCCGCACGTGCCATTGCGAAGGATGCACAGACGGGGAAGCTAAATCCTGACGAGCTTACCCCTGATGTTTGGGAAAAATACCTATGTACTGCTGGACTACCGGATCCTGAACTGATGATCCGAACCAGTGGCGAACACCGTATAAGCAATTTCTTATTGTATCAACTGGCCTACGCAGAACTGTATTTCACGAATACGCGCTGGCCCGATTTCCGCAAAGAGAATCTGTACGAAGCCATTTTAAATTATCAAACCAGAGAACGTCGATTCGGCAAAACAAGCGAACAAATACAGCAGAATGAAGAAATTGTTTCCTAAAAGCCTACTGGCCGTAGTTTTATGTTGCAGCGCGGGAATGTCTGTGCGCGCCCAGCAAAAGGATACCATCCCCGTACCGGCACAAAAACCAACGGAAGGATTAAATCCCTTTTCACTGGGTAACCCACAGCAATTTGAAATTGCCGACATTGCCGTAACCGGTACTGAATTCCTCGATAAGACCCTGCTGCTCTCTCTCTCCGGCCTTGCCGTTGGAGATAAAGTTGTGCTGCCAGGTGACCATTTTGCTAAAGCCATCCAGAGCCTCTGGGGGCAACGCCTGTTTTCTAACATTGCTATTTACATTACTAAAATAGAAGGCAATAAACTGTGGCTGGAAATAGCCCTGGTGGAAAAAGCCCGTATGTCCAACTTTCAGTTCAAAGGTGTAAAGAAAGGAGATGCTGATGAACTCACTACCAAAGCCGGCCTCCGTAAAGGAAGCGTGGTAACGGAAGCACTTCAGCAAAACACTGTGAATGTTATCCATCGCTTCTATGCGGAAAAAGGTTTCCGTAATGTAACCACCCGCATGGAAGAAAGAAAAGATCCGCCACCAGCCATCAACTCGGCTACGGTGATCTTTCATATCGATAAGGGTAAGAAAGTAAAAGTGAACGACATCAACCTTGTAGGTAACTACAGTTTTGCAGACGCTACACTGAAAAAGAAAATGAAAGGCACAAAGGAAACCAGCCGTTTCACTTTGTACCCTGATATGGCCAATCAATGGTCAGACAGTATGGTGAAGTCTTCCAACTACTGGAAAGAAATGGGTTTTCTTTCTGCTACCCGTTCCCTTGCACAACTGGACCCTTACTTCCGTTTCAAACTTTTCTCTTCTGCCAAGTTCAACGAAACGAAGTATGCAGACGACAAAGAAAAACTGATCGCTTTCTATAACTCCAAAGGTCACCGCGATGCGCAGATCCTCAGGGATACTACCTATCCTTCCCTGAAAGGCAACCTCAATATCGAAGTGGAACTGGAAGAAGGTAAAAAATATTATTTTGGTAACATCACCTGGAGAGGTAACACTGTTTACAGTGATACCGTGCTTTCCCGTGGTTTAGGGATCCGCAAAGGAGATGTGTACAACCTGGAACTGTTAGGTAAACGTTTGGGAAACCCTCCCGGTCCTGAAGGCGGAGACATCGGAAGTTTGTATATGGACGATGGTTACCTGTTCTTCCAGGCAGATCCGGTAGAGGTGGGTATCCGTGAGGACACTATCGATTACGAGATCCGTTTGCAGGAAGGCCCGCAGGCTACGATCAAAGACATCCGCATTGCAGGTAACGAAAAAACAAATGAGCACGTGGTACGCCGTGAATTGCGTACACTGCCCGGTGATAAATTCAGCCGCCAGAACCTGATCCGTTCTCAACGTGAAATTTCACAGCTCGGCTTCTTCAACCCTGAAACAATTGGTATCAACCCTGTTCCCAACATGCAGGAAGGTACAGTGGACATTGATTATAAAGTGGAAGAAAGAGCCAACGACCAGTTGGAACTTTCCGCGGGCTGGGGTGGTTACATCGGTTTGACCGGTACCCTGGGGGTAACGTTCAACAACTTCTCCTTACGTAACATTTTCAAGAAAGAAACATGGGACCCATTACCAAGTGGTGATGGCCAGAAACTGAGTGTGCGGATCTCTTCCAATGGTAAAGCATACCGTTCTTACAACTTCTCCTTTACAGAACCCTGGCTGGGCGGTAAAAAACGGAATCCATTCTCCGTGAGCTTCTACAGCACTTACCAGAACCCGAATGCCTTCGCAGAATATTACAATCAGCCGGTAAGCAATCCTGGTGCATATTTCAGGGTTGTGGGCGGATCCGTTTCTTTGGGTAAACAATTGAAATGGCCGGATGACTGGTTCTCCCTGATGTACTCTGTGAACTATCAGCGTTATAAACTGAAGGACTTTAACTATTTTGGCCTGGAAGGATTTGATAATGGTGTATCCAATAACTTAAGCTTCCGCCTCACTTTAGCGCGTTCTTCCGTGGATCAGCAGATCTTCCCGCGCAGTGGTTCCAGCTTCATGATCTTTGGCCAGTTCACACCGCCATATTCTTTGTTCAATCCTGATAAGGATTACACCAAAGAACCTATCAAGGACCAGTTCAAATTCATTGAATATCAGAAGTATCGTATGAATGCTGAATGGTATGTTCCATTGAGCCGTCCACGTGGTGCTGACAATAAATCACTGGTACTGAAAGTAGCCGCTAAATTCGGTTACCTGGGTAAGTATAATAACCGTACCACCTTATCTCCGTTCGGCCGCTTTGAGCTGGGTGGCGATGGTTTGAGCAACTTTGCGGTATACGACAGGGACATCATCTCCCAACGTGGTTACCCGGTTTATTATACCTCCAATCCTAAATTAAATCCGGAAAGTACTGCACCACCTGCTGGCTATTCAGGCTTTACCATGTTTAATAAATATGTAGTGGAATTGCGTTATCCCTTCAGTCTGAACCCAAGTTCCACCATTTTCGGTCTCATTTTCATGGAAGCGGCGAATGGTTACCGGGACTTCAAGGAATATGATCCTTTCCGCCTGAGACGCTCTGTGGGCGTGGGTGCAAGGTTCTATCTCCCCATGTTCGGATTGCTTGGATTTGACTATGGCATAGGTTTGGATAGATTAAGGCCCGGAGGCGGTATGAAGGATGCTGCTAAATTTACCTTCATGTTAGGCTTTGAACCGGAATAAAATATTTATTATATATTGCAAAACTTGTGCGTTGAACGTACGTTAGATAGCAATAAGACTAATAAACCTTTTTTCTCATGAAAAGATTATTCATCACTACGGCTTTAGTATTAGGAACTATATTTGGTGCCGCGGCGCAGAAATATTGTGTGATCGATACAAAATACATCCTGGAAAGTATTCCGGATTACAAGGAAGCACAGAAGAAACTGGATGGTGTAGCTGATCAGTGGCAGAAAGAAATAGATGCCAAATTCCAGGAAGTGGATAAGATGTATAAATCGTACCAGGCAGAACAGGTAATGCTTACAGAGGATTTAAAGCGTAAAAGAGAGGATGAGATCATAGCCCGGGAGAAAGATGCTAAAGACTTACAAAAGAAACGTTTCGGCTACGAAGGCGATCTGTTTAAGAAAAGAGAAGAACTCGTAAAACCAATTCAGGATAAGATCTACAATGCTGTACAAAAGCTGGCTGCCAGCAGGATGTACGACTTTGTGCTGGACAAATCAGGCGGTGTTACCGTTATATTTTCCGATCCTAAACTGGATAAAAGCGAGGAGATCCTTCGTGCACTGGGGGTGAAAAAATAATCCTTTACCATCTTTACCTATAACTTTTTAAATTTCTTTTAAACACAAGACAACAACATCATGAAGAAGTATGTAATTATTGCCTTTGTTGCATTCACCGGATTATTCAGTGTGAAGGCCAGCGCACAAGCCAAAATCGCGCATATCAACGCCCAAGCATTGATTGAGAGCATGCCAGAAACTAAAAAAGCACAAGCAGATATTGAAACATTTGCAGCCGGACTGGAGAAAGAAAGCGGTGGTTTGGTGGCTGAATACAATAAAAAAATGGCTGATTTCGACAAATCATCCGCTACCGATAGTGAAACAATGAAACAAGTGAAGGTAAAAGAGATCCAGGACGCACAAAAACGCATCCAGGAGTACGAAACCCTCGCTCGTGAGAAGATCGGCGCAAAACAGAACGAATTACTGAAACCAGTATATGACAAAGCCCGTAAAGCGATCGAAGATGTAGCTAAAGAAAAAGGTTACGCTTATGTAATTGACAGCTCCAGCGGTTCTTTGCTCGTTTCTCCTGCAGGAGACGATATCCTGGCTTCTGTGAAGACTAAACTGGGTGTTCCTAACACACCAGCTGCTCCAGCTGCTAAATAAGGCCGGATCTCAGGTTATTTTGGAAGGCTGACCCGTATGGGTTAGCCTTTCTTTTTATATTATTTTACCTTAGGCGTGCAAGCAAACCTTAGTAAAACACGTGGCGAACACGTGATAAAGGAATGATCAAGGTTTTAGGGTCAGGGTGCTGGTAAAATACTATCAGTAAGCATTTTTCAGAAATCTTGGCTTAGGCTTTTCATTTTAAATATTTTACCCTACCTTTGCCTTCCGTTTTAAACGGGGCTGATCACAGTCGCCCGCCTGAAAGACGGGATGGGTAACAAGTTTTAAGTATAAAGGAAAATTAAAAAACAAGATGAAACGTACTTTTCAACCGCACAACAGACGCAGAAAGAGCGTACACGGTTTCAGAAAGAGAATGGAAACTGCCAACGGCCGTAAAGTATTGGCATCCCGCAGAGCGAAGGGCAGAAAGAAGCTGACCGTTTCTGACGAGCGCAAGCTGAAATAATCCGACATCAACTCATATTGCCATAAAAACTTATTCTTTTAACAAGGAGGAGAAGTTAAAAAGCAGGAAAATGATTGAAACGCTTTTTCGCAAAGGAAAAGCGTTTTCTATTTTCCCCTATCGGGTCATTTTCATGCCGGCTACCCTCACTTCGGATAAATATCCTGTTCAGGCCGGTTTTAGTGTATCGTCCCGCAAATTCCCCCATGCCGTAGACCGTAACCGTATTAAACGGTTGGGCCGTGAATGTTACCGTCTCCAAAAGCAGGGACTCTATGATGCCCTTGCCGGTAAATCCACCCAAATGGCTGTTTTTTTTATTTATACAGACAAAAAAATAGCTGATTTCCCTACCCTTCGCGATAAATTTTCGGTAATTTTAGAGAGATTGAAGAAATCCATCTGAGGTGTTGGCTGATGAAGAAATTACTAATTATATTAAGTTTCCCATTTATATTACTGATCAAAATATACCAGTGGTGCATAAGTCCATTCTTAGGCGCCCGTTGCCGGTATACACCAAGTTGCTCCCATTATGGCCTGGAGGCCTTTAAGAAACATGGGATCTTCAAGGGGGGCTGGCTGACTATCAAACGTATCCTGAGTTGCCATCCCTGGGGAGGCCATGGTTATGATCCCGTGCCCTGAATTTGTTTCGGGTCGCAGCGCCTGTATTTTTAAAAACCTTTTCAAATTTTCCGTATGCGGATATCCAAAAAACTGATACTGTTCTCCTTACTGGGCCTCTGCCTTGTATTAGTAGCTTTCCGTACCAGCGATAAATACTTTCTCATTGCCAAGAACCTGGACATTTTTGCAGCGTTCTACCGTGAGCTGAATACGTACTATGTGGAAGACCTTCCACCTGAAAAGCTCATGCATAAAGGCATTGAAGCCATGCTGGAAGAAACAGACCCCTTCACGGATTTTGTGCCGGAAGAGGAACTGGATGAATTGCGTTTTATGGCTACCGGTAAATACGGCGGGGTGGGTACTTCCATTTATACAGAAGGAGAATGGACCTCCATTACGGATGTATATGAAGGAAGCCCTATGGCCAAAGCCGGCGTGAAAGCAGGAGACATCATTGTTTCCCTCAATGGCAAAAGCGCAAAGAACATGGAACAGGAGGATATCAGCCTCATGCTGAAAGGCAACCCCGGCACTTCTTTGGATATCGTACTCCGCCATCCGCTCACCGGAGTGGAAAAAGCTTATAAGATCATCCGTGATGATATCAATGTGAAACCTGTGAGTTATTCCGGCGTGATCCGTAACGACATTGGCTATATTAAAATGAGCCAGTTCACAGAGAACAGTGGCCTGCAGGTACAACAGGCATTTGAAAAACTGAAACAATCGCAACCACAACTGAAAGGACTGATATTGGACCTCCGCGGAAATCCCGGTGGTTTGCTGGAAGAAGCCGTGACCTTATCCAATATCTTCATCGATAAAAATCAACTGATCGTTAGCACCAAAGGAAAAGTGAAAAGCTGGGACAGGGAATATAAAACCTCCCAGGCTGCCGTGGATGCACAGGTTCCGTTGGTAGTACTGACCAGCCGTACATCTGCATCCGCCGCAGAAATTGTGGCAGGTGCCGTGCAGGACCTGGACCGTGGTGTAGTAGTAGGCCAGCGATCTTATGGAAAAGGACTGGTACAAACTACACGCCCGCTGCCTTATAATGCAAAACTGAAAGTGACCACTGCACGTTATTACACACCCAGTGGCCGTTGCATACAAGCCATCGATTATTCCCACAAAACAGAAGATGGCGAAGCTGTGTATGTAGCAGATTCCCTGCGCCGTTCCTTTGTAACAGCAGGTGGCAGGCCTGTTAAAGATGGCGGTGGAATTGAACCGGATGCAAAAGTAGAAAGCATGGTACTAAGCCAGGTGGCCATTACTTTACTGCGCAAACAGTTCATCTTCGATTATGCTACCCGTTATTATTATTCCCATCCACAGGTGAAACCGGCATCTCAGTTCTCACTCACAGATGCAGAGTTCAGCGATTTTGAAAAGTTCCTGGATGGGAAGGATTACAGCTATAAAACCCGCAGTGAGGAAGCATTAGAAAGTTTCCGCACTACTGCAGAACGCGAGAAATATTATGACGGCTTATCTAAAGAGTTTGATGCCCTGCAGCAGAAAATGAAGCACGATAAAAAGCAGGATATGCTGAAGAATAAAACAGAGATCCGCCAACTGCTGGAAGAAGAGATCATGAACCGTTACTATCCGCAGCTGGGCAGGATAGAAAAGGGTTTGAGCTGGGATAAGGATGTGGATGAGGCAGTGAGTTTGTTGCATGCTCCGGCAAAGTACCAGGCTTTGTTGCAGAAGAAGAATTAGGATGGATTACTTTGAATTAAAGGATAAACTATATTGGAATAATATCCCAGAATATTGGTACTCATTAGACGAGGGCTTAAAACCGGATGCCTGCATTTTATACAAGAACTATTCTAAGTGGGAATTTTTTTATTTGGATGAGAAGGGAGAAAGGCATGACTATAGAACCTTTGATTGTGATGCAGAAGCGTATGAATATTTATGGGGAAAAATGGAGTATCAATTGAAGTTTTATAATATAACCCCCAGGAAAAAGGACGAATAACTTTAACTTGTAGCCTTTAACACTTTTATATTTTTTGAATAAGTGTCAGTACTTATTCATGAATGCAACCCATTGCAGAAAAATATTAACAATTTAGCGGTGCTTACCATTGCACAGCTAAATTGTTTTTCGTTTTTTTAGGGTATGTATGAATTAAGCCGCTTCCATCTTGCATTATTGATGGTCATAATCCTGGGCGCCTGCTCCGCCGGGAAAACTGTAACCAGTGCTAAAACAAGCCCCATCAATGTTCTTTGCTACAACATCCATGTGGCCAATCCGCCTTCTGTAAAAGGCAAGAAAGATATTCCCGCTATTGCAAAGGTGATCAGCGATGTAAACCCGGATATTGTGCTGCTCCAGGAAGTAGATGTACATACAGCCCGTTCCGGTAAAGATATTCACCAGGCGGAAGAGCTGGCCAAAAGCAGTAAGATGGCTTACTTCTTTGCCAAAGGGATTGACCATGACGGAGGGGAATACGGCGTTGCCATCCTTACCCATTATCCCATTATTGAAAAAAAAAGATATCCTTTAACAACCATAGCAGGGACAAATGGTGAGCCGCGCGTATTAGCTACTGTGTTATTACAGCTTCCGGGAAATAAACGTTTACTCGTAGCCTGTACCCACCTGGATGCACAAAGAGGTGATACTAACCGGCTGGTGCAGATCAAAGAGGTAACAGCTATATTAAAAGATCAGCCTTACCCGGTTATTCTGGCAGGAGATTTGAACGCTCCGGAGGGCAGTCCTGTTATTGATATACTGGACCAGTATTTTACCCGTAGCTGTAAGGACTGCGGATTTACCATCCCGGTGGAGAACCCACGCCGGTGTATTGATTTCATATCCTTTACGCCAGGGAAATTTGAAGTGCAAAAACACCAGGTGATCCAGGAGAAATATGCATCGGATCATTTACCCGTGAACGCTGTTTTGCGTTTGAAATAGCCATCGTTTTATCTTTAAATACATAAATTATACTTAGCATGACGGAAAATTCTCAAGGTAACTCACGGCGCGGTTTTATTACCAAACTGGCTAAAACCGTAGTGGGAGCCTCTTTATTGCCAAACATCATTACAGCGGCAGACCGGAAGAGAAGTCTAGAACAACTCTCCCGTCAGAATGATAGATACAGTGCTAACGATCAGATCCAGATAGCATTGATCGGAGCGGGTGGAATGGGAACGGCAGATGCAAATACCGCCATACAAGTACCCGGTGTGAAACTGATTGCCGCCTGCGATCTGTATGATGGCCGCCTGACGGATGCTAAAAAGAAATGGGGCAATGATATTTACACCACGCGTGATTACAAAGAGATCCTGGAGCGTAAGGATATTGATGCTGTGATCATTGCTACGCCGGACAGCTGGCATAAAGATATTTCTGTTGCTGCCATGAATAAAGGCAAGAGTGTATACTGCGAAAAACCAATGGTACATGATGTTTCAGAGGGTGCAGCAGTAGTAGAAGCACAGAACCGCAACAAGGTGATCTATGAAGTAGGCAGCCAGGGCGTTAGCTCACTGGGTAATGAAAAAGCCCGCCAGTTGCTGAAAGATGGTGCTATCGGTCAACTGAACTATGCAGAGGGTTTCTGGGCGCGGATGTCTCCATTCGGCGCATGGCAATACCCTATCCCTGCAGATGCTTCTACGGCAACAGTAGGCTGGGATGCTTACCTTGCCAACAACACCAAACGCGCATTTGATCCATTACGTTTCTTCCGCTGGAGGAATTACCGTGATTACGGTACGGGTGTTTCCGGCGACCTTTTCGTTCACTTATTCTCCAGTCTCCACCTGGTAACGGGTTCCATAGGACCTGAAAAGATCATGGCTACTGGTGGTTTGCGTTACTGGAAAGATGGCAGGGAAGTACCCGATGTAATGCTGGGTATGTTCGATTATCCTGAAACAAAGATCCACCCTGCATTTAACCTGAGCCTCCGTGTGAACTTTGTGGACGGTACAGGCGGAACCAACTACCTCCGCATGGTGGGCAGCGAAGGTTCCATGACGGTTGAGTGGGATAAAGTAACCCTTTACAGGAACAAAGCATATGCTGCTTCTGACGATCCGTTGTTGCAAACAAAGAATCAGAAAGATAACGGCAAACAATATGTATACGAGCGTAAGGATATGCTGGCACCGGAAAAAATGGAATACGTAGCAGAAGAAGGATACAAAGGCGCACATTTTGATCACTTCTACAATCTGTTCAATGCTATGCGTACCAAGGGTAAAGTAAGTGAGGATGCGCTGTTCGGCTTCCGCGCTGCTGCACCTGCCCTGCTGTGTAACGACAGTTATTTCCAGAATAAGATCATGCACTGGAATCCTGAAACTTTGAAAACTGTAAATAAATAATTTATGAAAAGATTAGCGCTCCCTGCATTCTGCTTAGCTATGATAGGCTTTGCCTCTTGTGGAAATGCAGGAAAAACGGAAGAGAAAAAGGATTCACTGGCAATAGGCAGTGAAAATAAAACAGCAACAGAAGCACCTGCCAATGTTTTAACCGAAGCTGAAAAAGCAGAAGGCTGGAAACTCCTGTTCAACGGTACCAACCTGGATGGCTGGAGAATGTACAAGAACAAGGAGAACAAAACCTGGTCTGCCCAGGATGGTACTATTCACTGCACTGGCAGCACTACGGATAAAAGTGATATGCGTGCAGACCTGCTCAGCAATGAGGAGTTTGAGAACTTTGAACTAGTGGCTGACTGGAAAATAGCACCACAAGGGAACAGCGGTATCCTCTACCTGGTAACAGAAGAGTTTGACGCACCTTATATGAGCGGCCCTGAGTATCAACTGATAGACGATGAAAACTTTCCGGAGAAGTTGGAAGACTGGCAGAAATCAGGTGCTAACTACGCTATGAACCCTCCTTCCAAACTGGCTGCAAAACCAGTTGGCGAATGGAACCATACCCGCATTGTGTTAAACAAGGGGCACCTGGAACATTGGCTGAATGGAGAGAAAGTGGTAGATACAGAGATGTGGACGCCGGAGTGGACGAAGAATAAAACTACAGGTAAATGGAAAGACTACAAAGGATATGGCGTTGCTAAGAAAGGCCATATCTGCGTACAGGACCACGGTAGTGAGATCTGGTTTAAGAACGTGAAGATCAAGCAACTGTAGTAGTACAGGTAAAATAGTAAAGGGGCAGCAGGGTTTAGATCCTGCTGCCCCTTTTTTTGTATGCACTGAATAAAGTGAAATGCCGGGTGAATTGGCTTTGGGTAGTGCATAAAAGAAAAGGGGGAAAACTGTTGCTCTCCCCCTTTATAATGAAGTTCATTCACATCCTAGAAGCGTTTGCTCACTGCATCCCAGTTCACCACGTTCCAGAAAGCAGCGAGGTATTCCGCGCGGCGGTTCTGGTATTTGAGGTAGTAGGCATGCTCCCAAACGTCCACACCTAATATAGGCGTGCCCTTTACTTCTGCAACATCCATCAGGGGATTGTCCTGGTTAGGCGTGGAGGAGATCTCCAGTTTGCCATCTTTCACCAGCAGCCATGCCCAGCCGGATCCAAAGCGGGAAACACCGGCAGCATTGAATTTTTCCTTGAATGCATCAAAAGAACCGAAAGTACTGTTGATAGCATCTGCGAGTTTGCCACTGGGTGTACCACCTTTATTAGGTGCCAGGCTTTCCCAGAAAAAGCTGTGGTTCCAGTGACCACCACCGTTGTTGCGCACAGCAGGGCTGATAGCACCAGCTTTGGCAACCAGCTCTTCCAGCGATTTGTTCTCATTCTCTGTGCCGGCAACAGCTTTGTTCAGGTTGTCCACATAAGCCTGGTGGTGTTTGCCGTGATGTATTTCCATCGTTTGCTTGTCGAAATGCGGCTCCAGCGCGTCAGAAGCATACGGCAAAGCAGGAAGTGTAAAAGCCATAATTCAATTTTTTTATGGGTTAAAAAATTATTTTCCCTTGTTAGAAGAACCAAATTTAATGCCTAATACGGTAATTGTCAAACCCTTTCTGGGAAGCCCTGGAATGAAGGGTTGCAGCTTGTTAACGTCAGTTGGATATATGCCTTTTTCTTTTATATTTACATAAAGGTGTTATAACGGTTGTTTAGCATTTAATTATATTCGTATAGCATTCATCGTTAGTTTTCACTATTGTTTGTTTAAAACATAAATATGCAGGACATGGGCACAGAACCACGCGACTCTCTAGATGCGCTGATATCGGAGAATGCGCAATTGCGGAGCCGGCTACAACATTTGGAAAAGATCATAGACAACATGCCGGCTATGCTTTATACGTCCAACAACGCCAAAAAGGCCGTTAACTGGTGTAATAGTAATTTGACAGAAACCCTTGGTTATTCCCTGGAAGAGATCCTTTCCCTTGGTACCCAATTCTTTAAAGAGGTCACTCACCCTGATGATGCCAGCATTCTCACCATGTCACAACAGTCTTTCCAGGAAAAGAAAGGTATGTTCGGAGGGATCATGCGGGTGCGCAAACGTGGGAAAGGAGAATGGTTTTGGGTAGTAGGCCTGGGCATTCCTTTTACTTACGACAAGCTGGGAAATGTGGAAGACGTGATCTGCGTTTTCCTGGATTTCACCCATGCCATAGACACCGGCACCCAGATCAGTGAAGCTTTACGCGCTGTATTAAGACGTAGTAATGAAGACGTACTCAACAAATTGACCGCCCGGGAAAAAGACATTTTCATTTTAGCTGGCCGCGGACACAACAATAAAGAAATAGCCGAAAAGCTCAATTTGAGCAGATACACTGTTGAAACCCACCGGAAGAACATCCGGTTAAAATTAAAGGTTAAAAATACCCCTGAACTTGTTGCCCTTGCAAAACAGATAGGATTGCAATAATGCCACACAAATAAGTGTTTTTTAACATTGATAATCAATTTACATATTTCCAGATGTAATCTGTAATACCCTTCTACAACTGAAGTGTGATGCGGAAATGCGGTCAAAAAATACCCAAGCTTGGGTATTTTCAATCGTGTTAAACTCCACTAATTTAGTAGCCTGAATTATCACGGAGTTCATTTGGATAGTTTTTGAGGTAATACTTATCACTATGATAACCGAAGAAAATGCGTATGATATCCTGGCATTGGATCAAACTGCCACACCCGAAGAAATTGTTACCAGGTATCAAACATTAAAGGACAAGTACAAAAAAATTAAAGAAGAAGCCGATGATCTGAAAACCCAATTAGCCTATCAATTAAAGCAAATTGAGTTGGATGATGTATTTATCTACTTCAAGAAATGCCAAAAGATATAATAGATCTATTAGTATTTCATGCATTGTCGCGTGTTTAACCCACACGGATCATTCGTTGTTTGTTATACTCCAAAAAAATCCACGCAAACCGGCCTTTTAAATCCGCGTGTTTGGAAACCCTGCTTGCCGTTCAATAACGATTACCCATAGTGGAGGATTTTGATTACATTTAGGTTCAAATCCTTTACACTATGGATAACCTTTTTTTGTATATTCTTATTGGGCTGGTCGTTCTCATCCTGTTATCTTCCTTTGTGACTGTGCAACAGGGCACCATTGGTGTGACCACCATCTTTGGCAAGTACAACCGGATATTGATGCCGGGTCTTAACTTCAAAATACCTCTGATCGAAAAGGTATTTAAACGCATCTCTATTCAGAACCGTTCCGTGGAACTGGAATTCCAGGCTATTACGGTGGACCAGGCGAATGTTTATTTCAAAGCCATGTTGCTCTACTCCGTGCTGAACCAGGAGGAGGAGGTCATCAAAAATGTGGCCTTCAAGTTTATGGATGAACGTAGTTTCATGCAGGCGCTGATCCGTACCATCGAAGGTTCCATCCGTGGTTTTGTGGCCACTAAAAAACAGGCGGAAGTACTGGCCCTCCGGAAAGACATTACAGAACATGTAAAAGAACAGATAGACGTTACCCTGGAAACATGGGGATTCCATCTGCAGGATCTTCAATTGAACGATATCACTTTTGATGATGCCATCATGCGCTCTATGGCGCAGGTGGTTGCATCCAATAACCTGAAAGCTGCCGCTGAGAATGAAGGGCAGGCTTTACTGATCACCAAAACCAAAGCAGCAGAAGCAGATGGTAATGCCATTAAGATTGCTGCGGAAGCAGAAAGGCAGGCGGCACAGTTACGTGGCCGTGGTGTGGCGCTGTTCCGGGAAGAGGTGGCCAAAGGTATGAGCATGGCTGCAAAAGAAATGCAACAGGCCAACCTGGATACTTCTGTGATCCTGTTCTCCATGTGGGTGGAAGGGATCAAACATTTCTCTGAGAACTCCCGTGGTAACGTGATCTTCCTGGATGGTTCTTCAGAAGGCATGGATAAAACCATGAAGCAATTGATGAGTTTGAATCAGTTGATGGAAGTGAAAAATGAAACGGCTCCGGCTAAGAAATAATATTTTATGAAAATGGAAAGGCCCGTTCTGAAAAGAGCGGGCCTTTTTTTATGAGATAACATTGTTATGAATCAATTCCGAGATATGCTCTGGCAACACTTTCAGCCTTTGCTCTTGCGATCTCTCCACCTGGAATGATATTTCATAGTTATAAGAGGCATCAATTACATCCTCATCCTTTTTTTTGCATGTCATAAACAGCCCACCACCAGAAATCTTCATCCATCCATTCGGCCCTTAACATTAATCCGGCCCATTCAGCAGTACAATCATCTAAAAGATCTCCCTTCCAGATAATGGGTTCTTTAGCTAACTTTTTTCTTTTATCGTCAGGATTGTCTTAATCTTACCTGTTACTTCCTCCTCGCTGCAAAAAACGCTTTCACCATCTTCAAACTCTCTTCCCCATACAAGCCACTTTCCAGTTTTGTTTTGGGGTGAAAGGGAGAACGTTCTCCCGCTACTCTTCTGTATCCGTTCTTCTCATCTTCCGCACCATATACAATCCTGCCGATCTTGCTCCAGTAGAGGGCACCAGCACACATAAAGCAGGGTTCCAACGTTACATACAAAGTGGCATCCATGAGGTACTTACTGCCTAAATAATTAAACGCAGCGGTGAGTGCAATCATTTCTGCATGTGCCGTACAATCATTCAACATTTCCACCTGGTTGTACCCACGGCCGATAATCTGTTCATTCATCACTACTACTGCGCCAATGGGTACTTCTCCTTTCTCCTGTGCTTTCTGTGCTTCCTTCAAAGCCTGCTGCATGAAATATTCATCACTCATGAAATCATGTTTATAAATTCATCTTCGGAAAGTATTTTGATCGTGTTGATCTTCTTTGCCTTTTCCAGTTTACTTCCCGCATCTTCTCCCACAATGAGGTAATTCAGTTTGCTGCTTACGCCACTTAATAACTTTCCGCCATGTTCTTCTACCATGGCCTCTGCATCACTGCGTTTGAGTTTGCTGAGTGTTCCGGTGAAGAGGAAAGTCTGGCCGCTTAAAGTACCTTCTGCAGAAAGAGAACCTTTCGTACTATGCAGGTTCAGGCCCAGGCGTTCCAGTTCTTTCAATAGGTGGATGTTATCTTCATTGGCGAAGAATTGTTTTACAGAGCCTGCTACTTTGGGGCCAATGTCTTCCAGCGCGAGCAATTGTTCCTCTGTGAAGTTCACCAGGTCCATGAGATGATCTACTGCTTTCGCTAAAGTTTTGGCAGTGGTTTCTCCTACATAACGGATGCCCAGCCCAAAGATCAGGCGATGCAGTGGTTGTGAGCGGGAAGTATCTATAGCAGTTTGCAGGTTTGTGATGGACTTTGGCCCAAAACCATCCAGCTTGGCGATCTCTTCAAAGTTGAGGGTATAAATTCCCTGCACATCTTTTAAGAGGCCCAGTCCATAGAACTTGCGTACCTGGCTTTCTCCCAGGCTGCGGATGTCCATCGCATCTTTGCTTACAAAGTGGATCATACGTTCCACTACCTGTGCTTCACAGCTGAAGTTCACACAACGCCATACACTTTCACCTTCCGGTTTAAAGAGGGCATCATTACATACCGGGCAATTGGTGGGGAATATGATATCCTTTTCACTGCCATCCCGCAGGTCTGCCATGGATTTTACGATGTAGGGAATTACATCTCCTGCTCTTTCTACCAGTACGGTATCTCCTATCTTCAAGTCTTTTTCCCGGATCACATCTTCATTGAACAAACTCATGGAACCTACCATTACACCGCCAATGGGAACGGGATCTATTTTCCCTACAGGAGAAACAGAACCGGTGCGTCCTACCTGGAATTCCACACTGCGGAGTTTACTGGTAGCCTGGCGTGCTTTGAATTTGTAGGCAATGGCCCAGCGGGGGTGATGGGTGGTCATGCCCATTTTATCCTGCAAAGCATAGTCGTTCACTTTGATCACCATGCCGTCTATTTCATAAGGCAGATCATCCCGCTCGGTTTCAAATTTCAGGCAGTGATCTATCACGGCCTGTATGCCGCGTACTATTTTCTTTTCTTTGGCAGGACTGCGGAAACCCAACTGCCACAACATATCCAGCGTGTTGCTGTGTGTGCGTATAGCTTCCGGTTCTTCCTTATCATCCAACATGGTGTGATAGCTCATGTTGTATAAAAAGGCTTCCAGTCCGCGTTTGGCTACTTCATTCGGATCTACGATACGTAAAGAACCGGATGCGGCATTGCGTGGATTGGCCAGTGGCGGCAGGTTTTCTGCAATGCGCTGGTCATTCAGTTTCTTGAAAGTGGTTTTGTTGATCAGCACTTCTCCTCTCAGTTCAATCTGCTGGATACCATATTTAGAGAATCCGGCGGATAAAGGAATAGAGCGGATCTGGCGGATGTTCACGGTTATTTCATCTCCCTGTAATCCATCTCCACGGGTAGCACCACGTACAAGCAGATCATTTTCATAGATGAGTGAAATACTGGCGCCATCGAACTTGGGTTCGATGCAATATTCCAGTTCATCCAGTCCGCTGGCCTCACGGGCTTTGCGGTCCCAGTCGATCAGGTCATCTGCATCGTAGGAGTTCTCCAGGCTGAGCATGGGTACCAGGTGTTGCACGGTAGGGAATACTTTTGTAAGTCCCTGTGCCACACGCTGTGAGGGAGAATCCGGGGTTACCAGTTCAGGATGTGCGGCTTCCAGCTTTTTCAACTGGGAGAACAACTGATCATACTCCTGGTCGCTCAGCACGGGATCGTCCTGAATATAATAGCGCCAGTCGCTATGGCGGATAACATCCCGCAGGGCGGCAATGGTTTCTGTAACATCAGCACCGGGCGCCTGGCTCAGGAGCGTTTTGCCAAGGCGGGCTAATTTGATCTCTGTTTCCTTGTTATACATGATAAGTCAAAAGTCTGCCGTAAATTTAAACTTTAGTTCTATAGTGCGAACGGCCCATCTTAAAATTCTGGTATGAAACAAGTTATCTATACCGTAACCCTTTTCCTCTTTTTTACAGCCTGTGGCCAGCAGAAAGAAAAGGCAGACCTCATTATCCACCACGGCGTTATTTATACAGCAGATTCCCTTTTCAGCGTGGTAGAGGCCATGGCCATTAAAGGAGGAAAGATCCTCGCCCGCGGCAGCAATGAATTTATCCTTCAGCAATATGATACAGATTCCAGCATAGACATAAAAGGAGCAGCCGTGTACCCCGGCTTCAATGATGCCCATGCACATTTTGTGGGATATGGGCAATCACTCCGGCAGGTAGACCTTGTTGGCACAAAGAGCTGGGATGAAGTGATAGAAAGAGTGAGGGCTTTTGGATCGAAGAATGAAACAGCCTGGATAGAAGGAAGGGGCTGGGACCAGAACGACTGGGCTCTCAAAACCTTTCCCAACAAATCCCGGCTGGACAGTTTGTTTCCAACTACACCCGTATTACTGGAACGTATAGATGGCCATGCTGCCATTGCCAACCAGGCTGCATTAGATGCAGCAGGTGTAAAAGCAGGACAAACCCTGACCGGCGGAACCGTAGAAACCATCCAGGGAAAACTAACCGGCATCTTAATAGATAATGCGATCAAGCTGGTGGGTTCAAAAATACCCGCTGCTTCAAAAGAAGAATTCACCATACGCCTGATGGCTGCACAGGAAAAATGCATAGAAGCTGGCCTGACCAGTATTACGGATTGCGGGCTTTCTGTAGCCGATGTTGAAATGATCGGGAAGTTGTATGAAGAAGGTAAACTGCAACTGCGTTTGAATATCATGTTAAGTGACCAGGAAGATAATATCAACTGGCTGCTGAAAAAAGGCCCTTACATCCGGGAGCGCTACCAGGTGAGGAGCATCAAATTCTATGGGGATGGCGCATTAGGTTCCCGTGGCGCCTGCCTGCTGCATGATTATGCAGATAAACCGGGGTGGAAAGGATTTCTGTTGAAAGACGCGAAATACTTTGCAGACAGGGCAACACAACTGGTCAATACAGATATCCAGATGTGTACACATGCCATCGGCGATTCCGCTAACCGCGAGATCCTGAAGATCTATGCAGCAGTATTAAAAGGAAAGAATAACAAACGCTGGCGGATAGAACATGCGCAGGTATTGGATTCCGTGGACTTTCACTGGTTCGGGGACGACAACATTGTACCTTCCGTTCAACCCACACATGCCACTTCAGATATGTACTGGGCGGGAGACCGTTTGGGAGATAAACGGCTGCATTATGCGTATGCGTTTAAGGACCTGTTGAAACAGAATGGCTGGATACCATTGGGAACAGACTTTCCGGTAGAGGATATCAGCCCGCTGCGTACTTTCTATGCCGCCGTTGTACGGAAGGATAGTAAAGGGTTCCCGGCCGGCGGGTTTCAAAAGGAGAATGCACTTACAAGAGAAGAAGCCCTGAAAGGCATGACCATCTGGGCGGCGCGCGCTTCTTTTGAAGAACATCAAAAGGGCAGCCTGGAACCCGGTAAGGTGGCGGATTTTGTGATCACCAACCAGGACCTGATGAAAGTGCCCGAAGAAAAAATACTGAACACACAGATCATTGCCACATATATTTACGGCAAAGCGTTGCATCAGTTATAAATTTGCTATATTTAATACATTCCACGATTAAGTAGTATG
Source organism: Chitinophaga niabensis (assembly GCF_039545795.1). Classification (NCBI taxonomy): domain Bacteria; kingdom Pseudomonadati; phylum Bacteroidota; class Chitinophagia; order Chitinophagales; family Chitinophagaceae; genus Chitinophaga; species Chitinophaga niabensis. The sequence continues at coordinate 5,822,363 of NZ_CP154260.1, read as the reverse complement.
TACACCAAAAACATTAACACCCATCTAACCGAGATCAAAGATTATTTTAAAGCAGCTATCTCCATCGATTGTGTAATATTCGGCTTTGACGAGGATGAACTGAAAGTACTGCTCATTGAATCCGATCTCAAAGAGTTCAAAGGAAAATGGTCATTGCTGGGAGACATCGTTCATCCTGATGAAGATCTGGAAACGGCTGCCTACCGGGTATTGCGTGAGCGTACAGGTTTGGAGGATGTGTATATGGAACAGGTGCAGGCTTTTGGTGGTCTTAATCGCCATCCTGCCGGAAGGGTGATCACCATTGCTTACTATTCACTGGTGAACATACAACACGTAGAATTAAAGACCCATTCCAACGAACTCCACTGGCATGCGGTAAAGGATATCAAACAGATGGCTTTTGACCATAAGGACATTCTGGCCACCTGTTACCAACGCCTGCAGCATAAAGTGATTGAGCAGCCCGTGGGCTTCAACCTGCTGCCCAAGAAGTTTTCCCTCCGTGAATTACAGAACCTCTATGAAGCTATCCTGGATGTGAAGCTGGACAGGCGCAACTTCCGCAAGAAATTCTTTGCCATGGATTACCTGATAGACCTGAATGAAGAAGAGCAGGAGGTAAGGCACCGCCCGGCCAAATTGTATGGCTTCAACCAGGATAAGTACAACCAGCAACACAAGAAAAGTCTTGGTTTTTGATAGGATTTTAACCTCTCGCTAAAATAATTTCAAGCATCAGAATGCTTTTCCCTGTGCGTTTTGGAGGGTGGTATGCCCCTGCCATGGCAGATTCCCTATTCCTGCATATTTCAAGGAATTGCCAGGGAAATTTGTTTTTTAACAAAATTTTAATTAAGATTGTGTAAGATATACACAGTGTGTATCCTTATTGATTTCACAGTAGCCAGACAACCAAAAATCTTAAAAAGACCAGAATCATTTTAAAATTCCAGCAAACCCGTTTTCGCTCGTCACAGTAGCCACTAAAGGTGGTTTCAAAAATATTATATATCGCGTTTTATCGATTCCACGTTATGACCTGGCAGAATTGATGCATGTACATTTTTTCTGCTGAAGAGGCTGTTTACGAAGGTTCGTTCCTTTCTATGCAGCCTCTTTCGTTTTTATCCATTCATAACCGATTGCGGTTAAACAATTTCCAAGGATTATCTCTTCTTATTCAATTGATACTAATTCTCTGCTGCAACGTGCTACAGCCGCTATTTTCGTAACTTGCATTCCTTATGTCATATACACCACAACACAAGGTTCGCATTGTTACAGCAGCCGCTCTTTTTGATGGACACGATGCTGCCATCAATATCATGCGCCGGATCATGCAAAGTACAGGAGCAGAAGTGATCCACCTGGGTCATAACCGTTCTGCTGCAGAAATTGTTGACTGTGCCATCCAGGAAGATGCACAGGGTATTGCCGTTACTTCTTACCAGGGAGGGCATATTGAGTTCTTCAAATACATGTACGACCTGTTGAAGGAAAAGAACTGTGGCCATATCCGCATTTTTGGTGGTGGCGGCGGTACTATCCTTCCTTCAGAAATTGAAGAGCTGCATGCTTATGGCATCACCCGGATCTATTCTCCGGATGATGGACGCAAGTTTGGTTTGGGCGGGATGATAGAAGATGTGGTGCGCCAGTGTGATTTTGAAACCGTGCAAAAGGGGGAATGGGACCTTGCTAAGGTAAAACTTACGCAAAACGATGCGCCGGAAATAGCGAAAGCCATTACCTACGCAGAGAACTTTGCGATGAATGGCCAACTGGCAGGACTGAAAGCCCTGGCAGGAAAAACACCTGTTGTGGGTATAACAGGTACCGGTGGTGCCGGTAAAAGCAGTGTAACGGATGAACTCGTCCGCCGCTTCTTACATGAATATGATAATAAAACCATCGCGGTTATTTCAGTAGACCCTTCCAAGAAAAAAACCGGAGGTGCCTTATTGGGAGACCGTATCCGGATGAACAGCATCCACCATCCCCGTGCATACATGCGTTCCCTTGCCACCCGCGAAAGTGATAAGGCTATTAGCCTGCACATCCAGGAAGCAATAGATATCTGTAAAGCGGCCGCCTTTGATTTTATTATCCTGGAAACTTCCGGTATCGGGCAAAGTGATACAGCGATCGTAGATTATTGTGATGTGGCTTTATATATTATGACACCGGAATATGGTGCCGCCTCTCAGTTGGAAAAGATCAACATGCTGGATTACGCTGATCTGATCGCCATTAATAAATTTGATAAAGCCGGCGCACTGGATGCCTTGCATGATGTGCGCAAACAATATAAACGTAACAACGGATTGTGGGATGCCAAAGATGAAGACCTGCCGGTAGTAGGTACCATTGCTTCCCAGTTCAATGATCCCGGTGTGAATCAGTTATTCAGCAGGCTCATGCATCGCATCGTGGAAAAAACGAGCGTGCATTTTGGAGAAGACAAACCGGATAAACCTGTTTATGAAACTTCCACCAAATCCCTCATCATTCCGCCATCGCGCGTACGTTACCTCGCAGAGATCGGGGAAAGTATTGCAGCATATAGTAGTTGGGTAAATGAACAATGTGCTATTGCCACACAATGGTACCAGGTAGAAGGGGTGTTAAAAGTACCGGGGCTTTCGCAGGTAGAAGAACTGGAAGAGATCAGCCGCCATTTGCAATCACAGCTGAATGCAGAATGTAAAGCCCTGATCACCGGCTGGCCTGCATTGCAGGAGAAATATACAGCAGATTATTATGCCTTCCAGGTGAGGGATAAAGAGATCAAACTGCCTTTGTATACAGAAAGCCTATCTCATTCCCGCATCCCTAAAATTTCTTTACCGCAGTATAAAGACTGGGGCGATATCCTCCGCTGGCAACTAATGGAAAACCTGCCGGGAGAATTTCCTTATGCAGCAGGTGTATTCCCGCTGAAACGGGAAGGAGAAGATCCAACAAGGATGTTTGCCGGAGAAGGTGGTCCTGAAAGAACAAACAAACGCTTCCACTATGTGTCTGTAGACCAGCCCGCCAAAAGGCTTTCCACGGCTTTTGACAGCGTAACATTATATGGAGAAGATCCGGCTTATCGTCCGGATATCTATGGAAAGATCGGTAACTCCGGTGTGAGCATTGCCACAGTGGATGATGCCAAGAAATTATACAGCGGTTTTGATCTCTGCGATCCCAAGACCTCTGTGTCCATGACCATCAATGGCCCCGCGCCTATCCTGCTGGCCTTCTTTATGAATGCCGCCATCGATCAGCAGTGTGAGAAATACATTGCGGAGAATGGATTGACGGATAAGGTGAATGCGATCATTAAAAAGAAATTCAAAGATCATCCTGTATATGCCGGTGAACTGCCACATGGCAATAATGGCCTGGGGCTTCAGCTGCTGGGGATTTCAGGGAGTGATGTACTGGAACCTGAAGTATATAAAAAACTGAAGGCATATGCATTGAGCACTGTGCGTGGTACTGTGCAGGCTGATATCCTGAAGGAAGACCAGGCGCAGAACACCTGTATCTTCTCTACGGAATTTGCGCTGAAACTGATGGGGGATGTGCAGGAATATTTCATCACCCGCAAAGTGCGTAATTTCTATTCTGTGAGTATCTCAGGATACCATATTGCAGAGGCAGGTGCTAATCCTATTACACAACTGGCATTTACGCTCGCTAACGGCTTTACGTATGTAGAATATTACCTGAGCCGTGGCATGAACATCGATGATTTTGCACCGAACCTTTCTTTCTTCTTCAGTAATGGCATGGACCCTGAATATGCAGTGATCGGCCGTGTTGCAAGGAGGATCTGGGCAAAAGCTATCAAGTATAAATACAAGGGGAATGACCGTTCACAGAAGCTGAAATATCATATCCAGACCTCAGGCCGTAGCTTGCATGCGCAGGAAATAGATTTCAATGATATCCGTACCACCTTGCAGGCATTGTATGCGATCTACGATAACTGTAACTCACTGCATACAAATGCTTATGATGAAGCCATCACCACACCAACAGAAGAAAGTGTGCGCCGCGCAATGGCTATTCAGCTGATCATCAACAGGGAGTTAGGTACAGCCAATAATGAAAACCCTAACCAGGGAAGTTTCTTTATTGAGGAACTGACGGACCTGGTGGAAGAAGCTGTGCTGGCTGAGTTTGAGCGTATCACAGAAAGAGGTGGTGTATTGGGTGCAATGGAAAGAATGTATCAGCGGAATAAGATACAGGAAGAAAGCCTGTATTATGAATCACTGAAACATACCGGGGAATTCCCGATCATTGGGGTGAATACTTTCCTGAATAAAAATGGTTCACCTACAGTGATCCCGATGGAAGTGATCCGTTCCACAACAGAAGAAAAAGAGTTCCAGATCAATACACTGCTGTCTTTTAAAGAAAGACATTCCTTTGATGCAGGGGAAAAGCTGAAACGCTTGCAGGAAGTAGCCGTACAGAACGGGAACCTTTTTGAGGAGTTGATGGAAACGGTGAAATATTGTTCGCTGGGAGAGATCACGAATGCCTTGTACGAAGTGGGTGGGCAGTATAGAAGGAATATGTAGGCTGTAGTGGGTGGTAAACAACTACCTGATCAAGTAAATAAGGCCGGTCATATAAGTGGCAGATACTTCTGTTCAACAAAGAACAAACCGTTGAAGTGAGTGACACAACGGCGGCTGAGTAAAGCGCAAAAGCAGACCACATCAACATTTATATTATAAAAAGCCCGGGTATTCCAACACCCGGGCTTTTATATTATCTTTCCGGTATGCAACCGGCATCAACTTATCAACAACGCATCGACTTATTTAAGAAACAACTGGCACAGACGGAAGGCCATCTGAAGAACCTGAGCGTGGCGCGCCTTGTATGTTTCATTGGTATATTATTTACAGGCTGGCAGTATTTTAGCACCAGTTTCGAACTGATCTGGATAATTTTTGTAGCCCTGCTGGTGACCGCTTTTATAGCCTCGCTTGTATTCTACCAGAAAGCAAAAGACCGCGAAGCCTTACTGAGAGGCCTGCTGCGGTTGAACCAGAAAGAATTGCGTGTAGTAACAGAACAGATCGCGGAGTTCGAAGACGGAGAAGAATTCATCAACGATCAACATGATTTTTCCGGCGACCTGGATGTTTTTGGGCCTTCTTCTCTTTTTCAATACCTGAACAGAACAGGTACCTATTCCGGAAAACAACACCTGGCTGCTACATTGCAAACGCCTTTAACGGAGCCTTCAAAGATAACAGCCGTGCAGGATGCTGTGAAGGTGTTATCTGCAGAAATAGATTTCCGCCAGCACTTTACGGCACACGCAGAATTAGCGGATGAAGGAAAAGATGATGTGCGCGGTATTCAACAATGGTTGGATGCACCGATGCAATTCATTCAAAAGAAAGCTTTGTACATTGCTAGTTGGGTGATGCCGGTATTGGTGTTGCTGGCCATTGTATACTACGCGGTGACAGGTAATTATGTTTATTTCATTTTGAGTTTGATGGTGAACTGGTGCATCCTGCTGCTGAATGTAGCAAAGGTTACCGCCATGCATAACCTGCTTTCCAATAAAGAAAAGGTACTGAAGAAACTGGCGATGCTGCTGCAAATGATCAAACAGGCAGACTGGAAAGGATCGTCCCTGTTGCAGGAACAGCAGCAAACTGCCGCAGAAGCGGATAAGGCCATGCATCAACTGGCAAAGATCAGTAATCAACTGGACCAGCGCCTCAACTTACTTGTGGGCGTAGTACTTAATTCCGTGATCCTCTATGATCTGCATTGCGCATTTAGATTAGAGCGCTGGAAAGAACGGTATAGAAATAAACTAAGTACATGGACGGGCGTGATCGCACAACTGGAAACGGCGAACAGCCTGGCTACTTTTGCTTACAATCATCCCAACTATACTTATCCGCAGGTCACTGCCACGCAAGGCGTGAAAGGCACTGCTATAGGCCATCCCCTGATCCCCACAGCAGAGAGTGTAACGAATGACTGCAGCATCGGGCATGGGGAACAGTTCTTAATTATCACAGGTTCCAACATGTCCGGCAAAAGTACTTTCCTGCGAAGCGTAGGCGTGAACTGGTTGCTGGCCATGACGGGTGCGCCGGTATGTGCAGCCAGTTTTTCCTGTAGCCCCCTGCGTATTATGACTTCCATGCGGATCAAAGATTCCATTGCGCGGCATACTTCTTACTTCCAGGCAGAATTGCTACGTCTGCAACATATTATTGAAGTATTAAAAACAGGGCAGCCCGTTTTCATCATCCTCGATGAAATACTCAAAGGCACCAACTCAGAAGATAAACTCTCCGGCTCGCAACAGCTGATCCGGCATTTCCTGCGTTACAGTTGTTTGGGTATGATTGCCACACATGACCTGGAACTGGGTGCCCTGGAAGCGGAAAATCCGCAGCATATCCGGAATTATTGTTTTGAAAGTTCCCTGGAAAACGGGCAGCTGCATTTCGATTACCGTATGCGGCCAGGTATTGCCAGGAATAAAAATGCCACCTTCCTCATGAAACAGATGGGAATTATTTAATTTGCCGTTGCTAATAAAATTAGTACATTTACTAAAATTATTAGTGTCTATGACGCTCCCATTTTCCGACACACCATTAGAAAATCCTTACTACAAAGGGAGAGGCGCCCAACTGAACCCTAAGAACAGGTTCCTGGCAGAGGAATACGCCAAAGAACATCCTGAAGCTATCGATGAATGGTGGCAGGCGGATGTGCCTACCCAGATCTTTGAGGAACATTCCAAAACGCTTGTCAATAAGGTGGATAGTCCTGATGTGGGCATGTGGTATTCCATGAACCCCTACCAAGGATGTGAGCACGGCTGTATCTATTGTTACGCCCGGAACTCACATCAATATTGGGGCTTTAGTGCAGGCCTTGATTTTGAAAGGAAGATCGTGGTGAAGAACAATGCCCCGGAACTATTACGTAAATTCCTGAACAACAAGAACTGGGTGCCTAAACCACTTTCGCTGTCCGGCAACACAGACTGTTACCAGCCTATAGAACGCAAAATGTTCATCACGCGGCAGTTGCTGGAAGTGGCTTTGGAATATAAACAGCCCATTGGCATCATCACCAAAAATTCCCTGGTACTGAGAGATAAATATATCCTGCAGCAAATGGCGGAGCAGAAGCTGGTGTGTGTATACATCTCCCTCACTTCTTTACAGGAAGATCTGCGGCAGAAGATGGAACCCCGCACAGCCACTGCGGCGCAGCGTTTGAAGGTGATCAGGGAGTTGTCTGAATTAGGTGTTCCGGTTGGGGTGATGACGGCACCGATCATTCCCGGGTTAACAGATCATGAGATCCCGCGTTTGCTGGAGCAGGCTTCTGCAAATGGAGCTAAGTATGCTGGGTATACGGTGGTGCGTTTGAACGATGCTGTGAAGATCATCTTCAATGATTGGTTGTATAAGAATTTCCCGGACAGGGCCGATAAAGTGTGGCACCTGATTGAAAGTATGCATGGCGGAAAAGTGAATGATAGTGATTTTGGAAGACGGATGCGTGGAGAAGGGAATATTGCAGAGTTGATCAAGCAGCAGTTTAAGGTGCACACAAAAAGGCTGGGGATGAACCAGGAACGGTTTGAGTTTAATACTTCATTGTTTCAAAGGCCTACGAGTCAGTTGAGTTTGTTTTGAGGGTATTATGAATTTCGATGCCTTCAGATTTAATTATCTGAAGGCTTTTTTGTGCATAAGTTTTTATACCTAACTATTCCCCCTGATAGCTTCTTTATCAACTCATACTATGTATGACAGAACAGCAAAACATAGAATATAAACAATCATGGAGGGATGAATATCTTAAATGGATATGTGGTTTTGCAAATGCGCAAGGAGGTAAGATATTTATTGGTGTGGATGATAAGGGTGTGATAACCGGAGTTGATGAATATAAAAAGATGATGGATGATATACCCAACAAAGTTGTTAACCATTTAGGGTTGGTTGTTGATGTTAACCTACATCAGAAGGAAGAGAAATACTATCTTGAAATTGATATTCCGGTAAGTAATGTACCAATATCTTATCATGGTGCTTACCATTATCGTAGTGGAAGCACTAAGCAGGAATTAAAAGGAATATCGCTACAGCATTTGCTATTGAATAAGATTGGAAAGAAATGGGAGGATATACCGGTGGAAAGTGCCTTTTTGAAGGATCTCAATAAAACCACAATTCAAGCATTCATTGTTAAAGCGATTGAGAAGGATCGAATACCTGCAGATACATCTAAAATTAGCACTGAACTTCTTGTAAAGAATCTTGGCCTTATGACAGAGCAAGGGCAGCTAACCAATGCGGCAATACTGCTTTTTGGAAATAATCCCTCAAAGGTTAATGTTACTGCAAGTTTCAAAATAGGGAGATTTGGAGAATCAAGCCACGATCTGTTGTTCCAGGATATCGTTGAGACAAATATTTTCGAAATGCCAGATAAGGTGATGGAGATTCTAAAAGCCAAATATCTCGTTCGTCCTATTTCATATGAAGGACTCGAAAGGATGGAGCCATTGGAATACCCGGAGCAGGCTTTGAGGGAAGCCATATTAAATGCGATTATTCATAAAGACTATTCGAGTACTTATACGTTTCTTCGGGTGTACGATGACCGCCTGCATATATGGAATCCAGGAAGTTTACCAGAAGAATTGAGTGTCGAACAGTTAAAAACGGACCATTCCTCTTATCCTCGCAACCGGAATATTGCGAATGTATTTTTTAAAGCTGGTTACATTGAATCCTGGGGTAGAGGGACAGTTAAAATAATCGATGCATGTTTCGAGGCAGGGTTACCAGAACTATTGATAAAAGAGGAGCAGGGTGGTTTTAGTATTACGTTCTTTAAGGAATTTACAGAGGAATTTTTAAGAAGGCAGAATCTGGAAGAGCGACAGATTGCAGCACTGCTATATATTAAAGAGCATGGGAAAATCAACAATGCTCAATACCAGGAGCTGGCCAATGTTTCTAAGCGAACCGCTTCACGAGATCTACAAGAACTCATTGAAAAAGGGGTTATAAAGAAATCAGGAACTACCGGAAAGGGAACTAATTATACTTTTCAACCAAGGAGAATGTGGGATTCCTAAAGGGGCCAAAAAATGGGTCAAAGGGGCCAAATAGGGGCCAAATGGGGGGTAAAGGGGCCATGGAAAATATTCATATTTATTTAAAATATTTAAAATCAATTAGTAATAAAATTGAGCGTTTGAATGATTATAACACCGACTTTTTGCCTTCTACTTCAAAGCTTCGCAGAACAATACTTACAAAACCTGGCATCATGATCATGCCCTTCCCGCCCACAGGAAGGACAAGCCTGGCTTTCCTGCTTTTGATTTTTAGCGGCAAGCGCCATCTCCGTAGTAACAATCCCGGTAGGTACTGCTATGATGCCATAACCCAGCAACATAATAAAACTGGCGATGATCTTACCAAGCGGAGTAACAGGTGCTATATCCCCATAACCTACCGTTGTAATAGTAACAATAGCCCAGTAAACAGATTGAGGGATGCTGGTGAATCCATTGGTGCGGCCTTCTACCAGGTATATCACAGAACCAAGGATAACAACAGTACTGAGCACAAACAAAATGAAAATGCTGATCTTCCGGACACTGTTTGTTACTGCTACGTATAAAAAGCGCATCTCTGATAAAAAATGCACCAGCCGGAATATCCGGAATACTCTTAATAAACGCAATGCCCGGAGCACCAGTAAAGATTGTGCGCCGATATATAGAAAACTCAGATAGCTGGGAATAATAGCCAGCAGATCTATAATACCCAATACACTGAACACATACCTGAAGGGCCTGCGGATGCAGAGCAGCCTTAGGATGTATTCTGCAGTAAAAGCCAAAGTGAAAAACCATTCCATGATAAAGAAGAACCTGCCATAAGTTTCATGTAGTTCTTCCACACTGTCCAGCATCACTATTATAATACTGATAATAATAAAAGCCAGCAGGGTGACATCGAATATTTTTCCGGCTTTGGTGTGAGATTCGTAAATGACTTCATGCAACCTGGATTGCCATGAGCGAACAGCTGTAGTATCTGGGCTTTCCTGTTTCATGATTGAATTTACTGAAAAATACTAATCCCTCAGATAAGGATATGAGAAGGCCTTCCATATTCCATCTATCCTCATCAAGCCTCCGAGGTTGATCTTTACTTCTTTGTCTCCGGATTTAAATGTTGTTGGCCCTACCACACTTTCCACGGAGAGTTGTTCATTTTGCAGGTAGGTTCTGCCGTTATCTATATACTGTAAATCGTTCAGCTTTGCGATGTGCCGTTTCAACCGCTCAAACCACATGTCCGGAATATTTTCAAGTGTATATGCTTTAGTGCGGAGGTCATATAAAAGCGGCGAATCTTTGAAGCCGCTTCGTTCTAAAAATGCTACGGTGTGTTGGTCTGCCGTTACATTTTTGCAGAATGCGCGGAGCGTGGAGTCATTCTTTGAATTGACGGCAGTTACAAATGCTTCAAGCAGGGTTTTCAGGTTTGAGTAACCTCCGCCATCCAATGGACTGAATCTACCGGGATCTCCCTGGGTATTGATGGTGCTCATTTCTTTTCCCTTAAAAACACTTGCTTCACCATCTACAAAAACGCCAATATGATCATAGGACGCTTTCGTGATCACACGGCCTTGTGCATCTATTGCTTTGCATTGACCATTGTTGCACACCTTGTAGAATCCTCCGGATAAACTTTGAATATCGTCATACTGAAAATCGGCCAGCTTCTTTTTTGACAGATCGATCAGGCCATATTTTCCCTTTAGCATAGCCAATAGGGGCTGTTTACTGTCTTTAAGAGACAAAAACTTCAACAGGTCATATTCGATAAGGAGAAGTGGATGGTTCTGTGTATTGATCACTCCATATTTATTATTGGATGTTACGATGAAGTTGCCATCGCAGGCATCTTCTATTTTGTCGTATGCAGGAGGTATACACAGTGTTTTTGCCTTTGCATCCCACAGGCCCTTTTTTGAATTATCTGTAACAATGTAGTACCGCAAAGGTTTGGAATCGCTATTCCTATAACGATCAATAGATGCGTACCGGTTTGCTAAGAGTACCTTTCCTTCTTTTGATATAATGCCTTTCAGACCTTTCTGTTTTACAACGTATGCATTGTCTATGCCTTCCATTTCTTCATACTGAAAAGGAACTTTTATTTCCCCCTGTAAATTGATGATCCCCCATTTCCCTCCCATGGAGGCCGGGAAGGGCTGGCCTTTTTCATAATAATTGAACTTGTCGTATTGAATAGCGAGCACTTGTTTATGCCGTATATCGATGAAACCGAATAATCCATTTTTCTTTACTTTAAATACAAAATCATTGGAGGAAAGCGCTTCCTCAAAATGATCTTTAGAAGAGATATTATAGAACTCCAGTTGCTGGTATTCGAAAGGGATGATCACTTTTCCCTGTGCATTCAGTACGCCGAAACCTCCCTGCTGTTTAGCAATTACATAGGGGAAAGCATCTGTGATCTTCTCTATCTGATCGTATTCGAATGGGATCAGGAGCTCTATAGTTCTTGTATTAAGCAAACCCATCTTTCCATTTTGTTGTGTAGGTTTTGCGTCTTTAAAGGGAAGCTTTTCCGGTTCTTTGTATATAGGAGTTTCTTCCTGGGAATAGGCAGTGCCGGAGATGAGGCAAAGCAGGATAAAATACAGCGGTTTCATAGCAAGGATATAGGTTTTCATTTCCAATTTACGGCTTTCTTCCTGTAACTTATTATTATTTATGCTCGTTTAAATGATAAGATTAGTGCCCTCGACCAAAATCTAAATAACACCTCCATGTTACGCTTCCTTTGCCTGTTCCTTTTCATAGCCAATTTAGCTATGGCGCAAGACAAAAAGTTCCGCTGGCCAAAACGCCCTAAGCCAAGACCAGCTCCTGTTGTGATCCCGCCGAAGCCCGGCCTGGTTATCAGTACCAATCTCTTTTCTTTGCATGAATTAGAGGGCGGGCCCAGCCTGGCTTTCGAATATCGCGCTTCCCTGCATTGGGCGGTGGTACTGGAAGGAACGGCTTTGTTATACACTTTAGAGGAAGAGGGCAATGGCAAGGGTTTTCGTATCCAGCCTGAATTAAGATATTATTTCCCCGGCAAACACAGGAGCTTTAGAGGATTTTTCAGCCTGCAGGGAACTTATAAGCAGACAACATTCCAGGACAGTACTTTTAGAGAGGTACTCAGTGGCAGCGGTCCTACCGGCATCGATTATGAACCGGTGTATTATGAGGCTAAGAAACAAGTGTTTGCGGGCGCTGCTAATATAGGTTTCCAGGCACGTTTTGGAAGAAAAGATCGCTTCATGGTAGAAATGTATGCAGGACTGGGTTTAAAGTTCAAGGACATTTTCGGGAAACCTGCCGGCACTGTAGAACCAATGGATAAGGTAATAGAGATCATCCCCAGATTCGAGGAGCCCGGAACCTATCTGCATATACCTATGGGCGTACGGATGGGATATTGTTTTTAATTGCATCGCATAAAAACAGTATTTTAGCTATACCGGATTCTTAACACAAAGAAAATGTCGATTTATTTAATAAGCGATATTGGTTCCGGATATTGCAGGACCATACCACGGGGTTCATATGATGGAGTCTGTTACTCAAATCTTTATTGATCTGATTGCTGAAAAGAAGGACGGGGATGCATACAAGTTTTTGTACAAGCAATACCAGCCTGTGCTTTTGCAATTTGCCACGGCTTATCTGAAGGCAAAAGAGCCTGCGGAGGAGATCGTGAACGATGTGCTGTACAAGGTTTGGCAGAAGAAAGAAAACATTGCAGGCATCAGTAATCTCCGGGCTTTTCTCTTTACCGCCGTGAGAAATGCCTGCCTAAACCTGATGGTAAAACTAAAAGAAGAACAGTCCTTTTTATCCGGTATACCTGTACAGGACCTCACTGCCATTGACCCCGAAAGCATTGTTATTTCCACCGAACTCAGCGACTGCATCAGAAATGCCATCCAGTCCCTCCCCCCAAGATGCCGGCAGATCTATGAAATGGTGCGCATAGAAGGACTGCGCAACAAAGATGTGGCCGAACAACTCGATCTTTCCGTTAATACCATTGATGTACAACTGGCCATTGCCCTCAAAAAACTGGTGCAGGCCGTGAGCACTTTCAACCGCCAGGGGCTTTCAAAAAAATATTGACCCGCACTTAGTAGAATCCCCCTTTTTTCTTGTCTTATCAGTAAAAGCAACCTAAATCAAATGAAAGATACCAACAGGATCTGGTTCTTGATGGGTAAAGAATTATCCCATTCCATCACATTAGAGGAGGAAGAAGAACTAAGAGCACTGCTGGCTTCTGAGCCTGAATTATGGTATTCCTACGAACTGATCCAGGCAGTTTACCAGATGGATGATGTTACACAGGAATATGTGCAGGAGATCAAATCATTGTTGGATAACAGGATAGAGCCGGAAAGACTGAACTTAATATTATTAACAAAACTGGAAGAAACAGACCGGCAGGTGCAGCCTGCGGCCCCTTCAAAATACAGGTACCTATACCGCTTTGCTGCTGTTTTTGCAGGTGTTGCAGTATTCTCACTGGCAGCATGGCTGATCTTTAAACCGGCCGTGGTAAAAGAAGCGGCAGTGGTGGCCATGCATGAGATTGTGGCACCTAAAGGAGCCAGGAAACATATTACACTGGCAGATGGTACAACGGTATGGCTGAATGCCGGCAGTAAACTGAGCTATCCCGCTAATTTTAGTCTTACTAAAAGGGAAGTATACCTGAGCGGGGAGGCTTATTTTAAAGTGGTCCATCACGATGAATACAACTTTATTGTTCATACCGCCGAAGCGGATATTAAAGACCTGGGCACCACCTTCAATGTAAAAGCCTATGAAGGAAGTTCGAGAACAGAAACCACATTAATAGAAGGCTCCCTGGAAGTGTCGCTCCGGAAAGACCCGGCAAAGAAAATGCTGATGGTACCCAGGGAAAAGCTGGTGTTGCAGCATAAAGAACCAACGCTATCAAAAGAAGTAAAGGTCTTTGAAGTGTCTACCATTGTACCATTCGAGAAAACAAACGATATCGTGGAAACAGCATGGGTAGAGAATAAACTCATTTTCAGGAATGAACGCTTTGAAAGCCTCGCCCTGATGATGGAAAGAAGATATAATGTTTCGATCATTATTAAAGACAAGGCCATTAAAGAATACCAGCTTACCGGCATCTTCAGGAATGAGAACCTGACGCAAGCGCTGAAACTCCTACAGGTTATCGCACCTTTTAAATTTAAAGTTAATAATGAACAGGTTGTTATTTATAAGTAGAAGTGATTCAGGATAATAACACAGGCCTATAAAAGAAAAAGAGGAATGCGCTAACATCCCTCCTTCTTTCTCCTGAATTTTTATTGGAAGCTACGGTCGAAGGCATCTTCCAAAAAACAGTAAAAACTAAAAGTATGAAAAAAAATCTACTTATCGGATGGTTGTGCCATCTGGTTAATGTTAAGCAAATTGAAAAGACCATGCGACTTACGCTCATTGCTGTTTTTCTATTTTGCATGCAGTTGTCCGCCAAAGTATACTCTCAGAAGGACGTTAAACTCTCATTAGAAGCGAAAGATATCAGATTTTCAAAGGCGCTTGATAAAATTGAGACTGCTACAGGATGCCGTTTTTTCTATAATTCAAAAGAGGTTTCTCTCAATAAGCTGGTGTCCATCAGCACCAACGGTACCCAGAAATTAACGGATGTATTATCCCTCCTGCTGGCTCCCATGAACCTGAACTACCGGTTATTGTCGGACAGTGTGATTGCCATCACAGCTTCCCCTGATACCCGTTTTGCGTTGCTGAAGGGAACAGTAAAAGACAGTAAAGGCGTTGCTTTACCTGGTGTAACGATCGTGGTAAAAGGCACCAATAAAGGAACTTCTACCAATACAGAAGGACAGTTTGCGTTGGATGTGCCAGACAATGCAGTACTGGTGATCACTTATATCGGTTTCCAGAACCAGGAACAAACAGTGAATGGAAGAACTTCAATAGATATTATTTTACAGGATGAGGCGAAGGGGCTGAATGAGATCATTGTAGTAGGTTATGGTACACAGAAAAAAGCATTCACCACGGCCGCGATTTCTACAGTGAAAAGTGAGGACATTGCCAGGAACCCTGTAGCCAATATGAATAACAGCATCGCAGGCCGGGTTTCCGGTGTGCTGGCTTTTCAGAATAGTGGTGAACCGGGAGAAGATGCATCCCTGATCAGGGTGAGAGGTGTTGGAACAACCGGTAGCCGCAATGGGCCATTAACGATTGTGGATGGTATCCCCCGTAATTTTTCCCAGATCTCTCCCAACGAAATTGAAACCATCACGGTATTGAAAGATGCAGCGGCGATTGCACCTTATGGTCTGGCTGGCGCGAATGGTGTGATACTGATCACCTCCAAAAGAGGTAAGCAGGGTAAAAGCCAGCTGAGCTTTGGTACCTGGTACGGGTTGCAAAGTCCTACCCAATACCCGCACTACCTGGATGCTTATGGTTTTGCTTCCACTTTGAATGTGGCAAATAAAAATGCAGGCCTTGCTCCCGCTTATACAGATGCACAGTTGCAGAAGTACAGGGACCATTCCGATCCTGATCATTATCCTGATGTTGACTGGATGAAGGAAGTGATAGACTTTGAAGCACCGATGAATCAACAGAACCTCACTTTTTCCGGTGGCTCTGAAAAGATGCGCTTTTATAGTTCACTGGCCCGCCTTTATCAGCAGGGCTCTGTGGATGTGATCAATTATACCCGGTATAACTTAGCCACTAACCTGGATGTGAACGCTACAAAATCCACCATTGTTTCCTTAGATATTAAAGGCACTTTTGAAGTAACCAAGAACCCCGGTTCACAAAGCGGAACAGGGATCTATACCTCCGTTACTAAAAACTCCCCTTTACTCGCTACCCCGCTGAAATTCTCCAATGGTCTGCCAGGTAATGGCCTGTTGCCTTCCATTTATGAAAGCGGTTATAACAGGAAGAAAGAAAACATTTTCTTCTCCCAACTTTCCATCGAACAATTTGTACCAGAAGTACCCGGCCTTTCATTCAAAGCTGTAGCAGCGTACGACAAGAATTACAACACCAACAAACAGTGGCAGCTTCCCTACACCATTTATTCTCTAAATGCGCAGGACCAGTTCATCCCCACCAAAGCTGGTGTGGTAGCTCCCAGTTTAAGCCAGGGATTTGATGAAGCGATCAATACCACTTTACAGGGTTATATCACTTACAAACGCAGTTTTGGTAAACATGGCCTTAATGCATTGGTGGTAGGTGAACTCCGCCAGGGTAATAACAACTCGTTTGATGCTTCCCGCCTGAACTACCAGGTAGCATTGGATGAACTGTCTCTCGGCAGCTCTTCCAAAAACGACCTTGACAACAGCGGCTCTTCTGCTTCTTATAAACAACTGGGATTTGTATACAGGTTAGGGTATGACTTTAACCAAAAGTATATCGCGGAGTTTTCTGGTCGTTATGACGGGCACTATTACTTTGCGCCCGGCAAAAGGTTCGCTTTCTTCCCGGCCGTTTCTTTGGGATGGAGATTGTCTGAAGAAAAATTCATCAAGGATAATTACAAATGGATCGATAACCTGAAACTTCGTGGTTCTTATGGCGTGTCCGGTAACCTGGCAGGTTCTCCCTTCCAATACCTCAGCAGCTACGGTTTGAACAGCAGCTACGGCTTCGGTGGCACCCAGTTCACACAGGTACAGGGTGTTTTTGAAAGAAGTGAACCCAATCCTAATATCACCTGGGAAACAGCGAAAAAATCAGACATTGGCCTGGAGGCTTTACTGTTCGGTGGTAAACTTGGATTTGAAGTAGACTTCTTTAAAGAAAGGCGTTCAGATATGCTGGTAACACCCAATGCCGTTGTGCCCGTAGAATATGGTATCGGTATTTCACAGGTGAACGCGGGTATCATGGATAACCAGGGTTTTGATTTCTCTATCAACTCTTCCAATACTTTCAAAAACGGGCTGATCCTGAATGCAGGTTTCAATTTCTCCTACGCCAAAAACAAACTGGTACAGACATTTGAAAACGCGTCTACCTTAAACGACCCGAACAGAAGACGTACGGGCAGACCATTGGATACGCAGTTTGGTTTGAAAGCAATTGGCCTTTTCCAATCACAGGCAGAGATCGATGCAGCACCTCCTCAGTTCGGCAAACTGATCCCCGGCGATATCAGGTATGCAGATATCAATGGTGATAAAAAGATTGATGATAATGACCAGGTGGTGATCGGTGATCCTGCATTCCCGCAATTGATCTTTGGCTTAACATACAATCTTGCCTGGAAAGGAATTGACCTGAGCATGATGTGGCAGGGTGCAGCGAAGAGCAGTTTTCAATTGACGAACGAAGCTTCACTGCCTTACTTCAACGGTGCCAAGATCTTTAAAGAACAACTGGATTACTGGACACCTGAGAACAGGGATGCCAAATATCCTGTGATCCTCCCTTCTCCCAATACCAACAGCCAGCAGGTTTCCTCTTTCTGGCAAAGGGATGGTGCTTACCTGAGATTGAAGAGTGCAGAACTGGGATACACTATTCCTGCTCATCTTACCAACAGGTTAAGGATGTCTTCCGTACGGATCTATACTGCGGGTCAGAACCTGCTCACTTTCTCTGCTGAAAAATACCTCGATCCTGAGATCGGTGTGAGCAGTGCCAGTAAAAGGGCGCGCTATTATTTCCAGCAAAAAGTGTTCTCTTTTGGTATCAACGTAAACTTCTAATCTGATGAAAAAATTATCCTTCTTATATATAGTAGCGGGCGCATTGTTGTTCACTGCCTGTGACGAATCGCTTGACATTGAGCCAACAGATCAGCTAACGGATGCTTCTGTTTGGAAAACACCAACCAATGCAGGTTTGTTCCTCAATGATATCTATAACAACCTGAACCCTGGCCCACAATCTACCGTGTTCACAAACGTGCCTTCAGAGATCAGTAACGATCCTTTGGATAACTTCTCCGATAACAGTATCAGTGGCCCTATTGCAGGGATCCCTTCTTATGTGAACTTTGCACAGGGTTCCTACGGACCGTCAACACCTATCTTTACGCCACACTGGAAGAACATGTACACCAATATCCGGAAGTGTAATGTGTTTATTCAGAATGTATCGGCATCCAGCTTTGATGATGCCACCAAGAAAAGCTTCCTGGCACAGGCAAAATTCTTAAGAGCATATTATTATAAATCCCTGATGGACCTGTATGGCGGTGTGCCCATTATTACCGTTCCGCTCAACAGGGAAGAGCAGGGCGATGCCATTTTTAATCCAAGAAATACTTACGAAGAATGTGTGGCTTTCATTCAGAAAGAGTGTGAAGAAGCTGCGGTAGATCTTCCTTTAACTGTTGCTGCAAAAGATGCCGGCCGTGCTACCAAAGGTGCTGCATGGGCATTGAAAGGTGAGCAGGAATTGTATGCAGGTAAATGGCCGGAAGCTGCTGCCACTAACCTGAAGATCATGCAGTCCGGTGCAGGGTACGATCTGTTTGGCGATTATGGCCAGTTGTTCTTACCTGCCAACGAGAATAACAAAGAAGTGATCTTTGATATTCAGTATGCTGCCAACATCAAAGGTGAGATCAAAGAAAAGTACTGGAATCCTGTAAAGGTTTCTGATGGTGGTGGATGGGGTGCTGTGAATCCTACGCAGGACCTGGTAGATGAATATGAATTCCTGGATGGTAAAACAGAAGCCGAGGGATCCACTTTATTCGATCCTGCCAATCCATACAAGAACAGGGATAAACGTTTTGAAGCAACCATCATTTATGATGGCGCTACCTGGAAGAATGGTATCATCTATACCCGCCTGGGTGTTCCTAATAACAGTAATGAGCTGGATGCTTCCGGTGCAGGTGGTAAAGGACGTACCGGTTATTTCCTGAAGAAGATGGTAGACCCTGCTATTGTTCCCGGTGTTAGTGCCGGCGCCAATTCTATCATATGGCGGTATGCAGAGGTATTGCTGAACTATGCGGAAGCACAGAATGAAGCAGTGGGCCCTGATCAATCTGTATACGATGCTATGAAGAAAGTACGTGTCAGAGCCGGCCTGCCTGAATTACCTGCGAACCTTACTCAGGCAGAAATGCGTATGAGGATCAGAAGGGAACGCAGGATAGAAATGGCTTTTGAAGGTAAACGTTTGTTTGATCTCTGGAGGTGGAGAACCGCAGAACAGATCTTCAGCAAATCATTACGTGCCATGAAAATAACTGTAACAGGTGGAAACCTGGTATATGAAAAGGTAAATGCAGGTGGTGGAAAGATCGCATTCGATGCATCCAAGAACTACCTGATGCCTATTCCACAAACAGTTATTGCACAGAACCCTAAAATATTGCAGAACCCTAAATACTAGCAATTATCAACAAACCCTCTTTTTAACCCGTTCAAAAAAACTGAATTATGAAAAATTCTATGACACTACTATTGTCTGTAGGTATTGCATTGTTTGCATGCAAGAAACCTGCTGAGCTTAAAAAGGAAACACTGGATGGTGAAAAATCTGTCGGAGCCTCTATACAATCCGTGCTTCCCTACAATTGGGGCAGTGTGGCGATTGGAGGAGGAGGTTATGTTACGGGAATTGTTATTCATCCTACACAGTCCAACAGAATGTACATCCGTACAGATGTTGGAGGTGCTTACAAATGGGATGGCACAAATCAGAAATGGGTCCAGATGCTGGATGGTCTGAGTACGATCAGGGTGGATGGTATGGCATTAGATGCCAATTCGCCTGACAGGGTTTACCTGGCATTGAATGATGGTGTGTATCGTTCAAATGACCTTGGTGTGAACTGGACGAAGTTATTTTCCACCACTTATGATGGTAATGGTGATCTTCGCTGGATAGGGGAATGCCTGGCAGTGGACCCTGTTACCAGCACCGTGGTGTATGCAGGTACCCGTACAGACGGGTTGTACCGCAGTACCAATACAGGAACCAGCTGGACGAAAATTACTACTGTACCCAATGGTACAAAAGGTGTGCGTACAGTTGTAGTAGACCCTGCTACCACAGTGAGTGGCAGATCTGCGAAAGTGTATGTAGGTATTCCGGGTACAGGTATTTATGTAAGTACAGATGGCGGTACTACTTTCGCAGCCATGGCAGGTGCGCCCACCTCTCCCAACCGCATGCAGGTAGTTGCCGGTAAAGTGTATGTCACCCATTCAACCGGTGTTACTGTTTGGAATGGAACAACGTGGACAGATATTACACCGGCAGGAGGTACGAATAAGAATTACTGTGGTTTGTCTATTGAAGCGTATGATCCGTTGAAAATAGCTGTTTGTCAGCGCTACGGTACTTTCAATAATCCATTGTACCGTTCTTCAGATGGAGGTACTACATGGCAACAGATGAACACCGCTTCCTTGCCTATCACTAAAACCATTGAAGCTCCATGGTGGCCTAACAGCTGGTTTTCCAGTGCTACATCCAGCATTGTATTTGATCCCTTACATCATGGTGATCTTTATTATGCGGATTGGTTTGGCGTATGGTTCACTTCCAATGCCTGGGCTGCGGGATCAGTGGCTTGGGAAACACGTATAAAAGGAGATGAAGAAACTGTGGTATTAACAGTTGCTGCTCCTCCCGGTGGTGTATCCTTGTATTCCGGTGTTGCGGATGTATTTGGTTTCCGCCATGATAACATCGCAACATACCCAACTGCCAGGTTGTACAATATCAACGAAGGATTCAGCATTGCTTATTGCGAATCATCTCCTGCAAATATTGCTATCCTTGGTTCTTCTGCCAATGATGGAACTGGTACCATACTGGCTACTTCTTCCAACAGTGGTACATCCTGGACAACACGTACGCTTCCTTCCGGTGTGAAGTTAGGACGTATTGCTATCTCATCTACAAACCCTGATAAGATGGTGTATATAGCCGGCGGTTCCGCAGGTGCTGTGTATTACAGCACAAACAGGGGAAGTTCCTGGACAGCTGCTACCGGTGCTCCTACCGGTTCGGTGAACGCTATTGATGTTTGGAGTAAGGATTTTTCCATCGCCGCTGATTGCGTGAACGGAGACGATTTTTATATCTATAAAACCGGCTACCTCTATGCATCAACAGATGGTGGCGCTACCTGGACGCAGAAGAACGCTACGGCTATTCCCAACAAAAATTCTTACCTGTTTGTAGCTGCAAGGCCGGGAACAGCTGGTGAAGTTTGGGTGAGCCTGGATGGTAACGGTTTGTACAAAACCACTAATGGCGGTACCACCTTCACGAAGGTGACTGCATTAAGTACTTCCACTGCATTTGCATTTGGTGCGCCTGCCTCTGGATCAAGTACACCTACTGTTTATAGTTATGGCACCTTATCTGGTGTAAAAGGTTTGTACCGCTCTACAGACCTGGGTGCAAACTGGGATCAGATCAATGGTTCACAGACATTCCCTGCCGGGGTAAAAGGACTTGCAGGAGACAGGAATGTGTTTGGACGGATTTATGTTGGTACCGGTGGTCGTGGTGTTTTATATGGACAACCTTAATTAAAAGAATGAAAATACAATCTATCCTGATCGCAACAGCTTTCCTGGGTTCCGCATGGGGCCCGGGAAAGCCCAGCGAAAAAGAGAAGCCGAATATCATCCTCATCATGGCAGATGATATGGGTTATGGTGATCTTGGCTGTTACGGGCAGAAGATGATACAAACGCCCAATATCGATGCATTGGCAAAAGGTGGTTTGCGTTTTACCACTTACTATGCCGGTAATACAGTGTGTGCGCCATCAAGAGAAGCTTTGCTTACAGGGATGCATACCGGGCATACTTCCATCCGGGGGAATTTCTTAACAGATGAAAAGGAAGACCCGGCCATGCCTTCGGAGAAAGTAACAGTTGCAGAACTCTTAAAAGGTGCAGGGTATCATACCGCATTGATCGGAAAATGGGGATTAGGTGGTGAAGGGCATAGCCCGGAAACACAGGGCTTCGATTACTCCTATGGTTACCTGGATCAGATACAGGCGCATAATTATTTTCCGCCTTTTTTATATGAGAACGGGAAGAAGGTGATGCTGGAGCAAAATGCAGATGGTAAAAAAGGAGCTTACAGTCATCATCTTTTTGTAGACAAAACATTGCGGTTTTTAGAAAACAGCGCAAAGGAACCTTTCTTCCTTTACCTGCCTTATACGATTCCACATGGGGAACATGTGATCCCTGATAATTCTGCTTACGCAGGAAAAGACTGGCCCGCACAGTTTAAGAACTATGCGGCTATGATCACGCAGCTGGACAGTGATATCGGGCGGATCATGCAAATGCTGAAAGAGAAAGGATTGGATAAGAATACGTTAGTATTATTTACAAGTGACAATGGTGCCAATCCCGGTTTTGCGAAGTTCTTCCGCAGCAATGGTGTTTTCAGGGGAAATAAAACCAACCTCTATGAAGGCGGTATTCGTGAACCCATGATCGCTTACTGGCCTGGTAAAATTAAAGCCGGCCAGGTAACAGGGCATGTTGCTGCAGGCTGGGATGTGCTGCCTACTATTTGCCAGGCTGCAGGTATCAAAGCACCTGCGGGAATCGATGGTGTTTCCTTTTATCCCGGTTTGCTGGGTACAGGGAAACAGGCTATCCATCCTTATCTCTACTGGGAATATTACACTTACAATTACAACTGGAATAAACCGGATGCTACCATGCCCAGGAACTGGCTGGATAGCAGGGCACTGCGTTTCGATCATTGGAAAGCAATAGTGAAAAGTACACCAACAGACCTGGCAGGGAAGATTGAATTATACGACCTGGCAAAAGATTCCACGGAAACAACAGACCTGGCTGCCACCCATCCTGAAGTAGTGAAACGTGCGAAGGGACTCTTGCAGGCAGCTACTAAAGCGAATGCTCCTTATTTTCCATATAAGCACTAAATAGAAAAAATTATGCAAACAAAATATCTGATTCCTGTATTGGCAGTATTGATGCTGACAGGTATCTACAGCGCAAACCCGGTTAAACTGCATAGCATTAAAACAGGTAATACAGCAGGTTTGAAAGACTTTATGCGGTATACACCAGACCGTCTTCCTTTCATCTGTGCACATCGTGGCGGCCCAAGGAAAGGTTACCCGGAGAACTGTATTGAAACTTTCGAGAATACACTGGCGCAAACGCCTGCCATGCTGGAAATAGATCCACACTATACCAAGGATGGTAAGATTGTGCTGATGCACGATGCAACATTGGATCGTACTTCTAACGGGCACGGAAAAGTAGTGGATTACACATTGGCTGAGCTTAAAAAACTGCGCCTGAAAGATACAGAAGGGAATCTTACTTCATTCCAAATTCCTACACTGGATGAAGCATTGCAATGGGCTAAGGGCAAAACCATCCTGGTGATAGATGCCAAGGATGTACCTATTGAAGTACGTGCGCAGAAAATAGTAGAGAACGGGGCGCAGGCAAATGCGATCGTTATTTCTTATTCCCCGGAGGACACCAAGAAGTGTTACAGCTATAACAAAGATATCCTGATGGAGATCATGATGGGCAAACCAGAGTTTATCACAACGCATGATAACAGCGGTGTGCCTTGGGCTAACGTAATAGGTTTTGTGAGCCATGAATTACCAGCGGATAAAAGCATCTTCGCAGAAGTGCATAAACGGGGTGCTTTGTGCATATTGGGCAGCTCCAGGAACATTGACCGTGAATTTACTTCCGGAAAGATCAATGCAGAGCAATTGAAAAATGGTTATTTAAGCCTGATCGGCCATGGTGCGGATGTAATAGAAGCAGACCTGAGTATTGAAGGAGGGGCTGCTTTGAAAGAACTGCAAACAGTGAAGTCTTCCAAATCAAAATACTTCTCTAAATGACAAGAAGGGAGTGGAGTAAATTAATGCTAACGGGCCTGGCTGGCTTTGCTATGCCTGCGGCGGGTTTTTCCCGTTCAGGGGTTGTGATAGGATTGCAGAGCTATAGCTTGCGGGACCGTTCGCTGGATGAAGCCATCAAGGCCATGGTACAGCTTAACATTAAAAGCTGTGAGCTTTGGGAAGGGCATGTGGAGCCATTGGAATTGCAATGGAAAAGGAATAGTACACCGGAAGAAACATCGCGTAAAAAAGAATTGCTGACTGAATGGCGCAATGGATTACAGATGTCGTATATTGATGGTATCCGGGAGAAATTGAAAAAAGGAGGTATTAAGATCCAGGCTTACAGCGCTACCATTAAAGACAATATCTCCGAACATGATCTTGAACTGGCATTCAGAATAGCGAAGGCTTTAGGCACGGATACCTTAACCACTTCCGGAACGGTGAGTGTGATGAAACGGGTAGATGTATATGCAAAACAATACAAGATCAACGTTGGCATGCATAATCACGCGCATGTTGACAAACCGAATGAGTTTGCCACACCGGATAGTTTTGAACGTGGTGCAAAGGGATTGTCGGAATACATAAAGATCAACCTGGATATCGGTCATTTTACCGCCGCTAACTTTGATGCGGTGGCGTTTATCCGGGAGCATCATGAACGCATTGTGTGTTTGCATCTGAAAGACCGGAAAAAAGACCAGGGAGCCAATTTACCGTTCGGATCAGGGGATACGCCTATCAAAGAGGTATTGCGCCTGATCAGGGATAATAACTGGCCTATCCCCGCGAATATTGAATATGAATATAATGGAGCAGATACCGTGAAAGAACTGGAGAAATGTATCGCTTACTGTCAGCAAATAATTTCAGCATGAAGAAAACTATCAGCCGCAGGAAATTTATCGGTAATGCCGCTACGCTCTCTGCCATTTTAATTCTGCCAAGGCATGTATTGGGAGGGAAAGGTTTTGTTGCCCCGAGTGATCAGATCAACCTGGGCTTTATCGGCACAGGCAGAAGAGGCCTTTCATTGAGAGATTCCTTCTTTCCGATTGAAGGGGTGAAGATCACGGCTGCCTGTGATGTGTATACATCCAAGCTGGATAACTTCTGTAAAAAGATCGGTACCTCCTGTGTGCCCTATCATAATTTTACGGAGCTGCTGCAACAGAAAAGTATTGATGCTGTTGTGATTGCCACACCTGATCACTGGCATGCTACCATGGCTGTGAAAGCTGCGGAGGCAGGGAAGGATATTTATTGTGAAAAACCACTTTCGCTTACAGTTGTAGAGGGAAGGAAAATGGCGGATGCAGCCGCTAAACATAAACGTGTTTTTCAAACAGGCAGTATGCAGCGTTCTGCTCCTGAATTCAGGCAGGCAGTGGAGCTGATCAGGAATGGATACATTGGTGAAGTGAAAACAGTGAAGGTAAGCATTGGCGGACCTCCGGTGCCATATAACCTGCCAGCGGAAACAGTTCCAACGGATCTTGACTGGAACCTGTGGTTAGGGCCCAATGAATTTGTGCATTATAATCATGAGTTAAACCCTGTGATCGGTGATCCTTTGTGGGGCAGATGGAGAAATTTTAAAGGACTGGGCGGCGGAGATATCACAGACTGGGGTGCACATATGTTTGATATTGTACAATGGGCATTAGATATGGACCATAGCGGCCCGGTAGAATTCATTCCTCCCGGTAATGATGTAAAACACCTGACCATGAAATATGCGAATGGTGTGATCATGACGCATGAAGATTTTGGTAAACCGCATGGCATCCAGTTTAATGGTACAGAAGGCACAATAGAGATACAACGTAAGAAACTGGTCACTACGCCTGAGGCATTAAAAGATAAAACAACTTTCGAAAAGCACGTATATCATAGTGATAATCATTACAAAGATTTTCTGAAAGCGATGAGGGATAGAAGTAAACCGGTATCTGATATTGAAGCAGGTCACAGGAGTGCTTCCGTGGGTAACCTGGCCAACATAACCTATGATCTGAAGGTGCCGTTGAAATGGGACCCTGTGAAGGAACGGTTCCTCAATAATAAAACGGCAGATAAACTGCTTTTCAGGAAGATGAAGAAAGAGTGGGCGGTATGATCCTTGAAAAGGAGGTGAGTAATGGTCAGTGAAGGAGAAAGAAATTTTGAACAGTTTGATCCGGACGTTAAAAGGAATAAACAATCTGATCCGGGAGGAAATTTATAAGGGAGCTTTACCGCCAGCATCATCGCTGGCGGTAATTTTTTTTGCTCCCAGGGGTTAACATGGGATAGGGATACGCTAATTCTCTTTGTATTCTGCGAATACAGCGTTTATTTTTATTGCAACAGGCAAAACGGACTGAATATAACAACCGGGGTTATTAGTATGGGTTAACAGCGGCGTCGAATACAAAGGAACTACATAACTGCGCTGTAGATTTGCGTAGTGGAATTAATGATTATGGGCGTGCTGTAATAACGCCAAAAGGGGTGATCAATAATTCTTTGAATGGTTTACCGGGAGATAACCCCTCACTGCTTTTCGTCCAGGTATTGGCGTTATTGTCAGACTTGTAAACACCATCCCATTGGCAGGCTAGCAGCCGCTGGCCAATTTTCTCTACCTGGAAAGTATATTTAGCAGGCAGGCCAGCATCTGATCTTAGCCAGGTGGCACCATCATCATTCGTCTTCAATATTTTGCCGGTCCCTTCATAAGACATGGCGAATACATACATTCCATTGCTGGATATATTATGTACCGAAGCTTTGTGATAGATGATCCGCCAATTTTCTCCCTGTTCTAATGAGAGGAATATACCATCAGCACCGGCTGCATAGATCCTGCCATTCATAGAGGTAATGCCATTGATCTGGCGCCGTTGAAAAATATTCCGCCAGGTTTTGCCTTTATCGGTTGAAACATAGATCCCGTTATTCGTTCCCGCGATGATCCTTGTTTCAAATGTATGAATACAGCGAACAGTGGAATCGGTGAGCCCTTTGTGGGTAGCACGCCAGCTCCTGCCATTATCTTCAGAGATGAACAGCCCGTGTTTGAAACTGCCTAAGAGGATCTTGTTTTCAAAGATCTCCAGGGCATCTACTTTGATATTTTTGGGGAGACCCTGATTGGATGCCTGCCAGGTATTCAGTTCATCACGGCTCACAAATACGCCGTGTGCCTGCGTACCTGCAATCACCACACCTTTCGTATAGGCAAGGTCGTTTACCACCGCTTCCTGCGGGAAGCCCTGGTCCATTCTTTTCCAGATGTTTCCTGAATCTTTGGATAGGAATATTCTACCGTCTTGTGCGCATGCAATGTTGCATATGAGGCTAAAGATGACGGCAACTAAAAGTACTCTCGGCATGCCTAAGCTACATTTTTTACGAAAATATAAACTGTATAGCAAATTAGGTTACCTAACGGGATTTTTTTGTTTCCACGAAGAAGCTGCATATCTATTATGGTAATGAGTCTATAAGATATAATATATTTTGTATCTTTATAACTCTTTATACCTGGAAAATATGCAAATCTCAGTTAAGTGCCTGTACCTCAGCGTACTATTATGCATCGGGCACCAAGTTACCCATGCAGAGGAGGATAAAAATATTGTGATCCGGGAACGGAAGGAGCGTTATGAGTTTGTGAAAGGAGATAACAGGAACCCCGTACTCGTGAAACAAAATTTCTCTACTACTTATCGTTGTGATGAATTCCGCGGAAGCATCCCCTACACTGAATTCTATGATGTGAACAGCACAGTAGGTGAAGTGAAGGTGTATGTGAATGGCGAACGGGTGAAATCCATCAAACCGGAACACCGCTATCATTCCATAGATGGCTTCTTTTTCTCTGATGCCAGGGTTTGCGGATTCATGCTGCCGCTGGAAAAGAAAGGCACGGAAAGCAGGGTGGAACTGGAAAAAACAATCCTCGATCCCCGCTACTTCACGAGTGTTTATTTCAATGAAGACTTCTTCATGGAAGGGAAAGAGGTTACACTCATCGTTCCCCGCTGGATGCACCTGGAGATCAAAGAGCTGAATTTTGATGGGGCAGGCATCATTAAAAACGTAACGTTTGATGAAAAGAGCCAGGCAGATGTGTATACCTATACAATGAAGAACATGCCGGCCGCGGCACATGAATCTTATGCTCCGGGCCCCAGTTATGTGTATCCGCATCTGCTGGTGTGCAGCCATTCTGCGGATGGGAATGATAGTAAGATCACTTATTTCGGTAGTGTGAAAGACCTCTATGCCTGGTATAGCAGCCTGGTGAAAGAGATCGGGAATGAAAAGGAACCGGTGAAAGCAAAGGCGCTGGACATTACAAAGGATGCAAAGGATAACCTGGCGAAGATCAAAGCAGTATATACCTGGATGCAGGAAAACATTCGTTACATCGCCTTTGAAGATGGCATTGCGGGCTTTCGTCCTGCTAAGGCACAGGAGGTTTTAGAAAAGAAGTACGGGGATTGTAAAGGCATGGCCAATCTCACCAAAGAGATGCTGGTGGCTTTAGGTATAGATGCACGTTTATGCTGGATCGGTACACGCCATATCGCGTATGATTATTCTACGCCCACCTTGTCTGTAGACAATCACATGATCTGTGCCGTGATGCTGGATGGTAAACAGTATTTCCTGGATGCCACGGAAACATACATCGGCTTTGACCAATATGCAGAACGGATCCAGGGCAGGCAGGTGCTGATAGAAAACGGAGAACAGTATTCACTCTCCAATATTCCCAAGCGCACGTATGATCAGAATAAGCAGATCGAAAAAAGGACTTTACGCATTGAGGGCAATAACCTGGTAGGCGTAGCCGGTCATCAGATCACAGGAGAAAGTACAGAAAGCATCCTGAGCGCAGCGCATAGCATCAAGAAAGAAAATATGAAGGAGGCGCTGCAGCAATATCTCACAGAAGATAACCGCCTGTATGGCATCTCCAACCTTAAAACTTCTGACCTGCATGACTGGAGCACAGACCTCACCATGAATTATGATGTACTGCATAAAGATGCCGTGAATAGTTTTGGGGATGATATTTATGTGGACCTTGAGTTCCGGAAAGAATTCGATGATTCAGATATTGATACCACCAAACGTAAGAACGACTTCTGGCTGAATTACAAACGGCAGGTGGTACAGGAAACCACACTGGCCATCCCCGCGGGGTTTAAAGTAAAATCATTACCTCCGGCGCTTTCCATCGACAATGCCAAATACACTTTTAAAGCCGGATATGTACAGAAGGCAGATCAGGTGGTTTACCGGAAGGAGATCACGATCAAGGATACGCACATCCGCCGCAGTGAATTCAGTAAATGGAATGACGATATCAAACAATTGAAACAGGCTTACCTGGAACAAATCACACTTACTAAAAAATAATTCCGCATGAAAAGCATGATGACCCTGTGTATGCTGTTATTCGTAACAGGTGTAATGGCACAGGATAATGCTCCCGCCGCATGGGATGCCAAAGGAGAAGTACGCTACAAACGGCGTATCCTTGAAATAAAGGACCAGGTATGGGGCTGGGACCTTCCCGCCTTTAAAAAACGTACGATACCGGATGAATATAAAAATGAATCTGCGGTGGTGCTGGCTAAGCATGTGGACCTCCGTACGTTTGATGATGACCATGAGATACACCGTACAGTGCGTGTGCTGCTGAAGATCAACGACAAGGCAGCATTGGAAGAATATTCCGAATTCACCTTTAACCAGTATGAACTGGAAAGCATGGGTCAGGTGCTGGACCCCTTTGATAAGTTCACAACAATGAACTATGTGGGCGTACGGATCTACAAACCGGATGGCAAAATGCGGGAGATCTATTCAGATGAAGCAGTAGTTACCGAAGTGGACAGGCGCAGCAAAAAAGAGCGGAAACTGGCCATTCCTGATCTGCAGGTGGGAGACCTGGTGGAGTACTTTCTCCGGAGTGAAAGATATGTGAACCATCAGAATGCTTATACGGAAGAGTTGTTTGTATTGGGAGATGAGGAGCCGGTGATGGAATACTCTGTACATGTGGAAGCATGGAAACGGGTATTTGCACTGGAATACCTGGCCATGAACGGAGCGCCTGATTTTAAAGAGAATATAGACGACCGGATGATGCGGCTGGACCTGCTGGTGAAGAACATCCCGCCGCAACCGGTTAAATTATGGATGAACCCCTTCCGCCAGATCCCCATGGTCCGTCTGCATCTTTGCATTGGCATCCGCCGTGAAATGCCAGGACGCCGTAAGGAAGGAACGATCTACAGGAATCCCAATTCCCTCAAGGTAAAAGGAGAAAGCCGGATAGAGCTGGGAAATGCGGTGAATATGGCAGGAAAGGCTACACTGCCTTACCTGGATGAAGTGAACCGGCAGATCAAAGACTACAAAAAAGAACATTCAAACGTATCAGACGATCAACTGGCGGCCTATATATATTACCTGATCCGTTATATAGGATTGTACAGGGTAAAACCGGGTGATCCGATCTTTGTGGACCAGCGCCGTAACTTTTCCCGCCTGAATGAACGGTACTTCCTGATCTATGTGAACTACCTGCTGGAGAAGAACAAGATCCAGGCAGACTTTATTATGGTAACACCCCGTTATGGCCCTTCACAGGAACAAACCTTTGATACAGACGATTATAGTGTGGTGCTGAAGACCAAGGGGAATAAGCCCATGTTCATGAGCGGAGAAGGTATTTTCTCTAACGCCTATTACGTTCCCAATCAATTTGAAGGACAGAAAGCGCCTGTTGTAAAATGGGGAGATGCTTTTGCAGAGGAAGAGATCCCCCTCAGCCCGGCATCGGCCAATAAACAATCAGAGCATTATAAGATCAGTTTTGGCAAGAGCGACCTCCAGCAACTGGAAATTGAACGCAGCAGTGCTGTGACGGGGCATTTTAAAACAGACATCCAGCGGAACCTGCTCTTGTTTGAGGATTATTATGATGAAGAGCGCAAAGCCCTGGGGATCAAAGAATCTTTCATGGAAGAGTTTGCGGACAGTAAAAAGAACCGCTCGCTGGCAGAGGAATATCGCAATGCTTTTGATAAAGCCCGGAAAGATGTGAAAGAGGCCTTCCTTTCTGAGGTAAAGGAACAGTTTGATAAAGCACCGGAATCACTTGATAATTATAAGGTGCTGAAAATGGGGCTGCGCCATACAGATCCTGAGGTAGCTTATATTACCAGCTTTAAAATGAACGGGTTCATGAAGAAGGCAGGTAATAATTATATCCTCGATGCGGGTAAACTGATCGGTTCGCAGATGAGTATCAAACCTTCCCAGCGGGAAAGGAAAGCAGATGTGCATATGCCTTTTGTCCGGATGTTTGAATATCAAATGGAGTTCAATATCCCGGCAGGATATACCGTAGAGGGGGCAGATAAGCTAACGAGGAACGTTGATAATGAATGGGGTAGTTTTATTGTGACCACGGATAGTAAGGATGGCAAACTGATCATCCAGGTGAAGAAGGTGTATAAGAGTGCCATTGTGCCTGCTGCAAAATGGCCGCTGCTGCTGCAAATGATCGACTCGGCTGAGGAATTTCAGCAGCAGAAGATCCTGTTAAAGAAGGCATAAACGAAATTTTTTGCAGAAAACAATTAATTAATAGAAAAAAAATTGTACAAGGAAAAAAATAATTTTATCTTTGTTTCATAAACAAACAAAAAACAGAATGTCCCGCAATTGTACATATCAAATTAAGGTCTCAAAACGCACGCTCAAGCAGGCGATGGGACTATTGCGGACTGGTTTATAACTGGAGTTAACAGATAAAAGTTATCAAAAAGATATAACAAGGGTCCTGCAGAAAAAGCTGGACCCTTTTTTTTGTGCTGATGGATAAAGATTTGAACAACAAGGTACTGTCAGGAGAGCGATGCGCGAAACGTGCATCAACAGGGGGGTGTATGCGATACAATCCCGGCGGAATAGGTATGTTATGATGTAAACGAAAAGTTTAACGTTATATTAAGGCCCGGTCCGCTGAAAAGCGCACCGGGCTTTTTGTTGTGGTATGGAAATTGACAAGAATGAACATCTATATATAAACATGGTAAGCGTCTGAAAAGGCGATTGCCCCAAAAACAAGAGGTATGAGAAACGTTGTACAATTCGTAAGAGAGGCCCTGATAAACAACTTTCGGGAACTGGACCAATGGTTCAAAGAGGACGCAGGTTTACTGCACTATAAACCCTCGGAAGAATCATGGAACATCCGCGAAGTATTGGAACACATTAGTCTTACCAACTATTTCCTGTTACTGACAATTAATAAAAGTACCCGGAGAGCGCTGGATAGGAAGCTTGACGGGCTCATTATAATGCCACCGCATGATTACGAGGAAAAATTCCGCCAAATTGAGATTGTGAGCAGCAAATCCTTTGGCTGGGTGAATCCCGCTCATCTGGAACCTACAGGTAATAAGGATCTGGATGAAGTGAGGGCCGTACTGAAGCAACAGTTTGCACAATGCATGTACAACCTGAGCCTGCTGAAGAACGGAGAAGGCAGACTGGTGAATACCATGATGACAGTAAACAATCTGGGTAAGCTGGATATCTATCAGTATATCTACTTCCTCACCAAACATATAGAAAGACATCAGGCACAAATGCGGGAATTGCGCGAACAATTTGAGGAAAGCGCCGTGATGATCTGAGATATAAATACGCAAAAAGGTAAGAGTCAACCCTTGGCCCTCGCTTTTAGCGAGGGCTTTTTGTTTGCATTCGGTTAAACATTTAAAACTTAAAACAATGAGGTCTAAACATAAAGACGAAAGACTGAGCCGCCTGGCGGCATTATCCCTGAACTACAACGTCAGGTTCGATGGTCAGTATGACGACCAGGGCAGCAGGTTACTGCTTGCGCTGCTGGCGAATACGAGGCCCGTAAGAAAAGACAAGATCAGGAAAAGGAAAAAAGATCAGACGTAGGAGAAATTTGGCAAGGATTCTGCATTTACAAAGATGCAGAAATTCCTTAGCCCGGCAAAACGGACCCTGCGTTTCAAATTTAAACGCATTCCACTAATGGAAAACAAACAATTACAAAATATACTTATCAACGCGAATCTAACGGATAGCTATTACTTTGATAGTAAAACATTCTATTACGATTGCTTTGGTACACTGCCCAATATCAGCGCCATCTACCAGGTAGATTACCTGAAAGCGGCCAACGAGATCAAAACGGCTTTTGCTGATAAGATAGATGAGATCTATACCCATCGCACCTATGACCGTTCCCATAAAAAGTATGAACACTACAGGGTGATCATTGTGATGAAAGAAACCGTTCTGGTTGAACTGGGTAGCGCTTATGCAGAAATACTGCATGGCCCGGACAATATGGAACTGGTGGAAGCACTTACGCAATTCATGCTGCAATTCAAACAAAGGCAGAAACGTAAAAGCCATGAGATCAACCTGGTGGTAAGAGCCGGGGGCGACCTGGCCCTGAAAAGCCTGGAGATCAAAAAGACGAAACTGGACCTGGAATTATTTTATGAGGATGAATTCCAGTATATCGACCAGCTGATCGTTAAACGGTTGAACAAACTCAAGGAAAAGGGATTGGTGTTGCTGCATGGTAAACCGGGAACAGGGAAAACAACCTATCTCCGGCACCTGATCTGCAAACTCCGGAAAAGAGTGATGTTCCTTTCACCTGCTGTGGCGGGTAACATCATGCAACCTGAATTCATTGAGCTGCTCATGGACCACCCGGATAGTGTCCTGGTGATTGAAGATGCAGAGAATGTGTTGATGGACCGGCGGCTTTCGAACAACTCTTCTGTATCCAACCTGCTGAACCTCTCTGATGGTTTGCTGGCGGATTGCCTGAATGTGCAGGTGATCTGTACTTTTAACAGTGCGCTCTCTGAAATAGATAATGCACTGCTACGGAAAGGAAGGTTAATTGCGCAGTATGAGTTCAAAGCGTTATCCGCTTATAAAGCTTCACTGCTTTCGCGGCACCTGGGATTTGATACGATCATCACAAGGCCGATGAGCCTGGCGGAGATCACACATCAACATGATCCCGCATTTGAAAAACAAACAGAACAGATCGGTTTTAGAACGACTGTTCAGGTATAAGAAAGATGAACGCCTCTGTTCAATTGAAAAACGAGCAAGGCGGATCATTATAAAAAACATCAGAGCAGACTGCATTTTAGCAGTCTGCTCATTGTAAGATAACAATATGGCTAAGTTAAAATTAACTGGGAAAGAGCTACGTAAAATAGGATACCCGGAAGGGCCGGTGATCAGTGTTGCGATCACTGTGATGGAACAATATTATAAACATCATTCTTCTGCTGATGCACTGGCATTGCTTTCAGAGATCCTGGAGGAACCGGCTGCATTCATTAATAATGAACAGCTTTCTAAGATTGCTGAGAAATTGATAGTTCCCGTTTCTGATGAGATTGCGCTTTTGCCTGCGCCGACGGATTATGCGGTGTATGGGAGCGAGTTCATTGAGGAAGGTGCGATCCGGCAGATGAATTATGCCATGCGATTGCCGGTTACAGCGGCAGGGGCTTTGATGCCGGATGCGCATCAGGGTTATGGATTGCCGATCGGAGGTGTGCTGGCTGTTCGTGATGCAGTGATCCCTTATGGGGTTGGTGTGGACATTGGATGCCGGATGTGTTTGAGTATCCTGGATATTCCTTCCGCGGAATTGGAGAAAAAGGCTTCTGTGTTTAAAAGGGAGTTAATAGATGGAACTGTGTTTGGCGCCGGAGGTTCGTGGAAACAGATGCTGGAAGATGAGGTGCTGGAAGACCCGGCGTTTTCTGAAATCGGGTTGTTGCGGCATTTGCATGCGAAGGCGGTGGCGCAGTTGAGTACTTCTGGTTCCGGTAACCACTTTGTGGAATGGGGGCTGGTGGATGTTACTGATCTTCCTGGTCTTTCGCCGGGGCGGTATTTGGGATTGTTGTCGCACTCCGGGTCAAGAGGGCTTGGGGCGCAGATTGCAGGGTATTATACTAAGCTGGCGCAGGAGATCTGTACTTTGCCACGGGAGGTGCAGCACCTTGCATGGTTGGGGTTAGATACTGAAGAGGGGCAGGAATACTGGATTGCGATGAACCTTGCGGGGGATTATGCTTCTGCTTGTCATCATCAGATCCATAAACGTTTGATCAAGGCGGTTGGAGGGTCGTTGCTTGCACGGGTGGAGAATCATCACAACTTTGCCTGGAAGGAGACCCATAACGGCGAGGAGTTGATTGTGCATCGGAAAGGAGCTACACCTGCGGGATCCGGGGTGCTGGGAGTTATTCCTGGATCCATGACTGCGCCTGGGTTTATTGTCCGGGGGCGTGGGGAGGCTGCTTCTTTGGATTCTGCTTCTCATGGAGCGGGGCGGCAGATGAGCCGGTCTAAGGCTACGCAGTCTTTTACTGCTTCCGGGTTGGCTAAGTTGCTTTCTGAGCAGAAGGTGAAATTGATTGGTGGAGGGTTGGATGAGGCGCCTGGGGCTTACAAAGATATCGCCCAGGTGATGAAGGCACAGGTTGACCTTGTGGATGTGGTGGGGAAGTTTTATCCTAAGATTGTGCGGATGGCGGATGGTTCCGGGCCTCGTGAAGACTAATCTCCCCTCCGCTGCAACAAACATGTAAAATTTTTAAGCGAAAAAACTGGGACAATAATTACAGGATGCTGTACGGGCAGTTTTCGCTTAAAAATTTTACATGCTTGTTTCCGCTCTGAGGATATAGGTTTTTTGGGGTTTTGGGTATAGTTTGCCTATACAAATAGCCTATCTTGAGCCTATGTCGAGCCTATGTGAGGTATGCTCTTTGTATACTTTGCTCCTATCGCTTTAATCCTTTTAAAAAGGCCTCAGTCAAAAACTGAGGCCTTTTTTTATACTCTGATGTATATTCTCTTTTTGTCCATCCATAGGCCTAAGAGCCAGAATAGCAAAACGTGGAAGATGGCGAAGGCTAGGGAGCCGCCATAATTTCCTAAGGTGGATTGGAAAACGTTGGTGTAGAGCCAGCCGTAGAAGTTCTGGTCGCCGATCCTGATCAGGCCGTAAATCCTTACGAGTACGCCGGACATTACATAAATGAACAAAGGATTTTTGCCGAAGACTTCGAAGAAGTAAGTGCCGCGTTTCCAGCCTTCTAATTCTATTAAATGGATCAATGCGGTGAGTATGATGGTAGCGATGCCTACTGTGTAAAGGGTGTAGGAGCTGGTCCAGATCTTTTTGTTGATGGGGAATACGGTACCCCATAACAGGCCGAGGCTTACTAAGATGACGCCTATGGCCAGGAGCTTGTAGAGCATTTCGTAGTTTTTGCCTTTTTGCTGGATGAAGCGGCCTATCAGGTAACCGAATACCACATTGCCGATGGCGGGGAGGGTGCTTAAGAGTCCTTCTGGTTCAAATGGTACACCTTCTCCTTTATACATATGGTCTTCGCCTATGATCAGTTTATCTATTTGTAATCCTATGTGATCGTTCAGGCTGTAAGGATCCGGGCCTCCGTAATACCACATGATCCACCAATAAAGCAATAATATGATGCTGGTGGCTATCAGGGCGCCTTTGGGTTTGAGGTAATGGATCAATAGTGCGGCTATGCCATAACATAAGGCGATCCTTTGCAGTACGCCAAAGATGCGGAGCTTTTCTATTGTTTTGAATACTACGTTGCCGTCTCCGTCATACCTGATAAAGGGGAACCAGCTGAGTAGTACGCCTATAATGAAGATGAGGAAGGTGCGTTTGAAGATCTTTCCCAGTACGGCTGCGTTGCTCATGGTTTCGAACTTCTTCATGGCAAAGCTCATGGCGTTGCCTACAGCGAAGAGGAAGAAAGGGAATACGAGGTCTGTTGGCGTGCAGCCATGCCACTGGGCATGCGCTAAAGGCGGTAAAACGTAACTCCAGCTGCCGGGATTATTCACCAGGATCATTCCGGCAACGGTGAGGCCGCGGAAGACATCCAGGGATAGGAAACGCTGATTTTGGTTCATATAGTAAGGTCGGGTTTATCTCTAAAGCTAATAAAATTTGAATTAGCTGTTAGGGATAAACCTGATTTACTTCTGTGTGAGGGGCTGTGGTTTTGCCGCGCAGCAGAGGGCGGTGTTTTTTTTCTTTTTGGAGGAAGGTGGCTGTTTTTGCCTTTTTCATCCAGTATGGTAGTGCTTTTTGTTGGAGGAAGAGGCTTTGCTTGCCTTTTCATCCAAGTAAGGCGGTGTTTTTTTTGGAGGAGAGGACTCTTTTTGGGAGTGTTCAATCCTTTCTACTCACTCAGCTCCAGCCAGCGCATGCCTTTTTCATCTAATAACCTGATCACTTCTCCTATACGCAGGGAGGCTTTTTCGATCTCGCTGTAAGGGATGCTGCCGTCTGCGAGTTTGGTATCCAGTTCGGCTTTCTCTTTTTCGAGGGCGGCGATCTCTTTATCTAAAGTTTCCAGTTCATGCTTTTCTTTGAAGGAGAGCTTACGGGCTGGTGCTGCTGTTGTTGCTGGTGGTGGTGGTGCAGCGGCAGCGGCTGGTTTGGGTGGCTCGATGGTTTTAATCTTTTCCTGGTCCCTTTCCCATTCGCGGTATTGGGAATAGTTGCCGGGGAAGTCCCGCACTACACCATCTCCCTCAAATACAAAGAGGTGATCTACGAGTTTGTCCATAAAGTACCTATCATGGCTCACGATGATGATACAGCCCTGGTAGTTTTGCAGGAAATCTTCCAGGATGTTCAGGGTCGGCAGGTCCAGATCGTTGGTGGGTTCATCCAATACCAGGAAGTTGGGATTGCGGAACAATATGGATAATAAATGCAGGCGGCGTTTTTCTCCACCGCTGAGCTTAGAGATATATGTGTATTGTTTTTCCGGGGGGAAGAGGAACAGTTCCAGGAATTTAGCGGCGCTTACTTTTGTGCCATCTGCCAGGGGGAAGTTTTCGGCGATGTTCTTTACGAACTCAATGATGCGCATGTCTTCCTTTATAAGGAGGCCGGACTGGTTGTAATTTCCAAATACAACTGTTTCTCCTACGTTGATCTTTCCGGAATCCGCTTGTTCTGTGCCCAGCAGCATATTCAGAAAGGTGGATTTGCCTACGCCATTCTTTCCTACCACGCCAATGCGTTCTCCTTTTTTGAAGGTATAATCGAAGCCTTTGAGGATCTGGAGATCGCCATAGGCTTTGTTCACTTTCTTGAGTTCTAATATTTTTCCGCCCAGGCGGGTCATTTTTACGTTGAGCTCCAGCTGTTGCTGTTCTATGCGTTTGGCGGCTCTTTCCTGTACTTCGTAAAAAGCGTCCTGGCGGGATTTGGATTTGGTGGTACGGGCTTTGGGCTGTTTGCGCATCCATTCCAGTTCCTTGCGGTAGGTGTTGCGTGCTTTTTCTGTACTGGCTTTGTCCATTTCCTCTCTGGCCGCCTTCTTTTCCAGGTAGTTGGCGTAGTCTCCTTTGTAAGTATAGAGGATGCTATTGTCCAGTTCCAGGATCTCATTACATACATTATCCAGGAAATAGCGGTCGTGCGTTACGAGGAGCAGGGTTACTTTTTCCTGGTCCAGGTAGTTTTCCAGCCATTCTATCATGCTAACATCCAGATGGTTGGTAGGCTCATCCATGATAAGGAGGGTGTGCTGGTGTTCAAATCCTATGTCTATCAGCACTTTGGCGAGAGATACCCTTTTTTGCTGGCCGCCGGAGAGTTTGCCTACGGGTTGTTCCAGGTGGTGGATATTCAGTTTGCCGAGGATCTGTTTCACTTTGGCATCAAAGTGCCAGGCGTTGAGATCGTCCATTTTGGCGATGGCGTCCGTGAGGGCGTCCATATCTGGTTCCGCATCATCGTCTGTAAGGAGCTCATATTCCTTGATAGCGTTGAGGATGGGATGTGAATGATCGAAGATATTTTCAATAATGGATTTGTCCAGGTTGAAGTTATGGGTCTGTTCCAGCATAACAACCGTAACGCCTTTATGGATCCATACTTTACCGTCATCATAGGTTTCTTTACCGGAAAGGATCCTGAGGAGCGTAGATTTGCCTGTGCCATTGAGGGCCACCAGGGCTATTTTATCACCTTCTTCAATATGAAAAGAAATATTCTCAAAAAGGGGGGTGATACCGTAAGATTTGGTCAACCCTTCCACCGTTACATAATGCATGGTGCGAAGTTAACCTGTTTTGTGAAAAATGGGTTTTTTCAATTATTTTTTCGTATATTCATAAAGGAAAATTATCAGAGGACCGTATACTATGAATACTGAAGGATTGAGCTACAAAGACGAACCTTATTTGAATATCCAAAAAATTCTTAATAGATATAAAAGCTGAAACGTAATGCAGATTGCGTGTATGCTTCCTGTGATATTGATAGGCCGGGAATTGGAAGGAGGATGCACTTCATTCCATGAATTTGCCCCCCTTTAGACACGGCCTTTATCCATGTATGGTATCCCCTTATTTCCTGAAGGATAAGACGCCTCCCCTGAGATTGGGAGGCGTTTGTTTTTTTGTATGGGAGGATATTTCTCTGTTTCTGAAAGGGAGATGTATTTGTTTGTATCATGTGCGTTAAGTGCAAAAATAAAACGCCCCTGGTCAGGAGGCGTTTGTTTTGGTTAATAAAGTGCAGCGCCTGGGCGCTTAAGATGGCATAGCGCGCATTGGCGCTAAATAATTAGATCAGTTCACGTTTTCAACTTTTCTCATAACCTTGGAAATAGCCAGACAGGTTACGATCAGAATGATCATGGATGCGAAATGTGGAATTAGCCCCGCCATAGTATATTAATTTAAAATTCCCTCGATGTTACTAATTTACGAAAAATTAGTGTAGGTGTTACACCATACATTCGTGGGATTTTTGGGCAGGGGATTACTGTTGTTTGTCTCCGCTTATGGACTATTTGTATGAGAAGTGATTAAAAATCATAATATAGTTGACGGAAAGAACTTCGGAATCCGAATGAAAAGATGAATTCTCTTTTTGTTTCGAGGCTGTTGCTTTCCTGGCGCCTGGCCGCGGATACTTCCAACCGCAAATTATATTTAGGATTGAGCACATAGGCAATGGATCCCTGGCCGTAGAAGAAATCAGTTTTCAGGCCCTGTCCTATTTTGTTATCATATTCTTTTGCGCGGGTTTCGTAGGATTTAAATATGTCCTGGCCATAATTCGTTTGATTATCCGGGTCCAGGCCGTATTGAGCAAAAGTCAGCTGCCCTCTTACAAACCAGCGTTTATAAGTATAGGATGCGATGCCTAATACTTCTTTGAAGTTGGAACCCATTGGATGTGCGAGTGATTGGTTATAGTGTGCATAATTACCTTGTGTATTCCGGAAGGAATAAGTATATGGCCTTACTATATTCAATTCTCCCTGGAGGTCCAGTTCAGGCACTTTAAATAGGTCGAACGTGCGGAATCCCAGTTGTGTAGACCATTTATTGGCCCACCATCCGTCACCCTTGAATATTTCTTTCAGCTTGAATTCATCCAGCATGAGCTGGCCATAGAGTGTTGTTTTGGGGAGAAGTTTGTATTTAATGTTCATTCCTACCATGGCATTATCTGAAGAACCTGCAGAATATTCAGCAGGGCGTAGGAAGATGATTGGATTCATGTATGTCCAGTCAAAACCTCTTTTACGGCCGGCGGAGTCGGAATCTGGCCAGATAACGGCATCAAATAATCCGATGGTTAATTTTTTAGATGCGTTCCAGTCCAGGAAATGGAATACGCCCCATTTTTTTGCATAACCTACTTCAGCCTGCGCCTGCACAAAGCTTTTACTGGAAAGGTCCATGAATTGCGCCCACATAGAGGTATACTGGAATTGCCCAAGGGTACCTGTTATTTTGAGATATGGATAACTAAATCCGATATCGGATAATAGGAGGGAGCGATATCCATCTCCAATAAAATTATTGTTACCGTAACCCAAAGTAAAGCTCAGATATTTGCTTGGCCTGTATGAAAGCAGTGCATTAACATAGGCGAAATCATAGCTTTTACCGAGCCTGTCACTATATTTTATTTCTCCCTGACCGGGTATTACCCTTCGTTTTGCTACAAAGCTATCGATGTATACAGGAAATACACCCTGGTTCTCATAGAAAGAAGTTTCAAAATAGAAATTCTTTCCAATGTTAGCCTGTACCCTTGCGCCACGGGTATTCAACCATAATGTTTTATCTCTGTTACTTCTGCCGATTTGGAAATCCGGCATAA
Source organism: Chitinophaga niabensis (assembly GCF_039545795.1). Lineage (NCBI taxonomy): Bacteria > Pseudomonadati > Bacteroidota > Chitinophagia > Chitinophagales > Chitinophagaceae > Chitinophaga > Chitinophaga niabensis. Next base: position 5,781,020 of record NZ_CP154260.1, on the reverse strand, counting down.
AATCTACAAACACGTTAAAGTCCGGTTCACGGAATTCAAAAAGATGTTCCTTGAAGAGTTTGCGATGGAACCAGCTGCGTTTAGTTGTATCAGTGTTTGTGTACATGGCGCTGGTATCCTCGTGGAGGATGGTTTTGAAAGCGGTATGATGATTAACTGAATCGAGATATAATTCCCGTATATTCTGGGAATGATACGGAACAATCACTGGAGTTTTTTCCTGTGCAAGTGAGGGGATAGCGAGCAGCAGTGCTGCGGCCATCGGGATGAATTGCTTCATTCAATGGTAGTTTGGTCAATGGAATGGCAAAAATTGTGCCTTTAAGCGGAACAAATATAAGGGAATGAACGAGACAGGGGCTTATGTAGTTTTAAAACAACATATGTTTAATGACAAGATTTTTAGTTAACTTCTATTATTTTTTAAGAATGTTCGAGCACTTTCACCCCATTAAAATCTGTCGCACAAATGAAAAAAATCGCATTTTTCATTCTTCGTATCCTTGAAATATTGCTAGCTCCTTTTTTATGGTTATTTATTCTATGGTGTAAAGTGATCAGGCGTGTTGGTTCTAAACATGCACCGGTGAGTGAAAAACTGTTTATGAAGGAAGGGATCTTTCCTTTAACGGATCACTATTATGAACCACTGATCAATCCGGCCAAATATTTAAATCCGGCATTAAGAGAAAACCGTAACCTGACGGGTATTGATCTAAATGATCAGGGGCAGCTTAATCTGCTTCAGCGTTTCAATTACAATGAAGAATTGTTATCGTTTCCCGAAAAGAAAAGAAATGAGTTGGAATATGCCTATGATAATGATAGTTTCAAGAGTGGAGATGCTGAGTATTTATTTAGCATGGTAAGGCATTTTAAGCCAAACAGGATAATTGAGATCGGAAGTGGTAACTCTACATTGCTGGTTGCCGCTGCTATCAAGCGGAATAGCCAGGAGAGCGGGGATTATAAATGTGCTCATATCTGTATTGAACCTTATGAGCAACCCTGGTTGGAGAAACTGGATGCTGAGATTATAAGGAAGAGGGTGGAGGAAATTGATCTGGATTTTTTTGGCACTTTGAAGGAGAATGATATTTTATTCATTGATTCTTCTCACATCATCCGTCCGCAAGGGGATGTATTGTTTGAATATTTGACGTTATTACCTACTTTAAATAAGGGAGTGATCGTTCATGTGCATGACATCTTTACTCCTAATGATTACCTCCATGAATGGATCTTTACAAGGCATTTATTCTGGAATGAACAATACCTGCTGGAAGCATTCCTTTCTTTTAACAGCAAGTTTGAGGTGATTGGCGCAGTGAATTATCTGAGTCATCATTACAAGGAGGCGTTTTCCGAAAAATGTCCTGCATTTGCGAGAGAGCAAAACAGGGAGCCCGGATCATTCTGGATGCGAAGGGTTTAAACAGAAAGGCCTGTACTACGGGTAATAGTAGTACAGGCCTATTGAAAAATGCTGCAATTAGTAAGAGGAAGTAATAATATTGAATACTTCTTTCAGTTGAATTGGCGGAGCTGTGTTAATATCAACCGGGTTTTGAGTATCAATTAAATAACCAATGCCATCGTGCTCTCCATTTTTTATTGCCACGAAGGCCACATCATCTTTGAATCTTGTGATTTTTTGTCCATCGGTGGAGATAATATTTGTGCTTTCAGTAATTTCAGCCGGGTAAATCAATTCTACAAAAAGGCTATTTCCACGATTATCTATTTTAAATATTTCGTTACCATCCTGTTCTGCTTTGAATGAAGCGAGTTTCTTTTCCGCTATAGCTGCCTGTTCATTATTTTGAAACTGGATCAGAAAATCCCTGGACATCCGGGGTAAAACAGTCTCAAAGGAGATGTTTAACTTTTTAAGGAAGTTAGCATGTTCTTTTAGCCTCCAATAGAAAGTGAGGTGTTTATGTGGTTTTTGATGGAGCCCCGTAGCAATGATCAATCTTGCCTTTGTGGCCAGTAGCTCTCCGATTATATTATCATACTCCTTCAGTATTATTAACAAAGGATCCTGGTCCGCGGGGCAATACCAGTCTGGATTTTTAAACTCTCCATCATAGGAGGAGGAATTAAACATATAATGGTGTTGCAGGTGTGCGCCGGTATTTAAGAACAGGGAGGAAAAATCAGGTTGAGATGCTTTCCAGTTATGGATAAATACGTCTCCCAGCAGCTTATCGAGAATAACGGACTTCGCGCTTTTCAGGCTTTTAATTTTGCTTGCATAAGCGAAGTAGCTGCCATACTTGCTAAAAGGCACATATTTGATGAGACCCAGCGACATGTTAACCAAAGAACTGACAGTAAGTTTGGATTGCGCATTATCATTAACAGCCTGTGAAACCGCGAGGGATAATTTTTTTAGGAGGGAAGGGCCTTCTGCCTTTGTTTTAGTCCAGGGATCAGGAACAAAAAAGACGGCATTCTGTAGGCGGTTATCCGCATTGAAGGGAGAAACTGCTGCTACTTTAGCACCTTTTTTTTCTATTATTTCCCAGATCTGGGTAAGATCCTTTCTATCAACGATATCTCCTAATCTGAATACTTTATGCTCATCATAAGTTTTACCTGTATGAACAGTTACCCATTGTATCCATGGTTCAAGCAATTCATAAGTATTTTCAGACAGCGTTGAAGTATAGCCATACTTTGTGAAAAGTGTTTTGAAATTCCTGAGTTCTCCTTTACTGATATATGTTTGAATAAAATCGAAATTCAATTCATTAAGGCCAAGCAATATAATTTTACTTTTCATATTATTAGGTTCTTTTCTTGTACAGATATATTAAAAGTCCTTTAAATGCATGGATGATGTGGTTGATCTTGCTTTTGGTACCTCTGCCGTACGCGTGCCAGATCGTAACCTCTGGGAAATATACATTTTTGTGATGCACTAATAACCTGCGGGTTAATTCTGCATCTTCAAAGTAGAGGAAGATCCTATCATCAAATCCACCGGCAATGTTTACAGCATTTGTTCTTAAAAACATAAAACAGCCAGACAAAAACGGAATATTTTCCTGCAGGGTATTGTGGTCAAAATCAGGAGATTCATATTTGTTCAGTTTCTTCCTGAATAAGCCATGTAATCTGCCAGGCACTACTCTTTTGATCAGTATGGTACTTAAGGTAGGTGTTCCTCTGCAAAGTAGTTGGGGAGATCCATCAGGATATTCAACTTTGGGCATTAAATGCGCATATTGTTTATTCCTTTCCATGAAATCAAAAATCCTTTCCAGAACATTTTCACCGAAGTAAACATCAGCATTTAGAATCAGGTGATATTTACTTTTTCCTTCGAAGGCCTTAATACCCAGGTTATGGCCTGCCCCAAAACCGGTATTTTCCCTATTGTGAATATACCTAATTTTTTGATTATCTATATAATTCGGAGAATTAGGTATCTCTGAGTTATCTATTAATAATATTTCCATATCAAGCGTACATAAGGAGAGTGACGCAAGACATGCTTTAAGGGTTTCTTCGGGGGTATGATAAAGTACGATGGAGACAGAAAGGTCCAATAGCCGGCCTGTTATCCTTTGCGTATCGATATCTTTTGTATTTAAAGGTTGAAAACCCATTAGTTGTTTGATTTCCAGTAATTTAACAAAAATCCGACTATTTTATGCAGTTTCATACCAATTTTGAGCTGCGGCTTCTTTGTAGACTGCGCTTACCCCATCGGACAGCTCTACCTGGTGCTTCCAGCCGAATCCATGTAATTTAGAAACATCCATTAATTTCCTGGGTGTACCATCCGGTTTACTGCTGTCAAATACAATATCACCGGGGTATTCAGTAACTTTTTTGATAAGGTTGGCCAATTCCAGAATAGAAATATCGCTGCCCGTTCCAATATTGATCAAACCTGCTTCATTATAATGCTGCATTAGATAGAAGCAGGCATCCGCCATATCATTCACGTGCAAAAACTCCCGTTTAGGTGTTCCGGATCCCCAGATACTAACGGAAGGGTTGTTGTTTATTTTGGCATCGTGGAATTTGCGCAATAGTGCGGGAAGAACATGTGAATTTTGAAGATTGTAATTATCATTAGGCCCGTACAGATTAGTAGGCATTACTGAAATGTAATTACAATTATATTGAGCACGGTATGCGTCACAGAGTTTTATGCCTGCTATTTTGGCAATGGCATAGGGTTCGTTGGTTTCCTCGAGAAGTCCTGTAAGCAGATATTCTTCCTTCATGGGTTGTGGGGCCAATTTAGGATAGATACAGGAGGAGCCTAAAAACATTAATTTCTTAACGTTGTTCCTGTATGCCTGATGGATGACATTGTTCTGAATCATGAGGTTGTCGTACAGGAATTCGCCTCTATAGGTGTTGTTGGCTAAGATACCTCCTACTTTAGCTGCTGCGAGAAAAACAAAATCGGGTTTTTCCTGTTCAAAGAAAGCAGTTACGGCAGTTTGATCTCTTAAATCCAATTCCGAAGAGCTCCGGGTAACGATATGCTGAAATCCTTCTTTTTCCAGCCGTCTTTTAATAGCAGAGCCAACCATTCCACGATGACCTGCGATATATATTTTATCCTGATGTTGCATAATTATTCAAACTGATTTAAGACTTTGTACCCGGCATCTTTCAGCAATTTTTCTCTTTGAAACAGTTCCACATCCGCGGCTACCATTTCTTTTACCAAAGCCGGCAGATCATAGGAGGGTACCCATCCCAGTTTGGTTTTTGCTTTTGTGGGATCGCCGATGAGTAATTCCACTTCTGTAGGCCTGAAGTATCTTGGGTCAATGAGTACCACTTCCTCTCCTACTTTAAGAGGACAGCTTTCATTACTTACGCTTTTTACGATACCTTTTTCGTCTATTCCTGTTCCTGTATAAACTATTTCAACGCCTACTTCAGCAAAGGCCATTGTAATAAAGTCGCGAACGGTTGTAGTAACGCCAGTTGCGATAACAAAGTCTTCCGGTTTATCCTGCTGAAGGATCAGCCACATTGCCTCTACATAATCTTTTGCGTGCCCCCAATCCCTTTTTGCATCCAGATTGCCCATGTACAATTTGCTTTGCAGGCCAATTGACATTTTTGCAATTCCGCGGGTTATTTTACGGGTTACAAATGTTTCTCCTCTCAGCGGGCTTTCATGATTGAAAAGTATTCCATTACAAGCGAACATATTATAGGCTTCCCTGTAATTGACGGTGATCCAGTAAGCATACATTTTTGCTACTGCATAGGGAGAGCGGGGATAAAATGGTGTTTTTTCTGATTGGGGCACTTCCTGAACCAGCCCATATAATTCAGAAGTAGAGGCCTGGTAAATCCTTGTTTTCTGCGTTAATCCCAATAATCTCACCGCCTCGAGTAAACGGAGTGTTCCAACACCATCTACATCAGCGGTATATTCAGGTGCTTCAAAACTTACCTGAACATGGCTCATTGCACCAAGATTATAAATTTCATCCGGCTGAACTTCCTGTATGATGCGTATAAGATTGGTAGAGTCAGATAAATCGCCATAATGAAGTTTGAACTTCACGTTTATTTCATGAGGATCCTGGTATAAGTAATCAATCCTATCTGTGTTAAACAAGGAACTCCTCCTTTTTATACCGTGCACTTCATATCCTTTTTTCAATAATAATTCTGCAAGATATGCCCCATCCTGGCCAGTGACACCTGTAATTAAAGCTTTCTTCATTTCACCTCTTTTAGGGTAAGTATATATGTTACTATTTATATGTTTAAATGCGGACGGGTCTAATTTACCATTAATTCATCGGTTCCTAAACCAGTGCTTCATTTTCGGCTGTAAAACTATTTATTTTATTTGTTATATAGGCGGTAAAATTCCAAACATGGTAGTTACCCGGTATATCCGGAAGATAATTAAAACCAGGCCTAAAGAAATAAAAAAGAATAGGTTAAACATATGTAGAAAATTGTTTTTTGATAGAGGTTTTAGCTGCGCGTCAAAAGCGAGGAGCAGAAGCACTACGTAAGTAAAAGTTACGATCCGGGTAGATACCATGGCCATGGGAAGTGTAAGAAAGGCGGCAACCATGAAAATATAATAGACCTTTGTCCAGCTGCCTTTTGTAATCTGGTACACTTTCCGGAAGAAGTAATAGAATGCAGCAAGGGTGACTAATTCTGCGAGAATGCCCAGAAAGCTGAGATCGAAGTTCAGATAGCTATAGTATACCACCAATTTGGCGCTTGCTATTTTATAGAGCACCAATACACCTACAAGGCTGATGAGTATAACAATGTAAGTTGTGAATTTTCCAAACCTGTTTTTCCAGCCTAATAATATGGGGGTAAGCGAGCTATGGAAAAGCGGAAGGAAGAAGATGCCAATGCCCTGCCGGAAGAATGTGAAACATAAGAGGAGGAAAATTCCAAACCCTGTTCTTAAGTTAATGGCATGTGCAAAGGGTAATATGCCTATGGTAAAGAAGGCTAGCCAGAATATAGGCAGTTTGCATTTTTTTATAACGAACCATCCTTCTGTTATGGCTATCAGGAAGCAAAATAGGAATAACAATGTAAAGTGAAAGGAAACGGGGGTTAATCCTATTATAGAGAATATGAGCATGGAGCCGGGTTCGAAAGCATCTCCTTCCTTGATATCTCCATTTATTACGTTAAGATAGGCAACAATGTCTCCGTCTATTTCTATGGATTGCAGGAATAGCGTTCTTAGTAAAAAGAACGCTATCATTATGAAAAGCGCATAGAACAAATAGACGATGTTCCTCATGAGTTAATTTAATTCTAAAGAATAGCTGCTCTTACTTTCCTGGAAAAGAACCAGAATATCACATTCGTTAATAATAAACTGACGGCGGCAGCGATTGCAATGCCCAGAATACCCCAGAAGTGGTTTCCGGCAAAGATGAGCAGTACCATGGTAATAAAACCTATCAGGCTTCTTCTCATCGTAAAGAAACCTCCGTTCAAATAAGTATTGATCTGACCAAAAGCCATACCAACGGAATTTACAACGATTGTTATACCCAGAATAATGCCTTCAATCTTAAGGTTACTCAGGTCTCTTTTAAAGAGGATCTCTCCGATCAGTTCAAATGAAAAAATATAGATAAGATACAAGAGCATTCCTAAAGAACCTATGATGATCAAACATTTCCTTGCTTTCCGCCTGAATTCCTGTTTGGAAAGTGAGGCGGCATCGTGGAGCTGAAACAGGATCTTTTCTGCAAACAAGCTGCTGGGTACAATGAAGAGGGCAACAATGGAGGAGATCAGTGCATATTTACTGAAAATCTCCTTTCCAATGAGCACGGATACGGATAACTGATCAAACCTGGATATGAGAACGAGCAGAATGCCGTTAAAATATAAGCCGGATGAAATTTTACCGATCTTCACTGCTTTTCTGATATTATAAACGATCTGCTGCCATGTTATAGTAAATCCTTTAAAGTAGCGGATAGAAACTATGAGGGACAATACCAGCATTTCAATTATTTCTACAAAGATCTTGGGATAAATAGCTCCCCAAATGTATATAATTATTGATTTGATGATCAGGAAAAGCAGCATTGTATACACCATTACCCAATTACCTTTTGATTCATAGCTCAGGGAATGATGAATAAATTCCAGGGAAAGGACCTGAGTAATGACCATGGGTATGGCGCCACATAAAATAATGGTGATATCCCGGGTTGATGAGTGGCCGATCACCAGATAAAGGCACATGAAGAGGTATATTCCCAAGGTGATAAGGCATCTGAGGATGCTGACATTAAAATACAGGTTCCTCCCCAGGGTATAGTTCTTAAAGCCAAATTTCAGTAAGGCTGCGGGAGATGGAAATGCGATAATTGCACCGATGAGGGTTTGAATGATGGTGATCTGCTGAACGAGCATAAAATCATCATTCACAAAAAAGCGAGAACATAAGAACAGGCTTAGTAGTCCTCCTGCAATTCTAATCGTTCTATCAGCCAGAACACTACTTATACGCATTTCTTAGTTTTGTTTTGAGAACCCTTACGGGGAATTTTGTTATCTCGAACAGTGCAAAAACCGTCATTAATGGTGTTAATTTGGGTTTTTCCATAGAGATCAATGCGCAGGCCCTCAGGAAAGAGGAAGACATTTTAAAAAGTGATTTGGTTAGCCCTGCATGGCCTATTGCAAATTTAAATCCGTAAGAATAAGGAAGGTCAATTTTGACGATCTTAAACCCACCGGCAAGTGCTTCTATTGATAACTTAAAATCGTCGCAGCGCCTTAACCGTTCATCGAATTTGAGTGGCAAGTCCTTTTTCATTAAAAGGGTAACCGGCGAGAGGTTCTTTCTTAAAACATCGCGATAACTAATATGGAGAACCTGATCCGGATTTACGGAAGACGGAACTTCTCCGGGGAAGGATTCACTATATTCTGTATAAAGCAGATCGCATTGCAGGTCTTCTATCATTTTTACCTGTACGGCCAATTTGTTTTTCACCCATGCATCGTCCGCATCCAGGAAAGCTATATACTCATTTGCAGCAATGGACTTTCCCTGGTTCCTTGCGGAGGGAGCGCCTTTATTCATTCCCTGGTCAGCGATAATCACTTTAAATGGAAATTGAGCAGGGTTTATATGCAAAACTGCTTTTTTCAATGGTTCACTTCCATCGTCCACGATGATCACTTCTCCCGGCATATATGTTTGATCGGCAAGCGACTGCATAGCCTTAAGGATTGTATTGTCTGCATTATAATAAGGTATAATTACCGATACCGTATTTTTGCTATTTTCCATTTAAATAATTCAATTTGATGTGCTAAAGAAACCAATAGCTTATTGGAATGATTATTCTTTCTGATACTATTATTTTCAAGAAGAATAGCTTTATTGGAACTAGCTCCGCCCATATAAAAATCAATCATTACCTTATCGGAAAATATGCCGTTATATTTTTTAACGAGCCGCAGGATGAAATCATAATCAGCTGCGTACCGGTATTTTTCATTGAAGCCTCCCAGTTCATCAAACACCGTTTTTTTTACCATCAATCCGGGATGGGGGAGCGGCATTCTCCAAAAGAAGGTATTATGGGCGGGAATAATATTGAACGGGACCCAGTTGATGGTTTTATTGTTGTAGATCATTTTAACGCCACAGCTGAAATAATCTTTATCCTGAATGAGTGAGGTAAAAGTTTGCAGGTAATTCATTTTCATGGTATCATCTGCATTCAGAAAGGTGATATATTTTCCGGAGGCATAGGTGGCGCCTTTGTTCATAGCATTATAAATGCCTTTGTCTTTTTCACTGATCCAATAATCAACAACCTGTTCATATTGCCTGATGATCTTTACTGTATTATCACGGGAAGCGCCATCTACTATGATATATTCAATCTCCGGGGTTTTTTGTTCCGCGACACTTTTTATTGTTCTTTCTATGGAAGCTTCTCCGTTGAATACAACTGTTATAACTGTCACCAAAGGGTTTTTCTGATGCACAGCATTCATTCTTAATCCGCCCTCCAGTTTATTAAGATCCATTGTTTTATTATTTGTTATTTGATAAGCCTATTTTCTTCAGTAATAACCGTGTATTGCGGCGGATGAACCTTTTAGCCCGCAGGATTGTTCCGAATTTCATATCTCTTTTTACCCAGATAGGGAAGTCATTTAATTCTGCCCAATCTCCTGAGGTAAAATATTCATTTGAAAATAATTCAGATACACCAAACTTTTTGCAAAGGATGGAATAGATGCCCTGATCGTGCCGGTGATCAACAAAGCCCGGTAAATTAGGGACTTTGGAGGGGGCGTCACTGATCAGGTCAAAGTTTGTAGTAAAGGCATGGATCCAATCTTCAACAAATTTAACCGTTTCGGGGCTTTTTCTGATAAAAGTTATCCCTGCTTCATACTGAACGGAGTGTGTAAAATCTGGTTTATCCAGCACGTTAAAGTAATTGAATACGTCTCCCTTATTGTATTTGTATTCAAAGTTTTCGTAGAAGGTTTCGTTACCAATGGCAGTGTCTTTACTTTTTGATTTAAAGGCCAGGATGCCATTGGGGGAGTTATGAGCGATATTAAAATATTCTTCTAATCTTTTTTTTCCGTTTTTATTGAGGTGGCAACCGGTGTCTGTATATTGTACCACATCTCCGTCGTTTAATTTTCTTAAGGTCTGAAGTATCACCTGGGGTTTCCAGGACCAGAAGCCATAACCTCTTGAGCCGGGATATAGATGATCACGGAAGCGTTCCCTGAAAGCGGGGTCCAGCTGTGTTTCATCAAATATATTGATGATGTTGTACACTTCCATTTCCTCAGCCTGCTGTTTGATGCGGTTCAGGCTTTTTCGTAATCTGGAATCGCTAAAGGTGCAAAACGCTTTTTTATAATTGTTCATAGCTGTTTATTTTGCTCCCAATCATTTTTAATTTCCTCCCTGATGTTTTGATAGACCTGTGCGGCATTTCCCCGTTTTTTTTCCCATTTATAAACAAAGGACATCATTTGATAGGTAATAAATGCAAATGCCAGCATAATGCCATCCCATCCATACATAAAAGATCTTTTGATGAATGTTAACCTGAAGAATGCATTTAAAACCTGCTTAAACTGAACTTTCAGATCTTCCTTTTCGGCTCCGATGGCTTCTCCTCTCCAATACCTCAGATGCCGTTCCATCATGATATCTACATTCTCATGTGTGAGATGATACATGCAGTATTTGGTGCTTTCCGGCATGGTGTAAGAGCTTCCTTCGAATTTTAAAGCAGCGTGAACATCAGCTTTATCTACTCTCAACCTGGATTTACGGAATACCATTGGGCAAACTTTGCTAAACCAGGGAGATCCTTTTATGTCCAGCCCCAGTACAAACCTTCTATGAGGAATGTTGATGATATCATGCTTAAAATCCGGTTGCCGGATCAGCTTAAGGATATCTTCTGCCAAACCAGGGTGGAGTACATCGCTGGCGGTAAACCTGATCAGCCAATCCCCTTTGCATTGTTCCATCATAACATCCCATTCGCCCGGGTTATATGCGCTGGAATTATCCATGTAGAAGATCCTGACTTTGTCTCCGAATTGTTTAGCGATCTCAACAGTTCTATCGGAGCTTCTTTTATCAAGCAGTACTATTTCATCGCACCATTGCAACGATATGAGTGCATGTTCTATTCGTTTTTCCTCGTTAAAGACAGGAATGAAAGCAGAGATCAGCATAATGAGAATCAGATGTTTCAGGCAGCAACGACTTACTATTTAATACTGCTTAAATATTTTTCTATGATTTGAATGATATAGTCGTAATGAGCTTCATGCAAGCCAGGCCATACTCCTAACCAGAAAGACTGATTCATGATCGTGTCTGTATTGGTCAAAGTATTGTATACCCTGTGAGCCGTATTGCGGTAAGCTGGCTGTTTCAGGAGATTTCCTCCAAAAAGCAACCTTGTTCCGATCTTATTTTCTTCCAGGAATTGAACGAGTTCGTTCCTGTTGACAGGTGAACTGTCTTTGATCGTAATTAAAAAACCGAACCAGCTTGGATTGGAGTCCGGTGTTTTTTCCGGGAGAATGAAATGGTCTTTAAAGCGCTCTAATTTTTTATATAACAGGTCATGGTTTTCCCTTCTTCTCTGCACAAAATGGTCTGCTTTTTTCAACTGGCTTAAACCAATTGCGGCCTGCATGTCTGTAGCTTTCAGATTGAATCCGATATGTGAATAGGTGTATTTATGGTCATAGCCTTCCGGGAGATCACCCAATTGCTGACAAAACCTTTCACCACAGGTATTGTCTTTTCCGGGAGGGCACCAGCAATCTCTTCCCCAATCGCGGAAGCTTTCCACAATTTTTTTAAGTTTGGCATTGTTAACGAGAACGGCACCACCTTCGCCCATTGTTATATGGTGTGCGGGATAAAATGAGAGGGTGGCGAGATCTCCAAAGGTGCCTGTTTTTTTGCCCTGATAGGTTGCACCGAGGGAATCACAATCATCTTCGATCACCCACAGGTTATATTTTTTAGCGACACGCATTACTTCCTCCAGGTTAAATGGATTTCCGAGTGTGTGTGCTATCATGATGGCGGATGTTTTATCTGTGATAGCTCCTTCGATGTCCTCTGCTTTGATGTTGTATGTAGGGATATCAATATCAAGGAATACGGGTACGCATCCAAACTGGATTAATGGATTAACTGTTGTAGGAAAGCCAGCTGCCACGGTAATGATCTCGTCTCCTGGTTTTATGGCATCTTCACCCAGCTTAGGTGATGTTAAAGCATAAAAGGCGAGGAGATTGGCTGAAGAGCCGGAATTTACAAGGAATGAAAATCTGGCACCAAAATATCTTGCAAGCTCTCTTTCAAAACTATCAGCGAACCTGCCGGCTGTTAACCAGCCATCGAGCATGGAATCAACGCCTAGTAAAATATCTTCTTCATCCATTATTTTTCCTGTAACGGGGATGTAATGTTCCCCCGGAATAATTTCTCTTTTTACTTTTGCTCTTGCAATACTGGCGAGTGACTCTTTCAGTTGCGGATCAGAAATGTTTTGAAAATTAAATGACATGATTATTAATTAAATTCTATCTATTATATAAATCAGGTTCCTTCCATATCAATAGGCTTCGAAAACGGTTCCATTTCAGTAATGGGTTTGCCGAAAGCGAGTTTAGGATAAGTGTTGGTATGAGGATCTATCATAACCTGGAGTAATACTGGTTTCCCATTATTTTCTCCTTCCCATAACCACTTTACGGCATCGTTAATTTCGCTTTCTTCTGTTATTGTTTTTGCGCTTATGTTATAAGCCTCAGCCACTTTTGCAAAATCGGGCGCACTGTAGCCCCAGAATGTGGACTGGTATCTTGATTCAAAATAGGAATCCTGGAACTGCCTTATCATTCCAAGGTTCCTGTTATTCATTACAATAATTTTAACAGGTAGTTCATTTCTGAACAGCGTTTGCAGTTCCTGGATGTTGATCTGCAGGCTGCCGTCTCCTGAGATCAGGACAACTGGTGCTTTATTTGCGGCAAAGCTGGCTCCTATTGCTGCGGGCAAGCCAAAACCCATTGCGCCCATGCCTGCTGAGGTAAGGAATGATTGGCCTGCCGATAACTCAAGTGATTGTGCAGCCCACATCTGGTGGCAGCCCACATCTGTGAGGTAGGCGCTGGTTTCCTGTGATAAACCTGACAGAAGGTGCATGAACAGGTTAGGATTGATGCCAGGTGTAGTTACTTCTTTGGTATCAGGCCATTTTTGTTTTAATGCGGCAATATATCCGTTCCATTCAACGGGGGCCTGGAAGGAGGTTGTTTGATTGTGAGAAATGAAGGCGTTGAAGAATTGTTTAACGTCTGCGAGAATGGGTATACAACCTTTTACCCTGTTATTGATCTCTCCCTCTTCACAATCAATATGATATATTAACCTGTTCTCAAAGTATTTTGTATCTGCTCCTGTCTGTCGGATATCCAGCCTGCTACCAGCAACGATGAGCAGATCGCACTCGCCTAATGCAATATTTGCCCATCTGTTGCCATAACTTCCAATAAAACCCACCCTTGCCGGCAGGTTATATGGAACAGCGTCTAAAGCCAGCAAAGAGCTTACCACCGGCAGATTGGTTTTTTCAATGAATTTTAAAAGTTCAACATCTGCAAATGCAGCTTTTACGCCTCTTCCAACGAGTAAAAGCGGCCGTTTGGCTTTTTGAATATCCGCCGTAAGTTTTGAAAGCTGGTTTTTATCTACCGGTGGCAGTTTACCGGTAGACGGTGTTCCGTTTTCAAGGATGATTTCATCAGGAAGGGCAACGCGCTGAAGGTCCATGGGAATATCTATCAAAACGGGACCGGGTCTTCCTTCTGTTGCAATTTTAAATGCACTAATAAGTGTAGCAGGAATATCATCTCCGTTTTCAACTTTGAAGCATGCTTTGGTAATGGGTCTGGCCATTGCGATAATATCTGTTTCCTGGAAACCGAGCTGGCGTATATTCCTGTCGCCTTTTTGTTCATGGCGGTTCACCTGACCAGTAATAAATACGGCCGGAGAGGAATCGAAATAACAACTTCCAATGCCTGTTAAAAGATTTGTAGCACCAGGGCCACTGGTAGCCAGTGCAACTCCGGGAACGCCAGTAATCCTACCATAGGCATCAGCTGCGAAGGACGCAGATTGTTCATGGTGAACAGTGATGATCTTAATGGAGGTTTTCAGACTTATGGAATCCAGGATATGTGTGATCATTCCTCCTGACAGTTCAAAAACGTGTTTTACGTTTTTGGCTTCCAGATATTTTGCTATATAATCAGATGCCTTCATTTCATTTCCGTTTTATATTTCCTGCGATAGAAATCTATGGTTTGAATCAGGGCAGTTTCAAATGCCGTGATATTAAAGCTTCCTATTTTACTTTCGAATTTTTCAATATCTCCCTGTACATGCATTGGTTGCTGATCCCGATATGGAACTGCTCCAAAATTAAGGAGGCAGGGTAATCCCAATTGCATTTTTATTTTTTCAACAAGATCCCGCAACTTTATTGCGTTGTTGGAGGAAATGTTGTAGATCCCTGCATCTCCGTTGTGCTGCAAGATCTTTTCCACCACATTCACAAGGTCCTTTACATATAAATAGGCGTATGCCTGCATGCCTGGTGTAAGGTCTACTTTTCCTGTGGTGATTATTTTTTTAATTACTGATGGGATCAGCCAGTTTTCATTTTCACCTTCTCCGAAGAAAGAAAATAATCTGAGCCAATACCAGTTCACCTGGTGTTGGTTTCCAAATGTCTGCAGGATCTGAGAGCAGGCTGTTTTAACGGCTCCATAGGCTGTTGTGGGAATGGCCGGGTCATCTTCTTTCATGATTCCGGATATATTTCCATATTCTGCCTGTGAGCCTAATGCGATTATTTTTTTTACGTTACCTGCAACGGCCAGTTCCATGACCTCATAAAGGAAACCGATGTTCTGCAATTGTAATTTCCAATCATTCCGTTCTGCTGCTTCCACACCAATCCAGGCGGCATGGATAATAACATCCGGCTGAAAACGGGCTACTTCATTTTGCCAGTTTTCTGCCATGTTCACCCAGTGGACCCTCTGACGAATAGCAGCATTTATTCTGCTGAGATCAGATGTATGTCTTTTTAGTGCGCATATATCATGTTTTTGAGCGATTCCCTGCACAATTGTTGCTCCTAAAAAGCCGGTTGCTCCAGTTACAAAGATCCTACTCATCAAAAAAATCAGTTATTTGTTTAGCTGTCAGGCTGATCAATGCACCCGGATCTGTATAATATGTTTTGTACCAGTTTATTGTTTGGCTTACTGCTTTATGGGCATTCATTACTGGTTTCCATCCCAGTTCAGCGGCGGCTTTATTAATATCCAGTTTTAATAAACCTGCTTCATGTAGTGTGTGAGCAGGCGGTTCATCTAACTGAAAATCTCCATTGCCCCAGCAATCTATGGCAATTTTCACCATTTGCGCAACGGAGAGGGCATCATCTACATGGGGGCCCAGATTATAGGCTGTAGAAAAAAGTTCCGGCTGCTCCGTGAGTTTTTCGCCAATTTTCAAATAACCTGCCAGCGGTTCCAGCACATGCTGCCATGGCCTTACTGAATGAGGGTTTCGAATGATCACCTTTTGGTTATTTCCTAATGCCCTGGCAATGTCTGGCAACAATCGGTCTTTTGCCCAGTCGCCACCTCCGATCACATTTCCGGCTCTTCCTACGGCTATGCCTTTCTGGTGCTGACTATAATTTCTAATATTAAAGAAGGAGTTCCTGTAAGAGTCAATCACCAGTTCTGCGCATGCTTTGCTTGCACTATAGGGGTCATATCCTCCTAAACGGTCATTTTCCCTGTATGGATAGATCCATTCATTGTTATGATAAACTTTATCTGTAGTGATGAGGATTACCTGGCAGGGTTTATTCAATAATCTTACGGCATCCAATACGTTGGCAGTGCCGATGGCATTCACTTCAAAAGTTTCAGCGGGGATATCATAAGATAGCCGCACTAAGGGTTGTGCGGCGAGATGGAAAATAAAATCAGGTTGAAAATCAATAATACTTTGCGTTAATTCCTTTTTGTTACGCAGGTCATTAATTATTGAGTCGCACAATTGGGGACCATTCAATATATTGAATGCATCATTTTCATGAAGAGGGCTTAATGCATATCCTCTGATCTCAGCACCGGCCATGCTTAGTATTTTAAGCAGCCAGGCGCCTTTAAACCCAGTATGGCCTGTTATGAAAACTTTCTTATCCTTATATATACGGGCTATATTTTTCAGCATCTCACCATTTTTTCCATTGTGCTGTATTATTATTCCAGCTTTCTTCTAATTCTATTTTATCTCTGAGGGTATCCATTGGCTTCCAGAAACCATCATGTTTGAAAGCAGCCATTTTCCCTTCGTGCGCTATATTCTCTATGGGTTCTCTTTCCCATATGGTACTATCATCTTTAATGTAGTTAAAAATATCCTGCTCACAAACAAAAAAACCTCCGTTTACCCAGTGGCCATCCCCTTTAGGTTTTTCCATGAATGATATAACTTTATCATTATCAATGTTTAATGCGCCGAATTTTCCAGATGGTTGTACTGCTGTTACCGTCAGGGAAGGTTTGTTCTTTTGGTGGAAATCCACGAGCGCTTTGATATCAATATCTGCAACGCCGTCTCCATACGTTAACATAAATGGCTGGCCATCTGTATATTTTTGAATTCTTTTGACCCTTCCGCCTGTCATAGAATCTTTACCCGTTTCTACCAGGGTAATTTTCCAGGGTTCTGCCTGTGAGTCATGAATCTTTAATGAATTGTCGTTCAGGTCAATCGTAACGTCTGCCTGATGGAGGAAGTAGTTGGCAAAGTATTCTTTGATCACATATCCTTTATAACCCAGGCAGACTATGAAATCATTATACCCATAACTGGAGTATATTTTCATGATATGCCATAATATGGGCATACCGCCAATTTCAACCATTGGTTTTGGTTTAATTGAAGTTTCTTCGGATAAACGTGTTCCCAGACCTCCAGCAAGAATTACAACTTTCATATTTTTTAGTTTTTTTAAAGTCTGCTATCGACAATAGCTCTGTCTAAAATTCCTTTAGAATCAAATATAATGGCATTTTTATTAGCCTTTAACATGTCATAATCAAGGGTTTTGAATTCCTCGTGTGCCACTGCCAAGATAATAGCCTGATATTTTCGAATTAACCGGGGAATTAAATTAATCCCGTATTGAGATTCAATTTCACCGATGTGCGCGTGTGGATCATATACTTCTACATCCAGGCCAAATTGAATGAGTTCTTTATAAATATCAATGACCCTTGAATTGCGGACATCCGGGCAATTTTCTTTAAAGGTCATTCCCAGGATGAGGGCTTTTGCGCCATCAATTTTGTGCCCACTCCTGATCAATAGTTTTACTACTTTATTTGCAACGAACATCCCCATATTATCATTGACCCTTCTTCCGGAGAGGATCACTTGTGGATGGTAGCCCAGTGATTCTGCTTTGTGTGTTAAATAATATGGGTCTACTCCTATACAGTGGCCGCCTACAAGACCGGGTTTGAATTTAAGGAAGTTCCATTTTGTAGACGCTGCTTCTATTACATCATTGGTATCTATCCCCATACGGTCAAAGATAAGCGCGAGTTCATTCACAAAACTGATGTTAATGTCTCTTTGTGCATTTTCAATAGCTTTGGAGGCTTCTGCCACTTTGATATTTGGAGCTTTATGTGTACCGGCGGTTATGATGCTTTTATAGAGTTCATCTATACGATCTGCAATTTCCGGCGTTGATCCGGAAGTAACTTTTATTATTTTGGCGAGGGTATTGATCTTATCTCCGGGATTGATCCGTTCAGGGGAATAACCGCAGAAAAAATCGCTATTGTATTTTAGTCCTGAGTATTTTTCCAGTATGGGTACGCAATCTTCTTCTGTACATCCCGGATAAACGGTTGATTCATAGATCACGATATCTCCTTTTTTAAGGACTTTGCTTATTGTTTCTGATGCATGAAGCAAGGGTTGCAGGTTGGGAGCTTTGAATTGATCAATGGGTGTTGGAACGGTAACGATATAGACGTTATAATTTTTCAGTGTGGTAACATCATCGGAGAATTCCAGACCAATACTTGTATTTTCTTTGTTGGTTTTTTTTATTACATGCCTCATTTCCTTCAGATCCGCCTCTTTGGTATGGTCTTCTCCATTGCATAGCTCTTTTATCCGATCTTTGTTGATATCGAAGCCCAGAACGTCATATTTTTTCCCAAATTCAATGGCCAGGGGTAAGCCTACATAACCAAGGCCGATAATGGCTATTTTAATAGGAGATGGCATTTGTCGAACAAGTTATATTAGGTCATTATTTCTCTGTACAACTTGCGAACAAGCAGTACCAACACAATCAGGAACCCGGCTATAAATCCACCCAGTATCAATCCCTTTAATTTTCCTACCCTTTCTTTCCTTAATGGTAATATAGGCGTATCTACTATCTGTATGATGGGAGTTTCCTGGGACATTGCCATCCGGCTTAGCTCCAGGTTCTTAACTACTTCTGAATACATGGTTAGTAAAACCTGTTGATCTCTCGCGGCGAGCTGTGTACCTACCCTTGCTACATTTCTTGCCGGATTAAGATTTAAATCCTGGCTGGCGGCAACAGAATAAGTTTTTTGGTTGAGCAGCCGTTCAATGGAGTCTGCTTTGAGTTGCAGCAGGTCCACATTGATTTTGGATCTTTTTGTTTTTGTTTGCACATAAAAGTCAGTTGCTTCCCGCACTAATCTTTCAACGAATATTTTGGAGAATTTCTCGTCAGTAGAATTGCACTTAACGGCAATAAAGCTTAGCTTTTTGTCAGGTTTGGCAATACTGAGATTATTTTTGATGATATCCATATAGAGGATATTCAAAACACTGTCCTGCAGCAGTGAAAAGCTACTACGGTTTATGTTAGCGGGGAAGCTGATCTTTTTCAGTTCCGGGCTTTTTGCCCACTTTTCATTGTATTTATTCACCTGTAAATAATAGTCTGCCAGGCTGGTATTTTTTCCACCGATGCCAACAGGAGAAAGCAGGGTTTTTTCTACCATTAAGCGGGACCTGAGGAATTCGAGTATATTATCTCCGGTAAAAACGCCACTACCGGAACCGCCTCCGAGATCGATTCCAAACTGGCTGGCCAACCCTGCATAGCTACTTAACTGACCAGACTTGCTGTCTTCAAGTACAAAGGTCATTTCAGCCACATACTTAACCTTTTGGGTATAGGCATAAGCAAAGCCTAACCCGGCGCCCAGGAGGCCGGATAAGACAATTATTTTCCATTTTGAGAATAAGTAACCTCTCCAGTTTTGAAAAGTTAAGATCAGCCCTTTTAATGAAATTTCTTCATTTTGCTGGCCGGATTGATGTGGAGATGCGTTCATGAGTATGATTTAAGGGCATGCCCTTTTATTTAATTCTATCTAAAATTGTAATAATGATCAACGCGAGCGATGCGAAACCGGTAGTTATCCCAACAGCTTCCTGGCCGGTAAGGCGATGTCCGTCTTTCTTTGCAGGAACATATATTTCAGCTCCCGGCCGTACTTTAGGATAGCGGTTGAAGAACAAAACTTTACTGGTGCTTTTCACTTCGCCATTGGCGTATACGACATAACTTCTTCTTTTCAGGGCACTATTTGTAAATCCGCCGGCACCACGGATATAATCTCTAAATCCAATATTCCTGTCAAAACGGACTTTCTTCGGGAAATAGATCTCTCCAAATAATTGTACTGTTTGCAGTTTCTTAGGGATCTTGATCACATCGCCTTCTTCCAATAGCAGGTCGTATTTAGATCCGGGCTGATCCATGATCTTTTGCAGATTGATACCCAGGAGTTGTTCTTTCCGGGATACAACGTTATGCATTTTGTTTATATCCGTGCTATCTTCCAGTTTATTATAAAATACTTGCAATTTACTATCCAGTAAAGCGCTGTCTGATGCATTAACAAAGGTTTTGCGCAATAATACGGCACCTTCCGCATATGCTTCAGGGCGAAGGCCACCTGCACGTTTTAATACATCTGATATCTTTTCTCTTTTGGAATTGATGGTATAGGCACCGGGATATACTACTTCTCCATCTATTGATACTGAAGCCTGTTCTATATAAGTGGGAGATTTCCGCACTACTACTTCATCAAAGGGTTGTAAAGCATATCCTGCCATGGAGCTGAGATCTGTAGAAAGATCAAACTGTGCAACGATGGAGGTGGCACTATCTCCGGGGTTGTATGTTTTGCCGCGAATCCTGCGGGAAACTTCCACTCTCTGGAGGGAAGCCGCATCTTTAAGCCCGCCCGCCATGAGTATCAGGTCTTCCAGATGTAAGCTATCCACATAATTAAAATAACCTGGTGCATTCACCTGGCCGCTGATTTTTACTTTATAATCTTCCCGAAGGTCCAGTTTGGAATAGATCACTACGCTATCTTCCCGTTGTAAGGCCAGTGTTTGTTTGCCAGACAGTACGTCCTGCACATTAAAGCTGATCCCTGCGGGGGTAAAATCCTCCTTCAGCCTGAAGATGACAGCACGGGGTAATGAGGCTTCTTCTTTTACACCGTCTGCTTTTTTGATCAGATCAACTACTGTCATGTTGTTTTCCAATGCATATTCTCCCGGATGAAACACTGCACCGTTAATAGAAACACGGTTGGTGAAGCGGTTCAAAATAGCATCTATATGAAATTTATCTCCGGACCGTAATTTGAAAGATGGTACCTGGT
Source organism: Chitinophaga niabensis (assembly GCF_039545795.1). Lineage (NCBI taxonomy): Bacteria > Pseudomonadati > Bacteroidota > Chitinophagia > Chitinophagales > Chitinophagaceae > Chitinophaga > Chitinophaga niabensis. Next base: position 5,760,152 of record NZ_CP154260.1, on the reverse strand, counting down.
CCGCAGCAATATTTACTACTTCTCTTTCTTTACTGTTTACACGACTGGCGCGAATTATATCTTTATAGGAATTATCTGTATATCCACCCGCGAAATTCAGGATATCCTGCAGGGTTTCATTGTCTTTTGCTTCGAAAATTGCCGGGCGTTTCACTTCTCCCTCCAATTCCACGCGGGTTTTATAGGGATTTACTTTCACGATATCCTGGTCCTGCAGTACTATATTATTGGTAAGATCTCCGTTGGTGAGAAAGTCATATAGGTCGAAGCGGGCAAGGGGGGCGCCATTGCGGATCACCTGGATATCGCGGAAAGAACCATTTGTATTAGGGCCACCTGATACATAGAGTGCGTTGGCTACAGTAGCCAGGGAAGGCAGGGTATAGGAGCCCGGTCTGTCTATCTCTCCTATTAATAATACCTTAATGCTACGGATGGTACCAAGGGTCATTTGCACGAAAGTGTTACCGGATTTAATGCCTCCATAGATAGTAGCCAGTTGTTTGGTGATACGGGTAGTGGCTTCTTCCATTGTAAGCCCGTTTACGTAAACAGGTCCTACGTAAGGAATGCGGATATATCCTTCGGGGCTCACCTTTAACTTGTGCTGTACTTCAGAGTATCCGTATACATCTATAATCAATTCATCTCCTGCGGCTAAACGATAATTGGGCGGGGTGGCCATCCTGAGATTGGGTTCAAAAGTAAGGTTCTTATTACTAAACAGTTCTGCGCCAAAGACCTTCATTCTGCGTTTATCCTCTACTGACATGGGTTGGATATCACGGGCTGAGAGCGTATTATCATCCACAGTACGTTCCGTATCCCCCTGTCTGGGTGTTTCGGCTGTATTAGCAGCAAATTCTTTTTCCAGATTAAGTGTACGTATTCTGTCTTTCAGTTTCAGTACCTGATCTGCCGGAATGCCTTTTTGCTGTGCATAAGAATCGATCTGATCCAGAGAAACCTTGTTCCGCTTCATTTCCGCCACAATCTGACGAACCTGTTCATCCGTAAGATCTTCTACCTTCATTTGCTGGGCCTTTTGTAAAGAAGGGACCTGGGCAAAGGAACACATACCAATCAACAGGAAAATCTGGAACAATAATATCTTCTTCATGAAAGTTTTAGCTTTTCTCGGAATGTTAGGCCACCATCATAACAAACTCCCTGCCACGCACGGGGTTTGCGTAAAATGATCGGCAAATTTATTAAAAATAACATATAAATGTTAGCGGATTGAAAATCAGGTGCATTATACGCAATAAACTTTTTTCCCAAAAAATAAATCCGGATGGGTGTTTTTCTCGTATATACCCCTACCGTCCAGAGCAAACATATCCGTGAACTAACATTTGTTTAAATTAATATACATTATTACTTAAACGTTATACGCCCCCGGTTAACCAGTTAATGCAAGCCAATAGAAAACTCCCTTTTTGATGCTAGTACCTGATTATGAAATTGTTAATCATGTATAATTTAGCTGTGCAACGAAAAATAATCGTTCAAATTGTTTGGAGTAACGTCTTTTTTTGTTTAAATTAGTATAACAAAACTTAAACAATATGTCATCCGCTGAATTTAACACCCTATTGCTCAGCAATGCTGACTTTCTGAAACCGTTTGCCATTACTTTAACCAAAGATCCCGAATCCGCGAAGGACCTTTACCAGGAAACCATGTTCAGAGCCTTATCCAACCAGGAGAAATACCTTGCCGGCACCAATATCCGGGCCTGGCTGTACACGATCATGCGGAATATCTTTATTAATAATTACCGGCGAAAATCAAAACAACACCTCTGTTTTGATAATTCTTCCAATGACTTTTTGTTGAACACCCAGCAGGTAATTATTGGTAACCAGGCAGAAAGTGGATTACGGGTGAAAGACATTCAGGCCTCCGTACACCATTTACCGGTTATATTTAAGAAACCGTTTGTGTTATACCTGGACGGATTTAAGTACTTTGAAATAGCAGATATCCTGGAAGAGCCATTAGGCACCATTAAAAGCCGTATCCACTTCGCCCGTAAAATGTTGAAGGCCCAAGTTTCCCGTTATTAAAAAATGTTATAAGAGAAATGTAACCCGATCTTCGTTTTAACCCATACTCTCCTTTCCACCATCCCTGACCAACATATGCCTTTTCCGGGTTTTCCGGCAAAAGGGGGAACTGTGTAATTTTTTGAGCGGAATTAAAAAAACGGCTTTACTTTTATGGCCTAACCATTCCTTCCAAAATGTTACCACCCGTTATTTTGGTGAACGAGCAGGACGAACCTGTTGGCACCATGGAGAAGCTTGAGGCGCATCAGAAAGGTTTATTACATCGTGCATTTTCTGTTTTTGTGGTGAACACAAAGGGCGAAATGCTGTTGCAGCAAAGGGCGCAGGATAAATATCATTCCGGCGGGCTTTGGACAAATACCTGTTGCAGTCATCCTTTGCCGGGGGAAGATGACCTGGCTGCTGCGCACAGAAGGTTGATGGAGGAGATGGGATTTGATTGTGCACTCAAAGAGATCTTCAGTTTCACTTACCGGGCAGAGTTTGATAACGGCCTTACCGAGCATGAGTTTGACCATGTGTTCTTTGGTGAATATAATGGGGCTGTATTACCTGATGCGGCAGAAGTACAGGCTACCCGGTATTTATCGCTGGATGTTATCCGGCAGTTACTGGAGGAGGAGCCGGATACTTTTACGCATTGGTTCCACCTGGCGTTTCCGAAGATTGCGGCGTTTATTGAAGAAGAGAAGGGAATTAATACCTTTTGAGGGGGATAGCGATCGTTGATCTGATCACCCTGGAAAACCCCTGCACGTTTTTTGCTATTGTTCCTGTGCCATAACCATATCTACCGATAACCATATTTACTATGTCAATTTCTACACAAAAGGCCGTTCACCTCTCCGGCCTGAACGGTTTCCGGGCCTTAGCGGCCACGGGTGTGGTGATCTCCCACATCATTATCAGCGCTATCACTGAATTTGGATTGAACCCTCACATACTTGGTACTGAACCTAACGGGGAGGCCAAGGGACTGCAATTAGCGGCTTATGGGGTAACTATCTTTTTTGTGCTGAGCGGGTTCCTCATTACTTTCCTGCTGCTGAAGGAAAAGGAACTGCAGCCGGTGAACATCAAACATTTTTATGTGCGGAGGATCCTGCGGATCTGGCCTTTATATTATTTATACCTGGTGATCTGCCTGATCGTGATGTTTGCATTGGCCATGCCCAGGGACTGGACTTCCCTATCGTTCTACATATTTATGGTAGCGAATGTTCCGCTGATCGTGAAAGGAATTAATATTCCCTTGCTGCTGGGGCATTACTGGAGCCTGGGGGTGGAAGAGCAGTTCTATGCTTTCTGGCCCTGGATCGCAAAACAGGAGAATTCCCGCTTGCTGAAATGGGCGGTGGGTTTAACCGTTGGGCTGATCATCCTGAAAATGGTGTTCTGGCAACTGTCTACCCGGCTGGGGATTGATACCCCTTATATTGCTTTGTCTATCACCCGGTTTCAATGTATGATGATCGGGGCGGTGGGGGCTATCTTCTTTTATATGAATAATGGCCGGCTGATCTCCCTGGCCACCAATTTGTTTACGCAGATCATTTGCTGGGGTGTGATCCTTTTTATTATTGCGAACAGGTTCCATATTGCTTCTGTACTGGACCATGAGATAGTGAGTGTGGTGACACTTTTTCTCATTATCGCACAGGTGACCCGTAAAAACAGGATCGTTAACCTGGATAACCCCTTATGTAATTTCCTGGGGAAGATCTCCTTTGGGATCTATGTGTACCATATGCTGGTGATCTTTGCGGTGACGAAGGTGTTGGAGCTGTTGCCGATTGAGAATAACTGGAAGTATGTGTTGCTGACGGTGCTGGTGATGGGCGGGAGTGTTCTGGTGGCGTATGTTTCCTATCAATTCTTTGAAAAACGGTTCCTGGTGCTGAAGCATAATTACAGTGCGGTGAATAGTTCCGATACGGCGGAAAAAACGCCGGAGGTGGTGGTAAGTAAGTGATGAGGGCGTTAAAAGAGAAAGCTTGAGTAATGGGAACGAGGGTTTGCTATCCTCCTTTCCGGAAAGTTGCAGCGGCCTGCTTGATGTAGAGTAGCAGATCATAAGTGGAGGCGTCTTTCATGAACTGGTAGCTGGGCGGGTGGTGCAGCATGAATTGTTTGAGACTGTCTCCTTCCAGACCGGAATACCTGTTCACCAGTTCCGGTGTAAAGAACTGGGTTACGTATTTTTCCTGTTCATATTCCTGTAAGCGCCGTTTGAAGGTCATTTGTTGTTTGTTGTGCTTCAACTTCAAGGCCCTGTAGAATTGATGGATGTTCAGGGCTATTCCCGGGAAGCCCAATATTACTACCTCCTGAAATTTAGGCCTGCGAAAATTAAAGTTCTTCCCGTAGTTCTCACGCAGGGCTATGGAATCTGCCCGGTGTGTTTTTTTTATAATCTCCACACCGGCGAGTTGTACGATCTCTCCGGGTAAATAAATGATGGCCGGCAGAGAGATGGCCCGGAAGGAAATGGGAATATGCCCCGGCGCTTTAAAGAACAGGGTATCCAGGGGGCTTGCGGAAATGCTAAAGTAGCCGTCCCCGTTAGATACGGTGTATATTTTGGATTGAATGTTCTGAATGAATACGCCTGCCAGGGGAAGGGAATCTTTGCCCATGATATTTCCCCGCACGGTTTGTGCGGAGGCGCTGAGCTGAAAGCAGCATAATATTATCAAGAGGAGCCTGTACATAGGGTATGTACAAGATATCCAGTTTAGTTCTAAGAAAAAGTTAATACTTGTCTTTCTCCGCTTTAAGCGCACGGATCATTTCAGAATAACCCATGTTTTTGAGCATGGCGTTGATGGTTTGGGCGATCCGTTTGGCTTTCGTTTCTTCTGTTTTGGCGCTGTCTATCCATTTGGAGAAATAACGCTGGTGCCCGGGAGCGAGGGTTTTGAAGAAAGCCATGGCTTTAGGGTCGTCTTCCATACAGGCCATGAAATCCGCGTTCATCACATAACCTACCTTATCTTCTTCCAACTGCACTTTTACAGATGCGCCCTGGCGTTTACCAATGCCTTTGCGCATGGTGGCGTTTACGGCGATGATAAAATCCCCTTCCCCCATGGGTACAAGTGCTACCTGTTCAATAGGGTAGCTATCCAGGAAACCTTTTACGCGGTAGGACTTCTTTGTGTTGGGTTTGATCTTGTTGGCGATGGCGAAAGGTACTTCGATGATCGTCCAGCCGGTCTTTTCCCCCTGTTGGCCCAGTTTCTTCAGTATGGCGGTGAATTTGATCATATTAACATTAACGGCGGTAATAAGTAGTGGTATCCTGGTGGTAGGCGTAACCTACTTTGCCTTTACGTTTGTCGAACACCCTGTATTCCACAAAACTATCACCTCTTTTGGTATAAATGAGCTGGCCGGCGAGATCTATGCTAAAATCTGAGCGGTTGATCTTTTGGGTATAGATGGGGGTATGGGCGAAGTCTATCACCAGGGAATCCAGGTAGAGGTAGGAGATGCTGAGGTTGGTAAAGCCGAGTTCGCGCATGCTTTGCATGGCGTTGCGGGTATAATCGCTATAATATTCAAATGATTGCATATCCTGGGGGAAGAACCCTCTTTCTTTCCGGTAGCGTTTAATGGCATCGGAAAAATTGATGCTGGGGTGTATTTTTTGCTTTTTCTTCTTTTTGTTGAGGGGCGGTACGGTGATGTAAGTTCCTTCTAATGAGCCACAAGCGCTAAAAAGCATGAGGGTGGCCAGGAGCAGTATGGGGAGCTTTTTCATGGGTACAAATTTAGGGGTTTTAAAACCCGGCGTGTTATTTTTTCGTTAACAAGGCCATTTTCCATACGTTTACCAGCTAAAAACCGCCATTCGCAAAGTTGTGTGTGCGGATGTGAGATGCGTTCCTATCTTTGCATCGGTTTTTCATAGGATATGGTTAAAAATACTTGAGGGCGCTTTTCTAAGCGCTCTTTTTTTATGCCTATACGTTGCCACATTACGCTTGTAAATTTTCAGTTAACATCATCGATATGCATACGTTTACCGGGAAAAAACGACCGTTTACAAAAAGGGTTCTGCAAATGTGATTTGCGCGCCTATCTTTGCATCAGGTTTTTCATAGGATATGGTTAAAAAATACTTGAGGGCGCTTTTCTAAGCGCTCTTTTTTTATGCCCATACATTACTACGCTTGTAAATTTTCAGTTAATAACATCAATACCTATACGTTTACGGAGTAAATCACATCGTTGGCGAAATGCCTTGTGGTATTATGGTTTACGTACCTATCTTTGCATCAGGTTTTTCATAGGATATGGTTAAAAATACTTGAGAGCGCTTTTCTAAGTGCTCTTTTTTTATGCCCATACTTCAGCGACACGTATATGTTAGGTATCCTTCTTACGCTTGTAATTTTTTAGTTAACATCATCGATATCCATACGTTTACCGGATAAAAACGACCGTTTACAAAAACGTTTTAGCAGATATGGTTGGCATGCCTATCTTTGCATCAGGTTTTTCATAGGATATGGTTAAAAATACTTGAGGGCGCTTTTCTAAGCGCTCTTTTTTTATGCCCATACATTAAGCACTTGTAAATTTTCAGTTAACATCATCGATATCCATACGTTTACCGGATAAAAACGATCGTTTACAAAAACGTTTTAGCAGATGTGGTTGGCATGCCTATCTTTGTATCAGGTTTTTCATAGGATATGGTTAAAAATACTTGAGGGCGCTTTTCTAAGCGCCCTTTTCTTTTGACAGATCTCCTCCTTCTACTTTTATATTGCGGCATTGATCTCCAATTGTTTGAAGGAATTTATTTGCAGGTGTTAGTAACCTGGCCGCCGTAATAAGAATGTCTTTAGAATTGATACACCTGATGGCTGCATCTGCTTCAGTACCCTGGATACTTAAACCATTAATGGCTGCATCTTCCACATTATCAAGTATTATGGCCGGCCTTGCTTCCGGCAATTCATGTTCAAAACGTACATTCTGCAAAGTGAGGCCTTTTACATTCCGGGCATATAAACCATAAGCAGGAGGGCCTCCGGGGAGCGGGTCCCAAACCCCGAAATATTCCGCGGCT